>NZ_DASVLT010000046.1:0-14445 GCF_036384735.1 Bdellovibrio sp. | reverse complement strand
TTTCAGTTCCGTAGGCCACGGTGAAAATACGAATGCCTTCATCCGTCAATTTTTTCGCGGCCTCAATGGCGCCCGGCTCGTGATCTTCACCATCAGATGCCATGATGATGACACGAGTGACTTTCACGGTATCATCCGTTCCGACACCTCCGCGATCAAAGGCTTCTTTTGCTGTCGCCAAAGCTTCCTGGAAGTTTGTCCCTTGAGACGATACTGAATTTGTATCTAAAGAATCTAGGTACATTTTCACGGCACCTGGATCATTCGTGATCGGAGAAAGCAATGCCGCAGATCCCGCAAACGCAAGAACGCCGATCTTATTTCCCGGCATCATGTCCACCAAACGACTCAGTTCAGTCTTTGCTTGGGCCAACCGTGATGGCTTCACGTCTTCCGCCTCCATACTTTCAGAAACGTCGACGGCAAAGATGATTTCCACTCCTTCGCTTTTGACTTCTTGTTTGCTTTGCCCTGCTTGAGGTCGAGCGAGCGCCACCACAAAGAAGAACACAGTCAAAATTTGCAAAACGGTTTTCACAGAACGTTTGCGTTTAGAAACAGAGCTTGAAAGATACGGATACAATCGCGAACCAATCGCCGCTTCCATGCGCTTTCTTGAGCGACGATCGAAAATAAATCCCAAGATAATGATAAAAGGAATAACCCACAAATAATTAAAGGCCGATAGATTTTCAAATCTAAACATTATGGCACCCTCCTTAACCAAGAGCGTCCCAAAATCAAACCCGCCAAATAGCAAATAATGGCCATCACCAGGTACGGCGGAAATTTCTCTGTATAGTTTGTGAATTTATTAATATCAATTTTCGTTTTCTCTAAAGAGTCGATGTCTTTAAAGATCCCTACCAACGAGTCTTCTTTTGAAGCGCGATAGTATTTACCGCCTGTGTCTTTCGCCATGCGCGACAAAAGATCTTCATTTACTGTGCTATCAAATGGCTGATAGGTTTTTACTTTCTGGCCAAAAATATCGCGCGTGTAAATTGGGATTTTCGTCGGACCATCATGACCGATACCGATCGAATAGATCTTGATGCCATAACCTTTAGCAATCTCAAGACCCGTCTCTGGATCAATAGTACCACTGTTATTCTCACCATCCGTCATGAAGATAACCACGCGGCTTTTTGCAGTTGAATCCTTCAGACGACCCGCTGCGTTCGCAAGGGCCACACCGATTGCTGTGCCATCTTTGATACGAGCTTGTTGAGCCGTTGTGATCTCTTCCACACGTTGCAAGATCAACTGATAATCCAATGTTGGCGGCACAACGGTGAAGGATTCACCGGCAAAGATCACCAAACCAATACGGTCTGAACTACGGCCTTGAATGAAACGCTTCAACGTATCTTTCGCAGCCTCCAAACGGTTCAGCGGTTTCATATCCTCAATCAGCATACTGTCTGAAATATCCAAGCAGATGACGATATCGATACCTTCGACGTTCTTTTTAATTTTTGTATTCATTTCCTGTGGACGGGCCAATGCAATAATCGCAAAGACAATACCCAAGGATTTTAACAACAATGGCAAATGCATCAAACGAGTGCGCACACTGGGCGTCACTGTTTTTAGAACCTCTACCGAACCAAATTGTAAAGTGGGAGTTCTTTTCTTTCTGCGCCACAAAGTCCACACCAACAAAAGCACTAACGGAAGAATAAGCCAAAATGCCGCGTACGAATGAAAGATCATGAGATACCTTCTATCGTTTCAATCACACTGCGCGTACGCTTTGCGATATTCACAACGTCGCTGCTTGTAACCTTTTGCTTATTTTCAAAGGCATGTTGGAACTCTTTAATCAAAGCCTGAAGATCATGACCCACTTCAGAATAAACTTTGCGATGGCGTTTCTTAATATCTTTGATAATTAAACGCCCACTCCACTCTATCGCTGGAATTTTAAATTTGCGAGTCAAATACAGTCGCAACATCAGGCGCATTTCTTCCATGGCAGATTGCACGTCCGCTTCATTGACCGTGCCACCAAAGAAAGCCGGGTTGGAGCGTTGAAGCTTACGCATGGTTTGATGGAATTGATGCAATGGCGACAATGCTGAATCGTGCTCTTTCAAACGCTCGATCATATTGCGACGTTGGATGACTCTGACAACTTTGAAAATGATCAAAGCCGCAGCCAATCCAATCACAGAAACTAAAATAATCCAGTACAGATGAGGCACTGGCAGTTCCGCAGGTCCGATAGGACCATAGGGTTCTTGCTTTGCTGTTTGTCCTGGAATCGACGGAGCGTTTGGATCTGGTTTTGGAATCACAGTCATTACATCATACATCATAGGGCCTAAGCTGAATGATGCTGTGCCGTCAGTCATTTGTAAGTCAGGCCATTTGATTTCACCCGCCACATAACCCGTCACCGTGAAATCAGCCTGAGTTGGCGAGGTAAAATCAGCCCTTAAAAGATGAATCAGATACTTTTGTTCCGGAGTTTTTACGAAGTGCAATTTCTTGGCGTTGACGTCTTTAGGGAACTCCCCTTCGCATAGCAAATGAGCCACACGACCCACCGTCATTTCGCCGTCTTTGAGTCCTTCAACTTTAGGAATTTCGACTCTGCACTGAATAGCCATTACTATTTTCTCTTCTTAAAGAAAGCCACGAGAGGGTCCACATAATCCTCGCTGGATTTCACATCAACGCGCTCTACTTGCGACAAGCGCAACAAACGATCGCGTTGCTCTTTGCGCTTTAGAACTGCATCTTCGTACTCCTGTCGGAAACTGGGTGAAGACGTATCGACAGTCACAATTTCGCCGGTTTCAGCATCTTGCACTTCGATCACGCCCATGCGTGGCAAAGAATATTCGGCAGCGTCGTTGACGACACATGCCACCACATCATGTTTTCTTCCCAATAGACGAAGACTCTGTTCAAAGCCCTGATCCATAAAATCACTAAATACAAAAATCGTCGCGCGTTTCTTCACCGCCCCTTGCAAGAAGCTCAGGCCCGCAGAAATTTTAGTGCGATGACTTTTTGGTTTATAATAAAATAAATCACGCAGCAGACGACGAACATGGCCACGACCTTTTTTCGGAGGAACAAAGTGTTCAACCTGGTCGCTGAACAATAACAAACCAATTTGATCGTTATTTTTCACGGCCGAAAACGCGAGCAGCGCCGCCAAGTGAGTCATCACTTCGCCTTTAAAGTAAGGCCCTGTTCCGAAATCACTGGAACCGCTGACATCGACAGCCAGGATCAGCGTCAACTCACGCTCTTCTTCGTAAGTCTTGATATAAGGTTTCCCCGTGCGCGCAGTCAGCGGCCACGAGATCGAGCGAATGTCATCACCGGGAACGTACTCCCTGAAATCAGCGAAAGTCATACCCTGACCTTTGAAGGCCGTATGGTATTCACCAGCAAAGAGATTATTCACAAGTTTTCTTGTGTTGATCTCTAAGAGTTTAACTTTCTTTAAGACCTCAGGAGGTAAACTCACTATGGCACCTCAATTTGGCTCAAGATCTCTTTGATCACGTCATCAGACTTGATATTTTCTGCCTCTGCTTCGTAAGTCAGGATCAGACGGTGTCTCATCACATGGTAAGCAATGGCTTTTACATCTTCTGCCGTCACGTAACCGCGACCTTGCAAGAACGCGTGAGCCTTCGCCGCTCTAAATAAACAAATAGTGGCACGCGGAGAACCGCCCACATTGACCAAGTTTGCGATACGACTTAAACCGTATTCCGCCGGCTTACGAGTCGCCATCACAAGTTCAACAATGTAGTTTTTGATTTTGTTATCAACGTAAATTTGATCTGCACGAGCCGCTGCACGAAGCAAGTCTTCCTTCGAAATCACAGGATTCACGACAGGTTTGTGATCCGTTCCCATGCGATTCAAAATTTCAAGTTCCTCACCTTTATGCGGATAAACAACATTGATCTTAAACATGAAGCGGTCCATCTGCGCTTCGGGAAGTGGATAAGTTCCTTCTTGCTCGAGTGGATTTTGTGTCGCCAGAACCAAGAATGGATTTGCAAGTTTGTAGGATTCTTCACCGATAGTGACTTGTTTTTCGGCCATGGCCTCGAGAAGTGCGGATTGCACTTTTGCGGGCGCACGGTTGATCTCATCGGCAAGAACGATATTCGTGAAGATGGGGCCTTTACGAGGAGCGAACTCTCCTGATTTTGGATTAAAGATCATCGTACCGATCAAATCCGTCGGCAACAAATCCGGCGTAAATTGAATACGTTGGAAATCAAGCGAGATGGATTTACAAACCGTCGAGATCGTCAACGTTTTCGCAAGCCCCGGAACACCTTCGAGCAGGATGTGACCGCCCGTCAACAATCCCATCATGATACCTTCGACCATCTCTTTTTGGCCAACGATGACCTTGTTGATTTCCGCCATCATTTTTTCGATGAATTGGCTTTCCTGTTTGATAGCGGCATTAAGGGCCATTATGTCAACTTCACTCACGATGTCCTCCACAGAAGTGCGCCCCAAAGGATAGCCCCCTTCGTTACTCCTCGTCAGCGCGCCTTGGATTCAATACCTTTTGGCACGCACTCTAAACTCTAACATTTCAAAACGATAATTGGTTCCCCGCAAGAAGACCTGAAGGGTTTGGACTTATAGCTCGTCGTATCGAAATCTCTCTGGGAATGGCCAGGTTCGTTATGTTACGTCACACTTAGGAGCCTTGGCAGTTCTTAATCCTGAAAACCTGCCGCACTACCGCCCTGGGCTTGCCAAGGAGCATGGAAAGTGGGAAAAATTTTGTATGCAGAATACTAGTACAAAAGTCTGGGTCTTTATTCTTTCAAGTTCATTGGCACTTTTGGTGTTGGGTTACCAATTCGGTGAACGCCTGGGTCTGATGATTGGTTTTCTTCTCGCCCTGCTTTTAAACTTTATGGTTTTCTTTTATGGAGAAAGCCGCGTCCTTGCAAAACTCAAAGCAAAACGTCTTAAAGGCCAAGATGCGTGGGGCTTGCTTGAACGTGTCGAGCGCTTGTCGGCACAATTGGGCGTACCGGTCCCCACTGTCTATTTGATTCCTGAATCTTCAGCGAATGCATTTTCTGTGGGGCATTCTTGGAAAAAAGGTTCTTTGGGATTCACTTTAGGCCTTTTACAAACTCTGGAGGATGAGGAAGTCGAAGCCGTTGTAGCCCACCAACTGTGTCACATCCGTCGTCTTGATACTTTCGCATTCAGCGTCAGCAGCACTTTGGCAAATTCTGTTGTGGGTCTTGGCCAATTCTTAGATTCATTCCTTCCCTATCGTTTGCGTTTCTTCCGTCCCCTTCTTTCGCCGGTGGGTTGGTTGATCATTAAACTTGTCGTCGGTGAAAAATCATTCTTTGAAAATGATTTGATGGCCTCTCAGCTTGTTGGCGAACGTCAACGTCTTGGTGAAGCATTGTGGAGGCTTGAGGGTCTTGCACAAACGAAACCTCTGTCAATTCCACCATGCACAAGTCATCTATTCATGGTGAATCCAGAGGGCTTTAAGCAAAGAAATATGTTTTTGAAATCCCATCCTCCGATTGAAGTTCGCTTGCAAAAACTAATGGGATACTACCCGATTTAATTTTTCTTCGAGGTGTCTATGCAACAAGATAAAATGGAAGCATCAATGTCGATCCTCATCATGTCCATCGCGTCTTCGGCGGTGATGGCGATGGGACTTTCCCCGGACCCACAAACAGGGCAAGTTCACAAAGACAAGCAAATGGCTCGCTTCAATATCGATCTTCTTTTAGTTCTTCAACAAAAGACCAAGGGAAATCTAACAGCCGATGAAACTCAGTTTCTTGAAAATTTAATCAGTGATTTGCAGATGAAATTCGTTTCAATCTAGGAGTTCGCATGAAAAAGTTAATCCTTGTTCTGTCCGCTTCCCTTTCTGTTGCACTTGCCGCGCAAGCTGAAGCGCAAAACCCTTCGCTTCCTAAAGATGCGCCGAAGCTAAACCTCAGCGCTCCGCTGCCAGCGAATCTTTTTGTTGAACTTGCAAGGGCTATCAATCCAGCCGTTGTGAATATATCGACAGCAGCCATGCCAAAAGGTGGCCCAATGATGCGTGATCCGATGTTGGACATGCTTGAACAGCTTTATGGCATTCGCATGCAACAACCACAACAGCAGAAAAAACCGCAGATGATGGGTCTTGGAACAGGGTTCATTATTCGCGAAGATGGCCTGATCGTTACCAACAATCACGTTATCGCTGGCGCAGACACTGTAACTGTTCAATTGAGTGAAGGCAGCAAAGACACATACTCAGCAACAGTGATCGGCAGTGACGATCGCACAGATATCGCTTTATTGAAAATCGATCCAAAAGGAAAAAAACTTCCTTATGCCGTTCTTGGCTCTTCTAAAGATCTTCAAGTCGGTGAATGGGTTGCAGCTTTCGGCAATCCATTTGGTCACGGTCACTCGATGACAAAAGGGATTATCTCTTCAAAAGGTCGCGGCATCACCGAGATCAATAAAATTCCTCTTCTACAAACAGATGCCAGCATCAACCCGGGCAATTCAGGTGGACCTCTCGTCAATACAAAAGGTGAAGTTATCGGTGTCAACTCGGCCATTGATGCCCGCGCACAAGGGATTGGTTTTGCCATTCCAATTGATGAGTTAAAAGCCATCATCACACAACTTGAAACCAAAGGTCATATCGCCCGCGGTTACATCGGAACTGCATTAGGTGATTTAGATGAAGACGCAGCAGCTTACTTAGGAATGGGTGACGTTCGTGGCGCCGTAATTACGCAATTGGATCCTCGCGGCCCTGCTGCGAAGTCCGGTGCGAAAATATATGATATTGTGACGGAATTCAACGGCAAATCTATTTCAAACTCATTGGAGCTTCAAGACGCTGTTTCTGATTCCACAATCGGTAAATCCGTGAAGGTAAAAATCATTCGTGATCGCAAGCCAGTGACTCTGACGATGCTCGTTGCGGATCGTCCTGAGGATAAAATCAGAGGTGCTGCTAAGAAATATCAAGGTCAAAAAGCCCCTTTGAATTTGGGGTTCACTGTGATGGATCCAAACGAGTCGCTTCGTAGTGAATGGAATTTACCTGACGACATGAAGCAACCTGTGGTTATCGGTGTTGAAGAAAAATCTGCAGCAGCAAAAGCAGGCTTGACAGTGGGTGACGTGATCTTGGACGTGAACAAGACCGTTGTGGAAACATCCAAAGACGTCTTAAGAAGCTTGAAAAAAGGTTCCAATACAATTCGCATCGCTCGCAATGCACGCATTCAACTTATCAACATTTCAACACCGTAGTTGAAATTCAAATTTGAAAATAAAAAAGGCTGAGTCATCTCAGCCTTTTTTATTTTTTCGTCTGCTCAAATCAGTCAGAGTGGTGATCTACCTTTATTGTCGAAGGTCGGTGCGTGCACTCATCTCGTGAGGGACCGAGAAAAACTTCATGACCCCTTCGTTCATCTCATCCATGTTTTTTGCTTTTGCACAAACGCCCGTTAATGCATTTCCAAATGGCAGCCATACGCTTGTCGTACGCACATAGAATCGCACTTTGCGCATTCCAAGGTCTTCACCAAAATACTGACGACATAATTGAATCAACTTCAGAAGACAGTGACCGTACTCGGCGCCTTCTTCCTCTGGAGTTCTTGGTGCTTTTAAATTTTCTTTTCCGACGGGGGCAGCAAACCCAAGATCTTCCCCTAGTTGCCACATCATCCACGGTCTCGCAGCCAATGCCCGTCCTGCCATCGCCATATCACACCCCGTTTCAGTCAACATGTTGACGGCATCTTCAACCGTTTGCACGTCACCGTTTCCAATGACAGGAAAATCAACTGCGCTGTGAAGTTGTTTGATCTGCTCCCAATCAGCCCAGCCTCTGCGTTTTTGTGCTGCAGTTCGTGGATGCAAACACACCCATGCCGCCCCCGAGTTGCGAAGACCTGAAACGAATGTCAAAAGTTCGTCGAATTCCTTTGTACTTCCCACTGCACGCAACTTCACACTGACAGGTACCGTGGAGTTTTTGACCGTCATGCGCACAACTTCCGCCGCATAAGCGGGATCCCCCATCAGGGCCACACCGTAATTATGCTTCAAAGCTTTTTGCACAGGACAACCCATATTGATGTCAATGGCTTCCGCTCCCCATTCGATCAAACGCTTCACGCTTTTTGCGATGGGCTCTTCTTCATTGCCAAGAATTTGCGGAACCAGTCCGGTTTCATGGGGCGCACGCAAAGTTTCAGGAGTCTTTTCGAGGTTTTCATCTGGCACTCGCCGCGAGTTCAACATTTCAGTTGGCCAGATAGTGTAAGCATCTTGAGGCAAATACTCGCGCACCACTTCGCGCAATGCCACGTGAGTAAGTCCCACCATCGGCGCAAGGCACAGAGGGAAATTTACTTTGCCATTGAGGATGGGACGATGAAGTCCCAATTTCTTTTTCATAACTCGTCGACCAAACCAGCCCCGCGAACAGGGCATAAAAAAAGGAGTGCATTGATAACAATGAACTCCTTTTCATAAAAATATCGTTTATAAATTAAACTGTATGAGCCGCAAAAACCTGCGGAACTGTTTTCTTCAACACTTCAGCAACGCCAAACAATGCGCCTGTAAAGAACAAATCACCCATGATTTGATTATCGAAGAACGGAATCGCAGCCACGTAGCAGTTTATAAGCCCCTGCCAAGTCATTGCATACATTCCTTGAGTGGCCCAAACACCAAAGTTTGAAACCAAGAAAAATACGGAACTTGTGAACAACGCCGCCGTCGCCAAACGCACCATGTTTTTATTGTCACGCAACGTCCACGCATAAACTGTCATCGCGATGAACGGCACATAAACGAACAACATTGTAGAGTGGAAGCCCAAAACAAGATCGCTCAAGAACAATGCCGCCAGAGGTACGATCAAAGACAAACGTTTAGAAGGAACGTAAGCTCCACCAAACAATGCCATCGCCCCAATCGCAGTGAAATTCCACGGATGAGGAATCAAGCGACTGAAAGCCGCTGCAAGAACCATAAGAACAATCGTCATATATGTAGTTGTGCGTGTAGTCATGGCGCCAAAATTATCACTTATTCATACGGTTGTCTACCAACTCTTGAACCACACCAGGCTCAGACAAAGTTGTGACATCGCCCAATTGATCCGGTTGGTTTTCTGCAATTTTCCGCAAAATACGACGCATGATTTTACCCGAGCGAGTTTTTGGCAAGCGCGGCGCCCACTGTATAAGATCTGGAGTCGCGATCGGCCCGATCTCTTGACGAACCGTTAGCACCAATTCTTTTTTTACTTCCTCTGACGCAACTTCTCCCGTTTTCAACGTCACAAAGGCGTAAATTCCCTGACCTTTAATATCATGTGGATACCCAACAACAGCGGCCTCTGCCACGCGAGGATTCGCGACAAGTGCCGACTCGATTTCCGCAGTTCCCAGGCGATGTCCCGAAACATTGATGACGTCATCCACCCGACCTGTGATCCAGTAGTAACCATCTCCATCGCGACGGCAACCATCCCCCGTGAAGTAATACCCCGGATAGTTCGAAAAATAAGTTTCCTCGAAACGCTGATGATTTTTGAAAACCGTGCGCGCTTGTCCCGGCCATGAATCGGCAATGACAAGCACTCCTTCACCCGCGCCAGCAATTTCTTTTCCCTCTTGGGTGAGAAGCTTTGGTTTTACACCAAAGAACGGCAACGTCGCTGAACCAGGTTTTTCCGCAATCGCACCTGGAATTGGAGTGATCATGTGACCGCCCGTTTCCGTCTGCCACCATGTATCCATAATAGGACAACGGCCTTCACCGACAACGTTGTAATACCACGCCCAAGCCTCGGGATTGATGGGCTCTCCGACCGTTCCCAAGATGCGTAAACTTTTGCGCGAAGTATGTTTAACGAACTGATCTCCCTCACGCATCAAAGAGCGAAGCGCGGTCGGAGACGTATAGAAAATCGAAACTTTATATTTATCAACGATTTCCCAGAAACGAGATGGCGTTGGATAATTTGGTACACCTTCAAACATCACTGACGTTGCACCATTGGCCAACGGCCCATACACGATATAACTGTGACCCGTCACCCAGCCGACGTCTGCTGAGCACCAATACACATCATCGCGATGATAATCGAAAACATACTCATGGGTCATTGAAACCCAGAGCAAATAACCCGCCGTCGTGTGTAACACACCTTTCGGTTTTCCTGTTGAGCCAGAGGTGTAAAGAATGAATAGTGGATCTTCTGCATCCATTTTCTCTGGTTCACATTGATCGCTCACCGTTTTCACTTCATCGTGATACCAAAGATCGCGCCCCGCTTTCATTTGCACGGGAGTATTTGCGTATTTCACCACTAATACCTTTTGCACAATCGGAGCTTTATCCAATGCCTTGTCGATATTTTCTTTCAAGGCAATGACTTTGCTCCCACGGTAGCCCGCATCTGCGGTGATGATAAATTTAGAATCGCCATCCATCACACGATCAGAAATTGAGTCAGGAGCGAAACCGCCAAAGATCACCGAGTGAATCGCGCCAATGCGGGTGCATGCTAACATCGCATAAGTCGATTCCAAGATCATCGGCATATAGATCGTAACAACATCGCCCTTCTTTACGCCCATCTTTTTGAGCACGTTGGCGAAGCGACATACTTCTTGATGAAGCTGCTTATAAGTGACTTTTTTCGTGGGCGTTTGAGGATTGTCAGCCTCCCACATGAAGGCCACACGATCTGCATCCTTCGCCAAGTGCCGATCGATGCAGTTGTAAGAGACATTTAGTTTTCCGCCTTCAAACCATTTGATACTGACTGGTTTGTTAAAGCTGGTGTTTTTAACGGTCTTCCATTTTTCAAACCAAGCAAGACGACCCGCTTCTTGAGACCAGAAGCCTTCCGGATCTTTCATCGAACGCTCATACATGTCTTGATATTTCTTCTGCGTGATAATGGCGTGCTTTTCAACAGAAGGATCGACCGGATAAATGTCTTTGTGCATAAGGACCTCGAGTTTATATTCTAAATATAATCCTAGTCCTCTTAGAGAGGTCGTCAAACGCTAATTAGCTCATTAATCATTTGAAAGCTAAAAAATCCACCCTCCGTCGGTGGGCTCATTTTTTTCCTGCAAATCTTTTTGAAACATCGACCCAAAGAGAGTCAAAAGTTGCCGGCACCTTGTATTTTGGGCAAAAAAAAGCCCCGGGTTTCCCCAGGGCTTTGCAAGATCAGTCTTAGTTGACGTCTTTATAGTCAGCATCGATCACGTCGTCGCCGCCTTTATTCTCAGAAGGGCCACCACTGTGGTCTTCTTGAGTTTGTTGGCCAGCTTCGCCGCCACCTTGAGCGCCTTGTTTTTTGTACAAGTCAGAGCTCAATTTGTGAGTCAAGTTTTGCAATCTTTCAAAAGCACCTTTCAACTCATCAGAACTTGCTGATTTGTTTTCAAGAACTTTCTTAGCTTCGCTGATCGCATCGTTTGCAGACTTCACTTCAGCTTCAGGCAACTGAGTTCCAGAGTCCTTGATCAACTTCTCTGTTTGGTAAACGAGGTTGTCCAAGTTGTTTCTTTGAGTTGCTGCTTCAGCTTTACGTTTATCTTCATCCGCATGGCCCTCAGCATCGCGAACTGCCTTTTTGATTTCCTCTTCAGACAAACCACTTTGTGCAGTGATTTTGATCTGCTGAGTTTTACCAGAAGACATATCTTTCGCAGATACGTGCAAGATACCATTCGCATCGATATCGAAAGTCACTTCAACTTGAGGAACACCACGTGGTGCTGGTGGAATACCCACTAGCTCGAAGCGGCCCAAAGTTTTGTTGTCGCCAGCCATCTTACGTTCACCTTGAAGAACGTGGATGTCTACCGCTGGTTGGTTGTCTGCTGCAGTCGAGAACACTTGTGATTTCTTAGTAGGAATCGCCGTGTTGCGCTCGATCAACGCAGTCATCACACCACCCAAAGTTTCGATACCAAGTGAAAGCGGAGTTACGTCTAGCAACAACACGTCTTTCACATCACCCGCCAAGACACCACCTTGTACAGCGGCACCTACTGCAACCACTTCATCAGGGTTCACAGTACGGTTTGGTTCCTTACCGAAGAAGTCTTTCACTGCTTTTTGAATCGCAGGAATACGAGTGGAACCACCCACCAAAATAACTTCGTCGATCTCGCTGGATTTCAAGCCCGCATCAGCCAAAGCTTTACGGCAAGGCTCCATCGAACGTTTTACAAGGTCTTCAGTCATTTGATCAAACTTCGCACGAGACAACTTCATTTGAAGATGTTTCGGACCTGTTTGGTCAGCCGTGATGAATGGCAAGTTGATTTCAGTCTCTTGAGCAGAAGAAAGTTCGATTTTTGCTTTCTCAGCTGCTTCTTTAAGACGTTGCAATGCCATTTTATCGTTTTTCAAATCGATACCTTGGTCTTTTTTGAACTCTGTGATCAGCCATTCCAAGATAATCGTATCGAAGTTGTCACCACCCAAGTGAGTGTCACCGTTTGTTGCGCGAACTTCGACAACACCGTCACCCACTTCAAGGATAGATACGTCGAACGTACCGCCACCGAAGTCATAGATAACGATTTTTTCTTCTTTTTTCTTATCCAAACCGTAGGCAAGCGCTGCTGCAGTCGGCTCATTGATGATACGTTTAATATCAAGACCCGCGATGCGACCGGCATCTTTTGTCGCCTGTCTTTGCGCATCGTTGAAGTAAGCTGGAACCGTCACAACGGCTTCAGTCACTGGTTCGCCCAAATAGTCTTCAGCAACCTTTTTAAGTTTTGCCAAAACTGCGGCACCAATTTCTTCCGGAGAAACCGTTTTACCTTGAACCTTGAATGCACAGTCATTGCCTTTAGCAACTACAGTGTAAGGAACAAGTTTGATTTCATCTTGAACTTCTTCAAATCTGCGACCGATGAAACGTTTCGCAGAGTAGATTGTGTTCTCTGGATTCGTAACAGCTTGACGCTTTGCAATTTGTCCTACAAGACGATCACCGTCTTTTGTGTACGCTACAACGGATGGAGTGGTACGCGCGCCCTCTTCATTCACAAGAACTTTTGGCTCTCCGCCTTCCATAATTGCGACGCATGAGTTTGTCGTCCCCAAGTCGATACCAATAATTTTACCCATACCTAATCTCCTTAAATCTTCCTGGATATCTATATATAGCTAAATTAAATGTGGGGCCTGAAGTGACTTCGTCAAGGTCAGGACCTCACTTTTTAAGCAAAACTTTCATGACACATCTTTAATAAATAATATCAATATGTTACAGAGGTTTAACTAGTGTTGTAGGTCAGCTTAGGCCATTATGGCTTCTCGCTCCTCTCTTAAAAAACAAAACACAAACTAAGACCCTCTAGAAGCCCTGGTGCAACCCTTCATGCCCAGGGCTTTTATTTCATCTCTACTTTTTCTTAAAGAAACCGCCTTCGGGTTTTACATCGAGGCCGCGAGATTTTGCGATTTCACGCAATGCTTTTTCTTCTTCTTTATTCAACTTATCTGGGAATTGCACATTCACATGGAAGTAAATGTCGCCACGACGATTGCCGCGCAATGAAGGCAAACCTTCATTCGACAATTTCACGTTGTCACCTGGATGAGCACCTTTGGGAATTTCCAATTTCGCTTTGCCAGTGACCGTTGGAACTTCAATCTCAGCACCCAACAACATCTGCACATAGGGAATAGAAAGTTCTGCAAATAAATCTTCCCCACGGCGTTCAAAGTTTTGATGAGGCTTCACGCGAATCTCTACGTAAAGATCTCCTGGAGGACCGCCTAGATATCCACCTTCACCTTCAGTTGCGACTCTCAAGCGTGTGCCTGTGTCGACTCCTGGAGGAATGTTCAAACGGATTTTTTTATGCTGAGTTGTGCGTCCCTTTCCCTTACAAGTTTTGCAGGGATTTTTTACGATCGTGCCGTTGCCATGACATGTAGGACATGTCGAAGCCATGGCAAAGAAACCTTGCGAGCGGACCACTTGTCCCGAGCCGTTACACATCGGGCATGTTTCTGGATGAGAGCCTTTTTCTGCACCCGATCCTTTACAGTCTTTGCAGGATTCGTCTGTGTCGAATTCGATTTCCTTTTCTAATCCAGAAATAACGTCTTTAAGACTTACTTCAGTCACATAGCGAAGATCTGCCCCCCGACGTGGTTCATTGCGTGAACGACGTTGACGAGCCCCACCGGCAGCACCGCCACCAAAGAAGTCTCCAAAAATATCTCCGAAATGAGAGAAAATATCTTCGACGTCTTGAAAGCCCGCACTGCCTCCACCACGCCCACCACTAAATGCGGCGTGACCGAAGCGATCGTATTGGGCGCGCTTTTGCGGATCACTCAAAATTTCATAAGCGCCAGCGGCCTCTTTAA
>NZ_DASVLT010000045.1:0-128816 GCF_036384735.1 Bdellovibrio sp. | reverse complement strand
ATATCATATTTTTCAGGAGAGCTATAATAATCTTTAACGAAGTTCTTCATCTCTTCCGGAGAGCCTTTCATAGCCATGAACTTTTCAAAAATATATTCCTTGTTTTTTGCTTTCAGCTCGGCAGGAAAAGGGGATAGTGCGATGTTATCTTCGACCATTTTCTTTTGATCTGTATTCAAAGAGCCCACGAACATCTCAATCCATTCGAAATATTTGTCGCGGTAATCTTTTTTAAGCTTTGCTATGTTTTGTGCCTTTTCCAAATCTTCCTGATTTTTCTTGTGGAAGGCCTTCGCAAAATAATCTAACTGTTGAGAATTTGTTGTACTGATAAAATCCACTGCGGTTCCAGAAAAGCGTGAGCTGAATTGCTCGACATCTTTCATGAATAAAGAGAAATAAAAGGCAATACGCTCGTCATGAAGAGTCCCGGCAGTGACCTCTTCCTGTATTCCTTTAAGACGGGCAATCCATTGGGGCAGAACTTCGGATTTGATTCCTTGAAGATCTTTTTGAATATCGTGTTTTAAGTCTTTACTTTGCTTCGAGGAAATATCGAAGTAGTCGTCGACTTTCGATGCAATGTACGTATCCGCCCAATTGAAGGCAATATCAAGACGGCTGCAACCTGTAAGACCCAGAAAAGCCAACGACAAAACAATAAGAAACTTATTCATTCTGTTTTTTTGTGCGAGTACGTCAGAGGTGTCGTATGAGGATGGAAGACTCGGCTTCAACTCCTTAGCCCTTAAGAATATCAGGAAATACTCAGAATGTGTGGAATGATAAAGAAGGATAAGGCCTAGGTCTGTGTCTTAATTTTTAGATTGAGCAGGAAAGATCTGAAAGCGCCTTACCTGCTCAATGGCAGAATTAGTTCAACTTCAAATCATCGATCCTAAACGCCCTGGGAGTCTTCTTGCGAGCGATGATTCCGCCGTTCATATCTTGGAAAACTCCAAAGCATGAGTACATATATGTTTCGTCATAAAAAACCTTACCACGCATATCGACGTCGAACAGGCCTGGGAACTTCCAGCTGCGGCGATTTGGTTGCGCTTCCTGATTTTTCAATGTTGTTGCAAGATCGAATTTCCAGATGGCATTTAAATAACCCATCACCAAACGATTGCCGGGCAAAGCACGAATACTTAACGGAAATGCATTGTCGATTTTAATTTGTTTTTCAATATCTAAGGTCGAAAGGTTCAAAACATAAAGACCGCGAAATTGCGCGTCGTCAGCATTATCGACAGCGACAAGCGCCGTTTTATCTTCAAGAACGGTGATGTCTTGAGCGGAAGAAATTGTTGGCATCGGAATTGTTTTTTCAACCACGCCAGTTTCGAGATTCAAAAGTGAAAAGCCCAAAACGCCGTGAGTGATCAGAACCTTATCAGCACGGAAAATAAATCCTGTTGCTTTCTTAGACCACTTTGAACCCGGCCCGACTTCAGGGTGAGTGGCGTAGCTATAAAGCGCCTTGTGAGTTTTAAGATCCCAAGCTTCAAAAGTTGTTTCTGTTAAAACAAAGATTTTGCCGTCTTTGATTTTAATATCGACAACAGTGTCGTGTGCAGGGAAGTCCCAGATGTCGTTGGGGCTTTGCAAGGATTGAACGCGGACGTGGCCGATGCCATTTGCGGTATTTGGTAGACTTGCGGCCATCCATTGACTATCCGAGAAAACAGCATCACCACAGGATTCCATTTTTTCATAAGCGGCTTTCCTTAATTCAGGAAGATTTTGGGTCGCGGCGAAAGCAGATATGCTTGCGAAAGATAACGAAAAGACAAGACCAAGATTTTTCATGAAATCTCCGTTGTTGAGTTATGTGAATGAAAAATTCATAACGCGTTCACGAGGACTTCGCGAAGTTCAAATAGGAAGTGCAATGATATGTTGCACTTGGGGATGTTAAAAACCCTTCAATGGGCGTTTGCCTTTACGTTTTCCTTTGTGATGAGTCGCCAGGAACTCATCAGTTTTGGCTGCAACTTCTTCAATGCCGCCGGGAGTATCGCGGAAAGAAGCACCTAGTTCTCCTTTCGGAGAGTCCTCTGATCCAGGATCTTGCAAGCCACGCAGTGAAGAGTCCATCGCACTGGCGGCCATATCCATCTGTGATTTGACGTCGACTTCACCGCGCATGAAATCTCCAGGAAGATCTTCAAGAGTGTCTAAATTTGTATCCGTCATTTGAAATCGCTCGACAGTTGTTTTGATAGTGTCGTGGCCGGTTTCATCTTTATCGACAAGAATTTCGGTTTCGTCGATTTTGTTTTCGGTGGTCTCACCCCGTTTTAGTTGAGTGAATGGAGGAATCGCCGCAGAGGGATTGATATCTTTTTCTGGCTTCATAAATTCCTCCTTGTTTCCGACTTCAATTATAAATCTGCACTTTAAGAGGGAAAGATTTTGTTTCATGCATTCTGACAGCGAATGTTCTGAGATCAGTGAGCCCGGATTTCCGCAGCTCTAGCGGTTTGCGTGATAATTGACAAAATGTGTGGACTCGCAAAGTGAACCTTGCTCTAATTGTGTTCATGAGACGAGCTATTACGAAGACTGAAGCTTTGATTGTCGCTGAGATGAAGAAGACTTTTCAACAGAGACAGGAGAAAAATCCTCGTTACTCTTTGAGGGCTTACGCAAGATCTCTCGAGATCGAAGCTTCGAACCTATCGGAAATTCTATCAGGCAAACGCGCACTTAGTATTTTTGTGGCAGAAAAAATTTTGAAGCATCTTGATTGTTCCCGTGAACAGCAAGATGCGATGATGAATGATTTCAAAGTTGAACTTGATCAAGCCAAAAGATTTCGCAAACAATCAAGCAACGAATACCTGGTTGAGGAAGAAGGTTTTAACGAAATTGCAACATGGTATCACATGGCAATTTTGACGTTCTTCGAAACACCTCACTATGACGGAACAGTTCAAAGTGTTGCAAAATATTTTGGAATGGAAACAGACAAAGTTCAATCAGCACTGGATGGTCTCGTGAAGATGGGACTTCTTCGTCTTGAAAATGGTAAATACGAAAAAGTGGCTGCCACTTATCGTGCACCCAAAGAAAATCCAGAGAAAAAGCAACGTGTCGGTTCTGATCAAATCGTAGCAGACAGTATGGATCTTGCTGCGGATCTCTTTACGCATTATTCATACGAAGAAAAAGAAGTATGGGCGGCCTACATGGCGTTGAATCCGGCGCGTATGAGTGAGGCTAGAACTTATTACCGTGAAGGTGTGACAAAGTTCTTAAGTTCGTTCAGCTGTACGCCGGGCGAGGAAAGTGACGTGTATCAGATCTCTTTCCAAATGGTTCCTTTAAAAAATGCCGGCACTCTATTTGATAAATAAAAAAAGAGCCATCTCTGATGGCTCTTTTTATTTTTAAGCTGGAAAAGCGGCGATTACTTCGTCGCTTTTTTGTATCTGCGATATTCTGGATACCAGAAGTTTTCTTCAATAGCCTTACCCAATTCATCATCGGAAACTTTTTTAGCGACGCCGTCTTGTTGAGCAGCCTTCGCCACACGCCAGGCGATTTTCTGTGAGACCTCACGGATATTTTCGATGTTTGGCAGCAAGGCACCCTGGCCCTTTTGTGCCAAAGGGGAGCAGTCTGCCAACGCATTGCTTGCGGCCATCATCATGCCATCAGTGACTTGGCGGGCTCCTGAAGCAAGAACTCCTAATCCGACACCTGGGAAGATATACGAGTTATTGCATTGAGCAATTGAATAAGTTTTGTCGTTGTATGTGACAGGCACGAAGGGACTGCCCGTTGCAACCAAAGCGGCACCTTCTGTCCAACGAATGATATTTTCTGGTAAAGCCTCAACTCGAGAAGTTGGATTCGATAAAGGCATTACAATCGGATGAGGACAGTTTGTATGCATCGTGCGAATGATTTCTTCTGTGAACAATCCCGGTTGCGCTGAGACACCAATCAAAATAGTTGGTTTGGCATTGCGAACTGTCTCAAGCAACGAAATCTCTTCATCAGTGGATTTCCAGCCTTTCAAAGAATCCGTTTTTTGTACCAGAGCACTTTGGAAGTCCAAAAGATTTGGCATTTTATCAGTCAATAAACCGAAGCGATCCACCATGAAGATGCGCTGGCGAGCTTCTGCATCTGTCAGACCTTCTTCACGCATTTCTAAAATGATTTGTTCAGCGATTCCGCAACCCGCAGAGCCAGCACCCAAAAAGACCACGCGCTGATCGCGCAACTTACCGCCGGCTGCGCGACTGGCAGCAATCAGACATCCAAGAACGACAGCCGCCGTTCCTTGAATGTCATCATTGAAGCAGCAAATTTCTTCGCGGTACTTTTTTAAAATAGGGGACGCGTTCTTCTGTGCGAAATCTTCAAATTGCAAAAGAACATCCGGCCAGCGACGTTTTACGGCTTTGATGAAGGCGTCTACGAAATCTTCGTATTCTTTGCCGGTAATGCGCGGATGACGCCAGCCCATATACAAAGGGTCGTCGATGGCTTGTTGATTGTTGGTTCCGACATCAAGCACGACGGGCAATGTGTAAGCAGGACTGATTCCACCACAAGCCGTGTACAAAGAAAGTTTTCCAATTGGAATGCCCATGCCGCCAATGCCTTGATCACCTAGACCCAAAATTCTTTCGCCATCGGTAACAACGATGACTTTCACGTTGTGTTTTGTGACGTTGGCTAACATCTCGTCGATGTGTTCGCGATTTGGATAAGAAATGAAAAGACCTCGAGAGGCACGATAGATTTCAGAGAAGTGTTCACAAGCTTCACCGACAACGGGCGTGTAGATGATAGGCATCATCTCTACAAGATGCTTGTTGAGTAAGTGATAGAACAAAGTCTCATTAGTGTCTTGAAGGTTGCGAAGATAAACGTGCTTATCAAGATCATCCTTGAACTGACGGAATTGCATGTAGGCACGGCTGGTCTGCTCTTCGATTGTTTCAATCGCATGTGGGACAAGTCCGTGAAGGTTCAATTCGGTACGTTCTTCCTCAGAAAATGCTGTGCCTTTATTGAGCAAGGACATTTCTAAAAGAACCGTTCCAGAGTAAGGGATGTTGACGGGACGTTTACTTTTGTAGACGTTTTCCATAGAAAACTCCTCATTCAGAATATGAATCAGAAATTATTGAACAAGCTCAGCTTTTGCAATGAACTTCTGGCCTTGTTGAGGTTTTAACACTCTTCGTAAGATGCAACCCATAACCAACTGAAGCTCTCGTGAAAACCATGATTCTCGTCTCAGCCTGCCCTTAAGTCTAGAATCGCGCCTTTTCCCTCTGAAAACCCATTATTAAAAGACCTTGGAAAACCGATAAGTTGCGTATGAATTCAGCATCTTATCTGAAAGCATTGATCTCTCGTTGGGGCGTAGAATTAAGTCTTGCGGCTTTATTGGCGCTGGCGATTTGCCTTTTCCAGGACACCAAGATTTTTACTCCATCTACTGAAGCGTCGATGACGCCGCTTTCTGAAGAATCGCGCCAAGATTTGAAAGATCTGGTCGACATCGTTGAGCACGCAAAGACACACCAAAGAGAGTACGTTAAGACACACTCTCAAGAGTCACTCGCTGCATACAATCAAGATGTCACATCAGTAAATCAGAAGATGGCTCACCTCAGTCATGCTGTGCGCGAAAACGCGGATCAGCAAATGCCCATACATCAATTCAATCAGTTGGTGGCCTCGCAGTTTGAAGAATTAAGCCGGGGCCTTTCATCTGGAAAAATCCCTCGAGAGCCATCAAATATGGGCAAGCTTTATCAGATGGCGGATGAGCTTTTAAGAACAAAGCCAGCACAGAATATGACCTTTATCGAAGTCAGTGGCGTCGGATTTTCGAAAGGCGAAGTTGGCTTATTCACCGGCTTGCTTTTGTTCGCCTTGATGTGCATAAGCCGCTATTGGCACCGGCAGGAATTCAAAGAGCAAAAAGTTGAGTCGTTGTCTTTGCAAAATCGCTCGCTGTTTTTAGATACGCTTTTGGCCAGTATGAGTGAGGCCTTGATCGTCATCGATCAAGAAGGTCACTTCACGCAGTACAATGCCGCAGCTCAAAGAATTGTGGGAACGAGAATCAAAGATGTTTTCAATGAGTGGAGTTTGCGCGAGTTGGGCTTCTTTAATGCCTCTACAGGGGCGATCCTGACCAAAGAAGAATTGCCTTTTTATAAGGCCCTGTACGGTGAAACCGTTGACGATCAAGAGATCTTTGTACAAAACGCTGAACACCCGGACGGAATGTTCATCAGTTTAAGCAGCCGCGCGATCAATGACATTGATGGTAGTATTCGTGGTGCCTTTGTTGTTTTCCGCGATATCACTCGTCGTAAGCAAATCGAAAAAGAATATCAAAAAGCCCGTGAGGCAGCGGTTGAGGCGTCATTAAAAAAATCAGACTTCTTAGCGGCCATGAGCCACGAGATCCGCACTCCAATGAACGGCGTGATCGGCATGAGTACGTTGCTTGCTGATACTAAATTGAACGACGAGCAAAAAGAATACGTGGGGACGGTGAAGCGTTCGGCGGAATCTTTATTAATGCTAATCAATGATATCTTGGATTATTCAAAAATTGAAGCAGGTAAAATCAGTTTGGATCCACAGCCTTTTGATTTGAAATTTCTTATTCGTGATATCACAGAAATTTTCAAACCCGCGATTTCAGAAAAAGGTGTCGAGTTCGAATTAGAAATGAATCAACGTTCTGCTTGGAATTTTGTCGGCGATCAGGGACGTGTTCGTCAAATCCTCGTGAATCTTATGGGTAATGCTGTGAAATTCACAGAGGTCGGAACAGTCGGTCTTGCAATTACTCAGTTTAATAAACAGAACGGAAAATCTTTGTTGCGCTTTGAAATAAAGGATACGGGCCCAGGTCTTCGTGAAGAAGAACGTCGCTCCCTGTTTCAAAAATATTTCCAAACGAAAACAGGCATGAAGTTTGGTGGAACAGGCTTAGGACTTTCGATCTCGAAGCAGCTCGTAGATCTTATGGGTGGAACAATTGGTGTTGAAAGTGTTTACGGCGCAGGTTCAACATTCTGGTTCACGGTAGAGCTGCCGCAATGCCAGGCTCAAGATCTTCCTAAAAACACAGACGTGTCCTTTGCGAAATTATTCCATGGGAAAATCCTGGTCGCAGAAGATCAAGTGGTGAATCAACGTGTGGCTCTTAATTACTTGCAGAAGCTAGGCTTGACTGCCGAGATAGCTCCCCAGGGACAAGCTGCTTTAGATAAAGTGAAGCATAACCAGTACGATCTCATCTTCATGGATTGCCAAATGCCAGTCATGAATGGATTTGATGCTTCCAAAGAAATTCGCAAATGGGAAGAAGAGCAATCAAAAAAACGCACGCCAATTGTGGCTTTGACAGCGGACGCAGCAAGCTCTGCAGAGAAGTCCTATAAGGAAGCGGGTATGGATGACTATCTTGCAAAGCCATTAGAGCTTCCCAAACTGGTGGAAGTCCTTCATCGTTGGTTGAAAACAGGTGAAGAGTTGATGGATTTTAAGCTTCTAGAGAAGCTGCAAAGCTATGTTGCAAAAGATCAGAATCTCATCGCAGCCTTAATCGAAGACTTCGAATCATCTGCACCAAATCTGATAGAAACAATGAAGTCATCAGATAACTTGGAAGAGATCGTTTCGGCAGCCCATGCAATGAAATCCGCAAGTGCCGCCTTGGGTGCAAAACGTTTGGCGGAAATTTGCCAAGAAATCGAAGACTGTAAAAACTCAGAGAAAGCTAAAGAACTTGTCGAGCAAGTTGATTTGCACTACACGAAGAGCTTGAAAGAACTTAAAGCATTTCAAGAGGAGAAATCATGGCGAAAATCCTCATAGTTGATGACCAGAAAAGTGTCTTGATGACTCTGGAGGCTCTTTTGACTCCGGAAGGGCATGTCGTTATTTCTGCAACCAATGCTATTGATGCTCTTCATCACTTGGCGGCAGAGCCCTTTGATCTGGTGATCACCGATGCGATCATGCCAGGAGGCGGGGATGGGTATGCGCTCACTCGCACAATTCGAAAACAGGCACAGTTTACAAACTTGCCAGTGATTTTGCTCACAGGTAAGCGCGAAAAAAGTGACGTTGAAAAGGGAATCGAGTCTGGCGTGAATGATTACGTTGTAAAGCCTATCGATCCAGAGTTGCTGTTGGCAAAGATCAACAATCTTCTTACTAAAGAAGAGCCGACTCAAGATTCAAAGCAGTTCCTTGAGGCTCCGGTGACTTTTAAAGCGGAGTGGGACACGAAGACGGAAGTGGTTGCAGTTTCTGAATTGGGGCTGACTCTTCATTCAAATGTGCCGATGCCAGTGGGAAAGATTGTTCGTGTGAACAGTCCTGTCTTTGCAGAGATTGGCATCGAGAAAATGCCCATGCGTGTGCACACCTGCGAGGAATTGCCAGGTCCCGACGGCGGTTATAAGATTCATTGCCAATTTGTAGGCCTCACTGAGAGGGAATTAACGCCACTTCGTCTGTGGATTCGCTCAAAACGACATTTTTAGAAACCTTCTTGAAAAAGATTACTCTATGAAAGTAATGATACTTCAGGCTACGGCCAAAACTACAATTTCAAATTCTAATATTTGAAAACAGAGTTTTAAAAAACAAAATCGGCAGACTTTGAATCCGCCGATTTTATTTTGTGCACAATTCGATCTGGTTATTGTGAAGAGCGCCCATCAAGAGATCTCAACGGGCGCCCCCGCTATTTTTTCTAATCTAATAATTTAATTACTTACAAAGAGACAAGTTGCTCACCATCGATTTGATATTTGAGAGCTGAGTGTATCTTCCACCAGGGATGATTGTTGACCAATAGGCACCTGAGCTTACTGCGATCATACCTTTTCTTGAAACCTGATTTGCCATGATACCAACACCGCAATCGAGATTGATATAAGGATCTAAGATTGTTTTCTTAGGATCTGTGGCTGCCAAGTTTTTATCTTTGCTCCAGTCAATTTTGCTACAGAATTTGTAGTTCAAGGTATCCTGGTAAGAAAGCTGCAATAAACCTTCAGAGTACACAGGCTGTTTTGTCACAGGGTCCGTACCCATTGTTGTTTCCCTCATTCGAGATGTCGGACTGTAAGCGCTTTCATACTTTGTGATTGCTACGAACAACTGTGCCCATACATTGGCCTTTTGATTATTGTTCAAGTTGTTGTACTTAGGACAGAACGAAGTAATGTCGCTAGCGCCTTTCAATAGGCTGCTCCAGTTCGTCAAGATATCGTTTTGCAAATACTCTGACCATTGAACGCGCTCTGGGTGGCTTGAAGATTCCCAAGAAAGAGGAACCATTTCGTAAGCACCTTGAGATGGCGTTGTCGGGGTCGGTGAAGGAGTTGGTGTGGGCGTCGGAGTCTGTTGCGGCGGCGCTGATCCGGACCAATCTCTGCTCGTACCGCCTTTGTCTACGACAGCATAAATCAAGCTTCCGTTTTTCAACGCTGCGATAACTTTGTCGCGATTTTCGTTGGCAATTGCTGGGCAACCCCAAGAGCGACCTGCGATAACGTTAGATTCCTGAACGTAGTCTGCTTGATGAATTACGATAGCGCGAGCACGTGCATTCGAGTTCGTTGAAGAAAGACCATCAAGTCTTAAAGAAAGACCGTGTTCGCCACTATAAGTTTCTGCGGTCATGTAGTAACCTAAGGAACTCATGTTCGAGCCGGAAGAGTTACTGAATTTTGTCGCATAACCATCGTAATCAGGATCGGAACCTTTACCATGAGCTACGTGGATCGCCCATACTCCACCTGAATTCATATCGATGATGTAAAAGCGCTTCTCACGAGAGTTCTGTGCAAAGTTGATAATGGATAGATAATTTACGTTTTTGATTTTTGCTTTATTGGCATCCCAATAAACAACTGCATCTGCCAACGCCTGAGTTGGAACAATACGGTTCGGATCTAGGTAGTTATATTTTGCAAGAATTGCGGCGCGATCCGAAGTGCTAGTTGCGCTCGTATCTGTCATCGGCGTAGTAGTCGTTGAGCTAGTCGAGGTGTCTACTATTTTTTCTGTTGTTGGATCATCGGGCAAAGCCGCTTCGGCTGTGCCTTTCGAGCCTGCACCGCTGCCACATGCGGCTAAAGTAGAAACGAGAACAGTGGCTAATATTGAATTTCTGAAACGTGCGAAGAGTTTATGTCGGTTTACATCAATCGTCATTTTCCCTCCGAATGTGCGATAACAAACCTTAGCGGGGAAAAATTGCAGATTGGAAAATTACATTACCAAAATAGGGAAAATCGGACCTTCCGACGATATAGATGTAGATGAAGCTCAGGTTTTCCAGTACTGAAGCCGCACAAACAAACAGCAGTTAATACTCTATTTTCACATTCTGTCATCGCACAAGCTAAGATGTGAAATTAGAAACTTGTCGTATAGGGGGAGTTGGGATTTAAGTCTTTCCATGCTGAATCAATCGGTGCCTTCATCATTGTATAACAACAGCTTTCCGTTGCCCGCAGGGCAATGCCGCGAACGCAGTTATTTAATTCCGGCGTCTTTGACTGAAGCTATTTCCGATCGGGCCTCTGAGTTTTGCGCCCTTCATCCTCGTTCTCACGCTTCGCAAGATTATTTCTTTACTGTGAATAATCTGGATCTTCAGTGTATGAAAGAGGCTCCGCCAGAAATGGGCTCAAGTTTTAGTTTCAAAATGCGCGTGCGCTCTTATGGCGTTGAAGTGATGTCGCCCTATTTTTTAGAGATTAAATATCGCATTGGTGAGTTTGCTCGTTTGCGCACAGCCATTCTGTCTCGAGAGGATTGGAGCGAGATTATTGAAAAGTCCTTCCTGCCAGCTGATTTAGATTTGGATTCCGCGCAAACGTTGGAAGACTTTCTCTATATGATCCGTCGCTATGAGGCGCGTCCATCCGTACTTTCAAAATATCGTTCGAAAGTTTATTTGTCGCAAATGGATGATAAATCGCAAATTATTTTCTCTAATAATTATCGCAGTCAGAGCACCGACGCATGGACACTTCAACCTTGTGCAGATAAGCCATTCAAAGCTTCAGATCAGGTATGGTTGCAATTGAAATATGATCGGCAGATGCCAATCTGGATGAAAGAGATTGCAGAGGATTTCGAATTGACCGCAATCACTCAAGAAAACTTGATGATCTAGTCGCTATATCATGAAGACCCTCATATTCCTGTCAAAATCAGTCCAGGGGACTTGTGACACATAAATCGTCCCCTCATGATGAACTTCATGAAGAGAAATAAAAGAGCAGACATGATTTTAATTGCAATCCTAGCCAGTCAATTTATCGCACTGGCATGGATGAGTTTTTCCTACACCAAATCAAGAATACCTGACACATCCGCAGAGCTTGCTTTAAGCTCCCATAATTAGTTGTCATTTGTCCGCATTGCCGCTCCCCCCTGGCCTTACCGAGGAGAGGGATCTAATCTAGAGGAATGAAAAAAATCATTCTTCTTTTCTTTGCAGTGGGCGTGTTGGGCTGCTCTCGCCAAGGGGCTCTAGACGATTTTCTGGTCTTAGGCGGAACAAACATGGCGCAAATCGATCAATATTTTGATTTAAGCGATCAACAACACAAGGCTTTAGAGAAAGACACCGAGGACGATTTAGATCACCTCCGCAAGGAACGGTTTAAATCCTTTGCAAAAACTTTAAGAGATATTGATAGAAGTGCACAGAGCCCATCTAACACCAAGGTTCTCTCGACAGGGTATGCGCGATTGAAGCAGCACTATGAGGAAAGCAGCGCTTATTTTAGAAATGCCGGCACCAAGCTTGTTGCTTCTTTGTCGGAAAAGCAGATTCTAAATTTTAAGGGCAAAGTACAAGGTGAAATAAATTCGATGAAAAGTTCTATGAACGGGACCTCGAACGTGCTGGATGATGATCTCTTGAACACTTATGAGCAGGCCCTGGAGTACTGGTTTGGTGATTTAACCACCGAGCAAAAACAGAGCTTGGTGCAGTTTTCCCATGAACATCCCTATCCTTGGAAAGAAAAGATCAAAAATAAGGAAGCCATTCTGAATAAATTTATGAACGTCGAGGGAGATTCACAAAAGCGTCGTGAATTTTCTGCCGAATTCATTGTGAACTATGATCGAATGCGCACCCCTGAATATGCGACGGCTATGGATAGTTACGAAAAGAATTTTCAAAATTACTTGGATGGTTTTTGGAACTCGCTCTCATCAGATCAGAAGAAGCGGATGCATAGCTATTTGGTAGGTCGGGCTGAAAAACTCGAACAAATGGCAAAAAAACCTTAGGTGTTGCGGTCATCTGTCGTTATCATAAAATTTCCAGAAGGGATTCTTATGATCAAAAGCGCATGGATGGGCGGAGTTCTTGCTCTCGTATTGACAGCATGTACCTCGGCGTCGAAAAAAACAGAAGAGCGAGGTATTCCCACAACCACAACCGTGGAAGAGGGACGCATTGATTACAATGCCATTCAAACTTATTTAAAATTGGATCGTCCGGTCGAAGAATTAGGATATACAGAGAAAGCATTTAATACCTGCGAGGTAGGTTATGGCTACTCGCGCTCACAGAATTGCCATAAAGAATATTTCGTGGTTTTGAATTTTCGTTTGATGTGTCGTGACACCGAAGGAACGATCTCGACGATTTTGACGGATGCCGATGTGGCGCCGATCGCGGGTAAAGATGTTCGTTGGGCTTTGAATAAGATCAGTGGTAATACATCGACTGACGGCTTAGGTTACGGACAGATTCGAACAGTATCGCCAAAATCACAGTTTCATCAGCGTTTGAAGATCGCCGTTGGCAATGACTTCCTTTACATGCGTTCGGATGAAATTAAGAAAGTGATCACTCCTCGCTCGTGGTGTTATCAGTAAGTGGTGTGTTCCAAATAGAGAGGGCGGACCAAGCATCGCGAGTTTGGATCTGACTTTGATCGTAAACGTCAATGCCTACGCCCATATTGCGAATGACCTTCAGTGTATTTTTAAATTCATCCACAGTGGGTGTGACGGTGGAAGTCTGACCGGACCATGGCGATATTTCTACATGTAAAATCGGCGTCGCTCTTTTGCCTACGAAGGAAATAAATTTATTCGCGGCTTTTGTTGTCCATGACGGCGTGAAGTTGATATTTCCATATTCGGCAAGCCATTGTTGCCACAAAAATTCACCTGCGATCAAATCTACTTTTTCTAACCCTTTCAAATTTAAAATGCCGTCAAAGTCGAATCCCACTTGATTCCGTATGAAGTCAGAACTGTGCAAGTTGCCGTCGGATTGTGCCGGCCATGTTTGTACGACTCCGGAAAGAATTTTCGCTTGATGGGCTAGGGTTGCCATGATGCTCACAAGTTGAGTAATGCCTAGGGCGCGCACTTTTTTCCAATCGGTATCACCCAATTTTCCCTGCGGATATCTTTTGAAGAACTCACTCGTGACGACAGTGTTATAATCGGGTTCTCCGGTCCAAAAACAGTCTACGGTGGGCTCGACAAGCTCGAGGGCGTAAATTCCGGGGAGACGTTTCAAAAGGTCTGAGATGAACCCCTTGAACCAAATTCGATAAGCAGGATGCCATGCTGATAATAAATGCGATCTTTCAAAGGGTTTATAGTCACTGCCATCCGCTTTCTTTGAGCGCCACGATGGATTAGTTAGCCACACTTGGCGAAAATCATTGGCGGGAATCACGGCAACTACTTTCAAACCAACGCCTTTGGCTTTTGCAAGAAGTTTTAAGAACACTTGTCCTTCGCCATAAGTCGCTTCGATCTCCGTCAGAGGGTAATCTGTTTTGTAGAAGGCTCCATGAACGGGACTATAAGCATAAAGATAGAGTGTGTTGACTCCCGCCTCCTTGGCGCTGGAAATCACGTCGTCAATAATCAGATCAGTGCTGAGTCCTGGATAGAGCTTGTAAAAATAAGAAGGATCAATGCGCAAAGCACGTAGACTTGCCTGGCAATTCCATCCAAGCAGGCATAGTACTAATGTGTAGAAAGTGATTTTCATCGAGGTCCTCCTCTGTGCATTTTAGAGAGGACAATCCATTCGCGAAATCTCTTCGATGAAAATACACTGGAGCCCGTTGCTCGAGATTTTCTTGAGGTCGCATTTATTACGTTTAACATATTAGTTTTCAATATGGTGAGCTGCGAAATTTTTTTTCCACCTCTGTTAAAGTCTTGGGTGTGTCCAGTGAAGGATGTTATTATGCGGACATCAAAGGATGTTCTTCTCAATGAACTCGAGTTCCAGTTCTATTTTAGATTTTAAGAAGTTAATGACCGCGCGATTCTTTTTTACTCTGGCTGTGCAGATGCAGGCCGTGGTTGTGGGATGGCGAATTTACGAACTGACTCAAGATCCATTGTCTTTAGGTTTGATTGGTTTGGCTGAAGCAATTCCCGCATTAAGTTTGGCTCTATGGGCTGGATATATCGTTGACCACAGTCGTCCTATTGGTGTTTATCGTTGGGTTCTTGAAGGTAGTTTGATTTCAGCTTTGATTTTGTTGTTCTCGGGCCTCTTTCAAGATCAAGTTTCATCGTTCTGGCAAATTGCTGCTTTGTACGTAGCATCTGTTTTCACTGGCGGAGCGAGAGCATTCTCGCAACCAGCGATGTTTGCAATTCTTCCGCGTATCATCAAACGTGAAGAGGTTTCTCAAGCGCAGGCTTGGACAAGTACTGTGATGCAGGTAGCTCGTGTCGCAGGCCCTGCACTAGGTGGTTTGGTTTTTGGATTTTTGGGTTTAACGACTTCATTTGTTTTAATTTGTGCGTTGTTATTAATTGCACTTGTTGCGACTTATTTGATTCGTGCCCATATTGAAGCACCGATGATGACTGGTGAAGTGCGTTCTATGCGTGCACAGTTGGCTGAAGGTGCTCGCTTTGTGTTCGGTCATCCGATATTATTTCCAGCGCTGACACTGGATATGGTGTCGGTTCTTTTTGGTGGTGTGACGGCTCTTCTTCCGATCTTTGCAAAAGAGATATTAAATGTAGGACCTCGGGGTTTAGGTGCTCTTCGTGCGGCGCCGGCTGTTGGGGCTGCGATCATGGGCTTGTATTTGGCTCGAGTACCGCTTCGTCATCGTGCGGGTTCTTGGCTATTTACAGCGGTAGCAGGTTTCGGCGTTTGTATCTTGGTCTTTGCTGCCAGTAAGAATTTCTACCTTTCTATTTTTGCACTTGGGATGAGCGGTGTCTTTGACAGCGTCAGCATGGTCGTGCGCAGTACAGCGGTTCAACTGGCGTCACCAGATCATATGCGTGGTAGAATCTCTGCGGTGAATTCAATGTTTATTGGTTCATCGAACGAACTTGGGGAGTTTGAATCAGGTCTAGCTGCAAAATTGCTGGGTACAGTGCCTGCTGCCTATGTCGGTGGCGCTATTTGTCTTCTTACAGTCGGTGTGATGGCTATTTTGTCTCCAGCTTTACGAAAATTGGATTTAGACAAAGTTTCCGCGTAAAAGTTGCGCCTATTTCATGACATCTTATTCTATTAAGGAGTGAGGTGACTATGGATTTAGAACCACAAAGACGAACTCCACAAAAGCCGCAAATTCCAAATACTCTCCTTACTCAAGATCGTCATGATGAGGAAGAGGAAGTTGTGGAGGGAATGACAACTCGTGATCATAAATCGAATGATTTTCGTGAAAGCCCATTGAAGGTTTTCATTGGCACCGAAGTCTTTTTGTTAGGTGCCGGTATCGTGTTAGGTTTACTCGCGTATTTTTTCTTCCGTGCTGTTTAAGTCTGTTAGATTATTTGTTGGGGCAATAGCCAAATCTTTTGCACTCATACCATGTTCCATTACGCAGCTCTGCTTCAGAAAGAAGTTGATTGAGGCGAAGACTGTGATGCTTTTGATTCTTTTGAATGTTTAAGGATGACATTTTGAAATAAGGCGAGGTTGGGACGGGTTGCTGTCTTACATCCCACGTCGTGATATTCTTAGGACCAACCCATGTGTACATCATTTCGGGGTCCCAAAAACTAATAATTGTCTGAGGTTCATTATTTTTTGCCCAACGAGCATTCTGTCCCCTTAAATATCCCCAAAAGCCGATGTCGGCTTTGCGCGAGGTGGAAGACAGAAGGCGAATTGGAACTTTTAAAGTTCGTTGCCAATATTGAGCAAGCTCTATGGGAAAAATATTTAGAATTTGCAAAAAGCTGACAGCAAAGGCTGCACATCCAGCGCCTTGCCCTAAAAGAGGATCAGAACGTAACCCACCATAGATGGTGTTGATTTGCAGAGCCTTATATTTTCTAAGATAGTCCTTGGCCCTGTAACATTGCTCTTGGTTGATTTGAATTCTCAAGCTTCGAACATAGCCCTGCTGTTTGAGTAAAGGGAGCCATTTAAGAATTTCTGCCTCTTGATAGAAACGTCCCTTCACATCAATCAGAAAAGTTTCAAGAGCTCGTCCCCGCACCATTAAATCCCAAGCATAGTTCAGATCAGACCTGTCCGATGTCATTCCTGTGTAGATCGGCGCTTCGTCGTCACATTGAAGTTTCACATCGACGTGAGAAATACTATGGGGGTAAATGTCATAGCGATACTGATCACCCTCCCAGTGGCCGATCATGCGAAAGGAGTTGTGATAAGCACTGCGCACCAGCTCACCCGGTGTCGACCAGTTCAGCGGCTTTGGAGCACGATAAAAGAGGAGTTCCAGCTCGTGAGCGTGCGCTATGGAGCTAGATAAACCAAGGGCAAATAAAAGTGTGAATAGAATATTCATAGAAGGCTCAGTTCTATCGTGAGCCGGGTACCAACGCCTAGAGGGGGCGTTTAATTGCATAAATTTTTGTTGGGTTGTGTAGCAGAGCAAAGCGGACGCAAATAAAGAAGCCAGATTGAAGAATCAACCTGGCTCGTTAGAAATTTAAAAAATAAGTTAGTGGCCGCCGCTGTAAATGGACTTACAAATAGTGCCGCAACGATAGAAGTTGCCATTGTGATCACAACAATAGTTGGCATGATCAAACTCATAACCGCCAGGACATGAGTTTGTACTACTCATGCAGGATTCATTATGACCAAGATAAGGTGAGTCACAACTTCTAAGATAGGGTTGGATCACGCCTTCTGTTGTTGGTTCTTGCGCTATAGCTTCATCCTGAGCGTAAGCACTTGAAAGACCAGCCATTACTAATACGATCGTAGAGAGAATCAACTTTTTCATGTGGGCCTCCTTAGCCGTAACTTTTTATCAAAGGTAAAGAAACTCAGACCGCTCCGTCTGCTACTTTGTGTTCGCTCTGCAAACAATCACCGGAATGACGTTCTTGGAACGATGACGACATAGAATGGAAGCTTAACTTTTATCAAAAGCCAGACCTTTGGCTTCTTAAAAACACACGAACCCTCGAGGGAAGGCACCTCAGGGCTCGTGACGGAAAACAATTTAAAATTTCTTACTACAGGTGAGACAACAAAGATCCCAAAAGTGATCCTACGATGGAGCTGACAACACTTGCAGTTGATGATGATGTATTTGTAGATGCAGAGTTGTTAATACCAGAAAGAAGACTTTGTAGAAGAGTGCTTAGTACTGATGAGTTTCCACCGATTGATGACACAACTGAACTCAAACCAGAGTTTGAACCTGAAGTGAAGGCACTAATAAGACTTTGTAGAGTTGTCGATGCTGTGTTGCTAGATCCCAAGTTAGAAATCAAACCTGTAAGTCCAGTCAATGAGCCAGATCCCAAGGCATTCACGATAGTTGAAAGAACTGAGGAAGAGTTGCCAAGGTTGCCCAATCCAAGTACTGAACCGGATGCCAAGCTTTCCACAACAGATGTCAAGCTGCTAACATCAAGGTCTTTATTGCTCAGACCGCTCAGTAAAGTATTGATGATAGAGCTAGCCGCAGAAGACTGATTGCCAGAACTTACGCCAGCAGAATTCAAATTAGAGAACAACGAGCTTGCTACACTTTGAATCAAATTTGTCGATACAGAACTGGTGGATTGATTCACCAAAGAATTCAAGACGCTGTCGCCAATCGTTGCAAGCAAAGAAGATGTGCCAGTGAGGTTTGAAAGATTCAATGTGCCTACACCAAGGCTTGCACCTTGAATGATACTAGGAATAATCGCAGATAAGTCATTGCTGTTGGTAAGATTTGCTGATTCTAAAGATGCTGCTGCGCTGGCGATGATTGTACTGATTTGAGCTGAGCTAAGACCGAGACTGCTGAGTGAAATCTTTTGTTGTGCGCCAACTGCGGCTTTCGCGACAGCTTGACCCTGAAGGTCTGCTTGTAAATCGCTTAACATTGTTTGTGCCGCTGACTTTTGGGCCGTCGTCGAAGAAGTTGATTGAGATGAATTGCTGCTACTTGTGCTGTCAGCCGTTTGCAGGCCATTACCGCATCCCGCGAGCAATCCTACCAAGCCAAGCGATAGAAGTAGTTTTGTGCTGTTCATTGATTCCTCCAAATTGAAATCTGAAATCCATGAACAGGTTAATGCGGAATTTTAAAAATAAAAATGGGTCAAAAAAAATAGATTTGAAGGTGTTAACCGCGAAGACAGATTTTCAAAACATTGTGTTAACAAAATTCACAAAAGTTTTTAGATCACATCAAAACGGAAAGTGTTTGAAAAAATCTGAATGAAGTTTAAGCGAAAGCGGCAAAAAATTCCCCTTGGTAAATTCTCAGAATGACACGGGGAAAATGGGATTAACCGGTTTTAAGGGCTGCGGTGTCTACATATTAATAGGAGGGCAAGGATGCGCTTCGTAATGCTTATGATGATTATTTTAGTCGGTGCTTTTGAAATCACAGGGATGACTGAATTGAGGGTTCAAAATAATCCCCCTGTTATTCAAGAAGAAAGCCCTCATCAGGCTTCCTCCTTGATGGATAAGATCCGCCGTCGAAAGTTACTGACGATTCTTCAAGGGATTGAAATATCAATCGCTTAGAGGAACATACCGCCAGAGACTTCAATTCGCTGGGCATTGATCCAGCGATTGTCTTCAGAAAGAAGGCTTGCAATGACACCGCCAATATCATCGGCGACTCCGACACGACCCAACGCTGTCTGTGAGGAAATGAATTTCTCCATTTCGGGATGTGAATCAAAAGAGTCTTTTGTAAAGTCCGTGTGAATTGCGCCCGGAGCGACAACGTTCACGGCAATACCTCGAGCACCCAATTCTTTCGCCATATAACGCGAAAGAACTTCGATGGCTCCCTTCATAGCTCCGTAAGCGGAATATCCAGGAATTGCAAAACGTGCAAGACCTGTCGAGATGTTCACGATTCGTCCGCCATCTGCGATGATAGGCAAAAGCTTTTGTGTTAGGAAGTAAACTCCTTTGAAATGAACATTCATCAGTTGATCGAATTGCTCTTCCGTTGTCTGTGCAAACGGAGAATGGATTCCAATACCTGCATTATTCACTAAAAAATTGAAATGATCGCGACTCCATGTTTGTTTCAAGGCTGAGTGGACTTGCTTGGCAAAAGCCTCGAAGGATTTTGAGTTACCGACATCCAATTGTAGGGCCATGGCCTTGCGACCTAAAGCTTCGATTTCGCGAACGACCTCTTCGGCTTCTGTCTTTTTGCTGTTGTATGTGAAGATCACGTCATGACCTTGCTGTGCTATTTTTAATGCGGCATTCTTACCAAGGCCTCGGCTGCCACCTGTGATTAATGCGATCTTAGTTTCTTGAGTGCTCATAATATCTCCTCTGAAAGTGTTTTCTTGATCTGTATCCATCGTATTGTATGAATAATTTTGTATAAAGACGCAATTTGTGGATAAACTGTACATAAAATCAGAACAATGGACATGAGCCGGGAGCCTTTATGGATAGCACTCATTCAATGCGCATTTTCATCAATGTCGCGGATTTAGAAAGCTTCACAAGAGCCGCAGACACGATGGGTTTGCCTAAGGCAACTGTGTCGGCAGCGGTGCAACAGCTTGAGGCCGAGCTTGGGGCAAGACTTTTAAATCGAACGACTCGCACTGTGAGGCTCACCCAGGATGGACAACTTTTCTATGAACGTTGTCGAAGTGTGTTGTCTGATTTTGATGAGCTGCAAGGAATGTTTCAGCAGGCTCCTAAAGATTTGTCAGGCAAGGTGCGAATTGATCTGCCAAGTCGACTGGCAAGACAGCTTGTGATTTCTCATTTGCCGCAATTCAATAAGCTTTTTCCAAAAATTGAAATTGAGTTGGGCGTGACGGATCGCTTTGTGGATCTTATTCAAGAGGGGGTGGATTTTGCTGTTCGTGGCGGGAATTTGCAGGACTCTTCATTGATTGCAAGACCATTAGGGCGTAGACCTCAAGTAAATCTTGTCAGTGCGGGCTATATCAAAAAATACGGCAAGCCTAAAAGCATCGAGGATCTATCCAATCACTTTGCGGTGAATTATTCGTCGCGAATGGGAATGCGGGCGGCCCCGGCAGATTTTGAATATTTCGAAGATGGCAAAGTTCATAACATTCCAATGAAAAGTCTTATCACAGTGAATAATGCCGAGACTTATTTGGAATGCTGTCTTGCAGGGTATGGGATTATCCAAGTGCCCAATTCGCATTTGCAAGATTTTATAAAGTCTGGACAACTTGTTGAAGTTCTTCCCAAACATTTGCCGGAACCTATGACAATGTCCATTGTCTATCCCTCGCGCCGCCACGTCTCTCGTCGGGCTTTGGCTTTGATGGAATGGATGGAGGCTCTTATTAAAAAGGACCTTAAGGGATAGTGTTTTGAGATTTGCTTATTTTTCGGTGGCTCAGTGCAATTCCACATGAAATTTCATTTGAAGGGAGTACGATCTTCTCAAGAGGCAGTCGTCCTAGGGAATGGGTTTATGTTAAAGGCTCTTCGACAACCACAACTTCTGCGTTTGTGGTTTGGTCAGGCATTTTCTTCAGTTGGTGACGAGATTTATCGTGTTGGTCTGACATGGTTCGCTGTGGGACTTATGGGGGCGAACACGGGATACCTAGCTGCCGGACAAACTGCAGCGCTGATGCTTTTAAGTTTCATTGGTGGCAAGTGGGCAGATCAGTGGCATCCCCTTCGTACAATGGTGGGGGTTGATCTTCTCCGCGCTGGAATTGTTTTGATTCCTGTCATCGTGTCTGTTTTCTTTCCGCTACCATTGACGATTTTGTGGACTGTGGCTTTGATTCTGTCGGCACTAAGTGCTTTCTTTGATCCTGCGACTCAAGCGACGATTCCGCTGTTAGCAAAAGATACTGAGACGATGCAATCTACAAACGGATTGATGGGCACAACAATTCGTATGGCACGTATGGTGGGCCCGGCGATTGTAGGACTTCTTTCTGCTTTTATCCCGATGATTCATTTCTTTACATTAGATGCGATGACTTTTGTCGTTTCAGCATTGTCGGTTTATTCCTTGCGCACCTTTGTTCCTCAGAACTTGGGGGAAGAGCAAACGAAGCGGGCGAGCTTTCTTGATACTCTTGATTCGGGTTTTCATTTAGTGCGCAACAAAGCTGGAATGAGTTATATTTTCTTTTCAAAGGCAATAACATCAGGAGCTTGGACTTTGGCTTTAATGATTGGATTTCCTTTGCTTGTTCACGAGATGACCCAAGGGGATGCGAAATCATTCGGTCTTGTGATGGCATCTTATGGGCTTGGAAACTTTGCGGGCTCTCTTTACTTCGGAAATCGAGCGCGCAAGCGGCTGTTGTATTTACTTTACTCTGGATACATGTGGTTGGGTTTGGGCTTTATGTTAATGGGGTTTGCACCATCTATTGCTTTAGTGATTTTGGCTGCGGCTTTGGCGGGCTTGTCCGGACCAATGAGTGATTTGTCCTTTATCGATCTTGTGCAAAAGAAATTTCCAGTTCGTGATTTGACAAAAGTGTTCCGTTTGAAAATGGCGTTAGAATCCACAGCGACTTTGTTTTTCACTCTGATTTCCCCTTGGATGATCAAGGGATTCTCTGTTCGTTCGATGATTGTATTTTGTGGTGTAGTGTGGGTGTTGGCTGGGGTCGGCGGATTCGTCGTGCAATCCTTATCATCGGCAGATGCAAAGGTGGAAGAGTGATAATCCAAAAGCTGAAATCTTTACTGCTAAGGGGCCATCGATCGCCGCTATACGAAGTGTACACTGATGGCAGTTATAAACACGGTCGTGGCAGCTGGGCATTTGTGATTTTAAAAGATGGAAAAATCTTAAAAGAATCTTCAGGTGCGGCTCGTAGGACCACGTGCACACGAATGGAATTTCAGGCTGCCATAGAGGCCTTGCAAGTGCTTCCTGAAAATGTTGAAGTGATATTCTACACAGATTCTCGAATCCTGGTCGATACAATGACATTGTGGCTGCAAGAATGGAAAGACTATGGCTGGGTCAAAAAAAATGATCGACCCATTCCCGGGGTCGATCAAATGCAGATCTTGGATCAACTTTCACAAGATCGTAAAATTCAGTGGAAGTGGATCAAAGCTCATTCAGGCATTGTTCATAACGAACGTTGTGATGAGCTTTGCATCGCTGCCCGCACGATTTAGAAATCAGTAATACGGTCTACCAACTCTGGATAATCAACGAAGGGATTGCGATTTCCTTGCGCCCCTTGGATGGCGTTGTTACGTGCGATTTCTTCGTCGTCTACAGGGTCTTCTTGATTCCATTTTCGCAAAGCGGCCTCTTGCTTTCCGTCGATGGGAAGCTCGTAACGAACAGAGAAGTAAAACAAGGCACGAGCCACGTTCCCTCTGTGATCTTTTGGCGGTTCGAAAACATCAGCGCCGCCGCCAGCAGGTGTGCCGTAACGTGATACTGGACATTTCAAAGTCTTCTTATCTTTTACCACTTCGCCGAAGGCGTTGTTGCCTCGAACAGAGTTCATTTCATTATCCGCAGGGAACAGGTGGTGAAGATCAGACTTTTGCATGTTCTTATCGAAACGACCCGAGAACTTGCTTTGTGGCCATGTGTGCTCGGTGTTCAAGATGTTGCCATCAGGAATCACGCGGGGACCTGGAGGAGTTCCATGAATGAAATCGGCCGTCGTTTTATCAGTATCACAGTACACATCGTGGATGGCGTAGGTGTTGTTGCCGCGATCTTGAAGATAGTAAACGCCCATCATAAAGATACGTGCGCGATCATAACCTAAAGAGATATGTGCATAACAGCCTTCTTGGCCCGCACAGTTGTTTACGATCTGGTCGGGACCGTTATTTGATTTGACGTGATAGCTGCGCAAAACTTTCTTGATGCTTGTTTTAAGCGCCTCATTTGAAACGCCTGAAGCAAGCTCTTGATAAAACTGTTCACCATAATAAGGAAGTTCTTGAGAAACCTGTGCTCGTGCAAAAGCAGCAGAAAACAAAACGAAAACAACTGCGAACAATTTCATCTACCCTCCAAGATCAATGTTCGAAAGTGTTGTGGTCGTTCGGTGAAGACAAGGCAAACAAAAAATTCTTCTTAACGAAAAATGAACGAAATCGCACAGCGCGCAACAAGCATTCAGTAGAGATGTTCACGAAAGAGGCGAAATATCATCTTGAGGTGATAACAATTGTTAATCACCTTTCGAAATTCGCCGATTTCTGTATATGAACAAAATAATTTCCTGCGTTCTTGCAACCCGGGGGATTTGCGTATTCATTCCAGTTGAATTCTTTCATCATGAAGAGGGGAGTTCATATGTGGAAGGACCAACGCACAAGTCTTATTATCGCATTTGTCCTGATCTTATCTTTTTTTTGGATGCAAAGTATTTGGGTGCAATCAAGTCAAGTCGCCGCAATTCCCTATAGCGAGTTTGAAACTCTTTTAAAATCTCACGGTGTGGATCAATTGCAAATCTCTGAAAAGTACATCCGTGGTGAGTTCAAAGAGCCTCGCGCAGATAAGAAGAAATATTTTGTCACAACCCGTGTTGATCCTACACTAGCCAAGACATTAGAAGGCACTGGAGTGAACTTCAGTCAAACTGTCGAAAATACTTTTTTGCGAGATATCTTATCGTGGGTTCTACCGACGTTAATCTTTTTTGGAATCTGGATGTTCCTCGCAAGGAAAATGGCAGAAAAAGGAGGAGTGCCAGGCTTGATGTCAGTAGGTAAAAGCAAAGCCAAACTATATGTCGAAACAGATATCAGAACGACATTTGAAGATGTCGCCGGAGAAGACGAAGCCAAAGATGAACTCAAAGAGGTTGTCGATTTTTTGAAGAAGCCAGAAGACTACGGTCGTCTTGGAGCAAAGATGCCGAAGGGCATCTTATTAATTGGTCCCCCAGGGACGGGAAAAACATTGCTTGCGAAAGCGGTGGCCGGGGAAGCTCGAGTCCCATTCTTTTCAATCAGTGGTTCCGAGTTCGTTGAGCTATTTGTGGGTGTGGGGGCCGCTCGGGTGCGAGATATGTTCGAGCAAGCTCGGCGACAAGCTCCATGCATCGTGTTCATTGACGAGTTGGATGCTTTGGGAAAATCCCGTGCCTCGGGAATGTTTTCTGGTGGACACGACGAAAAAGAGCAGACACTCAACCAGTTGCTGGCTGAACTAGACGGTTTTGATACTCGCATAGGAGTTATCATCCTGGCCGCTACTAACAGGCCAGAAGTTTTGGATCCGGCCTTGCTTCGCGCGGGACGTTTTGATCGTCAGGTTTTAGTAGACCGTCCTGATAAAGTGGGACGCCAGGCGATTTTGAAAGTTCACGTGAAAAACGTAAAAGCTGGCAGTGACGTGAACCTAGAACATATAGCAGCTTTGACTCCGGGATTCACGGGCGCAGATTTGGCAAATCTTGTGAATGAGGCGGCTCTGGCAGCGACACGAAGAAAATCTGAAGAGGTGAATGAACAGGACTTCATCACAGCGATCGAGCGCATCGTGGCAGGTCTCGAGAAAAAGAGTCGCATCCTTGGCCCTATGGAAAAGAAAATTGTTGCCTATCACGAAATGGGGCATGCTTTGGTCGGATGCGCGTTGCCTGTTGATAAGGTTCAAAAGATTTCGATCATCCCTCGGGGCATTGGCTCTCTTGGTTACACGATCCAGCGACCTACAGAGGACCGCTATTTGATGACTCGTCAGGAATTAATGGACAAGATGTCTGTTCTTTTAGGAGGCCGCATTTCCGAAAGCATTATTTTCGGTGAGATTTCTACGGGAGCTGCTGATGATCTAGTGAAGGTTACCAACATCGCAGAGGCTTTAGTTACGAAATATGGGATGAGCCCTAAACTTGGGAACGTCGTCTTTGAGGAAAAGCAAAATACATTTTTGGAAGGTACCTACCAAGCACTTCCTCACCGCGAACGAAGTGAAGACAGTGCCCGCGCCATTGACGAAGAAATCCGAAGAGTCATTGATGAGGCAGCGAAGACGACACGCTCTATTTTGGAAACCAATAGAGATCTTTTAGAAGAGGGAGCGCGTTTGTTGTTAGAGAGAGAGACTTTATTAGAAGCAGATGTTCTGGCACTGGCAGGCAGACTAAAAATGCCTCCACCCCGCAAGCCGATGGAGTCGCAGCTTTCTTTATAATTTTCTTTAAAAATATTTATTAAATTCGATTGAATTGTGATCTTTCGCAAGAAATAGGTCAGACCTTCAGCGCATTTTTCAGTTCTGGACACATCATTCTACGCAAATGGGATATTATGAAACTGTGAGTTGGGACTGATTATTTGAAAGGATTTTCATCCCTCAAAAGATGGAAAAGAGGATAGGGTAAACAGCTTTCTTTCATGAAGTAGTTTTGGAAACAAGATGATGCTAGAAACAAAAGTTGTCCGTTAAAAATCCAATGCCTTTCAAATACGGGCAGAGTTTAGAAACTCTGCCCGTCAATTTTTACCCTCTGTGTTTGAAATATTGAATTTGTCTTTCATGCTGTTGGGCTTCTTCAAGACTGTCGAAAGTTCCCAAGTTTCTTCTCTTATGCGTTTTAGGATCGATCTTGCGTGAATAAATTCGGTATTGTCCGGTTTTAAGTTTGCGAATCATAAAGACCTCTTATTTTTTGTCTTTGAATTTTTGCTTGGCGGATTCGTAGGAATTAGAAAGGTCATCCCAAGACTTGCTCATGCCCTCTTTCATTTCATCCCAGGCCTTGCCCGAGCTTTTTTCTAACTTAGCTAGGGACTGCTTCATATCACTTTCTTTCTTCTCGAGTTTGGTAATTTCTTCTCGCAAATCCTGTTTGGCAGCCGCACTTTTTTTCGAGGCATCGTGCCTCATTTTTGAAATATCTTTTTTCATATTGTCGAGTTTCATTCTCATGTCGGCTTGAAATTTATCTTTTTGCTCTTTTGTATATTCTGATGCGGTGCTGACGGCTTCGTTGGTCTTTTGTTTCACTTCTTCGGCTGTTGCTGCAAGTAAGACGGCGGGGATTAAAAGGGCCGTCATCGTTAGGATCAATTTTTTCATTTAGGCCTCCTATAGGTATTGAAAGGATATTTTAAAAAGACCTGGGTGAGCTTCCAACTCAAATAGATTTCTTTGGTCAAACGGCAGGGTTGTTTTCTCGCAAAATGTGTTTCATCCTAATGGTCAGGAGCTTCTATGTCCCACTTGCAGTACGATAAGTCTTTGCAAATTCAAAAACCTTATATCGGAGACGATCAAGGGGCCTTTGTGTTGGGCTCCAATCAGCTTGAGATGGTTTTAATTAAATCGAACAAACATCATGAGTTGCTTGCCGAAGTTTGGTTCAGTCGTAAATCCACGGGACCTCCAGGTCATGTCCATGGTGGCTGTCAGGCGGCTGTGTTGGATGAGATGATGGGCGCGACGGGATGGAAGCATGGATTCAGTGTTGTTGCAGCAAAGATTGAGGTCGAATTTCTGAATATGATTCCTGTGGAAAAACAGTATCAGGTGCGAGGTCAGATTGTTTCGCAGGATAAGAGAAAAATTTTTATTGAGGCTGAGATTTTCTCAAAGGAAAAAATCTACGCAAAATCCAAGGGGCTATTTATTGTGCTTACGCCCGAACAATTAACCACCTTGGATGCGGAAAGAAATAAACAAAACTAGTAGGGGACTTTCTCTGCCATCAAGTAGTATTCAAAGTTTGACATAGTCTCTACACGGTTAGAGATCAAAAGACCATTGAAGGCACGAACGTCTTCTGACGTCAAAATCTCTGGATCGGCATTTAAGGCGCGGCGATAGATAACCTCGTGGACTATAGCTGCCGCCTTATCACTCACTGTCAGGTGAGCCCAGATTTGTCCGCTAAAAACATAACGTATATTGTCTGCAGCAATATCGCGTCTTTGCACGACAAGTTGCTCTAAAGAGCAATTAATCGGAATAACTGTCAAGCCTTGGTCATTTACAGGCAACAAATTGACGTGCTCTAGGAATTCCGCTTCTTGTTTGAAAGTGGCAAGAGCTTCTTTGTAAGACTGCCATCTTGAAAACTCACGATAGCGCAAGCTATCCACTAAAGTATTGGCTAGTGCGAAAGCGGCATCGAAACTGTCATCGAAGATCGTTTCAGGAAAATTTACCGTAGATTCTGGAAGCTTGAAGCCGTTCTCAGCTTCCCAGGCGTCCAACATTCTGTAGCCCTTGCCACAATGAACAACATTGCCGCCATTGCCGACCTCTTTCCAATCAGGCTTTAAGCCGAAACCCGAAGCTAAAGAAAGCTGTGACACCAGTAGTACCACAAAAACTAAAATAGAACGTATCATTGAACAACTCCTCGGGAAGTGACAGGAACGAGTTGGATGTTGAGACGATAAACTTCAGTTTGCTCGCCATTTTCTAAAAGTTTCGCCATTTTCCTTCTGAAATCTCGAATGTGATTTTTAACTTCTTTCAATTTGCGAACATCCGCTGGCATCTCGATACTTGTGATGTCTCGGAAATCAGGATGATCTGCAAGTAATGACTGAGTCGCGTGATCCAAGCCTTGACGATGATATTCCTGAATCGCTTCCGAAGGGATATCGTGGGACGTTGTCACGTCTTTGTAGGTACTTTTATAAACTCCACGAGATTGTTTGACCAGACCCATGCGTTCTAATCGGTCAAGGGCCTCAAGTGTTGCTGTTTTCGAGATTCCTAAACGCTTGGACATCCACTCAACATCGCTCTTGAACGTTGAAGTTTCCATCAAGCAGAGCAAAGAAAAGTGTTCGCGATTGGCAATCACGGCGAACTCGTCGCTTTTTAATTGAACTGCGCCGCCAGTTTCGCGTTTCGTTTTCTTTTGGCTTTGGACGACTCTGACCAACCCCTGTGATTGTTCCGGGCTCATCTTTAAAGCTGTCACCAATCGCTGTGTCAGGCGCGGACCCGGAATGTTTTGACCTGTGAGCATTTCAGAAAGACGACCTGGAGAAATACCCAAGTCGCGGGCAAAAGCGCGCATCGAATACTTACGATTGCGTGTCTTACGATCTTCATAAATATCTTTTAGAATTTCCGAGAGAGTTCCAGCATTTGACATGGCGTTGTCATACTCAATGAGTGAAAGGTGATTCAATGATCCAAATGAGAAATGAAACAAATTCCCAGAGGAATTCTCTGCTTTATGGAGGGATTCTGCTCTCTGTTTAAGACGAAAAAATGGTTTAGGGGCTGTAAAGATCAATTTATGGTGCTGTTAAGAACTTGTTGAAATTGATCCATATTTTGGAGCACTAATCTTAAAATTCACCTAGCATTTCAAGCACTTGTTCTGTGTAGATAATCGACAGTTTAAGGATCTTTGCTGATATTTGACAGCTAAGTCGCAAAATGGCGAAAATTATTCATTAAATCTATGTAACGTCCAACAAAAGCTATATAGGGCTGTTAATGGGTTCCGAGAAGTTTAGGCGGAGGAATTAAAAGCATGAGTACAGCCCTCAAACTAGACGCATTTTCGGATTCTACAAAACAGTCTCACCATGATGAATTGGCAGTTTTAAAGGCAGAGCTCGCGGCCCTTAGTAAAGTTCAAGCTATTATTGAATTCAATTTGGATGGAACGATCCTTACCGCCAATGAAAACTTCTTAAAGGCGATGGGCTACTCTTTGGATGAAATTCAAAATCGTCATCATGCTATGTTCTGCGATCCGACCTATGCAAATACGCCTGAATACAAGAAATTCTGGGAGCGTTTGGCAAATGGAGAATGTACTGCGAGCGAATTCAAACGCTTTGGCAAGGGTGGCAAAGAGATTTGGATCAATGCCTCTTACAATCCAGTCTTTGATGCTGAAGGCAGGCCGTTTAAAGTCGTGAAGTTTGCCACAGACATCACGGCTACGAAAATGAAGAACTCTGAGTACGAAGGTAAAATTCTGGCGATCAGCAAAGCACAGGCTGTAATCGAGTTCAATCTGGATGGAACGATCATGAATGCCAACGAGAATTTCTTAAAGACTTTGGGTTACAGTCTGCCAGAAATTCAAGGCAAGCACCATCGCATATTCTGCGAGCCAGAATATGCAGCAAGTGCGGAATACCAAAACTTCTGGAAAAAATTGAATACGGGTGAATTCGATTCGGGCCGCTATTTGCGCGTGGGTGCGGGCGGCAAACAAATCTGGATTCAAGCCACTTACAATCCGATCATGGATATGAATGGTAAGCCTTATAAAGTGGTGAAGTTCGCAAGTGATATCACCGAGCAAGTGAAACTTGAGCAGGCCGTGAAAAGAAAAGCGGAAGAAGATCAAAAGAAGGTAGATGCTCTGTAATTCACAGTAAGCAAAGCTGCTGAAGGGGATTTGACGTTCCCAATTTCTGTAACGGGTGACGATGCCTTGGGCCAATTGGCTTCTGGTATTAAGAAAATGATGGAAGACTTGCGTGCGGTGATCTCTCGTGTTGTGAATTCTGCGAATGACTTCGGAACTTCATCGAAATCCATTGCAGACCAATCGAACTCTGTGGCCTCTGGGGCATTGAGCCTTGGGGCAACAGTGGAAGAAATGAATGCTTCCATCGAAGAGTTCACAGCGTCAATTGCCTCTATCGCAGATAATACAAAGAAAGCGAATGAGCTTGCTAAGGTAACGCAAAAAGAAGCAGAACAAGGCAGCCAAGCTATTTCTAAATCTATCGAAGCGATGGAATTGATCAATAAATCATCTGAGGATATCAGCGAGATTATCAAAGTGATTAGCGAAATTGCCAGTCAAACAAATCTACTCGCATTCAATGCTGCCATCGAAGCGGCTCGTGCGGGTGAACATGGTTTGGGATTCTCGGTGGTAGCAGATGAAGTTCGTAAACTTGCAGAACGTTCTTCACAGGCAACGAAGGAAATTTCTAAACTAATTAACGAGTCGGTGAAACGTGTCGGGCAAGGCAGCGCAATCTCGCAACAAGCGGGTGAAGCGTTCGGCAAAATCGTGGCGGGAATTGAAAAGACAACGCAGTCTATCTCTGAAGTCACAGTCGCAGCGGAAGAGCAATCCGAAGCGGCCAAAGGTGTGAGTGCGGCGATTCAGCACATCGCTGGGGAATCCGAGAAGTCGGCGCAGGCCTCTGAAAGCATCGCGAACTCGACGAAGTCCTTGGTATCTGGTGCCGATGAACTTAATAAGACTGTGGCAAGATTTGTGGTGTAAATGAGCGAAGCAGCAAGAAAACTAGATGGGGAAACTTTAAAGAGTTTCCTTTCTCTAGTGAAGACCCATACCGGGATTACAATGGAAGAACGAAAGCGGGAGCTATTATTTGCCCGTCTTCGTCCTCGTTTGCGAGCTTTAGGCCTTGAAAGTCCTGAAGCCTATCTTGAATACCTTCACAATCATTCTGACGAAACTCAAGAGTTTGTAAATATGGTCACGACGAACGAGACCCTGTTTTTTAGAACTCCACTGATTTGGGACTATTTCAGAAATGAATATTTGCCGGAATGGTCGATAAAGAATTCTGATGGAACTTTACGTGTTTGGTCAGCGGCGTCTTCAACGGGAGAAGAGGCATTTAGTATTGCCATGACCTGCGAAGAGTATAAAATGACGAAGCCCAGCTTTCGTTATCAAATTTCAGGTTCAGACATTGATACCAATGTTTTGGAAAGAGCTCGTTCCGGGATCTTTAAAGAAAGAAATACGGCCGAGTTCAAAAAGAAATATCCCGAACTTTTTGAAAAGTATTTTAAAACGCTGCCAACGGGTGAATGCAAAGCCTTGGATATACTGTTTCAGCGGATGGATTTTTCCATTCATAATCTGCATACAAGACCTTCTAAGATCGGTCATTACGACATCGTGTTCTTACGAAATGTTTTGATTTATTTCACGGACGTGGACCAGGAGTTGGTCTTACGCAATATCTTTCAAGCGGTGAAACCTGGTGGCTTTCTGATTGTCGGGGAATCAGAGTCCTTGGCGCGACTGAAAACCGACTTCACTTTTCATAAACCTTTAATTTATAAAAAAGGTTAGCGGTGGGTAAACCAGAATACCACGTCAGAATTGGACAAGTGATTGTCGGAGCGGAGGGCGAAATCCTAAAAACCGTTCTTGGTTCCTGCGTTGGGATTGGGCTGATTTGGAAAAAGCAGAATAAAAGCGTTTTAGCGCACTGTCTATTGCCGTATCCCGTATCACCGCAAGAAGACAAAGACGCTCGTTACGTGAGTTTGACTTTGCCTCGCATGCTTGAACGTTTAGGGGCAGGGCCCTCCGATTATAGCGAGCTTGAAGCATTGGTCGCCGGCGGTGGTCAAATGATGGAAGTCGAGCAACCGTATACAAAATTTGTTGTCGGCGAAGAGAATCTTAAAATTGCAAAACAATGTATTGAGAAGTTGAAAATTAAAATTGTGGCTTTTCAATGTGGCGGGGATCAAGGCACTAAAATCACTTTGGACTCAAGCTCTGGCCATTTTGAAGTCGAAAAAGTTCCTAAGGTCGCATAGGGGAAAAAATGGATTTGGTATCTAAGGCTCAAAAACGTAGTGGTCATACTCAAATGTATGCCTCTTTTGACTTGGCAGATACAGAGCTTGCTCTTTCTGTCGCCTCCTTGCAAGAGGTGGTGAATTATCCAGAAAAGACGACTAACATTCCGTTGGCGCCTCCTTATTTGACGGGGCTCTTTAATCTTCGCGGCGTGGTGATTCCCATTGTGGACGTAGCAATGCTTCTGGGATTGCAAAGCACCAGGGATTCATCTCTAAAAAAAGTAGCCATTGTCAGTTCTGAAAAAGTTCGGGTAGGTCTTTTGTTTGATGGGACTTCAGAAATTCTGAACGTCCGTGATGAAGATGTTTCGCACTTTGACGGTGAGCCCGACGATAAAGGCTCCGTTATTCGCAGTGTTTTGAAACTAAATGGCGGCGATCGCATCGTTGAAGTGATCGATCCGGCTTTGCTTATCAAGGTCCAAAATATTCCAGAGATCTTAAGCCAAAGTCGTAATCAAGTGGCAGAGGTGAACCAAAAAAAGTCAAAACGCTGCCAGTGCATTACGTTCCGCTCTGGCGTGATGGAATTTGGCCTTGATATCTCTGCAATTCGCGAAATCATTCGGGTGCCAGAGATCAAACGCAGTGTTCTTGCCGTGGACTATTGTATAGGTATGGTGAACCTTCGTGGCATGATCATTCCGATCCTTGATTTTCAAATGTTTTTAAAACTGGAAGCTGGCAATGTCGAGTTGGAAGCCAAGCGCATTATCATCATGAAGGTACAAAATATTCAAGTGGGCTTCCTAGTCGATAGTGTGGATAGCATCGTGACTTTTTATGAGGAGGAAGTATTACCCATTCCTCTTTTTCAGCAGGAAAAAATGGATATGATGCGTGGGATGTTGCCTCATGATAAGGCCCCGAATGTGATCTTTTTGAATGAAATGCAGATGCTTTCTGATAAAGAAATTCTTGCTATCACCAAGGGCCACGCCACGCTTTATGGGAAGCCCGAGGTTGACCACAAAGAATCGCAGAAACGCGCTAGTGAACGTAAGCCTTATATCTCATTTAAATTAGATTATATGTTGTCTACTCGTTTAAGCGGCATCGACGAGATTGCAAAGGTCACTGAGGAACTTATTCACCCTCCGGGCTACCCTGAATATGTTGTGGGTATGACGAACATGCGCGGTGAAATGGTGATGGTGATCGATCTTCGCAGTTACTATGGCATGAAAGCGGGACAGGACTATATGAATTCCCGGATACTTGTTGTGACGGGCGAAAAAGGTAAATATGGACTGCTCGTGGACTCGGTAGAGTCTATAGTCACTGTCGATGAAGCTCAGAAAATTAAGATTCCGATGTTTTTGGCCAAGGATGTCGCGAAATCCCTGCAAGGGGATATGACAGAAGTGGTTGAGATGACAGAGCTCAATGGCAATAAGAAAACATTCATGATTTTGGAAGTGCCAGCATTAGTTCGTAAACTCGAAGCCGCTGCTTAACGAACCTCGAAAATTTCTTGCCCCTCTATAGCGAAGACTCTTGGCAGATTCGCTGTTCTTTAACAGGATACCTAAGTGATCCTAAGGCCATGCGTTAGCCAGTCATTAAATCCGGTGAAGCCCGCTTTTAAGTTTATTTTTGCTGCAAAATAGTTTTTTAATAAGGGTCTATGACCAATGTAAATGTGACAGTAAAGCCAAAATGGTGGAAAGAAGCCGTTTTTTATCAAATTTACCCTCGCAGTTTTAAAGACAGCAATGGCGATGGTATCGGTGACATTCGCGGCATCGTCGAGAAATTGGATTACCTTCAAGATCTGGGTGTGAACGTTGTTTGGATCTGTCCTGTTTTTAAATCTCCGCAAGATGACAACGGTTACGACATCAGTGACTATCAAGATATTCATCATGAATTTGGAACTATGGAAGATGTGGATCATCTTTTAAAAGAGATGCACCGTCGTGGTATGAAATTGATCATGGACCTTGTGATCAATCATACAAGTGATGAACATCCTTGGTTCTTAGAGTCTCGCTCTTCAAAAGACAACGCGAAACGTGACTGGTACATTTGGCGTGACGGTAAAAACGGTCATGAGCCCAATAACTGGGAGAGTATTTTTGAGGGCTCTGCTTGGAAATACGATTCGTTGACACAGCAATATTTCTTGCACTTATTTTCGGCTCGTCAACCGGACTTAAATTGGGAAAATCAAGATATGAAGAACGAGATCTATAAAATGATCCGTTGGTGGTTGGATCGTGGCATCGATGGTTTCCGTATCGATGCAATCAGCCACACCAAGAAAGTTCCGGGCCTTCCTGATCTGCCAAATCCTCATGGCGAACGCTATGTGGACTCAAAGCCTTTCCACATGAACGTTGATGGTGTTCTTCATTATCTGGCTGAATTGTGCGAGCAAACATTCTCTCGCTATGACGTTGTGACTGTCGGCGAAGCTAATGGCGTAGATGCGGATCAGGCTGAAGAGTGGGTTTCTGAGGAAAAAAAACGTCTTAGTATGATCATTCAGTTTGGCCATCAGAAATTGTGGGATGCTGTTGGTGGCGACAAATTTGATTTAGCTGAGTTGAAGCACATCTTCACGAAATGGCAAAAGAACCTCCATGGCAAAGGTTGGAATGCTTTGTTCGTGGAAAACCATGACATTCCTCGTGTGACCTCAAAATGGGGTGATACGGGCGAGTACTGGCGTGAAAGTGCCACTTGCATCGCGGCGTTGTATTTCTTGATGGAAGGCTCGCCGTTTATTTATCAAGGCCAAGAAATTGGTATGACCAATACTGTGTTCAACGGTCCTGATGATTTCCAAGACGTTTATGCAAAGAATCACTTTGCCACTCGCCGTGCTGAAGGCGCAACAGACGAGGAGATCACGCGCGAGATTGCATCCACATCCCGCGACAACTCGCGCACGCCGATGCAATGGAATGCTCAACCGAATGGTGGTTTCACGACGGGCAAGCCTTGGTTGAAAGTGAATCCAAATTATAAAGAGATCAACGTCGAGGCTCAGTTGGATCAGCCGGGCTCTATTCTGTCGTTTTATAAGAAGATGGTATTCATTCGTAAAGAAAACCATGTTCTTTTATATGGGGCTTATGATTTGATCTTGGCAGATCATCCAGAGATCTACGCCTACACTCGCAGCGTAGATAATGACAAGGCTTGGATCATTTGCAATATGCGCGGTCGCCCTGCGGAGGCGAATATGCCAGAATCAGATCCTAATGCACTGCTGATTATGAGCAACTATGAAACTTCAGAAACGCATCTGCCGGGACAGATGAAGCTTCGACCGTTCGAGTGCCGCGTGTACTTAAGGAAACAAAAGAGATAGCACATTGAAGAGCCGGTATTAAAACCGGCTTTTTTACGCATGAATATCACGCTTTTGATAGTGGAGCTCTTCGAAAAAGTTTTGTAATTCCTCAAAGAACCTCAACGTTTGTTTCTGATTTTGCAGTCGATACTGTGCGGATGTGGCCTCTGTGCCGACTTTGATAGACAGACTTTTCCCGGTAAGGCTTACGAATAATTCCTCGTCGCTGCGTTCGTCGCCAATACAAATCGTGAAAATTTCTGAAGCGTCATTTTGCATCAACCATCTAGCGAAGTTCGCTTTATTGCATTCCATGGCTTTAGCTTCAATGGATGTTCCATTACGATGAATTGTCACCGGTTCATTAGCGAAAGCAGCCTTCAGTTCTTGATTCAGACGTCGGGCTTGAGTCTCGGCAAAAGCTTTTGGCGATTGATCAAAATGCCACAAAAGAGACGCTTCCTTAACTTCAACTGACGAGAATGGCACTCGGGCCGTATAAGCCTTCATAGCTGCGCAAATCTCTTCATACCAAAGTGATAAATTAGAAGAGACGCGATTTTTCCAAGCATGCCCTGGTTTTTTGTAAAAGGCCCCATGTTCTGCAGCTAATATAAAATGCGAATCACCAAAATGAGTTTCCAGATATTCTTTAGAGCGTCCACTTAAGATGTAAATTTCAAGATCCTCGTGAAGGTTATCCAAAGCATTTCGCATTTGCTCAAGAATCATTGAAACATCAGGACGTTTTTGCAACTCATTGAGCATCCCATCTAGGTCGACGATGAGACGCCCGCCAGACAGTTGCAGATGGTAAAGCAAGTGACGGGGCCATTGATCTGACGATGGCGACAAGAGCTGACAACAAGAATTCAGGTTTTTTGATGTCTTGTTTTTCTCGAGGTCATCGAGAAATTTTTCGGCCCATTGCGTGGCTGAATACTTACTAAGACTTTCCTGCATATTTGCCATGCGAGCTTTTCGCTCTGTCAGAGGCATTTTATAGGCGGTATAGATCGCGTCGGCAATGCAATCGACATCCCATGGGTTGATGGTCACCGCATCCGCAAGCATCGAAGCGACACCAGTAAATTCACTTAAAACGAGAACACCGGCAGTCTGTACATCTTGAGCCATAATATATTCCATAGCCACTAAGTTCATCCCATCGCGCTTGCTGGTGACAAGGGCCGCATCGGCGCGTTTATATAGGGCCATCAAAGTTTCTTCATGGACAGAATTAAAGACATATTGAAGAGGGGTATAGTCTGTGGTCGCGAACTCTCCACAAATATTTCCGATCAGACGATCTATTTCCTCTTTGATTTTTATGTAGTATGGAACTTTTTGACGAGATGGAACTGCCACCTGTAAGAGTGAAATTTTGCCTCGCAATTCAGGATACTTCCTTAAGGCTCTTTGAAAACCACGCAGTTTTAATTCTAAACCTTTCGTGTAGTCTAAGCGATCGATGCCTAAGATTTGGAAAATCTCTTTAGAATTTCGATAGGTATTTGTCAGTGAGTGTACGACTTCACTTGAAGATCTTGTTTTGAAAGCCGCCGTATCGATGCTGATGGGATATGCGCCAAGATGCAAAGTGTGCGAATCAAAGCGAGCTTTATATAAAGTTGATTCCACACCTAATAAGGTTTTAATGCATTCATTAAAATGTGAAAGATACGAATGCTCATGAAATCCCAACAGATCCGCTTGCGAGAGAGATTTTAAAATTTGTTCCGCCACTGGAAGATGCCGGAAGATTTCAATGTTAGGAAAGGGAATATGCAAAAAAAATCCGACTTTTATTTTTGGATTTATTTTTTTAATCAGGCGAGGCAATAATAAAAAATGAAAATCATGAACCCAAACGGTGTCGTGGTCTTGGGCAACCCGCAAAATTTCTTCAGCCATCAGTTGATTGACGTATTCATATTTTTCCCAATTGGGACGGCTGAACTCTGCGATACTAGTCTCGTAGTGGAAAAGCGGCCAGATCAAGTCGTTGGCCACGCCGTCATAATAAGTGTCATAGAGTTCTTTATTTAGCAGGACAGGGTGACACTGAAGATTGTTCTTAATTTCTGAGCCGCGTGTGCGAAGAATTTCAGCCGTGGCAGGATCTGTTTCAAATCCCATCCATGAGAAGGGATCTTCAAGACTCACACCCAGCAAGGCAGATACAAGGCCACCGCTTCCGCGATTGAGATTTCCAGATCTTGCATCAACATGAAATGGAAGCCGATTGCTGACGAAAATTCTTTTCGGTTTTGAAGTCATGAGAGATTCCTTTTTTAAACCTGTTCAGGCTATCATTCAGAACGCTCTCACCAAGAGGAAGAAAAGGAACTTTGTTAAAAATGGCGTAGGTCCCTGTTACTTGAAACATCAGAGACTCTTATTATAAAAAGTCTGTCAAAAACTCTCAAACCCAGGTTGAGTCCTCTTTTCCATCAATAAGACCGTGGACCGAGACATGACTTTATATTTTTGATCGGCATTAAAAAAATGAGCCTGATCAGGCCAGTCCTGAGCAGTATCGAAAATGATTTGCCATTGACTATGTTGTGCGGCTTTAGGGAAATTGAACTCCATGTCCAATTCGCTCGCATTCAACATCCAAATAAAATTATCGTCGCAGATGAGAGCATTTTTTTCGTCATGCTCATTGATTGCGGTTCCGGTCATTTCCAGAGCCAAGCATTTGGCATAGTGCTTAGTCCATTCCTCTTCGTTCATTTCTTCTCCGGAAGGATTGAACCAGAGGACGTCTTTCTTTCCTCCTGCCCGCAAACTTTCACCTTCGAAAAAGTTGCGGCGATGGAAGACACGATGTGCTTTGCGAAGCTTCAGAAGTTTTTTAGTGAACCTGATAAGATCTCTGTCTGCTGTATCCCAGTGGACCCAGCTGATTTCGTTGTCTTGGCAGTAAGCATTATTATTTCCTTGCTGTGTTCGTCCCATTTCATCGCCACCGGTAATCATTGGAACACCTTGAGAGAGGCAAAGAACCGCAAGAAAATTTCTTTTCATTCGAGATCGAATCGCGTTGATGGCGGGATCATCCGTAGGCCCTTCAAATCCCCAGTTGGTGCTGATGTTATTGTCATTGCCGTCACGATTATCTTCTAAATTTGCTTCATTGTGCTTTTGACTGTATGAAACAAGATCATTCAGAGTGAATCCATCGTGGGCAGTAATGAAATTTACACTGGCACAGGGGCCGCGACCCGAAGATGCATACAGATCGCTGGAACCCATGAGGCGATATCCTAGATCGGCAATGCGGCCTCCATCGCCTTTCCAGAAGCTGCGAACTGTGTCGCGATATTTGTCATTCCATTCGGCCCAATGATCGGGAAAGTTTCCAACTTGGTAACCATCGGCTCCTAAGTCCCATGGCTCTGCGATCAATTTGACTTCGGATAAGATAGGATCTTGATGAAGAATATTGAAGAAGGAATTCAATTGGTGAACCTCATGAAATCCTCTGGCTAGAGCAGAGGCTAAATCGAAACGGAAGCCATCGACGTGCATCTCTGTAACCCAGTAGCGAAGGCTGTCCGTGATGAGGCGAAGCACGTGGGGATTGATCACATTCAATGTATTGCCGCATCCCGTGTAGTCGGCATAATAGTTGAGATTTTTTAGATCCAGACGATAGTAGCTGGCATTATCGATTCCTTTAAAGCTCAACATCGGTCCTAGTTGATTTCCTTCGGCGGTGTGATTGTAGACGACATCAAGTATAACTTCGATTCCAGCGGCGTGAAATTCACGCACCATGTTTTTAAATTCTTGAACTTGACTGCCGTTCCGCGGATTCGTGGCGTACCGCCAATCTGGCGCAAAATATCCGATGGTGTTATAACCCCAGTAATTGTGCAGTCCTTTTCTTTGAATATGTTCTTCCTCAACGTGTTGATGGATAGGAAGAAGTTCAATAGCCGTGATTCCGAGATCCTTGAGATAGTTGATCACATCAGGGTGGCACATGCCGTTGTATGTTCCACGAATGCCCTCCGGCACTCCGGGATGCATTTTTGTGAAGCCTTTGACATGGGCTTCGTAAATAATAGTTTCACTCCATGGAATGCGAGGAGAGCGGTCTGCGCCCCATTGAAATCGATCATCGATGACAATGCCTTTCGGCATATAGGCAGCACTGTCCTGTTCATCAAATGAGGTGCCATCCGAATCATCGCCTTCTTTATATGGAAAAATCGAAGGATTCCATTGAATGGGTCCTGAAGTTGCTTTTGCATAAGGATCGATTAAAAGTTTATGCGGATTAAAGCGATGACCTTTTTCTGGATCGTAAGGACCATAAAAGCGGTATCCGTATTGTTGCCCCGCCTGCATTCCCGGAACGAAGCCGTGCCAAACTTTGTACGTTTGCTCCACCAGTTCCAGTTGGGTTTCATTGCCATTTTCATCGAAAAGACAAAGCACAACTTTTTCGGCATTCTGAGAGTAAATCGCAAAGTTCACACCGTCTTGATAAAGAGTGGCCCCAAGGGGCGTATGACTTCCTCTCCAGAGTTGAAGAGGTTGATCTTGATTCCTTCTTCTTTCGTTCTGCAATGAAGTGTCGCGACTGGCTTCAGCGTCCATAAGTCCTCACTATATAATGAGGAACTGCCGTGAATAAGACGTCAAGTCGTGAACACCAAGATTTCAGTTTTGAAATTTGAGCTTTAACAAAAACACCGTCAATCATCTTTCTGTTTTCTGTACCTGAATTATAGTCATCAACTTAGGACACTCATTTCAGAAAGTGTGTTGAGTATGGCAAAGCAGCAGAGTCAGCGTCCCTCCAGAGTTATCATTGACAGAGTTCTGCCAGAAATAGACCGAGGCAGATTTGCGGCGAAACGCTACGACGATGAACAAATTAAAATCACGGCACACATCTTGGTCGACGGTCACGACATGGTGAAGGGGCGAGTGCTCTTAAGGCACTCCTCAGAGCAAACTCCCCACATTCTTCAGTTAAAAGATCAGGGGAATGATAAATGGAGTACGGAATTCCATCTAAAAAAATTAGGCCGATATTACTTTACAGTGCAGGCTGCGGTGGATCGCTTCGGAACGTGGCGCGCTGATATGCAAAAGAAAATCGATGCGCAACAAAATGTCTCTGTTGATCTGCTGATTGGCGAGCGCCTGGTAAAATCGTGGTTCGCCTTCGTAAATGATTCCGAGAAAGAGTTTTTAAAAAAGTTTTATAGCACTCTAAAGTCGTGGTCGAAAACTTCGTTTCTGACGGTCGGTGACTTCAATGCTTGGGCACAAACTCCCGAATTAGAAAGAATCGCCTACGAACAATTCGATAAAGCGAGTTTCATCCAATACGATCACGAGGTGCCATTGCAAGTGGAGCCGGCGCAGGCACGTTTTAGCACGTGGTATGAATTCTTTCCGCGATCTACAGTGACGGGGCCCGCTCGCCACGGAACTTTCAAAGATGCGGAAGCTCGCCTCGATGATATAAAGAAAATGGGTTTTGATGTTGTTTATCTTCCGCCCATTCATCCGGTGGGAAAAGCCTTCCGCAAAGGCAAGAATAATACTTTGAATGCCCAGGCAGATGACGTCGGCAGTCCCTGGGCCATCGGCGGTGAAGAGGGGGGACACAAATCCATTTTTAGCCAATACGGAACGATGGAGGATTTTCATTCACTGGTGAAAAAGGCAAATTCCATGGAACTGCAAGTGGCTATGGACATTGCCTATCAATGTTCGCCTGATCATCCCTACGTCAAGGAACATCCCGAGTGGTTTAAGCAACGACCCGACGGAAGTATTCAATATGCCGAAAATCCTCCTAAGAAATATCAAGATATTTATCCCTTCGACTTTGAATCGACGGCTTGGAGGGAAATGTGGGAAGAACTTCGCAGTGTCGTCGATTTTTGGATTGCGCAAGGTGTGCGCATCTTTCGCGTCGATAATCCTCACACAAAGGCATTTCATTTTTGGGAATGGATGATCGCTGAGGTTAAAGAAAATAATCCAGATGTGATCTTTCTTTCCGAAGCGTTTACTCGCCCCAAAATTATGGCTTACTTAGCGAAAATTGGTTTCAGTCAATCCTATACCTATTTCACATGGAGAAACACGAAGTGGGAACTGACTCAGTACATGAACAGACTCACACAGACTGAACTTGCAGATTATTTCGTGCCGAACTTCTGGCCGAATACTCCAGATATTTTGCCGCTTTCATTGCAAGAGCAGAACGAAACGATGTTCAAGCAAAGACTTGTCTTGGCGGCCACCCTTTCAAGCAATTATGGAATTTATGGTCCCGCCTTTGAGTTGATGGTTTCAACACCGAGACAACCCGGCGCTGAAGAGTATTTGAATTCAGAGAAATACGAAATTTATCAATGGAATTTGAATGCGCCGAATATCACGCCCTATATTACAAAGGTCAATCAAATCAGAAAACAGGAAAAGGCTTTGCAGTCGAATCGGAACTTCCGTTTTCATCCCATTGATAATGAATTTCTGCTGGCCTATTCCAAAAGCGACGGCGGAGATCGCATCGTTGTTATTGTGAATCTTGATGCAAAAAACAAGCAGTCGGGATGGGTCGAGTTGCCTTTGATCGACTGGAGTATTCCCGAGGCCAGTAATTTTGTGGTGCATGATCTTTTAACGGACATTCATTACTCGTGGAAGGGCTGGCGCAATTATATTGAGCTTCGGCCAGGAGCTCCAGCGCATATCTTCAAAATTAAAACTATTAGCAAAGTGACGGATTATGATTACGGCTACGTCGAATAAAAAAAATCCACTTTGGTATAAAGATGCCATTATTTATCAACTTCATGTGCGTGCTTTTCATGATTCGAATGAAGACGGCATTGGAGATTTTCAAGGGTTGATCCAAAAGCTCGATTATCTTTCAAGTCTGGGCATTACTGCCATTTGGCTCTTGCCATTTTATCCATCGCCTTTAAAGGATGATGGATATGACATTGCCGACTATACGAATATCAATCCTTCTTATGGAACGATGGAAGACTTTGAAAGATTCCTCGACGAAGCTCATCGCCGCAACATACGAGTGATCACTGAGCTTGTTATCAATCACACCTCTGATCAACATGAGTGGTTTCAAAAATCCCGAAGGGCTCCCCCAGGGTCTTTCTGGAGAAATTTCTATGTATGGAGTGATGATCCGCGCAAATATAAAAGTGCACGCATTATCTTTAAAGATTTTGAAACGTCCAATTGGGCCTGGGATCCGATAGCGAAAAGTTATTACTGGCATCGCTTCTACTCCCATCAGCCGGATTTGAATTTTGATAATCCTGAGGTTGAAAAGGCTGTTTTCAAAGCTTTGGATTTTTGGATGGAACGCGGTGTGGATGGAATGCGTTTGGATGCTGTTCCCTATTTGTTCGAGCGGGAAGGAACTAGCTGTGAGAACCTTCCAGAAACTCACGCATTTCTAAAAAAGCTACGCACATATATTGATGAAAAATATCCCGGTCGTATGTTGCTCGCCGAAGCGAATCAGTGGCCTGAAGACGCTGTGAATTATTTTGGGAGCGGGGATGAATGTCATATGAACTTTCATTTTCCTTTGATGCCGCGTTTGTTTATGGCGTTAAAAATGGAAGATCGTTATTCCATTATCGATATTTTAAAACAAACTCCTGATATTCCAGAGAATTGCCAGTGGGCGACGTTCCTGCGCAATCATGACGAGATGACCTTGGAAATGGTCACCGATGAAGAGCGCGATTACATGTATCAAGTATACGCCAGTGATCCGCGAGCTCGAATTAATCTGGGTGTTCGTCGTAGGCTCGCGCCTTTGGCCGGAAATGATCGAAGACAAATCGAACTTTTAAACAGTCTTTTGTTCTCGTTACCAGGATCGCCAATTATTTATTATGGCGATGAAATCGGAATGGGCGATAACATTTACCTTGGGGATCGAGATGGTGTACGCACTCCTTTTCAGTGGAGTCTTGATCGCAATGCAGGATTTTCTAAAGCCAATCCGCAAAAGCTTTATCTGCCGGTGATTTCGACCCCGGATTATCACGCAGAAACTATAAATGTCGAGAATATGCGTGCCAATCCGCTTTCTCTATTATGGTGGATGGCGAAGGTTATCGCTCTGCGTACCTCTCATCCTGTTTTAAGTCGTGGGAAGTTAGAGTTTATCGACAGCACAAATCCGAAAGTTCTAACTTACATGCGTGAACTTGAGGGCGAGCGTATGATCTGTGTGGTGAATCTGTCGCGTAACGCGCAGTTTGTCTCGTTGGATTTAAAGCGGTTTAAGGGCTCTAGACCATTTGAAGTTTTTGGACAGACACAGTTTCCGACAGTCACAGAAGAACCATATATTTTAACTTTAGGCCCTTATAGTTTCTACTGGCTGAAAATTTCCGATCAGCAGGTCGATAATGAAAATGCATGGCGGGAACAGTCCTTGGCTCTTGATGTGGATGAAAGTCCTCTTCGTTACTTGCAAAGTGGCCGCCTGCATCGCGGGCTTTCACAAAACATTCGCTATTATTTAGAAAGAGCTCGTTGGTTCGGGGGCAAAGGGCGTCGGATTACCCTTTTGGAGCTAATGCACTCCATTGCGATTCCCGAGGCGGCGGATTCCGCAAGTTTAAATATTCTGAAAGTGAATTTCTCGGAAGGGCTGCCTTCATACTATCTGATCGGTCTTGCTTATGCCGATGGTGAAAAGGCGAAAAAGATCATTTCGGAAAAATCTAAGATCATCATTTGCGAAACCATAGGTGAAAAAGCTGGTGTTTTCTATGATGCCCTCGGTGATGGCGCGTTCAACACTCAGATGCTGAACTTCATCGTTTCAGGAAAAGTGCTGAGTGCTTCTCAGGGAAGATTGGTCGCACAATTTGTCGGAGACAAATCCGCAGAGATTCCCGACGTCACGATGGGATCATTTGAGCAAAGCAATACCTCGGCCACATTTGGCAAGCAGTACTATTTGAAATTCTATCGGAAGTTGGCGGAGGGCGAGCAACCAGAAATCGAAATCGGAAAATTTTTGGCCGAAAAGCAGTTTGCTGATGCGGGCGCATATCTAGGATCTCTAACTTATAAATCGGGTACGACTTCAATGTCTTTGGCTGTCGTACAGAAGCTGGTTGAAAATGAAACGGATGGATGGACATTGATTGTTCGTCAGGTCGAACAGATTGCTGAGCGAATGTTAACCGAGCCCTTGAAAGATGGAGCGGAAGTGATTCCACCTTATCATCTGCGAGATTATATCGAAGTGAATCCACCGACATACTATCAAAATATCGCAGGTTACACTTTAGAGCTCGCCCGTAAACTTGGAGTGAAAACGGCCAACATGCATCTGGTCCTTGGCGGTGACACAGATTTGCCGAATTTTGTGCCCGAACTCTATACTCCTTTCCATCAGCGGTCTATTTTCCAAAGTTTTAGAAATCTGGCAGATAAGGTTTTAGACCAGCTCAAAGCTTCATTAGTTCATCTGAAAGACGATAATCTGAAACTAGCCCAAGAGCTTCTGTCGAAGGAGGATTTGATCTACAAAAAGTTCAGCGCCATGAAGGGGATGCCGTTGGATGCTCCAAGAATTCGTATTCATGGTGATTATCATTTGGGACAGGTTCTTTTCACTGGGCAAGATTTTGTGATCATTGATTTTGAAGGGGAGCCGGCAAGAACTTTAGGGGAAAGAAAGCTAAAGCGTTCGCCATTGAAAGATGTCGCGGGCATGCTTCGTTCTTTCGATTATGCGGCTGAATTCCATTTAAAGAAGAATGTTTTGAAAGATCAGCAAAAGGAACATGGAGAAGAATATCTTAAGATCTGGTCTGCGTGGGCAGGTATAGAGTTTGTTAAAGCTTATCTCGCTAAAATGAACGGAGCCTTGCTGCCATCTCATCTAGAGCAAACAGAAATGCTTCTTGAAATGTTCCTGCTAGAGAAAGCGTTGTACGAAGTCGGCTATGAACTTAGAAATCGTCCAGAATGGGTTGATATTCCACTGCGTGGAGTTTTAAAAATCATTCGGGGAGGAGTCTAGTGTATTTGCCACATTCGAAATACAGCCTAAGACTGTTACGTAGGACGGCACGTCTGTGGGGAGTGCAACCGGATTATATTAACGCCTTAGGAAGAACTGTCAGAATTGAATCTGCTGCTTTAATACGCGTTCTTGAAAAATACACTGAAACAACTATACAAGGAGATCGAGATCTTGAACAGCTTGCGGTAAAAGCAAAGTTGGAAAAGTTTGATCGAATTTTAGCTCCTGTGTATGTGTTCGACTCTGAAAAAAAAATAATCACCGGATGGTGGCCCGACTCCGAAAAATGGGGAGACCCAGAAGTTTCAATTGAACTGGAGCATACGACCAAAAAGCCCGTTGAATTTCTGATTAAAAGGGACCTTGGAACAATTCATGTTGGCGAGAGAAAATTTTTAAAATTTTCTATAGAGCTAAAAACGACATGGCCTATTGGTTATCAGCGGGTTTATTTAACGGTGTCCGGAAAGAAAGCACAGTGTCTTGTGCTTATTCCTCCACCACCGGCGAAGGCGCCTCCGCAAAAACGTTGGGGATTATTTGCACCACTTTATGCCATTCGTAATCGTCGCAATTGGGGATGCGGGGATATTACTGATATCGGTCTTCTGCAAAAGAAAATTTTTGCAGAAGGAGGAAGCTTCTTCGGAAGTCTTCCAATGCTGGCGACTGATCTAAAAAAAGGGGCTGATCCCAGTCCCTATACTCCGCTTTCGAAATTATTTTGGAATGAGCTTTATTTAGACGTCGATGTTTTATTAAAGAATCGACCTGAAATTCAAAAGCTCTGCGAGTCACAAGAGTTTTTGAAAGAGAAAAAGCGTCTTCAAGATTTGCCTTTTACGGATCATAGTGCAGTGGCTGCGCTCAAAAGACCGATTTTAAAATTATTGGCAAAGGACTTCTTTGCCAATGAAGCGGAACATTCTGAGACGTACAACACGTACCTTGAAACAGCTCCCTTTGCCATGGCCTATGCTATGTTCAGATCTCAAGGGGACCGCGAAGAATTCGAGTATCATCTTTATGTTCAGTTCCAAATGGACCAGGCTTTGGGAAGACTTGCGACTTTGGCACATGAAGGAAAAACAGCTCATCTTTATCTTGATGTTCCCGTAGGAGTCAGTCGCGCGGGATTCGATGCAAAACATTTCGCTTCAAGTTTTTTACATGACTTTAGTGCTGGGGCTCCTCCGGACATGATGTTTCACAATGGACAAAATTGGGGCTTTGCCCCGCTTCATCCAAGAAAATTGCGAGACAATGGGTATGAATACTTCATTCACAGTCTTCGTCAGCAAATGCGCTATGCGGGAATTTTGCGCTTAGACCATGTTATGGGTTTACAGAGGATGTACGTGATTCCCGAGGGCGTGAAAGTCAGTGATGGCACCTACGTGCGCTTTCATCGTCGCGAGTTCTTTGCCATTCTTGCCATTGAATCCTACCGCGCAAGAAATCAAGTCGTGGGCGAGGATTTAGGAACCGTGCCGATGGAAATGCGGAAGATTTTAAATCGCAATCACTGTCTTGGAATGTGGGTCTTCCCTTTTGAGGCTGGCGATAAACCTTCTCAGTCTATCAAAAGTGCTGAATCGCTAAAACTTGCCTGTTTAAACACTCACGACATGATTCCTTTTGTTGGCTATTGTGAGGGGCGCGATATCAAGCTCTTTAAAGAATTAAAGATGCTGACTGAAAATGAATTGGAAGGGCAACTTAAAGAACGCGGCAAGATTGTTAATGGATGGCTTAATCAAGAAAAAGAAATGACATTTCAACAATTAAGCAAACGTTATATGGAAAGAATGGCGTCAGGACCTTGCGAGCTTTTGCAAATTAATATTGAAGATCTCTGGGGCGAAACAGAACCACAGAATATTCCTGGAACCTGGAAAGAATATCCAAATTGGCGAAAGAAATTAAAATACAGCACGGAAGAATGGCTTGAGAATCCTGAGCTCAATGCTTTCTTTGAGCGCATTTCTCAATTGCGCGAAGGCGAGGTCCTATGAGCTGGCTCACTCCCGAAGAGCTTTATCTGTTTAACGAAGGACGCTATCACCGCGCCTATGAAAAAATGGGTGCGCACTTTGCGCAATTGGGTGGTAAAAAAGGAGTTTGGTTTTCGGTGTGGGCTCCGAATGTAAAACGGGTTTCTGCTGTCGGTGATTTCAATGGTTGGGACACGGAAAAAGGTCTTTTGGAACCTTTAGAAAATTCGGGAATTTGGAGTGCCTTTATCCCCGGAGCCAAAAAAGGTCAGACCTATAAGTTTCGAATGGAAACTTTAAGTGGTCATTATGTCGAGAAGGCAGACCCATTTTCATTCTGGAGTGAAGATCCACCGCGCACGGCAAGTAAAATATCAGATATTAATTACTCCTGGAAAGACAAAGAATGGATGCAAACACGAAAAGATCGTCAAGCCGCGAGTCAGGCGATATCCATTTATGAGGTGCATCTGGGATCTTGGCGCAGAAATCCCAGTGAGGGCAATCGCTCACTCACTTACCGGGAACTTGCTGAAGAACTTCCGGCCTATGTCAAAGAAATGAAATTCACCCATGTCGAAATGATGCCGGTCATGGAGCATCCTTTTTATGGATCGTGGGGATATCAGACCACGAGTTATTTTTCTCCGTCAGGACGTTATGGATCGCCAGAGGATTTCATGTTTTTAGTGGATCGTCTTCATCAAGAAGGTATTGGCGTGATTCTGGACTGGGTGCCTTCGCATTTTCCCGCGGATGATTTTGCTTTGGCAAATTTCACGGGCGGTCCGTTGTTTGAACACGCAGATCCAAGATTGGGTTTTCATCCAGAGTGGAAAAGTTTAATTTTCAATTATGGTCGCAGAGAGGTGCGCAGCTTTCTCATCTCCAGTGCGATGTATTGGTTAGATCGCTTTCACGTCGATGGAATTCGGGTCGATGCAGTGGCCTCGATGTTGTATCTGGATTACTCACGTAAGCCTGGTGAGTGGGTACCAAATATGTATGGTGGTCACGAGAATTTGGAAGCCGTGCATTTCCTAAAAGAGCTGAACGAGAGCGTTTACAAAGCCTATCCTGATATTCACATGATCGCAGAGGAGTCTACTGCGTGGCCGAAAGTGTCGGCACCTACTTTTGCCGGTGGGTTGGGTTTTGACATGAAATGGGATATGGGTTGGATGCACGATACCTTTCAATATTTTCAGAAAGATCCTGTATATCGCAAATATCATCAAAACGATCTGACTTTTAGATCTCTATATGCTTTTAGCGAGAATTTTGTTTTGTCTATTTCCCATGATGAAGTCGTTTATGGGAAAGGCTCAGTCTTAAATAAGATGAGCGGGGATGAGTGGCAAAAGTTTGCAAATCTTCGAGTACTCTATGCCTATATGTTCGCGCTGCCAGGAAAGAAATTACTTTTCATGGGTTCTGAGTTTGCTCAAGGTTCCGAGTGGAATCATGATTCGTCTTTAGATTGGCACTTGCTTCAATATCCCTCTCATCGTGGCATAAGTTTCCTTGTTCGCTATTTAAATCATATTTATCGAAATGAATCCGCCCTGCATGAGCTGGATTTTTCCGCGGATGGTTTTGAGTGGCTTGATGCACAAGACAGCGATCATAGTATTATCTCCTTTTATCGCAAAAACAAAAAAGGCGAGGAGGTCCTTTGCGCCTTTAATATGACTCCGGTCCCCCAATATGGTTATCACCTTGGAGTAAACACCTCAGGTTTTTGGAAGGAAATTTTAAGCACGGACGCCACAGATTATGGCGGATCGGGTATGGGAAATATGGGTGGGGTGGAAGCTGAATCCATTCCCACACACAATCGCAAATACAGTTTACGTCTGACTTTGCCGCCTTTGGGGGCGGTCTTTCTGAAAGCCGGCAGAATATGAATGTCAAAGTTGGGGCCTGGCCTTCCTTTGACACAACGACATTTCGCGTTTGGGCCCCGAAAGCTCAGATCGTAGAAGTCGTAGGTATGAACCCGGGGGTAAAAAAAGTTTTTCCTCTGATCGCAGGCGAGCATGGATATTTTGAAGGTTCTCTGAATGGTTTCAAAGATGGCGACCTTTATAAATTTCGCATCGATGGTAAAACAGATTTGCCTGATCCTGCCTCGCGCTATCAGCCGGAAGGCCCCCATGGGCCATCGCAAATTGTGGCGGAAGAATTTCCGTGGACAGATCAGTTGTGGAAGGGCATTCCCCTCGAGGATCTTATTGTTTACGAACTGCATGTTGGAACTTTTAGTCCTGAAGGAACTTTTTCTGGAATTCAAAAAAGGATTCCTCACTTCAAAAAATTGGGAATTAACGCAATCGAGATCATGCCCATTGGTCAGTTTGCGGGAAAAAGAAATTGGGGCTACGATGGTGTCGCTATTTTTGCGACTCACAGTTCTTACGGCACCGTCAAAGATTTGAAAGAGCTTGTTAACGAATGTCATAAAAATGGCATCGCTGTTCTGCTTGATGTTGTCTATAACCACATGGGGCCAGAGGGAAATTATTTATCTCAGTGGGGAACTTACTTTCAAGACAAATATAAAACGCCGTGGGGCGAGGCCTTGAATTACGACGGCTTTGGAGGCGATGAAGTTCGCAATTATTTCTTGCAAAATGCCAGACAGTGGCTTGAGGAGTTTCACTTTGACGGCTTACGCCTTGATGCGACTCATGCAATCTTTGACACTTCAGCAGTTCCTTTCTTAGAGCAGTTGAGTGATTTAGCAAGAGATCTTGAGCGAAAGCTTCATCGCACTATTTACCTTATCGCCGAAAATGAAAACAACGATCCGCGAATTCTACAGGATTCACAGCATGGCGGTTGGGGACTGACGGGACAGTGGGCGGACGATCTTCATCATGTTATTCATACGACTCTGACGAAGGAAACGCAGGGGTATTACGAGGATTTCGGAACGATTCAACAATTTGCAGATTGCTTTAGAAAAGGAATTCTGTACGAAAACCTGTATTCGCTATTTCGTCAACGTCATCAGGGGCGAAGTTATGAAAATATCGACCGTCGTCGGCTTGTGGTGTGCTCTCAAAATCATGATCAAATCGGCAATCGCAAATTAGGGGATCGTTTGATTTCGTTAACGGATGATCGCAGGCAGCGTCTGGCGGCGGCCACCGTATTTCTATCTGGATGTATGCCGCTGATATTCATGGGGGAAGAATGGGGAGCAAAAACTCCTTTCCAGTATTTTGTTGATCATACAGATAAAAATATTTTAAAGGCCACACAAGAAGGACGAAAGAATGAATTTGCCGCCTTTGGATGGAATGAAGACGTTCCAGATCCAGGAAGTGAAAAGACTTTCTTAAATTCCAAACTGGATTGGGAAGAGGAAGTAAGCTCCACGGGGCAGTCCTTTGAGGTGTATTATAGGCGCTTGATCGATCTTTCCAAGAAACTGCGCCGTCATCAGCTGATGGATCGTCGACATATACAAACCCGAGTCAACTTGCAGATGCAAACTATCGAGGTTCTTGTGAATCATAATTCTTCGAAGTTTGAATTGTTCTTTAATCTTAGCGAGGTCCCCGTGACTTATGATTTTCAAGATTCGTCATTAGAAGGACTGCTAGATTCATCGAATCCCGAAGGACATATCAATATGATGCCTTCCTTGGTGGCTCATCCCTATTCGGTTTTAGTTGCTGGACACTTTGCCCGAGGATAATATGTCACGTTCATTTCGTTCGACCTATCGGCTACAACTTCATAAGGATTTCACTTTCGCGGATGCGCGAAAAATTCTTGGCTATTTAAGCAAGCTCGGCATCTCTCATGTCTATTTGTCGCCCATTTTAGAGTCTGTTGAAGGAAGCAATCACGGATATGATGGTGTCAATCCCACTGTCATAAGTGCAGAACGCGGTGGTGAAGAAGAGTTTGAGTCATTAGTGAGGAGGATTTCTCAAGATAAGTCTTTAGAGGGTTTGATTTTGGATATTGTTCCCAATCATCTGGCAACACATTCAAGCAATCCCGCCTGGTGGGATGTTTTGAGAAATGGCAAACAGTCATCGTCATGGAAGATATTTGATATTAAGAAAAGTCCTAAGTATGGATTTAAAATCGTTCTTCCTGTGTTGGGAAGAAGTTTGCAGGCCGTTATTGCTTCAAGAGAATTAAAGATCGGCATTGCTGGTGAAGAGCTGGTACTAAAGTATTTTGACCATATTTTCCCCGTAAAGTTGGATTCTTATCCCAGTATATTTATCGCAGCGGCGACCGAGCTTTCTGAAAAAGGTGAGATTCCGCCCTGGATGAAGCAGTTTAAATCGTCAAAGCGCAATACGCCTCAGGGGGCAGTATTGGCAAAAAAATTGACGGCGTGGTTGAGTAAAAATAAAAGAAATGCGTTGGCCTTAGAAAAAAGTTTGCTGACGATTCCAGTTAAAACTTTGGAAAAAACTTTAGTCGAGCAGAACTATGTCTTGCGTGACTGGCGTGCCGGCACTCGTGAGATCAACTATCGTCGCTTTTTTGACATCAATGACCTAGTCGGAATGAGGATTGAAGACGAAAAGGTTTTTCGGTGGGCTCACTCGAAGATCGCGGATTTGCTAAAAAAATATAGCAATATTCATGGCCTTCGTGTTGACCATGTGGATGGCCTGGCTTTTCCAGAGCAATATCTAAAAAGACTAGCGAAGGAATGCGATAACGTGTGGGTCGAAAAGATTCTTGGCAATGGTGAACTCATGCCACAGGATTGGAAGATACTTGGTTCAACAGGATATGAATTTTCAGTGATCAGTGCACGCTTGTTTGTCGATGTGCCGGGTTTACTCAATCTGCATTCTCACTACCTGAGGCGTATCGACGATCGCTGGGAGCTATTCCATGACTGTGTCTATGACAGCAAAAGAGAAATGCTGGAGTCGTACTTCGTCGCTGAAGTTAATTATCTGGTCGATCTTTTCTATTCCGAAGTGGCCCCGAGAAAGAGAAAGCTCTTTTCAAGGGAAGATTTAGCGCAAGCTTTGATTGAAGTGACGTCCTCCCTGCGTGTTTACCGAACTTATGCGAAAAAAGGACAGCCGACAAAGTCTCGATGGCTTGAAGAAGCCTTAAGTGAAGCAGAGGCGCGTGGTAAAATCTCTTCCAAAGCGGCCTTTGAGTGGCTGCGTTCGTTGCTTCTTTCGCCAAGTGGCAAATGGAGTGATGGCGAGTTCACGTGCATCAAACGTTGGGAGCAACTAACCGGCCCCGTTATGGCAAAGGGATTAGAAGATACTGCTCTGTATCGCTATTGTCCGCTTTTATCTCTCAATGGGGTGGGCGGCGAGCCTGACTGGGTCGGAGATGGTTCCCTTGAGTATCATCGCTTCCAGCAAGAGCAAGTTCGAAATTATCCTTATAATTTAAATACTACATCGACTCATGATACGAAACGAAGCGAGGATGTAAGGTCGCGCATTGATGTCCTTTCCGAAGTGGCAGATGAATGGAATAAACTGAGTGAAAGTCTGATCAGGCAAGTCCCGGCGGAAGAAGCTCCGTCTCGAAGAGCTGTTTATCTTATTTCAGAAACCATTATCGGGGCATGGCCTTTTGACGGCAAAATCGATTCAGAATTTATTGAAAGAATGCAGAAGTATTTTATCAAAGCTGCTCGGGAGTCAAAAACTGAAACCAGTTGGTCAGAAGTTAATGAATCCTATGAAAAAAAATTGAATCTTTTTGTTGAAAGAATTTTAAATCCCAAAACAACTGGTGAAAAGCATTTTCTAAAAGCCATCGAAAACTTTGCGGACCGCTGCAGCTATTATGGAGCAATCAATTCGCTGGCGATTCTGGCTTTGAAAGTCACCTCGACCGGGGTTGCAGATTTCTATCAAGGATGCGATTTGTGGGATTTGAGTTTAGTGGATCCTGACAACCGCAGACCGGTGAATTATGAAATTAGAAGCAAAATGCTTTCGGGTTTTCCCGCACAAGCCTCCCCATCCTTTTTAAAACGCATTTGTACGCAGTGGCGATCAGGAGAGATCAAACTTTGGTTAACCTGGCGCCTGTTGCAAGAGCGAAATCGAGATATCGACCTGTTTATCAAGGCCGAGCACATCGCTTTATATCCTCAAGGTTCAGCACGATCTCAATTTGTCTCTTTCATGCGACATTTTGAAAATCGATGGATGATGGTGGTTGTTCCTAGATTTCTTGCCAATAAAGAGCCATTGAAACGAGGACTTTCTCTAACGAACACAGAGATTTTAGATGTGAGGTTTGACCTCCCGTCGGGGGCCCCTCATACTTGGCGTCATGCTTTAACCGGAAAATCTTTGAATGGAACTTCATTTAGGGCGAGGGACCTGGTGTCTGAGTTCCCCTTGGCCGTTTTATTTTCCGAGTAACTGAACGTTGCGAGTTCGTGTGTCGAGATGTATCGGTGACCAAATGTCAATGTCGTGCGGCAGGTGGTGAATCCTTGACCTTCGTTTGTTCCGATTGAAAAATAATTCTATATAAGCCCGGGAGGCTCCATGACCTTTAAGCATTTCATTGGATCTGCGGCCATTGCTGTGACGACTGCTTTGTCACTGTCTGCACAAGCTGCAAATGTTAAATTAGGTGTTATCAACTCCATCACAGGCCCAGAAGCTCCAATTGGCGAGAGCATTTCTAATGGTATCAAACTTGCGCAGGAAGACCTGGCTGCGAAAGGCACTAAAATCGACATTGTTTGGGAGGACGATACTGGTAAACCGCAAATCGCAATGAGTGCTATGGAGAAGCTTGCCACCCGTGACAATGTCGCAGGTGTTGTCGGTCCTTACACATCAGCATCGGCAAGTGCGGTGGCTCGCTTGGCAGAGAAATATAAAGTGCCATTACTCGTGCCGGCGGCGGCAAAAGAAGAAATCACTCGTCAGAATTTCAAATGGGTTTATCGAATGAATGCACCCGCTGACGTCTATGCCTCTGTTTTGATCGATGCTGTTCTTGATATGTCTAAATCTTCTGGTGCGCCAAAGACTGCTGCATTCATATATGAAAACAGTGATTTCGGAACATCGACTTCTAAAACAGCCAAAGCATACGTTATTAAAAAAGGGATGAAGGTGGTGGCCGATGAATCTTATTCGAAAGGATCGCCTGACTATCGTTCTACTTTAAGTAAGATCAAAGCGCAAAATCCTGACGTGGTCTTTATGGTTTCTTATGTTGCTGATGCCATCTTGTTGATGCGTCAATCTCGCGAGATTGGTCTGCAACCTAAGGTGTTCTTGGGTGCGGGAGCTGGCTTTACGACAGATCAATTCGCCCGAGAGAAAGATATTTCTTCTTATGTGCTGTCTTCGACTCAATGGACAGACGATGTGAAATGGCCTGGGGCCAAAGAATTTGCCCAGCGTTATAAGGCGAAATTCAAAATGGAAGCCACCTACCATGCGGCGTGTGCCTATGCTTCAATGATGGTGATGGGGCAAACAGCCGTGAAAGAGGCTTCTGATCGCGAAAAAATCCGTGCCGAACTTAAAGCGGGTAAATGGGACGGCATCATGGGGGAAGTGAAATTCCAAGACTATGAAGGCTATCAAAATCAAAATCGTCATCCGATGCTTGTTCAGCAAATCGTGAATGGCAAATATTTGACAGTGTATCCGATCAACTTAGCGGAAGCGAAACCCGTGTATCCGTTCCCTAAGTGGAAATAACTTGAGGTGAGACCGTGAAGGATCTTATTTTACAAGCCCTGATCAGTGGAATACTGATCGGGGGAGTTTACTCTTTGATCGGTATCGGTCTCACAATCATCTTCGGAGTTATGCGAGTTATTAACTTCGCTCATGGTGAAATTCTCATGGTGGGCATGTATCTGACGTACACCTTGTTCACACATTGGGGCATCGATCCCTATGTTTCGATTCTGATCACGATTCCAATTCTTTTTATCTTCGGCGGTCTTCTTCAAATTCTATTCATCAATCGGGTTCTAAATGCCCACTCTCAGAACCAAATTCTTCTGACGATTGGTTTGGGGTTGGTCATAACAAATACGATGATGATGATTTTTACTTCTGATTATAAAATTCTGACGACCACATATTCGTCTTCCAGCATGAAGTTGATGAACTTGTCGATTTCGACTCCGATGTCGATTTCTTTTTTGATCACCGGGGTGATTATTCTTGGTCTTTACTTCTTCCTTAAGAAGACAGACACAGGCCAAGCTATTTATGCGACAGCTCAAGATCGTGAAGCGGCGAAACTGATGGGTGTGAATGTTAAAATGATCTCTATCATCACTTTTGGATTGGGATCAGCTCTGGCGGGAACAGCAGGGGCTTTGGTGTCTCCGACTTATTATATTTTCCCTCAGGTCGGCGGCGCTTTTACTTTGAAAGCATTCGTCATCACGGTTCTTGGCGGGATGGGCAGCGTTCTTGGTGCAGGCCTGGGCGGCTTGATCGTTGGAATTGCGGAGTCTGTCGGAGCCGTGGCTTTTTCTGCCGGTTGGAAAGATGTTGTTGTGTATGTGATTTTCTTAGCCATCTTGCTCTTTAAGCCCTCGGGGCTTTTAGGGAAGTCGAAGGAATAGTTATGACATTTGCAAATAAGATGGCGTGGCTTTTTGTTTTAATCGGAGCAATTCTTTTAGCGATTGTTCCTCCGTTTGTGCAGAATCCTTATATCTTGCACATTATGATTTTATTTTTCATGAATGCGGCTCTCGGGGCGAGTTGGAATATTGTCGGTGGATATGCGGGTCAATATTCTTTAGGGCATGCGGCGTTTTATGGATTTGGTGCCTATGCCTCGTTGATTCTTTTGACCAAGTTTGGAATTCCCCCATGGTTTGGCGTGTGGGGAGGTGTCGCCCTGGGATGGGTCGTCGCCCTTATTGTCGGAATGATTTGTTTTAGATTGCGCGGTCCTTATTTTGTTTTGGCTTCCATCGCTGTTGCGGAAATTTTCCTGATTGCAGCTACAAATTTAGATAGCATCACAAACGGCGGCCAAGGAATTCTTGCGACAGATTTACCACCATTGAAATTAGGAAATTGGGTGGTCTCTGATTTTTCAAGCAAGGTGCCTTATTATTATATGGGACTTGCCCTGGTTCTAGTGACTTTGATTGTGACCCAGTGGGTGGATTCGTCAAAATTAGGATATCGTCTACAGGCAATTCGTGAAGATCAAGATGCGGCAGAGTCGTTGGGAATTCCCTTATCACTTAATAAAAATATAGCTTTATTACTTTCTGCGGGATTCACGGCTTTAACGGGAGGTTTTGCCGCTTTCTATGTGGGCTTTATTGATCCACCGACCACTTTATCAATCGATCTTTCCATCAGCATCGTTCTTGTTGTGATTATCGGTGGCATCGGAACAATTTTCGGCCCTTTGATCGGAGCCGTGGTTGTTGTGGCTTTGTCAGAAGCTTTGCGCAGCAATTTATTGGTGCAGGGAATTTTTGCTATGGGCTTGGTGAAGCCTGACTCTGCGACGGGATCTTTTCTTAGCGAACAGCTGTCTCATGCCCATGTTTTGATCTATGGAGTGATCGTCGTCTTAGTGATTATGTTCATGCCGCAAGGAGTTTTGGGATTCGTTCGCAAAATTTCTCGTCATAAAACGAAGGGAGCCTAAATGGCAAACCTTCTTGAAGTTAAAAACGTCAGTATGTTATTTGGTGGCTTGGCCGCGAATAAAGATGTCAGTTTCACTCTGGAAAGAGGAAAAGTTCTGGGACTGATTGGGCCTAATGGAGCAGGGAAGACGACGTTATTTAATTGTATGACGGGATTTCTTACTCCGACACATGGTGATGTCATTTTTAATGGAAAAAGAATAAATGGTCTTCGCCCCTCAAAAGTGTGTCAGCTGGGAATGGCCCGGACTTGGCAAAAAGTAAAACCTCTTGCGGGTATGAGTGTCCTTGAAAATGTTATGGTCGGCGCTCTTTGCAGGACAAGGTCATTAAAAGAAGCTCGGGAATTGGCTCGTATTCAACTAGAACAGGTGGGACTTCATACCAAGCAAGATCTTATGGCCGGAGCTTTGCCTATTGGTGAAAGAAAAAAGCTGGAAGTTGCAAGAACATTGGCAACTCAACCATCCCTGCTGTTGCTTGATGAAGTGATGGGAGGACTCAACCCGTCAGAACGTGAAGAGATGATCGCGCTCATTGGTAAAATAAATAAAAACGGCATCACTCTGGTTGTGATCGAACATGATATGAATGCGATCATGCGAGTCTCTCATGATGTTGTGGTTTTAAACTCAGGAGAAATGCTGGCCCAGGGGACGCCCCAAGAGATTGTCCAGAATAAAGCCGTGGTCGTAGCTTATTTAGGGGAAGATGATGCTGAAAATTAAAAATCTTTCTTTTAGCTATGGGGATATGCCGGTTCTTTGGGACATCAATTTGGAAGTCCAGCAAGGTGAAATAGTCACAATCGTTGGTAGTAACGGAGCCGGAAAAAGCACAATTCTAAAAAACATCTCGGGTCTAGCGGAAAATGCGGCGACAGGGCAAGTTGAATTTTTAGGGCAAGACATCACAAAGATTCCAACCCACGAACGTGTCAAGCGCGGTGTTATTCATGTTCCAGAAGGACGACGTATTTTTCCTGAAATGACCGTTCTTGAAAATTTAAATATGGGAACGTACATCGCCGGGAAAAAAGACCGTCAACAAAAAATCGATCACGCCATGGGACTGTTTCCAAAACTGAAAGAGCGTTCAGAGCAAATGGGGGGAACATTGTCAGGCGGCGAGCAGCAAATGCTTGCCATTGCCCGGGGACTTGTTGCGCAACCTAAGATTTTGATGCTGGATGAGCCGAGCCTAGGTCTATCGCCTTTGATGGTAAAAAATATTTTTCATCTGATTAAAGAAATCAATCGTCAAGGCGTTACAATTCTTCTTGTCGAGCAAAACGTGAATCAGTCACTAAAGATTTCGAATCGCGCCTATGTATTGGAAATTGGCCGAATTACACTGCAAGGAACTGCTCAGGAACTTTTGGGCAGCGCCCATGTTCGCAAGGCGTTCTTGGGGTTATAGATATCGAGAGGGAATTTGGAATGAAGAAAGTCATTTATACAATTACTCCTAATCCCGCTCTAGATTTAAGTGGCACCGTTAAAGATTTAAAACCCAACGAAAAGGCCTATGTACAGGACGAAAAAAGAGCACCTGGTGGAAACGCCATCAATGCCGCAAGAATTTTGCATCGTCTGCAAGTGCCAGTTGTTGCATCGGGCTTTTTAGGTGGCAGCACCGGGGAAGAAATCGAAGGGCTTTTGCGTGTTGAAGGTCTTCGATCAGAATTTATAAAAATTCAAGAATCCACTCGTATTAATGTCACCATTTCAAACTTAAATGATCACCAACAGACACGCTTGAGTTTTGCGGGACCGATGTTGAAGCCCGTCGAAAAAAAGAAGTTCTTCCACTTTATTAATAATAAAAATGATATGGACATCTTACTCATCGGTGGCTCGTTGCCAAAGAACTTTTCTGTGAAGGATCTTGTGCATCTTATGGCAGTCGCGCAAAGAAAGGGTGTTCGCATCATCGTAGATTGCCCGGGAGACATTTTATCAAAGGCGGTTTTAGGTAAACCCTTTCTGATCAAACCTAATTTAGAAGAGTTTCAAGTCATGACAGGGCTTCGTGGAAAATCCATTGGTGCCGTTCGAAAAAAAGCTGAAACCCTTTTAAACTCTGTGAAGTATGTCTGCGTTTCATCGGTTGAGGGCGGGGCTTTGCTTGTCACTCAAGAAGGAGCTTACTTCGGTAGGATTCCAAAAATTAAAATAAGATCCACTGTCGGAGCAGGGGATTCCATGGTTGGAGCCATGGTGTCCCAAATTTACCATCAGCAAGAGTCACCGGAAGAAATTTTACGTTGGGGTTTAGCCGCGGCGGCAGCCACTTTAAGTGAAACTGGGACGACCTTAGGAAAGGTCGCCAATATCAAAAAACTCTATAAGAAAACCACGGTTGAAAAAATTTAAGTCGCTGATCCCAGCACGTATTAGCATTAGTCATTAATGTGGCTCAAAAGTTTCAAAGAATAGTGAGAGCAAAACTTTTGAATGGCTGCAACGGAGCATTCTAAATCCGCTTGTCCTACGTTATGTCCTTGCTTGTCGAGATAAATCAAGCGACCTATTTGTGTTGCCTCTTGAGATGATTTTTGAAATCTAAACTCGACATCCGACATAGCAGTATTGGAGTTCGCCCGAATGCGAGTGGCTTCAGTTGAACAGTCGATTTCGCTAATTTCATATCCTAAAGGTCTAATGCCATAGGGAATGAGCGTATCCATCCAAAGAATGGGATTTTTCTGATTTGTTTGTGGAGCAGTCACGGACATGTATAAATATCCCTTAAAAGTCTCGTGAAATAGCCACCGACGGCAGATGTTTTGATCTTGCTCTGCCAGTGCCAAAGAGCTCAGCAACAATGTACAGAGACAGAATAAGAACTTTTTCATAAGCATCCTTTTGATGACCCTTAACATAGTAAAGACATCGAGGAATACACTTTAAAAAACCGTCACCTGTCGAAGGACAAGGAGTTCTTAACAATCAAGTTTTAGTCTGAGGTGGCAGAGCCGTTGGGTGAGTCAGGAGGATTTGTCATAAAAGCGCTCTCAGAACGAGAGCGCTTTTAAAAGAATTAAAGATTAAACGAGATGCCGGAAAGTTGTTCAACGTCTGAGATGCTGGTTTTGTATTGTTGCCAGTCATTCATGTTGCCAGATTTTGGGCTCGAGAATGATGGGCAAGACTTTGATTCAACCGGAGATTGGCTGCCATCTTCCAACGTATTCGGCATGATGACCGCCACTGTCGGCGTGTTTGCCGTGATATCCGCTGCGGTTTGGTCGGCATCCAAGATAAAGATCACTTTGAAGTCTTTAGATGGAACCAAGATATCGCTATTCGTACCGATGGCACCGAAATCTAAATCAAAGATCGGACCTGCAACGATGTATAGCTTCTTGCCAGAGCGAACCAATGTGCGCTCGTAGTTTTCAAGATGTTCCCAAATGACGCGATTTAGATAAGGCGTTTGTGGAATCATATTGCTCATCATGAAAGTGGCCTGGTTGTCTTCGCGATTGTCTGTACGATCTGCAGAAGGAATTTGGTGGCCACGATCAAAACAGCTGCCAGCATATTCTTCTGGCGCAACGGCGTGACCTTGGTTTTTCTTAGTCAAATAAGTCTCTAGATCAGAATCTTGTGAGAACTTATTTGTTCTCCCCGAATTGCCAAGATCAGAAGCTTCTAATTTCCAAGAAACCCAGTTGGGACTGCGATGATTCTTATTGTAAGAGATGACGTATTGATCTCTTGAAATAATGATCTCGGATTCATTGGTAGTCGGCAAGCTTGCGATGTTGGGGTTGCTCTTTAGAGCGACATTTCCCAAAACGGCTTCGATTTTTGCGAACGCTGAAGAAGCACTGATACATACTAGGAACGACAGAACGACCTTGTTCATTCGAATATTCATAATCTCTGATCCCCTTCATTGATTAGAATTAACTTAAGTTAAGGTGGTTTTTTTCCAAAATTCAAGGGGGAACACTTCAAGCCTGCGTGCATCAAAGGCCAAAAAACCGATTCCTAACACAACCCCAACACAGCGGTGATTTTTCAAAAGAAGAATTGGCGAAAGAGAGGCCTTCGCTGTCGCAGGGGTGCCTCCAAAAGAGGCATTTCTCTTGTTATTCTTTATTGCTCCACACTCACCAAACATTTTTAAGAGATGGGGCTATTTGAAAGAAGGCCCTCGTCGGCATCCGCGATGCATCTAAAGGGCTTTGCATTGACATGAGGGGGCGGCTCTTTAGGATGAAGAGATGTCTTGGGCCAAGTCATTGAAATTTTCCCACAAAATCTTCATCGCCATTTTCGCAACGGCGCTGGTGACGATTTTGATCGTTTGTGGAGCTTTCTATGAAATGACAGCCTCTTATCGCCGCGAAGATTTCAAATCGTCCTACGAAGATCATATGCAGCTTTTAGGCACGGCTTTAATGCGTGTTGAGGAAACTCAAAGTCAATTGGCACAAAGTACGGCCCTCGCAGTTCAAGAAGCGTTAAAAAAAGGCCCTCTTTCGACTCAAGAGCTCAAACGTTTGGCCATCCGTCATGGAGTCGCTGAAATTTCGATTTTCAATAATCAAGGGCAAGAGATCGCTTCGTCAGAAGAGGTCTCCGAAAACATCTTTTCCCACTGTGATGAGGTTCGTGGCCTTTTGACGGGGGCTTTCAATATCAGTGAAACGCCGATGCTTCTGAATAATGACGGAACTATTTCCCGTCACACGATGGTGGCAACCTTGGATCATCGCCAAATCGTAGGTGTCAGCGTTGAATTTAAGGCTGTGACGCAATTACTGGGCGAAATGGCTCAACATGATGAAGACAACGAGTACGTTGAGTTGATTGGACCTACGAACACAAGCTTAGGTCAGCTGCATCGCAGGGATTTGCCCGATGACTCTCATTTGAAAGATAATTTCAATCGACCGGACGGGGGTTATTGGATTCATGATAAGCTTTTGGTGATCTCCTCTTTGCCTGCGAAGATGCAAAACTATTGCGGGGCGAGAAATGGTCAAGCCATTGAACCTCGCTATCGTTTGATTACTTCTATTTCTACAAAAACCTTCACGAGGGAAAAACAACGTCTTTTGACGGCGTTGCTTGTGATCGGTGTTTTGCTGATGGTCCTGGCGTTGATTTTAGCTCGGTACTTAACAAGACTGTTGCTTCGTAAGATTGAGTCGATTCGCACAGTCGTTCACGATATCACGAAAGATCAAAACTATTCTCGTCGCATCGATGTCGCGGACTCTGCTGATGAAATCGATGATCTAGCTCGTGGTTTTAATGGTATGTTTGAGGCCATGCAGGCTCATCAAAACCAAATGCTTGAAGCGGAACGTGATAAGGCTCGCTCGCAAATTGCGGCTCAGGTGGCTCATGATATCCGCAGCCCCTTGATGAGTATGGGAATGGCTGTAAATCAAATTCAAACGACTCAAGTGGATGCGCTGGCAATTCTTAGAAGCGCGATTCAAAGGGTTGCGGCTATCGCCCAAAAACTATCGGCCTCGGCGAATATTTCAAAACCATCTGAAAGCTCAAATGTTGAAGTTCCGAAATTGACATTGCTTGAGCCTTTGATCGTCAGTGTTCTGAATGAACACCGAATCAAAGATCGCGATCTGGCTTTAGAAGGCCTTTCTCTTTTTCCGCATATTTGGACCGTTGTTCAAGTGGGTGAGTTCCAAACAGCCCTTTCAAATATACTGAATAATGCCTTTGAAGCGGGAGCGACAAAGGTGCGCCTGGAATTGCGCACAGAAACAAAAAAATGCATCTTAAAGATTTCTGATAACGGCAAGGGCATGTCTTCAGAAATACAAGGGAAGATTTTTGAGCGCAGTTTTACTTTTGGCAAAGCGACTGGAACAGGGTTAGGTCTGTTCCAGGCAAAGTCCGCTGTTGAGTGGAGCGGGGGATCTATCGAAGTTCACTCTATAGAGTGGCAAGGGACTGAGTTTGTGATTCAGTTGCCAATGGAAAAAACTCCGTCATGGATTGCTCAGACTATTGAAGTTCCAGTGAATGGAGTCATGTTCTTTGTAGACGATGACGAAAATATTCTGCAAGCTTGGAAAGAAAGACCAGCGCCTGAGTCAGTGCGGAAGTTTTTCTTAACCAGCATCGCTGACCTGGAGAAAGCACAAGATCTTCAGCACTGGCCCGAGAATGCCGTTTTAGTGATTGACCAGAATCTTGCCGAAACAACCAAAGGCCTCGACGTGTTAGCCTCTTTGGCTATTGGAAAAAGGTCTTATTTGTGCACGACAGATTTTGATGAAAAGAAGATTCAAGATCAGGTAAAAAAATTAGGTGTGTGGCTCGTACCGAAACCTTGTATCGCTGCCATCGAAATTAAAGTGAGGGAGCAATAATGCGTATCCTAATCGTAGACGACGAAACACTTGTTCGTAAAACCATGCAGGCACAAATTCCTGCGCCACACACAGTGACTTTGGCGGATTCTTATGATGAGGCCATGGACATTTTAGATCGCCAGTTGGTGGATTTGGTTTTTACAGATCTTTCGCTGGATGATTCTCCAGATCGTTTAGGTGTGAAACTTATTAAAGAAATCACAAAAGCCTATCCTACGACAGTGGTCGTCGCTATGACCGGTCATGATGAATCTCATTTACTTGAAGAGTGTTTGAAATCAGGGGCTGCCGATTATTTGCTAAAGCCTTTTGACGAGAAGGCCCTGACCCAAGTTTTGCGTAAAGCTCCCGTCGTTCATCGCTTGCTTCGTAAGAATCAAACTTTGAAAGTGCAAGCGGGTTCGAAGTTTGTTCAACATCGGAACTTGTATACGAAATCTCCTGCCTATCAGGCTGTTCTTGAAACGGCGAAGAAGATTCGTGGTTCAGGACATTCTGTTTTGATTCGTGGCGAAAGTGGATCGGGAAAAGAAATCATGGCTCAGTATCTATGGAGTCTTGAAAACGACAGCTCACGCCCGTTCATAGCTGTGAACTGTGCGGCGATTCCAGCGCAATTGGCAGAGTCGGAATTGTTTGGCCATAAAAAGGGATCGTTCACAGGCGCGACGGAAGCCCGTGCCGGCAAATTTGAAAGTGCCGATGGCGGAGATTTATTCTTAGATGAACTTGCGACTCTCAGCCTTGATATTCAAACAAAACTTCTGCGTGTCTTAAGTACGGGCGATATTTTCCCGGTGGGACAAGATGTGGGCCGTAAGGTGAATTGCCGCATTATTGCGGCGACAAATGAAAATCTTGAAGAGATGATCCGTGAAAAGAAATTCCGTGAAGATTTGTTTTTTAGAATTAAGAATTTCACGATCACACTACCTCCTTTAAGAGATCGCAAAGAGGACATCCTTGATTTAGCGAATGAATTTATCCGTGCAAATAACTACCGGGAAAAAGCTCTTTCAAAGTCAGCGGAAAATTTGCTTCTGACGTATTCATGGCCAGGAAATATTCGTGAATTGAAATCAGCGATTGATGTGGCTTGTGTGCTCTCAGAGGGGACCGAAATTGAGGCATCGGATATAACTCCGCACTTGGTTCAGTCAGCTCCGGTTTACGATAAGGTTTTGAGTTCGCAAACGGTGGCAGAAATCGACGAAAGAGCTTTGGAAGGAAACTTCAATCATGTGGTGGCAGAGTTTGAAATGAAGTTGATCGACTTTGCTCTTAAGCAAAAAGGATCAGAGTCGGCCGCGGCCCGATATTTAGGGATTCCGCGCAGCACCTTAGGGGATTTGCGCCGACGTTTGCAAGGTCTTAAAAAATGATTCTCCTAAAAACCGCCTTCCCAGGCGGTTTTTTTATTTGTCGGTATTTCGGCAGTGGCGAGACCCCGGCAGATGACCCTGTCGGGAACCCGGCAGGCTATATCTCAAATCGAAAATAAGCGGCTCTTACAGCGAAAAATCATGGCATCTCCCGTGCTTTATGGAAAGTCATCTGGCTCGACATGAGGTCGAGCTTTGATGAAGCCACGGACGGCAAATTGCGAACACAGGAGATCGTTATGAAAGCACAACAACTACAACCACAAAAACAAAGCCTTACTGTTTACGAATCAAACCCAGAAAAAATCATCGCAACACCGAAAAATACATTGAGCAACATCATGTTGTTAGGAGGTTTGGGTAACAGAGATTGTGTCGAGTATCTTCCAGCAGTGGTGAATGAATTCTTTCCGCATCCGGAGGGGCTTCGCGCCTTAGACCTTGGCTCAGGCCACGGAGTTGCGGCTATGGCTCTTGCTGAAATGGGTTTTCAAGTTGCAGCTTTCGATATGTACAGAAGTTCGATCGTGATTGTTTCAAAACTAGCATTGAAAGAATCTTTGAATATCTCTTTCGGCATGGGCGGCGTTCAGCATGTTGAAAAGTTGAATCAAAAATTTGAATTGATTCACGACCACGATATTTTCACTTGCACGCCAAGCGACGAACAGCGCGCGGAGTTCTTGGCAGGGGTTAAAAAATCTCTGGCTCCTCAAGGAAAGTTTGTCTTGAAGACGTTGGCGATGAGTCCGAACTACAAACCGGAAGACAGCTTTGAGTCTTTGTACATGGATGAAAACTATGTGTTGTTCCGTCAAACTCCAATGTCAGATGCTCCAGGTGTTGTAGAGATTAACGGCAAGCATTGGACAGCACAAAAACGAATCCCTCACGCATCGGTGATTCGACAAGAGCTATACAATGCGGGCTTTCAGATTCTTCGTGAAGAATTGGAAATTCCAGCAGGCAATCATCCGGCGACATTCCGACTTGTTCTAACTAGCGCCTGGGGGCGCTAGTTTTTTCACCGAGAGGTGCTTATGAAAATCATCACGTCTTTCTTCTTAAGTCTTTGTCTCTTTCTTTCTGCATGCAGTTCATCTCATTCCGATGCAACGCCTGCGATTCAAGGTGCAAGGTATGCCTATGTTGTAAATATCGGCGAAACATCAATCACGCAGTATGCTTTAGGACCTGCTGGAACGATGACAGCGATTGGGACTCCGATTGCAACGGGGGCTTTTCCTCAGGGGATTGCCATGGATTTGATGCAAAAATATCTCTACGTCGCTAATATGGGGGAGGATACAATTTATCAGTATTCGATCAACGCCGATGGCACTCTCAGTACTTTGGGAAATCCAGTTGCAACCCAGATGGCTCCGCAGTCATTAATATTATCGCCTGATGGAAAATTTGTTTTTGTTACCGAAACCTCGAATTCTTCCATTTCAAAATATCAAATTACATCAACAGGCGAGTTGAGCCTGGTTTCCACTGTGACCTTGGCAGATTCTCCGGCTAATATGATTTTTTCCCCTTCGGGGCTTTATAGTTATGTCTTGAATTATGATAGCTCTATTTCGCAATACTCTTACGACAGTGCGGATGGGACAATGACTCCGTTAACGCCAGCAGTAGCCAGTGTTGCTTCTTGCCCGTCAGGACCGTTGGCTTCCTATAAATCAAATCAGGGCGGAGAGTATATTTATGCTCTCAGTTGCTCGACGGCACAGCTTGAAATTTTTTCGATTGGCAGTGATGGGACTTTGACATCGCGGCAGGTGGTCGCGACCGGGATAATGCCAACCCATATGCAGGTTTCTGGATCTTATATTTACGTCACAAATGCCGGTGATGGAACCATCTCGAAATTTGCGATCCAGTCCGATGGAACCTTACGACTCGCTCAGAATATTGCAGCGGGGGATTCACCTGAATCGTTAAGCATCGATACAAAGGGAAATCTAGCCTACGTTTTAGATTTTTCTTCGGATCAAATTCTACAATACTCGCTTGATTCCGTGGGGAATTTGCCGAGTGCCGCCAGCGCGGCCGCGAAGACCGACGCAAATCCTTCGCGAGTTCTTTTGAAGTATTAGAAAGCTGTGCGCAGAAGGAAATTAAGATAGATAATGGAAATGGCCTGGCTACTACTATTCAAGGCTGTGTTTTCATAGCCGAGTTCTGCGCCATAGGCCCAGTTTTTTTTATTTACTGAATATTGAATGGCAACTTTTCCATCGACTCCCAGAGGGTAATCTTTTGAGTAGCCGACGGCTGTTGATGGAATAGGGGCATTGGTATCTACGCTATTTACTTTTTGTTGAGTGTAAGACACACCTAGGGCGCCTCTAAAATCCCAGCCTTGCTTCCATTTGTAACGACCTTGAAGGCCACCCGTGTAAGATGTCAAAAGACTTTTTCTTGTTTCGGTATAGCCGGTGGCTGGGAAATAAACACTGTCTTTTTCGTCTGTCAAAAGCAACCCCAGATAAGGTCCCCACTTCCAACGACCGGACAAAAACATATCGCTGCTGATTTCAAGCTGCTTACTTGGTGCTTGCAGAGCAGAGCTCAGTGGATATCCGGCACCTAATTCGAAACTCCAAATGTCGTGTTTCTTTTTCTTCTTAGGGGCAGATTTTTTTGTCATGGGATTTGTCACTGGAGCAGGAGAAGACGCCGATGCTGCTTGCTCTTGCGCCGTCTTACTCACAATAACGTCCTCCGCCTTCGCGAAAAGTCCCGCAAAGAAAAGAGTGAAGGCTGTTAAAAGAGACAGGACATTCAACTTCATTCTTAGAGCTCCGGTATTAATCCGATATTGGCGACACCCATGCGTTGGGATGTAGCCGTGTAAGGAATAACCATGATTTTGCTTGTGGTATTTAAATAAGAACGCCGTGCATAGACATGTGCAGGGTAGCTCGAAGTTGCTTGGGTAAAGTATGGGCTTGAGCAAGTTGGTGTCGTCGCTGATGCAGAACACGAAAGAAGCGCATAGCGAGGAGACGTAAAGGCACTGCCATAATCACCTGTCACAGTATAAGAAATCCAAAGTCGTGCTGTGGGACCTGTGCCAGAGATTGATATGTTAGGGAAGAGACCAAAGCCCGTCGAATCGCTGCTTTGAGCTGCGATTTGTGTTGAGCAAGAGAACGATGTGGCCGTGCTTAAATCACAAGTAGAAAGTTTTAAGATCTTGAAAATATTTTCTCCGGACTGATGGGCTATATAGAATTTGGTTCCGTCCAAAACGATAGATGGATAGACTCCGGGTTCAAAAGTATCTGACCCGATCGTTGTGCTGGTTGAATCGATAGTTGTATTCCCACTGCATGTAAGGTTATTAGAACCATCGACAGAACAAGCTACGCCCATGAGGGCTCGAGTCGATGATTTTGAGAACGATGCAAAGACCAATTGAGTTCCATTAAAGGCGATGGCTGTATAAGCTGCATCGGAATCTGCCAAACTCGAGTTTTCGGACGCCTTACAAGAGTTCACATCAATCCCTGTAGAAGGATCTGTTCCCGTTGTGTCAATCGTGCAAACGGTAATGATATACCCGTGATGCGTCTGATTGCCTATAGCAATTTGACTTCCACTAATGGCCATTGAGGAATAAAGACCAAGCCCGCTTTCATTAATGTTTGCTGAGGTATGAGGCTTTAATACAGCGCAATCGGCCAGCGTCAGCACTTGGCTGGCCGTACTTGGTTTCATGCACACTAGAACTGCCGAATCTCCATAATTTGTAGAGCTAGAGTCATTTTCCTGATCCTGTAGTGCTACAAAGATTTTATTACCAGACTGGACAATTCGTGGACCTGAACCGTCAGTTGTTCCAGCCAGATACGATCTGGTGCCATCATAGATCTCATTTGCATGGCAGACATTCGTTCCGCCTTCAGTTGTTGTGTCGCAAACTGTAATAGCAGGCATAGAGATAGAAGTACTTGTATCAACATAGCGTGAAGCCATGTAGTAGAAAGTCCCATCGAATGTAATATCAGGTTCAAGTCCGAATTTTACATCGGCAGCGGCTGGATTTTCGCTGTAACTCGCGGCTTTCAAAGCCACAGCGCTATTCATAGTCTGTTGAGTCGAGCTGACACCAAGATTCACAGCAAAGGCGCCTATGGTAGAAGACGGAGTGAATGTCACTGCGAATGTACAACTGGCCTGTCCAGCCAGTGACGTGCCACAAGAATTGCTAGTTAAACTGAATAGAGAAGTGTAAGCACCTGTCAACGACCCAACGTTCAAAGATGTCGCTGTTTGATCTCCATTGTTTGTTAATGTTACTGTCACAGAGGTGGCCGACGTATTGATCTTCGTTGGACCAAATGGAAGGGCTGTCGAGCTTGCAGCTAAACTCACGCCACGAATCGAGTGTGCAATCAAGCTGGTCACACCGACTGTCAAAGTATTCCCGCTGAGCTTGCTGATAGCTGTGACGGAAACCGAATAAGTGGAGGTCTCATTGTTCGTCGTCGGAGCATAGTCAACATCAAATGTGCAGGTACCAAGAGCTGATAACGTCGAGCCCGTGCATGTGTCATTCACAACGGTCATCGTATTGTTTGTACCACTTTGGTTTGTTAGCGTAATCGCGAACGTATCTATGTCACCCGCGCCACTCGCCGTACTCTGCACAGTGAAAGTGACACTGCGATGAGTAGGACTTAAATTGATGATATTGTTCGCGTCATCTGTAGGACCTGTAATGTCAGTGCTCGGAATTGTTGTCACATAAGTGCTTTGTGCACGATTGTCCTTCAGTGCAAGGCCCGCAACAGGAACTGTTTGCCCGTTGAATGTCACAGTCTTTGTAGTGGTGTGATCATTCAAAGTCTCTGTCAGAGTTAAAGTTTGATTGTAAGTGCCAGTGGAATTATTGGCAAAACTTTGGCCATTGATTACGCAAGTACCACCCGCGGGGATTGTTGCACAAGAACCTGAATCCACAGCGAACGGAGGATTCGTCAATCCGGTGAATGTGAGATGAGTGGTGCGATTTCCATTGTTCGTGATAGTGATGGCTTGCGACTCTTTCATTCCTGAATAGCCAAGCTCCACAGGACCAAAGCTCAAAGATGTTGCTGAAAGGGCCAAAGTCATTTGGGTCGCAGTGCCTGTCAAAGTAATTTGTGTTTTATAGGGATTAGGTAAAGCAGCGCCAGCACTTAAGATAATTGTTTTGCTTCCGGTGGAAGTCGGTGCAAATTTCACATCCACTGTACAACTTCCTGAGGAAGGGAGATGTGAAGAAGCAGTACAAGTTCCTCCCGTGATCGCGAAAGAAGTGTCAGATCCCACTAATGCCAAAGATGTTAAATCAATAGCATAGGCCTTAGGATTTGTCAGAGTGAACGTCTGAGAAATTCCGGACTGATTGATATCCTCCTCACCGAAGATATTTGTACCGGTCCAAACCATTTTAGGAATTTCTTTGGCGTCAGCGGAAAGTGCGATTTCCGTGTGCCCACCAACGGCGCAGTCCACAGCGACTTTTTTCCCTGTAATGGTGATACCGGAACTTTGTGATGGCAAAGTGACCTTAAGGTTGCAGGTCGTACCTTTGGTAATTGCAGAGGCACAAGTGGAGGATCCATCCAAAGTAAATGGACTGTCCACAGTGTAGTTACATCCGGTTGCATCATCTAATGAAGATGGATTTGTGATGACAATAGCAGGGGATGTAATCGCTGCACCTAAATCAACGTCTCCGAAGTCATAAACAGAGCTAACAGAATTGGTGATGATTTCGGAAGATCCTGCATAAGAAATTGTTTTGCTAATGGCGCCAGCGGTCATCGTGAACTGGCCGGTCGTTGATGCCACCACAGCCGGATCGTAATTCAATTTCACTGTGCAATTTGCCGATGTTGCCAAAGAATTTCCGTTACAGCTGTCATTGCTCAGGGTCCAAGGGACGCCCTGGCTCAAGCTTCCCGTTGAAAGGCTTGCGGAGGTGCCGTTTACGGCAGCATTTGTAAATGTAATGACTTGTTCCGTGTGTGACCCCACCAAGTGTCCAAGGAAGCTGACGGATGAAGGCGAAGGTGTCAGACGTGAATTTGGATCAATGGCGTTTCCGACAAGAGATTGAGTCAATGTTGCAAAATTATTTCCTGAAGCAGAAAGTGTTGCGGACCTTGCACCAGTCACTGTTGGTGTCCAAGTTACATTCACATTGCAGCTTGATCCCGCCGTTAAAACGGTTGGGCAGTTATTCGCAGTGATTTGGAATTCCGGAATATTCGTCAGCGAAGCTAAAAGGGCTTGAGCGCTGTTATCAAGAGGCGCACCGGTATGAGTCAAGGTCAAAGTGGTAGTTTGTGTCTGACCAATATCGACATAGCTAAAATCTGAAGTGCCAGACCAAGTCAATGTCGGTGGTTTTTGTACATAAGCTTGCAAAGCAATTCGCGATCTTCCACCCACGGAACAAGTATAATCAAGATTTTCAGCGTATTGAGCAGAGCTGCTTTGTGCGGGCAATTTGACTTGCGCAGAACAAGATGAGGATTTCGGCAATGTGTCTACACAAGTGCTATTGATAACGGTAAAGCTTCCTGAGGCTGAAAGCGCACATCCAGAGGCGTCGTCCACATCCGAAGGATTCGTGAAGACGAAAGTCTTCGATGAAACATCGACCCCTGTCAGGATCGTCCCCATATCATAAGAACTGACTGAAGATTGAATTGTTTTAGCTTCACTCGCAAAGTTAATTGTTGGAACAACCACTGAGCTGTCAGATGAGGAAATATTCAGGGAGCCGCTAAAACTTCCGGCTTGCTCGGATCCAGCTGTTGCCAAAGGATTAAAGCGTAACTTCGCCTTACATTGCGAGCCATGAGGCAGAGTGCCGCCAGCGAGATTAGCACAGTCGCTGCTTCCTGCTGAAACGACACTCCATCCAGTTACGGGAGTATTCAAAGCGACACTAAGATCAGCAACATCTTGTGTGCTGTCAAAGTCAGCCAAAATAAATTCAATATCTTGAGTGATTCCCACAAGGCGATTGCTTAAGGCGGCACGGGCAGGGGGAACCGTCACGAGGCGAAGGTCAGCTTTCGATTCTCCGCTTAAAGTGATGCTGACAGTTCCACCAGAAGAGCACGTGTATTGAAAACTTGCCTGACGAAGGCCTACTGAAGTTTTAGGGAAGAAGCGCGGTTTAATTTCGCAGGTTTCTCCAGAAGCCAGAGACGTTTTTGAATTACATTCAGAATCAACATCAATGGAAAAGCCCTGTACTGCCAAAGAGGTCGTCACTAGTTGACATCCTGAAACTGTCGTATTGGTAGGATTGCTGATTAAAATGCTCGAGCCCGGTCGATCTGTTCCTGGGACGACGGCACCGAAGTCATAGCTTGAAGGCGTTGCTTGCAGTTGTAAACCTTCGCCGACAAGAGCGACATTTGAGTCCATTGTAGCTTCTGTAGATGACGCTATTAAGGAAGCAGATTGAGTACCTGCAAAACTCGCATTGAATTTTACATCAACTTGACAGGACGTTCCCGCAGGCAAAGTCGTACCGCAAGTCGATGAAGACTGAATCGCGAACGAGGACCCCGTGATGTTGCTTAGATGGACTGCGAAATGAGTTAAGTCCGTTGAATCCGTATTCGTGAAGACAACAGATTGAATGGAAGAGGTTCCGACTAAGCTTGAAGGCCAGCTCAATTGGTTAGAACTGGTGATAAGTTTCGAAGAAACTTTACGACCATGAAGATTGAAAGTGTAATCACCGCCGCGAGTGTCGCAGGAAATTTTCAATTGTGCCTGGCTTTCAGAAGCGCTTGCGGGTGGAGTCCATTGAACATTTAGGTTGCAAGTTGTTCCTCCAGCAACCGAACTTGTACAAGAGGCACCCGGAGTCACTGAATATTGAGAGGCGTTAGTCCCGGTGATTGCGTTAAATGAACAACTTGATGCATTTGTCGTAGCATTCGTGGGCAAAGTCACACTCAGTGTTTTTACTTGAGGTGTCGTATCGACGCTTGTACCAAAATCCACATTTGCATTCGAGGATTGCCAACCCCACGAAGTTCCTTGAAAGCTATAAGTGCGCGAAGCTCCGTTCGTAGATGAAACAACCAGATCGCATCTTTGCAGTCCCAACGTTGTTGGCTTGTAAGTCATAGTCAGTTCACAAGAGCCGCCGGCGCCAGCGAGATCTGTAACACTGCCGCATGGGTTTGTTGCACCATCGGATAATGTACAAGCAGAGCCCGGCTTTAATGCATACGAAATTCCAGGAAGAATCAGTGGAGTTCCCGCTGAATCTTGGCCGTGATTTTCTAGGTTAAAATGGAATATTACGGGTGAACCAGCCGACGCATTATAAACCGTCGTGTCAGGGAGCTTTAATTTCAACGGATCAATGTAAAAGTCCGCAAGCAATGCGTTCGCATCAAATCCCGAATTAATGACGAAGTCGTCACCTAAAAATGTCTTAAATTTCAAAATTAAAGTCTGTGCTGCTGGCGGTGGATCATTTGGTTTATAATAGAAGGCAATCGAGCAGCTTTGACTGTAGAGGATTGTAGAGTTTGTGCAATCCTTTGCGGATTTGGCGATGCCATCGGTGAAAGATGAATCGCCTGGTGTAATAGTTTTGCTTGAAAAACTTAAAGGACTTAGTTTTGGATTTGTGACAATGAACTCAATTAGCCACTGCTCACCGTAACGAACGGTTTTAATTTTAAGGGAACCAAGATTGCCGTTGTTATCAACAGAGGCTGCAGCAGAAGTAGAATCACCACTTTGGAATGCAACGATTGTTGAGGCAGATGTGCAGTTGGCATTGCCGTTAACACAAGAAGGGGAACTAAAATCGTTTTGCTGGGAGCAACCCACAATCAAACCGAAAATCATCATGATGATGTACGTTCCAGAAAATGCCTTCATTGTTCGACGGGTCCTCACCAAAAAAGTTCCTGTGGCCTATCTAAGTGTCATAGTATTTATCGGTGTTTTAAGCCGCCTCCTTTAGAGACGTGTTGGTGTAATTGATGAATTTCACTAATGAAAAGTCTCTTAGCGAAGGTCCTGAAGGTTGTTGCGATCTCAACAAGAGACCTCGTTGCAGGATGAGATCCTACGGAGAATGAAGCACGATGTTTAGTTCGATAATCACATGATTTTCTTCACAAAATGAGTCACTCATGATGAAGTAAAGAAATCGCAAAGGATGTGTATGATTCTGCTGCTGACTTTTGGAATATTCATGCAAGTTCAGGCCGCAAGAACAGCTTATTGCCCGAAACTTACTGTTCCAAGAGCTCTATCGAACAACATGCAGTGTTCTGATTTCGTGGCTCAAAAGCACATTCAAGTACAATTGCCCAAGGCGAATTTCCGGGGAAGTGATCTCACTCACAGCGATTGGCATCAAAGCCAATTTCATCAGGCGATTTTTTCTTATACAGTGATGGATCGTATGTCGGCACAAAAGATAGACTTCACGGAATCGTTGCTGATGGCCGCGAAAGGGCACGCTGCTCACTTCGACTATTCTGATTTTTCTAAAGCAAATTTGAGTGAAAGCAATTTCCAGGGGAGTCGTTTTGCTGGTGCGAAGTTTGTTCAGTCTAACTTACAAAAGGCAGACCTTCGTTATTCGGATCTTCGTTTCGCAAATTTCACGAATGCGGATTTGCGTGGCGCGAACCTGGAAAAAACAATTTGGCAAGGGGCGATATTTTCAGGTGCTTTGATTGATGGAAATACCAAACTTCCATTTGACCAAGAAAGGAGCAAAGACTTTGGGATTGTTCGCAAATAGAAAATCCATTTTGGCTTTTGCTCTGATTTTGAGTCTGGCGGGATTGGCTCTGTGGGGGCCGTGGCAGCCATTGAAAAGGTCTGAAGCTTCCTGCGATTTTTTGATTTGGGGCCGATTTAAAAATCAGGAAATTAAGCTTGAGCAAGAACTTTGGGAAGAGCCAGAACTTAAATGCTCCGCAGAGCATGTCGAAGAAATCGCTAAGAAACATTGTGATGCTTTTAGAGATGATTCTGAATTTTTAGGTGTAAGCGCTTATCTGCAGGTGCGTAAGCCAAAGCAAGCGGAGTATGAAAACGTTTTAAGCCGTGCGAATGTCTGTGTAAATGAGACATCTCAAACACCTCAACATGGCAAATCTCTTTCAGCTCAGAGAGGGCAAAGGGCCTGGCAAAAAATTTTCTTTACGGATTTTGAAAGTAAGTCCGAGCCCCACGGAGATATTGAAGAGAGGAACTTCAATATCTCTGACTATTCATTGAGTCCTCAGGGGAAAGTTGTAAATGGCCCCATTCGGGTTTCTATTTTTAATACAGGCTGGATTTACTTAGAAAATGCGGAAAAGAAAATCTCTCGCTGGGTGTATGTTCCAGATGTGCAATGGAACCAAAAGGCGGAAGCTCTGATTGATGGTGACCGCGTGGTGATTTTCACGCGCTTCGGACAATTCTATGCATTCGATTCTAACTTTTCACTCGCAAGAATGATCGTTTCACATACCAAGGTCTGTGGAGACAGCAAGTTTTCGGGGGATTTGCTGACGACATGTCTGACAGACACCCATGGGGATAAAGACTATTCTTTGCAATATGATCTCCGCTCGGGGGACCTGATTCAAATCAGATAATTGCCGACGGGTAAACATAAAAGGTAATATTTGAAAATGCAGAAGAGACTTTCGTGGATTTTCAGTATCGGTTCCTTCTTATTAGGCCTTGGCGTTTTGATTTATATTTTTGGGAAAAAAGATTTCGCTTTTACGCAGAATACTTTTTACCACATTCAAATGGCGCGCTCTTATGCTCACGGTATCACGAATTTTGCGACGACCGGAATTTTAAAGCACAGTATCTTTGAGCAAGTCTTTATCGATCAGCATATTTTCTACAACCTGTTCCTGATTCCATTTTTAATATTCTTTCCAGGATTCATCGCAACGAAAATTGCGATGGCCTTTTTATTAGCTATCGTAACATTTCTTTTACAAAGAGTTCTTCGCAAAGTCCTGCCGGATTTTGAAGCGATGGTATGGTCTGTGGTTTTCCTTTTTGTGAACGGCAATGCGATGTTAAGAATTTTCTGGGAGCGGCCGGCTCCGATTAATTTCATCGCATTGCTTGTGATTATTTTACTCAGTCAGAAAAATATACGCTCTTGGTGGTGGCTTCTGATTGGCTATGCTTTCTCGATGGTGAGTTTTGAAACAGCATTCATCGTGGCATCGTTTGGATGTTTTTTCCTCTTCGACTTCAAAAAGACAAGATGGGACAGTATTGCATTCTTAATTGGTGGCGTGGCTCTGTCTTTTGTACTTGCTCCTTTTCCACTTCAAAAGATCCGCTATTTCGCTGAACTTTTGCATTATAATCTTTTTGTCGAAAGAAATGTTCGTGAGTGGCAAAGTATGAAAGAGCCCACGGGCACCATGGGCTTGTCACTGGCGTTCCTAATGGCAGCTTCTTTGTGGACCTGGTTTAAAGGAAAATCCTCGGATGCAGTTCTTAGCTTCCGCAATCGCTTGGTGCTTATCAGTTTTGGGCTTTTAATTATTAGCGTTGAAGTCACTCGCTTTGCATACCTATTCTGTCTATTCGCTTTCATACTTGTCTTCTGGGTTTTGTCAGAGGCCTTGAACTCTGTTTCTCGTGAAAGACATCGCTCTTGGTTAAGAAAAGGTTTTCTTATTGTCTTTGTGGTTTTTGCAGGTGCGACCGCCGTCAATATGAAAAGAAACTTCAAAGGGGACAGCGGTACTGCCAGAAATCTTACAAAATTTGCGGCATGGTACAATGCTAGCGATCTTCGAGGCCAGCCGATTTTATTAATGTCTTGGGAATATTGGAGTCCCCTTTTCTACTACGATAGAACAACGAAAGCAGAGCCCGGCTTTTCGATGTTTATCTATGACGAAAAAGATTCTAATCGCGCAAGAAATTTAGCGCATTTCTGGTCCGAGCCCGAAAACTTTACTTGGCCGGAAACTAAGAAGCTCTTTGATTCGTTCGACACGGATTATCTGCTTATCGAAAAATCTCACGGCTCTTATAATACGATAAAGCAATCTTTAGGGTTCCTTCAAAAGATTTATGAAGATGAACACTTTGAGCTTTTGAAATTAACTCCGCCTTTAAGCTCAACTCGTCAAGAAGACACCCAGAATTGCCAGAGAATCGCGCAGGGAGGCATTTCTCTGAATGAATATCGGTTTTTTCTGAATCTTGGGGAAATGGAAAAGCCTGTTTCGCTGAAAAAAGCGCCGACAGCGATCAGTTTTGGTGTTCTGGAGAGGGCGGCCGAACAGAATGTCGCTGCCAGTCTTCATCCTTATCTCCGAGGTGAGTATCGGTATCTTGATAGGGTGAAAAACATTTTCGTCAGTCCAGAAGAAGTAGGAAGAAGTGGTAAGCACTATAACCAATATGAGCTATATCATGTGTACCAGTGCAACCGCGTTGGTCATGAAATTATCTCGAGCCGAGTAGGTCTTAATCCAGAGCGCCCTTTGAAGGCGGCTATGGCGGACGGGGTTCAAGATAGCTTAGACTTTCTAAGTCGTTTGATTGAAGAGAATAAAGAATTGCCTTACATGTTTGAGGAAAAACGAATCTCGACAGATTGGTCAAGTTCTACATTTATTCGCATAAATCTTGGAGTGTGGGCTCTTTGTGAACAACGGCAGTTATTTAAAAGCAATTTTCCTCGCTATCAAAAATATTCTAATTCCTGCCATTTAGCCTTGGATAGTGCCTACAGAAAAATGAACGCGTCTACGGATCATCAACTTGGTGAGTGGGCGACTTTGGCTCTATCGTACGTAAGCTTGCGACAGAATCATGACTGGAGCGAAGAGCGCGAACGGCAGTTAAAGCTTATTCACCAAACGATGTTGTCATACTATGATCCAAAGACAGGCGTACTTCATACGGATTTAAATAATTCAGGTCGGGAAGACTCATCGGATTTATTCAGTTATGGAGAGGCCCTTGTTTATTTTATTACGACTTCTGAAGACCATAAGTTGCCATTGGAAAATCTTGTCGAAGCCTATTGGAATTCGTATCAGAAGAGTCAGAATGTCTTTTATATTCGATGGCTTTCGACAGTTTTAGCCGAGATGTTCAAAAAGACCGGCAATGAAGTTTATGCGACACGCTTCACAGAGCTTTTTAATCGAGCAGCGAATGAGCTGATATCTTGGTCGGAAGATCGTCCTGATCTGAAAGGCTGTCCCTATGGAGAGATGAAGGGGGCTGCAATGATCAGTATTCCTCATCACATGGCCGGATTATTTCTTGAGGGATTTGTCGATGGTCTTCATCTTAAGAGGTCAGACGGAATTGAGGTTTTGAATCATGAAAAGATTCAAGGCATGTTTTCCTGTGTAGTTCGTTTACAGCGAGAAGCCTGGAGTTTGCCATTTTCGAGAAATAAGTCATCGTCTTTAGGCGGGATTCCGCTTAATTATCTCAATAATGAACTCAAAGCCGACCTTCAAGGACACGTTACAATGGCTATGGGTAAATATCTTCAGCGGGATTCTTCGCGATGAAATACGTCTTTATTCTAGTACTGCTGCTGGCCGCCTCTGCGCCTGCGGTAAATAAGGGAACTGAGTGGACTGGCGTTGAAACGGATTTCTCGAATCGCTTCATTTCACATATGGAGATCGAGAGTATACACTGTCAAAGTTGTATTCTTCGCAATGTTCAGGCTGAATTTGCAAAGTTCAAATATGGCTTTTGCAAAAGCTGCAATTTTTCTGACCTCCGTGGTACCGGCCTGCAAATGCGTTCGATCAATATCGAGAACGGCATTTTCCAACGCGCTAACTTGAGGTCGTCGGATCTATCAGCAGTTCGCGCTTACCAATCCGATTTTTCAGAGGCGAATTTAAGTATGGCATCTCTTTGGTCTGCCGACCTTCGCTATTCAAAATTCATAAAAACCGATTTGCGAGGGGCAAATTTAGAGAACGCTTTACTGAAGGGGAGTGATCTGCACGGCGCTCTTTTTGATGCGCATACAAGACTTCCTTTTTCTAAAGAGGAAGCCCTAAGGCGAGGTATGCAGTGGCAGCCCTAAGATATTTACGTTATCAAATTGATGAGATCAGTAAGGATGTATCTCTGGTTCTTTACGGGGCATTTTTGTGTCTCACTCATGTTCTGACCTTCATGTTTTGGAATAATCGCGCAGTCATTAATTTGCTAGCTGGTGCTGGTCGAATAGAGAGTTGTTGGCCTATTTTCCCCAACTGTGCCGCAGTGAAATTGCCATCCAGTATGGCTGCTTCCGCCATGCTGTGGATATATCTTGTCATTGCTATTATTGGCATTTTGCTTTTTATTTTTAGAAAAGTATCAGCGGGATATTTGATTTTACTGAGTCTGACCTTATTTAAGTTATTAGTTGTTTTGAAAAGTTATACCTTCATGGGTAATTATCATTACATGGCCCTGTGGGTGAGTGTGGCCTATCTCTTTATACCAGATAAAGTGAAAACGTTATTTTATCTGATCATTTCATTCTATATGGGGGCGGGGCTCATCAAATTCAACTATGAATGGCTGTCGGGCGCTTCGTTGTTGAAGCCTGCGATCTGGAGTGGTTGGCTTCTTGGTCTGTCGCTTCTTTATGTTGTTCTTTTTGAAATGTGCTTCTGTTGGGGGCTTGTCGTAAAAAGGCGTTGGATTTTTTGGCTGACACTTGTGCAGGTTTTTGCATTTCATGCATTCTCTTGGCACATAGTAGGATTTTATTATCCTTGCATTATGACTTGTGTGACTTCGATTTATTGGTTGAAGGCCCTACAGAAAGATTATTGGGATGATGACTATTTCTTGCTGAGTCTCCCAAAGATACGTGCAGCTTTTATTTTTTTAATTGTGTTCTGGATATGTCAGATCGTTCCTAAAGTCATGCGAGCAAATCCGGCAGTGGATGGTATTATGCGAATTCCATCATTAAATATGCTCGACGCTCGCACAGAGTGCCAAATTAATTTATTTGAAGAGATTGATGATAGAACTCGTATGGACGGCTTTCATTTTAATCGTTCGAATGCAGTTCGTACAAAGTGTGATCCGCTAGTTTATCTTTCCCAGGTTTATTATTCCTGCAAAAGGGATCCAGACCAGAAACTGCATTTATCGTTGATGTCTCGCCTAAGTACAGACGATCGCTTTTCAAAAGTTCTGGAAATTCACGATGCCTGTCATAAGAAATACAATCTCTTATGGGCCGAGATTTTTGAGGTGGCCCCGTGATTAATAAATCCCAGTTAAAATATTTTCTTGCCGTGTTTTTTATTTATGCATGTATAGTTTTGATTTCGGCTCTTCGCCAGAATCCGAGGCTAGAAGTGATCAATTTGAATAATCGCCAACAACCGACGATGATGCCATGGACTTTGCCAGTGCGCTTTGCGTTGGATAAGGATCATTCTACTGCACCGACATTTGAGTATCGCGGCGAGAATCGACAAGGCATCGTGATGTCTTCAGTATCAATATCAAAACTTACCGAACAGTGGAGGATTGCTCCGCTTAACATTGGCGTGCATGTTGCGACGAAATCAGTGCCTGCGGTGGATGAAAGTGGAATTTATGTGGGCTCTGACTCGGGATGGTTTTTTAAGTTCGATGAACAAGGACAGAAGCAATGGTCCTATTTCGCAAGCACTAGCAATAAAGGTTTTCACGCAACAGCAGCTTTGGATCAAAAATTTGTCTATGTAGCGGCCTATAATGGAATTTTATATTGTCTAAGAAAAAATGACGGCGCTCTGGTTTGGACTCACCAAGTGGCGGATTATATCGGTTCTTCTGTTTTGTTACGGGATAACTTCATTTACGTCGGTGCGGAAACAGAATCTAATGGCTTTGTTGCAAAACTCGACGCTTCGACGGGAGAATTAATGTGGCGAACGGCCTTTACCGGTGCTCCAGTTCATTCTTCGCCGATGGTGGACGATCGGTCGGGAACGGTGATTGTCGGGAATATCTCAGGAAGAATTCAAGGGTTCGATATAAAGACAGGAAAAGAAAAGTGGGAATTTGCTGCTCAGGGTGCTGTGAAGACAACGCCGTCTTTTTCTAGCAACATCGCTTATATCGGCTCTCATGATGGAAACGTTTATGCATTAGAAGCGGCAAGCGGGAAACTTTTTTGGAAAATGAAATTCGCTGACAAAGTTTTCACTAGCATTAGCATTGATGATGGTTTGAACCTTGGGATTGTGACAGTTGATAAAAAAATCATAGCGTTTGATCTCAAAAACGGTGAAACAAAGTGGTTTCAATCCGGTGGCGAGGGGATGAATGTCTCGAGCTCTTTGATTGTTAAAACTCCTAAGGGAGATTTAGTTCTCGCCGCCTGCAAAGAGAGCTCGTTGTGTGCTTACGATATTAAAAAAGGCAAAGAGCTTTTCTCAGTCCCAATGAAGGGTGTTTTAAGCTCTATGCCTTCTATTTTTAATGACTTTTTATATGTCAGTTTGGATGAACAAAGTGGCCTTGTGAAATATAAAATCATTCCCTAGCTAGACCCACCATCGTCACCACCACCGTCCGTCGAGTCGCCACCGCAGTCAAGTGTACAAAGTTGACTTGTAGTTGGAGATCCAGCACAGCTTGAATTTGAACATTGCTCTGATGAAGCCGGAGCAGCACCACAGTTGGTGTTCGAGCAAGTTTCGCTAGTTGCAGGTTTGCCGCCACCACAGTACGCATCCGCCGCTGTTGCGCCGTCACTGCGCTGACAGATCACGCCTCTGTATTCAGTACCATAGTTGGTCGGACATGTGACACTGCGATTTTCGGTGCCGTAGTTTGTAGGGCATGATGCCGAACGATATTGTGTTTGGTTGACGCCACAAGGACAATCAGACCAAGCACCATAACTCCATGATGGAGCAGGGGCAGTACATCCATACCAGCCACCAATTTGCCATGACGGAGCCGGGGCAGTACATCCATACCAGCCGGTTGTAATGACCCATGCATAAGTATAATCAATGCGTGACGGAGAAGACGTTGTATAGACACTTGTCAGACCCGCATTGTTTGTAACTGTGTAGCGGAAGTTATAGCAGTTGCCTTGTGCGCCGGTGAAAGTGTACGACGTTGCTGCCGCAGTTAATCCACCCAAGGCACCTGACCAACCGGACCAATTATTTTGACATACACCATCGACATTTGTAGCTGATTGAACCTGCAGCATATAGTTACCGTCAGCGGCGCTCATGCCAGATTCTGGGTCAGATCCTTTATTTAGAGTTAACACAATAGGTGTGGTTGTCTGATTAATTGTTGGATTTGTGATCGAACCGCTCACTGGAGCTGTTGTATCGAATTTCAAAATCAGTGGCGGTTGATTGTAAGCACCGATATTTCCCCACTCATCCACCGAGCGACCTTGGAATTTGTAGGCATGACCTTGTTGACCTGTGAATGATTGAGTTCCGCATCCATTACCTGTACGAGTCAATGGAGTCCACGGCCCCCAAGTGTTCAGAACTCCATTTGATAAAGTTGTTTCTTGAACCTGCATCGAGCAGCCCGCCACAGACGAGTAGTCGTCAATTGCCGTAATTGAAAGTCCTGTCGTCAAAGTGTTCAGGTATCCATTTGAATACGTCACAGTCGATGTGGGGCCGGTGATATCCAGGATCACAGAGTGATTATAATCCGAAGTTGTGTTGTGTAGTGAGTCGCGGAACGCCATATAGACCGTGTGAGGTCCAGAGACATTCGTTAGCATATAATTCATCGAAGAAATACAGTCAATCCATGCAGACGGGTGAGCCGCTTCGCCTGTGGCAGACTGAACTCCACCGGAAATATCTGTTGGGCAAATCACGTTGAGATAAATATTAGGATCACCCACGACGTTATTGCCATTGTTCACAATATTGAAACCACCGCCCACAGGCGCTGTCGCATCCAAACGGATCGTTTTAGTGACGATAGCTGAAATGTTGTCGAAGCGATCCTTGAACTTCATATAGATTGTTTTAATTCCGTCTCCCGCTGACAAGGTATAAGACATCGTTGCGGCCGCAGGAACCCAAGACGAATTATCAGAAGCATCAGAACTCGCAAGCATATAAATCGGAGGGGACGCATCCGTTGGCAATGTCACATTCAGAGTTACTAGGGCGCTAGATGTTCCCGTAGCACCGCCATTGATATTGAAATCTCCTCCTTGAGGAGCATCGAATTCCATGCACTGGTTGCTTGACCATGTATAACCAACATTGCAGGTTACGTTTTGACAGCTCGAGAAATCATTGAAACCAGGACCCACCCAAGTTTGGCTACCGCCACCAAAATCAACTGAGCAAGAACGAGTCTTATTTAGAAAGGTCATTGTCAGTGGAGCGATATTGTTAAACGGTTCTGCAAGGCTTACGGTTGCAGAACCCACGGTGTCAGAACTGATATTACAATACGAGAAGCCACTGGAGTCTGATGGCGTACAATTGGACGTGAAAGTGCCGGTGCCGTTGACTGACAATTTTGGAATTACACCCACCATAGCTGTTGTTGCCGTACTTTTTAGTGTCACTGTCAGTTTTGCAAAAGCACCGGGAGCATTTGCGTAGCTAGTCAGCGAGCCCGAAGAAGTCTCTGTCATTGACGAGAATGTATTAATGAAGCGAACGACATAGCGACTTGCCATCGGTGGATCGTCGATCTCGAGGACTTTATCACCCCAAGTATCTGATTTGATCGTACAATCTGTGCCACCAAGAACTCCTGTGGCAGGACAGGTCACGACGACTTGCCCTGTGCCAGTGGCCTTTATAGTCGGAGTGAATCCAATACGCGGTAGCATTTGCGCGGTATAGATGGACATAGAAAGGACAGCTGTATCAGTAAAGTCTGCGTTTGCTGTGGCCTTAGTCAAAGACGCTGTCGAGTTGCTATCGCTAAACACGATATCAGTATTTTCTTGGCTGCCGGCAGGCGAAGTCACGGACAGATGATAGTCACCAGATTCATCGGCAGTGATATAGCAAGTCGAATTGCCGCTATTGTCGGAGGGCGTGCAAGTATAAGTTGCGTTGCCCGGGCCTGTAATACTTAAGGTCGGTGTTGTATCGGTGATAATGTTTCCGTCACCGTCTTTGGTAACAATGGTAATGACGTTTTGGTCACCGTTGCCAGCATCGGCCCGATTCGTATCAATAGTGATATCTGATTCACTGAAGTTTACAGTCACAGGATTTGTAACGGCCGGATTTGTGAAGGTTACTGTTTTGTCGCCAGGCTGTGTGGATGTAATCGAACAAGTCGATACCCCATTTGTATCGGACGCAGTACACGTCATTGTATTCGCACCAGAGCCAGTGACTGTTCCTTGCGGAACTTCGCCAGAAATTGGATTTCCATTGTCATCTCTGACAGTCACAGACACAACCTGTGTGCTAGTACCATTTGCTGGAACGTCTGTCGTTGTAGGTGTGACGACCGTCGCATTAGAATATTTGTCACCAAAATTCACGTTCACAGTTTCGTCAATTCCCGAAGGGGAGGTTACAGAAACTGTTTTTGTACCCTCTTCAGAAGAAGTGATTGTACAAGTTGATACACCTGACGCATTACTTGGAGCACAGACATAACTTGTATTAGATGGCGGAGAAATACTTAAAACAGGCGTCACACCTGTTTGTGGTGTGCCGTCAGGATTCGCTGGCAATTGAACGGCCACAGTCGCCTTAGCTCCAGCATTTGTAACAGTGCTGGCATCACCACCATTGTCATCAACATGGGCGTTGGGATTTGTGGGAGTTAAAGAAGATGGATCGAAGCTCACGACAACGGGGGAAGAGATCAATGGATTTGTGAAATTCACATTTACATCGCCAGGCGATGTATTGGTCACGTAACATTTAGAAACACCATTGTTATCGGCGGGAGTACAAGTGATTTGAGGATTTCCAGGGCCACTTACAGTCACTGTTGGAACAGCGCCAGGACTGATATTTCCTGATGGATCACGAACGGTGACATCAATCTCTGTCGCATCTTGACCGTTGGCGTATCCAGTTCCAGTTTCAACGGTGACGGAATTATTGCCGTCGTAGAAACTTACAGCTAAGCTCGACTTCACGTTCGCGTTGCTCAGACCTACAAGATACTTTCCTGTTTTTTGGGAACTCAACATACAATAAGTGATGCCGCTTGCATTCGTTGTTCCGCAAGTAGAAGTAATTTGAGTGCTTCCTGTCACTTTCAGTTCGGGATGGAATCCAGCTTTGGGTGCGGGCTTAACGTCGTAAACGGTTACTTTGATGTAAACGTCTTTTACCACATGACCACTTTGGTTTGTGGATTTGGAAACTTTAAGATTTTTGTCTAAAGAGGAGATCTGAACAGGATCCGTTTCCAACTCGAGTTTCGTCAAGTTATAGCTAACATCTGTATTAATATCCCCGACGAGGCTAGATATCGTGCATGAGGATAATGCGATCGCGAGCGTTGCAAGCAACGCCCGAAGCAAAATGCTAAGGCTGTTTTTGATACCAATACGTCCTGACATGATCAACCTCACAATGCTTATCGGTCCGATATCCTTGCAACAAAAGAGCATTGGCCCGTTTCCATCCCTGTTTGGAACAAAACGTTCGCATAAATCAGTGAGTATCGTGATGAGGCGAATATTTCCAGATGGTAATGAGTTGCACTTTTCTCCTATCATTACTGTATTCATAGAGTCATACCGATATTATTGTCGGAGAAAAGATCATGCGCATTCGGAGTGTCTCAATAGTTTTAATTCTGGTCAGTGTTGTTGGCGCTGCTGGAATTTTCTATTATAAAAGAAGCATATTGCTGCATAAAACTTCGTGTGACTTCGTAAAGGCGAAAGTCGTTTTCCTAAATGACGCGCATTTGGGTTCACTGATGTCTCAAACTGCTCACGCGGTTTTGATTCCCGAGGGCGAGGCTCGATGCCTTCCGAACTCATACAAAGGCTTTGTCGAATTCTATTCTTTTCGCGCACCCCTCTTTATCCCATTTTCATTCACACATCGTTTGGACTTAACTTTGCAAAAAGATCGTGAATTGCAAAGTTTGAAATATTTTTTGAGTGATTCTGAAAATCTCAAAGTCCTTGGGTATAAGAACGCTCAGGATGCGGTTTCCGATCTTAAAAGAATTTATGGAGCTGAAGTCGACAGGGAAAAATTCGCGTGGATTGGAGTCAGTGCCAATGCTATTAACTGGGTCCGTGATGTGAGCGGGGTGCCAATAATTCATCCTATTGCGAAAGTTATTGATAAGGCTCAGCTGCAAGATTTGCTCAAGACATCTAAAATTCAGATAGTTGATCTGCGCGAAGCGAATGAGACCGAAGAGTCTTCTATTCCAGGAAGTTTACGCTTTAAAGATTTGCCCGCTCGTTTGCATATGCGGGCCGAGGAGCCAAAGGATTTAAAAATCTTCGAATCTTTAAGTGCCCATGTCTCGAAGGATTTGCCGGTCGTTCTTTATACGAATAACGAGACCGACTATGCGGCTTACAATACCGCGACGGCCCTGCGTGTGCTGGGATATCAAAGTGTTTCTATTTATCGAGGTGGTCTTGATGAATGGAAAAATAAAAGAATCATTGTCCCGACTCAAAGTCCGGTGCGAGTCGTGAGTGCTTATGATTTGTTACAACTAAGCCGTACCCAAAAATTACTTTTCATCGACGTTCGTAGTCTTTACGCGTTTAACTTCTATCATATTAAAGATGCAAGACGGGTGACGGTCGGGGATTATCTAAATAACAAAGCCATTCTTAGTCTTCTTAATGTCTTTCCTGGAACCACTCCGGTCATCGTAGGGCAGAGTGAATACGATTGGCGCCCCTATAAAGTTTTGACCAGCATTCTGAGGTCCAAGCCATCACTAGCAAAAAATATCTTGTGGTATCGCCAAGGACTTAGCGATGCAGAGTTTTTTAATACTCAACGTAAGGACTTGGCGGACTCGGAACGCCTACCGATGGAAGGTACTAAAACTTCGGCCAGTCTGAATGATAGAGATACTGATGACACTCCTCGGAAACCACGTAAGGTGGGTGATTTTGAAAGCCAGGAAGATCAGTAATTATGTGAATGGCCAGATAATCTCGGTGCCGTGAGAACCAAACCCGAACCAGTTGTGCATCTCAGGCGCGAGTGATTTATAGAAGACTGGCAGTTGATTGATATTTTTGTCTTTGACCGAATAAAGCATAAATGGCGCAGTATCGCCGGATGCTGGTGATAATAAAAGCCAGTTGGGATCTGGCAATTGAATCGCGGCCTTAAAGTAAACTCCGTCGATGACCTTCAAAACTTGCCCCTTATCAATGTCGACGATGACGACCTTGTGACAGTCGGGAATGGTTACCAAAGCTTCACGAGTGCCTTGAATCAATCGAACGCTTAAGGATTCACCATAGGCATTTTTTAAAAGAGCATCGCTCTTTGCTAAATTCTTTACCTGAGCATTATCGAAGATAGCGAAGGTTGTTGGTGACTCACCATGGTCTACTTTTCCCTGCATGCCAATACTAAGAAATTTATGATCGTCGAGATTTAGAAAGTGCGACATGCCGTTAAAGTCAGACGCTTCGTGTGTTTCAAGGACCTGGCCGCTTTCTAAGTCAATGCGGCTCAAGTTTGATTTTTGTGATATCGTGCTGTCGTATTTTCGAGAGTCTGATTTTGAAAAGCGACCCACATTGGAAATCCAATGAGTTTTTCGGTCCTTTGCAAGTTGCAAGTCATGAGGATAAAGACCATTCGAAATTTGTGTGCCCAAAAGGGTAATTTTTTTTGCATCATAAACAAGTATAGTCCCACGACCTTTATTGTAATCCATGGCGCTGATATAAAGCTTGTCCAGGTCCGCAGAAAAAGCCCCGTGTCCAAAGACATTCACGCCTTTCGGGATTGGAAGAGCGGTTGTTTTTCCCGAAGCGACATCGAGGTGAACGGCGTTAGTTCCCCATTTTTGAATGGCAAAGAAGTGTTGGATATTTCCAGGGTTTTGAACCACCTGATGGGGAGTAAAACTTGTGGGAAAGGATTTGAAATGTGTTCCTGCGAAATTGCCTAATCGTATACTGCCTGGTTGATCCTCACGAGTGGCAGCATATCCGTGTCCGATACCTTTTTCCTTTCTTCCATCGGCAATGGCAAAGCCTTTGGTTTTAAACTCGCTGTTTTGAGTATGGGTGATAAGATTTGCGGCCATAGCCAAGGGCTTGGGCAGTAAAGAAGCGGCTGACAGGCCGCCAAGAAGGCTTAATAGTTCGCGACGATTCCAGAGTTCCTTCATCTCTTTATCATTGCGAATGTTATTTCACTTTACGAGCAAAAATACAAATCAACCCGACCGTTGTCCCAAAACAATTCAGCTCTAATGTTCCAAAACTTCCTATAGAATGCGAAAAGCAGATTTAGTTAGATGAAGTGGGTTTTCGCTTTTGTTGTGGAATATTTAAAGTTCGTCAATGGGGACAAAGATGGATAAGAACTCTGCCTTAAAGCGTTTCCAAAAGGACGTGTCAGGTTCATTCGTGTAATCGATGAGTTGACCTTGCTCGACTGTTTCCCAATGCAAGTCATTGTTTTTATCAAGAGTCAGCTTGTAGGAGGTCTTGGGAAGGTTGTTAAAGAAGTGGTCTGCAAAATCCGACGCAAAGGCAGGACTGTGAACCACAACGCCCATTTCGCTATTAAGTTCCATAGATCTTGGGTCCAGATTCATTGAGCCCACGAAGATATTTGTTCTGTCGAAAACGAAGACCTTTCCATGAAGCCCAGATTGGGCTGATGAGCTGGCGCCGATTCTTTTATTTTTCGGCAAGGTGGAAAGCTTTGGTTTTAATTCATACAAGTGCACTCCGGCTTTCAATAAGGACTTTCGTGAACCTTTGTAGCCTCCAAATACGGTTGTTTGATCACTTGATGCCAGCGAGTTCGTTAGAACTGTGACTTGGACTCCGCGCATTTGTAAAGTCATCAGACTTTGTTCGCCGGGAGTACGCGGAACAAAGTAAGGTGAAATCAGAATAAGTTCTTTCTTTGTTTCGTTAATTAAAGGCCTTAGTTGAATTCGCAGTGTCTTGACTTTTTTGTCGGTGCTTTGGTGAAGCTTTTCTGGCGGGTCATACATGACATCGGCCTTTGCCCAATAGATTGCCGCTCTCTCTTTTAAAAAGAAATGTTGATGAATAACGTCTCTTAAGGTGTCTTCGTATTCGGTGGATTGCGCTTGATAATAAGCATCCTCCGTTGTTTTGCGAAGGGCTTCAAATTCCTCTGTCGTCGGATGATAGCTTTTTGTAATGGAATCTATAGGGTAGGCAATATCACTATTCCAATACGTATCAAATTCCTTTGAAAGAGCTTGCACGGTGGGCCCGGCCACCCATAAATCGAAATCGCCGAAATTAATTTCTTCACTGGCCCAGAAGTATTCATTGCCAATATTTCGACCTCCAACGACTGCGACCTCATTGTCAGCGATAAAAACTTTGTTATGCATGCGATGGTCGACCTGGGAAAATCTTCCCAAGTCGAGCCATCGAGCCCCTCGATTGGCGAAAGGATTCACCAGCCTAATTTTGATGTTAGGATGCGTATTCAACACGGCGAGGTTTTTTTCGTACTGTCCTTGATTGAGATCATCTAAAAGAATTCGAACTCGTACACCGCGATCTGCGGCTTTTAAAACATAATACATCATAAGGTGGCCGGTCAGATCGTTTTGCCAAATATAATACTGCAAATCCAAACTGTGATCCGCTGCTGCTGTTGATGCAAGTCGGGCCAATAAACCTGCTTGTCCTGTAATCAGAGGGGAAAAAGCGGATTCATCAGGGCCATGATTTTTTTTAAGCCGCTCATTCAAAGCCTTTTCTATGCGTGTATTTGGTAAAGGATCCAAGGCATACGAAATGGGACGATCGGGATGTTTTGGCAGAGTACTGCATCCTGAAATAAGCACCAGGCATAGAAAAAACGCCAGAGATATGTTTCCCATGCATTTGATTGTCGCTTGAGTTTTTGCATTCCCTCAACATGCAACCTTACATATTGCTTCCCAGGGTTTCCTTGTTGCGGCGCTCTCTGTTTTTTAATGATTTTATAAATCAAACAAAATATCGTTCTTCTCTGGGGAGAATCTCGATGAAGGTTTTTTTGTTCGTTGGTTTGTTGTTTGTGTCTTCTGCATCCTATGGGGCTTTGGATCTTATGCAAAGCTCGCCATCCATTAAGTGGGAAACTATCTCGAATGATTCTGTCGAATTGATTTATCCTGATTATCTTGGTGTGGAATCAGTTTATATCGCGAATCTTGTGGAACATTACTCAAAGGTCGTGGGGCAAACCTATGGAATTCAAAAACCTCAAAAATTCGATTTGATCATTCGTCCCGAGTTGGCAGAGCCCAATGGCTATGTGACCTTGATGCCTCGTCGCAGTGAATGGTATGCCTCATCGATGTTTTCTCCTTATGTGGGATCGACCGAGTGGTATCAAACTTTGTCGATTCATGAATATCGCCACGTGAATCAATTTGACTATTTCAATCGCAATGGAGCAAAGCTTCTTTACTACGTCATGGGGGATTTCGGTCGTGAAGTTGCTTTATTCCTCGCAGTTCCTTCTTGGTTTATGGAGGGGGATGCAGTTTGGACTGAAACGAAGTACACGGATGGTGGACGAGGTCGTTCACCAAGATTTTTAGCGCGTCTAAAGGGCTTGGTCACAAGTGGGCAGATTCCGACTTTTGATCAATTCCTAAATGGCACTTACAAGACATCACTTCCGAATCAATATGTGTACGGCTATGCGCTGGTCTCTTATGGAGTCAATAAATACGGTGAAGAGCTCTGGCCAAGAGTGCTCGAACGAGCATCAAGAATTCCAAACCCGTTTGGACTCTACAATGCTTTTTGGCATGTCACGGGGGAGACCTTCGCGCATTTCTATGACGAGGCGATGAATGACTTGAGAACTCGCTGGAGCAAAGATGCTTCTCAAAATGAAAACATCGTCGATTATCGCGATAATCTTGCGCCATTCAAAGTGGGCGACGCTATTTATTATGTGAATCAAACATTGGATACACCGGCCGTTTTGTATAAGGAAGAAAAAGGGAAGACTACAGAAGTTGCAGAGCTTGCGTATTACAAAGAGCTGATCGGCCTTAATATCGGCAAAAATAAAGCGGTCTATACTGAGTTTCTGCCTGACAAACGTTATCTTAATAAGGGCAGTTCTGATTTAATTTTGATCGATCTCGAGAGCGGGCATCGTTCGAAAATCACAGATGGCGAAAGACTCTACTTCCCCGGCTTTAACGCTTCTCAGACAAAAATCATGGCCACAGACTTCAAGGCTGATCAAAGCTGGAATATTTCTGAATTTGATTTGAATGGAAAGATTTTGCAGTCCTTCAGTTTGTCCGAAGGAAAAATTGCTCAGGCTCATTACCTCGACGATGACCATGCAGTTGTCCTGCTAAACTCAAAGACAGGCTATAAATCCTTGGTCGTTGTCGATCTAAAGAGCCATCAAATCACGAAAACCTTGCTGGAGCCTTCGCGGAATCTTTTGAATTCACTTTATGTCGACTCAAAAAATAATTTGTTCTTTGAAGCTCAATACAAGGGCTCTACCGATATTTTCAAAATGAGTGATGACGGTTTTTCTCGTTGTACAGAATCCCGGTTGGGCGCTTATATGCCGTCTTCGGACGGGAAAAGTCTTTACTATAGCGACATGGATAGCTATGGGTCTCATATTGCAGTTCAAAGCTTAGAGGCGTGTCACCACTTCGAGAAAAATGAACTGGTTGATTTTCATTATCTTGGGACAGGACCCTCAGATAACTATAATGAATTCTCTATTCAATCTTTTCCAGACCAAGAGACTCTGTTCACGGCAGACAAAGAAAAGTATCAGCCGAAACCCTATGGCGATTTTGATTCGCGGCTTTTGATTCCTCATACGTGGGGTCTTTATTTTGGAAGAGGGGCCGGCTTGGGTTTCCAATCAGATAACTTTCTTCGCACCCTCAGTGCGTCTGGTTTGGTGGGAACAGACCCGGAAGAGGGACAATCGTTTGCAGGTTTAAGTTTTGATTTTAAAAAGTTTTATCCTCTTTTTAATATTCAGGCGGGTGTTCGTCATCGTGAAGTCAGCGAGTTTGAAACTTCTGACAAGTTAGACTGGAAAGAAAACTTTTTCGGTGCTTCGATGACATTGCCGTATTTGAAGAAGATGGGGCTTTATAATCTGACGGCCTATGCAACTGGCGAAGCAAATTATACAGATGCTTCAGAATATCAGTTCAACAATGTCGATATGAGCGGAAGCAATTATTTCTACAAAACATCCGCATCGGCAGGTTTTTCGTGGAACAAAGACAAACATGCACGGTCGATCTTATCCCCTTGGCTTTTGAGTTATCAAATTCGTTACGACGATGCGAAGCAGCCAACAAACTCACAGGAGTCGTCATATCGTATCTTTGAAGAGGCCATACTGAATACACCCAGCATTTTTGCCAATGATGGCTTTATGTTTGTCTACGATCACCAACGTCAAGAGGATGATCCACAGTCTTATCGATTCTTGCCGGTTGAAAACTTTCCGAATGGCTACGTGTTCTCTCGGGGGTATGCGTATCAGAATGTTCCGGAATATCAAAAGTATTCTGCGAATTACGTTTTTCCAGTGGCATATCCAGATTGGAATATTCCGAATTGGTATTATCTAAGACGAGTGTACTCGACATTCTTCTTTGATTCGACTTTTGTTACGGATCAGCTTCTTCACGATACGTTGAACAGCTATGGTGCAGAGATTGAATTGGAATCCGTGGTATTTAGGCTTGTGCCATTGACTTTCGGGGCTCGCATTCTTGAAAAAATGAAGAATGATGAGACTAAAGTGGAAGGTTTTGTCGCTTTGAACGTCACATACTAAGAACAGGCTCGTCAGTTTTTTGACGAGCTTAATATTCGTAGTCAATAAGATTGCGGAAGTAGGCGGGCGCAGAAGCTTTAAAGGTCATTCGTTTCTTACTGTGGGGATGAGTGATCTCAAGCTCTGCAGAGTGTAAGCACAGGTTTTTAAAATTCGATTTGCCCTTGCCATATTTTTCGTCTCCAACAATCGGATGACCTTCACCGGCTAAATGCACGCGAATTTGATTCTTTTTTCCCGTCAATAAATTGATCTTAAGAAGGCTGAACTTATCCGTTTCCTTAACGACAGAATATTCCGTGATGGCAAGTTTTCCTTCTTCTGAAGTTTTGCTCGAATGAACGACGTAATCTTCATCTTCACTTAAATAGCTTTGAATAGTACCGCTCTTCTTTTCCATGCGGCCATGAACGATGGCATAATACGTTTTGATCGTGCTCTTCCAGTTATTTTTTAAAAACTGCTGAACCTCTTCGGTTTTGGCGAATATCAGAATTCCGGATGTGGCTTGATCCAAACGATGAACCACATACACACATTTTGTCGAGCGGGGATTGCCCTTACGAACCCATTGATTCAACAAGTTGTGAACCGTATTTTCTTTTTCCCATAAAGCTTTAACGGTTAAAATGCCCGGGGCTTTGTTGCCGACAATGATATCTAAGTCGTCATGAAGAATTTCAAAGCCTTTAGGCTGATATTTTTTTGGGATTTTTTTGTTGGTCAAGGGGCACCCTTTCAAATGAGGTGCCCAGGGCATCTCTGCAATTTTTTAGCAGAAGTCGGTCTAAATTCAAAGTGGAATCGCCAAAGTTACAGAGGTATTCCATCCCCCAAAGTGATTTTGCGCATCGAAATCCCCAGAGTTTCTTAAACTGACGGACCATCTATCCTGATACATAGGAAATAAATACCCGAATTGATAGCCTACGGTGACGGCGCTGGCTCTAAAATCACCGATCAAGACTCCAGACCCTGGATCAGTAGACAGTTGATGACAATAGCAACCGATGAGACCCAGGAAAAAATCCTTCGATAGATATTGTGAAATGCTCACATCCAGATGGATATCAGTTTCATTTTGACTTGGATATATATTTGCAAAATTCAATATCATTCCCAACGCAGCAGAAATCTCGAGGCCAGTTAGTGAGTCAGAGTAAGTATAATTGGCGTTAAGATCGATAATCGAGTGCACGAAACCCACATTGGAGGGAGTGATGCTATCGTAGTAACTGGCAAATGGATTGAAGCTTCCATTGAAAGAATAGCTATTTAAGCCTTCATCCCATTTAAGCGAAGCCGTTGGATAGAGGTCGTTTCCAAAATTGGGAGTGATTATGAACTCTCTATCAAAGGTCGAACCTTGAAAACTTATATTGGCATCGGTCGTTGCATTATTTCCTTTGTGCTCAGCGAGCGCAAAACCGATTTCGCTTTCGTTGGCATTGGCAAATAATGCTATTGCCGTCGCAACTAAGAATGCGACGATCTTTGTAGTAGATGAGATCATCATGGAGCGTCTCCATCATCAATGAACGTTAGCTACTTACTGCATGGCTTGTTGTGATCGGCACGTGCCCCTTGAGCGATTGCATCGTTTTCGCTCATATACACGCCATGTTTTGTCGTTCCGTAGTAACGAGCTCCAGGGCAGTGATAAACCTTCGAGTCAGTATTCACCCATACTTGCCCGGCACCTCCGGCAGAGGCGGTATTGCGTGATGATCTTTTAGAGTAAGAGGAGCTCTGTTGTTGAGGCTGACTGGCAGGAGGCCCCATCGGCGCGGAGGAGGTCTGGGGAGCCGATGCTTCACTCGTCGTTCCGTACCATTCTTTAATGCCACCGTGATGAGAGCAGGCACCGCGCTTTGTAGAGCCTGAATAATAACTTCCATCTTTGCATTCTGCTGTCGAGCCAGCAGGTGCCGTTGCTGCATAAGCTGCACTCATAAATCCGGTCATCGCAAGTGCCGCAAATAAATTGAGACATTTCATAGAGACCTCCGATTGCAGTTAGTGTGGTTTTCTTCGAAGAAAATTTCAACGTACTACCCTGTGTGAAGGAACAAAGGTGTTAAAAGACTTTTTAATACAGTTGTAATCTCCGTCGGTTTTTATGTGGCCTTCCAGTGTCAAAAGCCATCACACGTTTTTCGCAAGAACCTTCTTCCAAAAACTCGGGTGCGATTGGAATAGCAGAAGATTCTAAATAAAAAAGAGAAGACCGTCGTTGAGACGGTCTTCTCTTCTGAAGTCAGTGATACATAACCGGTGGTTCTTTGTGTTGAGGTTCTTTCTCGTACTCATCTTGAAGATGTTCTTGTTCGGGGCTCATAGATACACCCACTTTATGGACACCAATCATGATCCATCCATAATAACCAGCTCCTAACAAAGATACGCAGCCCAGTCCCGTCAAAACCAAAGGAGGATTCAGAGAGGCTACGGGAGTGTCCCAACTTCCGTTGATAACATAGGCGCTAATGCCAAACAGGCCCAGCGTCACGAGATTCAAGCACATATGAATTAAACCATCGGTCTTTGCAGCCGTTTTATTTGGAATAGCAATAGCCCAATCAATGAAGCCCGGAATAGCTGCTAGCAAAGCGGCTGCAACGGCCACCATGTTGGAAAAAAATCCGAGCTTGTACCAGAAGATTCCTGCATCAGAAAAATTATAGATGGCAAAGGCAATGAAAGTGAGCAAATAGAAAGTAATTGGAAAAGCGACGAGCATGGGATGAATAGGGTGCTGTTTGATCGCGACCTTGCTGTACATAAAGCCTCCTTATTGAGATAGCTCTATTATAAAATCGCGAAGAGGGGTATACAGAGAAATCCAAAGCTCTGCAAACATGCATGTATAGGTGGGACGAGCTCTGGATCTTACTCTAGGAATAAAGAATAAATAGATTCATTTGCGCTGTTAGAAAACAGCGCCGCCCTATTTATTTTCCGGAATTTTTAACGTACTTATCAAACCATCTGAGCATTTCGTAGATTTCTTGCTCATTAGATTCACGCGCAGAGTACCAGTGAGGTTCGTGAGGCAACATGACAAGTCTTACAGTTCCCCCGTTGGCGCGAATGGCTTCATAAAGGAAATTTGCTTGCATTGGTGTTGTGCCAGGATTTGCGTCATCAGCGCCGTGCATGATCAACAATGGAGTTTTCATTTTATCTGCAAAGAAGAACGGCGAAACTTTTTGGTAAACCTCAGGAGCTTCCCAAACTGTTCTGCGCTCATTTTGGAATCCAAATGGCGTCAAAGTTTTATTATAAGAACCACTGGTTGCGACACCGGCTTTGAAAAGATCCGAATGGGCCAAAAGATTTACTGTCATCAAGGCACCGTGGCTATGTCCTGTCACGCCAATGCGAGCGGGGTCGGCGACACCTAATTTAACAGCCTCATCAACGGCCGCCTTTGCGTCAGCGACAAGTTGGTCCATGTAGTTGTCGTAAGCTCTTTTTGGATCTCCGACGATAGGGAAGGCGGCACGGTCAATAATCGCATAACCCGCCATCAAAAGAAGACGATAGTCACGCAATCTTGTGAAGGTATTCTGAGATCCTGTGATCTGTCCTGCTTTAGAAGCATCAGCATAATCCAAGGGATAAGCATACAAAATCGTTGGCACTCGAGTGCCTTCTTTATAGCCTGGCGGTGTATAAAGAGTGAAAGACAAATCCATTCCATCAGCGCGCTTGTATTTTACGAGACGTTTTTTGATGTCTCGAATTTGCGGAGTTGGATCTTGCAAATGAGTGACCGCTATGCGAGTCGAAGTATAAGTCGCCTCTCCTTGAGGTGCTTTGACTTCTTTGCCCAATGTATGTTTGAAAACATTCGGAACGTCCACTTGGGTTTGATGCCAAGTCAGGAATGTGTTTTCGTTATTCTCGTCAGGAAATCCAAAGAATTGTTCGTACTCTGATTTGTCGCTACGGAATAAACGGTCTGATTTCAATGTGACAAGATCAAGCTTATCAAGGAAAGGACGGTCACCTTCCATTGAAGAGCCCTTGCCTGACATAAAGATCGCGTTTTGATTTTGACGAACAACCACGGAGCCATTTTTTAAGACTTTATAAACAGGCTGACCTGGATCCGCGTATTCTTCATCGCTTGAAAGATCCCAAAGAAGTTTTCTCGGTTGCTCTGGCTTATCGACATTGACGATAAAGGTTTTTACCCAATGTTTATTTTCGTCGTATTCATAAAGTAAAGTCGTGTCATGTTTTTCTAACCACGCAAAACCCGAGTAACGTTGCTCTGTTCTGAAGATCTCTTTGGGCTCATTTTTAAATGGAGCAGAAGCCATCATAATTTTATCACGGTTTGGAACTTTCACATTCCAGTCACCCGCGTCCAAGGCTTCAGCCCAGATCAATGTTGCTGGGTCATGAGGTCTCCATGAAAAGTCACGAGGTCCCAATGGTTCGCCATGAATAGGAACGCGGTCTGCCAAGGGAAGGTCCGCGATCAGGTGATGAGATACTTTTCTAAGATTGGAAATATCCAATACTTCCACTTTTTGTGGAAAGCGGCTGTAAGTAACAATATAAGAATAAGGTCTGACAACTTTCATCGTCAAAAGATGAATGCCGTCAGGGGCAATATGCAATCTTTCATAAAGAGCGGGTTTTTCAAACTCAGTGACCTTGCCATTGATATCGACGATTGCAAGTTGTGAGGTCCCATAATAATCAAAAAGCTTTTCATCATTTTTGTTATTAAGTGTGTCGCGTTTTTCATAAGTACTACTTTGACCTTTTTGGCCATTAGATTCTTGAATGCTTGGGCCCGTTAAAGCTTGAACCACCTTTGGCGCAGGTCCCAAATTTTTTGGTACAAGTTTTACCAACAGATGTTTCTGATCTGGCATCCATTGAACATCGTTGCCGAACATTTGATTCAATTTTACATGAGGAACTTTTGAAATCTTCGCTGTTTGTGCATCACCCAACCAAAGCTCAACCGCCGTGGCAGTTCTATTTCTTAAGAAGAAGCGTTTGCCATCAGCACTCCATTGAGGGGCATCCGCACATGCAAGTCTTGAAATATCAACTTTCTTTTCGCTGCCGTCTGCAACTTTCACAAGTGAAACTGTTTGTGCGCAAGCGGGAATGCCATAACCACCAGCGGTATCATGCTTGCTGTGATTGCCCGGCTCAACACGAACACCGGCAAGTCGCAAGAAAGGCTCGGCCACTCGCTCTATAGACGGGTAATCCTGCATTGAAACCAGCAGGATGCGATCTGATGTAGGACTCATTCTTGGAAACGGCGATGGCGGTGCCTGCATCACATCAAGAATTTCTTTCGGCGGTTTATCATAACCCGAGGTGGCTTGCGCTACACCTGCTGTTAAAAGAATGCTGAATAGGATCCAATTTCTGTGAGAGTGAAACTTCGAATATGACATCAAACAATCACATCATATTCCCGTAGGATTTCATCTTTTAATTCAAGGAGTCGAGGTTTTTTCGCGATGGAAGTCCTGGGTGAAAAGGACGCCTGTGGGGGCATATTGAGTCGGTGTGTTTGAATCCAAGAAGAAGTCAATCCGCTGTCTGCGAATAGCGTCAAAAACGGCCTTCTGAGTTTTCTCGGTATAAATCTTACTCTTCCATGAATTAAAATGGCCAAGATGATGAAGGTCGCTGTTTGCAATGACAGGCAAACCTGAATTTAAAACTTCAGGAACCATCTTCTTGCGATAATTCATTTCCCAGGCATCAATCAGATGCTTCAGCTTTTCCCGGCGTGACCAAAGATAGAAAGTTTGAAATTCAAAATCTCCAGTATGAAACGGGTGAGCGGCTATAGTCAGCGCACCTTTTGATTTTGCGATCTCAAGAATCTCTTCAACGGAAAGTTCTGGTTGAATGAACTCTTCAATTCCTAAAATCAAGATATGGGCAGATCTATGATTGATGAACGAATTTTTAGTGATTTCAAATCCAGGAATCACTAACATGTCGTAAAGCAACCAAGCGCGTTCTGCTTCCTTGCGAAGTGTTTGGATATATTCGGCGAAAGTCTCTTTTGAAAGACTGTAGCTAAGGCCATGACTGACTTTTCCAATCAGGTTGTTCTTTTCGCATAGATGGTCTGTGATGGCGATAGCGCCAAAACCCTGACTTCCGTAAAGATCGACGATTTCAGCAATGGACAACTTACCATCACTGAAGTTCGAATGAAGGTGTAGATCGCACTTAATTCCTGCTGGCATCGATAAACTCTCTTGTCCAGTTTTGCCAATATTCGCAATCTGCAATGGGATCTTTAATTTTCACGGGTTCATGAAATTCGATCTTTGCGTGAATGCGTTCGTGACCAAACAGGTTGTAAAGATGAAACGGCAGGAAGTCGTCATCAATATAAGCCACAGCTCGAAGTGGAGAATAAGAGATTCTGAATGGTTGAAAAGACAAATCTTGCTCGTGAGCGATTTCAAACGCTCCTTTGCGCCAAGATTTATTTTCGTAAAGACAGGTTGTTCCCGAAGGGAACAGGGCCACACGTTGCCCCTTTTCAAGGGCCTCCTGAATAGATTGGCGAGCCAGCCTTCTAGAGGAGCCACTTTCGCGTTTCACAAAAACTGTTTCTATTTTTTTGGCGGCATTACCGATGATCGGCCATGTGCCGATTTCTTCTTTAGCGACAAATGAAAGACCGCGCACCGAGCTCATTAATAGTGGAATATCGAGATAGCTGATATGATTTCCCAAGAAAAGCAGAGATTGTTGGTCAGAGATCGAGCCTGATATCTCGACGTTAACCTTAAGGCGGGATAGAAATTCCTGCGCCCATTGCACCTTAAGATCTTCAACACTTACATCAGGTTGTTTCGACTTCTGCAAATATTGATAAGTTCTTGCGAAGACGCTTACTGATTGAGTCAATGATGTGACAGCTTTCATGCCTTTACTATAGAGTGATTTTGCAGATGAAAATTGTTTTGATTGCGTCAAGACGAATGATCCTAACAAAACCATGACAAGACAAACCGGGAAATTCCTTTCACCCTATACCTAATGAAGGAAATCAATTTCTTAGGTCTTGGCTTCGAAGTGGGTCAAGAACAAAGCGGCCTTAAGATCTCTCACGAATACGTTCGTCAGCATTTTCCTTTCTTAAAAAGGCAAGGTCTGAAGATCGTGGACCGCGGAGAGATCTCGACTCACGATCCTCGTTCCACGAAAATACATTCCGCTCAGCAAGTTCATAAAGTCGATTGGAATCCTTATAAAGAGGCCTACTTTCAAATTCAGGAGCTACTGCAAAGACCAGAAGCTTTATTAAATTGGGGCGGAGACCACAGCGTGGCCCTTGCGACAGTGGGAGCCTTCTGTGCACAAAATCCTGAAGGGTATGTCGTGTGGATTGACGCTCACACAGATATCAACCTTCCAGAACATTCTTTAAGCGGCAATTTGCACGGGATGCCGCTTGCGATTTTATTAAATGTTCACAACATCGCGACAAAACATTTTCCTTGGTTAGGAAAAACCTTGTCGCCGGAAAACTTAATCTATGTCGGTGTTCGGGATCTGGATCCCTTTGAAAAAGAGATCGTCCAGCAACTAGGAATTCAAGCGTTCACGACGACGGATGTTCGCACGCAAGGAATGTCAAAGATCGCTCATCAGATTTTCGATAAAGTTGCGGGCAGACCAACCCACATCAGTTTTGATATTGACAGTCTTAGTCCAGAATTCGCTCCGGCGACAGGTGTGCCCGTTCAAGACGGATTAAGTCTTGAAGATATTGAAATTTTTGGACGGATATTTTGCAGACATCAAAAGCTACGCTCTGTCGATGTGGTGGAAATCAATCCGGCCATTGGCAGTGCTAACGATGTGGCAAAGACGTATTTCGCGGCATTGAAATTCTTGATGTCCATATTTTACCAAGGGGGAATCTATGATGGCATTAGTCGACCAACTCAAGCAATCAACTCAGCTTCGATGGAATCGCGTCCATAAGTTTAAAGCTAAAATCAATTTATATATTGAGGTGGGCTCTTATGTGATCAAAACTGCAGAGACTCCGCAAGAGTTGATCGAGAGCTTCCGTCTTCGTCACGAAGTATTCAATCAGGAATTCCGTGGCATGACTGGTTCGGGCTTAGATTTCGATAAGTTCGATTATTACTTCGACCATTTAGTTATTGTGCACAAAGATCTAAAAAAAATCATCGGTACATATCGTGTGAACTGCTCTAAGTTTTCCAAAATATCTTACACCGCAATGGAATTTGATTTGCAAAAATTTTTTGCAAATAACGAAGGACCCTTTTTAGAACTAGGCCGCGCGTGCATCCATAAGGATTATCGCAAGGGCTCTATTATCTCTTTATTGTGGCGTGGGATTGCTGAGTACATGAACTTAAGCGGTTCTAAAATTCTTTTTGGTTGTTCCAGCTTGAAAATAAATAATCCTCGAGAAGCCGCTTTGACCTATAAGTATTTGATGGATCAAGGCTTGATCACAAATAAGTATTCATGCCGTCCGACGAAGAAGTTTACAATGTCGCATTTTGAAAATTGGTTTGCCTATTTCCAAAAAGGTTTGAGTGAACATCAAGTGGCAGAGGCAGATGGCTTGATGCCGTCACTGCTTAAATCCTATATGAAGTTGGGTGCTCAGGTCGCTTGTGAGCCCGCTTTCGACGAAGAATTCGATTGCATTGATTTGCTGACAATCCTTCGTAAAGAGGATCTAGCGCAAAGCTTGGCGAACCGTTTCCAAGTGGTTCGCTAATGCTGCTTATGTAATTCTATAAACCTCCGGGCCAGGTCTCTGGAAATTCTAAGGTAGTGCTTTTGGTTTTCAGAGGCTGTATGGCGGTTGTTTCATCTACAAAGATAAAGGCGTCATATCTTTGTGCCGGAATGGTTGGCACATAGTTCAAAGCTTTATTTTCATGAGTAGGGTCATAAACGACTCCGACGGCTCGATGGCCGTAATTTCTTTTTCCAAGATGTCCCTCTCTTGCTTCTGCATCAAAGACGATACTAAAGCCCGGGGCCTTCAAATCTACTGCGGCTTTATGGCAGAACCACTCGAAAGAGGCCTCCTTGGCTTTTGGAAGAGTCATTTCTGTTTCTTGACCCTCCCAAGCATGTGCCGCCAAAACTTTTCCTTGATATGTGCCAAAACCAACTAAAGAAACGGCGTTAATTCCGAAGCGCTCTCTAGCAAGGCCTCCAAGATTGACATATCCCTGTGGGGCCATTTCTGTAGCATGGTAATCTCCGATGTGACTGTTGTGAGCCCAAACTATGCATTTGCTGTTGGGACCCGCTTTTTTTAAAAGCATGTCTAAGGTATCTGTCATGTGTCGATCTCGAACGTTCCAAGATTCAGGACCTCCAAATAGCATTCGACGATAGTAGTCTTCAGCATTAGTTACTATTCGTGCATTTTGTTGTGCGCTAAAAAGCTCTTCCTGAGTGTTATGTGTTTCGCTCAGGCGAAGACGTAGAAGTTTTCGCAGGATAGAGACAACCTCGTGGCGACAGCCCTCGGGGAATTGAAGCAAATGGCGCGCATATGCTTTTTCATCGCGCTGGAATGGATCCAAACAGGAATAGGCTCCTTCTACCGCTAACGCCAAATCTAAATCCTGTCTCTCAGCATAGGCCTTGACGGCATCAATAGACTCAAATAACGAGTAAACATCGAGACCATAGAAAGGAATTTCTTCTCTTTTTAAAAGCTCAATAAGCGATAGAACTTCGACATTGGCCCACATCCAAGTAGGCCATCGTGAAAAGTCTTTCAGTAAATCAGAGGCGCTGACATCAATCGTTTCTTTAATGTATTGATTGATACGCTCAAACTCTGGCCAGTCGCCTTCTGCCGCTATAAAATTGAAATCATATTCCTTTATGAGCCGTTCCGAGATGATGCGGCGAAGAGTATAGAATTCGTGAGTTCCGTGAGTCGCCTCGCCCAACATCACAATTCGCGAATGAGCAATACTTTCGATCAAACTATCAAGACTATTAATCCCTTGAAGAGGAACTGCTTTCTTCTTTAGTTCGGTGACGACCATTTCCTCGGGATGTTGAGCCGTAGCTGTCGGCAATTGATTTAGAAACCAAGCGGAAGCGTGTTCAACAACTTCAGACATCGCACCTTCTTCTTCAAAAAGGTGAGTTGCACCGGGTACAATAATCAGTTTGCACGATTTTATCTTTGTAGCGGCTTGACGGTTCAGAGTAAGAGTTGGCTCATCATTGCCTCCAACAATTAAAAGAGTTGGTGCCATGACATTTTGCAAACTGTCTCCGGCCAAATCAGGCCGTCCTCCACGGCTTACAACCGCAAAAATCTTCTGTGCACTTTGTGTGGCTGCCATCAAGGCCGCTCCAGCGCCGGTGCTTGCCCCAAAAAAACCGATTGGAAGGTTTTCTGTTTCCGGCATTCTAGCAACTGTTTCCGTCGCTAAATTAAGTCTGCGCGCCAAGAGGGGAATATTGAAAACATTAGCACGATTTTGGGACTCTTCTTCTGACAGAAGATCGAAAAGAAGAGTGCTTAAACCCATTTTGTTCAGCTCAGAGGCAACAAGTTGATTGCGTGGACTTTTCCGACTGCTGCCACTGCCGTGGGCAAAAATAATCAAACCTTTGCCGTTGGCGACAAGATTTAAGTCGCCCGTGAGGGACACTTTGTCATCTTCAATAGGGACTTCCATTTCTTGGATGACACTTGCCGTGCGCGTTTCTTCAAGCAGGCGAATGACTTCTTCGTCGGGAACTTGATCAAATTCATCATACCATAATCCGACAGCCAGGAAATTTTTTGGCGACATCAGGCAGATGACCTCGTCAGCTTCTTCACGTAACTTCTCTAAGCTTTCTGCGGGCGCAACAGGTAATGCAACAATAAGTCTGCCTGGATGATTTTTCCTTAAGATGCGCAAAGCAACGATCATGGTAGCTCCTGTCGCAAGACCGTCGTCGACCACGATGACATCTTTGCCCGCTATAGTTTCGGGACGTCTATTTCCACGGAATTTCTTGATTTGTTCGCGAATTTCCAATGCCTTTTGTTCACTTAATTTTCTCAAAACCGATTTTTCGATTTTCAGAGCTGCAATGGCTTCCTTATTATAGGCCGAAGTGCCATCTTCGCCGACAGCCCCAATGGCGTATTCTGCATTTCCTGGTGCGCCAATTTTTTTTGTCATCATCACATCAAGCGGGCATTGTAAAAGGCTGGCAATTTCATAAGCGACCGGAACTCCCCCTCGGGGAAGAGCGATCACCAGCGGATTTTGCAGTTTTAATTCGGAAATTTTTGCAGCTAAAAGTTGTCCGGCTTGAGATCTGTTTTCGAATCGTTCCATGATAAAAACCTTGATCCTTCCTAAACAAATTTCACTTAGCGAAGTGCCCGTCCTGGGTAATCGTAGTTGCGCAAGCGTTCATAAAGTTCTTTTTTATCTTCACCATATCCAATTATATTTTGCATTTCTGCGAATGCAGAGAACATCAAGTTAAGTCGACGTTGATCGGCCTCAACGATTCTGTGGGTGAGCTCCATCATATCCTTCGAATCAAACTTTTTTGTAGCCGCTTCCTTAAACATCAAAGATTTCATTTGACCAATTTCCTTCATAATCTGGCGCGAATCTGCGTATGTTTTCAAATAAAGAGCATGAAGCTTGGTCCTTTGTTCATCGCTGAGACCAGGAGTAGACGAGAAAACATCGGCGGCTCTTTGTGCAATTTCCTCGGGTGTATTCGCCTGTTGCTCAGATTGTATGCGTTGCTCCAGGCTCGGTTGATCTTTTGTCGGTGTTGTCACACAGCCCGTGATAATAAGAAGGAATGCCGAAAATAAGATGGATCTAGACATTGTCAACTCCTCGCAGTGAGATCAGTGATTTGGTGAAAGCAATTCCGTAATTTCTCGAGGCAAGTCACGCTCGATTTTTCTAATTTCTCCCGCTGAAACTGTTTGAGCTAACGCTCGCCAAAAGCTTTGCAGCAATGCACGCGCCTGGGATGGAGTCACCTTCAATCTTTTTTGGGTTTGTTCGAGAATGGATTTTGCGGTGACCGATCTGTCGGCAGGCGAGATCTCATTTAACAATAGCATCTGCAACTCATAAGGCAGTTGAGATAGCAAGTTAGAGCCTGATTTTTGTGGAACTCGTCGTAATATCAAAGTTAGTGTTTCACGCATGAGCTTTTGAGATTTTTCTCGGCTAAGATTTGTGCTGTCTGAGATGATTTTCAAAAAAGAAAACATTGAATGTTCTCTTTGGCCTTGAGTGTGGAAAATGCTTTTTATCTTGCTGCCAGTGTATTTTTCTTTAGAAGAACGCAGCTGCGATCGCAGTATCTGGATTTCATCCTTTTTATCTATAAGGCCCTCTTTGATGAGATCATCCAGAGTGATGATTCCAAGACATGTTTGTCTTCCATTGTGTCGAAGATGAACTACAGGAATTCTGCGAATTGAATGCTTCTTCATGAGGGCGACAACAGTTTCAAGGCTGGCGGTTTCATTCACATATATGAGTGGATGCTCGGTGATGTCACTTAGTGGCACTGAAGCACGCATGTTCTTAAGAGCCAATGCCAAGGCCAGGTCACGATCTGTAAAAAGACCGCGTAAAGACCCATGTCCGTCAGAGACAATCACACTTCCCACGTTATTGCGATTCATGGCCAGAGCTGCTTGTCGAAGAGATTTGTCTTTTTTTAAAATGATAGGCTTATGCAGAGGAAGAGATTGCACGTTAAGGGTTTTCATAACCGATCCTTTTTTTCTAATCATCGCGCTAGATAAAGACATTGGCGAGTTACGTGAGATTCATTAACGGGACTAATGGATATCGCCCCTTGTGCATCAATTCGTGGCGGGACAGCTTGAAGGTCCCTTGGTCTGGGGTTAAAATAGGTTTATGGAAGAAATTTTAAACAACCTTCTTTGGATCGAAGACCTTCTGCCTCATGACATTCAATCTCTGCCAAAACATGGCGGAGTAGCTTATTATCTTGATATGAATCTTGTGCTAATCTTGGTAGAACAGTCAGATAGTACTTATGAATATAAAGGTGTTACATATCCCTTCCAGCTTTGGAACGGTGCTATCATTCCGATTAAATATGCAAGACAGAGCGCTTTCTTTTTAAAATATCTGTTTCTTGAAAATCACCCCGCAAACAAAGACTGGCTGTATATCCCGGCCGAGTCAGAAAATTTTGAGGAAGAGATCAGACAACTTCTTCGCGAGATCAACAAAAGAAATCCACTATTGGGAGTTCCGATGAAAGTTCCCACTGCGCTCCCCAGAGAAAAGGCCCCATCAAAAGAGGGGCCTCGAAAGAAGGTTGCCAAAGCCGCAAAGAAAGTGAAAGGCGATAAAAAGCGCGAGAATAATTTTCTTCTGGGTATCGCTAACAGACAAAGAAAATAGTTATTTTCTGTCACGTTTGCAGTTTCGCAGCTTCTTAATACCAGATGCTTCACCTTTAAATTTCTTGGAATTTGTCAGAAGGTAACCTTGCTGAAATATCACTACCGAATTAGCCATTGGCAGTGGCACTGTTAATATCGAGCACATGTTTTAAATACTGATTCTTATTTCGGATATGCCATCATGAAAGCGAGTGGCAGATTATGACCGAGCCGGTTTTCTTCGCCAAGGATCTGAAAAAATCTTATCGCATGGGTGAAGTTGAGGTCGCGGCTCTCAAGGGTCTAGATCTAGAATTGTTCGAGAAGGAATTCATTGTTCTGTTAGGGCCATCAGGAAGTGGAAAATCCACGTTACTCAATATATTGGGAGGCTTGGATAACCCCACATCTGGCAAGGTAAGATATCAAGATCACGATTTAGTTTCGGCAACTCAAGAACAATTAACAACCTATCGAAAAGAGCATGTTGGATTTGTATTCCAATTTTTTAATTTAATTCCCAATCTAACAGCAGTCGAGAATGTACAGCTTGCGACAGATTTGGTGCAAAATCCTATTCCTCCTTTAGAGGCGCTAGCCTTGGTCGGTTTGAGCGAGCGAAAAGATCATTTCCCCTCACAAATGTCTGGTGGTGAACAACAGCGTGTCGCTATTGCCAGAGCCATCGCTAAAAGACCCAATGTTTTATTGTGTGATGAACCGACGGGCGCCTTGGATATCAAAACCGGAAAATTAGTTCTCGAGGCCATAAAGCGTGTCAATCAGGATCTGGGGACCTTGGTTGTTGTGATCACTCACAACTCTGCAATTGCAGGCCTCGCGGATCGGGTGATTTATCTTTCTGACGGCCTCATCAGTGAGGTCCGAAGTAATAAGCAGAAAATTTCGATCAACGAGGTTCACTGGTGACAGGATTACATCGAAAGCTTTTGCGAGATTTTAAAACTTTGCGCAGTCAGATACTCATGCTGGCAATACTGATTATTTGCGGAGTATCTGTTTTGGTATCATCATGGAGTTCATACCAGTCTTTGCAGAGATCGAAAGAAGCCTATTACCGACAATTTCATTTCGCAGATATCTTTGCAGAGCTGGTTCGAGCACCACAGTCAGTTGCGACCAATCTTCGACAACTGGATGGTGTCGAGCAGGTCGAGTCACGTATTATTAAAGATGGTCTTGTCGATGTCCCAGGACAGACTGAGCCGGCTTTAGGTCGTTTCATCTCTTGGCGAGGCCCACATCAGACATTGAATAATATTTATCTTCGGCAGGGCCGAATGCCTGAAGCCAGTTCCTTGATGGAAGTTCTGGTTCATGAGTCATTTGCAGTTGCTCACCATTTGAAAACAGGTGATCGACTTCGAGTTTTATTGGCGGGTCAGCAACGCACTGTAGTTATTTCGGGTATTGGTCTTTCTCCTGAATATGTTTATGCATTAAGCCCTGTGGCCTCTCTACCGGATGACAAACACTTTGGTGTCTTTTGGCTTCGTCATGAAGATCTGGAATATCTCACGGGATTAAGTGGGGCATTTAATAGTGTTCAGATAAAAGTGAGTGAGGCCGCTAAGTCAAGAGTCGCCTTAGAAGAGCTCAAACGGCAAATCGATAGGATTCTTGAGCCCTATGGAAATATTCAGTCTTATGATCGCTCTCGCCAGTTAAGTAATATGTTTGTTGAAGATGAGATTCGACAGCAGAGGGTTATGGCGATATTAATGCCGTCGATTTTTATGTCTGTTGCTATGTTCATTTTGAACGTCGTTTTCTCGAGGCTTATTTCCTTGCATCGAGGGCAGATAGCGACACTTAAATCGTTGGGCTACAGTCGCTGGGCTTTAACTTTTCATTATTTTCAACTTGTGACATTGATTTTGTTCACGGGCATTTTGCCTTCGTTTGCTGTCGGAGCAGGAATCGGACATTGGTATGCAGGACTGTATAAAGATTTTTTCCGGTTTCCAACAATTGATTTCACGCTTTCTCTGGACTCCCTTGGTCTGGGTCTTTTCGCGGGACTGATTCCTGGATGGCTCGGAGCTGCCGGAGCACTCACACGTGTATTTTATCTTTTGCCAGCTGAATCTTTAAGGCCACCAAGTCCGCCACCATTTCAGAAGGGATTTTTTGAGAAGTTAAGGGGAGGGCGTTCTTGGGATGTATTTTCAAAAATGATTTTGCGATCGCTCTTATTTCGTCCCCTCCGATTGGTATTAAACATACTTGGCATTGCTGCGGCTTTATCAATTTTAATCAATGGCTCTTTTTGGACGGATGTCATTGATTTCATGATTCAGCGCCAATTCCATGAAATGCGCAGAGAGGATTTGTCGGTGCGATTGCTTCATCCCAAAAAAATGGGAACCGTATCCGATATTAGAAATATTCGCGGAGTTCTTATGGTCGAAGGTGAAAGAAGCGTCCCTGTTTTGTTACGATACAAGAATTTCAAAAAAGATATTTCCATTCTTGGTCTGGATAAGTCCCTACAGCTCAATCGTGTTATGGATCAATCGGGAAACGTCATTCAGCCTAAGGAAGGAGGAATCTTGCTGAGTCGATACTTTGAAACGCAGTTTCATCTTCAGGTCGGAGATCTCGTAAGTATGAAGGCCCAAGAAGGAGAGCAGAGAGAATTTCAAGTTCCCGTGATGGGATTTGTCGACGATCTGATAGGGCAACAGGCGTATGCCCTGAAAGGGGATCTTCATCGTTGGCTCAGAGAAGAATCAGTCGTCGATACATTGCTTCTTAAAATAGATCCCGAGTTTATCGATCGTATCTATGTCTCTTTAAAGGAAATGCCAGAAGTCGCAGCAATTAGCGTGCGGAAATTGCTGTTAGAGAGTTTTACCAAAACCATCGCTGACATGATCGTAACCTTCACAATTATATTGTATTTGTTCGCAGCCGCTATTGCGGGTGCTGTTATCTACAATTCTGCACGCATTAGCTTTTCCGAACGGGCCTGGGAAATGGCAAGCTTAAGAATTTTGGGTTATGGCATAAGAACAGCATTTGAATTGTTATTTTTGGATATTGGATTGCAGCTGATCTTGGCTTTGGTGCCGGGACTGATATTTGGATATTATTTATCGTACTTGAGCACCCATTTTATTCATAACGACACCTTCAAATTTCCATTGGTGGTGAATCCGGTTACCTATGGGCTTGGAGTTTTGGTTTTGCTACTGATTTATTTTAGCAGCGGAATTTTCTTATTTCAGAAAATAAAGAAATTGGATTTCTCGGAGGCGCTTAAAGCGAGGGATTGAAGATGAAAAAAATTTTTTATGCTCTTCTGGCTTTGGTGCTTCTTGTTGTTGCATATATCTTGATTCGGCCCAAGGAGATTCCTGTTGAAGTCTATGTCGTAAAACGGGGACCGTTCGAAGAGAACTTTGCTTCGGATGGGAAGGTAAGAACCCGCGACAAACAAACGGTGTATGCCTTTGCAAACGGGACCATCGGTAATCTTGATATCAAGCTCGGTGATCTAGTGAAAAAGGGAAAAATAGTCGGAGCATTAGATTGGGACATAAATCGTCCTATCAAAGTTCCCATGGATGGTGTGATCTCTAAAATTTTTCGTGATTCAGCCGGACCGGTGGCTCGAGGTGAGCCGTTATTTGAGATCTCGAATCTTTCAGAGCTTGAAGTGGTTTCAGATGTTCTGACTCCTGATGTGGTTCGGTTAAATGTCGACGGAGACGCTTGGATACAGAACTGGGGTGGCGCGGAAGATCTGCAAGCAAAAATAACCCAGATAAGCAGAGCCGGAGCTGTCAAGACATCGGCCCTTGGCGTGGAAGAAGAAAGAACAGAGGTCAAACTTGCGTTCATAAAAGTTCCTCAGGAACTTAAAAATAAATTTGGGGATAATTATCACGTGGATGTGCTTTTTGTGGTCTCTCACGAGTCCAATGCTTTAAGTGTTCCTTTGGGGGCTTTGTTTAAAGACCGCGATCAATGGGCTGTCTACGTTTTGGATAATGGAAGAGCAAAATTGAAAGACGTTCATTTTACAAAGCGAAATGATCGTTTTGCGATGATCACTGAGGGACTTAACGAAGGGGACCAAGTGATTCTTTTTCCGGGAGACAAAATTCATGAAGGAACACGAGTAAGGAGATAATCTTGCCTTTCAAAGGGATCACCTCGCAAGAAGCTGCCAAACGTCTTGATCAGTATGGTCCGAATCTTATTCGAACAAAAAGCGATCATTCCGCCTGGCGCCTTATTGGAAGACAGTTTGAAAGTCCCTTAGTTTTACTTCTGTTCTGTGCTTGCATTTTGTCTGTTGTTCTCGGTGAGATCATTGAGGCGACAGCAATAGGGGCAATACTGATTTTGAATGCCTTAGTTGGATTCTATCAAGAGTATAAAGCGGAATCAGCTCTAGCGGCCCTTATCAAATTGACAGCGCCTCGAGCAAAAGTTTTTCGTGACGGTGAGTACTCAGAGATTCTTGCGTCAGAAGTGGTTCCAGGGGATTTACTTGCCTTAGAGGCTGGTGACGTGGTTGCGGCTGACGGCATTGTCTTAGAGGCCGCTAAATGTCTGTTGAATGAAGCGATTCTGACTGGAGAAAGTTCACCGATCATTAAGAAACCCGCCGGAACCACCGGTACGTTAAGTGAATCTGAACGAGAAAATCTTGTTTTCATGAGCACGATCGTTGTTAGCGGAACCGCTCGAGTCGAGGTGACGGCGACAGGCATGAATACTGAGTTTGGAAAAATTGCGAATTTATTAGCCACAGTTCCAGAAGCGCCGACACCCTTGCAGGTTCAACTGAGTCAACTGGGAAGAACACTTCTGTTTGTCAGTCTTGGAATCATGAGTGTGGTTTTCGCTGTTGGTCTTTGGAAAAATAAGCCGATGATTGATTTGATCATCTTTGCACTCTCTTTAGCCGTGGCTGCGGTTCCTGAAGGTATGCCCGCCATCGTAACAATAGCTTTAGCGGTGGGCGTACGAAGAATGGCCGGGAAGAATGCTTTAATCAGGCGGCTTTCAAGTGTAGAAACTCTTGGAAGTGTCTCGGTGATATGTGCTGATAAGACAGGAACGCTGACTACGGGACAAATGAGGGTCCGGGAGCTTTGGGGGCCCGATCACAAAGCTCTCTTATATGCGGCGACATCGTGTTGCGATAGCGAACTGCCACTCCAAGGACTTTCTGAGATAGGAGATGCTACGGAGATCGCTATTCTAATTGAAGCCCGTGAACGAGGAATCGAGAAGTCACAGATTGAACTCGTAAATCCACGATTGAGAACAGAGCCCTTTGATTCTGACACTCGAAAGATGACGGTGCTAAGGTCTGACGGGAACTTCTATGTAAAGGGAGCCATTGAAAGTGTACTTCCTCTTTGTGTATCAGGTACAGCTCATCGTGAGATTGAAAATGCAGTTTCGGATATGAGTGCCCGAGGGTTGCGTGTGCTGGCCGTCGCCTCGGGACCTCAAGAGACAAGTGGCTTAACTTTAATGGGAGTTATTGGTTTAGCTGATCCTCCTCGAGCGGAAGCGGCCCTTGCAATTCAAGAAGCAAGAGCTGCTGGCATTGTCTCTGTCATGATTACGGGAGATCATCCCAATACCGCTATCGCGGTGGCCCGAGAGTTGGGACTTTTATTAGAGCAAGAATCCCCTGTTGGTAAAGTTCATGCCCGTGCAAAGCCAGAAGATAAGTTACGTCTGGTGCGAGAATGGAAAAAAAGGGGGGCGATAGTTGCGATGACAGGCGATGGTATCAACGATGCACCAGCACTCCGTGAGGCCCATGTCGGAATAGCGATGGGGTTGAGTGGAACTCAGGTGACTCGACAATCTGCGGACTTAGTTTTGGCTGACGATAATTTTGCAACTATTATCGCGGCGATTAAAGAGGGACGGGGAATCTATCGAAATATCAGAAAAGCCATTGTCTATCTTCTTGCTGGAAATTTTGCTGAGATTGTCTTGGTGGTCGCTGCGGCGATTCTGGGTTTACCGGTTCCGTTTCTTGCAATTCATCTTCTTTGGATCAATCTTGTGACAGATTCTTTGCCAGCTCTGGCATTGATCGCTGATCCGGTACCTAATGACGTTATGACAAAGGCTCCAAGACCATCGAACGAACGAATTCTCGGCTTCATCGAGTGGCGTCGAATTTTAGTTGTGGGTTTGCTTGAGGCACTCTCGATAGCATCCCTCTATTGGATTCAACTTCAAAGAACAGATTTAGATCATGCTCGGGATCTGGTCTTTACTGCACTCGTTGCCAGCGAGCTCTTTCGATCATTTAGCGCCAGATCACGAACGAAAATATATTGGCAGGTTGGTATTCTAAGCAATATTTGGCTATTCGGCATCATGATTGCGAGTCTGAGCCTTCAGATTGGAATCCATTACATTCCTCTTTTTCAGTTTATATTTAAGATGACACCGCTTCAACTAAGCGACGTGCTTTGGCTTCTGCCTTTTGCGTTGGCAACGGTCACCTTGGAAGAAATTGCGAAACTGCTTTCAGGTTTTCTGCGACAACCATCCTGATAGGACCAAAGGATGTGGATTATTTGACGGTGAAATATGTGAAGAATATCTAGAAAGTTGTAAGGAAATGAGTTAACTAAATAGACCTATGACATACTTCGAACAAAGAATCCCAGTTATGACCGATCTTGGTTTTCGTCCCGAGGCTATTGCCAAGCTCAAAGACTATGTCGATCTTTTGCGATCTTCCAACGAAGATCTAAATCTGATCAGTCGTAAAATGACGTTCGAAGAATTGATCGATAACCATGTCATCGATTGTATGCTGCCACTTAAAAAATTCCCCGCAGGAAAAAAACAAGTCGCTGATTTTGGTTCCGGTGGGGGATTGCCGGCTGTGATCTATGCGATTCAATTTCCAGACATTCAGTTTCACCTGTACGAAAAAAGCCCTAAGAAGCAGGAATTTTTAAATCACTGCAAGGCGATTGCGCCTAATATCATTGTTCATGGCGATATTCCTCCGAAATTGGAAAAGATTGATTTAGTGACAGCTCGCGGATTTAAACCCGTGGATGTGATATTGGAAGTCAGTCGTCATTACTATTTGAACGGCGGGAAGTATTTTCTGCTAAAGGCTCGCAAAGAAAAAATCGAGGAAGAGCTGACCGACGCACGTAAGAAGTTTAAAGACCTTAAAGTTGAGGTGTTGCCATTGACGTCACCTATTTTGGAAGTCGAGCGCCATTTGGTTTTGATTTAAGGAAGGTGGCAGATCCCGCCGAAACGATCTTATTTCTTGCGAGATTCAGATATTTTATTTATTATCCTATATAAGGTTCCTCGGAGGCGCCTTTCTCGCCAAAGATCATTCACTCCGCTGATAAAATATAAAGCTCTTTTGGTTGCCACCTGCGAGACATGGCAACAAGACCGAAGGAGATCCCTATGAATTCATCATTGAATCCGTTAATAATTTGTCCCATTGAAATTTGTGGTGCTGTTAAAAATGTTCAGCCACTGACATTAGGAATGTCAGGAGCCGCCGTATTTTCTGTAGAAGCAGAGAAGGGAAATTTCGTTGTGCGCTTTCACGCCAACGCTCAAAGCAGTTGGGAATCATCGCGTGACGGCTATCGACTAGCTTCAGACTGCGGAGTGGCCCCAAAACTTTTGCATGTCGACGAGAGCGAAAAAGCTTTATTGACCACAAAGATCGAAGGATCGTCATTTGGAGCAGCCCTTATGAATCCTTCTACCAGATCGCAGGCATTTTCAAGTTTTGTTCAACGATTGAAGCTTATGCAGCGACAGTCTTTGTCGGAAGTGTCTAGCGTAGATCCAGTAGAGGCTGGTCGTAATATTTGGTCCTTACAAAAATCGCGACCAGGGTTTCCTTCGTGGGCTTCCGATTTTTCGAAGCATATCGAAAACGCAGCTCAGACTTTGGCGACTGATAAACGACGAGTTTTCAGTCACGGTGATCTGAATCCGGGAAATATCCTGTGGGATGGGTCGCAAGTATGGTTTGTAGATTGGGAACAAGCAACAATGAATCATCCCTATATGGATCTTGCGACATTCAGCAACTTTCTAAGCCTTCCTGAAGAGGCGACGTTGGCTATCACGGGCGCTATTGAGAATGTCTCTGCGGATGGTTTAACCGCGCATCATCTCAAAACGCTGAAGATAATGAAGAATTATTCCCGTCTTGCGTACGGATGTGTTTTTCTCAGCATGGTCGATGATTTGCGGAATGTAGATACAAATTCGCAGGTATCCCTGTCTGAATGTTTCGCGCAATTTGCGGCTGGCAAACTGTCGTTAACATCAGACAGTGGCAGAGCAGCTATAGGCATTGCTTTCTTAAGGCAGATCAGTGAATGAAATATTGCTGACGGCGTCTTAGATTGTCGTCAGCATCTGCAGGCTGGTCGATCTTAATGTTTGCCAGTCTTCTTCGTTTGTCGGGAGCTGGCTTAAAACATGTATCATGGCATTTATGGCAGCGACCACCATCAACATTCGTTTGGGATCGGTCAATACTTTTCCTAACGCCGATCTGGTCAACCTCTTGCCAATTTCATTTCTCGCTTCAAATGCTTTTTGATTTTTAAGGAGCCTTCCCAGATTTGAATAAAGGGTTGCCCTCAGTCGATGCTGTTCTTTATGTGTCTGGAGGATCCATTCTAGCACTTGCTCTGCAATTTCCTTTGAGTTGAGATTCTCGGACTTTTCGACCAGCGCCTTCTGTATACTCTGGATATCTTCTGCGATATAGAGATCAATAAGGTCGCTAAGAATAGCATCCTTATTTGGATAATGTTTGTAGAGTGTTCCAATGCTGATGCCAGTTGTTTTCGCAATTAGATTTGTTGAGACAGAACCCTCGTCATATTTATTCAAAAGGCGAGCAGTGGCCTCTAGAATATCGCCTCGAGTACGTTGGGATCTTGCTTGTTGCGGCTGATTTCGTGGCTTTAGAGATCTTTTTACCATGGGATTTCCTGCTAATGAAAGCGAGCAATTAAAAGCGAGCTTATGCTCGCTAATTATGATAAATTATGACCATGAGTGAAGACCAGCAAGAAATAAAAAAGGTTGATGTGCTTATTCAAGGCGGAGGTATCGGGGGACTAAGTCTCGCTGCCTTTTTACAAAGAAAAGGTTACGTCGTTGAAGTCGTCGAGCGTTCTTTGAAACTTTCAGAAATCGGTGCTGGAATTTGGATGGCACCGAACCCCTTGCAGGCATTTAAAAAAATCGGACTTGATGAGGTCATTGTGAAAAACAGTTGGCCTGTCAATGCTATTGAAGTGTCAGATCATAAGGGAAGAGTTATTTCCCACATGAACTTGGAGATCTTTAAAAAGGAATTCGGATATTATACGATGGCCATTTATAGGGGAAGGCTGCAACAAATTCTTTTCGATTTTCTTGCGCCGGGAACTGTGATCTTCGGTGTGAAAGTTCATTCCTGGAAGCAAATTTCCGAAGGTTTAGAAGTTCAATTGTCCAACGGACAAAAAATTCAGACTAAGCTTTTAATTGGAGCAGATGGTCTTCATTCAGAGATTCGCGAAAAATTGTTTCCTGAATCTGAAAAGCGCTACTCAGGATCGAGCTCTTATCGTGCCATTGTGGATCTTCAGGAAGATATTCACCCACATGGGCATTTGAGTCGGGAAATTTGGGCTCCGGGTTGTCGCTTGGGTTTTTCCCGTATCTCTGCAACGTCTTATTACTGGTATTTAACTTTTGATTCCGTGGCGTCTGAGAAGACCAGCGCGGTTGAGAATTTTAAGCATGCACAGTCTTTAGCAGAGAAATATTTTTCGAAATATAAGATGCTGATTGAGCGAGCTGATCCTCAATCCATCATTCGAACTGATATTAGCGATTTGAAACCGCTCAAAGATTGGCGCAAGGGACGTGTTGGACTCATAGGTGATGCTGCTCACGCGACAACCCCGAATTTAGGCCAAGGAGGAGCTCAGGCAGTAGAAGATGCCGGGGCGCTAGCTGAAGAGATTTGCTCCTATGGTTTGACAGAACAGGCATTGCGCTCTTTTATTGAGCGTCGTCAGGAAAAGGCAAGATGGATTGTGAATACGTCGTGGTCTTATAGAGTGTTCTGTCATCTGCGCAGCCCTGTCTCTCGAAGTCTTCGCAATATTCTATTTTGGGTCTTGCCGAAAGCTGTGACTCGACAGCAATTACGTAAGATATATCGCCTTTGGAATTAGAAGTGTGAAGAGGCTTGTTTAAAGCGAATTTAGCTTCTGCCGAGTTTGCTTTTTGCTAATGGCATAACCGTGAAATGAATTGTTATCGACATCTGTCACTAGATGTTATTTTTGACCGATTAAAAGCTGCAATCCGCTTGGAAGAGAGCTTCGACTGACTTCATAACCTTGTTGAGTCATCGCTGAATGAAGCCACGTTGTCGATATTTTGAGTTTTAGATAGGCACTTTTTTTGAGATTCCATATTCCGTTGTGTTTCTCATGGAGGAGATCTGAAACTTTGACTTGGTTGCCTAAATCCTCAAGAAAGCATGTTAGAATTCGACTCTCGTCACTCTTAACTTGAATGAATCGATCTAATTCCTTCGGACAATTCGACAAATCTCGATAGGTGATGACGCATCTACCTCCTGGAGTCAGTACCCGATATGATTTTTGAAGAAGATCGAAGACATCGTTAAGAGACTCCAAGTGGCTGAGTGTATCACCCATGCAAACAATGAGCTCAGGTCTCAGGTGTTCGGCGAAAGCGAAATCACGTATATCTCCTAATCGAGTTTCAACGGTGGAGCTTCGGCTTTTTAATTCATCAAGAAGCTCCTGTGAAAAATCCACCGCATGAACTTTAAAGCCGAGCTGCTCAAGAGCAATCGATTGAAACCCTGAACCAGCACCGAGGTCGATCGCAAGTTTCGTGGTTATGGGCTTTATGTCGTGCTCGATAAAAAGCCGCTTCTGTCGTTCAACTGCTTCATCATAGTTACCGAACATCCAGGAATAAAAATATGACAGGTGATTTTTATAATGAGACTGCGCGTCCATGAGCGAGAAACTACTTCCGATCTCAGATCCCGTCAAGAAGGAGTGGTTTTAGAACGGCGAAAAATTTCGAACCGAACGCAGTTTCAAAACTGATTATTTGCCATGTTCTGATGTCAATCCACCGTTCTATCTGTGTAAGTTGGAAGAATTCCGATCATTGATCTTGTTGACTGAGGAAATTCTGCCTAGGCTGGTTCAGAACAGAATGGGAGGTCCTTATGGTTTCATTTGCACTTGAGTCACCGGCATTTAAACCAAATGCGCAAATTCCTTCGGAATATACTTGCGAAGGCAGTAATATCTCTCCGCCGCTTCAATGGAGGAATGCTCCTCAGGGGACCAAAAGTTTTGCCATTATTGTGGATGATCCCGATGCTCCAGATCCACAGGCGCCGAAGACGACATGGGTGCATTGGGTTCTTTACAATATTCCATCCTCTTTGACAGATCTTCCTGAGGGAGCGGGTCATGTGGAGAAATCACACGAAGCCATGAATGATTGGAAAGCAGAAGGTTATCGAGGACCTTGTCCTCCGATCGGTAAGCATCACTATCATTATAAGATTTATGCTTTGGACACGACCTTGCCGAGCAGTGGAATTCGCAATAAAGCTGAATTAGAGAAAGCCATGAAGGGACATATATTGGCACAGGCTGAGCTGGTTGCGACTTACGAAAAGAAACATTAAACAAAAAAGACCTGCGACTTCCAATCGCAGGCCTTCATCAAAGTGGCTGATGGAAATTAGACAGTCGCGCCGAGATACTCCGAAAGACTAGCTGTAAGGGCAGAGAAAACAGTCTTAAAGCGAAGATTTGATTTCAAATCTTCATGCATCGTCACCCAGACTCCAAGCTTAGGTTGAACTATTTTGCCAAGGACTCGCACCAGGTTGGGATCTCGCTGGGCTAATTTTGCCTGACAAATTCCAATGCCAAATCCATTTCGGATGGCGGCAAGTTGCGCGAGATCACTATCTGATCTGAACGAAAAGTTCTTGCGCTCGATGTTGGCAAACTTTGATTTGAAACTGCGGATGAACGGCGTTTCTTCGTCGAAACCTATGAGGCTGTGCTTGAGAAGGTCACTTTCATTTTTTGGAGTGCCCATTCTTTTTAGGTAGTCTTTATGGGCATGCCAGCCCAACTCTGTTTCTCCGACTTTGCGTATGATAAGCGCTTGCTGTGTCGGCTTAAACATGCGAATTGCAATATCGGCTTCTCGGGCTAAAAGATTTTTTGCCTGGTTTGTGGCAACCAATTCTATTTTTAAATCGGGATGATTGGCATGTAGCCGACTTAATATCTCCGGCAAAACTTCAATGCCAATCACCTCACTTGCCGTTATTCTGACTACGCCTTTAATGGCTCCGCTAGTGTCAGATACTTCTCTTATTAGAGCTGTCGCTGAAGTCGCTATGGATTCGGCATAGGGGAGAAGCCGAAGGGCGGCATCGGTGGGCATGAAGCCAAGACGTGATCGTGTGAATAAGGAAACCTTTAAAGCTTCCTCTAAGGTATCAATATGTCGTCCTACAGTGGGTTGAGCAATATTTAAAACTTTTGCGGCCCCTGAGAGCGACTTTTCTTTAACAACGGCCAAGAATGATTTGTAAAGGTCCCAGCTAAGGTTTGTTTCCATTATGCATTAATGAATATCACATATTCAAAGTTATGCAATTTCATATATGAGGAGAATGGACGATAATAGCCTCATAAAAGTGGAGGCTTTATGAAAAACAAGGTGGCATTGGTTCTTGGGGCTACAGGCGGAGTTGGTGGAGAAATGGCACATCGCCTTCTCGCGAGCGGTTGGACTGTCAAAGCCTTGACTCGCAGAAACGATGAGTTTCAAGGTAAAGATGGCATTATTTGGATTCATGGCGATGCAGTGAATTCTGAAGATGTAAAGAAGGCTGCGGTCGGCGCAAACTTGATTGTTCACGCCGTTAATCCTCCCGGATATAAAAATTGGGCGCAGTTGGTAATACCCATGATCGAAAATACCATTCAAGCGGCGAAGGCAACTGGGGCACGAATTCTTCTTCCAGGCACAATCTATAACTATGGAGATCATTCCCCGGCTCTTTTATCTGAAAGTACTGCCCAAGAGCCGACAACTCGGAAAGGACAAATCCGCAAGGATCTGGAGCAAAAACTTTTTGAAGCTTCTAAAGAGGGTGTGAAAGTTCTCGTAGTTCGCTGTGGGGATTTCTATGGGCCTCGTCCCGGCAACAACTGGTTTTCTCAAGGGCTTGTGAAGCCGGGCCAGTTAGTGAAATCGATTTCATATCCTGGGAAAAAAGGTGTCGGGCATGCATGGGCTTATTTGCCTGATGTGGCAGAGACGATGGTTCTTCTGGCAGAGCAGGAAGAACGTCTTAGCGATTTCGAGACTTTCCACTTCGCCGGCAACTGGGATTATGACGGTAAGCAAATGATTCAGGCGATCGAGCAGGTTTCTCGAAATTCTTCTGTGAAAGTAAAAGCTATTCCTTGGATATTGTTTTTATTGTTGTCGCCGTTCGTGACGGTGTTTCGAGAGCTGCTGGAAATGCGCTATTTATGGCAGAAACCCTATCAGTTAGATAATCGCCGTTTAGTTCAGTTTCTAGGCTTTGAACCCGCAACGCCATTAAACCAGGCCGTCGAAAAAACCCTGAGGGGACTCGGTTGTCTTTAAATTTTAAGGAATGACGACATCGGAGCCGCGAAGATCGATATCTCTAAGCATAAGAGCTCGTCGGAACATAATACCGCGGATTTCGATTTCGGTGGCATCGGAACCGAGTTGCAATTTCAGTTCAGCTTCAGTCAAAGTTTTTAATTTTTCCACAAACGTTTTGCTATAAAGAGCCGGCAAATTTGTTCCCGTATCAGCGCGATAACTGAGGCTGCTTTCATGAATACCGGGAATAAATGCAGGATCGTGATCGATGACAACGATATCAAGGTCTTGCAGAGCCGGCTCCATGGAGCCTGAATTCGAAAGAACATTCTTTGTACGAGAGAGGGTATTCAATGCCCACCCAGCCTCGTAGTTACCAATTAGAAATTCAAAGGCTTCAAGATCATAAAGGCGACGATAGCGGGCGTCTGGACGACGATGAAAATCAAATTTCCAAGCATTCTCACTGATCTCATAAGGAATGAACTCAGAGAAGAGACCCGCTTGGCCATTCAGCGTTCCCAACCAACAGTCGGCGGTCGAGCGAAGAGAGAACCAACGATTGAGTTTATTTGCCATCATGGTTTTTCTGATGACCGTAATATTGCCGCCGTAGTTGCGACCATCGTGACGACCAGGTATTGATTCATCTAAAACTTCCACGCCAGGACGGAATACCACTTTGCTGCCATTATCTAGCGTCACAATATAAACCTCGCTAGCAGCTCTTCCCGCGGCTTGGATTTTTTCCGTGGAAATTTTTAAATCGTCTTTCTGATGTACTAAACGTACAGCTTTGCTCATCCATTTTTTTGCAAGTTGAGCTTCTGCTTGAGCCTGCTCTTCAGAATCCCCCACCAAATTTTTGGGAAGTCGAAGTTTGAACTCCACGGCATCGTCAAGGAATGAATTTAGAACGGTGTGCATGCGAGGATTTTGGGCTTGAGCTTTTTCGAAGAGATGGCGGTAATATTGAACTTGTTTTGATTCTTCCGAAGTGAATACGCGAGAGCACACCGGTGCTCCGAAGGTCATCTCACCAAAGACCAATAGCAGAAGTGTTAGCAAAATGTTAAAAAAAGTCATCGGCTTCGCGTGCATTAAATTCTCTCTAATCCTTAGAAGCTCTAGCAATTCCAACGCCTTCTGACTAAGTCTTTATTTGGACTGGGGTCTGCTGAACTGTATAAGTTTTGGACAGAACCTATTATTGGCACATAAGCAGTACACTTCGCCGTCACAAATTGAAGAGAGACGAGAATTTGTGACGGCTTTTTTCGTTTAACCTACGGCGCGCTCAGCGCGCTGGCAACTCTACTGCCGCTTTAAGTGTCGGATCTTTTTCCATTCTCGTCTTAATGTCTTTAATAAAGTCATATCCAATGAAATCTGTCTCGGTCGGCTTCCCAATCTCGAAGTCAGGTTTGAGACCTACTCCCTCGTAAGATTTATCTGAAGGAGATAATAGGGACATCACAGAGTATTTGATGTAGTAGTCATTCGGTAATCGCTCTAAAGATTCGACCGTCCATTTACCCGCTGTTTTATCGCCCATCAGAATTGCGTGTCTGTTTTCCTTTAAGGTTGCCGCGAGAACTTCTGCGCTCGATGAAGTTTCAGAGTCCGTTAAGACTATGAGTTTTGTTTCAGGACTCCAGGCGCTTCCTTTTGATTTAAATTCTTTGATGCTGCCCTCTCGAGACTTCGCTTTGACAATGACGTCATTTTTCTTAAGAAAGATGTCTGCGGCTTCGATGGCTTTTTCGAAAACACCTCCATGATTTGATCGTAAGTCGATAATGAGCTTTGTAAGTGTCTTATTTTTGAAAGTATTGAGCTGCGTCTTTAAATCAATAGGGGTCTCATTCGTGAAACCGGAAATTTGCAAGTAACCAGTTTGGGAATCAATATTCGCGGTGACAACAAGAGGAATTTTAATCTCGGATCGAGTGACTTTTAAATCTATAATATGATCTTCGCGCAAAATTTTTAATTTGACTGATTCGCCGGCTTTGCCTCGAATATCCAGGACCATGCTTTGCAAATCTTTATAGCGTTTTCCATTCACGCTTAGAATTTGGTCGTACCTACGAAGCCCGGCCTTTTCAGCAGCCGATCCTTGAATAACGCCTCGAATGCGTGCGTTTTTTGTATTAGTATCGAAGTCCATGGTGGCACCAATTCCGACAAGTTGTCCTGAGATTTCAATATTGGTGTCTTGAATATTTCTTGGTGTTAAAAGCGTGTTCCAATTTTCTTTGCCAGAATTTAGAGCTGCCAGCATTCCTTCAGTGGCGGCTCGATAGAGATCTTCTTCCGTGACATTTTTATCGGCATATTTATCCTTCAAAATTTGCAGAGCTTTTTTAAAACTCTCTTCTGACTTTTTAAAAGATTCTTTTTCGCTCTTCCATTCTGGAATGTTACCTTCGAATTGAGCAGCAAAGCTTGAATTCGCCTGTGTAAGTAAAGATAAAACTAATATTGTCTTTTTCATGATGCCTCCGTTTTTATAGAACATCTGAAGTGACAGAATGTTCAGCGCCGGAATCAAATAAAATTCCATCGTCGTTAACGAATGAGTTATTTTTGACACTCGCGGTGTGAATAAAATAAAAACAAGCCAACGTTGCGGCGACAAGGCCAGCAGCTATTGTTAGATAAAATGATTTCTTTTTTGCAAGAGGCTGCATGCGCCTCCATAAAAATGCCGATGGTTGTTGGGGAATCAGTTCGGCATCTTCAATTTCACGCTTGATGTCTAGATAGTCTAGGAGCATCTCAGGGTCTAGCAGGAGGTTTTTTTCTATTTGAAGACGTTGTGATTCCTCCAGTGTGCCAAAATAAAATTCCACTAAAGAGTTTTTAGTCTTGTCTTTCAATTTTTAACTCCTTTTTAAAGAAATCGGCAATTCGGCTGAAGCGAGATTTTACGGTTCCAATTGGAATGCTGAGTTCGGACGCAATCTCTTTGTAGTCGAGTCCTTGCTTCCTCAAATGCCAAGTTTGAGCGAGGTCTTTGGGAAGTTGGGATTGGATGCTGTGAATGCGTTCATAAATTTGATGAGTCGCAATTGTTTCTTCCGTGGATTGTAGATCCACGGCATCTTGGATCAGCTGATCTGATGGAATTTCGCGCTTTTTCTTGCGCTCGAAATTAAGACTTTTGTTTTTTGCGATGGTAAAAAGCCATGCTTTAATGTTGAAATTGGCAGTCTCAAAGTTTGATTTTAGGACTTCGGTAAAGACATCTTGCAAGATTTCCTCTGCCTGTTCTTGGTTGCCCGTGAATCGATAGACGAAGCGAAGTAATGATCCTGCATAGCGATCATAGATCAGACGAAAGCCCTCATGTGGGTCTTTTTTCCAAATTTTTATAATCTCTTCGTCTGATTTGAACATCGTGAAAAGATAAACACAGACCGCAGGAAAAGGTTCAAATAATTTTTTATATTGTCATGTGAAAACGTCAAAGTTCGAGTCCCGATCAATGATCGATACTTTGCGATCTTCAAAGATCGAAGCCCAGAAACACAAAAACCGCCCAGAAGGCGGTTTAAATGGATGGGGGCGCAGGACTCGGTCTTCCCAGGTTGGGCTCCTGCCCAACCTTCCAGAGCCGGGGCCGTTCGTTCAGCCAGCCATCGTGGCTGGCTGCCCCGAATCGAATGCTCCTAAGGTCGCATCCGACACGGGTCGCTCTCTCTATTCTCGTCCTGCTACCTTGGCAGACGCACGAGTGCCTTTAGTGATTATTCTTGGCTTCGATTTTTTTGGTTTTTAAAGAAAATGGATGGGTTGGCAGGCAATCTGCCAACCCATTAAAATGACTAGATTATGCTGAGTTATTTCGACAAATTTGGCCAAGCACTCTTATTTTGACGGCTTAACAGGATGCTTGCCACCAGTCGTGGGGGTGCCAGGAGAGGACGGCCTTAGCGGAACTGGTCGATCCTCTGATTTCTTCATTGGCTGTCCCGGTGATGACGGTGGTAATGGAGCTGGGCGTTGCGATCCCTTTGAATCTCCGCCTTTAGGCGATTGGGGATCACTCACTTTTTATCTCCAGTTCCTTTTGGGACAGGCCCTTGGCTTAGCCTAGTGCTTTGCCCTTGGGAAGATGCTCGAAGAGGTGACGGTCGTTCCATGCTCTCAGTAACCTTTGTGCCTGATGATGATTGAGGCATCGGGGCTGGTCGCGTAGTGACTGTTTGTTGCTGTGGTGTTGATGTGCTTTGCTTTGGATCCGGCATGTTTTTACTCATGGGGAACATCCATATCACCGCGTAGATCTGTAATGCAACAATCATAAGCAGGGCAGTAAATAAAAAGTTTTGTCCCCACGCCAAAAGGGCTGCCTTGGATTCATTTTTCTCAAAGGCGGCCTTGTATAGTTTCCAGAAGTGTTCGATTAAAAATCGTCTATATTTGTGGCCGTCTTGTGGCTGCTCGTTTCGATTGGTGTCCGGTTCATCGTGTGCATGGACACCACCAATTAAATCAGCCTCTCCAGGAGCGATGAATGCAGCCCTTACTCTTACGGATAGGAATATAAAAATGAGAGATGTGGCCATGCAGATTAGCGATAAAATAATGAGGAGGCTACCAATAGGTGAATTCATGACGGTAAAAAAGGGCTGATCACTTTTAGTCGAAATGGCAAGAAGGGCTGCAGATCCTAAAATTCCAAGAAGGCCAAATAATGACGCAGCTTTAGAGTCTAATGCTTTTGATCTATCAGACTCCTCATTTCGCAAGTCTTTGGCCATGGAGAAAAGTTCTTGAATGACCTCCACGTTGTTGCTGCAAAGATTCTGGGCGATTTCTTCATCTTTAAATTTCCACGGTCCGGATACTTCAGGAAGATTTTTTTTAAACATTTTCTAGCGACCTCTATTTATAGGGATAGTTGCATTCGGGACTGACGTCGATATCTCCTTTTGGGGTGACAACATTCACAGATGTTATCACGAAGTCTTTGTTGGTGGATTCATAATGAAATTCTACCTCAGCTTCAACCCAAATTTCATGCGTCACTGTTGTATCAATATAGTTGTGATAGATGAGTTCTTTATCCTCCCAATCCCATGAGGCAGATTTTTCCCAATATAGCTTCTTTATAAATACTGAAATTAGTTAAGAGGGCGTCGATAAAAAAGATTGAAGTTTGGTGACAACTTCAAGATTTTCATCTAAAAATAATTTCTTCTTCCTTTCTTCAGCCAGGCAGTTATAGGCGCCGACCGTCATTTTAACTTCGTCAAAAAATCCTTTTTGATCTTTAATTGCCGCTTTGAAGTCAAAGTAGTCACTTGCACCAGGTGGCGGCTGAATGCTCGTTGTATTAACATTGACTGCAGATGTTTCCGCTAAAGCCTCCGCACCAATGTAGTTTTCAATCTCACGTTTCTTTAGAACATACTTATTCTCAATGTTCTTTTCGTCTAACCAGTTTACTAATTTACGAATGTTCGGACCTGGATTAGTTGAAGCTGTTCTGTCAGAGTCCAATAGAAAAAAGATCCTATCCTTGAAACCCAGGAATAATGGCTTTGCAAATTCGCACCCAATTTTGCCAGATCCACCAAGATCATGAATCTCGTATTCTCTGTCCGGGATTTCCGGAAGGTTTCTCTTAAGCCAGTCACTTAGAATGAGCTGATCGGATTTACCTTCGACAAAAATAATTTTCCCACCTTCCACCAGATAGAGGGCACTAATTCCCATTACTTTTGCCAGTCGTTTTCGGTGGTCGTGGCTGTTTTTGATGTCAATTTTGGAAAGAGATGTTTCGTCAATAGCTGTTTCAGCAAGATAGATCTGTGAAAGTTCTAGTCCTTTACAAAATGGTTCAGATTGGGTTGCCATTATGATTGTTACGTCTTCACGAAGAGTTTCCAATACTTTTGCAAACTCTACTTGCTTAGCCTGGTTTAGTCCCTGTTCTGGTTCATCAATAAAAAGAATAGCACCTAATGGCGCCAGAGAAATTATTGTTAATATCTGGATGATATTGCGTAGTCCATAACCCATGTCCGCTATCGGTGTACTTCTTCCATCGATAAAGTTGCAGTAGGGCGCGACATTGCCACTGATTTCCTTGATTGAGATATCTTTTATGTCTGAAAAGAGACTTGAAACCGCGGCAGACATTGCTTTGAAACTTGGGCCATCGAAACTTAGTCTCTGTAGGAGTTCCGTCAGTCTATCTTGGTTATGTAGACTTAGTTGAAGATGACTATTTTTGGGGCTGTAATCCGGATTTCTGCCAGCTTTTAAAAAGAATGTTTTGTCGACCAAAGCTCTTAGAGCTCGAGACCAAGGAGTATTGAATTGGTATATCGCTGAGATTTGATGATTAGCCTGAGTTGTATTTTGCCAGTCATTAGAAACGGGACGCCAGCCATTTTCATTCAATGCTATGGTGTGCACATCCCAGGCATTTGCGGCAGTTAAATTTGGTTCTTGGTGAATTGCACCTGTTGTTTGAAACATGTTATATGTGTACGTTCCATCGCCAAACGTGCAGCTTATCGGGATCAAAAATCCCTCATCTGTTCGATCTGGCCTCATGCGAGACGGCAAAAGCGAACCTATGAATGTTGTTTTGAATTCGATGTTTTCTCGCGCAACAGGCGTAGGATCTATCACAAGCTCATTAGCCGTAAAGGACAACTCTATCTCGGGCCGTTTTATCTCAGCTCCTTGTTGCCGATAAAAGCTACTAAGAAATTTCCGTTCCTCGGGCACGCTTCCACTGTGAAAGTTTGGATTGTACCCCGGAAGGCTAATGAGAGTTTTGAAAACTGATTCAAGGAGTGTGGATTTGCCAGAGTTGTTAGTACCAACCACCACAACTCTGGCTCCCTTTTCAACTTCGATTTCAATTTTTTCAAAACGTCTGATATTTTTTAAGGAAATTTTCATGGCTATTTTCTCCGGGAGATATTGTCCCAAAATTTGTCATGACCACAAGAACAAGATCATGTTTATAGACTTTTAGCTCTTTGCATCAAAAGGATGAGATCCTCCTTCCACATCAATCCCAGCCAGTCGGAGGTAATGCATGACGGTCTTCAGGTCCGCCCAATCGCCCATAGCCATTACCTTGGCTGGAGCGATGCCCTGCCCCAGAAGGAATGTCGCCCATGTCGCTCTTAAGTCGTGAAAACGAATAACAAGTTTATATGATCCTGGAGTCGGTCCCAAACTGAGAACTAAAGAAAAACTTGTTAAGTTTGATCTAAAGAATCCCGATTTAGGTCCTGAAGATTTTGGGAGGCTCATGGGTTTCTATTTAAGAAAGAGCGTAAGAGTTGGTTTGCTAAAGTTCAATTTCTCTAAATCCGGGGTCGGTGTATCTACTGGGATCAAGGGACTTCGAGTTGGGTTTGGTCCTCGTGGAAACTACGTGCATGCCTCTGCTGCAGGTTTTCAATATCGCACCACTCTCACCCCCAAGGCACATCGCAAACAAAACACTCCTGTCGATAGAGGCGGTCCGAATGGCATGACCTCTGGAAACATGACCGAAATAGATAGCGACATGTCTCTGCTTTTTAAGAGCTCTTCTGAGGACGAACTGGTCAGTGAGATCACACAGAAAGTTCGAAAGATTTCTTTTTGGAAATGGTTCGGCTGTGCCTGTATTGGACTTGGCTTCTATTCTCATCCTTTCTTTTTAATTGCCGCATGTTTGTTCACCCCAGTTGTTTTTCTATGGGATGAAAATCGTAAGTCTGTTGTCCTATTTTATGATTTCGATCCGTTGCCAAAGGAGAAGTTTGAGAACACCATTAGTGGTTTTACGGCACCTTTGAGCGCAAAGAAAATTTGGCATATGGAGGCGTCAGGGATCGTGAAGGATTGGAAGCGACACGCGGGAGCTGGCCGAGAGTTTAGACGTAAAACGACAAAGATTTCACTGAAGCCGCCGAGGCTTTTAAAGGTGAATATTCCCATTCCTTCAATCCAGGTCGGCAAGCAGACCTTATGCTTTCTTCCCAATAAACTTCTGATCATTTCGCCAAATCAGGCGGCAACAGTTCCCTACTCACAGTTAAACATTGAAATAGCGTTATCACGTTTCATTGAAAGTGAAGGCGTTCCCTCAGATGCTGAGGTCATCGATCATACTTGGCAGTATGTGAACAAGAAGGGTGGACCTGACAAGAGGTTTAAAAACAACCGGAAATATCCGATCTGTGCGTACGATGCGATTGGCTTCACAAGCCCGTCGGGTTTGAATGAATTGATTCAAATTTCAAAACGTGGTCAGTTTGAAAAGTTCAAAGCACAGATTGAGGAGTTGTCTCGACAGGCGGCATAATCTTTTGGAGCACCGACGATTCTCTTCGTTTTCACACTCCATCAGAGCTAATACAGGCGTCAAATTTCGCCGGCGAAATTTCGACAGCAAATATGAGACCCCATGAGAGACAATGATATATTCGATTTGGGAATTGAAAACTGCCAAGATGGTATTGTCACTGATTTGAAATTTAACTTAGAGATTACAACGATTTAGGATTACAAACCCCAGAAACTAAAAAACCCGCCAGCGGCGGGTTTTAAATGGATGGGGACGCAGGACTCGGTCTTCCCAGGTTGGGCTCCTGCCCAACCTTCCAGAGCCGGGGCCGTTCGCTCAGCCAGCCATCGTGGCTGGCTGCCCCGAATCGAATGCTCCTAAGGTCGCATCCGACACGGGTCGCTCTCTCTATTCTCGTCCTGCTACCTTGGCAGACGCACGAGTGCCTTTAGTGATTATTCTGGTTGTTCCCAGTTAATGGTGGAACGCTAGGCGTTAGGACCTAAGAAAAAAGGGATCCAGTTAATTACACAATCTTCTTAAGATTTGGTTACGAAGCAAAATCTAAGAAAGCAGGTGTCATTAGTGGATCCCCAATGG
>NZ_DASVLT010000044.1:0-20687 GCF_036384735.1 Bdellovibrio sp. | reverse complement strand
CTCGCGCCACTGTGAACAGCCAGGCCTATACAAAACAAATTCACAGCTTAAACCCAAAAGCCCAAGTATTTGATCAAGCCTGTCCTTTATTCGTGCCGCTGGCCGAGGAAGGTTGGGACTCTGATCCTGTCACGAATCTGATTGTGTTTCGTTATCTCAGCATTCTCTTGCAAAACCAAATCGACACTTTGATTTTGGGATGCACTCACTATCCGATTTTAAAAAATTCAATTGCCCGTGTCACAGGCTCCTCCATTCAATTGGTAGATTCCGGTGAGGCTATCGCTGATTGGCTCGGCCGAGATTTCGCTACAGGCCGATTAGGACGCAGAACAGATCCATCGACACGCACCGTGGAAGTGACAACGACAGATGCCTCCGCTCACTTCACCGAACTAGCCCACAGAATTCTAAAACCCCTAAAAGCAGACAACTTCCGCGTCGTCGACCTCATCTAGGTACGCCGTGCCTTTTTGCGATGCTGATTGTTAAATGCAAACCTCAAGAGGCAGCTCTTGCAGATTGTATGTGCTGGCCATGGAGTATCCATAAGCACCTGAATCTGAGATCACCAAGAAGTCACCCTCTTTCACCTGAGCCACTAAGCTGTCTTTTGCAAAGAAATCCGACGACTCACAAATTGGACCGACAACATCTGCGACCATGTCGCCGCTTTTCTTTTCGAGTGAGTAAATCAAGTGCTTCGCCTCGTACAAAGATGGGCGAATCAAATGGTTCATTCCCGCATCGACGATGACGAATTTCTTTTGAGTTGTTTCTTTGATGTATTGAACTTGTGTGATCAGAGCACCGGCATGGGCTACCAACCACCGCCCCGGCTCTGTTTGCAGTTCACAATTCAAATCTTGCAAGCCATCTAGAGCGACTTTCGCATATTCACGGAGAAGCTCTTGTTCTTTGACCAAATCAACACGGTCATAGAAAATTCCAAGGCCACCGCCAAAATCAAAACGACGTAAAGTTGGAAACTCGTTTTGCATTTCAAGATAAACTTTTCTTAGACGTTGCAAGGCTTCTTTAAAACCTTCCAGCTCAATCATCATAGAGCCCAAATGCAGACTTAATCCCACAAGCTCCAACGAGTCAGAATATTTCTTTAAGCACGCCTCTAAGGCTGGAACCAAAGAAAGCTCCATCCCGAATTTATTATCGCGAAGGCCTGTTGCTATATAGGGATGGGTATTGATATCAATATCGGGATTCAGACGAAGAGCAATGGCTGCCTTTTTTCCTAAACCACGTGCGATCTCACCCACACGTTCTAATTCCGGCAAACTTTCCACGTTGATTTGATAGATTTCAAGCTTAAGCGCCTCAGTGATTTCATGGCGCGTTTTGCCAACACCACTATACACCAAATCTTGAGGACCAAAGCCGCTTTCCAGAGCCCGCTTGATTTCCCCTAAAGAGACAACATCGGCCCCAGCGCCGGCTTCCTTCAAGCAACGCATAACCTCGGGGTTGGAATTCGCCTTCATTGCATAGAAAATACGCACGTTTTTCAATGCCTGAGCCATCGCTGCATAGCGCGCACGAATGAAATCTAAGTCATAGACGTAGATAGGACGCATGTAATTTGCGGTGAGACTTTTTAAGCCTTTTTTCTTGGGCCCCAAGTGCAATTCATTATTGATGTATTCCATAAAATCCCCGTAAACTGCTTACGCTATTCCCGTGAAGCAGCCTACCTTTGCGGTGGCAATAGTGCAAGAAAGGACATTCATGAAAACTTCGATCTTTACTTACACATCGAAGGGCCTTCCCGTTATCGCTTATGAATTTCAAAATGGAGGACCGGAAATCCTGATCCTCGGCGGTGTTCACGGCGATGAAATTGAGGGCGTTATTGCAGCTCAAGAGCTTTTGAAATACTTTATGAGGTCTTTCGACTACAAATTCAATCTCACCATTGTTCCACAATTCAATCTAGAGGGCGTGATTTATAAAACCCGTGGCAATGGTAATGGCATTGATTTGAATCGCAATTTGCCAACGAAAGATTGGTCGCCGGAAATTAAAACTCCACGCTACAATCCAGGCCCGGCCGCAGGCAGCGAGCCTGAAAACAAAGGATTGATGGAGTATGTCGCTACAAAAAAACCAAAATTAGTGCTTTCACTTCACTCATGGCATCCGGTTTTGAATGTCAATGGCGACTGCTATGCTTTTGCAAAAGTGTTGGCGCAACATACTGGCTATAAAATTGACGATGATATTGGTTACCCAACGCCAGGATGTCTCGGTACTTATACGGGCCTTGAAAGAGACTGCCCAACTTTGACATACGAAATCGAAAGAGGTCAGGCTGCGGAAGACATCATCCGTATTCATGTGCCAGCAATTCTTGAAGCTTTAAAAGTTTATAATTCTTAATCAACCAGTACTCTGCCGCAGTCAGAGCGCGTAAGGATCATTATGCAAAACGATGTAAACCAACTTTATACCGACATCCAAAATGGCAAACGCATCGACGAGATGACGACAACAGATTTGAAATACGTTTTCGAAACGATTGAAGGTCTGGATTCAGGGAAGCTTCGTGTTTGCGAAAAAACTTCTGAGGGTTGGAAAACAAACGAGTGGATCAAAAAGGCTATCTTGCTCTATTTCCGTATTCAAAAAATGGAAGTCATGCAAGCCGGCGATTTCAATTACTTCGATAAAATCCCTGTGAAAAAATGGAGTGAAGAAGATGGCGTTCGCGTTGTACCAAACGCTATCGCTCGCAAAGGTGCCTTCATCGAGAAAGGTGCGATTTTGATGCCCTCGTACGTCAACATCGGCGCTTACGTAGGTGCCGGCACAATGGTTGACACGTGGGCTACAGTGGGATCTTGCGCACAGATCGGTAAAAACGTTCACTTGTCTGGTGGTGTGGGGATCGGCGGCGTTCTTGAGCCTGTGCAAGCAAGCCCTGTGATCGTTGAAGACAATGCATTCATCGGCAGCCGTTGCATCGTTGTTGAAGGCGTTGTGGTTGAAGAAGGCGCCGTGCTTGGAGCAGGCGTTACTATCACAGCAAGTACCAAGATCATCGACGTGAGCGAACATAAAGCCATCGAATACCGCGGCCGCGTTCCCGCGAACTCTGTTGTGATCCCTGGAACTCAAATGAAAAAGTTCCCCGCAGGTGAATTCGGTGTTCCTTGCGCATTGATTATCGGCAAACGCAAACCAAGTACAGACTTGAAGACATCTTTGACTGATGCTCTTCGCGATTACCAAGTCAGCGTTTAGTTTCGTTACCACAGTTCAAAATAAAAAGCGCAGTTTATCCTGCGCTTTTTATTTGCCACAAACTTTAAAATTTATTTAATTCGAAGAGCTTCTGACGGCTGTACTTCCGACGCAGTTCTTGCCGGGATGTACGATCCTAACCAAGCAATAACTGAACTTACGATCAAAACTCCAAAGACCAATTTCCAATCAACTAACGCCGGTACAGAGGCATCGTAATAGATTTGCTGAGGTAAAAAATTAATCGGATTGTGCTCGATATAAAGTCCCACAGAAGTGCCGATGATTGTTCCCGCAAGAACACCAATGCCGGAAATCATGCAGCCCATTTGCGTGAATGTTCTCACCGTCTGGCGACTTGAATAACCAATCGTACGCAAAATTGCGATATCGCGACGCTTCTGAGAAAGCAACAGTGCCAACACTGTCAGAATAGAACTTGCCGCAATCATACCCGCAAGCCCCAAGAAGAAACCAATCGTGAGTTTTTCTAACTTCAAAGCGTAAAGCAAAGCCCCATTCCGATCTTCCCATGTTTCCACTTGAACATCTGGGAACTTCAAAAGGCTTTCCTTCATCTCTCCAATTTTAGATTCATCTGCCAGCCATGCCTCAATGCCGATCTTCTTAAGACCTTCATTATTTAAGGCTGTCAAAGCTTTACCTCTTTGGTAGAAGACGTATTGAGAATCCACATCCGCCAAACTCGTAGTGACAATCTTTTTAATTCGCACTCTCTCAAACTTAGGTGTCTCCCCCGGAGGCAACAACAACCCTGACGGCGAAACCACAGTGATAAAATCTCCTTCGAACACACCTAAAGATTGTGCCAGATCTACACCGATCACAACCTCTCCTTCATCAGGAACATCTTGCGGATCCCAGAAGTAAGTAGGGGCCTCCGCAGAGTTGACTGAAGACGGCTTGTCGCTGTCGAGTTTTCGAAGTTGTTCAATAAAGTGCTCAAGACTTGCGCGAGTCACACCGCGAGCAATTCCACCTCGGAATTGACCATCCTGACTACGAATGATGATGTCTTGAGTTTCAAAGACATAGGCCTTATTCCCATCGTCCTCTTTCAAACGCTGAAAGGCCGGATGATTTTCCAACTCCTGAGGCGTATTTAATCCAGGGATTGTCACATACAGATGGGGCTCAAGCCCTACGATACGTTTTTTAATGCTGGCATTCATTCCATTCATAACAAACAGAACAACCAAGAAGGCTGTCACACTGATCGCGATGGCGCCCATACTAAGCCAAGCAATGCGTTTAACCAGCGCACCAGCTCGTTTGGAGAATATAAAATGACGAAAGAGATGCCCAACTAGCATCTCTTCATCATAGTCTCTGAAAGCGGGGTTTCAAGAAGTTATTTATTGCTATTCGCAGGGACGCGGCGCGCTTCTTCCTCTTCATGAACTTCACGCACATTGCTCTTCATAAAGAAGCTTTTTTGCATCGCCTTCAAAACCACAACGGTTTCGTTCAAGGCCTCTACAAGACGTACACTTGCTCCCGGAAGTTCTGGCTCCACAGCTTGAACTGCCGGCCCCAAAGCCTTTGTCATCACTGCCAAGTTTTGCGTCATTACGGCAAGGTCCTTAGCTAGATTTGGATTTTCCTGATTGAGTTCCGGCAAGATGCGATTGATTTCGCTTGTTGTCGTCGCCAAATTTCCTACAAGCTTCTCAACACCATCATTATGAGTGGCCTGTTTTGAAAGCTTAATCACTTCCACAGACATCGTATTGAGATTCTTAATTAACGGATCCATTCTGTCGAAGATACGAACCATGCTTTCGGCACGGCGTTTGTCAGCAAAGGCCTCTACAAGAATTTGCATGTTCTCAAGAATGCCGCCAAGCTTTGATAAATAGCTGCTGAGGTTCTTACCGCTCATTACTGTCATAAAATCAATCGTCTCGATGGATTTCACATAGCTATTCGCTGCAAGCACGGGACTGCTTTCGCTCCCCACGCCCACGTCAAGAACGCGCTCACCAATAATAAACGGTCGCAAAAGCTGAATTTCACTATCTTGATGAATACGGTTCTGAAATTTTCCCAAGACATAAAAGTTCACGCGAATTTTGTTATTCGCTTGAAGCTCAACATCGTCCACAGCTCCGGCGCGCAAGCCGGCCATTTGAACCAATGTTCCCGGATGAACGCCGTCGGCATTTTCAAACACCGTCGAATAATAGACCTTGGTTTCAAACCAACCCTGTTTAATTGCAACACTGATCGCCGTGATTGCCACTCCAAGAATGGCAAACATCACGAAAAGTCCCGCAACTCGTTCAAATTTATTGAACTTTACTTTCCTCATAGATGAACGACTCTTTTCTCGGGGTCCACAGCTTGGAAGTACAACTGGCCTTCATCAAGATGGATGATTTGATAACTCATAAGGCTCATGAACTTTTCATCGTAAGAAGAAATAAAAACGTGATTCAAAAATCCGTCTTTGCGCAATTGATGAAGATGATCTACGAATGTGTAAACGCTATCTTGTCCCAAACCTACGCTTGGATCATCTAGCAATAACATCTGCGGTCTCATGACTACAGATCTCATCAGGCAGGCCAGTTTTCGCACCCGTCCCGGCACATGAGCAGGGCGTTCTTCTGCGAATTTTGAAAGATCGAAAAGATTAATCAATTCTTCAACACGAGCCTTCGCTTCTTTTGCTGGCACTGTCTTATGATAAAGAAGAGGCAACATTAGATTATCACGCAACGTACGGTTGTTGATCAACCCACCGTAATCAAATGAGTAACCAATTTGCAGACGATATGGCAAAAATTCTTCGAATGACATATCGACAACGTTTTCGCCGTTAATCAAAAATTTGCCTGATTGAGGAATTTGCAAACCGCCTAAGATTTGCAGCAAAGTGCTCTTGCCGGCACCCTCTTCTGCTTTCACCCAGAGGATTTCATTCATTGGAAAATCAAAATCCACATTTTGTACAACCGGATCTTGAGCATCGTGTGAGAAGGAAACTCCTTCAAACTTTAGACTTTCGATTTTCATTAGACCACCCCTAGACTACGAAGTTGATTGATATAAAACAAAGCCGTTACAATTAAATTAAACATCACGACGAAAATAATGCTGTTCACAACCGCTTGAGTTGTAACCTGCGGAACCTCATGGGGACTCTTTTTAACCGAAAGCCCCTGATAACAGCACACGACAAAAATAATCATTCCGCTGAAACCATTCTTAAGAAGGAAAATCAATACGTCTTCCTTGGCAAAGGCACGCATCAAGGAATCGGAATAAAACGCGAATGACATATCTTGGATCAAACGAGTGATCACAAAACCGCCAATCAATGCCATGAAGTTAAAATAAAATGCCAAACACAAAACGCTGATCACACCACCGATCACACGGGGGAAAACGATAAAGCTCAGCGGATTAATTCCCATGCTTTCCAGCGCTTCGATCTCGCGATTGGCCCGCATGTTTCCTAGTTCAGAAGCCACAGCAGTTCCAGATCTTGCGATCACCACTAAGGCCACAAGCAACGGGCCTGCCTCACGCAAAACCATCACCAGCAAAAAGTTCCCGATCATTTGCGTTCCACCTAACAAAGTCAGATTGGAAAGAGATTGAAGAATTAAAACGCCCCCAGTTCCCAATGCCAGAACCGTTACCAATGGCAGTGCCTGCCAACCGGTGAAATAGATCTGTGCCGAGATGACTCCAACAATTTGTCTGAAGCCTTGCGCTTGATCAAGAACAGTTGCACGAACAGAAAGATAGACCATCAAGAGGACACGTAATGTGTACTCCACGTTCTTCGTAACAAATCTCCCTAAGGAATCGATTTGCGACAGTAACGAGTCCATGAACCTTCCCTTTTTCCTAGGAGGTGTATCGGACTTTTACTGACTTTTGTTCTTAATACCTTGGTCTGGATTTAATAAGCCCACAGAGAGTAGAATAAAGATTTCAGCGCTTCAAAACCCGTCTCCAGGACAGAGGCCTCGTAATGAAGAGCCACAACGGGATGCTTTTGGATATATATGTTCTCAGGATAAGACGCTCGGAACGTTCGATACGAGCGATACATGTGATGTCGAGAGGTCACAAGCAAAATGTCTCGGCACTTCAACGCCTCCACGATAGGAAGACTTTGCTGTGCGTTTCCAAACGTGGTTTCAGATCGGCGATCTAATACCACGTCATTTTCATTTAAATTCCCGTAGAAAGACCATACGGGCATGATTTCTCGAAGGCGTGCGTTTGTATATACGCCCGAGATAATAAGCTTTTTAACGTTTTGATTTGCAAGCAGATCAAAACCTTCGCGCACTCTCCCCGCGCCTCCGGTCAAAACCACCGCGCAATCTGCACTTTGTGATTTTGTCCAAGAGATCATGGGTTCGCTTTGGACTCTCTTGTATTCGTTGACGAAGCGATAAAGAATCACGCCACCTAATACCAAGAAAAACCAAAACATCTTAGAACGAAGAAGCTTCTTAACGATGAGCAACGACTTCGATCTCCACATTCACGCCTTTAGGCAATGCTGCAACAGCCACCGTGGAACGTGCTGGAGGAGCTTCCTTAAAAGACTTCGCGTATATTTCATTCACAGTAGCAAAATCCGCCATGTTTGTGATGAAGATTGTTGTTTTAATGATGTTTGAAAAATTCATGTTTGCCGCTGTCAAAACAGCTTCAACATTTTTCATAACCATTTCAGTTTGAGTTTTAATATCGCCGGTGAAAACTTCGTTTGTCTTTGGATCAATAGAGATTTGACCAGAGCAGAACAAAAAATCACCCATTTGAATGGCTTGAGAATAAGGACCTACAGCTTTTGGCGCATTGTCTGTGTGAATAACTTTTTTCATATGAACATCACCCTTCTTTTAGAAGTAAAAAATAATACCCGCGCGAAGTGGACTGTCTGCGATAGTTCTGAAACGAACTTCATCAGCTGAAATAACGCCCGCCCCACCTTCGAATGTGAAACTTAAAGAATCAAGACCCGGCAAAAAGAACTCGCCACCGAAAACAGCATCCAATTCAAAGCCAGATTGCTTACTGCCTGCCGTTTCATAGTTCACAAGACCGACAGTACCGCCCATATAAAAGTTCATATTGTCTTCTTTGAAAACGATACGACGAACTCCTGCATTAGCAGCAAATTTACTTTGATCTTTTTGAGTATCAATACCCAAACCACCGGTGACTTGAATTTCATTTGTTGGATTGTACACCACAGCCAACTCTGGTAGATCCAAAGTTTCGTGACTTTTAACACCCACGCCCAAACGATTTGTAAGATCTTTTGCTTGAGCGATATTCGCCAAAGTCAAAACGAGAACGGACAACACTGCTGCCTTCTTAAGCATCACGAAAACTCCTTTTTCCAAGGCTTTATTAAATGCAAAGGTCTGCCCACGGGCAAAAGGATTTTACTCTTACAATGAGTGTCAAAGACTGTTCGTAGGATTTTGGCGGGGAATACCCGGCCACTAATTCAAGCAGACGCTCTAAATCAAACTTTCCGCAATGGCGTTCAAAAACTCAAGACTGAAATTGCCAGGTTGAGATTGCTCCTTTTCCCAGAGCTTTTCTTTCAAAAAACGAAAGCCAACACCGGTTTCCGCCATGGTCGTGCGCACACCTAAATCGATCATTTCGGCAAAACGCAAGGCATGCCCTTCGAAAGGCAGTTTATCTTGTGGCACTTGGTTCGGATAACCTTTTTGATCAGAGCGCTCATGCACACAAACTAAAACTGTTTTTACAGCTTCATTGATAGGAACTTTCTTAATCAGGCAACGATTCAAAGACAAAATGGGATGTTTAGCGATTTCTCGAGTCTCCGCTTCGTTTAAGTCTTTCTCTCCGTCATGAATGAATTTCTGTACAACGGCTTCTTGCAAATCAAAAAGCCCCACATCAGAAAAAAGGCCCGACATAAAAGCGACAATAGGATCTCCTTGACCGCTTTTTTTGCAAATAATCGCCGCATAGGTCGCAACCCACGGAGCACGAAATGTCGCGAATAAATCATTATCCGCAGCTTCACGGAAAACATCCCAAAGATTTTCTTCCGTGTTTATCAGCTCAACAAGCTGCTCAACCTGTCCCACAAGTTTTGTGTAATTTTCCTGAATTTTCGTCGTACCGCCAGATTTAAAATCAAAGAGCAAATAATCATTCATCTCAAGCCAAAGACTTGCGATACTTAAGAACAAAGCCCTCGCCTTTTTTTTCAGTGCGGCCCCCGAGGCATCAAAATACGTATTAATGTATTCATAATACTGACCGCCCTCAAAACCTTGGAAGTACAAGGTTTTTACGTTTTGCAGACGTTGATGCTTTGCTTCCGACAAAGTCCAGCCCTTATAGACGACATTCAAAAACTTTTGATTGCGCTCCAATTTCACAGATACTGTGAATGGCAGCTGAGTCATGGGAAACAAATCTGAAGAAGCCATTTCAAAAAACTGCGAGCGAGCTTTTTGCAAACAGATGTATTCAAATTTCAAAGTGTTAAAAAACTCCGGTGGCGATAGAGGAATAACGCGATCTCTTTGCGTGCCTTCAATGTTTTCCTTCAAAGACGACTCATGCAAAATCGTGACAAAGAAGGATTTCTTAAAGCGCTCAAGAAGTCCCTCAATTCGAATGGAAAAATCGTGCAGACTTTCTTTATCCTCTTGAGCAACGACAATAAGCTGCGCTAATGACAGCTCCCTGTCGGACCCATCGTACACCGCAAGATCTTCGATATGTTTGAATGTCAGGTAATATTGGGAAATCAGATTCTTCGCACGGGATAAAACGTCGCTCCGCCGTGTAAGCAGCAACACTTCAAGTTTCTGACGAAATAAAGGGGTCGGACGCTTTTCACTCATGCGGTACTAATAAAAGTTTACTGTGGCCTCGAGAGAGTGCCAACCTTTCTTTTCCTCATTGACATTTCGGTCCTCCAACCAAATCCTTTAAGCTTGAAGGAAAGGATCTTTATGAAACACCTCGCGACCTTTATTCTATCTTTAACAATGACGACCACAGCCTATGGAGCTCTTCTCTCCACTGAGGGCAGCAAGGGCAAGCTTGATGGGGTCAACCTTTCGTCATCAGCCTCTTCAAACATCGAGTCTGAAAGCATCAAGTTGTCCCAAATTGGATCAGGTCTTCGCGCGAAAAAAGTGGTCTTCGTGAACATTAAAGTTTATGTAGCTGAGCTTTTTGCTTCCTCCCCAGAGAAATTTAAGAAAACAGATGTGGACGCATTAGCTTCCTTGAAAGATCAAAAGGTCGTGGCCATTCAGCTTCATTTCGTTCGTAGCGTCGATGCAGATAATGTTCAAAAATCCTTTAAGGAGGCTTTGAAAGCAAATAGCGTGAATCTTGATGACGCTTCTGTGAAGCAATTCTTGGATAGCGTAAACCAGGGAGGCGAAGCGAAAGAAGGAAAAGCTTTAACTATTTTAGGTGCAAAACTTAAAGATGGTTCTGAAGAGGTACTTTATGAAAACACTTCGGGCAATGTCTCGACAATTACCGGCAAAGCAGGTTTCGTAGAGCAAATCTTCTCGATCTGGCTTGGCAAGTCTGCAGACAGTGGTGTCGCTCAACTGAAAAAATCAATTTTAGCGAACTAGTCCAAATCAAGAAGCCGGTAGCCTACGCCGGCTTCTGTTACAATCACCTCGGGAATATCTTCCCGGGTTTTCAACTTCTTACGAAGAGCCCCCACATACACACGCAGGTAATGCGTATGCTCCACAGAGTTCGGCCCCCACACCTCATTTAAAATCATTCTGTGGGTAACCACTTTACCTTTATGTTTAATTAAAACCTTCAGGATATTAAATTCAGTGGCCGTCAATTTCACCATCTCGCCGTCAACCAAAACAGTATGACCGGGCAAATCCACAGTTAAAGGACCACTTTTAAGATCCTTTTTTTCAGCAACCCCCTGCGAGTGTCTTAAAGCCACACGCATGCGAACCAAGAGTTCAGGAACACTGAAAGGTTTGGTGACATAATCATCAGCCCCACCATCTAGAGCCAAGATCTTATCGTTATCGGAATCAAGAACCGTCAAAACAATCACCGGTACCTGAGTCCACTCACGAAGTTCACGTAAAACTTCAAGTCCCGATTTGTCAGGCAGGCCTAAATCTAAAAGAATAATCTCAGGACGCTGACTTGCCGCCATTTGCAGACCTTCTTGCCCGCTGACAGCCTCGTCTACGTGATAAGAGTTCGCCTCAAGACTCACTCGCAAAAGTTTACGAATCGAGATCTCATCATCAATAATCAAAACACGGCGAACATTGTCTTTCATAACCTAACGTCCTTCTAACAACTGCTGCGGAGGTTGCTCATAAGGAAGCTCCACAATAAACTCAGCTCCGGATTTGTCGCTGCGATTTCTTGCAGCCACTCGTCCCTTATGAGCTTCCACGAAGGCCTTCACAATCGCAAGGCCTAACCCAACGCCTCCAGCTGGACTGCCTGGAACTCGGTAAAAAGCCTCAAAAATCTTGTCGAAATTGCCGGCCGGAATCCCCGGCCCCTCATCCAACACGCGAAGTATCACGCGAACATCTTGGCGCTCTAAAATCACTGTGATTGCAGAACCCGCCGGAGTATACCTTGCCGCATTGACGATCAAATTACTGATAACGTGCTCGATCAAGCGCTCGTCCACAAGTACAAGACATTCCTCTACGCGAGGAAAAATTTTAAGGACGTGGGAACTGACCGCCGGTTGAACCTTGCGCGCGACAAGCTCTAACATATCGACAAGATCAACCCACTCTTTTTTCGGAGTCAGCACACCCGAATTCAGCCGGGACATATCAAGTAAGTTCTCAACAACCTGATCTAAGCGGTGACTCGATTCAATCAAAGCTCCGACCAGTTGATTGCGAACATTCTCGTCACGATTTACCTGCGCGTCCGACAACGCTGATGCCGATCCAATGATAGCAGTCAAAGGAGTGCGCAATTCATGGGATACAGAGTTCAAAAGAGCTTGATGAAGTTTTTCAGAAGCCTCAAAAATTTTAATGCTTGAAAGCTTCTCTTGAAGTCCCAAACGCTCAACGGCCGTCGCCAGTTGAACCGCCACTGTATCCAACAAGTTCTCTTGGTCCAAACTCAGGGCAATATTTTTACGAGGATAAAATAACAAAATCCCCGCTAGACCATCTTTCGCCTTCAAAGGCAAACTGATGCAACGAGATTCAGCTAAGGTATCAGTACGCCATCCTGCTTTTCTTTTGTTTTCAAAAGACCATAAAGCCAGTGCCAAATCCTTCTCATCAATTTTGGTGGCGTTATATGTTTTGCGCTGAAGCTTACCTTCAAAATCCAAAAGCAAGATCTTCACTTTTCCATTCAGCAAAGTCTCAAGATTTTGCTCGGCACAGAAGCAAGCCTCTGTCACAGTTAAGGATGCCGCCATCTCTTTGACAAGTTCATAAAGTGAGCGATTGTACTCATCTCGCTTCACAAGATCCAAATCACGGCTGCGAATTTTTGAAGTTAAAAATCCACCCATTAAGGCAACAACAAAGTAAGCCAAACACATCATCACGTCTTCAGGCGCAGAGATTGAAAACGTAAACACTGGTGGAATGAACATGAAGTTCCAAATCAACGCGCTCAAAGTAGCCGCTAGTAAGATAGGTCCCGTTGTCGTGACAAATCCCATGGTCAAAATACTCATCAAGAAGATAAATCCAACGGCACGGTATCCGATGTAATTCACCACCAACTCGCTGATGATCGCAATTCCCGCGATAAACCAGAACGTGTACCAATAGGACAAGCCCGGCGCATAAATTCCGGGCAACCTCCAAGGAGTCGTCTTCTTCTGCTCCCCCTGCTCTTGACGAATTACGTGCACGTCTACGGCGCTGCTTTTTTGCACAAGCTGATCTAAAAGCGAACCGCGATTCCACAACCAACTCCACCAGTTGCGCTCCGGACGCCCCATGATAATTTGTGTGACGTTGCGCTCATGAGAAACGCGATTCAGAGCATCAGCAATACTGATGTCTTTTACCGAAACAACTTCCGCCCCTAGTTCACGTGCTAAGGCCAGATTTTTCGTCAACATGGCTTGGTCATCAGCATCTAAATGAACGCCTGTATCAACATACAAAGCAATCCATGGAGCTTCCAAGTTATAAGCCATACGGCGAGTCGCACGGATCAGACGCGCAGAATAAGGACTGTGACTGAGCGCCACAAGCAAACGCTCTTGAGTATTCCAAGGCCCCTGCACACGCTGCACCACCATGCTGTCTTGTAAATCTTGATCAACTCTCTCGGCCGTATAGCGCAAAGACAGCTCACGAAGAGCCAACAAGTGAGTCTCTTTAAAAAAATTCTCTTCCGCACGAGCGGCACGGTCCCCTTGATAAACTTTTCCTTCTTTCAAACGCTTGATCAAATTCTGCGCGGTGATATCAATCAGTTCAATTTGCTGAGCGCGATCGATAACAGAGTCAGGCACCCGCTCTAAAACGCGAACACCAGTGATTTGCTGAACTAGGTCACCACGGCTTTCGATGTGCTGAACATTGATAGTCGTATAGACATTAATGCCTGCATCTAAAAGCTCGATCACATCTTGATAGCGCTTTGGATGTCGAGATCCGGGGGCATTGGTATGCGCCAGTTCATCGACCAAAACCAAAGATGGCTTTCGCTGCAAAATAGCATCGATATCCATTTCTTGAATAACGGCATCCCGATATTTGGACTGTTTGCGAGGAATGATCTCCATCCCTAATAGAAGTTCTTCTGTTTCACGGCGTCCATGGGTCTCAACGACCCCAACGACAAGATCAACCCCTTGACGAAGTTGTTCCTGAGCCGCTTTCAACATCGCAAAGGTCTTACCGACACCGGGGCACATTCCAAAAAAAACACGAAGCTGCCCACGAGAATGAGCCTCTTCCTGTTTTTGAATGCCTTCTAATAAACGATCCGGATCGGGTCGGTAATCTTCTTCACTCATAGAGTTTTCTCAAAAGCCTTATCTAATCCCACATTGAGTTTTAATACGTTCACACGAGGCTCTCCCAAAAAGCCCCATTGACGACCTTCAGTATAGTCCTGAATAAGTTTAAGAACTAGATCTCTTTGATTTGAATTCAAATTTCTTTCTTTGCTAATGCGATCCACTTGATCCGCCGCCGCCGCAGGGGAGATATGAGGATCTAAGCCACTACCACTGGCATAAAGAAGATCTCGCGTAGCCCCTTGTGCCTTGCGCTCTGCAACGGCTTTTTCCAAAGTCTCATTCCCAACTGAAAGATTGCTCGCACCGGACGAGATGCCATTAAAGTCCACAGCAGAAGGACGCGGCCAGAAATACTTCTTTCCCTGGAACTTCTGAGATAACAGTTCAGAACCAATCAACTTCCCGTCTTTATAAATTAAAGACCCCTCGGACTCTTTTTTAAAAGCCACATCACCGATACCAGTAACAATTAGGGGATAAACCACACCCGTAAGTAAAGTTAAAAATAAGAACAAGCGAATCGCGATGATGGTATTTCTCATGACACAACTCCAATCGCTACAATCAAGATGTCGATGACTTTGATTCCAATAAACGGAACAATCAAACCACCAACCCCATAGTTCAAAATATTTCTTTTTAAGATCGCATTTGCGCCCATAGGTCGATACTCAACCCCACGCAATGCCAATGGAATTAGCACGATGATAATGATTGCGTTGAAGATCACGGCACTAAGCACCGCACTTTGAGCAGAATGAAGCCCCATCACATTCAATCTTGCCAAAGGCCCCTGATGTCCTGCCGTTGCATACAAAGTGGCAAACATCGCAGGCAAAATTGCAAAATACTTCGCGACGTCATTAGAGACACTGAATGTTGTCAACGCTCCACGAGTCATCAACAACTGCTTTCCCGTTTCTACGATCTCGATTAATTTCGTTGGATTTGAATCCAAATCCACCATATTACCCGCCTCGCGAGCCGCTTGAGTTCCTGTATTCATCGCGACCCCAACATCTGCTTGTGCCAGTGCTGGAGCATCGTTGGTTCCATCTCCAGTCATCGCCACAAGATGTCCACGACCTTGTTCTTCACGAATGCGTGCAAGCTTTGCCTCAGGTGTCGCCTGAGCCATATAGTCATCGACACCCGCCTCTGCAGCAATAGCTGCTGCTGTTAACGGATTATCTCCCGTGACCATAACCGTGCGAATACCCATCTTACGAAGTTCTGCAAAGCGCTCTTTGATCCCGCCCTTGACAATGTCTTTAAGATAAATCACTCCCAATACACGACTCCCTTCACAAACAACCAAAGGAGTTCCACCTTGACGAGCCACAGACTCCACCGCGTCTTTGACCGCTTTTGGATAAATTCCACCTAGAACGGTTACGTATTTTTCAATGGCATCACCAGCACCTTTACGTAGAGATCGAACTCCTAAATCTGTTTTCAAATTCACACCGCTCATACGCGTTTGTGCTGTAAACGGAACAAACTCTGCCAAATGCGGTTCCAATCTTTCCGCACGCAGAGAAAACTTCTGTTTCGCCAAGATCACAATAGAACGCCCCTCAGGAGTTTCATCGCTCAGTGAAGCTAATTGCGAAGCCTCAGCCAACTGCTGCTCACTGACATCCGGAGCTGGATAAAAGTTGCTGGCCATGCGATTCCCCAAAGTAATCGTTCCGGTTTTATCCAACATCAAAACGTCAATATCACCTGCAGCCTCAACGGCACGACCACTTTTTGCAATCACGTTCTTACGAACAAGACGGTCCATGCCACTGATGCCGATAGCACTTAAAAGCCCGCCAATTGTCGTTGGAATCAAACAGACCAGCAAAGCAATCAATACAGGAATAGTAACGATGTCTGATAAGTCTTGATGAGCTGCACTTGCAGAAAATTCTGCAAAATATTTCAACGTCGCCACGGCAAATACAAACACGACAGTCAAAGCAATCAATAAGATGCCTAAGGCAATTTCATTCGGCGTCTTCTGACGTTTAGCGCCCTCCACCAAAGAGATCATTCGATCCAAAAAACTCTGACCAGGATCTGCCGTAATACGCACTAAAATCTTGTCGGAAATAACACGAGTACCACCCGTCACCGCACTTCGATCGCCACCGCTTTCCCGAATCACCGGGGCCGACTCACCTGTAATAGCAGATTCATCCACCGTGGCGATCCCTTCGATCACTTCGCCATCTCCTGGAATCACATCGCCGGATTCGCAAATAACAATGTCTCCTTTACGAAGTTCTTGAGCCCCGACACTTTCTTCACTGCCATTGCGAAGACGACGAGCCACGCTGTGCGAACGCGTTTTTCTTAAGCTCTCCGCCTGAGCTTTACCGCGGCCTTCGGCCAAAGCCTCCGAGAAGTTTGCAAAAAGAACCGTAAACCAAAGCCAGAGGGCAATCTGCAACTCAAATCCATAGCGCTTTGAACTTGCAATCAAACTCATAGTTATGATTGAGACAACCAGAGCGCCAACCCATGTCACAAACATCACTGGATTTCCCCATTGCACGCGGGGATTTAATTTTACAAAGCTAGAACGAATGGCTTCATTTAAAAGTTTTTTATCAAAGAATGAAGAGCTCATAACTCACCTATTTCGCAATCAACAAAAGATGTTCAAGAATGGGCCCCAGCGACAGCGCTGGGAAAAACGTCAATGCACCGACAATCAAAATCACCGCCGCTAAAAGACCCGCAAATAAAATAGAATCCGTTTGAAAAGTCCCCACAGACGGCGGTGCAATTTTCTTCTGTGCAAAGCTGCCGGCCACAGCCAAGACAGGGATGATGATCAAGAAGCGACCAATCAGCATCGAAATTCCGATCATCACGTTGTAATAAACAGTGTTTGCATTCAGGCTACCGAATGCACTTCCGTTGTTACCTGCTCCTGATGAAAATGCATAAAGAATTTCACTCAAACCATGAGGTCCTTGATGTCCAAGTCCCGCAAGGCCTGCAGGTGCAACCACAGAAATCGCACTGCCCATTAGTATTGTCACACACGGAGCAAGGACACCTATAATTGTCCAAGTAATTTCTTTAGCTTCAACTTTTTTGCCTAAGTATTCCGGCGTTCTTCCGACCATCAATCCACAAAGAAATACGGCTAAAATCACATACAGAAGAATCCCGTACATTCCTGCTCCGACACCACCAAATACGACTTCGCCTAACATGATATTCAGCATTGCAATACCACCGGCCAGCGGAGACATACTCGATAACATCCCGTTCACAGATCCATTCGAAGCGGATGTCGTCAGGACCGACCAAACAACCGTATTCGCCATACCGAAACGAGTCTCTTTACCTTCCATTGTACCGTAACGAAGTTCTGACCACATCGAAAGAGCAAGCATCACAACCATCAAAGCCATCATTGTTCCGAATAAAACAAGGCCTTGACGACGAGATCCCACCATCAAGCCATATAAATAGGTACAACCCGATGCCAACAAGATAAGACTCACGGTCTCTAAGAAGTTCGCCAGAGGAGTTGGATTTTCGAAGGGATGTGCACTGTTTGCACCAAAAAAACCACCACCGTTCGAGCCAAGCTGCTTAATTGCAACTTGCGAAGCTACTGGCCCCTGTGGAATCACTTGTTCAGCACCTTCAACAGTTTTCGCACGATCATAACCATGAAAGTTCTGAACAACCCCTTGCCCCACAAGAACGACCGCTAACACAATCGAAAAAGGCAAAAGCACATGAATCGTACTGCGAGTTAGATCAACCCAAAAATTTCCCAGCTGACTTGTCTGCTTACGAGAAAATCCACGAGCTATTGCAAGCAACACTGCAAAACCTGTCGCCGCACTTACGAAATTTTGAACACCAAGACCTAGCATCTGAGTCAAATAACTCATCGTACTTTCGCCAGAGTAAGCTTGCCAGTTGGTATTGGTGACAAAGCTAACCGCAGTATTGAACGCGAGATGCCACGAAAGATTCCCAAGCTTTTCAGGATTCAATGGAAGTTGCGCTTGAAACATCTGCAACAGCATCAGGAAGGCAAAACCCACAAAGTTAAAAATCAGCAGCGCCTTTGCATATTGTTTCCAATCCATTTCCTCTTTTTCATCAATACCAGACAGAAGATAAGTGATCTTTTCTAGAGGCCAGAAGATTCGCGAAAGCCAAGTTAGCTGACCGTTAAAAACCTTGAACATATAGACCCCTAAAATCGGAGTCATCACTGTGACAAAACCCAATACTGCAATTATCTGAAGCAGATCCACGGATGCGAGTGCCATAAAACATTCCTTTTTATAGATCCCACGCTACGCCTATGAACCTCAACTTCGAGTAAAAAGGCCCAACAACGACATAAAGAAAAGATAAAAAGCATATGAAAAGTGAGATCTGTTTAGCTCCACCTGATTTATTCTTAAATGCCCATCCCGTTTTGACGACATGTAATTCCACACTCAAGTCGTGTGATTCTTTATGAGACGTTAAGAAGTTGGGACGATAAAGAAAATTGCACGGGGTGGCTCTATGAAAGTCTTTATGTTTGCTCCAGTTTTAAGAAGTGGCTCATACAACAAAAAACTCATCCGCATCGCTAGAGACATTCTGAATGACTTGCCCGATATCCAAGCCTCGGTTCACGAGTTCAACGAATTTCCAATGCCAGTCTATGACGGAGACCTCGAAGACCAGCAAGGAATCCCTCAGGGAGTGTTGGATCTAGCAAAAAAAATTACTGAAGCTGACGCCATTGTTATCTCTACACCTGAATACAATGGTGGCATTCCCGGTCCATTTAAAAATGCAATTGATTGGGTCTCAAGACTTCACCCTGTCCCACTGGAAGGAAAACAAGTCTGCCTCTTAGGAGCTTCTCAGAGCTATTTCGCCGGCGTCAGAAACTTCACTCATAGCCAAGCACCACTCGTGCGTCTTCGTGCTTTCGTCTATCCAGACTATTTCGGCCTCGCCTTCGCCCATAAAGCCTTCGACGAAAAAGATCAATTGAAGGACCCTCAAGACAAGGAACGTCTGCGCACCATCCTTCATCAATTCATTCACTACGCCTCAAGAAAAGAAACCCCATTCGACCGATTGGCAGAATTTTTCGACGAGCAAAAAAACCAATTCCACTCGCCTCATTAAATATACAATCGTCTTCTCAAAAGAATCGATAAAAGGTCACATCAGATTTGCACCCTCGTCCATAGATCAAATAAAAAAAGCGCGGAAAATATCCGCGCTTTTTTATTGAAGATAATTTATTAAATCACCAATGCTGCCTATTCAGAACTCTGATTTTCTTCGAGACAGCACTGCCGTGAAAGCACAATTCTCTCACTCATTGTTTCTAACTTAGCCTGAGTTTCGATTTGTTGCTGCCAGGGGCACCTGTGACGGCTGAGATGTCTCAGCTGTCGCAGCCGGAGCACGTAACTCCTTCACAACATTCGCATCTGCAATTTCTTCCTTCGGTTGCTGTTGATGTTTACCGCTATAGTTCAACATCACAACACCAAGTATAATCAGACTGGTCGCTAGAATTTTCTGAAGAGGTAAAGGCTCTCCAAACATGATCAATCCAACAACTGCCATGATTGCAGTTCCCACACCGGCCCATATTGCGTAGACCGCACTGACGGGAAGAGTTTTCAAAGCCACAGTGAGACATACAAAGCAGATTCCATAAGAAACAAATATCACAACCGATGGAACCACCTTTGTAAATCCCGCCGCATATTTCATGCTAACGGTACCGACGATTTCGAATATAATTGCCGCCGCTAAATATACGTATGCCATCATAAGACACCCTACGCATCTCTGCCTTTCTGCCACATTCTTATTTTTATCCCGTGTCCCGGGTGAGCCCCCGAGAGATCTTTTTTGAAACCTAGTCGTCAAAAAGACTTAAAAAGCGAACAGGAATGAAAACTCCCGTGTTTTGATAGTACTAGAATACCATAGAGACCCAAGAAAAGGAGATCAAAGGCGTCCAGTTTTTATTTATTTAATATTAACAACAACTTAAGCATGAGACACAAAGCCCAATTTTATTCATTTAAGACACAAAACAATCTTTTTTTTGTTTAAAAATTCGCCTCAATTTGATTGAGTTCTGAGACTTAAAAAGGCCTTTATCAACAGGATCTCGCTCCGTACGTTTCAGCAACTCAAAAGCCAGTTCAAACTTTCAGGAGATATAAACAATATAAAGATTAGTATATAGATAATAAAAACCCGATTAGAATTACCTAATCGGGTTCGAGTAAAAAAAGAGCTGGCGTCGTGCTACTCTCCCACATGGTCGCCCATGCAATACCATCGCCGCAAGAGGACTTAACTTCTGAGTTCGGAATGGGATCAGGTGTGGCCCCTCTGCTATAAACAC
>NZ_DASVLT010000043.1:0-121575 GCF_036384735.1 Bdellovibrio sp. | reverse complement strand
TCGCTGTGAAGGCTGGCGAGGATGATTTGACAATGCAGCTTCTTAGAAAAGGAGCATCTCCATACCTTCCACGGAGAGGGACAGCATATAGCCCTTTCGAATATCTTCAAGTTCAGGCCAATCAAAATCGCGATGTTTTAGACATGATTGAAATTTCTGATAGAAAATTCTTTGAGAGCGGTAGGGCTTCATTCTATGGCGGGATGGATGGTCTTTTAGAGTTTATTGTTAAAACGAGGTTCCCATTTTTAAAGAAACTTCGAGATGGAAGTCGTTTGATTGATGAGTTGTTTATAAGTGGAGAAAGCTTTTTACCTATGCCTTCAAGACCAATTTGCTATGGTATAGGCCTGGATGTAATCGTCGGATTTATTGAGAAAACAGAGGGACCGATTTCGGGAATAAGCGATTTTCAGTACGCGAAATTAGGAGTTACAAGCTTTACCCAGTCATTCTATGAGAGAGGTTTAAAAGGTGCGGATAAATTCTCAAGTGAGCAGAGACTAGAACTTTTATCTGATGTCGCTCGATTTTATAGTATTTCGAGTTTAATTGGTAATTTTAAAGATCTTAGTGCAAATGACCTACCTCAGAAAGATCTAGAGGATGTAGTTTTGTTAAACGTAAAGACTATGGGAAAGAAGCAACTTCAGACCGAGTTGTTGAAAGACGATGTTGTAAGCTTTCTAAGCAAATATCCAGAGGTGTATAGAATAGCGTATAATAAAGCCGATATGGATAATTTCGAAAGAGATCAAAAAGAGCGACAGAAAGCTGAAGCTGCGAAAGGTGATGTGACAAATGTCGGCTTGCCTGGAGGTAAAGAAGTGCCGAAGGGCTCTATTGACGCAGATGTTGATAAACTCATGCAAGCTATTATAGATTTTGATGGAAACTTTAAATCGTGTGAATAGAAAGGAGGGATGCCCTCCTTTTTATTATTTAATAGCTCCGTTGCCATTACCATCAAGAGGCGGCAGGTTTTTTCTGCCACTTGATTTTGATTGTAGCTTTGGCTGACTGTGTAAATCGTTGTGGCAGAAGTCCGTGGCTAAGTTGCATGACTTAGCCATGTTCTCGCACATATCCACATTGGGGGTAGAGTAATCGGAAGAATTTAAGCGCTTTTGAACTTCCTCCATGCATTGGTGAATACCGTTGTCTGCATCACCAGCCGCAAATAGATCTATTTTGTTATCGATTTTTTCTCCAGAGATATCGTACTCGGTGAGTGTACTTTTAAGTTTATCTTTAAAAAGGCGACGCTTTTCAATAATAGGGGCGTTAGAGTTCTCGTTGTCTAGGTTGGAATCATCGAACAAGCTTCGCATATTTTCCATAGGCGAATTCCCCAAAAATGAACCTCGAAAGCCGAAAAATTTCGCTACATTGTCTAGAGACTTCGATGAGCCACTAAAGTTTATATATTGTTTTACAAATGCCCAATCACTGCTAGAAAGATCGCGATATCTACTTCCTCGAGTAACCTTCATTGTGTCTTTGCTGATATATTTTGTGCAGAAACCATATGATTGAATTTGAGCGATAACTAGTCTTTTCATGTTATCCATCTCATTTGTCCCGTAGCCATTGGATGAAGCTGGTCGTCCTGGCAATCCGTAGCTTTTGATCGGTCTGAACGAACGAGCATTTACTGCGAGTAAGGCAAGCCATTTTTCAGAGGGAACTACGTCCGATTGTCCGTGTTGAGAATAATAATCTTGAAGGCCACAGGAAATACATTGGAGCCCTACACCGATGAGCATATCTTGTTCACGACAGTTCCAACGGTCATAACCATCGCTGCCAGTGCTGCCGCTATCCACTCCGCCTTCATCATCTTGCTGCATGACCTCGGGGCGAGCCATTGAGAAGGAACCGAATATCAACACTAATGTTGCTAGGGCATATTTTAGAGTTTTCATGCCCTTCGTATCGGTTAGAAATCAGATTTCTTAAATAGAGGCGATAACGTGAGCCCGACTTCGGTCAGTTTAGGTTCGGGGAATTCTGGACCTCGGTGAATCACGCAAAGAACATGGTCCACCTTGGCTCCGATCGAGCGCAAATCCGCAGTGGACAGAACCACTTGGCCACCGGTCGTAACCACATCTTCAATGATGCAAACTTTCTTGCCAGAAATTTCAAGGCCCTCGGCAAATTTGCAAGTGCCATAGTCTTTGGCTTTCTTACGAACGAAGACACAAGGGATGCCAGTCTCAAGCGATAGAGCTGTTGCCACCGGGATGCCACCCATCTCGAGACCCGCAAGAATTTCTGTTCCGACCGGAATCAATGGCGCCATCTGTTTTGCGATCTCGCGAAGAAGTTCTGGCTGTGCCTCAAAACGATACTTATCAAAATACTCATTCGATACTTGACCAGATCGAAGCTTGAATTGACCAGTGAGATGAGCGATATCATAAATTTTTTTAGCAAGTTCCTGGCGACCCATAGTCATAAAAAACTCCTCGAATATATGCGTAGCATCGCAAAAAGGTACGGCGTACCTTTTTCATCTTAGAAGTTAGGATTGGCTTTCTTCAAGCCACTTTTTGTAGGAGTCGTTGATTGCTGCGACAGGCAGTCGCATAACGCAGGGAATGTCGTAGGGGTGAAGCTCTAGAATGCGTTTTTCCAGGGAATTTAGCGCGTCAGAGCTTTCAGAAGTTTTTAGGATCAGGATATACTCAGAGCTCGTCTCTATTTTACCTTCCCACCAGTACATCGAAGTCATTCCTGGAATAATGTTCGCACAACCGATTCTTTTTTCCTCGAGCAAAGTGCGCGAGATCGTTTCGGCTGTGGTTTGATCTGGGCAGGGAATGTAAAGCAGGGTCAAGGATTAGCTCCTGCGCATTTTTTGTTTACGCACTTGCCATTGTTCAAGCGCAAACTTACGCATGTCTTCGACAGAATCAAGTTCGTCGACGATCTCGACACCAAGAAGAGTTTCAACGGCGTCTTCCAAGCTCACAAGACCTGCTACGATACCGTATTCGTCGACGGCCAAAGCGATGTGTTCTTTTTCTTTGATGAAGAAATCAAGAACTTGAGACACAGTCATACGCTCTGGAATACTTGAAATCGGAGTCACGATATCACCGATCAGCTTATCGTGTTGGTCATTCGACAAAGCCTCGTGAATTTTATAACGATATGTCATGCCGATGATGTTATCGAGACTTCCTGAATAAACTGGAATACGCGAGAAACGAAGTGGGCGGTATTTTGTGAAGACCTCTTCCACTGTCAGCTCTTTATCCAAAGCAAAGAACACAGATCGCGGAGTCATGATGTCAGACACATAGATCTTATCGAGCATCAAAAGATTCTTGATGATATTAGATTCTTTATTCTTAAGAGTGCCTTCTTCGGCTCCGATCTCTGCCGTCATTAAGATTTCTTCGCGGCTGACTTCAGGATCTTCTTCAGATTTCGAGAAAAGCTTTCCCAACCATTCGGACATAATCACAAGAGGGTAAAGAATGATGATCATGAACTGGATCGTGTAGGCTGCAATTGGAATCAAAGCCTTCCAGTGAGAGGCACCGATGGACTTTGGAATGATCTCTGAAATGAACAAGATCGCGAACGTCAAAATGAAGGAAGCTACAGTAACGGACTTCTCGCCGAAATTCACTTGAACCTGATATGCAATGGCTGCTGAACCAAGCGTGTGTGAAATCGTGTTCAAAGTCAGAATTGCAGAGATAGGGCGGTCTAAATTTTCTTTTAAGTGCTCAAGCAATTTCGCGCTTCGGCGGTTTTCTTTAACCAAAACGCCAATGTAAGCGGAAGTGGAAGTTAAAAGAACGGCTTCAAGCAGTGAGCAAATAAATGAAATCGAAAGTGTCGATACGAACAGAATAATGAGGATCGTCATAGAAGATGTGAAGTATCCATAGTTTCTAAAATCATACCATGCCGTGAGAGGCGGCTGTCTATAGCGCACCTTGGCGCGGCCTCGATAAGTCCAGCTAAGATGATCTTTTGTCAGCGCCCTTTGACCTCGGGATCAAGATTTCGTTAGACTTTAGTCTATAACAAAGGAGTGTTTATGATGAAATCCATCGCGGGATTTACGCTATCCCTTTTAGTCGGTACTAGTGCATTTGCCTCAGTGAAAACAGAAACAGTGAAATACAAAGATGGCTCCAAAGAGCTCGAAGGTTTCATGGCTTATGACGATGCCGCAAAAAGCCCTCGTCCCGCAGTCCTGATTGTGCATCAGTGGATGGGCCTCACAGATCACGAAAAGAAGCACGCAAAGTTGTTGGCCGAGAAAGGCTATGTCGCATTTGCCTTGGATGTTTATGGTAAAGGCGTTCATCCAAAGAATACGGACGAAGCTGCTAAGATAAGTGGTCAATACAAAGAAGATCGCAAACTTTTGCGCCAACGTGAAATGGCTGCCTACAATGTTCTTAAAAAAGACAAACACGTAGATCCTTCTCATATTGTCGTGATGGGCTATTGCTTTGGCGGCATGGGCGCTCTTGAACTTGCTCGCAGTGGTGAGGCACCTCTTGTTGGTGTGGCGACATTCCACGGCGCACTTTCAAATCCACATCCTGAAGATGCAAAAAATATCAAAGAGCCCGTTCTTATCATGCACGGAGCGGTTGATCCATTCGTGAAAAAAGAAGAAGTGGATGCTTTCTTGAAAGAAATGAATGATGCGAAGGCAGATTACCAATTCATTGCTTATTCGAATGCAGTTCACGCTTTCACACAACCAGAAGCTGGTAATGACAACTCAAAAGGTGCGGCATACAACGAGAAGGCTTATCACCGTTCATGGCAGGCGTTTTCTGATTTCTTAGGTAACGTCGCTCCAGTAAAATAATTTACTTCAGATCCTTTGTCCTAACAGGCAAAGGATCTATGCTGTTTCTCATAGCCAATGTCATTTGCTGTTAAAAGACCCGTTCTTCTGTCAATTAAAGAAGATTTAAAATGAATCTATCGAGGCATGCATGACTACAAGATCCGATGCTTCGAAAAGGAAAATTGTAATAACTTTCAAGGAGCCACCGTGGAGCCGCGAGGACTAAGCACCAACGAAGTCTCGTTACGCTTGCGTCGCGACGGACCTAATGAAATTTCCTCAGCAGGTGAGCGTGCGTTTCTTCATATAGTTGTTGAGGTTCTACGCGAGCCCATGACGATTCTGTTGTTAGTTTGTGGAATGATTTACGGATTCTTGGGTGAGTTACAAGACGCGCTTATATTGTTAGGTTTTTGGGCGCTGATCATCGTTATTACTGTTTTGCAGGAAAGGAAGACCGAAAAAGCATTAAGTGCCTTGAAGAGCTTGTCCAGTCCAAGAGCGTTGGTCATTCGTGATGGTCGGTTAATAAGGATTTCTGCTCGTGAACTGGTTGTGGATGACTTAGTTCAAGTAAATGTTGGTGACGTAGTTCCAGCCGACGTTCTCATTCTTGAATCTGTTCAAGGGCAGATCGATGAATCTCTTTTAACAGGTGAATCGTTCGCAGTTTTTAAAAAAGCGAATGACAAGGCCTGGGCTGGCACCATCGTAGTTCAAGGACAAATCTTTGGGCAGGTGATAGCGACGGGAATGCGAACTCAATTGGGCAGTATCGGAAAATTGCTGGTAGCAGCATCGGTAGAGCCCACGCCGCTGAAGGCGGAAACTCAAAGAATCATAAAACGTCTCACAGTTCTTGCCATTTTCTTTAGCGTATTCACTGCCGCGGCCTATTTCTACCTTAACAAAGATCTTTTAGGAGGAGTTCTATTAGGTCTAACGTTGGCAATGGCGATTCTGCCCAACGAAATACCCGCAGTTCTGACAATCTTTCTTACTTTAGGGACGAGAAGACTCTCTGAGCGAAATGTTCTGACAAGAAAAATAACGGCCGTGGATAGTATCGGGGCGACCACTGTGTTGTGTGTAGACAAAACGGGAACACTCACAGTGAATAAGATGAAGATTCAACAAATTTACCTCAATGACTCTTCGAAGTTTTCTCGTGAAGATCTTTTGAAAATTGCAGTTCATGCTTCGAATCCGAATACCTTTGACCCAATGGAGCAGGCGATAGCAACGGAATATGATAAGAGCGCTATCCATGAGAGACCTTTTCAGCAGTTCCAATTGACCTCCGATTTTTTTGCCATGAGCAATTTGTGGTTGGAAGATTCGGGTCAGGTGTGGATCACAACCAAAGGAGCTCCCGAAACCATTATAAAAATGTGCGTGGCAGATCTCGTCGACACGCGAAGAATTCATGAGGAGGTTGAAAGGATGGCCCTCTCGGGACTTCGTGTTTTGGGAGTTGCTCAAGGGCGATTCGACAAATCTTCAGTCCCCTCGTCTCAAGAAGAACTCTCGCTAGAATTTGTTGGACTTATTGGCTTTGCAGATCCTGTCAGAGAAGGAGTTCCGAGCGCGGTTAAACAGTGCTATGAGGCAGGAATACGGGTTATCATGATGACGGGCGATCACTCTCAAACAGCTAGCTCCGTTGGGCAACAGATCGGCCTGAAAAATCCTTTGGATGTTTTGACCGGAGCTTCTCTTGAAAAGTTATCAGATAGCGAACTTTCGCAACATCTTCAAACCACCAATTGCTTTTCGCGCATGATTCCCGAGCAAAAATTGCGCATTGTAAAAATCCTTCAGGCTCAAGGCGAGGTGGTTGCTATGACCGGTGACGGTGTGAATGATGCCCCGGCACTGAAGGCGGCGAATATTGGAATTGCAATGGGTAAGAAAGGAACTGACGTTGCTCGTGAATCAGCCGCAATTGTTTTGCTCGATGATAATTTTACCACCATTGTGGAGGGGATAAAAACCGGTCGCGGGATCTACGAAAATCTAAAGTCAGCGATGAGCTACTTAGTTGCGGTTCACATACCTATTGCTGGAATTTCTATTTTACCGGTCCTGCTTAAACTTCCGATCATTTTGATGCCAGTTCATGTTGCATTTTTGCATCTTATCATAGAGCCCACTTGTTCATTAGTTTTCGAGGCCGAACCAGCCTCAAGACATCTGATGATGCGGCCGCCCCGAAGAAAGAATGAACCCATTTTCTCAAAGACAATGTTGGTACAAAGTATGATTCAAGGGCTGATACTCTATGCAGTGATTTTCGTTGCTTTCGCAATGGCTCTGCATCGAGGACAAGGCGACCTCGATGCTCGCGCCCTGGCATTTACGATTCTAATTTTCGCCAATTTGGCTTTGATCTACATGAATAGATACCATCGCGAAAGCGTTAAAAGCTCTTTGCGCAATAAGTATCTATGGCCGATTCTTTTGATATCCTTTTGCGCTCTTATGTTGGTGTTATATGTACCTTCCTTGCGAAGGATATTCCACTTCTCAGTCCTGCATTGGGACGACGTAGGTATTTCTATCTTGGCTGCTATGTTGAGCATTTTAATTTTCCAAATTTGGAAGCACTGGTTTTTTCAAAAAGATCAGCCAAGAAGCTAGTCTAGCTGAACCGAAAATGTGTATTGAGGCAGGAGTTTTTTTAGAAACTGTTCAAGCTTTGCTCCCAGGTTTATTCTAAAGAAGTCATCATGCTGAGAGGGTTTATGAAAAACCAAAGACTCTATAAAAAACTTGAATCCAAAAAGGCTACACAACTCGGCAAAATTAGTGGGCGCAAACCCAAAAAATCTGTTCATGTGGGATTAAAAAAATCTGCCACAGGCAAACATCCGAAAGAGTATTGAGAGCCTGCCGCTGAAGTTGCTACAGAGATTGCGTCGAGGTCAAATTCACAAAAGTTTTTTCTTTAATTTGTGAATTTCCTCTTCAGAGTTTCTTTGCGAAAAAAATCCTTTGATTCGGTACTTACAAAATAAATTTCTCAATTGTGATTTTCGTCACAAGAGTTTCACTTCCGTGAAGTTTTGTCACTGTTGTTGGCAGTGATGAAACTTTCGCAATTTCTCTTTCGAAACTAGGGCGAGAGCCATCGTCTGTGCTATCAAAGCACCTTTCCCATCCATAAAGGAGTTTTATGAAAGCACTTGTTCTTACAGCCCTGGTTGCATTTTCATTGGCAGCCCCTTCTGCAACGTTGGCAGTTTCCGATATGATTGCGAAGAAATCAGAACCTGCACCGAAAGATCGTGATGAAAGAAAGAACGGGGAGGAGCGCCCAGATCCTCGCGAGGAAACTTACGAGGGAAATTCACGCGGTGGTTCCTTTGATGGCGGCGGCTATGACAGCGGCTCTGAAGGTGGAATGATTGGCGAAGTTTTTTATGTGAAGAACCAAGGCAAGAAACTGGCCCCGGGTGTGAAAGTCGAAGATCGCGGCACAACATTAGTTTATACAGAAATCAGTTATGAGGATATGAGTGCCTCAGAGACCTGCACAACGATCACTCGCACAGTGCTGGATAAAGCTTCTAAGAAGGTTCTTTCGCAAGATAGTGACACGTTCTGCAACAACTGGCCGCTCTAAAGAATCGAGCAGTGAATTTTGAGCAAAAAAAAGCCCGATGTTTCCATCGGGCTTTTTTATTTAAGAAAAATCTTAAATCAGAACTACTTCTGCTCAGCTGCGCGCTTCGCTTGGTATTTCTTCGCAAGTTCGTCTTGGATGTTACGAGGTACTGGCATGTACTTCGCGAATTCCATAGAGAACTCACCTTTACCTTTAGTAGCAGAACGTAGATCAGTTGAGTAACCGAACATTTCTGTCAATGGTACTTCAGCTTCGATCACGCAGTTGCCATCAAAAGCAGTTGTTCCAACGATAGTACCACGGCGTTGGTTGATTTGACCAACCGCTGAACCTTGATATTCATCTGGAACGACAGTCTCAAGCTTCATGATCGGCTCAAGAACTGTTGGTTTCGCAGCAGCGTAAACTTCACGAAGAGCCGCCATACCAGCGATTTTAAACGCCATGTATGATGAGTCGACATCATGGTACGCGCCGTCTTCAAGAACAACTTCAACGCCAACGATCGGGAAGCCGATCAATGGACCTTTAACAGTTTGCTCTTTGAAACCTTCTTCAACAGCTGGGATAAATTCTTTAGGGATACGACCACCGACAACTTTGTTGTCGAATTTGAAGACTGCGCCATCTTCTTGTGGTGGAAGAGGTTGGATTTTACCAACGATCTTCGCGTATTGACCCGAACCACCCGTTTGTTTTTTGTGAGTGTAATCGAATTCAGCCAACTGAGAGATAGTTTCGCGGTAAGCAACCTGAGGTTGACCAACGATAACTTCACAGTTGAATTCACGCTTCATACGCTCAACATAGATTTCCAAGTGCAACTCACCCATACCAGAGATGATAGTCTCATTTGATTCCTCGTCACGGTGAACGCGGAAAGTAGGGTCTTCCTTACGGAACTTCTGCAACGCTTTAGAGAAGTTATTAGCTGCAGCTTTATCTTTTGGAGCAACTGCCAAGCTGATAACTGCGTCTGGTACGTGCATAGATTGCATAGAAGCATTGATGTCTTCAGAGCAGAAAGTATCGCCCGAAGCACAGTCAATACCGAACAATGCAACGATGTCACCAGCGTAAGCTGTTTCGATATCTTCCATCTTGTCAGAGTGCATACGCACTAGACGAGGAATCTTAACGGCTTTCTTGTTCGTTTGATTCGTGATGAAAGCACCTTTAGCAAGTTTACCTTGGTAAACACGCATGTACGTCAACTGACCGAATGGAGTCTCTTGAAGTTTAAACGCCAAGGCAACAGTCGGTTTGTTAGCATCTGGGAATAGATCGAACTTCTCTTCGCCTTTGTTAAGGTCAAGAGCTTGTTCGCGTTTTTCCGCTGGAGTTGGCAAGTAATAAGTTACGCCATCCAACAAATGCTGAACGTTTTTATTTTTGTAAGCAGAACCGCAGAATACTGGAACGAATTTCAATGCGATAACACCTTTACGGATTGCCGCTTTGATTTCGTCTACAGTTGGTTCTTCTTCCATCAAGAATTTTTCGCCGATTGAATCGTCGATATCAGCCAAAGCACCGATCAATGTTTGACGGTATTCTTTTGCTTGATCAACTAGATCAGCTGGGATTTCGATTTCAGTGATTTTCTCACCGTCTTCACCCTCATTGATGAAAGCTTTCATTTGCACAAGGTCAACGATACCACGGTGTTGGTCTTCCAAACCGATTGGGATTTGAACCATAACTGCGTTCAAACGAAGTTTCTCAACCAAAGCATCTTTAACGCGGAACGGGTTGGCACCTTGACGGTCCAATTTGTTCACGAATGCCAAACGAGGAACGCCGTAACGTTTCATTTGACGGTCAACTGTGATGGACTGAGATTGAACACCAGAAACACCGCAAAGAACTAGGATCGCACCGTCAAGAACGCGAAGAGAACGTTCAACTTCTACTGTGAAGTCCACGTGCCCCGGTGTATCGATCAAGTTAATTGTGTAGTCTTTCCACTGAACCTGAGTTGCAGCAGATTGAATCGTGATACCTTTTTCTCTCTCTAGATCCATGGAGTCCATTGTAGCGCCGACGCCGTCTTTACCACGAACTTCGTGGATAGCGTGGATCTTACCTCCATAGAACAGAATACGCTCAGAAAGTGTGGTTTTTCCCGAGTCGATGTGAGCCGAGATACCGATATTTCTGACCATATCAATATTCCATTTTTTGGACATAACTTACCCTTCGTTATCTGTAGTGATTTCTTTGCGCTTCGGCTTTTTCGCCAAAGGATTTAGCCACTTGTTTTAAAAGTTACTTTTATGAAAGTACTCGAAGTACCATCAATTACATATAGATGCAAAAAAAGAATAGGCCAGATCAATGATGCAAAGCATCGCAAAAAGGTACGGCGTACCTTCCGACTCTGGCTTAACGTAAGCTTGGTGGCATGAATGACCTCCGCGATCTCCTAAAACAGAACTTTGAGTTTACATCTTTTCGAGGCGAGCAAGAAGAGATTTTGCGCAAGGTTTGGGCAAATGAAAATCTCCTCGCATTAATGCCGACGGGAATGGGGAAAAGCCTTTGTTTTCAATTCCCTGCAAAGATCCGAGAGGGACTTGTGATCGTGATTTCTCCTCTGATCGCGCTCATGCAGGATCAAGTTCTGAAAGCAAAAGATCTTGGAATCTCCGCGACGTGCCTCAATTCCACTTTAACTCGAGATGAGCGTGAACAGCGCCAGGACCGTCTAGCCAAGGGGGACTATAAACTCCTTTATGTGACGCCAGAGCGTTTCCGCAAGCCTGAATTCCTTAAAGCCATCGAGGGTCGCAAGATTCAACTTTTGGCAGTAGATGAGGCGCACTGTATTTCCCAATGGGGTCATGACTTCCGCCCGGACTATTCTCGGGTGGGGGAGTTCCGTACCTTGCTAGGTAATCCGCCCACTTTGGCGCTCACAGCGACTGCAACGCCCTCCGTACAAAAAGATATTCTGCAAAAGTTGAACATCCCTGATGCCGAAATTATTTCCGCAGGCATCGAGCGCACAAACTTGTCTTTGAACGTGCACGATGTTTACGGCATCGACGAAAAAATCCGCGCCATCGTAGCTCTTCGTCATCAGCATGATGGAACGGCGATTGTGTATTGTTCGCTCATACAAACTTTGAAAAAGATCTCAGGCTCGCTCAATCGATTGGGCATCCAGCACTTGGTTTATCACGGGGATCTTTCCCCTCAAGACCGTAAGCGCAATCAAAAAAGTTTCATCAGCGGCGAGGCACCATTGATGTTGGCGACTCCAGCATTTGGTTTGGGGATTGATAAAAATAATGTGCGCTTGCTTGTACACGTTGAGCTTCCAAGCGCCATTGAATCTTACTTCCAGGAAGTAGGACGTGCGGGGCGTGATGGCAAAGAATCCTCTTGTCATCTTTTGTACGACCAAGACGACGTCAGCATCCAGATGGAGTTCTTAAAATGGTCCCATCCTGATGCTTCTTTCATTCGCAAAGTTTATCAGCTTATCAACGACAACCGCCTGCGTGTGAATCAAGAGGGCTTTGATTTCTTGCGTGAACAAATGAATTTTAAAAACCGTCGCGACTTCCGCGTGGAAGCTGCGGTCAGTATTTTAGAACGCTGGGGCTGTCTTGAAAAGTCAGATGATCCATTTCCGTATGCTTGTATTCACGAGCCGACAGAAGAGCAGTTCTCGGTTGAAAATGGTGACTTGATCTTACGCGCACAAAACACCAAACTTTTAGAGATGGTTCAGTGGGCGACACAGGATACAGAATGTCGCTTAAATAGAATTTATCATTATTTTGGACACCAGCACGAAACTCCATGTGGAAAGTGCGATATCTGTCAAAGGAATGCAAATGGGTAAAGCAATTGAAATGTCGATTACGGTGAAAGCTACAGTGGGCGAAGTTTGGAATGCGCTGACAGACGCTGATGAACTTGAAAACTGGTGGGGCGAAGACGTAAAGCTTGAACCGAAAGTGAATGGCAAGTTTTACGAATACTGGGAAGACGACGCCGGCAACGAACAAATGGCTTCCGGAAAAGTTTTAGCTTTAAAAAAAATGAAGCACATCACTTTTACGTGGCGTGAAAAAAGTTGGCCCAAAAATGCAACGACAGAGTGCTCTTTCGAAATCACGGAAGAAGGTAAGAAGAGCACTTTGAAACTAAAGCACACGGGCTGGGAAACCTTGCCTGAAGATCGTCGCGAGAAAGTTTTTAAAGATTTTAAAGTGGGATGGACGTTCCACATGAAAGAACTCAAAGAATATTTAGACATGTAGGAGAGAACATGAAAAAGGGACTCTTGATTTTTGCACTCGTGTTGCAAGCTATCGCGGTTAAGGCTGCTGACACTATTCCATTCACTTTTCAGAATGAAGAGTTGTCGAAAGTGATCGAAGCTTATTCGAAAGCGTCTGGTCAGAAATTTATTCTTGATCCGGGTGTTCGTGGTCGCGTGACAATCTTAATGCCAGAAAAAATTTCAGTTGAAGAAGCATTCAATCAACTATCTTCCGCTTTGGCGGTGAATGGTTTTGCGATTTCAAAACAGGGTGACACAATGGTCATCATGACAGCACGTAATATACAAAGAAATTTGTTGGAAGTCACAACACAAGTGCCAGCCTTGAAGCCTGAACGTATGGTATCTTATATCTATACGCCTAAGTATTTGACTGTGGACGTTTTGAATCGTGATTTGCGCATTTTGCCTTCTCGGGATGGCGAAATGAACAGCTTCATGCCAAAGAATCAATTGATTATTAACGACTGGAGCTCGAACGTAAATCGCGTGGCCCAACTTTTGGCGGAATTGGATAAGCCCAATTCTCCAGAAACACAGAAGTTAGTCGATATGATGAAGAAAAATTCTGAAGCGAGACATGCACAAAAAGTGAAAGAAGAGAAAGCTCAGAAGTAATTTCTAAAACGGAGGCAAAGGTGAACGCATCTTTATTTTTTGCAATAGCATTGATGTCTTCTATCAGTTTTGCGGCGGTGAAATTGCCGTTGGCAAAATTGAAAATGCCTCCGGGTTTTCATATCTCTGTATTTGCGGAAGTTCCTAACGCACGGTCGATTGCGCAATCTCCAGACGGTCGCATCTTTGTTGGAACTCGAACGGGCGACAAAGTTTATATGATTGAAAACGGCAAAGTTTCTGTTTTTGCCGAAGGTCTTAAAGAGCCCAATGGCGTTGCTGTCAAAGATGGCAAACTGTATGTTGCAGAAATTCCGCGCATTCTAGAATTCAACTTGCCACGGAAAATTACGAGACCGCAAAAACCTCTGCGCGCATTGCCGCAAACATTTCCTTCTGATGAGCATCATGGTTGGAAGTTTATTCGTTTCGGCCCTGATGGTCAGTTGTATGTTCCAGTGGGTGCTAATTGCAATATCTGCGAAACGGGGACTGATTACGGTCGCATCTATCGCATTGACGTCAATGGAAAATCTAAAGAGATGGTTGCACAAGGTGTGCGCAACACCGTGGGCTTTGATTGGGATCCACAAACAAAGGATTTATGGTTCACTGATAACGGTCGAGACATGTTGGGTGATGACATGCCTCCGGATGAGGTGAATCATCTGACGAAAGTGGGCGAACACTTTGGATATCCTTATTGCCACGGCAAAAATTTAAAAGATCCCGAGTTTGGCAAAAAAGATTGCGCGCAGTTTACCCCGCCGGTTGTTGAGTTGCGTGCGCACGTGGCAGCTTTAGGGATGAGATTTTATACAGGCTCGATGTTCCCACCCGAATATCGCAACGGCATAATATTGGCAGAGCACGGCTCTTGGAACCGCACCCAACCTCAAGGTTATCGTTTGACCTTTGTGAAATTGAAAGATGGTAAGCCTATTAAGGTTGAAGGATTCATCGAGGGATGGTTGCAAGGTGATGAAGCCTGGGGGCGTCCTGTTGATGTTGAAGTTTTAAAAGATGGATCGCTTTTAGTTTCTGACGACAAGGCGGGCGTTATATATCGTGTAACTTACAAAGGAAAATAGTTCGTGAAGTTGCTTTCCTCAGTCGATTTTCCAAATCCGCGTGACACCATGGCAGAAGGAGTTCTTGCCGTGGGCGGAAAGCTTGATGTGGGCACTTTGTATTCTGCTTATTCGAAAGGTATTTTCCCTTGGCCTCAAGCGGGCTTTCCGATGTTGTGGTTTTCACCAGAACGTCGTGGGATTTTAGATTTCAATGATTTCCATGTTCCAGAAAGTTTGCGTCGCTTCCGTCGTAAAAATCCACAACTTCAAGTGACATTCAATCGTGACTTCCATCAAGTCATCGAAGAGTGCGCGAAGCAGCCTCGTCCAGGACAAGAAGGCACGTGGATTTTACCAATCATGAAGCGCGCATACTTGGATTTCTTTAAAGCAGGTTTCTGTATTTCTGCCGAGGTTCGCGAAAACAATATTCTAATCGGTGGAATGTACGGCGTTCTTGTTCAAGGTGTTTTCAGTGGTGAAAGCATGTTCTATAAAAAACCAAATGCCTCGAAGCTTGCGCTTTGGGCGATGGTCGATCATCTTTCGAATCTTGGTCACAGTTGGATTGATGTTCAGATGGTGACTCCGGTGATCGAGTCTATGGGTGGCAAATACGTCGAGCGCGAAGACTTCTTGCAAATGCTCGAAGAGCGCCATCAGCAATTAGCCGTCGAATAGCCTGTATGCCCTAAATTGGAAGTGTCAACTTTTTGAGCGTCCAAATTCCACTAAACGAAGCCCAATCGGGATTCCGTTTTGCACCTCAAAGTGTCGAATGAACAAGCGTCAACTGTTTCTCATTTTGAGACAATGCACCCTTGCGGCAGTACTCCTCGCCGTAAGTGCCTGCTCATTCAAAAAAGACCCCGAAAAACCCGCTCCGGAAGTAGTTGTCCTGCAAGAGCAAGATAAATTGATAGCACAGCCTTTAGCTGTTATTTCAAGCATGTCGGAAGATGCATTTATCGAAAAAATTAAAGAACAACCGATGAGCTATCTTGAGGCCATCAAGTCGACGAATGACGAAAGCCTATTGGATTTGGCAATTGGTTTAAAGAAAACAAAGGTCATCGAATTCTTACTATCAAAAGATTATAACCCGTTTTTGTACAATGAAAAATCGGCAGATGAGCTAAGACTAAATGGAAATCTCAAAGATTTAATTGGAAGCTTCGAACGTCCGTTGCTTTTAAAGCTCACGAGTCAGATTCCTGATCTTATGAAAAAGGGAAGTCTGGACTCTGAGTTACGATCTAAGAATTTCCAAATCCACGGATGCATTGATCTAATCGCGACCATTTTAGATATGGAATATTATAAAACATATAAATCTGACCCAGATGCGGGAGACTATATACCTGATGTGAGTCCGTTGTCTGATCCCCAATCAGCAATTAAAGGGGTCATGCAGTCACCTGTATGCAGCTCACTTCGCGGCAATATATCGACAGAAACATTGCAACGCTGGGCTGAAAATGAACTTGCCAGTGATTTCATGAGTGATTTCTCAAGCTCGACAATGCTTTCACTTATTTTCGATCTCGGGTCCGTAGAGAATTTATCGATAGAGATTTATGAAAATGGAATGAAGCTGAGGGTTGACCCTCAAGCCTTAATTAGCTGCAGTACCAAGCTATCTCAGACAGACAGAGACAAATGGAACTCATTGGTCGAAAAGCATCGGGCAACCGATATTTTCTACTATCAGTTAACGCTTTCATCAATGCGACCATGCAAAAGAATTAATGCTGTTCTCAAGCATGAAATATTCTATTACAATACAGGTTCTGAAGACGACACTGGAGGCGACGAATAATGAAGCTTTCATGTGTATGTGCGGTATTTCTTTTCATAATATCAGGTTGCAGTTTTTCAAAAGACCAGACGCGATCTGAAAATCTAGGTAAGACGACAGCTAAGGTTATCACATACGATAAAGCAGATGCTGAGCCTTCTGCTGCAGAAGTGACGTATAAGCAAATTCACGTCATCGAACGTGAGATGGCTGAAGCTTCTGTATTAGGGAAATCTATCCAATCAGATTTGCCGAATAATTATACTGAATATGCTAAGGCTATTGATGAAATTTACAGCAAAGCTCAGTCAGGCGCTTTGAACGATGCAAGTATTGCTTTCGTTAAAAGTAATCTACAATGCGAAGATATCCAGGTTTCATTGATGTTGAAGTTTATTAGGGCTAATGGAAGTAACTTCTCGCCTATCATAGATGTTCTGAAAAAGGTGAGCTGCTCGAAGGTATCTTCGGAATCTTTGCATTCTATATATTTATTGGAGATGAGAAGGCAGTTTCTGAGACAATTTGATGATCTGTCCTTGTTGAAATTCGTTCTGAAGAACGATCACTTTGATGGAGTTACTATGGTTCCACTAGGTGAGAGCGGTGTATCCGTCAGTCCGGTAGTCTTGCGTAGGATCTGGATTGCCTGCGAATATAATAAAAATCCCGAACAGAGCGATGAGTTTTTGTGGTGTGAACATCTTGATTTTTCAGATGAGGCGAAAAAAAAGAAAGACAATGATTTCGCGACAGAGTTAGGACTTGATCCTTACGGAGAAGAATTAAAAATCATCGTAGATGGGAAATTGATAGCTCGCACTTCAGCATTTCAGGTAGTCCGATATTTTGAACATAGTTTTGCTGACTTAGTTGTTCATTATATGAAGGGTGAAGCTATTCCTGCAAAAGACTTCCAAGAGGCAGCCTTGCGAACGATGACACAAGAGAACTTACAGTAGTCTAAAAGTTAGACATAGTGACGCATAAATTGTTCTTTGGCCTTTACTTTTTATCTCATATCCAAAAGAAGGCGACTCGAATTGGTACAGCTCTAGCATGATGAGCAAGCGAGGTGAACATATGACTTCTAGAAGTATCAAGTCTTTATTGTCTGTTCTTGCTGTTGCAGGCCTTTACAGTTCCGGCAGTTTTGCGCAAAATGTGCAATCTACAGAATACTTAAAAGAAATGAAGCGCATTAAAGCTGAATACTCTAAAGGTATGAAGCAGATCGCCGCCGCTAAGAATGGCAATGAATGGGATGAGCGCTATCATCAATTGCAAGGATTCATGGGTTCCCCAGGTCCGAGTGCATTATCAAATCAGGCTCTGTGTGATCATCTCAAGACCATAGATGCTAACGAATTAGAATATGTTGGCAGTATTATCGAATCTGATGCCACTTCGAAATCCTTGGCGGGATGCCGTACGGCCTTATTAAATAAGATTCAATTCAACCTAAAAAATCGTCATGCATCTTTCGATATGGAATCGGACATTGCCAACATTCGCCCAATTGCCTTTGAAATTCGCGAAGTAGATGAAAATAGAGATCGTTTTAGTTATGAGGGTCTAGGCCCTAAAGAGGTCATGTTATCATTTGACGATGGTCCACGAGCATCAACAACACCGCATATTTTGGATATGTTGAAAAAAGCAGGTGTGAAGGCTGCTTTCTTTAATTTAGGAAGTAATGCGCTTTCAAATAAAAAACTTGTGTCGCGTGTATTAGAGGAAGGTCATATCCTTGGATCTCATACGTTTACTCACACTTTGATGATGGCCTCAAAAGTAAGATGCGGCAAAATCTCTTACGATCAATTCTTAGCAGAGATGATTTCAGGACACATTGGAGTTTATAACGCTCAAAACTATGTTGATCCTTTTTTCCGTTTTCCTAACGGTGATGCCGACTCTGATATGAGACGTAACGTAAAAGAGTTAGGTCTTAAAGATTTCCGCTGGAACGCTGACAGTCATGATTGGTTTTACTCTCCGGGCGTAATCTCTGATTATGAAAAACGTCGTCAAACAATTCTTCGCACCTTTGTGATGGAGTTAAAGGGCGAGAAGGTTGTAGATAATACGGGCCATGTGATCTTCCAGGAAAAACCGGCTAGCATGAAGGACAGAGGAATCGTATTATTCCACGATATCCATCAACAAACTGTGGATACTCTTCCGCTAATTTTGAATTATTTGGCTGACAATGGTTATAAAGTAGTCCTTTTGACATCGGCTAACTATCGTCATGAGAGAAGTACTGTGGTAGAGCAAGCGGATCAATATATGCACTCACACGGAATTTCTATGTCTCAAATACTTCCTCCGCGTACTGCAGATGGACAAGTTTATGATAGTTCTGCATTTAAAGCGAAAGTGGATTTTTATAGCCTTATGCCGCAGTTGACAAAGCCCGAACTAGTTCCAGTGGGACCCGAGGTTTGCGCTATGGAAGCTCAAGTGAGAGCGCTTCAGGTTAACAGCAGACAAAATGCCGATGAGATCAGCAGATTGAAAAAGCAAATCGCGGATACTATCAGAATTCGCACTGCAAACGCATCTAACGAATAAAAATCAATGAAAAATGGGCCTAACTTGTATAGAGTGGGCCCATGCTTTTAATTAATACCCACAAACTCGAAAAAGCTTTCGCTGGAAAAGTTCTCTTTAAAAATGTCAGTCTAGGCATTGAAGAAGGGGATCGTATTGGTCTGGTTGGACCCAACGGAGCTGGTAAGTCGACTCTTCTTAGAATCCTTTCGGGGCAAATGGATGCTGACTCTGGGGATGTTACTGGTAAAAAAGGTTTGCGTATTGGTTTTCTTGAACAGACGCCCACTTTCAATCCTGGTGAAACAATTCTTGATGCGATCTTAAGTCGTGGTGACTACAACGAACATATCGGCCCAGCCTATGAGTGGATGGCTCGTCTTGAGCTGTCTCAATTCGGCGATCAATTCTTAGTTGAAGATTTATCCGGTGGTTGGAAGAAGCGCGTAGCTTTAGCGCGCGAGTTGATCTTGTCGCCAGAGCTTTTACTTCTGGATGAGCCGACGAATCACTTGGACGTAAGCAGTATTCTGTGGCTCGAGGAGTTCCTCGAAAAAGCGCAGTTCGCAACATTGATCATCACCCACGATCGTTTGTTTCTTCAACGCGTGACGAACAAGATCTTTGACCTTGATCCAAAAAATCCAAACTATCTTTTCGCAAGCAATGGCGGTTATCTTCAGTATCTTGAATCAAAAGAGTTGATGATGGCAGGTCAAGAAGCCAAAGAACTGACGATGAAGAACACTCTTCGTCGCGAGACGGAATGGCTTCGTCGTGGAGCAAAAGCCCGTCTGACGAAACAAAAAGCCCGCATTGATCGTGCGGGAACTTTGAAAGCAGACGTGGAAGAGCTTTCATCGAAAAATGCAGCTCGCACGGTAAAAATCGAGTTCAAGGATGCCGATCGCAATCCGCAGAAATTGATGGAAGTGAGTCACATCACAAAAGCTTATGATGGTCGCATTCTGTTTAAGGACTTCACTTACATGGTGACTCCGAAAACACGTATGGCTTTGTTGGGTGATAACGGTTCCGGAAAATCAACATTGATTCGTATCTTGCTTGGTCAAGAAGTTCCTGACATGGGTGAAGTTAAGCAGGCTGAACGTTTAAAAGTTGCTTACTTCGAGCAAAATCGCGAAACGCTGAACCCAAAACAGTCCGTGTTAAAAAATATCTGCCCGGATGGGGATTACGTCCACTACCAAGGCACTTATGTTTTCGCTCGCAGCTACCTAGAGCGTTTTCAATTCAATCGTCAGCAAATGGATTTGCCGGTAGAAAAACTATCGGGTGGTGAGCAGGCACGTTTACGTATTGCTCAGTTGATGTTGAATGAAGCGCAAGTGCTTGTATTGGATGAGCCAACGAACGATTTGGACGTGGCAACCTTGGGCGTTCTTGAGGAGTCACTTCGCGACTTCAATGGCGCCGTGATTCTTGTAACCCATGACCGTTACTTCATGGATCAGGTCGCAAAAGAGATCATCTATTTCCATAAAAATTCTGACGGTAATAATACGCTAGAAAGATTCGCTGGCTACTTGCAATGGGAAGAATGGTTCGAGGAACAAAAGGACCTAGAAAACCAAAAGAAAGTGGAAGCGAAAGAAGAAGCCAAGGCTGCCTCTGGAAAACCCAAAAAATTGAGCTTTAAAGAGAAGTTCGAACTTGAAAACATGGAAAGCACCATCTTGGGTCTGGAAGATCGTTTGGCAGCGGCTCAGACAGAGTCAACATTGCCTCATATCGTAAGTGATGCAGGGAAGGTGCAAGAGCTTTATACCGAGATCGCCAAGCTTCAGGCGGAAATTGAAAGACTTTATGCTCGCTGGGCTGAGCTGGAACAAAAGTAAGAATTGAAACAGGATACAAAAAAAGAGCCAGGACATTATCCTGGCTCTTTTAGTTTTTAGAATCTAAATTTCAAATTACTTCACTAGGTCAGCACATTGAGTAGGGTATGCTTTTCCTTTTTGAAGGAAGATGCTTCCTTCAAGACCTTTTTTCGTAGAAGTGAAAGTACCTGTGTAGCTTCCATCAGCGTAAGTGCCTTGGAACGTTGAAACATAACCAGTCGTCGCGATGAATGGTTTACCAACGATGTTCAAAGTCGCAGGAGTCAGATCAGGACGATAAGTCGCGCTCAAGGCTGCATCCAAACCACCAGTTGTATCGTAATCGCGGTGGAAGGAACCCGCCAGACGAGGAACCGTGTTTGATTCGTCCGTGCCATCTTCATACAAAGAAAGACTCATAGAAACTGTGTAACCAGCTTTTACACTGCCGTCGTCTGTTGGAAGAACGCAACCAACATAAGAACCCGCAAGAGCGGCGAATTGTTGACGGCGACGTTCGTTGTATTCTTCTTGTGCGCCATTTGGTGGATTTGCAGTTTGATTTGCAGACAAATCAAGGTTCAAAGTGCCGCGAATACCCGCAGTCGATCTGACTGTGCCAGTCATGTGGCCGTTTACGATACGAGCAAATACAGTGTGCACCTCATCGATATCAGTCGACTTTGTCTGGTTCACTAAAGTGATATCGCCAGTCTCTGGAATGTAGCTGACAGAAAAGTTCACCAAGGGGGCACCCAATGGATTGATCTTGATGTAAGTAGCAGATTGAACGTAACGGATAACTTCTGTGCCATCAGAATTTTGAGTTCCAGCATCCTGAGCCAAGATGCTCAGATTGATTTGGATTTTCTCGTCACCAGTGACAGTTTTCAAAATGCCGGAATAAACGCCAGCTATTTTAGAGAAGTTCTGTTGAACCTGCGCATTTTGTTCTTGGAGCCTTTTGGTTTGTGCAGACGATCCTGATTTATCTTGATCATAAGCACAAGATGCAAGGCCAAGCAAAGCAACTGTAAGAATTAATTTTTTCATCATATAAACCTTCCCCTAACTAGCGGTTTTCTGAAGACGTGTCTGGAATAAGTTCGTCACGAGTCGAAGCCCATTCATTCAGGGCAATGTGGTAGTTACCCACAGCTTGAATGTATGCAACCTCAGCTGCTACGAAGTTATTCATCGCAGTGATCAAAATTGAAATATCAGTTCTTCCTTGCGCATAAGAGCGGTTCAATTCTTGCGCCGCTTTTTCACGGAAACTCTTTTGTTTTTCTGCGCTCAACGCAACGGCATAAGTTTCTTGCACTCGTCGTTCAGCTTGCGTTTGAGCATCAGTCGCCTGCAGAGTTTGTAAACTCAAGCGAGTCTCTTCCAAATCCTTGTTGATCTTTTTATTCACAACATCTTCGTTTTGAACATCAGATCCGAAATGGTAAGCAAAGCGCAAGCCGATGTAGTACTTCGGTTTGTCGCCAGAAGTCAGCTGTGAGTATGAATCTCTTGAGTTTTCGCCCCAACCTGACGTGTAGGCTTTACCCACGAGGTTCAAGGTCGGATAGCTCAACGATTTCGAAGCATCCAGAGACTCTTTCGCCGCAGAGACCTTTAGTTTTTGCGAACGGATAGCGCGCAAGTCTTCGACATTTTTCGGTGGAAGCTTCGGAACTGGCGGCAATAAAGTTGTCGGCATGAATTTGATATCTGCATTTGGATCCAAATTCAGTTGAGTCACAAGAGTCGTCAAGTTGTTCAAGTAATCAGTTGAAGCGGTTTTAACGGCTTGCTCGCGAGTTTCAAACTCTGCTTGTGCCTGTGGCAAGTCACCAGGATTTGAATAGCCCAAAGACGTTTTACGTTTCACCGCATCGACAAGCTTTTTATAACGATCGCGCGAAGTGATAGCTTCTTTGAAATTTTCTTGAGCTGTGTATGTTGTCCAATATTGGCGGATGGCATCGAGAACGACATTCTCTAAATCGTTAGCGCGCAAGATGGACTGGGCATCGTAATTGTAGTTTGCAGCGTTTACGGTCGCGCGATCGGCATTACCGAAGAAGTTGCCCCACAGTGATTGCTCGAGAGTGATCCCTGCCAAATCAGCAGTTTGGTTGTCTGGCGCGGTGAAGGGACTTGCAGGGTCAAGATCCGCTTGCTGTGAAAGACGGCTTAATTCAACCCCGAGCAATGTGCCTGAGGTGAATGGCTTTTGTAAGCTGATGGTCGTTTGGTACTGCTGAAGTTTATTGTCGAGCTCGGCATTACCAATATTCAGCAGACTAACACTCTTGTCGTATTGGTAACCGGTCGCCGCGGCTACATTCCAGTCGTAAGTTGAAAGCACTTGAGCAACAGCCAAACGATAAGTCTGGTATTGAAGGTTGACCTGTTTTGTCTGATAACCTTGAGACAGAGCGAGCTCTGCCACAGTCTTTTGATTCAAAATAATCTCTTTAGCCGACGCTGTTGTCGCAGTTGGGTCTGCGGCAATCGCCACAGAGGCTGCTGTCGTACTAAGAAGTGCAATAAGGCTTTTTACCATGTGACTTTTGTTCCTAATTCAAAGTTGTCTTTTTGTAGTGCGATATCTTGATTGGAATCACGCATGTTTCTGTTTTGATACTCTGTGAACACGGACCATTTCTTCGCGACTTGGAAGTCTAAACCGAAGTTCAAACCAAGATAAGAAGATTGTTTCGAGAAGCGGGCGAAGTCATTCGAAGAAGTTTGTGTGTAATTTACTGAACCGTATTGAGGCGTGAATGTGAACGCCAACCAGTTGTAGCGAGTCCATGACAAACTCATTGTCGGACCTACACCCAATAACATTGTGTTCAAACGAGCATCACTGACATGATAACCGTTTGGATAAGTCAAAGACACACCTTGAGAAGAGAAGGCGCCGTTCCCACGCACGCCGACTTTCCAGGCAAGAGGGCCTGTCGTCATTTCAGGAGTCAAGAACCCCACTGTCAGACCAGGCATGAAGGTGCTGCCGTTGTTACCAAGATTGAAGTTACCCACTTCGTCCGTAGCAACTGTTCCGCGAGGTTGGAAGTTTTCCGCAGTGAAGCCAGCAAAGTAAACCCATGTGCGAGTGATAACTTCCGGACGAGGATCTTTAAGAGACAGCATGCCTGGAGCAACTTGTGCATCCGATGCTGTTTTTTGTGCTTGTCCATCGATTTTATTTTCTGCCATTGCTTGTTGTTTCAAGCTCAGAGATGAAGTCTCAGCCATCGCTGCAGAGGAAAGAAGCAAACTTGCAAGAAGGATCGATTTCATAGTCACCCCGGATTTGAAGAGAATCATGCACTCATCTGTCGCGACTTGAGCCCAAATCCGCACTGGACCCTTTGGGAAATCACTTCCGTCGAGGTATGATGATGCATCCCTAAATTGTTTGTAAAAACGGCGTCAGGAATAGTCTTTCGGCGGGGCTGTGTCAACAACCGATTAGGATGCTAAGGTTGCTTAAGAATTCACAAAAATCAATAGGTTATGGGCAATGTATTGTTTGTTTGCGGTGGATTAAACAAGTAAGTTTACCTAAATTTGCGGACCAAGGAGCTATAAGTACATGAGACTATCGGATATTTCGATTAAAAATCCCGTCTTTGCGTGGATGTTGATGTTCGGCCTGATGATCTTTGGTTTGATCTCTTTCTCGCGCATGGGACTCAGTCAATTGCCTGACGTCGATTTTCCGACTGTAAACGTTTCAGTCACAATGGATGGGGCAGCTCCAGAAGTTATGGAGACCCAAGTTGTTGATCCTATCGAATCCGCGTTGATGGCCGTTGAAGGGGTTCAAAATATTACCTCTAGCAGTAAATCCGGTTCTGCAAATATCACGGTGGAGTTTGATTTGGATCGTAACATCGACGTGGCTTTGCAAGATGTGCAGGCGCGTGTGGCTGCGACTCAAAAAATTTTGCCGAAAGAGATCGACGCGCCAACAATTTCAAAAACAAATCCTGATGACCAGCCGATTTTGTGGCTGGCGGTGACTTATGATGGTGATCCACTGTTCATGGCTCAGTATGCGCGTGACTTTTTGAAGGATCGTTTCTCGACGGTGGCGGGTGTAGGGGACATCAGCTTAGGGGGTTATACGGATCCTGTGATGGAAGTCATGGTTCGTCCTAAAGATCTGATGAAATATAATATCGCGGTCAATGACGTGATGGATGCCGTTTCTAACGAGCATTCGGAAATTCCGGGTGGTTTCCTCGAGACTGACAAAAAATCTTTCAATGTTCGTACGATGGGAGAGGCGAAGACCGTTTCTGAATTCCGCTCTATTGTGATCAGTCGTCGCGGCGGTCAAGCGATTCAAGACCCGACAAACATGGTGAAGATAAGTCAGGTCGCCGATGCGAATTTTGGTCTTTATGAAGTTCGTCGTTTGTCTCGTTTCAATGGGAAACCGGCATTGGGTATCGGCATTAGAAAACAACGTGGAACGAATGCCGTAGCGGTAGCTCGCTCTGTAAAAGAAAAAATTGTCGAGCTAAATAAAGTAATGCCGAAGGGTATGCAAGTGTGGGTGAACTTCGACAGTACCAAGTTCATCGAGGACTCTGTGCATGAGTTGACTCACGAGTTAATGATGGCGGTTTTGTTGACCTCACTTGTGTGTTGGATGTTCTTAGGAAGTTTTTCGGCGACGTTTAACGTCTTGCTGTCGATTCCGACCTCGCTGCTTGGAGCTTTCATTGGTTTGTACTTCCTTGGTTATACTTTAAATACATTCACTCTTCTTGGATTGACCCTGGCCATCGGTATCGTTGTCGACGATGCGATCATGGTTTTGGAAAATATCTTCCGGTATAATGAAGAAGGTCGTGGGCAAATTGAATCTGCGATTATCGGCGCGCGCGAAATTGGTTTTGCGGCGATGGCGGCGACAGCGGCGGTTATCGCAATCTTTCTTCCAGTGGCATTCATGAAGGGGATCATCGGGAAGTTCTTCATGCAGTTTGGTGTGACGATTTCGATCGCAGTTGCACTTTCGTTGTTAGAGTCTTTGACGATCACTCCTATGCGTTGTGCAAGCTTTGTTCATCATGGCGAAAGAACCACAAAGATTGGCAAAGCGTTTGAGTCCTTCATGGATTTGTTGCGAAGAAAATACGATGCGCTTCTTCGTAAGACTCTTCAATATCGCTGGACTGTCGTGATCACTTCTATCGTGTTTGTCTGTATGTCGTTCATTTCGGTGAAGTTCTTAGGTAAAGAGATGACCCCGGTGCAGGATCAAAGCGTTTTTATTGCGCGTATTATGATGCCCGTAGGAACTTCGTTAGCTTACACAGATCAACAGACGAAGAAGATTGAAGAGTGGCTGTTAAAGCGTCCGGAGGTGAAGCAAGTCTATGTTGCTGTCGGAGGTTTTGGGTCGGGTACACAGAAGTCATCTTCCGACGCTAATCAGTCGATGATGTTTATTTCGATGAAAGATTTTGATGATCGTCCTAAAGACGCAGCGGCAGGGCACGTGCTGACTCAACAAGAGTTTATGCAAGAGGTTCGTAAGTTTATGCTGACAATTCAAGATGTGCGCCCGATCTTGATGGATTTGTCACAACGTGGTTTTTCATCTGGTAGAGGTTATCCGATTGAATTTACGGTCGTAGGGACGGATTGGGATAAGCTTGCGAAGTTCTCGCAAAGTATTATGACCCAAATGGATAAAACCGGTTTGATGGCGGATATCGACACTGATTACTTGTTGGGGATGCCAGAAATTCAAATTAAGCCAACCCGTGAGGCCTCAGCTCAACACGGCGTCAGTGTTTCTTCTATTGGTACAACAGTGAATGCGTTGATCGGTGGCGTGAAAGTTGGGGAGTATCCGCAAGGTGGTCATCGTTACGATATCCGCGTAAAGCTAAACGACGAGGGTCGTCCGATGGAACAAATCAAAACTTTATTCATCAGCAATGCTAAAGGAAACCTAATTCCACTTCCCAAAGTGACAACTCAGGAAACAAACCCCAGCTTGCAACAGATTTCCCGGCAGAATCGTCAGCGTGCGATTACGATCACGGCGAACTTAAAACCAGGCGTCAGTCAGCAAGTGGCAATGCAGGAAATTGGAAAAATTGCAGAGAAGACTTTGGAACCAGGTTACATGATCAATCAATCAGGTAATGCGAAATCCTTCCAGGAATCTTTCGAGAGCTTGATCTTTGCATTAGTCATGGGGCTTGTGATTGCCTATATGGTCTTGGCGAGCCAGTTCAATTCGTTCATTGACCCGATTGCGATTTTAATGGCATTGCCTTTCAGCTTTAGCGGAGCCTTCTTTGCGCTTTTGATTTCGGGACAAACATTGAATATGTATTCGATGATCGGTTTGCTTCTTTTGATGGGGATTGTGAAGAAGAACTCGATCTTATTGATTGAATTTACCAACACCGTTCGTGACCGTGGGACTGAAGATGCTATTGAGGCGTTGACAGAAGCATGCCCAATTCGTCTTCGCCCGATCATTATGACATCCATCGCAACAATGGCGGCGGCAGTTCCTTCAGCCTTAGCAAAGGGTGCGGGTTCTGAAACGATGCGCCCCATGGCCATCTGCTTGATCGGTGGTGTTTTGGTTTCAACGGCTCTGACATTATTCGTCGTTCCTTGTATTTATTCGTTGTTGGATAAATTCAGAAAACGCGATGAGATTCGCGAGAAAACGAAACAGGCCTTTGCGGCTGTAGGTGATGAAGCCCTTGGATAGCCCGGGGCCTTCTGCCAAACTGTTTTATCTAGTGAGTTAATTTCGACTCGATAGATTCAGCCATCTTGGAAACTTCATTTACGCGAGAGTGTTTTGCGTCGCTAATAAGATCGCGAGCGCGATCAGACATCGCGGCATCAGCAGATTTGTTATTGAGATAACCCTGCAAAGAATGAAGAGCCACGATTTGCGGATAAGCAAGTACCATTGCAAAGCCGCTGCCTTGGTGTTCGTCATGGTCTTTGTTGTCGCCGCCCACTTCTATAGTCGAGCAATCAGAAAGACTTAAGCAAGGCGGCTCGCTTAAAACATCTTTCATAAAATCGAAATCTGCGGCAGAGGTCATATTACGACCTAATAGAAAAACAATAGTGCCGCGATCGTTGCGTTTTTCAACAGGCAAGCTTTTATATTTTTCGCGGAACTTTGCCTTTGTGTTTTCGCCAAGAATCATCAAGTCGTGATCCATGCGTGGATCGTTGTCGTTATGACTGGCGAGAATTTCTTCTAAGATTTGCAATTGTTTTTGCGTTTGTGAATCGCTGGCTGTTTCGTTGCTCACCGGTACGTTGTCTTGATTCGGCGGAACGGTCGTGGTGACAGGTATTTGAGTTTGTTCGGGTGTTGGTGAGGCAATCTCTTCAGATGAATTCTTCCCTGAATCTGGCTGAAGAGATCTTAATGCATAAAAAATCATTCCCGCAGCTAGGATCATGAAGATCGCAATGGCGACGGGATTGAATTTTTTAGAGGTCATTTTGCAATTGTTTTCTTGCTGTCAAATTGCTGATGCGGTTGATGGTGTCGTCACCGAACAATTGCGCATCCATTTGAGTTTTCTGATTACAGTTGCTGCAGTTCTTTTCTACGTTTTTCAAAAGAACAGCCTGAAGGCCGTAAGCGCCGATATTCGTAGAATCACAGGCAGGCAAACCCTCCATTTTTGTTCCTGAGATGATGCCGACGATGTCTTTACCGTTGTCATCCAAGTAAGGAACTGGACAGTTCACATGACCCCAGTTGTTGTGCTCGTCTTCCGTGTGACGAGATTCGTGGAAGATAATGCTGATGCGATAGATTTGTGGAAGACTGTTTTTCACATAGTTTGGTGTGATCCACATTGTGTTTGAATCCATCCAAGGAATCACACAGGCCGCAACTGCATTGCCACCACCACAGGAATTTGTGTTGAATGTCGTGATACGTTGGTTAAAGAAAGCCAGCAGATCAGTTCCATTCAAAACCGGTTTTTCAAAGATTGTTTTGTAGAATGCAGAGCCACCACTTCCTTGCATTGATTTGACGAAATCCAGGTCTTGAAGAATTTGCGCCTTAGTAGCTGCTGAAATGCTGCGATCGAATTGCAAATCCGCCTTCGCAGTTAGTCCCCCTAAAATAAGTAACGAAAAGATAAATCCCTTCATTGTTTCCCCCTCTGCCCCAAATCTGTATTAAACATTTGTGAGCTTGTCGAAGAAAAACGAAGGCAACGACACCGCGAGTTGGGTCGATGGCACTTATAAGAACGGCTAATGGGAGATAAAGAAAGCCCGCTATGAAAAGCGGGCTTAATGGTTATGACCAAAGAACGTTGCGCATGGACAGAGATCCCATTTCAAAGCCCTCGTAAGGGTATGAAAGTTGATCCTTTTCATCCGTGGCGCCAAAGGTATAGAGCAGCGGATAGTAATGTTCTGGCGTGGGAGCAGATTTCTCTGCCACAGAACCGAATTTTTGTTCATAATGCGCCAGAGAGTCCGCGTCACGATTTTCAAGGGCTACTTTGATATCAGCGTCGAATTCCTTTGCCCAATCATAAGCTGATTTGGGTTCGCGCCAATTGATCAGTCGCAAGTTATGGACGATGTTACCACTGCCGAGAATCAAAACTCCTTGGTCGCGAAGTGGTTTTAGCAATTTGCCAATTTCCAAATGCTGTCCAGGAGTTTTCGTCACGTCGATACTCAGTTGGTACACAGGGATATCAGCGTGTGGATACATATGTACCAAGACTGACCAAGTTCCGTGATCCAAGCCCCATTTCTCGTTCAATGTTGAGCCGGGCAGAAGTTTCTGTGTGTCACGAGCCAGGCTCATTGGTCCTCGGGCAGGGTATTGCATGTCAAATAATGGTTTTGGAAAACCATAGAAGTCATGAATCGTCGGAGGAGCGGCATTGTAGAGAATTTGTGTTCCCTGTGTCTCCCAATGAGCAGAGACACAAAGAATCGCCTGAGGTCTTGGAAGTTTTGTTCCGAGAGTTGCAAGGGACTCCGTGAAAGCATTCTTATCTAGAGCGTTCATCGGAGACCCGTGCCCCACAAAGAGCACAGGCATGCGAGTCATAAAAATTAACCTTTCTTATCAACAGGCTTGTTAGCTTCAACTTTGATAGACAAAGTCACTTCGTCGCCAACAACAGGGCCTGCTTCAACTGCTTTGCTCCAGTTCAAACCGAAGTCTTTACGGTTGATTTTACCAGAAGCATTGAACACGATTTTGTGATTTCCAAATGGATCGTTCACATCACCCAAGTATTTCACATCAAGAGTCACTTCTTTAGTTTTACCTCTGATTGTCAAATCGCCAACCAGTTTCAAATCATCAGCGCTGCCAACGATCTTTTTAGTGACAAAAGTCATCTTAGGATTTTTTGCTGCGTCAAAGAAGTCTGGGCTTTTCAGGTGAGCATCACGGTCTTTATTGTCAGTATCGACACTGCCAACATCCACATTCAAAGTTGCTTTGGATTTATTCAAAGTAGGATCGATTGTGATAGAGCCGTCGAACTTTGTGAAGCGACCTTCTACTGTTGCGATTACTAAGTGGGGAACTTCAAAGCCGATTTTAGAGTGGGCTGTATCGATAGCGTATGTTCCCGCTGGAATTGTCTTTGCGAAAGACACAGAAGCTAGCAATGTGACGAAGGCTGAGGTCAAAAGTTTAGTCATGGGGTTTTCTCCTTTTATAAGTTTATTGGATGAACTTAGTATCGAGCGAAAGCCGTTGTTGCGGTAGGTGACATATATGAGATATACTGTTGCAACTATGGAACAATTAGACCTCAATCAAATTCGTACCTTTGTGAGAATCGTCCAGGCGGGAAGCTTTACCAAAGCGGCAGAGCTTTTGCGTCAACCAAAGTCCCGCGTCAGTCGCCGCTTGGCAGCCTTAGAGAAGGAGTTGGGAATCCAGCTCATCTATCGCACAACGAGACAGTTTCAGCTCACAGAAAATGGGCGCATTTATTACGAGCGTTGTCGCGGTTTGATTGAAGGTTTGGAAAACCTCACAACAGAAATGAGTGACGCGACCTCGGAAATTTCAGGGGTCATCAAAGTGACGGCCCCTGATGATATGAGTGGCCCCCGCTTTGCCGGTGTTCTAGATGATTTTCGTAAATTGTATCCACGCATTCGTTTCGAGGTTTTGCTGACTCAAGCTTATGTGGATTTGGTGAAAGAATCGATTGATGTGGCATTGCGTATTGGGCGTTTGAAGGACAGCTCTTTACGAGTGAAGAAAGTCTCTGCGGTTAAAAGTATCTTTGTGGCCTCTGCGGGATTTGTTGAGCGCTATAAGGATGCAGAGGACCTGGCACAATTAACGAAGCTGCCATTCCTTGGGTTCATCTCGCAAAATCAAATCAATGTTGTTCGCAGCAGTGATGGAAAAAAGATGAATTTAAAAATGAATGCTATTTTTGGAAGTAATAATCCAACAATGATGCTGTCCATGGCCTTAGCAGGTTGGGGAATCGCATTTATTCCAGAATTTATTTGTAAAGAGCATATTCGTGCAGGGCGCCTGGTGCACTTGCATCGCAATTTGCATAGTGAAGAGGTTCCCATTAGCTTGGTGACTCCTGAACAAAAAGAAGTTCCTTTGAAAATCAAAAAGTTTGTGGAGTTCGCAGCGAAACGTCTGAAAGATCAGTTCGAAGAGGTTTAGAACAACTTAAAGAACAGTTTGTAAATGCCTTCGTATTGTAAGTGGAAGAGCGAGAAGATCGTCATACACCATAATCCAGCAAGCAATCCCATCATGACAAGCTGGGGGAAATTGCTAAGACTGATTTTCGAAGAAGGGCGATTTAGCAGATCATCAATATGACCGCGATCTTGAGCTTCTTTAAAACGTCTTGCCAAGCCTTGAGCCAGAGCAATTCGATGGGACATTTCCATCTTATAGAAGTGCACGCCAACCAATGTCCGTGAGTCCGTGATATTTTCTAAGCGAGTCACGATTCCATAACATGCCATCTGTCTTGTGCCCGGTGGGGTGAATTGGATTTTAATCACCTCACCCAAAAGTGGACACAAATCATCAGGAGCTGTAAAGGCAAGACCTGTCAGCGACACATTTTTGATTTGTGTGCCTTCTTCCCACGGAACTTGTTTGGGACCTGCAACACGGACGAGACTCTCATCCTCGGTATCGAGAATGTATCTAGGAGAGCGACCGTGATAGCGAGCAAGACTTGTCATACGAAACTTTTCGGCAAAAAAGGTCGGGCTCTTGACGCTTGAACGGGTTTTTCCTCGAGAGAAATGAATTTTTCATGTCTCAAATTAAGCCGCGCGTTTGAATTGCTTGCTAGGATCAAAGAATCCTTCGGGGAAATTAAGTCCGCGAGCCTGCATAGTTTTTATGCAGCGAGGAACATAGCCAGCTGGAACAAGCTCGCCTTTGTTGTCCAAAGTAAAGACAGGACCGCGAGTGATCACGTCACCCTCCATGCCCGAGACTTCCATGATTTCCGAGACAATACGCTGTCCATTCGAAAGTCGTTTTACTTGCACAATAAAATTAATTGAATTGGCGATTTGTGTACGAAGTGCCTTTAAAGGTAAATCGAGATTCGCCATATAGAGCAGATTTTCAAGACGAGTCAGACATTCTTGTGGAGAATTTGAATGCACCGTCGTCATCGAACCTTCATGACCTGTGTTCATTGCTTGAAGCATGTCGAAGGTTTCTTCTCTGCGACATTCGCCGACCAAAATACGATCAGGGCGAAGGCGTAAAGAGCTTACAAGACAGTCACGGGTTGAAACCGGATTTGGTCCGTTTTTCACAGCCAAAAGTTGCACCCAGTTTTTATGTTGGATTTTAAGCTCGGTCACATCTTCGATTGTGACAATACGTTCTTCTGACGGAATTTCAAACGTCAAAGCTTGTAGAAAAGAAGTTTTCCCCGAGCCCGTGCCGCCGGAAACTATAATATTCATTTTTGCTTTTACAGCTTGTGATAAAAAGTGCGCGGCTTTGTCATTCAAAGATTTGTTATTCACAAGATCCGTTAGGTTCATACGTTTTGTTTGAAACTTACGAATAGCGATGCACGGATATTTTGGCGTCATTGGTGGCAATACAATGCTGTAGCGACTGCCATCGGGAAGGGTTCCATCGAAAGCAGTCCCCTGTGATTTGTCTTTGCTGTCCGCATGCAATACCGCAAAGATAAAATCCCACAATGCGCGTTCATCGATAAAACGAAGGCCGGTTTCGACAAGCATGCCACGATGTTCAGCGAAAACTTGATCTGGTGAGTTCACCATAATTTCCGTGATTGTCGTATCTGTGATAAGTGCTGCCAAAGGGCCGTAATCCAATTTCATAGCTTTCGTATCGGAAAAAATGTGAAAGCTCTGAAGGATTTCAAGCTAGACTAAAGACTTGGGTTAGAAGTGCTTCCAGCCTTTAAAGCTATTCAAAAGGGTTCTCTGTCCACTTTGTTGAAGATAGAAATCCTTGTGATCCGTAAACTCGCCAACGACGTGCCATCCCGGGAAAAGATGCAAGTCTTGTGGAGCAATGGCCATCAGAAGCTGATAATCTTCGCCGCCCCAAAGGGCCAAATCTAATGGAGTTTTATCAAGATCGATGGCAATTTTTGCGGTCTCTTCATGGATCGGCAGAGCATCTGCATAGACATCAAAACCTAATTCGCCGCGAGATAAAATCAAAGTGTCGTTAATCAATCCATCACTGCAATCCATCAAGGCATGCACTTTGTCGTGATGACTTTGTAAGTGATGAACTAGATCTAAACGAGGTCGTGGTCGTTTGTGGTGATTGCTGCTCTCTGGAAACTTTTCTTCCCAACTGTTTTGCAAAGCGCACAAGCCTGCGTAGGAAAGACCCAAATAGCCGCTAGATAATAACAAGTCGCCAACCCGGGCCCCTGTTCGTGTGAGGGGGATGTCACAAGTGCCATAAGCGCTCAGGTCGCCAACCACAATGCTTGGCGAAGCGCAAAGATCGCCGCCAACAATTTCAACATGAAACTGATCGGCCAAGTTCGTCATGCCCTTGTAAAAATCGTCAAGCCAAGATTCTGTCAGATGTTTTGGAAGAGCTAGTGACACCTGCGCAAATCGAGGTTGTGCTCCCATAGCTGCAAGGTCGCTTAAATTTACTGCGAGAAGTTTGTGGCCGATATCAAACGCGGTCATGTATTCGAGAGAAAAGTGAACTTCTTCCACCATCATGTCTTGAGCAATAACAGAAAGTCCGGGAAAGTTTCTGAAAACAAAACCGTCATCACCCAATGCGACAACTGTATGAGGATTATGACGCTGGACGAGAGATCTTATTCTGTCGATCCGGTTCCATTCTTTGGGAGTGTTCTGCATATTATTGCCTCGAGAAGGGCGTTGCTAAATTCAAGGCTCTATTGTGAAATAGAACATCATGGAGTCAAGGAGGATTCTTGGTTACACCGAAGGCGACGTCGCCGAAACGCACCTCAAAGAAAAAATCAACGCGCAAGCCGACAGTTGTTGAGCATCCCTTGTCATCCGAAAGTCTTTTCACAAGCCGCGAAACGGGCTGGTTGAATTTCAATCGCCGTGTTTTGGCTGAAGCGGAAGATGCACGCAATCCGTTGTTGGAGCGTGTTCGCTTTCTAAGTATTTCGGGTTCGAATCTTGATGAATTTTTCATGAAGCGCGTGGGCGGCTTGAAGCGTCATGTGGCTTATGGCATTTCTCCAAAATCTGCGGACGGGAAAACTCCGTTGATGCAGTTGCAGGAAATTCGTCAATCCGTGATGCCGATGCTTCAGGATCAATCGAACTGTTTTAACAAAAGCTTGAAGCCTGCTTTAGAGAAAGAAAATATTTTCCTCGTTTCATGGAAAGACCTCAGCGAAAAAGAAAAGGAGCAGGTTAAGAAATACTACAATAAAAACGTATTTCCGGTTTTGACTCCGCTGTCGGTGGACCCTGGGCATCCGTTCCCATTTATTTCGAATTTGTCGATTTCTTTGGGTGTGACCTTGAAGTATCCGAACAACGATGAAAAACTTTTCGCTCGGCTGAAGGTTCCGAAAGTTTTGCCTCAGTGGATTCGCGTAGATCCTGAATCCAGTGTGTTTAAATTTGTAAGTCTTCAAGAGGTGATCAAAGAAAACCTGGCGGACCTATTTCCGTCAATGCAGGTTTTAGAGGCGATGTCATTCCGTCTGACTCGCAATGCGGATTCAGATCAAGATCCAGAAGATGCAGAAGACTTGCTTGAGGCCATCGAAGAAGAATTGCGTCAGCGTCGTTTTGCCGAAGTGGTGCGTCTCGAGCACGGGCCCAATCCAGATCCATGGATGTTGAAATTCTTAATGGAAGAGTTAGAACTGACGGAAGAGGATATCTATGAACTTCCGGGCGAACTTGATTATACAGATCTTACTGCCATCGCTGATTTGAATTTGCCGAAATTGAAATTTGAACCTTACACTCCGGTGGTGACGCCGGCTTTGATGGAAGAGGGTGTGGGGCTTTTCAATTCTTTAAAGCTTGCAGACCAAATGGTTCATCATCCATTCGAAAGTTTTTCTGCCTCTGTCGAGAAATTCATTCGCGTCGCCAGTGAAGATCCCAAGGTTCTAGCGATTAAGATGACTTTGTATCGCACGGGCGATAATAGTCCATTCATTCGTTCTTTGATTCGCGCCGCTGAACAAGGAAAGCAAGTTGTTTGCCTGGTTGAGTTGAAAGCGCGCTTTGATGAAGAACGTAATATCTATTGGGCGACAGAACTAGAAAATGCGGGTGTTCACGTCGTATATGGCGTTGTTGGTTTGAAAACTCATGCGAAGACAGCCCTGGTAGTCCGTCAAGAACAAGATGGCCTTCGTTGTTATGCCCATATCGGGACAGGAAATTACAACGTGGCGACGTCTCGGTTCTATACTGATTTGGGATTGTTAACTGCCAGAGAAGAAATCACAGCGGATATCGTTGAATTCTTCCATTTCCTGACAGGGCGTTCTTTGAAGAACAACTATCAGCATCTTTTGATTGCGCCTGTGAATATGTTCTCGAAGTTTAAAGCCATGATTGAGCGTGAAGCCGAGCACGCCAAAGCGGGAAAGCCTGCACAGATCATTGCTAAGTTTAATAACTTTGAAGAAAATGATTTGGCGGTGGCTTTGTACGCGGCTTCACAGAAAGGCACGCAGATTGATATGATCGTGCGCGGCTTCTGTTGTATCCGCCCCGGTGTTCCAGGGATGAGTGAAAACTTGCGCGTGACATCTGTGATTGGCCGATTCCTTGAACATTCCCGTGTATTCTATTTTAGAAACGGGGCCGCAGACCCTATTGATGGAGAATTCTTCATTGGTTCAGCAGATTGGATGTATCGTAATTTGCATGCTCGTGTTGAAGCGATTGTGCCGATTTTAGATCGCACTTTGAAAGAAAAGTTGTGGGAGATCTTGCAACTTTACCTTAAAGAGCAGCGTCAGGCTTGGAAAATGACCTCGGATGGTTCTTATTCGAAAAAACCGTCTGAAGATATCGGAATCCATCAAACATTGATGCAAACTGCGAAGAGTCGCGCTAAAGTGACTGAAGAAACTGAAACACATTTGGAATAGCACAGGATAGATTTTCGTGGAGTTGATTATCATTCGTCATGCAGTCGCAGAAGAACGCGAAGATTTCGCCAAGAAGGGGCAAGAGGACCAATTGCGTCCTTTGACCCTCAAGGGACGAAAGAAAATGCAAAAGGTTGCGGTGCGCTTGCGTGATTATGTGAAAAACTTCGACGTCATCGTTTCAAGCCCTTTCACCCGTGCACGGCAAACCGCCGAGATTGTCTCGCAGATTTATTTCGAAACAAAAGTGATCGAGATTCCTGAATTGGTTCCGCAAAGTCCACCACAAGCATTGCTGAAGTGGATTCGTACTCAAGGTCGCAACTACAAGCGCATTGCCATTGTGGGACATGAGCCGCATTTAAGCACTTTTGCGAGCTATCTTTTAACGGGAAAGGCAGAAAGCTTCATCGATTTAAAGAAAAGTGGCATAATCGCTCTTGAAGTCGAGTCTTTTGCACAGGCTGAAGTCGGTGCTGCTCAATTGCTGTACTCGATTCCTCCGAAATTTTTAGCTGAATAATTTTTTTAAAACATTGACCAGATCAAACCATCGCGAAGGCCCACCGCAGGGATGACTAGTTTTTCAGTCTCAGCCTGGCGCATAATGGTTTGAACGAGCATGGATGCGGGGACGATCACGTCAGCCCGGTCGGGACGAAGACCCAAATGTTCAATACGATCGCGAATTGAAAGGCTGCGCAGTTTGTCGATGATACTGGTGAGTTCAGTCAAAGTGACAAAGGTATTCGGTGTGCGTTTCAGGAGTTGTACTTTCAGTTGACCGATGCATTCTAAGTTTCCGCCGGTTCCGATAGCGAAATCCACAGGTTCATTGTCGGTGTTTTTATATATATGTTCACCCAAATCACTTAAGAACTCGCCCATGATAATATTCAAATGGCTTTCGTTCATTTTACGCTTTGCCAGATTTTCCAAGATGCGAACCGTACCCATAGGAAAAGATTTCGTTGCGAGCAGCTTAGAGCCTTTCGAGAAAGTCACCTCGACACTGCCGCCGCCGATATCGATAAGCATTGTTTTTTTGCTGTCGAGATCCACCTCTTTACGAACCGCTAAGTGAATCAAACGTCCTTCTTCAGTTCCGTCGATGATGTCGATGTCGATGCCTGATGCTTTGCGAATTTCATTTACAAAGTCATTACGGTTCTTGGCTTCGCGACACGCGCTGGTGGCAACAGCTCGGCATTTTTGCACTTGCAGTTTTCGATTGGTCTCGGCGAAACGGCGGAAGGTGGCTTTGGCAACCTCCATGACTTCCGGTCCGATAGAGCCTGACATGAAAACGTCGTGGCCAAGACGAACAGGGGCACGGAATTTTTTCTCGACGTGAAGAAGAGGAGCTTGATCTGAAATATCAGCAACCATCATGCGAATGGCATTTGATCCAATGTCGATGGCAGATACTCGGCGTGACACGCAACACTCTCCTTTGGCAATAGTATATAAAAATGCGAGCATCAGAGACATGAAAAAATTGATTTTGCCGTCTTTATTTGCGCTTTTTGTGGGGGCTCAGGCTTTTGCATTGACTGATATCGAGATCACTGGCGAGGCCGACATCAACGCGAGTCTTTATAACCTACCTACCTCCAACCAAGGTGACAGTGTCTTTAGCATTCCATCGCTCTTGGTTAACTTTAATGTGCCTTTGAAAGAGGGGAATCTTCTTTTTGTCTCTTTTGAGGGCGCGGAACGTCGTGATGAAAACTCGAAACCTTTTACTGTTCAAACACGTGAAGCTTATTTGGATTTGGTGAGCATCTTTCAGGGGCTGCATGGGTTTCGTCTCGGTTTGATTCCCAGCTCATGGCAACAAGCTCAGTATGAGGACTGGGATTATCGTTTTTTGGGGCCGACGGGCTGGGTGATCACGGAAAAGTGGAAGTATGTTTACTATTCAGATTTGGGTGCTTCATTTATGTCAGAGCTTCCCTGGGACCTGGGCGAATGGGCTCTTGCGGCCGTCAATGGACAAGGTCGTGACTCAGAAAATCCCACACCCCATAAGGATTGGTCTCTGTTTATGCGTTTCACCAGATGGAACCCTCTGACGTTCTCTTTGGGCTACAGCCGTGGCAGTTATGATCAGTATGAAAGCGATACGAATTTGCGCGAACGGATTCAGGCCTCTGTTTTATGGAGCACCGAAGATGAGCACTGGCGTCTAGGAGCTGAACTTTTAGACACCCATGATCCGGCGGATGCCATCACTGCATTAAAAATGGCAGATGGCGTGAATGTTGAAGATTTCACCGGAAGCTCAATTCATGGGCAGGGCGGCAGTGTTTACGCTATCGTGAGCACGGGCCCCCAGGCCGAGTGGATGCTGCGTTGGGATTATCTCAATGCGGCTGTTGGGCGCAGCGGGAAAGAAATGAATACACTTTTATCTGCTTTGACCTACGATATTACCGAAGACGTGAAGACCGCGTTTGAGGTAGAGTATTCTCGATACGCCTCCGATTACGGTCTGGGCGTGCGAGACACAGCCAAAGTTGAAATAGCGGCTCAGGTTTTGTTTTAAAATGTTAGGATTCTGTTAGAATGGAAAGAGATGCCGTGTTAATCGGTGTCAATACCACACAAAACATATAAACGATTGCACGGGGGAAATGGATGGAAAGAGCCATCGATACTCAACTTGAAGACCTTAAGAAAATGATTCTTCTGATGGGTGGTCATGTTGAAAAATCACTTTCAAAAGTTACGGCGGCTATTCTTTCCCGAGATGTTAGTTTGTTCGATGAAGTTCATGCGATTGAAAAACGTATCAACGAAGACCACATCCGAGTCGATAACGTCTGCATGAACATTTTGGCAAAGCAAGGTCCTGTAGCCAATGACCTGCGCTTGATCATCTCTGTTCTTAAGATCAACAACGATCTTGAAAGAATGGGCGATCAGACTGTGAATATCTCCTACTCTGGCAAAGACTACTTGGGTCGTAAACCGATTCAAGCCCAATTGAGCGATGTGCAAAGAATGTCGGAAATTGCGGGTCATATGGTGAAGGGTTCTTTGGATTGTTTCGTTCGCGGTGACGTGGAAGAAGCAAAACAAATTCTTCTGATGGATGACGAGTTGGACTCTTTGAAGAACAAGGTTCTTCAAGATGCCATGATCCACATGAAATCCAATCCGGATGATGTGGAAGCGGGACTTGATTTGATTTTGATAGCAAGAAATTTAGAGCGTCTCGGCGACCACGCTACAAATATCGCCGAAGACGTGATCTTCGCCTTTACAGGCAAGGACGTGCGACATGGTGGAAAGTTTGGCTGATAACTCTGTAAATGTGCTAGTCGTAGAAGATGAACAAGAAATCAGAGAGCTGATGGCTCTCCATCTTCTAAGACAAGGTTTCCGCGTCACTGAATGCAGTTCCGCAGAAGAGGCACTGAGTGAGCTAAACAAAAACAACTACCAAGTTTTCGTTCTGGATTGGATGCTGCCTGGTCTAAGCGGTGTCGAAATCGTCGATAAAATTAAAGCAAAAAATAAAAGTGCCGGGATCTTGATGGTCACGGCAAAGACCGAGCCTCACGATATCGTGATGGGGCTTGAAAAAGGCGCCGATGATTATCTGACAAAGCCGTTCAACCCCAGTGTTTTCGTAGCCCGCGTAAAAGCTCTTGTTCGCCGTTCACAAAATCAAGATGATGTGGCGCCAAGAAACGAAGACGAAGTTGCAATTTCTGGTCTTCGCGTAAACTTCAAATCATACGAAGTGTCTTATAATAACGATCCTTTGCATTTGACTCCTTCCGAGTTCAAGCTTTTGGGAGCTTTGGTGCAAAACCGTGGTGTGGTCTTAACCCGCGAACAATTGATCGAAAACATCCAAGGTGAGGGCATTAATGTCGTTGGACGCACCATCGACACCCACGTTTTCGGTTTACGCAAGAAGTTAGGTGAGTGGGGAGACCGTATTGAGACTATCCGTGGTGTGGGTTATAGGGTTAAGATAGACTCCGTATGAGTCGATTTGTCAGATTCCCTTGGCGTTTATTTTGGAAGTCCTTTCTTTATCAGGTCATAGCCTTCAATCTTTTGCATTTGGCTTCTTTGACTTTGATCGACAGTCTTTATCACGTCAGAGCCTTCGTATATAACGAAGCCCTCGTTTACTTCTTCTTCATGAGCCTTTTGGTAGCGCTGTTCACAGCCTACCGATTCGCAAGACCGATTCATAAAGTCATTCTTAAAACTTTACGTATTTCCAACAAGCGCGCTTACGGTGAACTTGTGGATTCTCGTGAAGAAGACCTGCTTGAAGACGAAGACACCGATTTGTCAGAGCTTGAAATTGTCTTGAATAAAATCCACAAAAAAATGAAACGGCGTAAGGCCCAGTACCTGCAAGCGCAAGAAGAATCTCAAGCCTTCATGAGCGCGGTTGCCGAAGGACTTGTCAGCGTAAGTCTTGATGAAAAAATTCTTTATTCGAATTCGCAATTCGCGGCTCAATTTTTAACAGGTCCGCAGTTAAGCCAAGAAAATTTGCGTTTGAAAGATGCCATTCGTTCTTCTGATGTCCTTGAAGGTTTTGAAAAAACCATTCGTGAGGGCAAGGGCAATCGCTTCACGGTGAAGCTTGCGACTTTGATCGACAATCAACCCCGTTACTTCGCAGTTTCTGTGAATCCGATCCGCAACGAAAAAACGAAAGTCATGTACGGCGTTGTCGGCATCTTCCATGATATCACCGAACTAAAAAAGGCCGAGCAGATTCGTATCGATTTCGTTGGCAATGCGTCCCACGAATTGCGAACGCCACTGACCTCGATCAAAGGTTATGTTGACACTTTGAAAGAGGATGTAAAGACGGGACAGATTCAACAAGCCGGTCGCTTCCTTGATATCGTTTCAAGAAACGTGGATCGTTTGATGGATCTTGTAAACGATCTTCTAAGTATCAGCACTTTGGAATCTTCAACGAATTCAGAATTAAAATTGGAATTGATTCATCCGCTGCAGATTTCAGAACACGTTGTCGCTGAATTGGCGATGTTGGCTGCGGAAAAAAATATCAGTATCCGCGTGATTGGTGAAGTTCCTCCGTTCATGGCGGATTCACGCAAGGTCGAGCAAGTTTTGCGCAATCTTGTTTCCAATGCTGTGAAATACATTCCTTCAGGAAAAAGTGTTCAAGTGCGTTGGGAAAAAGACGCTCGCAATAATGTGATTTTGCGAGTGATCGATGACGGTTTGGGGATTCCACCGGAACACCTGGATCGCTTGTTTGAAAGATTCTATCGCATTGACAAGGGCCGCAGCCGTGATGTCGGTGGCACGGGTTTGGGCCTTGCCATTGTAAAGCACATCATGCAAAGCCATGGTGGAAGTGTGTCAGTGAAGAGTGCTGAAAATCAAGGTGCTGAGTTCACTTGTACGTTTCCGATACGCTCTGTCTAGGGGCAGGATCTAGCGGATGTTAAGCAGATCTGTCCTAAGCCTTTTTTGTTTTCTTCCTTGTGTTCTGGTTTGGACCGGAATTGTTTTATATTCTGAAAACAGTCTTTATCGTCACCCGGAATGGATCGTTGAAAAAAGAATGTTAGGTGTTTTTGTCGTCGGGTCGGATGAGTATTTAATCTCGCGCTCGTCGTTGGCTCAAAATCAACTGCACCTTGGAAAGTGGTGGGGCTTTCACAGTCTTACCTACAAACCTCTATTAACGCCCAAGAAGATAGCTATCCATGCGACCTTAGATCCAAATTCCTACCTATATGTGTTGTTCGGAGATTCTAAGAATCGAAGCGGTCTTCGTATCAGTGCCAAGGCGGACAAGCCCACAGCTTTTGTGAAAACCTCATCGCAAGGCGAGATTTTTGAAGAGAAAATTTTAGATCAAAAAATCAAGGAAGGTCGTCACGAAATTCAACTTGAATGGACAACGGAGCTGACCAAAATTTCCATTGATCAAGTCGTTATTGATGAAGTCCCGGGTTTTCCAGAAAAAGGTCAGCTGAATCTTCGCGGGGGCCGCGAAGATGTTCGGGTGAATCGAGTGCTCATCGAAGAACGTGACGGCGGTGTTCGTGATATTAGCTTTGGAAATTCTGAAAATAGAATTCAGATTTTCTGTGAGATCGCGGTGTTGTTTTTACTTATTGGTCTTTTATTTTTCTTTAGAAGAGACAAGAAGGCGGCACTTTTTGCTTATATCACTGTCCTGTTAACCGTGACGGTGATGGGAGTCGGCTATTATCTATTCGATTTTTTTGTCTGGTCTTCGATTCAGCAAAGTCACATGACTCGAGCACTTCATCAGCAAGCGGGCCTTGAACCAAATGTTTTTGAAATCGCTCGCTACAATTTCTTTCAAGGCCTTTCAGGTTTAGCGGGTGTTCATCCCGTCACTCATGAGGGGGTCGTGGCGATGGGATATCCGGGCCGCCGATATGGGGAAGGACCTTTCTATTGCGACTCTTCTGATTGCACAGCTTTAAGCCCTGACCAAAACAACACTGTCGTACACAGCTCTAAAAGAGGACTGCGCACCTTGTTCATTGGAACGTCACAGACTGTGGGGGCTGGGGCAGAGAATATTCATCAGACCTTCTTCGCGCTGATTCATCAATATTTGCAAAGTCATTTGAAGACACCCGTGGAATCTATGAATATGGCCATTTCTGGCTCTCATGCAAAAGAGCTGATTCAGAAATATCATGATGTGTATCAGCCATTTGCTGCTGATATTGTCATCATTGATTTGGCCTTCAATGATCAGTCTGCGCAAATGGAAGAACAACTGCCACCGTTCATCACCGAACTTCTTCATGACGGAAAGAAAGTGATCTTGATTCAAGAGGCGACAACTAATGAAGAGCCTCTTGATAATAGCCCCGATAGAAAAACCTTGGCGCAGATTGGATTAAAACTGCAAGTGCCTGTTCTTACTTTGCATGATTATTTGAATGATCCAAAAATAGCGCAAAAGGGAATGATCTGGTGGGATATTGTGCATATGACTCCTTTTGGTCAAAAGCTTGCCGCCGAGTGGTTGGCTCCACAAATTCTAGAAGTGATTCAGAGAAAATAAAGAGCTCGGCAGCATTTTTATTTCTTAATCGGAAATTCACTGAAAATTTACATCGGATCTAAAGCCTTGAATGTAAAAACTTATTTTTGTTTGTTCAAAATGGGACATTCAAGAATCCTTTTTCGTGACCCGAAAGATCCTGAACGATCCGATGGGAGGAGACGTGAAGGAATGTTTCAAAGCTCTGGTGATTCTGTCATTTGTTTCTTTGGGGGCATGTGCCACGCTTGTAAAGTCCGAAAAGATTCCCGTGCATTTTGTTGGTGGATTGAAAAATGGCGATACGCAAATCAATTTGCCTGACGGTCAATTCACATTAAAGAATGGTCAGACAACAGTGCTGGTTTCCCGCTCTAAAACGGACATTCCCGTCACTGTAACATGCAATCAGGAAACTCGCGATGGAGTGATAGAGACGAAATATGATGCCGTCGCTGGAATTTTAGGAAATGTTGTTTTCGGAGGTCTGATTGGAATGGGCATCGATGCCTACAACGACAAAACTTACGATCCACCAGATACATTTAATCTCAGTCCTTTGTGTGCGCATCCTGAAAATTCATTGGTGGATAATAAGGATTCGGTGGCCACAGGAAGAAATCCAAGTTCTACACAATTGAGACCGCAGCCGTTTTAACGGTTGCGTAGCAGTCGACTCAATAAAAAACCCACAGTCTTCCAACTGTGGGTTTTTTATTTCTAAAATTTTCGAAAAAAATTAGAAGTGAGTGATCGCGAAAGTTGCAGAGCAACCGCCAGTTACCCAAACGCGATCCGCGTAAACGCCGAATGTTTGATTTTGAATACAAGCGTTGTATGAGAACACTTGATACAAATCTACACGTGCAACACGATAGCTTGGGAAGAAGCACTCTTGATATTGATAGTTGTATGAATCACAACGAACATACTCTACAGCAGGGCCTGGGTAGCCTGGGCCAGGAACTGGTGCTGGTGGGTATGGGCGAGGTGCAGGGCCTGGATATGGGTGTGGGTGTGGGTAAGGACCAGGGTAACCTGGGCCGCCGTGACCGGGACCGTGTCCTGGGCCGGGACCTGGATAAGGCGCAGGGCGTGGACCTGGAGCTGGATATGGACGCGGACCTGGAACTCCCGGTCTGATCCATTCATTGTCGGAATTTTGGTTTGAGTAAGAGATGCTTTCGTCTTGTTGAGCATCGATAACATCCGCATGTGCTACCTGTGCAAACGCAACAAGTGCAAACATGGCGATCAATAGATTCTTCATGTGGTTCTCCCTTTTAGTGTCATTTTGATTCTAAACTTTATTCATTCGCATGAACTGCAGAAATCATACCCGTGACTTTGGGGTCATATTGACTTAGTTTTTCTCTATGAATACGACGCACCCTTTCTATTTACACTTCGAAAAAATTTACGGAGCAAGATGGCCCCGTCTCTTTGAAGCTCTGCAGCACAAAGAGCAGCAGGTTGCTCGTAAAAATATACTCAGTGCGTCGGATGATTCTTCAAAGAATTGGTCTTCATTTGAAGTAAAGCCGGAGCTTCCAAACTGTTATTGGCTTCCTGAATCCGGAAGTGTGCAACCCGAAAGAAATGCGGATGAATTGTTAGATGTCTATGTCATGGACCCAGCCAGTGTCATGGTGGCCCGTGCTTTGGACGTTCAAGAGGGTGATCGAGTCTTAGACATGTGCGCGGCGCCGGGTGGAAAAAGTCTTGTAATGATTGAAGCTTTAAAAAACGACGGGGAGATCTTCTGCAACGATCTTTCTCCCGAGCGTCGTGAGCGTTTAAAGAAAGTCATTCAGCAATATGTTCCGCGCGACATTCGTGATCGCGTATGGGTGACGGGCAAAGATGGTGTGCAATTTGGTTTGAAAGAAGCGGAAAGTTTCGATCGCATTCTTTTGGATGCTCCATGTTCTGGGGAACGGCACATTTTAGAGAATCCAACGGCACAATCTGAATGGAGTCCTCGTCGCACGGAACACCTAGCAACAAGACAATACTCACTTTTAGCGGCGGCATTGCTTGCCGTAAAATCGGGGGGGCGCATTGTTTACTCAACCTGTTCCATCAGCCCTGAGGAAAACGACGAAGTGATTCGCAAACTTTTGAAAAAGAAAAAAACTGTAGTGAAATTGGTTGAAGCATCACCGGGTATTGGTGGAGAGCGCACGGAATTTGGTGTTGCGTACCTTCCAGACCGCTGCGGCTTTGGTCCTTTGTACTTTGCTGTGATTGAAAAAACGTAATCTGCTAAATTCGTAGATATCAAAACTGAAATTAACGTTGGTGATTTTTTTCGTCTATCCTCGAGACATCGAGGGGGATGATATGAGATCAGCTTTTGCGATTGCAGTGTTCTTGCTAGCGACAACTTTGGTTATTGTCGCTCAGTCTTAATCGGCAACTCTCAGTTGTCGTTTTTTTGACGGTAGGCGTGGCGGCGGTACTCTTCAAGAGTCAAAAAGCCATAAGTCTTCTTGCGATAAATTTCGATCACTTCCGCTTCAACATCGGCCATAACTTCCTCATGGAACTCCATGGGAATGTTGCCTCGGCTCATCAGTTGAAGAACATAAATATTCACGATTTTACGAACAAACTCTGTCGTCGTCTCGCGAGTGTTTGTGGCCTCTTTAAGTTGCGTGTCGATTAATTTAAACAAGTTATCTTTGTGCATACCTCAGTTTTATCGGCGCAACATTTTCGAACCTAAGTATTAGACATAGAAATTTGGTCCAAAGAATGACAAAATAGGACCAATGAAAGCCCTTACTCAACAAGAACTTCAGACCTTTGTCAGCACCTTCAAGCCTGTTCTCGAGGGGGCGCAGTTACAAGAGGTTCTAGTGAACGACCGAGGGCTGGCTTTGGGATTTCATCGTGAGACATCTTTGTGGCTGATCCTGGACCTGCTTCCCAACAATCCCATGATGCTGCTTTTTGAGGAAAGCAATCCCTTCAAGAAGGGACCGAAGACCAAACCAGTCAGCCTGTTTTTAAACTCCCACGGCAGAAATTTATATCTCGTCGACATTTTTATCGAAGAACAATGGGGCCGTGTCGTTAAAATCATTCTTAAAAACTCTCATAAAGAATGTGAACTTGAAATTCGCCTGATTCCCAAGCAATGCAATTTAATTGTGAAAGCGGATGGAAAACAAATTTCCTGGGAAAAACCATTGGATTTAAGTGAACCACCTTATGTGGAAAATCCTCCAGAGCCGCGCTCATTGGAAGAGCTCCATGAAGAATGGCTGGCCGAGCAGGGTTCGAAGCAAAAACCTTCGTTAGATCCAGTGGCCCAGTGGGAAAAACAAAAGCAAAAGGATCTCGAGAAAAAACGCAAAGCATTGGGCGAGATTCAAAAGCAAATTGAAAGCGATAAGGAAGTTTTGTGGCAGCAAGCCGGAACTTTTTTGAAAACCCATGGCACGTTCGATGTTCCATCAGAGCTTGAAGCCTGCATTGATCGCAAACAGTCGCTGAGCTGGAATATTGAAAATACTTTTGGCAAAGCGAAACAATTGGCAGGTAAAAAAGAGGGCGCGCGAGAGCGTCTGATCGAGTTGAGCGAAGAAATTGCGAAGCTGGAAAAATCTCGTTACAGCGAAAAGACTCAAAAGAATCAGCTTGTGGATTTGATGCAAAAGACCCAGGCCCGTGGTCGCAAATTCCATTTGGATTCAGGGGCGATCGCTTATTGCGGAAAGTCGGCAGCAGATAATTTGGCATTGCTTCGTCAGGCAAAAGCTTGGGATTATTGGCTGCACTTGAAAGATTACCCGGGGGCTCACGCAATTATTCATCGTCAGCGCGATCAAGAAATCCCGCAAAGCGAGGTGCAAGAGGTTGCCGCTTGGGTGGCTCGGGAGTCGTTGTCGTCAAAATCTCTGATGGTGGGGCAAAAAGTCGCCGTGGTTATGGTTGAATGTCGCTTTGTTCGACCGATCAAGGGGGATAAGCTGGGGCGAGTCACATATCACTCTGAGAAGACGTTTCATTTTACTTTGCGTCAAGAGTCTTGACTGACCCGACCTCCGGTTTAGAATTTCTTCGGGACAAATGTATTCTTATCTCTCGAAGGACGTTTTCGATGATTGAAGTAAAAGATCTCACCAAAGAATATGGTCCGCGCCGCGCGATTGACCATCTTAATTTTTCTGTGAACAAAGGCGACGTCGTCGGTTTCTTGGGGCCGAATGGCGCTGGCAAATCAACGACGATGAAAATCATCACAGGCTTCATGGCCCCGACAAGCGGAACTGCTTCTGTAGCGGGTTTCGACGTTTTTGAAAGCCCTTTAGAAGTAAAAAAACGCATTGGCTATTTGCCAGAAAGTCCTCCAGTTTATGGCGATATGTATGTGCGTGATTATTTGCGCTATGTCGCCGCCCTTAAACAGGTTCCAAAAGAAAGAATCGAATCGCTGGTGAACGGCGCTATCGAGAAAACGAACCTGGGCGAGGTGCAAAAGCGTTTGATCCAACATCTTTCAAAAGGTTTCAAGCAGCGCGTAGGCATTGCTCAGGCTTTAGTGTCTGACCCTGAGGTCCTGATTTTAGATGAACCGACTGTGGGCCTTGATCCGAAGCAAGTGGCAGAGATCCGCGATTTGATCAAGGCGCTGAAAGGTCAGCACACGATCATTCTTTCCACACACATCTTGCCGGAAGTGCAAGCCACTTGTGAAAAGATCATCATCATCAACAAAGGCAAAATCGTCGCGCAGGATAGCATTCATAGGCTTTCGACAATGGAAAAAGGTCAAAGTCATTTGCATGTTCGTTTGCGCAAAGATGTCGAAGATATGAAAACAGTTCTTTCAAACATTCGTGAAGTCGTTGCAGTCTCGGAAGGCGCGTCTCGTAAAGAGTGGCGCATTGACCTTCAGGGGGGCGAGGAGGCAGTTGACGCGGTTTCCTCAGCTCTTGTGAGCAAAGGATTGGGATTGCTTGAGCTGAGCCCATCAAAACTGGATTTGGAAGATGTCTTCCTGAAATTGACCTACGGACAAGAGGAGGGCCAACCATGAGCGGTACAATGACGATCTTCAAAAAAGAAATGAAGGGCTTTTTCTTGAGTCCAACATTCTGGGTGATCTGTTTCCTGGTGAGCCTTGTTTTTAGTTGGGTGTATCCGATTCAGTTGAATATGTTTGCGCAGTTGCTGATGAACTATGTGATGCAAGCAAACGTTCCGGCAAATCAATTGAATATTCATTACGGCGTGTTCCTTCGTTTAATTTCTTACTTAAATCTTCTGCTGATTTTCGTTGTGCCGGCTCTGACGATGAAGCTTTTTGCAGAGGAAAAGAAAATGCGCACTTTTGATCTGCTTTTGACGTCGCCGGTGACTTCTTTGCAAATCGTTGTGGGTAAATATGCAGCGGCTCTTGGTGCGGTCTTGGGGCTGACAGTGGTTGCCTTTATGTATCCGCTGGCGACGGCGGCTTTGGCGAAGTTGAACTGGCCTCCGCTGATTATTTCCTTCTTCGGTATCTTTACGGTCGGTGCTGTTTATGCGGCGATGGATTTGTTCTGCTCGTCACTGACGGAAAACAGTCTGATCGCCTATGTGGCTTCGGTGATCTTTAACGTGTCAATCTGGTTTATCGGTGTTGGGGCTGATGCCATGGATAGTGAGACGGCTCGCAAGATCTTTGAGCACATCTCTTTAAGTTCGCACCTTTCTAGTTTGATGGAGGGAACAATCCGCACGAACGGATTGATTTTCCTTCTGAGTGTGATCGTGTTGTTCTGCTTTTTGGCGGAACGCGTAGTTGAATCTTCCCGTTGGAGATAAGTGATGAGTAAACTCGGAAAAATTTCACTGTTATTTGCAGGTATCTCTCTCGTTTCGATGTCTATCATTCGTTACATCATCGGCGTGTGGGTTCCATTCTGCTGGGTGTCTTTGGCGTTGGCCATTTTCTTTTTGGCGTTGACGATTGTTTGGGATCGCCACTTCCTCAAAGAGTTCTTCACGATGAAAACGACCAAACAGGGCATGAGCATGGGGATGTTGATCCTTTTGATGCTCGCCTTGTTGATTGTTGTGAATTATTTAGGTGGAAAGCACTATAAGACTTGGGATTTCTCGACTGCGCAGACTAACACTCTGTCGCCACAGTCTATTCAACTTGTGAAAAGTCTAAATTCGGATCTTAAAGTTTATTTCTTCTATAAAAAAGGAGTTGAAGGAAACGAGGACAATCGTCGTTCTTTCCGCGAGCTGATAAAAAAATACCAGGATGAAAGCCCGCGAGTTCAGCTTGAGTTTGTTGAAGTCAATGAAAGACCCGATCTTGCAAAAGAGTTCGGAGTTGATAAAGGCAGCGGCGTTGTATTCCTAGATTACAAGGGTCGTCGCAACCGTATCGAAAAAATTGATGAGCAGGAATTTACGAGTGCTCTTGTAAAGGTGACTCGCACTTCGACGAAGACTATTTACTTTACGGTCGGCCATGGCGAGAAAAATCTGGACGATGCAAAAGAAGCGCTGGGATTGAACTCTTTAAAATCAATGTTAGAAAACAATCGCTACACGGTGAAAATGTTGCCTTTGGTGCAAGCTCCGAAGGTTCCGGCCGATGCTGATGTTGTGATTGTTGCTGGTCCCTCTCAAAGTTTTCAAGAGTTTGAAGTGAATGCCTTGGAAGATTATTTGAAACGTGGTGGAAGCTTGTTCATTGCCGTGGAACCGGAAATGTCTATGGGACTTGATAAGCTTATTAAAAAGGTCGGCATTCAGCTTCAGAACAACTATGTCATGAATGTTGTTGATACAGTGATGGGGAAAGGCGTGAACCAAGGCCCGACAGCAGCGCCGATTTTCTCGCCCACCAATCAGATTACAAAAAGTTTTGGTCAGAATGAATTTACACTCTTCCGCTATCCTCAAGGTCTAAAAAAGATTGAAGGAGTCGAAGGCGTGACGGTTGACGAGTTGGTTCGGACAGCTGCGAACTCGGCGGCTTTCAACAATATCGCCTTGAAAGGTGATGCGGCCCAAGGAAGCTTTGCCTTGGTTGATGAGGCCACGGGCAAGTGGCAAAACGATGCGAAGGCGAAGGACTTCACAGTGATAGTTGCTGGTGACGTTGACTTTATGACGAACCAGATGCTGTACCAGAACTTGAACCGTGATTTAATTCTAAACTCCATTGCTGCTTTGGCGAAGGAAGAGAATTTGATCAGCATCACGCCAAAAGAGCCTCAATCGACACAGCTTCTTTTGACTGAAACCAAGTTTTCCGTTTTCTTGTTCGCTTTCATTATTCCATTCCCTATCTTGCTATTAGGGATCAGTATTGGACTCTTTGTTAAAAGGAGAAACGCGTAATGAAACTCAAAGGCCGCACGCTTCTTGTCTTGGCATTGCTATTGTTTGGTGGATATGCCGTTTACGATTATATGCAGGATAAAAAAATCGAAGATAAAAAACTCACTGATTCGCAATTGCTGACGGTGAACTTTGAGCAGATCGATCAGGTGACGATTGATCGTGGCGGCCAAGTGATTTCATTGAAACGTTCTGTGGATGGCTGGGATGTGACGTCACCGCTGCATGATCAGGCGGACAATGTGGTGGCGGATGATTTTGTTAAGAATGTTGCCACAGAGAAAATCATCGACGTTGCGAGAGAGGGTGGCAAAATTGATTGGTCCACTTTCGGTCTGGACAAACCTTTGGCAAAGATCACTTTCATGACAACATCTGGTGCAAAAAATTCTTTCGAGATTTCCGAAAAAAGGAACTTTGAAGAAAATGCCTTTGCCCGCCGCGATGGCGAGAACCGTGTTCTGATAGTGAATTCAATTTGGCAAAATCGGGCACGCAAAGAGGTGACAGATTTCCGCGACCGCCGCGTTCTTCGCCATAAGATTGCCTCTATCGACGATTTCAAACTCAAAAATAAAGCGGGGACGTTAGAAGTTGCTCTGAAAGATGGTAAATGGATTGTGCCAAATAAGAAAGATTTCGTCCTTGATCAGAACAAGGTTCGTGAGTTTCTTCAGGTTCTGGTAGATGCCAAAGCCAGTGAGTTTGTCGATAAGATGCCAGTCTTAAAGTCATTATTTACCCTGAATTTAAAGTTAGGCGATAAAACTTGGAATGCCTCGGTGGGGCAGGCTGCGGATATGAAAATCTATGCGCAAGTCTCTGATCCAGAGTTTTCTTTGAAGTTAGAGCCAGGGGCTTTGGATAAATATATTAAAGCCAGCATTGAGGACTTGAAACCAAGCTCACCTTCGCATGATAATAATAAGGATCAGGCTCAGCTTGCAGGGAAAGAAAAAAGATAATGCAAAAGATCGTAGTTAAATCACCGACGCGAGTCGATTTGGCAGGGGGCACATTGGATTTGTGGCCTCTTTATTTGTTTATCAATGGAGCTTCTACAGTAAATGTTGCCATTGATGTGTACACGACGGTGGAATTAACTCCGCACGAAGATGGCTCTATCGTGCTTGAAGCTTCGGATTTGAAACTCCGCAAAGCTTATACGGATCTGATGGATGCTTTGGCTGATACAGATCCAAAAATGATCTTGTTGCAAACTCAGCTTCGCTACTGGAAACCTAAAAAAGGATTCACTTTAAAGACTTCTTCTGACAGCCCGGTGGGCGGGGGATTGGGAGGAAGCTCAAGCCTGACAATTGGTTTGATGAAAGCTTTCGCGCAGTTTTGTGAAAAACCTTTTAAGGACGCTCATCACCTGGCGCAGGTGGCTCATAATATTGAGGCCGAGATTTTAAATACTCCGACGGGAACGCAGGATTATTATCCAGCCGCTTCCGGTGGGCTTAATATTCTTCACTATGACTATGATGGAATTAAGCAAGAAGTTTTGAATGTCACAAATACTCCTTTGTCAGAAAAGTTCATGCTTGTTTACACGGGACGCGCTCATCACTCGGGATTAAATAACTTTGAAGTGATGAAAGACTCTGTTGCGAAAGATCCGACAACGATTCAAGCGTTGAAGGATTTAAAAGTAATTGCAATTGAAACAGAACATGCTGTTCGCGCTGAGAAATGGAATGAAATCGGCTCGCTTTTTAGACGAGAGTTTGAGGCCCGTGTTCGCTTGGCACCAGAGTTTTCAAGTCCTGAGATCCATCGTTTGCAGGAACTCTCTTTGCAGAATGGGGCTGAGGCTGTTAAGATTTGTGGAGCTGGAGGCGGTGGCTGTGTTCTCGTTTGGTGTCCTCCCGAGAAAAAACAAGGAGTGGCAAGCGCATGCCAAAAAGCCGGCTTTCAGGTGATGGACGCAAAACCCGTCAATCCGCTGTAAAAAAGAAGACCGCTAAGAAATCGATTCAGAAAAAGTCGAAGGGGAAAGTCGCAACAAAAAAAGTTGCGACAACCAAAAAGCTTGCGCCTTCAAAGACGACGGCAGCCGCAGTCGAATCTACTCACGCTGGTGAGGTTCATCGTTTCATTGGCATCTCTTTAGGTGGTGGCAAGACGGATAAGGCCTGTGTTGCCATCGTTGAATACTATCCTAAGCACAAAAAAGTTTTTCTATCGCGTTTGGTTGAAAAAATTAAAAGCGACGAAGTGCATTCCGCGGATTTTAAAATTCAAGAGATCATCGATCAGTATCACAATACCATTGATACCGTGGCCTTCGATGTACCTTTTCGTTTACCATTCTGTGTTCAGTGTGATCCAAAGTGTCCGGGTATAGAGGCCTGTCCTCAGCCTCATGTTCAGTGGATGTGGGATTATACGCGCAAACTTCATAAGAGGAAGAAGCCACGCAAGCTATTCACTCCCTACACGCAGCGCTGCGTGGAAATGTATCTATCTACAGAAATTGAGGAGCCGTTCATTCTTCAGCATGCCATGGGAGCAAACTGCGCACCTTTGCTTGCTCGCGCAATGTACATCAAGCGACGCTTGAGTACCCCATGTATTGAAGTCTTTCCGAAACTTTCGGTGTGGAGGATTGGTCGGTCGCTTCATGTAATGAAAAGTCATTTGCTTTTCCATAAACACGCCATCGGTGGGGATGAAAGTCGTCGTGTGATTTTAAATGCACTTAGCACCCACAATGTTGCGTTCGTTTATGATCAGGACGTGAAGCTTATGATTGAAAATAATCATGCTTTTGAGTCATTCATCTGCGCATTAACCGCCTTTTTACAATTCAAAGGTCTGACAGAACCTCGTCCTGCTGGTTTCCCTGAGTCAGAGGATTGGATCGAATTTCCACTTCCGTCGATTAAGTGGAATAATTTCTAAAAATGGTTTTCAAACTGGACCATTGCCCAGATCGACTCCATGTGTTTTTGTTTGCCTGTGTCAGCTGAAAAGAACACAATTTGAAATCACATAATTCACATACGGAGGTTTTTCGTGAAATTTGCAAAGTACGTTGTTATCGCTCTTTTGGTTTCTGGTGCTGCTCACGCTGCAGGTAAAAAAGGTTTGTTGTCAGAAGTTTCTGGCCAAGGTTATGGATCAGCGGGTTGCGGTTTCGGTTCAATCTTGATGGGTCAAGATGGTAACCAAGTTCTTGCTGCGACGACAAATGGCACTTCTGGTTCGCAAACTTTCGGTATCTCTACTGGTACGTTGAACTGCCAGCAAGATGCTATCTTCAAATCTGGTAAAGAAGTTCCAGCGTTCATCGAAGTGAACAAAGTGGCATTGGCAAATGACTCTGCACGCGGTCAAGGTGAGACTTTGGCTGGTCTTGCAAACTTGATGAAATGCGATGCCAAAGCTATGGGCCCAGTTATGAAAAAGAACTATAGCAAAATCTTCGTTGAAACGAATATGCAACCTGCAGCTATTGAAGCAAACATCAATCAAGTTGTTGCTGCAAACAACGTTTGCGGTGCGTAGTCTTATCTAAACTTACTTTTTCAAGTAAAAATAAAAACGCAGTGCTAAACCCACTGCGTTTTTTATTTCTTTCGGCACCCACACCAGATAGTCTTTTCAGCGATGAAGATTGTCTCTGCGCTAAGTGCTTTTATCTTAAGTTCACTATTTTGTTCTTCAAGCTGGGCTTTGAGTTCCAAGGCGGATCTCGATAAGGTTTTGAAATTTTCTGAGGACACTCAACTATATAAAGATCGTCAGTGGCGCAAGTTGATGCACTTCGAGACAGATTTTTTTCGTACGACAGAAAGTCAGGTCGACAGTCGCAACTTCTTTTTTGCAAAGGATGGAAAAAAAGATCTGCATGCAGAGCTTACCTCGACAATCACGGCGTTCTTCCATGACGATGAAATCAAAGATTCATATGATAAGGCTCAGTGTCGTTTTCCTGCGCGCTATGCTTGGTTAAAAAAGCATTTGGCGTCTGAAAAAATTCAGTGGCCCGATGCTATCTGCGAGCGTTATCTTGCTTTTGCAAAAGGAATGAAAGGCCAATCGATTTCACTCGTTTTTTCCAGTTACTATCTGAATAACCCCTCGTCGGCTTTTGGTCATACGTTCTTGCGTGTGAATAAGGCCCCGGCACAGGATGGGCAGCGCTATGAGCTTTTGGATTACGGTCTCAACTATGCTGCGGAAGCTGATACTAACAATGCATTCCTGTACGGTTTTAAGGGGCTGTTTGGATTGTTTCAGGGGAAATTCAAAGCCATTCCCTATTACTTTAAGGTGCGTGAATACAACAACGCAGAGTCTCGGGATCTGTGGGAGTATCAGCTGCGTTTGAAGCCTGAAGCGGTGGATATGGTCATTGCTCATGTCTGGGAGCTTGGACCTGCGCAGATCGATTATTGGTATCTGACTGAAAATTGTTCCTATCACATGCTGAGTATTTTAGAAGCCGCCGATCCATCAGTAGATGTCTTGTCGAAGTTAGATCAGTACGTGATCCCTGCAGATACCGTTCGTGTTCTGTGGAATAAGACAGATCTTGTTGAAGGTTATAAGTATCGTCCTTCGATTCGTCAGGTTTTTTTGCAAAGGGAAAAGCTACTCAATGCTGCCGAGGAAAAAGAACTGAAAGAGCTGGCTCGGCAAATTCGTGTGCAAGATGAGTTTGTTTTTTCAGATGCTTACAGCAAGATGTCTCCGGAATCACAAGCCAAAATTTTGGATGCGTTCATTGATTATATTGATTTCCGCTATTCAAAGGAAGTGCAGCAAGCTGGGCGAGAGTTGCAGCTGAAGTTGCGTATCTTGGAAAAGCGCAGTCAGTTGGCTGTAGAACCAGAAAAAATTGAAATTGATCCAGCGCCGGAAGACCGCCCTCATCTGGCCCATCCATCGGGTCGTTGGGGAGTGGGATATCGTCACACCACAGAGGACAAGGATTTTGGTTTGATATCCCATCGATTTGCTTTGCATGATCGTTTGGATCCAGCCATAGGTTATCCACGTCCGTCACAGATTTCATTTTTTGATTTGGATTTTTCTTACGGCAATTCCTATTCCGGTGACAATAATGGAAAAGAATTCCAATTGGAAAATTTTGCGGCTTTCGAGTTGGTTTCTGCATCGCCTTGGTCGTCCTTGATGCCGGATCATTCCTGGAGATTCAAATTGGGCATCGAGCGTACATACAACGAAAACTTCGCTCCGATTCAAGAGGGTATCTTAAGAATGGCGGGCGGTTGGACCTTCCAATTCGCTGATCTGGATGTCAGTGCACAGCTTTCTGGGGAGGTCCACTATGCAGGTGCTCATTCGGAAAATCAGTTGTGGGCAGGATTAGGACCTTTGCTTGAGGCTCATTACCAATGGAGTCCGTATCTTTTGTCCCAGGCAAGTGTTGAGTATCGCCGCGACTCATCATGGGTTGTGAAAGATTATTTTAAGACCTCCGTACAGACTCAATACAGCTTTACAAAGACTTGGGGGCTGCGCGCTGTGTATGACAATCAGAGATTCCTTGAGGAATATTCGCTCCAGTTATTTAATTACTACTAGAATTTGAGGTGGTTATGGCGGCGGATTTCCCTTATCTTCATGGTTTTTCTAAAGACGAGCAAGAACGTCTTCGTAAACAAGCTCGTTTTGGTGAATACACAGTCTACCAAAACGTGAATCTTTCAAACGTCAAAGATTTACTAGAAGTCGGTTGTGGCGTCGGCGCGCAAAGTGAAATCATTCTGCGCAGATTTCCTGATATCAAGCTGACGGGTATTGATCGCAGTACCAAGCAATTGTCAGCAGCAAGACATCACCTTTCTCAAATCCCCGGTTATGCAGGTCGTTTTGATTTGAAAGAAATGGATGCGACCAACATGGAATTCGCAGCAAATTCTTTCGATGGTGCTTATTTGTGTTGGATCCTTGAACACGTTCCAGAGCCTATTCGTGTTCTTTCTGAAGTGCGCCGCGTGCTTCGTCCCGGTTCGGTTGTCTATGCGACCGAAGTGATGAACGCCTCGTTCTTTCTCGATCCCTATTCACCCAATGTGTGGAAATACTGGATGGCGTTCAATGAATATCAATTAGAACAGAAAGGTGATCCTTTCGTTGGCGCAAAGCTTGGCAACTTCTTTATGCAACTCGGTTATCACGACATTCACACAGAAATTAAAACGTGGTTCTTAGACAATCGCTATCCGCAAGCTCGTAAAGAGTGCATTGAATATTGGGCAGAACTTCTTCTCAGCGCTAGCGAACAATTGATCAGTGCCAAGCTTGTCAGTGAAGAAGTGGTTGAAGGCATGAAAGAAGAAATGGCGAAGGTTGCAAATGATCCCAACGCCGTATTCTTTTATTCATTTGTGCAAGCCAGAGCCCGAACATAGCCACTTAAAGTCTTGCCATTGATGTTCACATCACTTCATCATTTGAATATGACGATATTTTCGAAGGAACGTCATTTCTGGAATAGAAATTGGCTGTTCATTATTTTGCAATACTGCACATTGCTTCTGTTGACAGGCTGTCAGTCATTTTTCTATATGCCGTTGCAAAATAAAATCTTTGATCCCGCAAAGATCAATATGCATCCCGATGACGTATTTTTATCAACGATTTCTGGAAATAAGATTCATGGTTGGTATTTTGCCTCGACACAAAAAGATGTGAAGGGGACTGTTCTATTTTTTCATGGAAATGCCGAAAACATCACGTCGCATTTCTTGATGCTTCGTTGGTTGCCGGATGCGGGCTACAACTATTTCATTTTCGATTATCCTGGCTATGGTCTTTCTACGGGAAAACCAAATCCTGAAAATACAGTGGAGGCGGGTATTGCTGCGGCCGAGTGGTTGCATGAAAAAAAAGATCAAAGACCTTTGATTATTTATGGCCATAGTTTGGGCGGAATCATCGCGATGCGCGCCGTAGAGGAAATGAAATCCTCTGTGCCGATTCGCAATGTGATTATTGAAGCCAGTTTTTCTTCTTATAAAAAAATGGGCCGTCGAGTTCTAAGTCGTCAATGGTGGACGTGGTGGTTGCAACCGGTCACTTATGTTTTCGTGAGCGATAAGTATTCCCCAGAACCGATTTCCCAGATTGCGCCGATTCCCATGTTGTTCATTCACGGAACAGAAGATCACGTGATTGAACAAGAAAGTTCGGAAGAGCTTTATGAAGCCGCAAAAGATCCCAAAGAAATTTGGATGGTGCCCGGCCGACACGGAGATCTTTATGAACAACGCAACGGCCAGCTTCGTCAACGTCTCCTGCTATATTTGAATCACTAATGTAAATTTGGAGGTCTCTATATATGAGGCCCGGCGCCGTTTTTCATAACTCTGTCTAAAGATGAGACAGTCGTCTAAAGATCAGCTCAAGTTTAAGAGTCTTTCAGGGGCCTTGGTTCCTGGCATTTTATCTGCACAAGAGTTCAACGGATAAAAAACCTTTAGCCAAGGAGTACCTAATGAAATGGGGTCGACTCGGTATCGCAATGATTACCGCCCTCCAGTTCCAAGCCTTGCAAGTTCATGCGACTGCGAGCTTAAAGACTGGACAAGCGAAAGTGGAAGGCATTGATACCAGCCTTTTCCCAATCGAAACAAGTCCCACCACAGGCACATCCGTGGATGACTTGTTTCCAACAACACCAAGAATCACTCCTGGTGGTAGTCAAACGGGTGGAATTACTGGTGGTACGATTGGTGGAGGCTCTAGTTCTGGTTCGACCACAGGCTCGACACAGCAAAAGGGTGGCAGCGGCGTTACTATGACGACAGTTGCAAACATGAAAGCAGACTTTAAATGTAGTTTGTTTGAAAACTCAGATGCCGTAGACATCTTGAGTGCTGTGAACTCTTTAAATGCGGCGGTGGGATCCCCATCTTGCGGTGGCGGCAGTGGTATTAACGTTCAGGGTGTTCAAGATAACAATAAAAAAATCTCTGATGCAGTGACGGCACTGAATGGATTCCTCGAGAATCCAGACTCTGTAAAACCAGAGAATGCAGCGACAATCGTGAATAACGTTGACGTGGCGATCCGTGCTGCCAATTCTTTGGCGACAACATTTGCAAATACGGACGTGATGAATAAGAACTGCCGCGACCAAATGAGTGGCGGTCAGGTGGCTCTCGCGTTGAATGACATTGTCAACGGTTTGACTCCTTATGCTTTGATGGCGGCATCAATGACAGGCGGTACAGCCGCAGTTCCATTCATCGTGGGTGGTTCGGTGATCACGAGCGCGATCAGTTCTATGAATAAGATCGTCACTGAAAACTCAACAAAGATTTCAGATGCACAAACTCGTCGTGCCGTAGTTGAGAATACCTGCCAATTTATTCGTTTAGATCAAAAATATAAATTCTTGATCAAAAACCGTGATGAGCAAGTTAGCAGAATCTCGCAAGAGATTTCTCAATCTCAATCTTTGTTCAGTGCCAAGATTCACAACTTGTCAAAGATGACTAACAATCTTGTGACTCAGAAAAATGCTTTGAGTAACACATCTCTTGATATCGATAAAGACGTGGCTTCAGCTTCTGCTCAGTTGGCTTTGGATAAACAATTTATCACTAGCACAAGCGATGACATCAAAGTCTGCCAAATCGGTATTCAATTGGCGAGCATTGCGCAGCAACCAAACTCTTACGTGGAAATTATGTTGGACAGCGTGAATAAAGCTATGGTGGCTTATGGTTCAACAAGTATTGCTGAAGCGAATGCGTTGAAGTTCTCTGGCAATATTGCGATGAACAGCCTTGTGCAAATGGCTTCACAACAGTTTACAATCAACTCTGATTTTTCAAGCTGTGCGAAAGCGACCCGTTCATTCGTAGAAACGGTCGAGCAATCGGCGGCTCTTTCGAAGCGCATTATCAAATTGGCTCAGGACAACTTGGATAAAGCTTTGAAAGCGAGTCCGGATTATGGTCAATTCCAAACTCACTTGGCTGCTTTGAATCAAAAACAATTGCAAGCGGAGCGCGTGACTAGTTCTTTGGATAACTTGAAGAAATATGCGAACACGTTCACTCAATCAGAAATTGATTCAGAAATGGATCGTCTTCGCGTGGGCCTTTTCGGTCAACGTACGATGGGCATTAACTCTCCAGTGATGGCGTGGTTCACTTATACTCAGGGCTTGCATAAAGCGGCGGTGCAGAAGTTCAAAGATGGTTTGAACTCTCTTCGTCAAGCGGCTTACGCGAAATCTGCGTCTGGGCAGAATCCTGTGAACAACACGATTGGTGGCTTGTTCTTAAATAAGAAACAGATGGACAAAGACTGGAACGATGCTCTAAATCTCGTGTCATATAACGCCGCCAACTTGAAGCAGGGAACGGCAGCTTACGATAATGCGTGCCGCGAGTTGCAGGACGTTTGGAATCGTTGGACGTCGGCTGTAGATCATCTTTCTGCTATTGAGTCATTCTGTAGCATGATCTCTCCGTATATCTACGACAACCGCGCAGAGGATCAAACTCTTGTTCAAATGTGTCGTGGTTTGACGAATTCATACTCCATGTATGGCGGATCGCAATCAACTGTGTCGACTCTTCAAACTATGAAGGATGCTTTAGTGAAAGATCACTCATCTGAGTGGGCTCTTTTCCTTAAAAAGAAAGTTGATGCTTTGAACTGCCCTCAGCCTACTTTGTAATCGCAAATAGGGGCAGTATCTAAAAGTTCGACATCTCAAAACGGATCTATCGCTTCCGAATCCAAAATAAAGAAGCATAGATCCTGCAAGAAGGCCAGTAGGATGAAGTTCACTCGCTGGCCTTTTCTTTTTTTACTGACGCTCGCAGCTTGTTCCCCAAGTAAAAACGGGGGAGCGTCTTCCAATGTTGCTGTTGCAAATCACACTGCTGATAATCAACCGACGGTAAATACCACTTATTCTCCGCCGAAGCCTATTGTGAATAAAGAAGGCTCTTATGAAGTTATTCATGGTGCTACGTCTATCGAAGATATGGCGGTTCAATACGACGGTGGCGAGAAGCTTTTGCTTCTTCATGGTAAAGTCAATGTGAAGCCTATTGATGGAGCAAATCCTATTGTAGTGGATTTAGATCTCGAAGGCCAAGTTGATAAAGACGGTTTTGTGGTGATGAATGGAACGAAAAATCAACCCTCATTGCCGCCTGATGTGAAAGTTGGTGTGAAAGCAACGTGCTTGGCCGAGAATCAATCTTGTGCCGATTCATTCGTTGATATTTATGTTCAATATCGTAGTAAGATCTACCACCATCAAGTTGAAGCTCGCGAGCCTGCAAAAGAAGAAACGAAGCCAAATCATGCTATTCACCGTGGTGATCAACAAAATGACGAGCACCAGTCAAACGAGACACCAAAAAAAGAACCGCTTCCAGCCACACCGCCAGAGGCTAACAAGCCAGCTCCTGCGAAGCCGGTGACTCCGGTGCCAGTACAGCCCAAACCTCCCAAGGTAGAAGCGCCAGCGAAGCCGGCAACACCAGCGGCACCAACTCCGAAGCCGCCTAAAGCAGAGGTGCCAAAGACAGAGACAAAACCTGCGGATAAGCCAACTCTGAAAAAGGTGATGCCGAAGCCAAAAATCCAAGATGAAGATGTCGATGATGATAAAGAGTCGCGCGGTCGTTACGTGGGTGATATTCCAGGCGACATCGAGAAAATTTTGAAAGTAAAGCCGACGACTCCGATGGATATTAAAAATAGCAATCCGCAGAAGTTGGATCAGGTTATTGGCCCGACAAGCAGCGGTCGTTTGGAAAATGCATCGAACTTACTAGCATATGAGCAAGACCATTCGCCGGCGGGCTTCAATGTCGTCAATCCACGTCGTAAGACTTATTATGGTTCGGCAGAGCTTGTGTATATGATTTCTCGAATGGGTCTGTTCACTCAGAAGGAAATGCCGGGCTATGTTTTACCGATTGGCGATCTATCGAGGCAAAAGGGTGGGGCTTTAGGAAGTCATGCCTCTCATACGAATGGCTTGGATGCCGACATTGCGTTTTATTTCAAAGATCCTAAGTTGCAAGGAAACCTTTATTCGGCGCTGTCGTCGGGTTCTTCGGGCACTCCGATTCCTGCTTGGAACGTCGATGAACAATGGAAGCTTTTGAAATATGCAGTAAGCTCAAATTATGTAGACCGTATCTTTATTCACCCGACGTTGAAAGCGAGCTTGTGTCAACTTGCCATCAAAAATGGTGAGATCAAACAAAATGATAAGGCTGGCGTTGTATATGAGACTTTGCGCCGTCTGCGTCCTGAGAAAAGTCATTATAATCACTTCCACATGCGAGTGAAGTGTTCGCAAGCGCAGGTCCGTTGCCGTCAGATGGTGGACCCAGCTCCAGGAACTGGCTGCGCATTCTAGTCAAATCTTGCCAAGGTCGCCATTCGCTGTAAAGATCAGATCATGGCTGATTGGCGAGAACGAAGTGAAATGAATGGCGATGTGGTTTTTTTCCGTTACGTTTCCGAGGGAATGGAAAAGAGTCATGACGAGGTCTTTTTGTGGGACCTCGATAAAACATATCTTGATACAACCATCGATTCGCTTTCAGGTCTGTTGACGACCGTTCTTGAAAAAGCGCTGAATAAGAAAAACGTTCCGGGCACAAACGCTTTATTGCAGTCTCTGTCAGAGTATCGCAAAGCCCAAAAAGGCTATATGTATTTCCCAATCTATTTCATTACGGCTTCACCGCCGCAGATGGAAGAAAGAATTTCGGAAAAATTCGCTCTTGATAACATTCGTCCTTTCGGTTGTTTCTATAAAGATAATTTAGCAAATATCCGCCCAGGTCGTTTCTGGCGTTTGACGAAACAGGTGGGTTATAAGCTGCAAGCTCTCTTGCAGCTAAGAACTCGTTTGGCTGAAAATCTTCGACAAATCTGTTGGGGAGATGACAGCGAAACAGACGCCATCATTTATAATTTATACTCTGATATCTGTTCACGTCGTTTGAGCGCCCACGAGATTCGTATGACTCTTGAGAAACTCAATGTATCTGGCGAGCAAGTGGATACTATTTTGGAATTGCAGGCAAGCATTCCAGAAAATGATCCGGTTGAAAAAATCTACATCAATCTTGCGACAGATACAGATCCTGATTATTACTTAAAATTTGGTCGCAGAACTCTTGCGACTTACAATACGTTTCAAGTGGCTTTAGATCTTTTCCAAGATCGTCGTATCGGTCTTGAGGGTCTTTATAGTGTCATTCAAGACATGGTTTATAACTATGGCTATACTCCGGAAGAATTGATGAAAAGTTTCGACGAATTCATCCGTCGTGGGGTGCTCGGTCAAGCCGCGTACGAAGAAGCGCGCACCTTCTTTATCGAAAAAGGTTTGTTATATCCATCGTACAATCCAACAGTCGCACCGTTGAAAGAAAAAACAATTGTCGACGGGCGAGTGTATGAAATGGAGGGAGCTCACGAACCGTGGATTCCCGAGCGCATTGATTATCTTCACGATTATCGATAGGACGTTTATGAATAAGAAAACAATCGATCTAAAAACGCAAGATGGCATTTGTGACACTTACGTGTCTTATCCAGAAGGACAGAAAAATCTGCCGGCTATTTTGCTTTACATCGATGCCATTGGTTTACGTCCGCGCATTGAAGAGATGGCAGATCAAATGGCCGCGAAAGGTTATTTCGTTATTGCGCCAAATCTTTTCTATCGCACACGTCGCGCGCCTGTTTTTGATTACTCCGTTTTGCCGGATCGTGCGAAGTTATTTGAACAAATTATGCCAGTGGCATCGCAATTAAAAACAGACATGGCTGAAAGAGATGCTCGCGCTTTTATTGACTTCATCAAAGCTCAGCCGCAAGTGAATATAAAGAAAATGGGCACTGTCGGTTATTGCATGGGCGGGGCTCACGCTTTAAGAACCGCTGGAAATTTTCCAGATACCTTCCAGGCTGTTGCCACTTACCATGTTGGAAATGCAGTTTGGAATGATCCTTCGAGCCCGCATCACTGGTTCCCCAAAATTAAAGCCGAAGTTTATATGGGCCATGCTGATAACGATCAACACATGCCACCAGCTCAGATGGAGCAAGTGGAAATGTTTTTGACTGAAAATCACATCAGGCACAAAACAGAACTTTATCCGCATTGCCCACATGGTTGGACGATGAAAGACATGCCGATGTACAACGCTGAAGGCGAACAAAAACATTGGAAAACATTGTTCGAGCTTTTCGATCGGGTTCTAAAACATTAATCGAGAAGCCAGCTTGATGCTGGCTTTTTTGTTATTCAAATTTAAGTGGGAAGACTGTCGAGATGGCATCGCCCGAGAAGGACTTAAATTCGACTCTGCGAATCGCATCGATCAGGCATTTTTTAAAAGTACTATCGTTAATCGACGATGAGGCGATTTCGGCGTTATATACTTTGCCGGATCTTTCGATAGTGAAGCTAATGGAAGCTTGTCCCACAACTCCTGGGGTTCTTTGCAGCAACTGTGTATAGCATTTAAAGAATGAGGCCCGTTGTAGGCGCAAGGTCTCTTGAATGAAGTCAGATGTTAAACCTGGTTGAGCGCTACCGATTGCTGTTGGCGATGCCTCGCCCGCTGGCGCCAGGTCGGGAAGAGTCTGCGGCTGAGGCTGCTTCTTGTAACTGTTTTCGTAGTCTGTGGCAGTCCAGCGAACGCCATCACGGGAAACATAGACGCTGCCTTCGCGACCAAAGTTCTCTACCTGAACATCGCCGCGTTTGATAATGATCACGATACGATCGTTTTCTTCATCCAATGTGACGAGGGAGTTTTCTTCCACACGGATACGATAAGCAGAGTCAAACTCTAACGTGGCATCGCCATCACCAGAAGTTTCAACGGAATCCAGTGGGTAAAGAGAAGCCCTTTTTGAAAGAGTTTCCTTTTGAGTCATGTCTTTGCGAAGAATAAAAACTTTGCCGAGATTCAGCTCAATGCGCGCTAAGGCCGTTTCGCCGGGTCTTTGTTTTTCAGTACGAGAAGCAATGAGCAGTGACAGCGCTAAGCTGATAACACCTAAGAGAATAAGAGCGAGAATAATCCGGTTGTTCTTCGTCATAGTAAAACTATAACGAAGAACTTTTTGAGAAAGTAGTTAAATTACTTTGTAGCAGGAGCAGCAGGTGCTGTCGTTGCTGCAGGAGAAGCTGCTGGAGTTGCAGAGGCCGCAGGCGCCGCTGTTGCAGCAGCCGGAGCTGTCGCCGTAGTCGGCGCGGCTGGTACTGCAGTTGCTGCAGGAGCAGGAGCTGTTGTTGCAGGCATCGTATCAACTACTGATTTTGTATTTGAAGAAGTCAAAACAGAAAGGGTCAAACAAGTCACAGCGAAGATGATCGAGGCCCAAACTGTCATTTTACCAGCCAAAGTTTGTGCACCAGTCGCGCCCAACAAAGATTTTGAACCTGAGCCGCCACCGATTCCCAAAGCGCCGTCACTTTTAGAGTCTTGGATCAAAACAAGAACGATCAAAACAAGAGCTACTAGAATGTGCACAATTCCAACGAAAGTATTCATTTATCAGATCTCCCAAAGATCCCAGAATATAAAGATAAAGAGACCTTTTCGTCCACCCCCAAACCCAACTAATGCAATGCATCGCAAAAAGGTACGGCGTACCTAGGCCTTGGCAGAATGTGAGTGGTGTCCGTAAAATGGGTTATGAGAAAAATCCTAGGTTTAATCTTTGTGTCGGCGGCCTTGATTCTAACTTCGTGCACTTCCAATGAAGGAGCGGTGAAAAAACTCGCCGCAGCCCAGGCTGAATCCAAGTATGATGAAATGCTCAAAAAAGAAGCAGAAGATATGATCCCGCAATCTGATTTCCTTCGCCAGGGTTATGTGGATTATCTCAAAAAACACAGCGAATTTGAAACGGAAGACGTCAAAATCGAAGGAGAGAATTTCGCCATCGCCAAGGTCACAGTCACCACATACCCTGCGGCCATGCGAAAAACTTTGGCGAAGATCGCGGGCACTGTGGACCCTAGCAAGGCTCGTCAATTTAACTTCGGCAACGCCTTGCAATTGATTGCTCAACAAACAGGCGGATCTACTTCTACTGCTAAGCAAGATGCGGGAGTTTTTAAGTATCATAAAAATTCATCCGGCAACTGGTTGTTAGAGGAATAATCTTAGTTGACCCAGAACGGGGGATCGCCGACAACAGCCTCTGAAGAAGGGGTGGGAATGGCGTTTCTAGTTTTTGAGGGACTCGATGGATCTGGTAAAAGTTCGTTGATGCTGGCACTTGAAAAAGAGCTGCAAAAACGAAACATCCTTTTCCATAGAACTCGCGAACCCGGTGGCACTCCGCTAGGCGATGAAATTCGCAATATGATTCTTCGTACGGATGGACCGGCTCCAGTTTCCCGCGCAGAGCTTTTGCTTTATGAAGCAAGCCGCGCTCAACACGTCGAAGAAATCATTCGTCCTAAACTTCAACAAAATGTCTGGGTTCTTTGTGATCGTTTCGCGGCAAGCTCTGTGGCTTTCCAAGGTGGCGGCCGAGAAATTTCTGAGGCCGATGTTGTAGCATTGAATAACTTCGCCACTGGAAACTTGAAAGCAGACCTCACAGTTTTGCTAGATCTTTCCGTTGAGGAGTCTCGCAAACGCCGTCAAGGTCGTGGTCAACAAACCGGCGAGTCAGAGGATCGTATCGAGTCTGAGGCCGATTCTTTCCACGAAAAAGTTCGTCGTTCATTCTTAAAGCAAGCCAAAGATGATCCGCAAGGATGGTTGGTATTGGATGCGCGAGAAACTCCAGATGGATTGTACTTACAACTTTTGAATGCTCTGCAAGAGCGTGGTATTTTGAAATAAGGAATTTTCAGTCGTGAAAAGGCTCGTGGATTTTATTCTAGGACATCAAGGCATCATCCAAAAGATGATTGAATCCTTTGAAGCTGGAAAGCCCGGGCAGACTTATTTGTTCGTCGGTCCCAGTGGCATCGGTAAAAGAACGACGGCCATCGGTTTGGCGCAAGCCTTGTTGTGCCCGCAATCCAAAAGCGGTTGCGGCAAATGCCCTTCTTGTTTCCGTGTGGCAAATGGCCAACATGAAAACTTGCGCATCATCGAACCTTCTGGTGCCAGCATTAAGATGGAACAAGCTAAAGAAGTTTTGGAATTCCTAAGTCTTAAAAGTTTGGGTGGCAATCGTGTGATCATTTTTGATCAAGCCAATACCATGAATCCACAAACTTCGAATGCTCTTTTGAAAACCTTGGAAGAGCCGCCTGAAGGCACATTCTTCTTTTTAATCGCGCCAAGTGTCGCAGGAATCTTACCGACGATTCGTTCGCGTTCTCGCATCGTGCGATTCAAACCCTTAAGCATTGAAGATCTGGGGCGACGTGTGAAAGCGCCCGCGTGGGCTTTGAAATCTGCCGGTGGTAGTTTCGAAAAGTTGAATCAATTGCAAGATGGCCCGGAACTAGAACTTCGCCAAAAATCTGTCGATATTTTAAATGTCTTTTTGAAAGACGACGATTTTATCGTGAATGACATGTGGAGATCTGAATTCAAAGATCGTCTTCAAGGTCAGCGTTTGTTGTCATACTGGGCGGGCTTCTTTAAGGATGCGATCTTTTTGCAGGAAAATGCGAAGTCTCAAATTTCCAATATTGATCAAGCTCCATTGATTAAGACCTTGGCCGAATGCAATCGCGAGATGCTTTTAAAGTTAATCCAAATGGCCTTTCAAGCAGAACAAGCCCTGTCTGCAAACAGAGACCCTCAGCTTGTGATGGAAGAGTACTTTGTGCATTCCAAGGAATTAAGGTAAACTTAAACCATGCAACAATGGATTGATGTTCACTCTCACTTGAATATGTTGGAAGAAGGCGTCGATGCCGCGATTCAAAATGCGAAGGCTGCGGGCGTTCGTCGTTTGATCACGATCGGGACCGAGCCTGGTGATTTTCAGACTGTTTTGGACATCGCACACAAATATTATCCTGAAGTGTATTGTACGTTGGGAGTTCACCCTCACGACGGCAAGGTGTACACGCCGGAAATTGGTAAATTTATTGAAGATCACGTGAGTGATCCAGTGGTTGTCGCCATCGGTGAAATCGGGCTTGATTATTACTACGATCAATCGCCGCGTGAAGAACAACGTGAGGCCTTCCGTGCCCAACTTGAAATTGCGAAACGCACAAAGATGCCTGTGCAAATTCATACTCGCGATGCTGATGAAGACACCGTTGAAATTTTAAAAGAGTTCAAAGGAGACGTCACCGGAATCATTCATTGTTTCACCGGCACAGAAATGCTAGCGCGCGAGTCTTTGGATCTGGGATTTAATATCTCTATCAGTGGTGTCGTGACTTTCAAAAATGCGGATTCACTTCGTGCCATTGTGAAGATGTTGCCGCTAGATCGTATTCACGTTGAAACAGATTCGCCATTCCTGGCTCCGATTCCGATGCGTGGGAAGAAAAATACTCCGGCATTTGTGGTGCACACTGCGAAGTTCGTTGCAGAACTTAAAGGCATCAGCGAAGAGCAATTGGCCGAGCAGACCAAGCTCAACGCTTTAAAAATGTTCCCTAAAATTCAGTGGTAGTGCGCTGTCTGCAATAATTCTTTTTCAGTCGATCTGATCCAGCCCGAAGCGGGGGCTACCTTTGTTGCTTGGGATTTTCCTGCGCAACTGCGAACTCCGTTGGGCAGCATCTCGCCCCATGAAGCGGAATTAACACCGACAATTTTCAGAGTGCCGTTTTTTTCCAGGAACTGCGGCCCTCCCGAATCGCCTTGGCATAAATGAGCACGTGTGTTCGGAGAGGTCCAATACCGATCCGCTAAATCATTGTAAGAGGTGATGCGCAGGGCCCCTCGATACAAAGTTCCCGTGGAGTCGCGAAGATCTTCGCCAGGGATACCGGTATAGTCTTTCGTGCGCCCATACCCATAGGCATAAACGGTTTCGTTGGAATAATTTGCGGTTGTATCCGTATCAATGGCCACCGGAGCAAATCCTGGAGGAATATTTCCCGAGAACAAGCCTATGGCCACGTCGTGGTCGTACAATCTCGTCGAATTATAAAGTGGATGTTGCTTAAAGGCGGTCCCATTCAGCATCAAGTGATTTCCCCACGAAGAATAGTGGCTTTCAAACAACACCCGAAATTTTGTGACGGGTCCAGCCACCCTTGGATCAAAACAGTGGCCAGCTGTCATAAGAGTGTGGGGCCCAATCAGGGCGGCCGAACAAAATGTGAGACTCTGGTCGAAGCGATTCAATAGTTCGATCAAAACAACGGACCGAGAAGCTGGCGTATCTCGATTGGTTTTCAGCTCACCGTTTAAAATTCCAGCAGACCCGTCAAGATTTTCCGACGAGTTAAATGAGTGAGGACTGCAAGCTGCAAGACCCAAGACCAAGGCGAAGAACATCGGAAATGAAAACGCGCGAATCACATCAACCTCCAAAGCGAGAACCATATCTTTCTTCGAGGGAAAAAGAGAATCACGGCCTGGGGGCGATTGCGAAAACACAAAAAAAATTTCCAAGGAGTCCTGAAGCATCTTGCGCTCTGGACGCAAGAGCTTTAACTTTAATTTAATGTTAAAAATCGCAGTCCAAGACGGAGAACGTTTTAATACCTTTAGCCATTTGGCAGCAGCACTGGGTGCCGCGTGCGGAGTTTGCCTATTGATGTTCTCGGCAGTGGCCAAGCACGACATGTCTCGCGTGATCACATGCTCGATTTATAGCATTTCAACAGTCGGCATTTATATTCTTTCAGTGCTTTATCACGCCTCGCATGGACCATCGAAAAGATTCTTTCAGCGTTTGGACTACATCGGAATTTATTTGAAGATCGCGGGGAATTATACTCCGTATATGATTTTGGCAATTCAGGGATTCCGTGGTTGGTCCGTGCTTTCAACCGTATGGACGTTAGCAGCGATTGGCATTTTCGTAGAATTATTTTTCAAACCTGAAAGTCGTCTTGTTCCAAATCTGATTTACCTGACGATGAGCTCAACGGTGATTCCGGTCTTGCATATCTTATTCGCGTCTGTGCCTCCATTTGGATTCGGGCTGATCATGGTGGGATTCTTGTCTTACGTGGTTGGGTTTTATTTCTTCTTGAATGATGAAAAGATCCCTCACGCCCACGGTATCTGGCACATGTTTGTTATTGGTGGAAGCCTTTGCCAATATCTTTGCCTTCTCATGTACGTCGTCTAGCTTTGAGGATGCCTCCTCTTTTCCATTGTCCCACCCCCTTCGGCGGTTCTTCTCGAACGGTCAAAATCTTGTGACTTTGGGGGCTTTGCTGTCTTTGAAAGTGACCTCTTTGGCTGCTCTGTCTAATTCTGAGACAGGGCACTTTGACCCTAAACTCTTATAAATTGAGAGTGGTCTCGAAAACCACCCGGCACGAAGTTTGGATTAGGCATTCCGGAGTCTTTTCATGGAGTGTTTGTGGAACGTCGCCGGCTCACGCTGTGCGCCTTCTATTTTCTTTGCTACGTCCATTCTTAACACCTGTGATGACAACGCACATGCTCGCTCGAGTAAAAAATCTCGAGGGCGATTTGCTACCAGTTAGGGTGGCATATCTTTTGGATTATGGGTTTTCGTTTTCAAATTATCTAGACACTTAAGGAGTCTATTATGAAGAAAAGAATGATCGTAGGTGCCTTGCTTGTAACGACTGTTGCGCAAACTGCCAGCGTTGCTCATGCTTCTAAAGCTGATATCGGAACAATCATCGGTGGTGTTATCGGTGGTCTTGCTGGTTCCAATATCGGTAAAGGTAACGGTAAAACAGCAGCTATTATCGTGGGCGCTGTTGCGGGTTCTTTGATTGGTAATAAAGTTGGCGCCAATATGGACGACAACGACCGTCGTGCCTTGGCGGATGCGCAAAATCGCGCTTTGACCGGTGGTCTTAACAGCAACTGCGATTGGGATGGCCGTTCTTACGGATCTCGCACGGGAGCTCGTGGTCGTATCACGACAACTCGTGAAGGTTACAATCAATACACAGGCGAATACTGCCGTGAATACCGCAGCATCATTTATCTTGATAATCGTACTGAGGACACTCGTGGAGTGGCTTGCACTCGTCCTGACGGTTCTTGGTATGAAACGCGAGAAACTCAAGTTCGTTGGGGTGGCAGAGACATGGGAATGGGAGGCGGTCGTCCAGCTCCTTACAATCCAGCTCCTATTCAACCACCGGCACCAGTTCGTCCGGTTCCACCTCCACCGCCAGTTTCTAACCGCGACGGCTCTGTTCAAGTTTCAAGCATCACACGTCGCTCCGGCGGTGAGTGGGTTCGCCTAACTTTGGCTCGCCCAGTTCACGTAGACCAACTCGAAGTTCGTGCGTTGTCGGCTGGTGTTAGAATTCATGCCGCAACGGTCTATACAGAGTCAGGTCGTCAAATTGATGTTCGTGAATACCGTGAAACTCCAACTTTCTATGCGGGCGACAAAGCCGTGTCTGAAGTGTTGAACTTGCGTGATCGTGTAACAACAATTGATATCAGCGTGGAGTCTATGGGCGGCAGTGCTGACATCTTAGTCACAGTTCTTTCTCGAGAGTACCCATCATTGAGCGTATCTCGCTACTAAGACCGATTAGCTCTCGGAATCGGCGTCAAAGCCTTGTAATTATAGCAAAGCCAGTCTAGGACACAGTGTCTAGACTGGCTTTTTTTTATCCAAAGCCTGATATTGGGTTCGTTTAAAATAAAGGAGCTTACCCATGGCAAAACTTCGTGTTGGTATTAATGGTTTTGGTCGTATCGGCCGTGTTCTTTTCCGCGCAGGTTTCGAACAATTTGATGTTGTCGGAATCAACTCTTTGGATAGCCTTGAAGGCAATGCGCACTTGTTGAAATACGATTCTGCCCATGGTCGTTTCGATGCTGATGTGAAAACTGACGGCGAAAACTTGATCGTGAACGGCAAAAAAATTCACGTAACTAAACACAAAAATCCAGCAGACATTCCTTGGAAAGACTGGGGAGTTGACTTGGTTCTTGAGTGCACAGGCGTCTTCAAAACTAAAGACGATTTCATGCAACACATTAAAGCCGGCGCGAAACGCGTTTTAGTTTCAGGCCCTGCTGAAAAAGGTGCCGACATCACAATGGTGTACGGTATCAACCACGAGGCCTATGATCCCGCTATTCACCACGTAGTTTCAAATGCATCTTGCACAACGAACTGCTTGGCTCCTTTGGCGAAAGTATTGAACGAAACATTCGGTATCGAACACGGTACAATGATGACTGTTCACTCTTACACAAATGACCAGAAAATCCTGGATGCTCCTCACAGTGACTTGCGTCGTGCACGTGCTGCAGCGGTTAGCATGATCCCGACAACAACAGGGGCGGCGAAAAACGTAGGCTTGGTCTTGCCAGAGCTGAAAGGTCGTATCGACGGTATCTCTGTACGTGTTCCAACTCCAAACGTGAGCTTGGTGGACTTCACATTCCAAGCGAAAACAGACGTGACGAAAGAAGCAGTCAATGCTGCTTTGATTAAAGCTTCCGAAGGCGCATTGAAAGGTGTCTTGGCTGTAGAAAAAGAGGAACTTGTCAGCGTTGACTTTAATGGCAACAAAAACTCTTCTATCGTAGACCTTGCAACAACAATGGTTGTTGGTCCTCGCATGGTGAAAGTTCTTTCTTGGTACGACAACGAAACAGGCTTCTCAAACCGCATGGTTGATGTCGCTCTTCATATGGCTAAGAAAGGTCTGTAAGAATGTCTTCCAACGGACTTAAAGGTATTAAGACAGTTCGCGATTTTGAACTTGAAGGAAAAGTGGTTTTCCTTCGTCTTGATTTGAACGTTCCAATGGAGAACGGCAAGATCACGGATGAAAATCGTATCACTGCCTCTTTGCCAACAATTCGTTACTGTATGGAAAAAGGTGCGAAGCTTGTTTTGGCTTCTCACTTAGGTCGCCCAAAATCTAAAGACGACAAAGAGTTCTCTCTTGAGCCCGTAGCGAAGCGTTTGCAAACTTTGTTGGACGCGGAAGTGATTCTGGTTGAAGAGCCAGATTCAGATGCTCCGGTTCATTTGCTTCCTTCCTTGAAAAAGAATCAATTGATCATGCTCGAAAACGTTCGTTATGAAGAGGGCGAGACAAAGGATTCTATCGAATTCGCACAAAAAATCGCCAACTACGCGCAAGTGTACATCAATGATGCGTTCGGTGCCTCACACCGTGCCCATGCGACGATCCATGCACTTCCTTCTGTGATGAAAGAGAAAGGTATTGGTTTCTTGATCGAAAAAGAAATCACAATGCTAGACTCGTTGTTGCAGAATCCAAAGCGTCCGTACATAGCGGTTATGGGCGGCTCCAAAGTTTCTGACAAAATCGCTGTCATCGAAAGATTGATGGACATCGTCGACGGTTTCGTCATCGGCGGTGCAATGGCTTATACATTCTTGAAGGGCCAAGGCAACGCAGTTGGAAACTCTTTGGTAGAAACTGACAAAGTTAAATACGCTAAAGAGATGATCGAACGTATTCAGGCTCGCGACAAAACGATCTTGCTTCCAGTAGATCACGTCGCTTCGAAAGCTTTTGGTGATGTGGCAAATGCCCACACAACTAAAGATGTGAATATTCCAGAAGGCGAGATGGGGCTTGATATCGGTCCTCAAACGATCCGAAATTATTCTGCGGCTTTGAAATCTGCTGGCACCATTTTCTGGAATGGCCCCATGGGCGTTTTCGAAAATCCGGCATTTGCAAAGGGAACTTTCGGTGTGGCTCAAGCTATCGCTGAAAGTGAAGCGATCAAGATCGTTGGTGGTGGTGATTCAGCAGCGGCAGCAGAGGCTTCCGGCTTTGCTGACAAGATGACTCACATCTCGACGGGTGGTGGTGCAAGTCTTGAATACCTTCAAGGTGATAAACTTCCAGGCCTTGAAATCCTGCGCACTCGCGTAAGATAAGATTTTTTAAAAGTTAAAACGAAAAAAGGCTGAGAGAAATCTCAGCCTTTTTTATTTGAAGTTGCATTAGCTAGCGCGGACCTTAGCCGCCCTAGCTCTGCCAGCATCCGCCGTCTAAACCGAAGCGATTTTGATAAATGAATCGACTTCCAAAGAAGCGCCACCAACTAAGAAGCCACTGACGTGAGGTTGCTTTATTAAAGTTTCTGCGTTGTCTGGTTTGACGCTGCCGCCATAAAGAATCGGGGCCGAGAAGCCCATCTTCGTCAGGATGTTTTGAACATCGGTGTGAGTCTCTGCCACTTGTTCAGGAGTCGCCACTTTGCCAGTGCCGATAGCCCATACCGGTTCGTAGGCGATCACGATGGGTTTTGTCTTATCTGCCTTTGAAAGTCCCAGTAATAATTGCGTTTCAAGGACACGGAAGGTGTGAGTGGCTTCACGCTCTTGCAAAGTTTCACCAATGCACAACATCGGTATTAAGCCTAAGTTTTGGACCGCTGCCACTTTGTCGGCGATCAATGCATCTGACTCGCCAAAAATTTGGCGACGTTCACTGTGACCGATTAAAATATATTTTCCACCAAGCTCTTTCACAACTTGTGCAGAGTTTTCGCCAGTAAAGGCACCTTGCATTTGCGAATAGCAGTTTTGTGCGCCGATATTGATATTAGAACCTTGAACCGTCTCAAGAGCCGCTTCCAATGAAATAGCAGAAGGGAAGAAGACTAACTGACCTGTGGCTTTTGATGAAACCTCTTTGAAAGCTTTGAAGAAAGCGCGTGTTTCAGCGGGAGTTTTAAAAAGCTTCCAGTTGGCAGCAAAAATCTTTTTCATAGTTCTTCCTTTGTGTGAGCCCAAAGCCTATCACTGCAGGTAAAGGAAGATCAAGGCTACGGAGCATTAGCTACGGGACTCGGAAGCACCTGTTCGAGATTTTTTAAAATTTCCGGTCCATCCGGAGTTTTTTGAGAAACCGCGATATGGGCTTGGAAAGCTTTGAAAAGATGACTTTTCAATTGAGGCTGGGGAGAGTCCTTTAGCCAGGTCTCCATCACAGGGCGATAGTTTAAAAAGACATCGGCGCGCCGGCTCTTTAAAAGATGCAAGGCCTGGTCGTTGTCTTTCACTTCAATGAAATTGAAATGATTCTTGGGATCGTGAATTTCGTCCGCCAAGCCACCGTAAGTGTAACCATAGAAAGTAATAAGACGATATTTTTTTAGCTCGCTCAAATCTTTCGCCATGATTTCTTGATTCATCGAATATGTCATCAATTCTAAACTCAGTACGGTCTTTCTTCCGATCAACGTGTTGCCTTTGAATTCTTTGTAGTGGGTGAGCCCAATCCAAATATCGACGTTGCCTGAGGCAAGCTCTGATTGCATGCGTTTAAAGGGGACGTGAATCATCTCAACCTCGTACCCGGCTTGTTCGGCGATCTTTTTGGCTTGATCGACAATAATGCCCCGGGGACCTTGAGGAGTTTCCTCCTGAAAGGGCGGAAAATCTGTATAGGCCATCCGCAATTTTCGTTTAGGCAATGAAGTGTCGATGGTCGTCGCAAATGTGGGAAGACCAAAATGAAATGAAGTCAAAACCAAGGCGATGAAAAATATTTTTCTCACCTGATTATTTCAGCATTAGAGTGGCAAGAAGGAAAGGATCTCTGCGTCTTCGATGAAGACAAACAGAGAGGGAACTTAGCCGTTCCCTGAGTCTTGTTCTTTGACTGCGTCCTTGACTGCGCGGATCACTTCACGGGCATCTGTTTTAGGTAGAGATTTTAAAGATTTCTCAAAAGCAGCGGGATCTCTTTTGTAAAGTGGCACAAGAACTTCACCTACTGCGGCACTTGGATCATTTTTTAAAGTAATTGACGACACTCGACCGATTTCACGAAGCAAATCATTTGAGGTCGATTTGTTTTTCATTGCGAAGTCGACAGCCTGCTGAACCTTTACAACCATATCTGCAAGATGTTCATTGCCCATTTTAGCATCTGCAGCAGAATATTTTTTAAAGTCACTGAGAATAGCGTCTTGTGTTTTGTATTCGGCAAACACCACTCCAGAAAAAAGCAGGGTGATGATCAAAAGACTGATTCTGATCATAAATCCTCCGGTGGAGTAATCATAACGCCAATAATTTTATAAGGCTTGCCAATTTTTTGCTTATACAAACCCTTAACAGATTGTTGAACGCTATTTTTAGATTCGTAGTCGCTGATGTAAGTCCCTTTGTCACCGTTATCAGTTTTGATTTCAATGTGACCAGCCTCTTTGCTTTCACCAGTGCTATAAACAATGATAGCACCCTTTGGAACGTCCGCAGGAGTTTTAATCAAGTCTTTGTATTTTGGATTATCGAGCAAATTCGTCATGCCCTGCGCTTTTAAGTCAGCAACGGCATCTTTCGCTCGACCGCCAGGAGGGTATCTATCGATGATACTTCCAGCAAGCATCGCATTTTTCACATAGCGATAGCAAAGCTTTCTGGATTTTGCGGACTTTGATTTTTTTGCAGCCTTAATCATATCTGCAACATTCTGGCTATTTGAATAGGCAGAAATATAAGGATCGTCTGCCCACAAATTGCCGGGATCGCGGGCTGGCTCGCGACCCGAAGTCACGGTGGCAACGTCTTTGATATCGCTTAAATTCTTATCTATCACTTCGCCATTCTTAGAGCAGGTTTTGCATACTTCGAGGAAGCCACCTTCAGTGAAGGTCTTATCGGTTGTCATGAACAAATTAGGGTCGATTTTTTTTTCTGCGGCACGAGCATCAACTTCTTTTTCAATCTGCTGGGTGCGCGCTTGAACTTCTTTTTTAGTTGGAAGTTTTGGATTTTGAACGATGCCTTCGGTAGACAAAGCGACGCCATCGCGTTTTGCTCTGCTTGTTAATGCTTCTTCCGGGTCTTGAATGTCTTCGCCAGCTTTATCCTGAAAGCTCAGCCAAGGATCTTTTTGTGAATAGTAAACCCACACTTCGTCATCTTTTTTGGCCGTTGTTTTTCCAAGGTTTTTGCTGACATTATTAATGCGAATACGAACGCCGTAAGATCCTGTGCGAGAAAGCTTGCGGGTTTCTAAAACGGTACCTTCAGTTCCTTCTGGAATTAAAGACGTGATGTTCTTCGCATTTTTTCTAAAATCAACAGACGAGTGACCGTACAAATTTCCTTCAAGGATGACAGTTTGAAGTTCCTGAGGAATATCAGCGAGGGCAAAGCTTGGAAGCAGTGCCAGGACAATCAGAATACGTAGAATGCGACTGAATAAACTCAAATTGATACTCCTAATAGTCTTGTCGGTGTTTATGAGTAAAATCTAAGGCTAGCCGAGAAAATCCCGGCTTTGGTCCTAAGTGGGCAAAAGGCCTCCTTTTTGTGTCTTTCGCGAAAAGTCATTAGACAGATTCATTCGTAAATTCAATAACTTAAATTGAGACGGCGTCTTGCTGATGAATGGTGATCCCTCTATGATAAGTGAAAGCGAAGGGAAGAATATGAACGTTAAAACACACTTCCGCGTTTGCCACATTTGTGGTGCGACTAATTCCTTAGAAGGCAAACTTGTGACGACTTGCGAATGCTGTGGAAAGCATCTTGCGCCGTTTTATTTTTTCGACGAGAGTAGGGCCATGGGGCTCACCAATTCAAGTAATTACTCCACCACGGCGGAGACCGTGCTGCCCCATAAAGAGTACCCGCCCGTGTGGGGGTTAACAGTATATTGGGAGTCCTGACTTCAATGAAAGTTTCCTTAGAAGATATCAAAAATGCTCGCAAGTTATTAGACGGTGTTATGTGTTCGACAGAGATGAGTCACTCGATAAGTGCGAGCAAGCTTCTGGGAAGCGAAGTCTATTTTAAATTCGAAAATACTCAGCGCACGGGCAGTTTCAAGTTCCGTGGTGCTTACAATAAAATTTCAAATCTAACAGCCGAAGAAAAAGCCCGCGGAGTGGTTGCAAGCTCTGCAGGAAATCACGCACAAGGCGTGGCTCTTTCAGCCTCTTTGGCCGGAGTGAAAGCCACCATCGTGATGCCCGAAAACTGCTCAATCAGTAAGGCCAGTGCGACTCGTTCGTATGGTGCTGACGTTGTGCTCAAAGGTGAAATCTATGATGAGGCCTATGAGTACGCTCAAAGCCTGGAAAAAAATCATGGCTATACATTCGTACATCCTTATCAAGATCCTTACGTCATAGCTGGTCAGGGGACTATTGGTCTCGAGATTCTGGAAAAAGTTCCTGATCTTGATTGTGTGATTGTTCCTATCGGTGGTGGAGGATTGATCAGTGGTATCTCTTTGGCGGTGAAGGCGATCAATCCAAAATGTCGCGTGATCGGTGTGCAAAGTGATCGTTCGCCAGGAATGGCGAACCTTTACAACAAACAACCCGCAGAAGCACAAAAGAAAAGAGCCGCAACAATCGCAGACGGTATCGCGATTAAAAACCCATCGCCAGTGATGTACGAAAGCTTTATCTCGAAGTACGTGGACCAAGTTGTTACAGTCAGTGATGACGAAATCGCTGAAGCCATCGTGTTCTTGATGGAGCGAACTAAAACCGTAGCCGAAGGTTCTGGTGCCGCAGCCTTGGCAGCAGCTATGCACCATGGTCTCAGTCTCGGGAAAAAATGCTGCATCATTATCAGCGGCGGTAACATCGACTTGAATATCATCAGCAAAATCATCGATCGCGGTCAAATCCTACGCGGTCGCCTTTGTGAGTTGTCTGTGATCGTGGATGACCTTCCGGGAAACTTAAGTCGTCTGACCCAAGTGATTGCGACTGAAAAGGCCAACGTTCTTGAAGTGAAACACGATCGTGTATCGCAAGGACTTGCTCTTCGTGAAACTCGCATCGACTTCACTTTGGAAACATCAAGTATCGAACACGTTGAACGCATCAAGCGTGCTTTGGAAGCTATCGGCGCTAAAATTATTTAAGTTCGTTTGTTCATAGTGCGGGGGAATGAAAGGATAGAGGCATGGTTCCCTCTTCCTATCCCACGCTACGCGAGGCACGCCTTCGTGGCTCTGTTGCCGCCGCATCTGCGATGCGGTTCGCGCATCCATGCCCCGGCAAAGGCCTCGCTTCGGTGAGATAGGAAGAGGGAACCATGCCTCTATCCTTTCGTTCACATCTTTGAATAAAAATAAAAAATCAGTGCATTCCTAGAATCAAAGGTTGTCGTTCTATTCCTCACACCCATATCCCCACCAACTTCGAATCCACGATCGAAGTGGGGTCTTTCTACAAGGCAGGGGTAGGCTTTTATATTTATCCCCGTCGAAGAGCGGCCTTTGCCGGCGCCACGATGGCGCGCACCACGACGAAGTCGTGCTGGCAACCGAGCCCGGAAGGCGTGCCGATCGAAGCACGGGGATAAATATAAAAGCCTACCCCTGCCTTGCAGGAAGGCCCCCGCAGATTCGAAGACTCGCAATTGAAAGATAACTACAGGAAGTGGCACACGATTTGGACTCTGGTTAGAGTACTTGCTCGAAGAAATATAAGATCCAATACGGAGCTTTTTAAGAGGATCCCTCGTGACTAATGAGGGCCTCTGTCGAAGTTCTAAACACTTTTACGAGGTGGTCCCATGAAGAAGACAGTTCTAATCTCAGGTTTGACGGTGGCGATGCTTGCAGGTTGTGGCGAACTTAAAAAAGTCGATGACATGCATGACGACACTCAAAAGATGGCCGAGACCACGGGCAAGATGAGTAAAACCACGTCGCAAATGAACGATACGACGGGACAAATGAATAAGACAACGGCAGAGATGAATCAAACCACTGCCGAAATGAACAACAAGATGCAGACCTTGCAGGATAAAATGCAGGCTTTGAAAAATACGATGGACGAGTTGTACGATACTCTTCGCCAGGGGAATGCGGCACAACTTCGTCGTGATGGTTACAAAGCTATTCTTGAAGCTCCGACACTCTATAAGAAAGTATCTGAAGCTTATAAGTACTTTATGGCTTTTGAATTCCAACTTTGGAATGCACAAGGGCAGGACTTGGATGAAGGGGCTCGTCAAAAGCTAGGTCAACAGGCGGCTCAAGAGTTCTATATGGAAATTGAAGGCCTTGGACCTCGTGACAAAAGCATCAGTGTGACAGCGCAACCAGATCCTAAAGATATTTCTTCAAAAGAAAATCGTTTGGCTTCTTTCAATGCGATGGCGGCAGGCATGCATCAAATCAATCGCAAAGAAAATCGCGCTCAAGCAATGACAAAAGATTTGAAGACAATGAGCATGTACACAATGACTCAAGAAGCCTTGATGGCATCTCACGATCAAGAGCAAACGGGTTACATTCGTGAGATTCAAGCTCATGAAGATAAAGCGATACAACTTATTCAAACTCGTATCAGCATGTTCCCATTGATCTTTATTGATGCGGTTGCAAGACTTGGCGAGATGAATAAAATCGAGCAAGCAAAAATGGCTTATGTCGGTTGGGATTTTGAAATCGATAAATACAGCGCCACTCAACTTGAGTATTTGCAAACTGAAGTGATTGGTCAGGCTTTAGAAGCGAAAGCATTCTTAAAGAAGATCGGCATCAAACCTGTGATGGACAGCACAGTTCTTCACCTTCTTAAAAACATGAAAGTGAAGAATACGAAAACGAATCAAACGCCTGCGATGGCTGCTTCCCAAACTAAGTTGTTGGGAATGATCGCAGATCTGCAAAAAGACTAGAACTCGACACGACGAACAAAGTGGCAAGTGTAACCACCAGGATTTTTCACAAGATAATCCTGGTGGTAGTCTTCCGCTTTCCAGAAGTCACCGGCCTTATCGATGATCGTGGCGGCTGGTTTTCCCCAGGCACCGGATTTATCAACCCGCTCTTTCACTTTTTCAGCCGTGGCTTTTTGAGCCTCTGACGTATAGAAAATTTCACTGCGATATTGAGTTCCAATATCGTTGCCTTGGCGATTCGCCGTTGTCGGATCATGAATTTTAAAAAAGAAAAGAAGAAGCTGTTCGTAAGTAAGTTGCTTTGGATCAAAGACAATCTTCACCGTTTCCGCATGACCTGTGTGGCCCTTCTTGACGTCGTTGTAAGTGGCGTTTTTAAGTTCGCCACCCATATAACCCACATCAACGTCTTCGATACCTGGAAGCTTGCGAATAAGATCTTCCATTCCCCAAAAACATCCGCCAGCTAAATATGCAGTTTCCGAAGCCACAAACACCCCCAAGGTCGGTTGCACTCCGACTTCGCCGGAGCAGCTTGTGGCTATAATATCAGATTACTCGGCTTTGCCAAAGCCTCCACCACTGCCAGAGCAGAGTGTTAGCACGTCGCCTTTAGCAATCAATTGTGTTCCAAGTACTGGAAGGACCTTTGTAGAGCCATTAGATTCCAAGGACACCTCACAAGGATCACCGTGAGAGCAATTTTTAGAAATACGCGGTTTGTGCAGAGTCAAATCCGATAACCAAGTGGCATGGATGTCTTCAAGAGCTTCTACTTTAAAGATTAAACCACGACCGCCATTGTGTTTACCTTTACCACCCAAAGAGTGGCGGAGATCCGCGCGGATCACTTTCAGTGGAAGTTCACGCTCGATTTTTTCGATAGACAAAGATTCAATGGTCGCGCAGGCGCCATCTTTCGTTGCTTTCGCACCTTGACCGCCGCTCAATTTGAAAACGACTTGTGAAGATTGATTTTGCAATTGCACAGACAGAGGACTGTATGACGAAAGTGCTTTTTCACGTTTCGTATGGATGTGGGTTAAGGCCAATTCAATGGCTGCTTGCAATGCTGCAACCCCCGAATTCATACCTTTTAAAGTTGAAGCCGGATATTTCGCCATCAACCAGCAACCCGCAGGTTTCGTCACCTGCAATGTCGAGAAGGTCCCGCTGTTCGCGTATTGAGTGAAACCGTAATAACGACTGATCGTGTGGAAGCACGTCCCGAAAGCAGCTGATTCAGTCAAATGAATCGTTTTTGCACTCGAAGTACCACCGAAGTCCATACGAATACGGCCTTCATGAATTTCCAAATTCAGGCGAAGCAATTCGCCACTATCTAAAACGATATCAACACGAGTTTCACCCGAAGCATTTTCGGAAATTCTTTGTGTCGCCAAATTCCTAGAAAGCTCGAGGTAGTCTTCAATCAATTCAGCGGTGATATCAAATCCAGTGGCCTCGAGAGTCTCAAACAGACGTTGAGTTTTCAAAGTCATCTCAGCAAACTGAGCTTTGATCCAATCGGCAAAATGGGGAGGACATGCTGGATGCGCCTGCATCGCCGACAGGATCACATCATTCACTTTCCCATGTTGACGAAGGGGAGTCGGTGGAATACGCAAACCCTCTTCCTCGACGGACTTGCCACTTTTTATGGATTTCATCATTGGACGACGAGAAACCCACAAAAGATCTTCAGAGATCGCCATGACAAAAGTCATCTCGTCCAGAGTGCTACCGCCACTGTAAGGATCATTCAAAATAGCGATATCGCCCTCTTGAAGTTTTAAATATTTGCCGACAACTCCCGCGGCAGCGGAAAGTGTACCGTAAGTCGCTGGATGTTCACCGCGAACCGCAAGAACTTCGCCTTCAATAGTTAGAAGGGCTGATTCACCTTGAAGAAAGTCATTAAGTAAAGAATGAAAAAGCTCGATTTGATAAGACATGAAATCAACCTTTCAACAAGGATTGGCCCAGCATCGCCAATGCATGAGATTGTGCAAACTCATCCGCCTCAACAGAAGCCTTTGAATCTTTTTTGAAACCATTGCCGAAAAGCTCTGCCAGAGGGCCTGTGACCAAGATCTCTTTGTTTTCACGGAACATTAAAGACTCCATGGCAACTTTTTGAATTGCAAGACTTTGCAATTCTTTTGCAACGCCCGGAAGTTCTTTTTCACGGGCGCGACTGATTTTAGAAAGTGCAAACATTGAGTTTTTAAATTTTTGAACACCTGCGGGCATAATGCGATCTTGCAGGCCGTCTGTTTTAGCAAGTTTTGGATTTTCAGCCCATAAGTCGATCAATGTCGCTTTCTGACCGCGCCCCAAGAACATCGGACCTGGTTCCCAACCTTCAGTGTTCGAGTTGAAATCGAAGCGCTGGAAGTCATTCAAGGAGATTTCTAACGTCGGTTGAATCGCAAGTTCGCGGAAAGCAATGTGTTTATTTTCGACAGAACCCCAAGGACCATTCCACTGCGCTTTCCAAGTCTTAGAAGAAATCAAAACGAAGCTTTCGAGGCCCAGATAAAGCACGTCACGTTCTGCTTTTTTCTGAGTCAAAGCCAATGCCGAGTAAGCGGAGGCTAAACTGCTGACGGCATTGCTTTCAATATTTTGAACGAATTCACCCTGAGAGTTCAGATAGTGGATGTCTTTAGAATCAACCGCACCTTGAAGAGCATCGGTGATGTCCTTTTTCAAATCGCTAAATAAACCTGCAACCGTGGCATTCAAAGAGTTTTTGCGCCATCTCGAAACTTCATCACCATTATCTGTTCTTTCGGGAGTAAAAACTTCGAAGCCTTTTTCAATCAAATAATTCTTCGCAGCCGTTTCATGGGAAGGATTGATGGAGGCATGTAAAAGATGAAGAGCTACTTTTTTGGTTTGTACCATCTCCAATTTTGCAGCGATGGCCTCGAGCTCTTCCATGGACAATGGAGTGGAAACTGTTCCATCGGCCTGCACGCGTTCACGTAAAGAAAACTTAAGGTCTGTGGTCGTTAGGCTCGTGTATTCGCATTTATGCAAATCCAACCAGTTCTCGAAACCCTCGGTCGTAATGTGAGCCACAGCGCCATTTAAGTGGTAGTCCAATAATTTTTCAGATACTCGCAGGCTAACGGCGGCCTTTTGGATTTTTTTATCACTATGACCTGATATAAACTGCTGAAGGGAGTTCTTTAGGTTCTCTCTAGACAGATAGGCTCTTTTTGTAGCGATGACTTGAGTACCCTCTAAAAGACAGTACTCTGCGAAGGATTCGCCGACACTAACGCCTAACAAGAAACGATTTTGCATTTTTAAACGCTCTCTATACCTTATGAATTCGCTTTGGCGAACTCCACGTTGACCGCCAGTACGCCGTAATTTTTGTCACAGCGTGCTGGGTGTACATGACATTATTTTACATCGCCAGGATTCAACATCCTAGTGGTTGATAAAATGAACGTTACAATGTACGAAAAGACGAACAGATATAGCAAAAAGATGCCTTGAAGAAAAGGATTGTTACGTGAAGATTTCTCCTGAAATTCTTAATTTGATTCCGTATAAGCCAGGAAAACCCATCTCTGAAACTCAACGTGAGTACGGATTGAGCAAGGTCTACAAGCTTGCAAGTAATGAAAATCCTTTAGGTCCTAGCCCGAAAGCAGTGGATGCTGTGAAGAAGGCTCTCGATCATCAGAATCTATATCCGGATCCATCTCATTATGAATTGCTGCACACGATCTCGAAATTATGGGGATTTCCTACCCAACAATTGGCTATTGGCAACGGGAGTGATGAACTCATTGATCTGTTAACTCGCATTTTCTGTGAACCCAAGGAAGGAGTTTTGACTTCCGTAGCAGCATTCAATGCATATGAGGTGAGTGCCCAGGCCAATCGTGCTGTCATTCGCAAGGTGCCTCTTTTGACGAACTATGCCTTTGATATGAAAGGTATTGCGGATTATTTCTTTGCACACCCTGAAGAAAACATTCGCCTGATCTTTATTTCAAATCCGAATAATCCTACAGGAACTCACGCGACAAAAGCGGAGGTGGAAGAGTTCTTGGCGCGTCTTGGAAATCGCGATGACGTGATGATCGTTTTTGACGAAGCTTATAATGAATTCGTGCGCGCTGAAGATTATGTGTCTGCGCAAAATTATTTAGGTAAATACAAGAACTTGATCGTTCTTCGCACGTTCTCAAAAATTTACGGTTTGGCGGGATTTCGTGTTGGCTGCATGATCGCTCCGCCTGAGGTTGTTGAAGTTTTTAACCGCGTGCGCAAACCGTTCAATGTCAACGATTTAGCGCAGGTCGCTGCAAATGCGGCTCTGCAAGATAAAGAATTTATTGAGCGTTCGCAGCAGATTTGCTGGAAAGGACTTGATTACTTCTACAAGAAATTAGAAGAATTAGGCCTGCCATACATTCCATCCCAGGGAAATTTTGTCATGTTTGACACCCTTCGTGACGCCGCCAAGGTGAATGAAGCTTTGCTACGTCGTGGGATTATTATGCGCCCGATTTTGAACTACGGTTTCAAAACACACATGCGCATAAGTGTAGGCTTAGAGCACGAAAACGAAGCGGCAATGGCTGCTTTGGCAGAAGTGCTTAAAGAAATTCCTCTGTATAATAAGCAGTAGAAGTAGACAGGAAGATATGATGGGAATGGTTGTTACGATTGATGGTCCAGCGGCTTCAGGGAAGTCTTCAGTAAGTCGCGAGCTTGCCCGTCGTTTGGGTTGGAAGTGGGTTTCCACTGGTGCCTTCTATCGTGGCCTTGCCTATGCGGCTCTTCAATTGGATGTGGATCTTGATGACGTGAAGACGTTGGCAGAGCTTACACACAATCCAGTATGGAATGTCAGTTTGGAATCTGAACGCACAAAAGTCTTCTTCAAAGATCAAGATGTGACAGATCAAATTGCCCACGAAGACGTCGGTAATTTCGCAAGCCGTATCAGTCATTATCCAGAAGTGCGCAAAGCTCTTTTGGATGCGCAAAGAAACTGCAGCAGTGGTCCCGATGGACTCGTGGCTGAAGGTCGTGACTGCGGAACTGTGGTCTTCCCGACAGCCGAAGCAAAGGTTTATCTTACAGCCTCCAGCGAACATCGAGCCGCACGCCGTGCGACTGAGTTGGGTCTTGATCAAGGTGAAATGGTGAAGGCGCAAAAGCAACGTGACCTTCAAGACTCTACTCGTAAAGTGGCCCCGATGGCCATCCCAGACAACGCATTCGTCATCGATTCAACAGAGCTGAATTTGTCTGAGGTTGTCGACAAGATCGAAGCTTACGTTCACTCTAAAATCGATAACTAGTTCTGTTCTTTTCAGGGCTGTCTATTATCTAGTCAGGCGGTCCTTTCCCTAAATCCATATATTCGCTTATACCGGGCACAGAGTTTGTAAAGTTCCAGGGGGTTGACGTATTTTCCCTGGAGTCCTCGGTGCTTAAAAACATTCTTATTCTGACAACTGCGATGCTTTCTTTGGTTTCAACGGCTCAAGCTGTTGAACAAGTGGTGGTGGCGTGCCGTGGTTCTGCCTTTGCAGATATGACGGGCAGCGAGACTTATCATATTACCTTATCTGATAACGGCGACTTGGCGGTTCGTCCCGTTTCAAAAACATCTTCCGGCGTGTTGCTCTCTTCCGAGACTCAGCAGGTTTTACAAAACGATGGTGAAGCTCTGAATATTATTTCTGCAAGAAAACGTATGGGCATGGTACTCGCTCGTCAAACAATCGAAGTTGATTATCGCACCGGCAAAGGCAAAGCCATCGATGTTCAGATGATGGACGTGGTGAAAAATAAAACCATCTATCTCGACTGGTGCAATCGCTAGAGCTTGAAGAAACTTCAGAGCGTCTAATTGCTTTGTTGGCGAAACTTTCGTCAGAAGAAAATAATCGTAATTTTACCTAGAGCCGTGACTCTAAAATCTTTGTGAATCCTTACAAATTTAAATTATTTAGAAAATCCTCTTGGGTTTATAAAAATGACGAGGTAAGAACCTCGCCATGAAATCAATCATTCGCTTTTTCTTTCGCAATGTCGTTGTCGCTTTTTTCATATTGATCGCTTCTGAAGGAATTCTTCCTTCAACAGTGCAAGCTGCTCCTGCAGTGACAGCCGCCGCGATTCAACCTTATCAAATGACTTTGGGCACAGGGCGTGTGGTGTACTTCGAAATGGCGAAGCCGACACGCGCGGGCTATCCTACATTTTTGTTATTGCCCGGTGTAAACCGCGCGTTCCTTTTGTCTGAGCCAGGCCCGCAAGCTTTGATTGCGAAAGGTTATGGCGTTGTCGGTATGAACTTCAGCGTTCAGCCGTTTTCTGTGAATGCGTTGCCGGCGGGTGAAGTTCCATTCTTTATGAGTGCAAGCCCTTCACTTCAAGATTTTGCAAATGAAGTGGCGCAACTTGCAAAAACTCTTCAGACGCAATTTCAAACAGGTGTTGTGATTCCAGTTTCTCTTTCCTACACGGGGGCGGTGTCGCCGTTGTTGAAGGATTTCCCGTTAGTGATTGAAACGGTGCCGATGACTTCTTCAGCGGCTGAAAATCCGCAACTTGAAGCGTATCGCCAAAGTTTGAAAGCCGGCGAGTTGTGGAATCCTATTTTTGGTCCAGGCATCACACGCTCTCTCTTGGATACGGCTTATCGTTCTGAATGGGAAAAACAAGTATCTAGCATGGCCGAGCAATTTAAATTCTCTGAAGACCGTCACTCGCAAATGGTTGAAGGTTACACGACTTTATCTCGCGCCGTTGAGGGCTTCGAATGGGATTTGTCTGCTTTGCCTAAAAATGTAAATCGCGTTTTCATTTTCGCAGAGAACGAAAGCAAGAGTTTACTGACTCATCAGGTGGCGACTTTTGAAACTCTTTACGACAAAGATGCGAAGGCCTTGTTGTTCGTAGTGAAAAACTCGGGTCATGTGATTCCGTCGGACCAGCCAGAAGCTTATGCAAGTATTTTGGATTTGGTTGCTCAGGGAAAAACAAAAGCCCTGGGCGGTGTTGTGGAGGTGGATTCAGCTTCACGCAAATCACGCACGTTCACGGGCGCACAGGTTCATACTTACCTTCAGTCTTTGATCGACGCTGATCAGAACTAGATCGGTTTACACTCGTCGGAGTAGCGCCTCTGTTTTCTAACCTCTGATGGGGTCCTGCGAAATGAGAGGTCGCTCAAAGCCCCGGCTGGAGCCTATTTAGTGTCTTCCATCGTGCTCGGGGGAGAGCCCCTTCAAATCAAATATGTTCGAGATGGCGGGGGCGAAATGTCCTCTCACAGAGTTCCGCAAATTCGCTTGCGCGAAAAGCCTAACGACCCGCGCAAAACCTTTGACTTTCACTGCCTTAGCTCGCTAAACCATTGGTTCGCCTGAAGTGCGAAGAAAGGTACGGGTAAGACCCAAGGTCAGCTGCATCTGCAGTTGCCCACGATAGAGGTTTTACTACGTGGAGGTTTTTAAAAAACGATATGACAAAACAATTGAACAAGGCTGAACTTGAAAAACAGAAAGTGCTAGCTTTCTTGGATGCAGAAGACTCTAAAGTTGCTGCGAATCCTGGCATCTATGGTGCTACAAAATCTGATAAAGGCGAATTCGATTCTCTATTCGAAGCGTCCATGAAAGAGCAAGATTTCAAAGTCGGCGACGTTGTTACTGGTACTGTAGTAGAAGTTCAATCTGACTATGTTCTAGTAGACATCAACTACAAATCTGAAGGCTTGATCGCTATCAATGAATTCCGCATCGTAGACGGCGTTCGTGATGTGAAAGCTGGAGATAAAGTAGAAGTTCTTATCGACCGTATCGAAAACGAAAACGGTATGATCGTTCTTTCTAAAGATAAAGCAGACATGCTTCGCGCATGGACTGACATTTCTAAAGCAGCAGAGAACGAAGAAGTTATCGAAGGTACTGTTGTTGCTAAAGTTAAAGGCGGCTTGAGCGTTGATATCGGCGTTAAAGCATTCTTGCCTGGATCTCAAATTGATCTTCGTCCGGTTCGCAACATGGACGTTTACTTGGGCAAAAAGTTCAAATTCAAAGTTATCAAATTCAACAAGAAACGTGGCAACATCGTTCTTTCTCGCCGCGCGCTTCTTGAAGAAGAACGCGACAGTTTGCGTTCACAAACTCTTGACACTATGGCTGAAGGTTCAGTTGTTACTGGTGTTGTTAAAAACATCACTGACTACGGTGCATTCATCGATCTTGGTGGCATGGACGGTTTGTTGCACATCACTGACATGTCATGGGGCCGTGTAAAACACCCTTCTGAAATGTTGAACGTTGGTGACGAAATCCAAGTTAAAGTTCTTAAGTATGATAAAGAAAAAGAACGCGTATCTTTGGGCATGAAACAGTTGCACAACGATCCTTGGGAATCTGTTAAGGCTTCTTACCCTCCAGGCACTAAGCTTAAAGGTAAAGTTGTTTCATTGGCAGAATACGGTGCATTCGTTGAGCTTGGCGAAGGTATCGAAGGTTTGATCCACGTTTCTGAAATGTCTTGGACTAAACGCGTGAAACACCCTTCTCAAGTCGTAAATGTTGGTGACGAAGTTGAAGTTGTTGTACTTGAAGTAGACACTGAAAACCGTCGCATCAGCTTGGGTATGAAACAGCTTCAACAAAATCCTTGGATCGAGTTGAAAGAATCATACGCTCCAGGAACTATCATTGAAGGTGAAGTTAAATCTGTAACTGACTTCGGTATCTTCATCGGCATCGAAGAAGGCATCGATGGTTTGGTTCACATCTCTGACTTCTCTTGGACTAAACGTGTAAATCATCCAAATGAACTTTACACTAAAGGCCAAAAAGTACGTGCGGTTGTTCTAGGTGTTGATATCGAGAACGAAAGATTCTCTTTGGGTATCAAACAACTTGAATCTGACCCATGGGCTAATATCGAAAACAAATACGCTATCGGTACACAACACGACGTTAAAGTAACTAAAACAGCTGATTTTGGTGCTTTCGTTGAGCTTGAATCTGATATCGAAGGTTTGATCCACATTTCTGAACTTACAACTGACAAAATCGGTTCAGTTGAAGAGTTCATTAAACCAGGTCAATCAATCAAAGCTGAAGTTATCTCTATCGACAAAGACGCTCGTAAGATCGGTTTGTCTGCAAAACTAGTGAAACTTCGCGAAGCAAAAGCTGATGTTGACGATTACGTTAAAAAAGCGACTGCAACTTCTAAGTCTACTTTCGGTGACTTGTTTGCAGATCAACTTAAAGGCGTAAAGACTGACAAAGCTTAGTTGCTGAACAATCGAGCTGCGCCGCGGCTCGATTGACTGTTTAGTCGTTAAGAGGGACCCTAGTTGGGTCCCTTTTTTTATTTGTGCTTCATGGTGGAAGCTAAAGAGGGACGTTTCAACATGATGTGTGAGGCAGTCCATGAAAAACGGCGGCGGCAGTTTCTTTAAAAAACTTCTTATTATCTTCTTAGTGTTTGTCGGCATCGGCGCACTTCTTAAAATGGGCGGCGATTTCTTCGGTGAATCCGAAAGAAAAGTCACAGCGAAAAATACCATCCTTCATTTGGATATGAATGGTGTGATCCTTAACGGTAAGAAATTCCTTAAAAATCTAAAAAAGTATCGTGATAATGACCGTGTAAAAGCAATCGTGATCAATATCAACTCTCCGGGTGGGGCGGTTGGTCCTTCTCAAGAAATTTATCACGAAATCAGAAAAGTCCGCGATGAGCTGAAGAAGCCGGTAATTTGTGTGACGACAGGTGTGATGGCCAGCGGAGCTTACTATTCAGCAGTAGCTTGTGACAAAATCGTTGTGGCTCCTGGCGCTCTTGTAGGTTCTATCGGCGTGATCATGGAATTCGCAAATCTTGAAAAACTTTATGATTGGGCAAAAGTATCTCGCTATTCGATCACTTCTGGAAAATTCAAAGACTCGGGTGCTGAGTATCGTGGCATGCGCGATGATGAGAAAGCTTTATTCCAAAGCATGATCAACGAAGTTTACGGTCAATTCAAAAGCACTGTGATGAAAGAACGTAAACTCAAAGAAGAAGTGATGAACGAATACGCTGATGGTCGTGTATTCACTGGAACTTCTGCCGTGAAGTTGGGTTTCGCGGATCAAGAGGGTTTCTTTGACGACGCTGTGAAGTTGGCGGCTGATGTTGCGAAGCTTGGCAACAACTATGAAGTCTTCGAAGTGCCGAAGAAGAAGATGAGTATCTTAGATTTCGGCGACAAAGAATCTGACGATGATATCAATTCATTGGCTGAATACGCGGATCTTCTAAAAGGTAAAGCGACGGGCGCCGGCATGAATATGGAAGGTGCGATGAAGTATCTTCTTCGAGCGCAATACTTGAATCAACCGTTGTACATGATGCCTGGATATTGGGACTAAGAATGAAAAAGCTTTTAGTTCTTCTGTCTTTATTCGCAGCAGTTCCAGCCGTAGCTTCTGAACAGTCTCCGCGTGTTCCTGAAAAGTGGAGTGATATAACAGATGCTGGAATTTACTATCTGACTCAAGTGTTGCCGATCGACGAAAAAGTGTCTTTCCCTGAGGGAACGAAATTTGATTTCATGGAAGTGACTGGCGGCGGCGGCTTGGTGCCTGTGATGTTCTTTGAATTAAGAGCAAAGCAATGTGCAAATCCTGAAGCGACTTCTGAAATCTTGTTGATGAATCCGACAGGTGGCAAGGGTGAAGAGATCGGCGTGGAGCTTCACAAGAATTGCGAAATTTTATTCTATGTCGAAGACACTCTTGTAGGACTTCCAAGTATTTTCACCAGCAGCGCGGAGTAATCATGGCAGCGAAAAAAACTGCAGGGAAGTCTTCTGCTAAAAAGACTTCCCCGAAGTCATCGAAAGCAAAATCGCAATCTGCAAAAGTTGCGAAGTCTGCATCTAAGGCCATAGCAATTCCTCACGGTGAAATTCACATTGGCAAAGATATTTGGCCCATGGAGCGTGATGTTTTAATTCGTCCCGATCGCATGAAGTACGTGCGCAAGCTGATCAAATCTGAAGGCTGTGTTTTTTGTACTGCCTCGAAGGGTGGAATTTCGTTTGAGACTTTGTGCGTTTATCAAACGAAGCATGCCATGGTTGTTCTTAATAAATTCCCATACAATAGCGGGCATGTTTTAGTTTTGCCTCGCCGTCATTGTGGAGATTTGCTCGCATTGAGTGATGCTGAACATATGGATGTGCAGAATACGATTCGCCTAACGATGAAAGGTCTTAAAGAGATCTATGAGCCAGGTGGATTTAATGTCGGTTTAAATCATGGCTCAGTGGCAGGCGCGGGTATCCCTGAACATTTGCATTATCACATCATCCCGAGATGGTCCGGGGACTTAAATTTCTTTCCGTTGATCGCTGAGACAAAGGTCTTGGTTGAAAGTCTTGAACAGACTTACGAGAAGATATTGGGGTATTTTAAGAAGATATGAATAGAAACGTAAGTTTTGCGACAGCACCGCTTACTCCTGCAGTGAAGTGGTTGCTTATCATCAATGTGGCCGTGTGGTTCCTTCTTCAAGTTTTGATGGAAGGTTTTATGCACGTGCCGTTCACATCGTTGTTCGGTCTTTATCCCGGCAAAGTCATTTTTGATTTTCAGATTTGGCAGTTGGTGACCTATATGTTCCTGCACTCGTTGCAGGTGACACATATTTTGTTCAATATGCTGATGCTATGGTTCTTCGGTGCCGAGCTTGAACAAAGATGGGGAACAAAGTTCTTCCTGATCTATTATTTCTCGTGTGGAATTGGCGCCGCGATTTTGTATTGCGTCGGCATTTGGATTTGGGCTTTGGCGACAGGTTCGCAAACGGGTTTGATCGTTCCAGTGATCGGAGCTTCGGGTGCGATCTTTGGTTTGTTGCTTGCTCAGGGAATCTTGTTCGGTGAAAGAATCGTCTATTTCTTTATGCTCTTCCCAATGAAGACAAAATGGTTTGTCGCAGTGATGGGCTTGATTCAATTGGCTTCATTGATGACGTCCGGTGTGAGTGGCGGTGAGGTTGCTTACCTTGCGCACTTGGGTGGTATCGTGTCTGGCTTTATCTGCTTGCAGGTCAAAGGCTTTATGACCCGGCAGGATTGGAAGAAAAAGGCCAAGAATAAGGGGCGCAATCTAAGATTGGTTGTCGACAACGAGAAGAAATCCGACAAGCCACCGAAATACTGGAACTGATGGCCGCGGCGGATCCCGGCAGATCAGAAGTGCCGGAGACGCTGAGGTTGAAACAGCTCAAATCGATTTAAACTCTAAAAAAGCCCTCAAAATCAATATTTTGGGGGCTTTTTTCTTTTCAGAAGCATCTATGGGCCCTTTGACAGGGGGCGGTTGGGTGGGCTATAACCGAGGCTTCTGATATTTGAAAGGATACCTGCGATGTCTTTGGCTGAAGCAAACAAAAACCTTAAATGGGATGTTCGATTGACTGAAAGAAACCTCAACGTAGGTGAATTAAAGAAGGACGAGTTGAACAAGCACCTTGAGCAACTTCCTGACCTAGCAAGCAACGTTGAAACGTTCACAATGGACGGAAAAAACAATTCATCTGCTGATGAATCACATTAGTCTGCTTGCGACCTCTGAATATTCAGAGGTGTGATAAAGATAAAAAACTGAAAAGCCCGCAACGATGTTGTGGGCTTTTTTTATTTTAAGCTTTAGTGAAGATGTTCCTTCGCCTGTTCTTGGCAGCGAGGAAAGCCTTTTGCATCGTGAACAATAGCACGACACTGAGGCGCTAACTGATATTCAATGGTTGATTGTTTCGCTGCGTGAACCGGGGCCGCTTCCGCCATTTCGGTAGGGGGAAGAACTTTTGAGTAAGCTCCTGTAGCGACAGCAACAAGTGCTGTTGTGGCTAAGCCAAACAAAATATGATGAGCCAATTCGCTCACTGCTTGGCGGGAAATCATCGTCAATTTCATAAGACATAACCTCCTCTCTATTTAAAATCTATGCCGCTTTTAAAAACTGTCAAGTGGCTATCTTTCTTTTGTACTAAAGTGGCGCGCGCAACAAAACGCTGCTAAGCTGGCCAAATGAAAACACGATGCAGATGGGTTCCCGAGGGGGACGAGCTATATACTGAATATCACGACAAAGAATGGGGAGTTCCCGTTCGAGATGACCAGAAATTATTTGAATTCCTGGTTTTAGAGTCAGCCCAGGCGGGGTTGAGCTGGATTACAATTTTAAGAAAACGGGAAAATTACCGCATAGCGTTTGCGGACTTTGACCCAGCAAAGGTTGCTAAGTTTAACGAAAAGAAAATTGCCTCATTGTTGAAAAATGAAGGAATCATTCGCAATGAAGCAAAGATTCGTGCGGCAGTTAATAACGCTCAAAGATTTTTAGAAGTGCAAAAAGAATTCGGAAGTTTTTCGAATTACATTTGGGCGTTCGTAAATTACAAGCCGGTCGACAATAAACAAGATGGTAAAAAAAGAATACCTGCAACGACAAAGATCTCTGAAGATTTAGCGAAGGATCTTAAAAAGCGTGGATTTAAATTCTTAGGAGCCACAACGGTGTACGCCCATATGCAGGCGACGGGAATGGTGAACGACCATTTAGTGACTTGCTTCTGTTACAAGAAAGTGAAATCGGCGAAGGCCTAGGGGCCAGAGGACGCTGTCGAACAAGTTCACAGGTGGTGTCGTTTTTTTGTGTGAACGACTTATTTGTTTATTAGCTCTGCTCTGTTTTAGAAGACCGACGATGCTTTTTGCTTCGTTCGGTCTTTATGAAAAGACGCGAATTTTTAAAATTTTCTGGAGCTATTGCTACTCAATCTTTCCTTGCGACAGGCCTGCTTGAATCGGTCTTTGTGGCTACGGCGCACGGGCAAAGTGTCTCACTTCGAGACTTGAAAAATTCGCTCTCACAAGACCAAGCACTGATCTTGGTTCCTCAAGACGCTCAATTCGCAAATTATCAGATGGCTTTTAACAGGCGCACTTTGAAGACACCGGTGGTACGCGTGGTGTGTTCGACTCCACAAGCGGTGGCCACAGCTGTGCAATGGGCTCAAGCTAATAAAGTCCCGCTGGCTATGCGCAGTGGTGGGCATTCCTTCGAAGGTCTTTCTCAGGGCACGGGTCTTGTGATTGATACTCGTCCTATGGATCAATTTGAACTATCCGCTGATAAAAATACCTTTGTGTCGGGGGCTGGTGCGATGCTCGGCAATGTTTATACAAAATTATCTCAAGTGGGGCGTGTAGTTCCTGCGGGTTCCTGTCCAACGGTGGGCATCACCGGTCATACGCTAGGGGGCGGTTATGGGTTGCTGGCTCGTCCTTTGGGGCTTGCTTGTGATAGCTTATTGGCCGTCGAAATGGTAAATGCTGAAGGCAAAATTATTCGCGTCAGTGAAACTGAAAACAGTGAATTATTCTGGGCTTTGCGCGGAGGCGGTGCAGGCAGTTTTGGTATCGTCACGAAGTTGCAATTCAAAACCCACCCTGTCTCTCATGTCTTAGTTTACGGAATGAGTTGGAATGTAACATCAAAGATTGCGGCAGAGTTAATGAAGGCTTGGCAGCAGTGGGCACCTGAAGCGCCACGTGAAATCACGTCGCTATTTAAAGTCAGCAAAGCCAAAGATGGTTCCATCAACATGCGTGCGATTGGTCAGTCCTTGGGAGCTGAGAATGTTCTGCGCAGCGAGCTCGCCAGATTATCTGCCATTGCTCAGCCGACAAAAATGACGGTGGAAGATTTAGACTTCATGTCATCCGTGCGCCACTTTGGCGGAAGCTTCGATCACGAATATATTTTCATGAAGGGTAAATCTGATTATATCAAGCAAGTCATGAGTGATGAAGGGCTCGAGGCAATGCTGCAAAAAGCGCCGACGGGTATTGATATTATTTTTGATTCTTATGGCGGAGCTATTCGTGATAAGGCTGACGATGAGACAGCGTTTGCTCATCGCGCGGGGACTGTCAGTTCTTTGCAATATTATACTCAGTGGTATAAGGACGCGGATACGAAAGCTCGTCTTGAAACGATGAAGACTTTCCACGATGCACTTAGACCGTATATGTCGGGATCTGCTTATTTCAATTATTGTGACCTTGATATTAAGGATTATGGTCGTGCTTATTGGGGCAATAACCTTGAGCGTTTAATGGAAATTAAACTGCAACATGATCCAACAAATTTTTTCGCTCACGCACAAAGCATTCCTTTGAAGAAGGGATTCTAGACATGAATTGGAAATTTTTTTCTGCAACACTTTTGCTGGCGACCTCTTTTGCTCATGCTGGGGAGTGTGTCGATAAACGTGATTCGCAAATGTTGACCTTGGCTTACCCTGCTGAATCTGCTTTAGTGCAGCCCGTGGATGTGCAATTTCAGTTGGAGGGCGATACGCTGTTTGCACAATTCGATGTGCGCAGTGATGAAATTAATGCGAAGCCCGTACTCGGCCCTAAGGAGTATCCCTATCAAGGTGATGTGGTAGAACTATTTATTTCGGTTTCAGATACGACCAATCCGCTTCCATATTATGAGTTTGAATTAAGTCCCTTTGATGATACCTTTGAAGTGCGTGTGGATTCCTTAAGAAAGGCCTTCGCCGAGGGATTGCATATGGGGATTCAGCATCACGTGGAGCGCTCGGATAAGGGGTGGCAGGCCACGCTTGCGATTCCTTTGCGCAATTTAGGCTGGAAAGGTGATGTTTCTGTTATTCGTGGGAATGCCTATTCAATTTTAGGAAAATCTCCGAATAGAAGTTATTGGAGCTTGTATCTTCCAAAGCAAATAAAACCTAATTTTCATAAGCCAGAGTTCTTTCGCAAGCTTCTTTGCGAGGAAAATTGATTTAGGGTGAAACGCCTGAATTTTGTGACGTCGGATTTTTCCACTCTCTGCCAGGCTCGGGAACTTGGAAGGATTCAAGAGTGCCTTGATCGCGAAGGGTTACAAATAAAGTTTTCCCGTCGGATCCTCCGAATGTTAAATTTGTGGGCTCTTTTCCCTTAAGGGAAATTGTTGTTAACAGTTTTCCTTCTGCAGAAATTCGATCGACCTTTCCCTCGCCAATGCGCACGACATAAATAGTGCCAGCGGCATCGACTTTGATTCCATCTACCGTGTCTTTCTTGAACTGATAAAGCAGCCTCTTGTTTGTGAGCTTATGATCCTTGAGGTCAAAGACATAAAGTCCGCCACTAATGGATTCCGTGAAATAAAGTTTGGATTCATCAGGACTTAAATCAATGCCGTTCACCGCTTTTAAGTGCGAAGCAAGGATTGAGAACTTTTTGTTCTGATCAAGCAACCAAATTTTTCCATCGTGCTTGGAGCTCCATGACGGATCACTTAGATAGATGTCTCCATTTTTTGCGATGGTGAGATCATTGGGTTGATTCATTTCGCTATGACTGGCGACGGTAGAGATCGCTTTTGTTCTAAGATCGATTTTTAATATCTGATGCTTGCTGCGATCAGCGACCAGCAAATCGCCGGCAGGGGACATGTGGAGAGCGTTGCCGATGCTGCCCTTGGGGAGCTCTAACCACAGCTCGGGCTGCTGGCCAGGCTTCATAATGCCAATAGTTCCAAGTTTGGAAAAATTCACAGCATAAACATTGCCGGCCAAGTCTGTGGTGGGACCTTCAATGCCTTTGTTGAATAGACCTGGCTTGCTGATCACTTCCGATTTAAACAAATCAGCAGTGTGTCCCCAAAGACTGAAAAGCAGAAGACTGCACAGCATGGATTCTGATTATTGAGTTTGTTGAGTCGCTTGAGCCGTTATCGAGTTGTCCTTGGCAATAGCTGCAGTGACTTTCTCTTGGCTGAATGGAGCCCACTCTTCACGGATGATTTTGTACGTATCGCCCGATTTTATGGCATAAATTGTTTTTACACCGTAATCGACATGTTGGTCAGATTCATAACGTTGAAGGGTCTTAACTAATAATTGATCGTTGTGTTGAACAATGTAGGGTTGAGACAGGTGAACTTTGATGAATTCGTATTTGGATTTCAAATTTGCTTTATGAGCTTTCCAGGTTTTCAAATTAAAACCTGGGGCTTTAAAATCCGTATCGTAATAACTGATATATTTATCGATATCCTGGGATTCCCAAGACTGACGCCAGCCCTCGATGAAATTCGTCAATGCAGTACGACGTTTTTCATGTTCAGCCTTAGTCACATAGTTCACGTGGTCGAAGATCAAGATGGGGGTCTCATGAAGCTTGATATAGTCAGCTAGCTTTTTGATCACATCATTGCGAACGACAACGCAACCGCGAGAACCGCGAGTCAATGCCACTGTATCGGGGATGGCATGAAGCCAAATACCAGAACCAGTCTTATTCAGTCGGCGGTCAAAAAGGTTTGGGTAGTTTGTTGTGAAGGCCAAAGCTCCGTACATATTGAAAGGAATTTCTGGCTGAGTAAGTCTTTTTTCAAGGAAGTAGATGCCTTCAGGAGTTCTCGCATCATCGCGCTTTGTCTTGTTGCCGCCATTTTTACCGATATCCGTCGGGTACTCGACAACTTTTTTGATTTCTTCGCCGTCTCTTTCAAAAACTGAAAGCTTGCGCTGTTCTTTATCTACTAAGAAAACATATTTAGAGAAAGCTTCAGTTTCGGAAATTTGAAGTAACGGAGCCGGAAACAATTCCTGGGGTGTCTCAGCTTGAGATACAGGAGGGTTTGCGGGTTCCGCAAATACCGGCGTGGCAGAAAGTAATAGTAGGCATCCCGAGAGGAAAATTCTCATAGTTATATTATGTCGGAAGACCCTATGTTTTTGTCAAGTCTCAGAGCCGATATGTATAGAGCTTAAACACTTTCTGTGAAATTCCCTATCAAAAAGTTGAGTTATTGGCGTTAAGACCTAGGGCCGATGCTCCGATACCTTTCTTAGCAAGAGGTTACGAAATGTCAGAAGCTCAGCAACAGGCGGCTCCGCCGAAGCCAAAGAATACAGGAATGCTATTGCAGATTGTTTTTGCAGTGGTGAATCTAGTAGTCATGGGTGGCGGCGCATACATGGTTTATGCATCAACGATGGGCTGGGAAAGTCCTAAGATTACCGAAGAACAGATGGAGCGTGAGCTTGCATCCACAGAAAGTGCGGCCGACGTTGGTCCTCTTGTGTACACCATGGATAAATTCACGGTGAATTTGGGTGGTGAACCTAAAAGAACAATCCGTCTTGAAGTGAATTTGCAAATGCTTGGTAAGGATGGTTTCGAAGAAGTGATGGAACCAGAAAATCGCGCCAAGGCTCGAGATAAGATTGTTCGCATCCTTAATGAAGAAGCTTTCGGGAACCTCGAAAGCATCCAAGGTAAGTTGTTCCTTAAAGATAAGATTGCTATGGAAGTAAACGGCATCCTTCACAAGGGTGTAGTCAAGGACGTTTATTTCTCTGACTTTGTCGTTCAATAAACTGTTTAAAATATCTGGGGGTGGCAACCTCGTTGCTACTCTGGAGTTAAGTCCAGCAACTCTCGGCGAAAATTTCCCGTGTCGTAAGTCTTAAAAATTCTCTAATAGTTGTCTTCGGCCAGGGCCAGTTTCACACTGAAGTCGAGCGCGATGCGCTCTGAACTTCCTACCGAAAGAGCAACTATGAGACTTTTTTCTACTTTGCTTGTGGGCCTTTGTGCTTCTCTTGCAGCACATGCCGTAGAGCCTATTCCGAATGCTGATAAAGGACCAAAAACTGATGTCATTGGCGCTATCCAAGGATGGCAAAAAGAAGGAGATATGAAGATCTCTTTGCCGGTAACGAAGGTGGTTTTGAAAAATGGTCTGACAGTTCTTCTTTCTGAGGATCACTCTGTGCCGATGGTCAGTTATCACACGTGGTATCGTGTGGGGTCCCGTGACGAGTCTCCGGGTGTGACCGGGGCTGCTCACATGTTAGAGCACATGATGTTCAAGGGCGCGAAAAAATATGATGGTAAATCCTTTGATCGCATTTTTCATGAGAATGGGATTGTGAATAATGCGTTTACAACAAATGATTATACGGGCTTCTTTGAAAATCTACCGAGTTCAAAGCTAGAACTTGTGATGGACATGGAAGTGGATCGCATGAGCTCTTTGGCTTTAAATCCTGTGGATCTGAAGAGTGAGAAGGAAGTCGTTAAGGAAGAGCGTCGTTGGCGAGTTGATAACAATCCGATGGGGTTGGTTCGCGAACTGATGATGAGCACCGTGTTTAAATACAATCCATATCACTGGCCAGTGATTGGGTATATGAAGGATATCAACAACTATGATGTTGATAAACTTCGTTTCTTCTACAGCACTTACTATGTTCCTAATAATGCTGTCCTTGTGATCGTTGGTGACTTCAAGACGGACAAAGTTAAAAGTTTGATTGAGAAATATTACGGACAACTTGAATATAAACCGCTTCCGCGTCGTAACTATCCTCGTGAACCACTTCAAGAGGCTCAGGAGAATGCGACATTGAAGAAGGATGTGCAAAATAGCTCTTTCGTCGTGGCTTTCCAAAGCCCACGTCAAGGAGAGCCTGATATGTATCCGTTAGATCTTGCGGCTAATATCTTAGGAAATGGAACTTCAAGCCGTCTGTACAAACGCTTGGTCTATCAAAAACAAATCGCTACTTCGGCCTATTCATTCAATTATGCGATGAAGGAGGCTGGTGTTTTAGCCGTGGGTGTGAATATGAAGCCAGGCTTAGGAGTCCAAGAAGCGTTGGATATCACTTACAATGAACTTTGGAAGCTTCGTAACCAGAAAGTGACTGATAAGGAATTGAGAAAAGCAAAAACACAGGTCATGAAGGATCTGGTCGACAGCTTGAAAACAATGGATGGTAAAGCACGTGCTCTGGCTGTGAATGAAATTGTGACGGGCAGCTATGAAACATTGTTCACAGATTTGGATAAATACGAAGCTGTGACTGCGGAAGACATCCAAAAAGCGGCAGATAAATACACAAATCAAACTCAACGTTCAGTTATCGTGTTGGAACCAAAAGGTAAGAAGAAGGAATAGGACATGAAACGAAACATGAAGAAGTTAACAATCGCACTTTCATTTCCACTTTTGTGTTCCGGTTTGATTGCATGCTCTACGGGTGTAAAGAAGACCCAAACCTCTTCGGATGGTTATGTGAGTAAATCCGCTGGGTCGTTCACTCTTCGTCCATTCAAGGAGGTCACTCTAGAGAATGGACTCAAAGTGATCTTCATCCGTGACAACACGTTGCCTCGAGTGAGTATGACAATGCTCCTTAGAACAGGTTCAATGCAAGAGCCCGCCGAGCAACCAGGTCTGAATGCGATGACAGCATACCTGCTAGAGCAGGGCACACAAACTCGAAACGCCAGTGTGATTGCCGATGAGTTTGGTGACATGGGATCAACTTTGGATATCACTCCGGGCGCGGACGTGACGACGATTTATGCGGACTCTTTAAGTAATTCTGCGGAAGATCTGTTGAAATTGTTGTCTGATATTACAATGAATCCTGCATTTACGGATTCCGAGATCCATAGAATGCGCTCGCAAATTCTTGCGGGTTTGCAAAAGAAAATCGATAACCCGTCGGCTTACGCTGATGAAAAAATGGATGCCTTTGTTTTTGGAAATCACCCTTATGGCCGCGACGTGAATGGAACGGAAGAGGGAATTAAAAGCGTCAAGAAACAAGATATCATCCGACACTATCTAACATTCTATCGTCCGAACAACGCAACGTTAGCGGTCGTTGGAATGTACAACGACGATTTTGAAAACAAAGTTAAAGAGGCTTACGGAAAATGGACGAAGCGTTCTATTCCAAATGTGACTGTGTCGGCGGCTCCTGCAAGCGATAAATTGCAAGTTCGTCTTTATGTCAAGAAAGGCTTGCAGCAGACTCAAATCCGTATGGCTCAGGTGAGTATTGATCGTTTGGATCCTGACTACCTCACTCTGCGTTTAGGGAATGAAGTTTTGGGCGGAGGATTTTCCAGTCGTTTGAATCAAAAGGTTCGTGATGACCTTGGTTTGACGTATTCTATTTCTTCTTATTTTGATGTTCGTAAAGACAGAGGTGACTTTGAGATCAGCACATTCTCTAAAAATGAATCTGCTGGAAAAGCTTTTGACGAGTCCTTGAATGTTGTTCACGAGTTTCTAGACAAAGGGGCTACTGATAAAGAGGTGGATGCCGGCAAGAATCAAATGATTGGTCAATTCCCTCGCGCGATCGAAACTTCAGATAGATTGGCATACAACTTGTTGGTGCTTGATTTTTATGGAATCTCTTTTGATTACCTAACGGATTTCAATAAGAATATTGCCGACATCAAAACAGAAGCTTTGAACGAGGCTTTCCGACGTCATTTAGATCCATCTAAGTTTAAAGCTGTTATTTATGGAAATGAGTCGATTATTCCTCAATTCCAAAAATATTCTCCAGAAATTATTAAGCTTCATTGATCCCCCTTTCAGAGAGCCAGCTGCGGCATGCTCGATGTCTAATGCCGCAGCCTCCTGGAATGGATTAACTGATCAATGTCGCAATAACTTCTTTTAAGTTATTAATCCCCCAGTGCTCGACGTACTTGCCATCCTCAAGTCTGACAATATCAATAACATTTATAGAGACAGAGCGTCCCGTCGGAGCAACTCCCATCAGAGATCCGGTGTGAACTCCGTGAATAGTTTTACGCGTTACGACTTTGTCGCCTTCTGCTATTTGATCGTGAATTTCCACGTGAAGATTGGAAAGGCCTGGTCTTATATTGTCGTTAAAAAAAGACTGAATTGACTCAGGTCCATTTGCGGCGCCCGGCGGAGCCGTTCTGTTGATGAAGTTCACTGATAAAAGTTCCTCAAATGAGACTCCTTTGCCGATGCATTCATCATTGAATCGTTGAACCGTTTTTTTGTTGGCTTCTAGGCTCATAAAAATCTCCTCTTTCTTGAGTCATTATAGAGTCTTTTTTTGACGCAATAAACGATGCTCTAAGCAAGGCATTATTGCGAAATATGCAAATATAGGACATCCTGATCCTATGCAGCAGCTTAAATCTTTCGAAATATTCATCTCTGTCGCCCAGGAAAAAAGTTTCTCTAAAGTGGCGGAAAAGGAAAAGGTTCATGTCTCTTCTATCTCTCGCAAAATTGAGGAGTTGGAGAAAGAACTGGCCGTTCAGCTTCTTCATCGCACAACACGTTCAGTATCTCTGACCGCCGCTGGTGAAATATATTTGCGAAAGTTCAAGGCGATGCTCCTCAACCTCGAAGAGGCAAAGACTGAAACTTCGACGCTGCAGACCCCTAAGGGAACCGTCAAAATTGCGGCGCCGGTCAGTTTTGCAAGAGCCTTATTAGCGTCGCCAATCGCACGTTTTCATCAGCGCTTTCCCGATATTAAAATCACCTTGATAACAAGTAACCAATTTGAGGACTTAACCGCTGAGGGCTTTGATTTTGCATTACGCATCGGAGAAGGGCGAAGCTCTCATTTTGTTGCCAAGAATTTGGCTTCGACGACACAAGTCTTATGCGCTTCCGCTCAATATTTAAATCGAATGGGTCTGCCGGCAAAGCCTGCGGATTTAAAGGATCATAATTGTTTAATTTCGGATTATAAAAACAGAGGCCCAAGATGGTACTACTCGAAAGGCACTGCGATTCAATTCATTGAAATCGACGGCTCCTTAAGGGTCAATCAAGGAGATATCCTGATCGAAACTTTACGCCAGGGCCTTGGGATTGCCCTTGTTCCAATATGGCTTGCCCGGCCCTATTTGGAAGATGGTTCCCTTACGCAAGTACTATCAGCGTATAAGTGGAGTTACTCAAAATCGTTTACCAAAAATATTCAAATTATTTATCCAAGTCGTAAGACTTTATCGGCTTCTGCTCGTCTCGCGATGAATTTTTTGGCCGAAGAATTAGTCCATATTAATTGAGCGGGCGAAATAATTTTTATTCTTTCGTAAACCAACGAGCCATCGATTTTTGAAGTAATAACTCATCCACGGGGCCTTCAGCAACCCAGGCAACAATTCCGTCGGGTCGAATCAATAAAGCATTTAGGCCGAATTGCTCCTTTGCTACAGCTGAAATATATTTCAGCTGTGTGCTGTGCTCATCTGCGATTTTCTCTAGTGACTTATTAGAATGGAAGTCAAGCAGGACGCCGTGGCCGTCGTGCATGAACTCGCCGAGCTTGGTGCCGTCCATAAATTCAAAATTAGGAACACTGCAGCCTATTAGAGAATGACCACTATCCAGATCGTAGCGAGTCAAGAGACCCCAGATTCTTCCCGCCACATAAGTGGCACCGTCGCGAGTATTCATTATATCGCGAAAGATTGCATTCAAGGCACGCGCCTCGGGAGTTGGATTCATAATCGCTACTTGCGCTCGAGACCAAGCGAGAACTTTTTCCCCGATGGGATGACGTTCTAGGTGATAGCTATCGATCAGTCCCTCTGGTGCAGTTTTTTTTATTGTGGCGGCTAATTTCCACCCCAAATTCAACGCGTCGCCTAAACCAAGATTCAGGCCTTGGCCGCCTAGTGGAGAGTGAATGTGTGCGGCGTCGCCGGCAAGTAAAATTCTGCCGTTGCGATAGGAGGTGGCTTGTCTTGCTCTGTCAGTCCATGTGGTTGCTGTATGCAAGGTTTTGATTGTTACATCGGTATTTGAAACACGACGCAGGACTTTCTGAATGTGTTCCAATGTAAGAGGCCGGTCTGAACCATGAAAGGCACCACCATCAAAATCTTGAATCACGACGTAGCCGGGTTGTGACTGCAAGTACATACCTTGCTCGGTCATTACACGACCGGATTTTAATTTTTCTGGATCGGCAATTTCGATATAAGTGGAGTAGCCCGTAAAATAAGGCTCTGTTCCTGCAAACTCAAAACTTCCAGCTTTGCGAACCATGCTGCGGGCGCCGTCGCAACCGACAACCCATAAAGCTTGGAATATTATTTCACCTGCTTGAACTGTTGTGATGGTCTTGTCTTGCTGAACCGAGGAGACGGGATGACCATATTTGATTTCTATATTTAAAGTTTCCGCATGGTGAGTTAGGATCGTTTCGATTTCATCCATCTCGGAAATCAAACTTGCCGGCGTCGAGCTTGGTAGGCGATATTTCCATTGTGAGGTGTCTATGTCATCTTCATGTAGTGGAATGCCCGCAAAATGTCCTACTTGGCGCCGAGTCCCTTGTCCCGAATTCATATGGGGGCTTTTGACTTGTTTATGCAGATTGAATTTATCAAGCAAGCCACGGCGATAAAAAGCTTCGATACTTGGAGCTGAAAGACCGCGAATTCCGAAAGGAATCTTCTTTAACAGAGAATGAGGATTTTCAGATTTTTCAAGGATCAGCACTGAACATTTTGCCAAAGCCAATTCGCAGGCTAAGAAAAGACCCACGGGGCCAGCCCCGGCAATAATCACATCATACTTTGATGGATCAGGCTTCATTTATTCCACCCATTCTTAAGAACTTTAAACGTCAGGTTTAAGGCCTCTTTCGGAGAAGATGAATTGCTAGCGAAACTGACACCCTCAAGAACCAACTTGGCAATGCATTCTGCCTCCGTTTTGCTGACACCGGCCTCGTTGTGAATTTCCCTCGCCAAGGTGTGTTCATATCGGCTCCACATCGCACGGAAATAAACTGAAAGTTCTGGAGACGATTTGATTAGCTTCATGAATTCCGCTGCAATTTTTTTATTGGGCGGATTAAAGAGACCGCTTTCAAGGAAGTATTTGTGAAGACCATCTAGAATAGTTTGGCCCTTTTTTCGGTTACGGACAGCGGCAAGAATATCTTTGTCGTATTCTTCTTCGCGATCAAAGATCAGAGATTCTTTCGTGGGGAAATAATTGAAGAGGGTGGTCACCGCGACTTCTGCTTTCTTGGCCACTTCTGCGGTTGTGACGTTAGCATAACCGCGTTCGAGAAAAAGTTCGCAGGCAATATCCGAGATCAACTTGCGAGTCTTGGCTTTCTTTGTTTCACGCAGTCCCATTTTAGAGTCACTCCTACTGATGTTTTGTTTGTTATACGCCACGACATGATGATTTTTAAAGAAAAAAGTGTAGTTACTACAAAATTGTAGTTAATACATGTTTTTATGGGCTTTTGATTTACGCGCAAATAGGCCTTCGCGCAGTCACTTGGAAAGCGGTGGGTGAGTGTCTAAATTCAGTATTTAAAAAAGATAGGGCCGAGGCAGAGTTTTCGGCGGCGCTAGGGTAGGCCGCCGAATTTGGAAATTATTTTTTACGTTTTTTACGCTTGGCTCTTAAGAAGATCAAAATTCCCAGGGCCGCAAGGATCACAGCGCCGCCAAGAAGAAGAGCTTTGTTGCCGCCTTTTCCCTGACCATCTTCTTGTTGGTACATATCAGCTGGCATGGCCGAGCCAATCGGTGCACCCAGAGTTTCAGAACCTGGGCGAATAGGACCAAGGTCGGGACGCGCCGTGATGTTTTTTGTTGCAATCACGCGCAGGCTCATTACAGCCTTGAAGAAGTCTTGGCTATATTTTGTATAAAACTGTTTGTGAGCGCTGAATGTGACAAGAATCGCGATCTTATCTTTGATCGTCGCAAGATAGCGAGTGAAGTAGTTTGGAACTTCAGAACCCAAGTGCAATGAATCAATCCAGTTTTGATCATTAATTTGAACTGTCTTGGCTTTATAAACGATCTTAGATTCTTGAGTGACACCTTTCACATTGATAGCGATGGGAGTGTTCAAGTGCGATTCATAGAGAGGGAAGGTGTCCGTTGGGCCCACTTCTTTAGCGGTCAAAATGATGATCGCCTCTTTAGATTCTTTGGATTGTTCGCTTCGGCAGACCCATTCCGTTTGCTCTAGGTTGCATTTCCAAGATTCTGGCATCTCGAATGCGATATAGGCATTACGAAAGACTTTTGCATGCGCTGTAAAACTGAGTAGAATAACGACCAGTGATGCGAATACTTTATACTTCATGCAGACCTCAAGTTGGTTACTGCAAATTAGTATAATAACAATTTCTCGGCGGATCAAAGAGCAAAGGAGAAAATTCTCGTGAAGAACCTTTACCAACTGACAACCTTTGTGACGGTCATCGCCGAAGGCAGCATGACAGCAGCGGCAGACAAACTTTATCTGACTCAGCCGGCGGTCAGTCAGCAGATTCGAAACCTAGAAGAAGATCTAGGTGTCGAGCTTCTTGTTCGCGGTGTTCGCCAAATTAAGGCCACCCCACAAGGAGAAGTCCTTTACGAATACGCGAAAAAGATTATTCATCTGACTCAACAGGCAGAGATCGCGATCAAATCCATAGGGAATCAGATGAAGGGACAACTTCGCATTGGAACTTTGAACTCAATTGGTTTGCAACTCATGAGTCCGATCGTGGCTCGTTTGATGCGCCATAATCCAGAGCTCAGTTTGAAAATTGAGTACGATCGCGGTGAAGAACTGATCAAGGCCTTTAAGAAATCTTTGTACGACATTATCATATTGCCTGACGCAAAAACGGAATTTAACGCTGAGGTTGAAAACAGCGAGCAAAAATTCCTATTGAAAGAAGAGATGTGGCTTGTCGGCTCCAGTAAAGACGAAAAAATGCCACAACAAATTCAATCCAAAGATTTGGGAGCATTCCCACTCGTCAATTTCACAGACGAATTTCCGCACTTCAACAGTCTATTGCAGGAAAAGCTTGCAGGAGCGAGCAATAGCACCGCGATCTTTGAATCATCAAACGTAGGTACTTTAAAGCGCGTGATTGAGTCAGGATTGGGATGGGGATTCCTTCCAGCACATTCCATCAAAAAGCAAGTTCGTTCGGGTCGTTTGAATCGTGTGTACGTCAAGGATCTGCATTACGAGTTGGACTTGATGTTCTATTATAAGAAAAACTCCGAGAATAAGGCATTGGTCGAGGTCTTCTATCAAACGCTTTCTCAACAAGAAAAAGCTTAGGGATCTTGGTCGAGTTTTAATGCTACATTCGTGTGAACACTGGGGATTTTGTCTCTAGGGAATTAATTAATTTTCCGAATATTTCTTCAATTGAAAAACCGGAATTAAGAGGTCCCTCCATGAAGAAGCATCACTCTATTCAAGTGAAACTTTCTGTACCAATTATTCTTATCGCCTTGTTCGTTTTTGTGGCGATGAATTTCCTTGTGGCGCAGAACAGTTTGAAGACAGCCAAAGAGGAAGCCGTCAATAAAACTGTGGCAACAGCCCATTCTTATGCGAATGAAATGCGTCTTGAAATTGATAGGGGTTTCGATGTTGCGCGCACGATGGCTCATCAGTTGTCTGCATTCAAAAATCACGGTTACACATCTCGTGAGCCTATTCATGAGGTTTTGAAAGAACTTCTTCAGCAAAATAAAAACCTTGTCGGCACGTGGACAGGGTGGGAGCCCAATGCATGGGATGGAAAAGATTCCCAATATGCAGGTACACCAGGTAATGACCAAACGGGGCGTTTTGTTCCTTACTTGAATTGGGAAGGTGGCAAGGCTTCTTTGACTCCGCTTCTTGGTTACGACAAGCCAGGTGACGGTGATTATTACCTCATTCCTAAAGCTCGAATGAAAGAGTCATTGATCGAACCCTATTTGTATAAAATAGACGGTCAAATGGTCTTAATGACCTCAACGGTTGTACCAATCATCCATGACGGCAAATTCCTTGGCGTGGCCGGCGTGGATTTGTCATTAAAAGATGTTCAAAAGAAAGTGGCCGCTATCAAACCGTTCTCGACTTCGGAAGCCTATCTTCTTTCTTCTGGAAATCACTATGCCTCTCATCCTGATGAAAAGCTCATCACTCAAGAAGCAAAGTTTCCGTTCGAGCCAGAGAAGTTCAAAAAGGCTGTGGCTGATGGAACAGAGCTTGTCATCACAGGAATGGATCCACAGGTCGGTGAAGACTGTCTTTTCGTGGTGACTCCGATGAAGATCGCTGAAACCGGCGAGACATGGACTTTGATGATCCGTACACCTATGAGTACGGTGATGGGACCTGCGCGCACCATGGTGTGGACCCAAGTGATCATCGCTATCATCGGAACTTTGATTTTGCTGGTAGCTGTTCAGCTCATGGCGAAATACATTGCGAAATCAGTGGGCATTCTTTCAAATCGTTTGCATCAATCCGGCGAGCAAGTGACCTCGGCAATTCACCAATTGTCCCAAGCGGGGCAAAACTTATCTGAGTCAGCAAGTGCTTCCGCGGCTTCACTGGAAGAGACAGTTGCTTCCTTGGAAGAAATGTCTTCCATGGTTAAAATGAATTCAGAAAATGCAAAGCAAGCAGCGGCCTTATCATTGGCCTCTTCTGATGCTGCGGTTCGTGGTGAGGCTGAGATGACAGAGCTTATTCAGGCGATGAGCGAAATCTCCGATTCATCGAAAAAAATCGAAGAGATCATTAACGTGATTGATGACATCGCTTTTCAAACAAATTTGCTGGCCCTTAACGCATCAGTGGAGGCAGCAAGGGCCGGCGAACATGGTCGTGGCTTTGCGGTTGTCGCGGAAGCTGTTCGTACCCTGGCGCAACGATCCGCGGTGGCAGCGAAGGATATTACTTCCTTGATCCAAGAATCAGTGGCGAAGATTGATCGCGGAACAAAAAAAGCTGACAGTTCTGGTGAAGTTTTGAAATCCATCGTGTCTTCGGTGAAGAAGGTGTCTGATTTGAATCTAGAAATTTCTACGGCCAGTGAAGAGCAATCTGCTGGTATTCATCAGATTTCTAAAGCCATGAACCAATTAGATCAAGCAGTTCAAACAAATGCCGCGTCTTCAGAGGAAATCGCAGGCACAGCAAGTGAGATCAGTGACCAGGCGACTATCATGAAAGCAGCCACTGAAGAATTGAATTTGTTTGTCTATGGAGAAGCAAAAAAAGAACCGCACGACAAGAATGCGGTTTTGAGTCTTCCGTTAGAGGAATCTTTGCAAAAAGCGGTTTAGAAAATCACGCTGTCCGGCAGTCCAAGGCGGGCAGCGATAATGCGAACAATCTCGCTGGCAGTTTCCTCCAAGGCGCGTTCTGTGACATTGAAGACCGGCCAGCGACGATTTTGTTTAAAGACCGATTCCGCATATTCGATTTCCTTCGCAATATTCGACATAGAGGCATAGGAGCCTCCGGGATCTTGACCAAATTTTTCAAGACGGCTTTTGCGAATTCTTTGTAGTGATTCCATATCAATAATCAGTCCCACGACACGACGCTGATCGATCTTAAAGAGCTCTTCAGGCAGCGGTGTGTTCAAGACCATCGGAACATTGGCGACTTTCCAGCCTTTGTGGCTTAGGAAAATTGACAGCGGCGTTTTGCTGGTGCGGGAAATTCCCACAAGCACGATGTCGGCTTTGTCTAGTTCAGCAAAAGTTTTGCCATCATCATGTTTAACTGTGTATTCGATAGCCTCAATGCGTTTGAAGTATCTTTCATCTACGGCCCGTAAGGCGCCTACGGCAGACTCTGAGTGCTCGCCAAAGAACGTATCCAAAGTGCCATGAAGAGGACCCAGCAAATCAAAATAAGGAATTCCTTTGCCCGACGCAAATTCGCGAATTTTGTTGCGAAGAGTTTCGCTGGCAACAGTATAAACCAACATTCCACGGCGCTCGAAACACTCTTCGACCACGGCCTCTGCTTGCGCTTCCGTGCGTACGTTCTTGCAGCGAATGATATTGATATCTTTTGTTGAGTATTGAACCGAGGCGGCGCGAATCATCGTCGCAGCAGTTTCGCCTGTACTATCTGAAAGAATATAGATTGTATAGGTTTGTTGGTCGCTCATCAGTCAGCAAATCCATTGATTAAAGCGCGGCGTACATTTTCGATATGCTCTTTCAACCAAAGATCCGGAAGACTAGAAAGAAGAACAAAAGCAAAATCCGGAGTCACTTTGATAAGCAAGCATGAATCGCGATGTTGCGGATCTAGATGTTGTAAATTCATTTTTTGCAACAATGAAGACGCGTCAGTTTTTAGAACAGTCATCAAGTTCACAGCGGGAAGCTTCAATACGTTTTTAGAATTATTCTTCAGAAGCTCTGTCACGCCTTTATGAAAAGCCGCTTGAGCCTTCCACTCGCTGTCGTTGTTTTCCAGCAAAACACCCGCATCAAATAGCATCGCAAGGCGAGAAAAGACGACGATAGCGCGATCGATATGATCCTCAGGCAAACCTTGCGAAATGCCGCGAACTAAAGCTTCATCACGAGAGACTTCAAATTCTTTTCTGAGACGTTCGTGTTCTTCCGAGTTGGGATCGAAATCATTTTCTAGGAAAGACTGAAGTCTTTTTTGAAAATGAGTGATCTTAGAGGCTAAGGCTTGTGATAGTTTTTCCATAAACGTTCCTTTGCTGGTCTGCAGTTCGGTTTTGCCGAAGTAGGTCAGCTTTACACTTCGATTCCTTCGAAGTGCCATACTCTTCTATTCTGACGGGGAAACTATCGTTTAATCAAGCACCACAGTGAATTCTTCGAAGCTTGAATTGCGCACCCAAGACTGCTGGAAGTTCCCAGCACTTTGTCCAGGTGGCAGGAATATGCGAAGAGTCGGCTCTTTGAGGCCATTCCAAATTTGGAAAACTTCTTTGCTCCATGACGACATGTCCTCGGCCCATGGCAGAACCACAACCCACTTATTGGGAAGAAGTTGTTCAGAGGCAATCATCAAAGGGGCTTGCGCAGAAACCGGGCGATAAAACTTTTCAAGCTCGGTTTCTTTAAGAACTTCATTCACAAAGGCATCCGTCTGCGCATGCTTATGACGAGACGATTTGCAGATTTGAAAATTCAGATACCAGTCCAGGCGTGCCGTCCATTGGGACTTTTCCAAGTGAGGGACAATCCACAGATCCGATCCGGGATTAAATGCACTCGCTTGGGAAAGCACGCTCATGGCCATTAGTTCACCTTGCTCACTTGATCAAGAAGACCGTTCACAAAGCTGGCTGATTCAGATGTTCCGTATTTTTTCGCGATCTCAACGGCTTCATTGATGGCGATATTTTCTTTGATCGGTTCAGCAGCCAATTTCATTTCGTACACCGCAACGCGAAGGATATTGCGATCAATTGTCGCCATACGTTCGACTTTCCAGTGAGCACTAGATGCTTGAAGCTTGCTATCAATAGCAGCTTTGTTTTTAAGCACACCATTGATCAATTGATCAGCATAATCGATCACATCTGGATCGAAGCTTTGTTCAAAAACCGCTAGAAAGGTTTGGATATTAATCTGAGGTGCGAACTCAGTTTGAAACAGGATTTGTAGCGCGAGTTCTCGGGCTTGGCGTCTTGCTGTCAGTTTCATGGTTTGGCTTTTTCTCGCTTTCAACAAAGTTCATCGCAGTAAGGCTTAATTGTGGATTACTTGCATCGACAAAATCAAGCAGTTCGGCGTCTTCAAGTGTCTCCACAAATTCTTGAACGTCTTTGAAGGTACGATAAACGCTGGCAAAACGGATGTAAGCAACGTCATCAAGTTGCTTCAGCTCCGCCATGACCTTTTTGCCGATCAAGCGAGAGGAAATTTCGGATTCCCCGCGGTTGATCACCCAGGCAGAAATTCTTTCCACCACGGCGTCTAGTTGAGCCAGGCTGACAGGGCGTTTTTGAACTGCGGCCTGCAACCCTTTAGAGATTTTTTCTTTCGCGAAAGGCTCGCGGCGTCCGTCTTTCTTGATGATGAACGGGTACGCCAGCATGATTGTTTCCACAGTAGAGAAACGAGCCTTGCACTCAAGGCATTCACGACGGCGGCGAATGCTGCCATCTTTCTGCACTCTTGTATCTAGAACTCTGTCATCGGCGTGGCCACAAAATGGGCATTTCATGATTGATCTTCCCCGGCTAAATTAGGACGGAGAGTATGGATCAGGCTCTTTCGAGTCAACGGACAAGGGTTAATTGCCCAATGCGTCATGGACTTACTTGACCAGGTAAAAACCAGGTATGATAAAGCCGTTAAATCCCCTTTCAAAAGAGGTGCGTGTGAAGACGACGATTTCTGCAATTTTGCCCCTGATTTTCCTAGGCTTCTTCAGCTCGGCGGCTATGGCTCAGAACCAACCTCGTGTAGGTCGTGATGCCGCTGCAAAATATTTTCAAAAAGGCAACTCGGACGATTCGGGATCAGGCTCCCAAGTTGCCGGAGTGAGCGATCACTATTTAGCGATCTCTTTCGGTCGATACGTTTCCTCACAATCTTACGATTGGGGTAAAGACGGCCAACAAAACGGGGTCGGTGGAAATGGTTTGGATGTCACTTACCGCGTGGGCGAGTGGTATAAGTCCATGGATTTGAATTTGCGCATTGGTTACAACGAATACGACGTTGGCGGAGAGGACGCGAGCAAGCTTTCATTCATGCCGATGATCACCTTCCCAGATGCGAGCTCTCGCTTTCCGCTTTACTTCGGAGCGGGTGCTGGCCTAGGGGTTTTCTTGAAGCAAGCTCACGATAAATCTCCTCTGTCTTTCGACTACCAATTGGTGGTGGGTGCGAGATTTTTCGATATCTATGAAAACACTGGATTCTTCATTGAGGCCGGGTTAAAGAACCATCTTCTTTTAACTAGCTCTGGTCAATTGAATGGAACGTTCTTGGCCGGCGGCCTTGTATTTACATTCTAGAAGTTATGTTCTAGCAGCACGTTCTAACAGGATACATTTTGAAAATTCATAGACATCTCGTAGAAACAGTTATCACAGCTCTGGAAGAGGTTTTCCTCGACGATAAGTATGCTGATAAAGTGATTCAAAGAAATCTGAAAGCTCACCCCAAATGGGGCTCCAGAGATCGCAAGTTTTTCGCTGAAACAATTTACGAAGTGGTGCGCTGGCATCGCTTGCTAGAATTCATGGCGGGGGCCGACGATGCTTGGCGAATCGTGGGTGTGCAGTGGTTGCGCCAAGGTTTTGACCTGCCTCCATGGGAAGAATTCAAGGGTCTTGATTACGACTACATCCGCCGCATGGAAAAAGAAGCCGCTGGCAATTTCGCGGTGGCGAATTCTATTCCTGATTGGATGGATGCTTACGGTCGCAAAGAATTGGGCGATAAAGAGTGGGAAAAAGTTGTTCCCGCGTTGAACAAGCCCGCTGAAGTTTTCTTGCGCGCTAATGCTCTGCGTGCGACGGCTGACCAAGTCATCGATGCTTTGAATGCCATCGAGATCAAAGCTGAAAAGGTAAGCCCGGATCTTCCTTACGCTGTAAAATTAAAAGAGCGCAAAAACGTTTTCATCACAGAGCCCTTCAAAAAAGGCATGTTCGAAGTTCAAGATGCGGCTTCGCAAATGGTGGTTCCATTGTTAGGAATTGAACCTGGCATGCGCGTTGTTGATGCATGCGCCGGTGCCGGTGGTAAGTCTTTGCACATGGCTTCGTTAATGAAGAATAAAGGTCGTATTATCTCTATGGATATTCATGACTGGAAATTGCAAGAACTGAAGGTGCGCGCCCGCCGTGATGGTGTGGACATCATTGAAACTCGTTTGATTGATTCTAGCAAAGTGATCAAGCGTATGGCTGAACAAGCGGACCGCGTGTTGCTTGATGTACCATGCTCTGGCATGGGGGTTCTTCGTCGTAATCCAGATACAAAATGGAAGTTGACCGCAGAAGAAATCGAACGTTTACATGGTCTTCAGTATGAAATTCTGACGAGCTATTGTCAGATGACGAAGAAGGGTGGGGTGTTAGTTTACGCCACTTGCTCGATTCTTCCTTCAGAAAATGAAAAGCAGGTTGAGAAGTTCATTGCTGAGCACGGTAAAGATTGGACTCTGGTAAAACAGATTCACACACGTCCTGATCGCGAAGGCTTTGACGGATTCTTTGCGGCTGTTCTTAAGCGCAACGCCTGAGTGCCAACTAATCTAACAAAAGGTAAAGATGACGTGTTACCAATGATTGGTAACACAATGCATTTGCATTGAAATGTAAAAAACGAACTTGATACAACTTCTAGCCAACATAGGAGGGGTCCATGGTTCGTTCTTTCATGTCTTGTCTTTTGGTTTTGGGAATGACGTCGCCTGCATTCGCAGTTGATAAAACATATTTTCAGATCAAAAAGGTCACTGTTAAAGAAGTTGCAGATACAGGTGCATCCACATTGGCTGCGACGGGCTTAGTTCAGGATTGCAGTTCAAGCCGTCCGCTTCTTATTTCTCGCACGGGCGATCCAGTGGTTGTTTCATTAAGTCCGATTGATCAGCTTCAAGTTTGGGTGGATCAAATCATCAACATCGGTAAAAAAATCTGGGCTATTGTTGAAGCTGGCAAACCTGTTGTGAACGTACAAATGACAACAGCAAATGCTCTTCCTCGTGGTGTGACTTGCTGGACAGATATGTCTGGTTGGTCTGTACCAAAATCGAAGTCATATCAAGTTCAATACGAAAATGCTTATGGCATGACAGTTGTTGATTTCACTTACCGTGTGATGTTCACAGCGAACGGTAATGTGGACGGCATCGGCAAATATATCACGAACGCAACATTTGTTCCTGCAAACTTGAGTGTCGCATGGGGCTTTAAGTTCGATGCGACTGCGAATGTTCCGGCGGTATTCAATCAAGGAACAAAACAAGATCCGAATGCGGGTATGCAGATGAACATGCAATGGCGGGTGGATTCTCCATTGGCTCATGAAGAATCGACAGAGAGTTACTTCGTTACGGGCGATAACAAGCTCATTGAAATGAAGTAGGACCGCCAATAACAAAAGGCCTGCAAGAGCAGGCCTTTTTCCTTTCTATACGAAGAATACATCAAAAGAATATTTTGATGCCTGACCTGATTCCCGTGCGATCTGTGGTCGACTCTGTCGTCGAAGATGCAGGGGTGTTTTTCTGGTTCTCCTTATACCAGGCTCCGAAAACTCGCAGGGCTTTAAAGTCTATAAAGAGTCCCGCTTCGGAGTAGTCTCCCTTCACATCACCTAAGTTATCGTCGGTGGTGGGAAGGAAATAACGATACTTGCCATCAAAACCAAAGTACTTCGTGAAATATAATTGCAGCTCTACTTGGGCGAGTTGCTGCACCATGCGATCTGACGTTCCTGTGGTGGTTATGAATTCGTGAGTTCGCAGACCATAGGACAAAACTAACGAGCTATTCTGGATCGAGTTCCCGAAAACCCGCAAATTAAAGAGCCCGGTGGTATTGGTGAAATTTTCAGCAGAATTGTGTTCGTACTCTCCAGTTAAGCCCACTAATTGGGCATAGGCAGAGACTTCTCCCGCGAAAGAAGTGTGGGAGGTCGGGTCTGAGCCATCATGCAGGTCTGTTTTGTAGCTCAGATAAGAGGCACCGAGCATAAATTCGAATGGCGAAGGGGCATTGGAGGACAACCACATATCCATCATACGACTGCGATCTTTAATCGCCAGCCAATCGGAAAGGGACCAACGGCCTTTTTCGCGGTCCGCAGCCCTTTGAGTGAAGTCATATCCTGTGAGCCAATCCGTCTTAGCCAACGCCGGAGCAGAGGCCAAAAAGAGGATAATGCACGACAGAAGCAGGGATGAAATTCTGGACATAGTCCCATTTTCTCGCTTAATTGGTGCATCGTCTAAAAAATCCCGTGTTGATACAGGGAAAACGTCTCAAAGCGTTGCAAAACGCTGTAAGAAGGATGGGCTGTGGTTCACGATTTAGATCCTTTCGCACTCAGAATTTCCGGCGACTTCGGTGTTCGTTGGTATGGTTTGTCTTACATGATGGGTTTTATTTGTGCGTACTTGATGATCAAGTGGTTGGCGCGCAGACAACGTGCGGGTTTGACTCCGCAAATGGTGGGTGACTTTGTTACCTATGCAGCCATCGGTACTTTGGTGGGCGGTCGTTTGGGTTATGTGATTTTCTATGGACCCGATCTTTTCACTAAGTTCAAATCCACATTCCCGTTCTGGGGAGTCCTTGCCGTGAACGAAGGTGGGATGGCGAGCCACGGTGGTATGATCGGTATCGTGGTTGCGGCTTTGCTGTTTGCACGTAAGTACTCTGTGAATGCTCTTTATCTTTTTGACCTTGTGGCAGTCTCAGGGCCGATCGGAGTGTTCTTTGGTCGTATCGCGAATTTCATTAACGGGGAATTGGTAGGACGTCCTTGTGACCCTTCATTCCCATTGGCGGTAAAATTCCCGCAAGACATTTACTTGTGGCCGTCCCAAGAATTCGGTCGCATGAATGATTTGGCTTCCGTGACTGAAAAAATCGGTGTCAGTCGTGAAACTTGGCTCGAGCTTCTTGGTAAATTCCGTTTTGATCAAAATGCGCGTGATCAAGTTTATGCTATCATGAACAAGATCATCGAACAAATTCAGTCGGGCAACACGGCTGCGAAAGAAGCCATTGCTCCTTTGTTGACACCTCGCTATCCGTCTCAGCTTTTTGCAGCTGTAGGGGAAGGCTTACTAACGTTCTTGATTCTTTTCTTATTATGGAGAAAACCACGCAAGCCTGGATTTATCGCAGCCACGTTTGTCTTGATTTATGCAGTCGTGCGTATCACAGACGAATATTTCCGTATGCCTGACGTGCAATTGGGTTTCCGTTGGCTAGGACTGACTCGCGGTCAGTGGTTAAGTATCACGATGTTCGGCGTTGGTTTGATTTTGATGTTTGTATGGACTCGCGCAAGTTCGCTGAAAATCCCTGGCTGGGGACGGGGACAATCAATTAAATTAAATCGCAAATAATTTTTTAAAAAGGGCCCTTTCGGCCCTTTTTCTATAAGATCGTGAATTCGTAGTTGGCGAGATCCGCACGTGCAATTGTTGTTTGCTCGCCCGAACCAAAGTTTTTGATCGTGACTTGTTTGTTTTCCACTTCAGAACCACCCAAGATCAGAGCATAGTGTGCACCCAATTTGTTGGCCTTCTGCATTTTCTTACCCATCTTGCCTGAAAGAATATTTTCAACTTTCAAGTTACGACTGCGAAGTTCGTGAGCAACTTTAACGCCCTCGTCTTCACCTTGATCGTCGGCTCCAATCACAGCAATCAAAACTTCTTTCTTTACCGCAAGCTCTTTCGGAGTCAGATCAGCCAGACGGTCAATGCCCGCAGCCCAACCAACACCCGGAGTTTTCGGTCCTCCCATAGTTTCGATCAAGCCATCGTAGCGACCCCCGGCAAGAACGGTTCCCTGCGCGCCCAATTTTGAAGTCGTGAATTCAAAAACAGTGTGGCAGTAGTAATCAAGACCGCGCACCAAGTGATCGTTCACTTTGTACGGGATGCCCAGACGTTCGATGCCTGCCAAAACTTTTTTGAAGAATGTTTGCGAGGTTTCGTTTAAATACTGTTCAAGTTTCGGTGCAGTTGCGTTCAATTTTTTATCGCCCTCATCTTTGGAATCCAAAATACGTAGAGGGTTTTTCTCTAGACGCATTTTTGAATCTGCAGACAATTGGTCTTGGTGAGCCGTGAAGTATTGCACCAAAGCATCGCGGTAGGCGGCACGACTTTCTGTATCGCCCAAAGTGTTGATCTCAAGAGTGCAATCCGCAGAAATACCGATTTTTTGCAAGAGGTCCCAAGCAAAGCTGATGCACTCTACGTCGGCCAAAGGGGATTCATAACCTAGACATTCTGCGCCTAATTGATAGAACTGACGGTAGCGGCCTTTTTGAGGTCTCTCATAACGAAACATCGGGCCCGAGTAATAAAATTTTAAAGGAAGGTTGTGACTCATGCCTTCCGAGATAAAAGCACGAGCTACACCGGCTGTTCCCTCAGGTCTTAAAGTGAGGCTTTCGCCGCCACGGTCTTTAAAGTCATAAGTCTCTTTATTTACAACGTCGCTAGTTTCGCCCAAAGTGCGATGAAAAACGTCAGAAAATTCAAAAATCGGAGTTTCAATTTCCCCGAAACCGTAAAGCAAAGCTTTCTCGTAGGCTGATTCTTCGACAAAACGGAAAACAAGACTGTCCTCTGGAAGAAGATCCCTTGTGCCTCTAACTCTTTGAAGTTTTTCACTCATAATTTTCTGACCTTTTGTTCGTGCCTCTAGATAGGCAAAACTGGTTATATCAGACACGCGTAATAGAGGTAAAGCTATTGCTTTTAGGGTGGCCCGGGTCTTTAATAGAAGGATATGAAGAATTGGGTTTTGGGTGGCATTTTCATCTTGGCCGTGGTCCTTGGCGCCGTGATTTATCAGAACATGGGCGGGCACTCGGCACAGCTTTCTGGGACAGAAGTGGACTGGAGACTTCTAAGCGAGATGGATTACATCACCGGCCACGGTACCAAGGAATTGGAAGCCCTGAATGGCAAGCCCGTGAAAATTCCAGGCTTCATGGTTCCCCTTGAAGACAATCAGCGCGACGTGGTGGAGTTCTTACTTGTGCCGAATGCACAGGCCTGCATCCACGTTCCACCGCCGCCGCCGAATCAGATGATTTACGTGAAAATGAAAAAAGGAACTCAAGCGGTTTCAGAGCCGATTTGGGTGTACGGAATTTTTAATATCGTGACGAAAAAATCAATGTATGGCGATGCTTCTTTTGAAATCATCGGCGAGGGTGTTGAGCTGTACAAATAACAAAGGGAGACCTTTATGTTTAAAGTACTTCTATTCTCTGTGTTGGCGTTTGCGGCCCGTGAAGAGAAAGCCCATGTTCATGGCGTGGCTAAAGCGGCCCTGGCTTTCGAGGGTAAAACTGGAAAAATTGAAATGAGTCTGCCGTCCTCGGCTATTTATGGCTTTGAGTACATGCCAAAAACGGCCAAAGATAAAAAAGCCAAAGAAGCGGGCCTGCAAAAACTCGAAGACAAGATCGCAGAGATGTTTGTTTTGGATCCCTCGTTGAAATGCGAGATCAAAAAAGAGATCTTTGAGGTCGATCAAAGAGAGAATCACAGCGACATTGATGCTGAATTTCGCGTCAATTGCGAGAAATCCCCTGTGGGGACAAGTGTAATGGTTAATGTTGCCAAAATTTTCCCACGCATTAAGACAGTTCAGGTTGACGTAATTGCCGAGGGAGTTCAAAAATCTCAAGAAGTGAAGACAGGCGGAGAAAGTATTGAACTCAAGTAGCGCCCTTATTGAAATTCGAGATTTACAGTTCACCTATGCGGGACAGCAAAAACCGACACTGGTGATTCCCGAATTTTCGGTTCAAAAGGGCGAAGAGCTCTTCTTGTATGGTCCCAGTGGTACAGGCAAAACCACTTTGCTTGAATGTTTGGCGGGAGTTTTAAAGCCTTCTCAAGGCAGCGTTCGAATTTTGGGTCAGGACCTAGAAAAAATGAGTGACGCCGACCGCGACGCATTCCGTGCTGAAAACCTGGGATATATTTTCCAAAGCTTCAATCTGATTCCTTATCTTTCGGTTCGCGAGAATATCGAATTGCCCTTACATCTGAGCCCTGCACGTCGCGCTCGCTTAGGTGGTGTCGATAACGAAATGGTGATCCGCGCTTTGTGCGGAAACCTGGGTATCGGTGATCTTCTTGAAAACAAAGTGACCGAATTGAGTGTGGGACAGCAACAACGCGTGGCTGTGGCCCGTGCGTTGCTGGGAAAACCGGCTTTGTTGCTTGCGGATGAGCCGACATCAGCACTTGATACCGATCACCGCGAGAAATTTTTGAAATTGCTTTTCGAGTTGGCTGAGCTCTATGGAACGACTGTTGTGTTTGTCTCCCATGATCGCACCATTGAAAAACTCTTCTCTAGATCTCTTTCTTTGCAAACTATCAACAGGGCCGTGTGATGGTATTCTTAAAGCTAGCACTTAAATCTTTAAAGAATAGAGCTTTCGCAACGATCTTAACGGTGATCTCGATCGCCTTGAGTGTGGCCTTGTTGTTATCCGTAGAACGAGCGAAACGTGCGGCCGAAGAAGGCTTTACACAAACGATCTCGAAAACAGATTTAATCGTGGGTGCGCGCAGTGGTTCTTTGCAGTTGCTTTTGTATTCTGTGTTTAACATGGGAACAGCTACTAACAATGTCAGTTGGGAAAGCTATCAAGACTTAAAGAAGAATCCTGCCATTGACTGGACGATTCCTTATTCCCTGGGTGATTCTCATCGCGGCTTCCGCGTTGTGGGAACGGACGAGAACTTCTTTACTCATTATCACTATCGCGGCAATCATGGTGTTGAACTTGAGGAAGGACACGGACTTCAAGGCCTTTGGGATGTTGTGATTGGATCGGATGTTCAACGGAAGTTGAACTACCGTTTAGGCGATAAGATTATTATTTCTCATGGTGTGACTCGTGGTGAGGCAATCCTTAAGCATGACGACAAGCCTTTTGAGGTTGTCGGCGTGATGAAGCAAACGGGGACTCCGTTAGACCGCGCGGTTTATATTAGTCTTGAGGGCATGGAAGCTTTGCACATCGATTGGCAAAACGGCGCGATGCCGACAGCTGACAAGGTAATTCCTGCTAGCAAAATTAAAAAAGAAGATTTGAAAATTCATGCGATCACAGCGTTCTTTGTGGGGGCGAAATCTCGCTTGGACGTTTTGAAAATGCAAAGACAGATCAATGAATACAAGGACGAACCTTTGATGGCAATCATCCCAGGGGTGGCATTGTCTGAACTGTGGGGCGGTCTTTCTTACGCAGAAAATGTTTTGCGTATCGTTTCGTGGATGGTGGTCGTTGTTGGTTTCATGGCAATGTTGATCGCACTGACGACGACATTGAACGAGCGTCGTCGCGAGATGGCGATCTTGCGTGCTATTGGAGCCAGACCCAATCAAATTGTGGGCTTGTTAGTCTTTGAATCTGCGATGCTGACGATTTGCGGAATCGTTTTAGGCATGGCTGTTTCCATCGGTTTGATGGAGGGCTTGAAGCCTTGGCTTGAATCAGAATTTGGATTGTATCTTGCGGGACCTGCTTTGACCTCGGTGGAAGTGTACTTCATGTTAGTGACTTTCATTGGTGGAACATTGATTGGTTTTATCCCCGCACTTCGCGCGCAAAAGCTTGCATTGAAAGACGGCCTTAGCGTTCGTCTTTAGGAGTTCCCATGGCCTATCACGTCCACAGCGACAAACCTTTCTTTGAACTTGTTATTGGTGACAAGGCCTACTCTTCGTGGTCGATGCGCGCATG
>NZ_DASVLT010000042.1:0-2090 GCF_036384735.1 Bdellovibrio sp. | reverse complement strand
TTCCATTGGGGATCCACTAATGACACCTGCTTTCTTAGATTTTGCTTCGTAACCAAATCTTAAGAAGATTGTGTAATTAACTGGATCCCTTTTTTCTTAGGTCCTAACGCCTAGCATTCCACCATTAACTGGGAACAACCTAAAAAGCCCTGCTTTAAAAGTCAGGGCTTAAGGAAAAATATTTTCATTTCGTACAAAGCTAATTTATGCCGCTGTTTGATTTACTTTTTGTACCTTGCACAGATTTAGAACTGCACTTTGAACAAATTCCTATCGATCGTTCAACAAAAGGCGAAGACCCAGTGCGAGAATCTTCGAATTATTCTGAACAATTTGGCAAAGAATCAATAGCATGCATAATTTTTTGTCGAGCTCCCAGAAGGGCCTTATTAACCAAAGACTGATCGCCAGAGCGCACCCAAGTGTATGTCCCAACATTAGATGATTTTCCGACGACAACCTTAGAGTCAGTATTTCCAATGATAGAAAATTTTGGCTCGATAGTCATATAATAGTAGTCACCTAAAAAGCTTTCTTTCATTTTACTGCGCGTCGATTGATTAACTAAAAATAAATTGCCGCTGTTCATATCAGTATCCGTTATTGGCTGATAGCCTTTTTTTTCAAGAATGTTTACAATGGCCTGACCTGAGCTAGCTGACATGTCAGATAAAACGGTGGCGATATTTATCTTACAATGGGCTGCGCTTGAACCCTGTCCAGCGGATTCAACATCTCCATTACCTGCAAACGAATGAAGTGCACTCAAAACTAGAATTGCAAAAATACCTGAACTTAACTTTTTCATGGCTCTTTCCTTTTTTGTAGTGATCGATGGCTCGGGAAACACCATGAAGGCGACGCCAATACCTATCGAAAAGGGACATTCCAAGAACCATGCCTCCGTAGAAGAAGATAAAGGCAAAATTAACTACATGGAGATGTCTATGACTTGGACAGGTACTCCATTGCGGCTTCTCGCCATTGGGCTAGAGTACAAACTTGTACCCTTGTGTAAAAGAGTTCTCATTGAAACCATGAGGGAATGAAAAAGCCATCCATTCATGATTACTTAGATGTGACTCAATATCTTCTGGATTATCTCAGTTGGAAAAAATATTTAGATCCCAGTTTTTCTATTACAAAGTGGGCAACTGAGTTGGGTTTCGACAATAAGGTGACATTGCGTTTTATTTTAAAGAAACGACGAAACATATCCCCTGACACCATGAACGCTCTCAAAAAATATCTAAGTTTGCCGAGCGGCGAAGAAGAATATCTTCAAAATCTTATTGCATACTCTCAGGCGAAAACAGCTACTGAGAAGCAGGCGCTAGGTTCTATTTTAATACAATTGCAGAGAAAACAATTTAAACAAACGATGCTCTCGTCAGAGAGTGCGGCACGCCATGTGTTTACTCCGGTTGTTCTGACTTTATTGACGTTTAAAGACTTTGCGAAAACGATAGAAAACATAGCGAATCTTTTGGAATTGGATAGGGAGTCGACTCGAAATATATTGAGCGATCTTGAAGGCGATGGGCTGGTAACAAAATTGCCTGATCAAACCTATCATTTTTCTGAGAACACATTCCGTGTGTCTGGAAGCGCCAGCCTTAAGGATTTTTACCGATACTGGATAGAACGTTCAAAGGCTGCTTTGGATATGCCTTATGAGGTTCGTAGATATCGTGCTCTTAAATTTGCGCTTTCCCCAGAGGAATTTCAAGAGGTCACTGAGAAACTCAACGAGTATTCTATGTTACTGCTTTCAAAATATCAAAGTTCTTCGTTGGAAGGCCGGCGTCTTTATATGTATGAGACGGCTGTCTTTCCTATTTCCAGGTCCTTAGATGTTCTGGAGATACAAGCACACGATGACATTTTGAAAGAACGCAATCAGTAATCAAATGTCATTCAGCTATTAAATGTATCAGTTTGTATGGATGCAGATGAATCGCCACAATTCTAACAAATATAGAGGGAAGCGTCTTTTTCAGGTCAATTTTAATATTTATCCAGTAGCAGACGAATTGGCTGAAAATTCAACCACCTGTCCATAAATTCCCGCTAAGATGTGTTGATCGTCT
>NZ_DASVLT010000041.1:0-12140 GCF_036384735.1 Bdellovibrio sp. | reverse complement strand
TAAATCGTGCTAGTCTTTCACCTGAAGACATAGTCCTTTTCTCCTCTTAAAATTTAGCTCGTAACCAAATCTTAATTGGAAATTAGGGCTTATGCCTTCATTTTTGACTCACTGTCTCCCACCATAAAGGGGGAAGAACCTTTTTTTCCTTCTTGAGCTATAATTGTATCCACGATGTTGGGAATTGTTTCTTCCACAGTGAACTTGGCTTCCGGCCCTCCCATATCTGTTTTGATCCAGCCCGGAGCCATCAAAACCAACGAACGATCTTGTGCTCTTCGCGCGGCGAAACTTCTCATGAGTGTGTTTAAAGCGGCCTTGCTTGCTCGGTACACTTCGAATCCACCAGTCTCATTATCCGCCACGCTGCCTTGACCTGAAGACATCACACCGATGGTGCCTCCTGGAATCACATTATCTGCCAGCTGCTCAACAACTCGCATGACAGATAAAGCATTTGTCACCATGACCCGGGTGAACTCTTCCGTAGAGACCTCACCGATAGTTTCATAGCGTGCGTTTGCGACCCCTGCATTTACAAAAAGAAGATCGAACGTTTTATTTTTCAGATGCGCTTTCAAGGCAATGATTTGATCGACGTTCGTGATATCCACCGACTCAATTTCCAACATCCCTTTTGCCTGATTCGCAAGTTCATGGAGCTTTGTGGGTTTATTTCCGCGAACGGTTCCGACAACTTTCCATCCACGTTTTAAAAACTCTTGCGCCAGTGAAAAGCCAAGACCTCGAGAAGCGCCAACAATCAGCGCTGTTTTTTCGGCAGACATACAATCACCTCTGGAATAGAGATTACAAGAACACTCTCAGCCCTACAATTAGATAATGTCGATCAAGTTTACTTGCCTCCCATGCAAAGTGCCAGACAACATGCGCCCCGGCCTTATCTGATTGAGTTCCTCTCGCTTGCAACTACTTACGCTTTGTATAGAATAGAATTCGGTCTCTAACTTCTAACGAGGAGCTTTTCATGCCGAAATCCAAAGACACACCGATCAATCCTGAATTGGACTTGGTCCTGGAGAAAATTGTTCCTCTGACAAGACAAGAAATGTTCAAGGCATGGACTACGGCCTCAACTATGAAAGACTGGTTCTGTCCTCGACCGTGGAAGACAACAGAGGTGCGTCTTGGTCTTTATCCCGGCGGTGAATTCTACGCGAACATGCAATCCCCGGAAGGACAAAATTTTCCTAACAGCGGTTGCGTGCTTGAAGTCGTAGAAAACGAACGTCTTGTTTGGACAGATTCTTTAACAGAAGGATTTCGTCCCTCTGCAAACTCATTTATGACTGCGATTTTAACATTTGAGGATCACCCTCAAGGAACGAAGTATACGGCACGCGCTTGTCACAAAAGTGCAGAAGACCGGAAGCGCCACGAAGAGATGGGCTTTTTACAAGGATGGTCGACCGTTGTTGATCAGCTTATTGCATCTGTGAAAAAGAAATAGTCTTCAAAAAAAGGATTTTCGTATGTTGAAAATTATTGGAATCGTTATTGTCATTTTGATTATCGTATTTGTTATCTTTGTCTCAACACGTCCCGCTCATTTTCAATATGAGCGCAGCGGAATAATCAACGCTTCCGTTGATAAAATTTTTCCTTACTTGAGCACATTTGAAGGCGGTCACAAGTGGTCTCCTTACGAGCGCATGGACCCCAACATGAAAACAAAAATCATCGGTCCTGATGGTCAAGTTGGAACTGTGATGGAGTTTGAGGGGAACCGCGACGCTGGCTCGGGGAAACTGGAATTTTTGAAAATCACCGCACCGACAGAAGTGAATTTAAAGCTCACAATGATCAAGCCATTCCCTGCTGAAAACTTGATTGTATATCACTTAAGCGCCAATGAAGGCGGAGGCACAAAATTCACTTGGTCGATGTCTGGCGATAACGGATTTCTTGGCAAGATGATGGTTGTTTTCATCGACTGTGAAAAATTGATTGGCGGTCAGATGGAACAAGGAATTAAAAATCTTAAAGAAGTTGTTGAGAAATAGAACAGCAGACATTCTCTATGACTGGGCTGCTCGGAAAAAATCTACAAGCAGCCTTGTTTTATTTAGACCTCAGCCCTTCGCCTTAAAGCTCGTAGTGCAATCGGAAACCAAAAATAGAAGCAGGCCCGCGATCTTGGTTGTATGCGGGATTTGCTACGAATTGATAATCGATAGAGGCCTGCGCATTCTTAGTGACCTTCAATAGATAATAAGTCTCGATGATTTTCTCGGAAGCATATTTTAATTTTCCATCGCCAATAATAAATCCGTAACCACCGGCAGCTAAGTAATCTCTATGATCTTCAGAGATATCGTTCACGATCACAGCCGCACCTAAAGTGTCTTCGAAATTTTTAAAGGCATGGGGAATCCAAGAAAGCCCCAGGGTGATACTTTGATCAATCTCGGTAAAAGCCCAAGATTCACGTTTGCCGTCATTCCATGAGATGCGAGAGAACATCCCTAAATCCGTGGTCAACTTTTGCTCCAATGACATCCCAAAACCCGTCTTCGTCGAATAAGATCTTGTGGTTGTCACATCTTTCGATGCCGCTGGAGCATTCAAAGCGTCCTGATAACTGCCCATAAATGCATTATTATTAAACACCAACAAACGAATGACGCCCGGAAGATTTTGACCGTAACGATACTCAAACTCCAGATTATCCCCGTGAGCCTTAGACAGATTCATGTCGTAGTTCATCTCGTTGGCACTCTCAGGCTCTAAAACGCGGGCAAACCTAATAGCAAAGTCTTGCTGATTGTATTCAAGATAAATACCCCACGTATAACCCCGAGTATCGGCGGCATAATCCCACGCTCCGTAATCCATCAAGGCCCAGTTCAAAAACTGCGTCCGAGGATCATGACTGTAACTGTTGTTATCAAAAAAATCATTTAGCGCAAATTTCCCCAGAACAAACGAAAGACGTTGAACACTATATGACGTTTCGATCTGATTAACCCCTGATGGGATTTTTTCAACAGCATCTCCAATTCCGAATACCTTCTTATAGTAAAGACGAGCAGCATTCCAAGTAGGAGCCGAATTGTCGACCCTGTAAATCTCTCCGTTAGAGAAGCCGGCAATACCACGGGTCTGACTCAGACCACTGCCGCCTGCAAGTTCGGGATTGAAATAAAACTCTCCCCATTGATTAAGATTAGCCCCTAAGAAGAATGTGGCGGTGATGCTAGTTTGAGCATCCTCGTGACTGATCAAGCTATTCCTTCCCTCGTAGGGACTAGTAAAAGGAAAATGCCCTTGTGTAACGGTTGTTGCCTGCGCATGAAAGGAGATCTCATCACTGAACAAGGAGCTTGATGGACGAACCTCTTGGGCCAACGCGCCAAGGTTAAAAAGGGACACAACCAAAACGAAAATTAATTTAAATTTCATAAATACAAATACTTTACTTAAAAATTAAAAGACCACCGACTGCAGCCTGCCTGCCCGTCGGTCTGGCAATGGATAATTATAAGACTGGGATAACTCTAACCAACGAAAGATCGAGAGCGAGAGTTATTAATGGTCGGAAGAGGGTCATCATCCATATAAATCTCCTTCTCGTTCATGTGAAATAAAAGTAATTCGGAATAACGCCGTTCATTTCCTTTGGCAATAATTTTCTCTGCGTCCATTTCTAGGCCTGGGGCTGTATATGCAGCACTCGACGATGGATCGATCAAGTTAGTTTTCTGTCTGCCTCATTCAAGATTGTGTTTTAAGATGGGGGCAGCCACTCATTCCCAGAGATTTTTGTGTAATGTTATCGCAATAATCACGTAACGTGACTGAATGGAGCTTTTAAAGTTTCTTAGGTTATCACTATCCTTAAAAAAGGTTCACTTATGAGTCGCATGCTAAAGCCCGGGCTTTTATTTCTAGGTATTGCTTTCAGCTGCTTATTTTTCTACACACTGACTTTGCATAACGATCACGTGCAAATCCTTTTAAAGGCGTTCAAGTACATAGACACCGGAGTTCTTACCAACTTCGGCAATGCCGGAACCGGTGTCGGTTTTGTTCCGGGCAGTTTTTTGACCGTGATCACAGCCCTGCCTATGAGCTGGTACTTTTCGCCTTACTCTGCGATGTTTGTGATTCTCGTTTTCCATCTCGTCTCACTTCTGCTTTTTTCGAATGTCTTAAAGGAAAACTTCGGACCCATCGTCGTCGTAGATTTCCTTTTGCTTTATTGGCTAAGCCCTTGGCGAGTGGAACAATCGGAGCTTTATAACCCCGCATATCTGTTTTTATTTTCAGCCATGCATTTCTATACATCCTATTACATGACGAAAAAAAGTTTTTGGCTGACCTTCTTTCACGTGATAGCGATCGGATTCTGTGCCCAAATTCACTACTCAGTTCTGATGCTGGCCATTCTTTCTTTGGGGCTTTATTATTTCCGTTTTGTTAAGGTCAACTGGTATGGTTTTTTTGCGGGCTGTGCCGTTGTCATCGCAAGTCTTATTCCTTATCTGATCGAATACTCAACTCAACAAAAATTGACGGTCACTTTAAATAAAGATTCACACAGTTTTATCGCCAGAAATTTGATTCTCGTCTATCCTGTTCTGAAAGGGATCACTTACTGGATACGATATGGAGCGATTTCTTATGGTCGTCATATTTTCAGCGAAATTAACTTTGCGTGGATGAACGAGGGATTTTTACAAAAAGCCGTCTCTGTCTCTTTTCATTCTTTGAAATGGGTCTTCTCGATTATCACCTTGTTATGGAGTGCAAAAATTCAAGGTCAAACATTTCTTAAAATTTGGAAAACAGAACATCCATTTCAAAGAGATGCTGTCGATCGCACGCAAGTTGTCAAAGAGGAGCGAATCAATCTCTATGCATTCTATCTTTTCTTCGCCATGCTTTTAGCCGTTGCTCTTTCACCAGTAGAACTGAATCACTGGCATTTAATTTTATGTTTTCCGGTCATCACCGTACTGATGACGCTCGGCTTTTCCAAACTAAGAACCAAACTACCCCCTAGGAAATTTCAATGGATCTTTGCATCGGTTCTGATCGTATTTTGCCTCTTTGATATCCTGGGGGCTCTAGGGAGTCGATCCCACTCTGCCCATTCTAATTTCCATCAAGAAGTCATGACTCTTTATCGTGAATACGAAAAGGATTCCGCGAATAAGTTAAATACAAACTATCAAGCGTGGCATCATTATAGCCTCGACAACTAGAATCAAATGCGCTAATAAAATCCTCCTTTTGGAGGGTTTTTGTGCGTTTAATTACTTCACTTCTGTTCATTGGTTTGCTTGCCTGCACCACGGCAAAAGCCGCGGAAAGTCAATTTAGCTTCACATACACCACAGACTTGCTTCCGCAGGGCGCGAAAGAAGTCGAACAGTGGCTAACTTGGCGCACAAAAAAACAATCCGGAACCTTTGACATGATTGAAGGCAAGACAGCGTTTGAATACGGTCTCACTGATGACTTTCAACTAGCTCTCTATGCCTCTTACGCTTGGACACAAGCTTATCATAACGGTCCCAACGGAGCGACGACGCCGCCCGAACAATTTTCCATGGATAACCCAGGTGCTGATGAACACTACACATCAACTCGTCTCCTTGGAGTTTCTGCAGAGGCTATCTATCGTCTGTTGAGCCCTTACAAAGACGGCATCGGTGTCGCTCTTTATGTAGAGCCCACAATTGGCGAAAAATTCCTCGAGCTTGAAAACCGCCTTATTCTTCAAAAAAACTTTTTTGATGACACACTGACATTGGCTTTCAACTTCACATATGCGCCCGAGTTCCGCTTGGTGCCGTCTGAGACGCCCAATACACCTGACGAGTGGAATATGGAAACAGACGTGAACTACAGCTTAGCGATGTCTTATCGCTTCACTTCCAACTGGTGGGTTGGCGCTGAGTTCGTCAACGAGCAAGAGCGAAACAGTCTTAATTTTATAGATATGGCCAACGACGCTTATTATCTAGGTCCCAACATTCACTACGGCGCAAAATCTTATTTTGTGACTTTCACAGCTCTTGCACAAATGCCATGGTCTAAAGAGCATGTTTCAACAACACCAGGAGTTGTCGTCGACGGTTACAACTTGGACGTGGATAACGAACGATATCGTTTACGTGCAAAAATTGGATTCTACTTTTAAATAAAAAAGCCCAGCAAAAATGCTGGGCTTTTTTTTACTAACGAGCAGTTCGCTCTTTAAATTTATTTTCGAAAACAGAATAAAGAATCGGCAGAACAATCAAAGTTAAAATCGTGGAGGATATAATTCCTCCGATCACGACGGACGCCAAGGGTCTTTGCACCTCAGCTCCAATCCCTTGAGAGAGCATCATTGGTAAAAAACCAAAGATCGCAACAAGAGCCGTCATCAGCACAGGCCTCAGTCGAATCAAGGCCCCTGTAATAACAAGTTCTTTTCCTGACCTTCCCTCTGTCTTTAAATGATTGAAGTAATTCACCAAAACCACTCCATTCAAAACTGCGATTCCAGACAGGGCAATAAAACCAATTCCCGCTGAAATGCTAAAAGGTAAGCCGTTAGCAATAAGCCCTAAAACTCCACCGACCAAGGCGAAGGGAATACACGAGAAAATCAATGCTGTTTGCCCGACGCTTCTAAAAGCCGCATAAATCATCAACAGAACCAGGATCAATGCAATCGGTGTTAATACCAATAATCTACTGCGCGCTTCTTGCAAGTTTTTGAAGTTACCACCCCATTGCAAATAGTATCCTTGGGGCAGCTTTATGTTCTGTTCAACGATCTTCTTTGCCTCGTTCACAAAACCTTCGGTATCTCGACCACGAAGATTGATCAAAACTGCAGAACGACGAGCCGAATCCTCGCGATTGATGGATCCAAAGGTTTCGGAAAATCGCGACGTTGCCAGATTTGACAATGGCGTTGTCGAATTCGCCCCCAATGCCACTGGCAAATTTCGAATCGTCTGCAAATCAGATCGATCTTTTTCTGCAAGACGAATGACAATGGGATACTTTCTTTCGCTCTCATAAAGATATCCCGCATCCTGCCCGCCAATAGCAATGGCAATGGTGCTCAGAACGTCTGCGGAATTAGCACCATATTTTCTTAATGCCCCTTCAATGGGTTCAATTTTTAAGACGGGACTTGTTCCGGCAAGATCCACTTCAACATCCCCCGCCCCGGGTACTTTTGCGACAACTTCTTGAATTTCCTTGGCCAGATTCATATTGGTTTGCAAGTCCGGACCAAAGACTTTCACCGAAACGTCGGCCCTTGTTCCCTCGAGAAGTTCGTTAAAGCGCATTTGAATCGGCTGAGAAGCTAAATAATTTTGTCCAGGCAACTCCTTTTCCAAGCGAGCTACAATCGCATTTACCAAAGACTCATAATTATGATCTTTCCCATCGTGGGATTTTGGCCACTGAGATTTATCCTTTAGCATGATGTAAGTGTCCGAGATATTAACACCCATGGGATCTGTTGCGACTTCACCAGTTCCAATACGCGAAAAGACATCGCGCACTTCAGGAAACTCCTTGATGATCGCATCAGCCTTCGTTTGAAAAGTGATCGATTGATCCAGGCTGATATTGACAGGCCTGATCATATGAAAAGCAAATGAGCCCTCACTGAGTTGAGGCAAAAACTCGGCACCACGAATTGCAAAAAGCCCCGCCCCGATAACTATGGCTATTACAGACCCGGCAATTGCTGCTTTACGATGTCTTAGGCTGAGCTCCAAAATCGGTTCATAGATTTTATGAACCCATGCCATGAGTCTTGGTTCTTTATCTTCAGCGTTTCCTTTTAAAATTAAAGAGGCCAATGCCGGTGCCGTTGTAAATGAAAGTACCAGCGCAGATGCCACGGCGATCGCGAATGTTGCAGCCATCGGCGTAAACATCTTTCCCTCGACGCCGGTCAATGCAAAAATAGGAAGAAATACGGCAATGACAATCAATTCCCCGAAACCAGCGGCCACTCTCACTTCAACGGCTGCTTCATAGACCGCCGCCTGAACTTCATCTGCATTCAACGAGCGTCCTAATAATTTTCTTTTCTCGTGGATATAGCGAACACAGTTATCTATTAAAATAACAGTACCGTCCACAATGATACCGAAGTCCAGAGCTCCCAGGCTCATTAAGTTTCCGGAAAACCCTAGCGGTTTCATTATCAAAAATGTCGCCAATAGCGAAAGAGGAATCGTAAACGCCGTAATGACAGCCGCTCGCATATTTCCAATCAATAAGAACAGAACAATAATAACAAGAGTAGCCCCCATTATAAGATTGTGTTCCACCGTTCCAAGCGTCGCGTTCACCAAGTCAGAACGATTGTAGACAACCTTCATTTCGATTCCGCTAGGCAAAGTCTTTTGAATCTCGTCCACTTTGTCTTTTACTTTGGTTGAAATAGTTCTGCTGTTTTCCCCAAGTAACATCATCACAGTTCCTAATACTGTTTCTCTGCCGTTATGGGTTGCGGCGCCAGTTCTAAGCTCTTTTCCCAAGGTCACATTTGCTATGTCTTTCAACCGGATCACGCGGAAGGAATCCAATTGCTTCACTGACACATTCTCAATGTCTTGAATGGATTTAAAAAGGCCTACTCCTTGAACTAAAAACTGCTCTGCACTTTGAGAGATATACCCGCCGCCAACATTTCGATTTACTTTTTCAAGTGCACTCACAACTTCATCAAAGTGCACACCAAAGGAAGACATCTTTTTGATATCAGGGTGAACATGATACTGTTTTTCAAATCCTCCGTTGGTATTAACTTCTGCGACCCCTTCAACGGTTAACAGGCGCGGTTTCACAAACCACTCTTGAAGCGACTTTAATTCCATCATCTGCTTCAACCGTAATCCCGGATCTGTCTCAGGATTTTTATAATCTAGTGTGTACTGAAAAATCTCTCCAAGACCTGTGGATACCGGTCCCAGCTTCGCTTCCGCACCTCGAGGCAGTTCAGCAAGAACTCCTTGTAAACGCTCTGTAACCATTTGTCTTGCTCGATAAATCTCGACTGAGTCCTTAAAAACAACCGTTACCTGCGATATGCCAAAACGTGTGATGGATCGAACTTCTTGCACTCCCGCAATCCCTCTCATCGAAGATTCCACGGGAAACGTGATCGAACGTTCAATTTCTTCCGGAGCAAGCCCATCAATCGTTGTATTGATCTGAACCTGGTTATTTGTGATATCCGGTACGGCATCAATCGGAAGACTTTGAAAGGCATAAAGCCCCGCCAAGGCCAATGCGACAGTAAATACAAGAACAATGATCCGATTATAGACTGAAAAATGAATGATTTTATTTATCATATAAATTCCTTAGTGTCCGTGCTCTTGTGAAGCATCGCCAGTTGCAGCAAGTTCCGCGATTCTAAGAAATCCAATTCCTTCGATGACGACTTCGTCGTCTTTTTGAAGATCTTTCGATTGAACTTTCACAAAATCACCGGAGCACTCCAAAAGACTAAAATCCACACGCTTATAAAAACCGTGGCGTAGACGATAAAGATTGGTCTCTTCGCCCGAAGATAAAACAGCAGTGGCTGGAATTCTCCAAAAAGGACCGCTTGATAGTTTTAGTGTCTTTAAATCGAAATTCTTTAAGGCTTCTTGAGACAACTTGAATCCCTCCGAGTCACTAACTTCAGTGATTCCCTTATCTGGCCCTATCTTAGTTCCAGCCTGCTCATCTTCATTTGCATGACTTAACGAACTCAAAATAAAAACAGCTATAAACACTTTTGCGATTTTCATAATGAAGTCCCCAAAACTTTCCCATCCATAAACTCAAGACTCAATAGCGTCTCAAGAGCTTTTATCTGATGCTCGTTTCTTGTTTTCTGTAATTCAAAGATAGATCGATGAGCCTCTATGACTAATGAACTAGGAACGAGTCCCTTTAAGAAAAGAGTTTCCACTTTCTTGTGTCTTTGATCCAATACTTCAGTTGTCGGAGAAACTGACAATGCCGCCACCTCTTTAGAGTACAAATCGCCAAGACGTTTTCTTTCCAATTCAAGCTGGTGCAAAATAAGTTGTCGCTTCTTTTCAGCAGCCTCAACTGAGACCTGAGCCGCTCGTCGGCCAGCCCCATTCAGGTTGAAAACTGGAAGAGGCGCGCTAATACTGAGCCCCCACTGCTGAAGATCTCGACCTGAATCCTTTATGAATTTCGCAGAAGGCCCCACGCTTAGAATCGGATAAGCATGAGCTTCTTCCTGAGATAAGACCGCCTTGGCACTTTCAATGTCCAAAATAGAAGGGGTCAAAAGAGGTGAATTCTCAAGATTCACCGAATGTCCCGCTTGAGGCCAAACGAAAGAGGCCATGGAAACTTTATTTATCTGATCCACTGACATTCCCACCGCGACTTCGAAATAGGAATTCAACACTCCAAGTTCTTCAGAGAACCCGATTTTTTTTAAGCCATACTCATCTTTAGCCATTTTGAATACGGTCAATGAAACTTCTTGCTCCGGAGATCTTGCAGGACGTGACTCATATTGTTTCACCAGCTTAGAAAACGTAGAAATCGATTCATCTATCACGGACAGCTCTTCGTTGATTTGCTTGAGCCGAAATAGCTTCAACAGAACTTCCCGTCGAGTTTGAGCCTTTGCGAACGTGAGTTCATAACGGGCCTTCATTTCTTCAGCACTTGCCACAGACTTCCTTGAAGATCGTCGTCCGCCCCATTCAATGGGAAACAAAAGAGACACATCGGTCTCACTATTATTTGTAGAGCCGAAATTTTCTGACACAGATTGAAGAGAAAGCTCCGGATTCAAGAATTGAGTGGCAATATCTATCTGCGAGCTTTTCTCTTTCAATGAATTTTCAGCATTGATCACACGGGGCGCACGGCTCTCAGCACACTCGAGAATTTCCTTATAATTTGCAATAGCATTGCAGACACTTTGCCCCCGCGCTGTACTCACCGCACAAATGAGGACAAGCGAAAGCAGTGCCTTTTTTAAAAAAGACATACATGCACCTTCTGGTACGAATTATTTTTTATTTAATTGAATTACTAAAAAGAAGGCCTAGGAAAGCTTCGGAGGCGGAAAGATTCCGTCTAAAACAAGATTCTTAAAATAGACCTGACGTATAAAGTATTGAGTTTTAAATTCGCCCTTGAAAACCGGAGCAACAAATTCTGCAACAATCAACTTAGCGCAGTGACCAAGGTGACAAAAACCCTGGTCACAGGGGTCTGATGCATCTGCCTTGCTGTGGTGACTAGTTTCATACTGAACCTGAGCAATAGAGGAAGAGCTTTGAGAAATATCAGAATATTTGGATTCGACATGAAACGAAATAGAATTCCCTACTAAAATAAGTAGAAGAAAAAAAGCAATAAACAGGACTGTCGGTTTTCCAAAACAAATCTGCTTCACAAAGCTATGTTATCGAGAATTGAAAAAAGAAACAAGCTTTCCCAAAATAACTCATTCCTTTAACACGTTAGTTGCAGGGCACTTGCAAATAGCTGCCCAATTCCATTATGAAGAGGCAGAGCTAAGTCCGCCTCTTTTGGTATTAGTGGGTAAACACGAGGGCCAGTACTCCAGAAAGCATCACCACCCCAGCACTGAAGACTGGCGCCTTCGAAGAAAGCCAGTGAAACCGTCCCGTATTTTGCAGCTTACTCAATCCCATCACGACAATCAGACCAATTCCCACAAGTGTTATTGCAAGCCCAATACTGAAACCCGCGACAGCAAGAAGACCCGATGCAACTTGTCCAATTGAAAGAGCTAAAAGCATCACAGTGATAGATGCGGGACAAGGAATCATTCCACCGGCCGCACCAAAGGTCATAATTTGCCAGAGTGTGGGACGTTCACCGTTTTTTGCATATTCAGGCATCGCCTGGGCATGGGCTCTCGCATGCTCGTCATCCGTCATCAGGTCGTGATCGTGTTCCTCATGCGAATGAGCGTGACTGTGATGATGATGGTGATCAGCCGCATGACTATGATGGTGATCGTGGTGATGTCCCTTTACCCTTTGTCCCGTTCGACGTAGCTGTCTTAAGCGTTTGAACATCATCCAAGCGCCTAAAATAATGACGACAACACCGCTACCTAATTGCAAATACCG
>NZ_DASVLT010000040.1:0-38132 GCF_036384735.1 Bdellovibrio sp. | reverse complement strand
ATCAGCGCCCGCATCAACTTTGCGTTTTAGATTTTCAATATCAAGCTTTAAGTTCGCGGCTTCGAAATGCTTTTCCGGATATCCAGCAACGCCCACACAAAATTCGAGTGGATGAGCATCTTCTAATTCATCCAAGAATTTGCCTTGTGAAAGACCTTTGATCTGTCCCACAAGATCCATCGCATAATTATTCGTCGTGCGATCGTTGCGGACTTGCTTCTGAAAATTCGGCGTGTCCCCACGAAGGGCAAGGACGTTTTCAATTCCGAGATAACTCAGTTCTATCAGTGCATCCTCTGTTTCCTCTCGAGAAAATCCCAAACAGAGAACGTGAGCAACGGTATCAATCTTAAAACGATTTTGAATGATACCGCAGATTCCCAGCGTGCCGGGACGCTTTTTAAGTGTCCGCTTTTGAATTGTGCCGTCTGTACGCTCTTGGAAGTACGCCGTAGAGCTATGGGAAGTCACGTCAATCCAAGGCGGATTCAGAGGTGCTAAGATCTCTACGATTTCAACAATGTCTTTGTAGGAACGACCACGCGGTGGTGGTACAATTTCATAACTGAAGAGAGGATCTTTGGCAGACTGGATGTGTTCGATGACTTTCATTCTTATAGAATTAAGACCGATTGGGAGTGCGTGCAAGTTTAATATCCCCGCTCTCAATTTAGATCAATTACACTATCCAATCTATTATTATTGCATCAAGGTTAGTGACCAACTGATCCCAAGAGACACTTCATCAATCACCTGGTTCAAGCAGCCATTGATTCTATCTAAATCCACTTGGCGACAGTTGATACCTAAGCATTGACTCAGAAAGTCACCCTCTTTTATTTTATACATTCTTTTGATTTGAACTCCGAAGGGGATCTTAATAGAATCCCTTCATGCTTTTGATGACTATATGTTCTTTTGTCGTTGCATTTATGATCTCGGTAATTGCTATTCCAAGCATCATTAAGGTGGCTGACTTAAAGCATTTGATGGACGAACCGGACTCTACACGCAAATTACATGTCAAAAGAACGCCTACATTGGGTGGTATCTCGATATTCGCTGCTACGATTTTTTCTTACTCAGCAGTAGCAGACTTTTTAGAAATCAAATACGAAATTAAAATGATGATTCCAGCATTAATTCTTTTATTTTTTGCTGGGGTCAAAGACGATATTCTAATTCTGTCACCACTCAAAAAACTTTTTACTCAATTTATTTGTGCTGCTCTTATAACCATCATTGGAAATATGCGAATCACCAGCCTTTGGGGAATGTTTGGAATTACAGATATTTCTCCATTCACAGGCGCATTACTGACTTTCCTGGTTGTCGTGTCATTGATTAATGCCTTCAATTTAATCGATGGAGTCGACGGTCTTGCCGGAGGTTTGGGATTCATTGCAAGTATGTTTTTCGGAATTTGGTTCGCGCTGACAAATGCGACTGCGAGCGCTATTCTTTCGTTCTCTTTAGCTGGATCACTTTTAGGATTTTTGTTTTTTAACTATAGAAATGCAAAAATATTCATGGGCGATACAGGGTCTATGATTCTTGGATTTATCATTTCCATTCTTGCTATCAAATTTATCGAGAGCAATCGTGCGTCCGATATCGTATCTTCACCATTTTACATTAAAGCAGCTCCCGGGGTCGCTATTGCTGCAGTTTTAATTCCACTCTTAGACATGACTCGAATTTTCTTTCACAGAGTATTGCAAGGAAAAAGTCCTTTTTCTGCAGATCGAAACCACATTCATCATCTTTTAATCGATCTCGGGCTTTCACCACTTCAAGTGACCCTCTGTCTTCATTTCTTCGCGATTGCATTTATCGGCATCGGATTACTTTTGAGAGAGCTTCGTTCGATGAACTTGGTTCTTATCCTTATTGTCTTAATAACTCTTCTAAAGAGCATTTTGCTTTTCGTACACAAATATCAAATTTGTCACAAAAAACGCCAACCAAATATCATTAGGCATAACATCACTTAGACATTATCGATTAATTTTCTGACGAAGATACGAAGCGGTCGTTATCACCACATTGACGAAAAAAAAGAAATAACGTGGGCCGACCGGAAATAATTGGGCGATCTGAAATTTCGCGCCCAACACCTTCAGAAATCGCTGCCAACTCCATTTTTTTAAACGTTCTCTCTCTATGTAATAGAAGTAGATCTCTTCAGGGATATTCATAAAGACAGCTCCTTGAAGATAGAGTTGTGTCAAAAAATAGTAGTCCTCACCAACTGAGCTCTTCTCTGCATATTGCGCATATTTTATTGCCGAACGCCGAATCATAACCGACGCATGGACCATAGATCTTTGCAACCACCAAGACATCACAGTGGGGCGCTCCAAAGGAATAATGCTTCCCCAACGCTCGCCACATAAGTTCACAAGTCGAGCGCCAGTGCCAACAACATCAACTGAATTCTGCTCAAATGCTTCTATCTGTTTATTGAAACGATCCTCTCGAAACAAATCATCTGCGTCTTGCAAAGCTATATACTCGCCTTTTGCCTCGCGAATCAGCCAGTTCCGAAGAGCCCCAGCCCCTCGGTTGTAAGTAGATGAAAAAACTCTCACTCGAGGATGATCCTTATATTTTGCTATTTCCTGAGCCGTCGAATCGAGGCTAGCGTTATCGCCGACCAAAACTTCGATATTTTTATAGCTATTCTGCAACAGGGCCTCAAGAAGCCTGCCAATCGTATTTGCACAATTGTAGGCAGGAACAATTACCGAAATTAGGGGTTTTTCCGATGAGGAAGCACTTTCTTCAGCCATTAAGATGTAACTCCAGGATACCTAATTTTACTGTCCAAAAATCTCTTTGCGCTACGGAGGGAAAGAATTTTTGCGCAATAAAGTCGTTTTTTATTCTGACTAAATTCGGTCATGCGCAAAGACAATTCAGATGCATTCATGCTTTCAAACAGTTGAGAACGCATCCACTTCGAGAAGATTATATTGGGACCTGGAATATCAGCAGACAGTATGCAACATCCCTTTGCCGCTCCTTCTAACAACGTATATCCAAACCCCTCATGCCAGCTACAGTTAACAACAACATCTGCTTGTTCATAAATCTTTTCCATGTCGTCAACATAGCCTAAACATCGAACCCCTGGAGCATCCACTACGGTACTATTCTCAGGTGAAACAACAAATCCGCACATCCATAATTCATCATCCTTACAACGACGCTGATGTTCCTTCCAAGCCTCAAGAAGAAGATAGACGCCCTTACGGCGCTGAAATCTTCCAGCATAAACAAAGATGGTTTTTTCAGTCGCAGAATTTTCTTTAAGTGATGAGGATGCAACATAGTATTCTTCAGGGAGTCCCGACGAAGATCCTGGTAAGATTGCCTGAATATTTTTTCTTCCGCAGATGCCCTTCTTTAAAAATGGAAGCATTGAAGAACTAACAGTAAGTACAAGATCCGAGCAGCACACATTAAGCATCTCAAGATACTTCAATATATATCGCATGATACCCGAATACCCGATGTAAGGAACTCCATGATTAAAATAGATGACTTTTCCCACACCAAAAATTTTTGATAGAACAATTCCAGCTAAAGCATATCTAGTGGTATGGCAAAAAACGACCATATTTTTTCTATCAAGTTTTCCAGCCCCCCACAGGAAGGCAATGTATCTATAGACTTCCGAAATGAAAGAATGTTTCTTCAACCCAGCAATATTTTTATATCCACTTTTCCCAAGATTGAAATAGTAAACCCTGTCGATCGGATTGATCGCACTATTAAATAGAAATTTTTTTGAGAACTCGTCTGATGGACTTAAATGAACATAAATACTTTTCACAAAGCCGCCATATATAATGGATGGGCGAATTGCCCGATCACTTTCGAATCCTTAACAATGCAAAAACAAGAGAAGCAACTTTCTTAAATTTCCAAGGGTCCCGAGAAATTGATGATAGTAAAATGGGAATTGCTTTTCCATACTCCCCAGCCAGCTGATATGATCGCCCTTTGTAATAGTCAACCCTTGCCCCATGAATTCTTTTAAGATCATTCTTATTCTCAGTGGGATAGCGCTCAATATGATCGAGCACGAGGGTCTTTAGATTATTATTTATCAACTCAATATTTCGAGACATATTTCCATCAGCGATACTAAAGACCCCAAGAACTTTATGAATACAATAAAACTCTCCTTTTTGAGATAGCTTCATCCACATATCATAATCTTCAACAGCAAAATAATCACGGCGAGTATCAAAAAGCCCTACAGCCAAAAGTTCTTTTTTTCGAACGGTCATAGCTGATGTAGAAAACGCATTTCCTTTAAATAACAGTGACTCATATAGCGGTCGACCAACACCGTGACCATGCTTCAGAATTTTGTCGAAGACTCCGCTGACAACCTGTTCTTCATAGTGACTTACTGCAACTATCTGAGGCTGCTGCTCAATAACTTTGTTAACTTCCTCTAGCTTTTGGGGAAACCAATAGTCGTCAGAATCCAAAAATGCGACCCATTCATATTGGGCGTTTCTAATACCAGTATTTCGACTGCCTGCTGGAGATCCAGAGTTTTCCTGCCAAAAATAACGAACACGATTGTCTTTAGCAATGTACGACTGGACAACTTCACGCGTTCTATCAGTTGACCCATTGTCGACAATAACTAATTCGAAATCTCGATGCGTTTGGGACAGCACCGATTCAATTGATCGTGGCAATTCTCTTTCGCGATTGTAGGCTGGGATAATGACGGAAAAAAACATTAACTCTCCAACAAATCAAAAATTTTAGAAATTTCCAATTCCATCTTGTCCTCAAAGTTATAATCGATTATAGACCGCAGCCTGCTGTTATCGATCTGAACTGACTTATAATCCGTAAGATCTTTTTCATTCACAAGAATATCTATCTTGTTGCCATAGCGATTCAGGTATACCTTCTGCACTTTACGAGCAATGTCGATCATCTTTACAGAATGCCCTGAGGCCAAATTTAAAACTCCAGATGACGAGTCTGTGAGCTGCATATCAGCAATCTTACAAACATCACCCATCCATACAAAGTCTCTAGACGCCTGACCATTGCTGCTTAGATGAATCGCCGATTTTTCGTACGCTGACTTCACAAGACTGTTCAAAACTAAATACCACTTATTTGTATTTTTATCGGTCGGACAACCATAACTGTTCGACAATCGATAAATTAAAAATTGAAGCTTATAATCTTGCGCGAATTGTTGAATGTAATACTCGGCGAAAAGATGAGTAAGTGCATAATGATTCTTTGGGTTCGGCAAGCTATTTTCCGTTAATAGACCCTCTTGCAAGCCATAAACATGTATCGTGCTAAAATAAATGAACTTTCCAGTCAAACGACCCTGCAAAGCTCGCAAAAGATTTCTAGTACCGACGGCATTCACTTCAAGTGCTTTTTGAGCGTATTCGGCAACATTCATTTCATTCAAACTGGCCGTATGAATACAATGATCGAAAGTAATGGACAGAGCCTTACTAATCCCTTCAAAATCTGTAACATCACCTTGAATCCAGTTATAAGGAACATGATCCAAAAATGCAGATTTTGTCCTAGCAAGGACGTACACATCATTCATGGTTTCTTTTGCAAAATGCTCAACCAACCATGAACCTAAATTTCCAAATCCACCTGTGATTAGAATTTTACGCTTCATATGGAAACTCAGCCAGCTCACGCGCGACTGACTCAGTAGGATCATGCTCGATACTGGCAATATTCAAAAGAATATTTTGCCCGATTCCTATACCCTTAAATGCCATCCAAATGCCAGCGGGAACCGTCAGACGTTGATAATTTTCTGGCGACAATTCAACAGTCATGGTTTTTCCAAAAGTTTTAGAATCAGAGCGCTCATCTAGCATCCGAAACTCAATCTTTCCAAAAGGAACAATGAGGTTCAAAACCATTCGTGTGTGTTTTTTCCATCCTTTGACTTCGCCATGATAAACTTCAGAAAAATATGCTTCACCAAAACCCGCGTATGAAGATTCAGACTGTTTCAAAGCATGAAACACACGTCCCTTTGGGCCAGGAATTTGTTTTAACGGAGTTAAAACAACTCCCTCTATGCTGTCCACACCAGCCCCTTTTTCAAAGCGGCTTCTTCATAAGCTTTGATTTGATCAAGAGTTAAATCATAGATAGCTGATTTGTTTTTATAGAAATCGTAGTACCACTTTCCAGTATACTGAATAGTGTCTTGGTATGCCAAGTTCGCCTGCCATTTAAGGTAGAAAAGAGCCTTATCGCAATTCAACTTCAATAGCCCCGCTTCATGAAACGGAACATCGGCGACAACCTTAAATGCTTTTGATACATCAGAAAAATTCCAGAGATGACTTAGGTCTGTTAGCAACTCTTGTACTGTATGATTCTGCTCAGCACGAGGACCAAAGTTAAAAGCCTCACCGTGATATTTTTCACGTTCAAGATACGTCATTTGTCCGAGATTTAAATAACCACTAAGTGGTTCAAGTACGTGCTGCCAAGGACGTGTGGCTTTGGGGCTACGAATTTCTACAGCTCTATCTTGACTCCAGGCAACCATGCAGTCGACGACAATGCGATCCTTTGCCCAATCACCGCCGCCGATAACATTTCCAGCACGTCCAACTGCCAGCCCAATATTGTTTTTTTTCTGAAGGAATGAGTAAAAATAAGATTTAATAATCAGTTCTGCGGCACCTTTGGATCCACTATAGACATCTTTTCCACCCAGCTTATCATCTTCCTTATAGCCCCACACTTGCTCTACATTGTCGTAAGCTTTATCGCTCGTGATAATGATGGCGGTACATGGATGAGATGTTTCTTTCAAAACTTCCATAACATGGGCAGTACCAATAACATTTGAAGTGATCGTATCTAAAGGATCTGTATATGAAACAGAGACAATGGGTTGCGCAGCCATGTGAAAAATAAAGTCAGGCTTTTCACTATGAAAGATCTCGGAAAACTCTTTCAAGTTTCTAAGATCACAAAAATGATGCTTAATTTTGTTTTCTAATTTCAATTCTTCAAACATCGAAGGTTTCGTAGGGATATCTTTTGATACTCCAATTACAGAGGCACCGAGCTTCGTAAGCCAAATCGTCAACCAACTGCCCTTGAAGCCTGTGTGACCAGTAACCATGACTTTTTTGCCGCGATAGACATCCCTAAACATACGCTACCAAACCTTCCAAGGAGCCTGATTTGACGCCCACATCGCATCAAGCTGTTGCTTGTCGCGCAATGTATCCATGCACTTCCAAAAACTATGATGATGATAAGCATAAAGTTGTCCCTCATGCGCCATATTCATCAGAGGAGCCTTTTCGAAAACACATTTATCGTCATTATCAATAAAATCGAATACCGATGGATTGCAGACAAAGAAACCACCGTTAATCCAACCATTGTCACCCTTTGGTTTCTCAAAGAATTCTTCAACACGATTATCAGTTGCTAAGTTTAAAACGCCGAAGCGTCCTTCAGGCTGAACAGATGTCATGGTGATTGCTTTGCCATGACTTCTATGAAACTCGACCAGCTTATTCATATCGACATCGGAAACTCCATCACCATAAGTTAAAAGGAATGGTTCATTTCCAATATTCTTTTGTGCACGCTTAATACGTCCACCGGTCATAGTATCAATTCCCGTGTCCAAAAGTGTGACTTTCCACGGCTCACTCGTATTATTTAAAATTTCCATTTTATTCGTAGCTAGATTGATAGAAACATCGCTTTGATGAAGAAAATAATTGGCGAAATATTCTTTGATAAAATAGCCCTTATATCCAAGCAATATAACAAAATCATTGAATCCATATTTAGAATATATTTTCATGATGTGCCAAAGAATCGGTTTCCCGCCGATCTCAACCATTGGTTTGGGACGTACATCGGTTTCTTCGCTTAATCTTGTTCCATAGCCACCGGCCAAGATGACAACTTTCATAGGTTCTCTCCAAATGTCCAATATTCCTTCTTAATCAATGGCGTAGTAAAGGATTTCATTGGACACATGACATCACAAAAGATTCATCGCGCTAGAATAAAATCCCATTTGCCGTTCAGCTTTTGTTGAAAACTAACTTCAGACTCACAAGAGAAAAGACATTGCCTAGAAACTAGGCCATCCATTTTCGCAAAAACATTCCCTTTAGCAACACTAGTACCACATCTGGTATATCCAATTTCACGAGCCTTAGAGAACAACTCGCTGTTCCACTGCCCGAGAGGAAAACTCATGACATTAACGCCTCTGCCGATAGTGTCCTCAAGATCCTTCTTACTTTCAGACAGCTCCTCAATCGCCTCGTTTATTGGTAACGAGGCTAAAGGTTTATGGGTTTTGCCATGGGCTCCCAGTGTCACCAGAGGATCTTTTGATAGCTCTACCAATTGGCTATGCGAGAGATAAGCTGGGTCGTTTTGCAAAACACGATCTGTGATTACAAAAATAGTAAATGGAATTTGCATTTTTCTCAGTAGCGGATAGACCAACTCAAAATTGTCGCGATGGCCATCATCAAAGGTTATAGACAATGCTTTTTTGTTAGGCACAGCAACTTGATCAAAGGGAATCAGCTCCCAAGGTCCATTTTTTAATATCTGCATTTGATGAATAAACTTTTGCAGACTCATTTTGTAAATATCGTGTCCACATCCCTGTTCCACAATCGAATGATACATCAAACAGCGATAATCTGCTTTCGATCTAGATGGCAAAAATGCTGCCATGGCGGTAGCAACTTGATGCTTTAGAAGAAACTTATGGTATTCGAAACTTGATAATCCGTTTTCCAACTTCCCGCCTAGATTATGCCAACTTTTTCTTAAAAAATGCGTCCTTAGCGATAGTCCAAGCCCTTTTGACTGCTTCGCGGAATGCTCTGGAAAGGATATAGAAAATCAAAATAGAACAGACCGAATATACAGCGCCGATCAGGACAACCTTAAGAACATTAAGATAGGACTTTTCAAAAGACAACCACGTCGTGACCCATTGATTTAGAGATACAAGCATCACAGCAACCAGTATTGCAGGCATCAAAAAAGCTCGCAGACTCTTTCCCAAGTCTATATGTACAAATTCAATAATTTTGTACATATAAAATACAAACATAGTGACAAAGCTAATCAACTTAAAGATTCCGATGGCGAGGATCCCTATGCGATCGAAGAGGAAAATGATTCCCAACCAATAAACTACAACTGAAAATATAGCCGCCAATGCGATTTCACGGTTTCTCTCAAGAGTTATTAAAAGAAAACTGCCCGGATACTGAGCAAACGAGAACATAAATGAAGCAACAAAGAAGGAGGTTGTCAGTGAGGCTTCTGCATAGCGCCCCCCTAGCCAACTTACCATAAGCGGTCGAACTAGAAGAACAATGCTCAACACAAAGAATACACTGACCGGGAACGTCACCTCAATTAGATCACGACAGTACTGTTTCAGACCAGTCCAATCACCGTGACCAGAAAAGTAATTAAATCTCACCGCAAACGGAGAATATATGATACCCAATAACATCCGCAGGTAACCAACTAGCATCAAACACCCGGTCATCAACCCCACTTGTTCGAGCGAACCAAAGGTAGCCAAAAAAAGACTGTCTAATTCAAAAAATAAAATCCAACAAACTGTCGACAGAAGACCTGCGGTTGCAAGCCCCTTCGTCTCTCTAAAAATTTGTGGATCTAAACGAATAGACTTTATAAAATCCGTAAGGGAATATCCATACCGCCGAAATGAAAAACCAAAGCACACCAATACAAGCAACAGGTCAACACCATTACCAAAAAGGAAATAATGACCAACACCGTACGGATCTTGCTTCACAATATAAAAAGAACCCAAAATTTTGATTAAGCTTCCGAATGCAAAAAACACTCTCAGATAATAATCCTCCAATCGAATTGCATAAAAGATCTGGACAATTCGACGTAGAATTAATACCGGAGAAAAACATATTAGTGTCAGCATGACATAACTAAAGAAATTTCGAAAAGCGTCGTCATGACCAGTCAGCTTCTGCTCAGAATAAACTCTCCAAAATGCGACTAATCCAAAAGCAAATATGATCCAAGCAACCAAAGAAATAGCCGCCGCAAAACCAATGTATGCCAGGTCCTTCTTGCTATTTCTCGCGTATGCCTCGGCCGCCAACTTAGTCGAGGCCATTAAAAACCCAAGGTCTCCATAGGCAAGATAAGAAATTAGGGAGGTTGCCAACGTATAAACTCCAAGATAATCGGGGAAAGCCGCTAACCTTGGGGTCACAATCAAAATTGCTAGCAAATTTAAAATTATCGACAGAATCTGGGTTAGGTATGAATTTAGGTATTTTTTTGAATAATTCATCCCGCTACCCACGATATGTTTAATTGAACACTCAGACTACACAAATAATATAATATTGCACATCTCTTAATGCCACGCCGCGCGACATCACACAGATAAGATCATAACTCCTCAAGCAAGAAAAAATTTGATAGCTTACCAAGATCCACTTAACCCTGTTGGAAAATGCTCATGATTAAAAAGATCATTCATGTCAGCCTTGGCCCTCTCACCGGCTATTATGCAGAATCTCTATTTATACCTCAGTGTTTAAATTCCGGCGTTCAAATTGAATTTTTAAGCATTCCCAGTTGTTTTGGTTTTCCTAGCGGATATCATGCACCTGAGTATAAACATTTGGCGCAAGACATTCATTCGCTGGAAGTCTTAAAGGCTATATTAACATCACAACAAAACCCCGAAGTGCTTATCAATATTCAAGTTCACTTTGAATGGCGTTTTGTAGAAGTGTTTAAAATTCTGTCGACAATTTCAAAGTCTCCGATTTCATGTTTCCTAACGGGAGAAATTCCTTTAGCGCCGGTTGTTTCAAAATCTCGTATAAAGAAATTAATAAATCCATTTTTCATGAGTAAGTGGCTTTTTCAAAAGGCACTACTTCAAGTATATAAACGTAAAAATATAATTAAATTTCCTAGTACATACTTTTGCGCGGGCCAGTCACGTCCTTATCAAACTGGTACTTATAGCATCTTTCCCATTAATTATGTTGATTACGACAGAACTATTCGCTTGAAAGATGATACATTAACCGATTTGCCAACTAAATTTGCCGTGTATTTGGATTTGGGAATCACAAATCACCCAGACATGCACTTTTACAAAATGTCATATTCTCAGGAAGACTTCAAAAAACATCGCGATCGAATGAATGCGTTCTTTTCTTTAGTAGAGAAGCAAACTGGTTGCCCTGTTATAATAGCAGTTCATCCAAAAGTTCAGTATTCCGCTGAACATTTCGAACAGCGTCGTCAGGAAAAAAACAAAACTGCAGAGTTAGTAAAAAAATCTGAATTAGTCATCACTCACTATAGCACATCGACTAGCTATGCTGTAATTTACGACAAACCCATTGTCTTCGTTTATGACGATGTCTTAGGTTCTAAAGATGCATCTGGCCTGCCTGTTATTTCTTTTATCAAGAATTTTGCCGAACGCCTACAAGCCACCTGTATTGATATTTCGAATAGTGATACAATACAGTTGACGTTAGCGCATTCTCAAGAAGCGTACAGTAGTTTCAAAAGAAATTATCTAATCGGTGACGGACTTGATGGAAAAGACTCCGCAACAGCTTTTTTGGATTATTTAAACACTCTTTAAATTTTTGGGAACACTATGGAAAAGATCTCACTCAATCAAAAAGATAATTATCATGGCAATTTTGGAGAAGTACTTCGTTCTTCTTCAAATTTTTACTATCGCCATGATGAAAAGTTTCGTACGACACTTTCATTTTTTAACTATTGGCATTTTAAAAACGACAACTCTGTAACTTTGGTGGCGAACATCAGAAGAATGGATGGAACTCTTCTTCGCAGAGAGCGCCTTAAGTTTGAACAAGGTGAAGTTATTAACTACCGCCCATCTGTAAATACTCCTTTCGAGGGCAGCGTTGAAATAGAAAGCTTCTCGCTCCAAAACCTCCGTATTCCATACTCAGCTGTCATGGCTTTTTACGAAACGGAAAAGTCTATCGTTCAAGTACATTCTTACTCACGTGTTTATTCACTTCACGAAGTCGAGGATAAAAAGATACTCACACATGGAAGAGAATCTTGCTGGACTATTTATGATAATTTAAATATTCGCTCTTTTGGAGTTTTTCATAATGGATTTACTCGCCAGCAGTCTCAGGTCATCTCTTTAACAGTCACTCGTTTAAGCGATGGCAAGAAAATATCTGCCAAACAAGAACTATTCGAGCTTCAACCATATCAAACCGTAAAAATTTATCCTGCTGACATTATTCCAAATCTCTCAGAATTTCTTCGCGGCGAAGCTGGAAATGTCAGCATCAATTTCGAAGTATCAAATGGTTTCACGCGAATGTTAGTTGGAAATGAAGTTTTGAATGAGAGTGAGTTCTATGCAACTCACTCTAATTTTAATTATTCTCAAATTTCTACCGACAGCCTAGAGCGAGGCATCGCTTACATGAAGATTCCTTCATTAGAACAAGATGTTACAGTTTTGATTTATCCAGATATGGATCCGGGAAGTTACAAGGCGACTACTGACGATAAGATCATTTCCTTCAAGACCGGGGATTTTGCCCATATCAACTTATCTTCGAATCTTATTGAAACTGTTAAGTTCGAAAAAAATGATGGCCGATTACCGTCACGAATCGTGACAGCTCTTACTGGCCAACAAAAAAATCATATCCTTCCATGGGAATGCTCTTTAGGTGTGTTCCATAATGAAAGACCCGCGAAACGCTATTTCTGGGGACCCTATATGAGCTCGTCATCGGCGGCAAGCACCCTAGTACTCACTCCCTATGAAGAGATTTATGGTGCAATTTCCTCACAAGATACATTAACCATTAACTTGTACTCATCCGCAAAACGAGGCTCTTTAACCACTAAAATTCTTACTCTACCTATTATTGAACAGAATGGTATTCTGAAATTAGACGATCTATTCCCGAACCTTAAAGAGTTCTTGGACAACGACTACGGTTATTATTCTATATATTCAACCTACGGCGGCTTACTAACTTATACTGCCATTCAAAAGCCAAACGGAGCTTTCACGATCGAACATAGTTTCTAGTACTATTTATTAAAACGCCCTCGAGCAACTTCAAGATCTTCGGGGGTATCTATATCCAATGATGCTTCTTTAGACATCTCATAGATTACCATTTTTTCTCCAAAGAAAGTTTTTTCCTCTAAAAAACTCTTCGTTCGAGAAATATAAATTGCACCATTGAGTAGATAAATCGGCGAAACATCCTGTGTACGCTTATATGTCGAAGGATCTTGGGAAATTAACAATTTATATTTTCCATCACGGGTCTCTGATACCATATGGAATGGATTTTCCTGCACGCGGACTACAGAAACTAGTGATTCAGCTTTTGCATTTTCAAATTTATTAAATGCTTCAATTACATTGTACTTAGTTCGAAATGGAGATGTTACCTGCAAAAGACCAACTATATCGAATTCCTTTGAATGAAGCTTCATTTCTAGAAGAACATCCAAGATAACATCTGTTGTAGATGCATAATCACCGGCAAGGCTAGCTGCTCGTTTCATTTTCACAATAATCGCTTCATCACCACTAGCATTCAAGATCTCTTCTGAGTCTGAGCTGACCACAATAGAGTCAAAAACATTTGATTCTATCGCCTGCTCCACCGTCCAACGAATTAATGGCTTCCCACCAAGATCGACAAGATTCTTTCCAGGTATTCTTTTAGATCCAGCGCGCGCCGGAATGATGCAGATTTTTTTATTATTATTTTTCATTCATCATCCTTAGAGTACACAGATCTCGCCATATCTAAATCGGACTCTCTTCCCACGTCGATCCAACGTTCAATAATAGGGAAGCAGGCAATTTCAATATTTTCCTCTAATAAAAGATTTAGAAGTGACGACATATCAAAGTATTCGTCCTTGGGAACTTTCCTCGCTATATCCGCATCAATTACATAAATCCCGGCGTTCACCTTAAATACACGACTAGGCTTCTCATGAAAAGAGCGAACAAATCCATCGTCAGTTTCCACTACGCCAAATGGAATATTTATTTCATATTCGCGAACACACATCGTAATGCTCGCATGATGATCCATATGAAAACGAAGTAACTGAGATAAATTTACTTGAGTCAACAAGTCTCCGTTCATAACCACTAACGGACCTTTAAGATCATGAGGAAGTAAACTCATAGGCCCTGCTGTTCCTAGGCGTTTACTTTCACGAAGATACTCAATGTGGCATTTAAATTTGTCACCAGATGAAAAATAATTTTCAATGACGTCAGCCTTATAGTTCACTGACAGAAAGAAATTCTTAAAGCCCTGCTCAACAAAACGATTGATGATATGCTCTAGGATCGGCTTGCCGGCAACTTCTACCATAGGTTTAGGGAGGTTCTGAGTAATCTTTCCCAGCCTTGTCCCCATCCCACCAGCAAGCAAAACAACTGGATTTTCATAACAGTCACCAGATCGATCCATCACAAAAATTTCAATAACTTTTCTTTGTGCATCCAAAACTGGCAAACTTTGGATGTTCTTTTCCAATAAAATTCTCTGCTTCTCATCGTTTGAAAGATGCTCGCTTGCCCATATCAAATCGCTTTTCATAGCTTTATATATAGGCTCTTGAATGCTTATCCCCTTCAGCAGAGCACGACGAATATCTCCATCGGTCAGCGACCCAACTAGAATCAAGTCAGTATCAACTACAAAAAGACCTTTACCGCCATGCTCGTTAATGCGCTCCATAGCCTCACGTATCGAAACCTCGCTAGGAATAAGTAGTTTATGCCAATTTTTATCCTTCAAACTTCCCACAAGATATTCCTCTTTAACCATCGTAAAAATGCTTCTTTGGAAAAGACAAAAATTTAAAACGTTTCAAAATTTCAAACATTTTTGAAGCGGCTGTCCCATCTCCATAGATGGAAAAATTTTTGTTCTTATTTATACGCTTAAACAATAAGGCCTTTTCGATTGCAGCTGAAATCTCCGCCTGATCACCATTTACTGAAAATACTGAGAGTGCTAATTCACGCCCTTTTTGTCGATCTCCAATATTGATGGTCGGCGTCCCGAATACTGGTGCTTCAATAATTCCACTCGATGAGTTACCTATGACGACATCTGCATTTCTTAACAACGACAGGTAACGTCTCATTCCTAAAGATGGCACATAGTAACAATGTTCAGGAAATGATCTGCAAAAATCTTCTATCTTTTTATGAACTTCTTCATTGCCAGGATCAGCATTCGCACGAGTGAAAATAATAAATGTTTCATTTCCTTTAATCTTTTCTGAAAGCGCCGAAAGCATCGAAGAAACTTGCAATAGATTCAGACTGGGATTGCTGGTCTCCGGATGATAGGTCACCGAATACAAATACTTCTTGAATGATATGCCCAGTGCCGCCGCAAGAGCGTCCTTCGATAAATCCGCTGAATGGATGGCATTATCAATCCCCAGCGCTCCTGTATTAAACACACGCTCTGGCTCTTCACCCATACGCAAAACTCTTAATCTGTATATTTCAGCGGAAGTAAAATGCAAATATGAAAGTTTGGTGATAGCGTGCCGATACCCATCATCAAGCGCGCCCTCCGTCAACTCACCACCATGTAGATGAACTAACGGAATTCCCAATCCATTAGCGGCTATAGCAAATGCTAAAGTCTCATATCGATCGCCCAATACAATTGCTACATCGGGCTTTTTGTGACTGAGTGCCCGTGTAAAAAGAGTTAAGGATTCTCCCATGACCTCCAGATGAGAAGATGGTCCTTCTGTTTGCATCTTAAGGGGAACCTCATAACCAATCGAGTTTCCGTCACGTTTGATTTCTTCAACCGTATGCCCGTGTTGTTCTAAAAGATGTGTTCCTGTTACAAAAAGTACTGTATTGAAATTCACATCATTATTCAGCAGACGGATTAATGGGCTTAAAATTCCATAATCAGCTCTAGTGCTTGTAAAGATGCATATATTAGTCATTGATCAACTCGCTCTCCTCGAAATCGCGAATCGCTTGCTGTCCAATTAGTTCATGCCACCTCATCGGCGAGATTCCCGTTCCCGGCCTGCTTGTTGTTAGGTTTTCCTCGGAGAATACTTCGCCAGCTTTAATTTTTCTCTTCGCTACAATCGATTTTCGAGCTACTGCGCGATTCTGAATTTCAATTTTAGATGGTCTTTTTTCCTGACTACCCAAAGCCTCTTCAATGTTGCGTATTGCCTTTACCATAGCCGAAAATTCATTCGGCTCGAGCGACGCTTTATGATCAGGTCCCGTCATTTCTCGACTTAACGTAAAATGTTTTTCGATCACAGTTGCTCCGAGAGCCACTGCTGCAATTGGTACCTCGATACCAAGAGTATGATCTGAATAACCATATCCAGTTCCCAAAAGACTTCCTAAGGTTTTCATCGCTCTTAAATTCACATGGGTCATGGGGGTCGGATATTCCGTCGTACAATGCAAAACTGTTAATTTATCCAAAGACAAACCAGACTTTAATAGCACTTGAATGGCAGCTTGAATTTCCTGTGTTTCTGCCATGCCCGTAGAAATAATAACTGGGTCCCCAAATAATCCAATTTTCTCTAAATAGGGTAAATTAGTGATCTCGCCGCTTGGAATCTTCCAAAGTCCCATGGCAAGAGTTTGTAAAAATGCTAAACTTTCAAAATCAAATGCAGTTGATAAAAAGCTAATATTTTTCTGCTTACAATAGTTAGCCAACTTATGATGGTCTTCATAAGAAAGTTCTAACTTTTTCAGCATCTCAAACTGACTTTCTTCAACCCCTATATTCCGTTTTTGATACTCAGCCATCTGCGCCGAAGCCGTCACGAGATTCTTTGCCTTGAAAGTTTGGAACTTGACGATATCAGCACCTGCTTCAGCAGCGACGTCGATCAACTTATGGGCCGTATCTATATCACCATTGTGGTTAACTCCCGCTTCTGCGATGATCAAAACTTTAGAACTTTTCATCTATGAAACTCCCCAGCCTTTAAGACAGCACGCTTGGGAACAACAAGACCTTCCTTTAAAACCGAATTGCTACCCACAAAAGCACCCTCTTCTATACGGCAACCACCGTTAATCACAGAAGCAGTAGATATATGACAATGACTTTGTACTTCAGCGTCGTGTTCAATTAGCGCCTTGGTATTTATGATACAGTTGAATCCGACAAAAGCATTTGCATTAACTAATGCATCATGCATAACAATGCTGCCTTCTTTTATAGTAGCAAATGGCGACACATAGGCTCTCGGAGAAATAACCGTAGCAAAAATACCGCCTTTTTTTTTCACGTTTTCAAAAATATCCATTCTAGTATTAGGACTTCTTATTTGCCCAACGGTCACCAAAAAATAATTTTCATCCGAAATGTATTCTTCAATTAGTTCATCGCCACCCAGAATCGGAACACCTAATACAGTTGTTCCACGTCTATCAGGTAAATCAAAAATGCCTCTAATTTGATACTTTCCCTCGGCAAGAATGACATCAATACAAGAAACACAATGTCCTCCTCCACCCACTAGAAAAATATTTTTCATCGAATCCTCACACTACTAGGAATGTTCACTACAGTTTCGGACAATTCACGTGCAATAGACAAATCTGACTGCTGACAATCTTTATACATGGCCAAATCTGGCATTAACGACCAAATCGGCCGGGTCATAACACCCTGTTTGTTAGTTTCTTCCAAGAAGTGGTCTCTTTCCGAACGATTTTCTAGAATGATGGCATTCAACCAGTAATTCGATCGAGCGCCCGGAGGTTCGGTGAAAAAGTTAATTCCTTGCTTAGAAAAATAATCTTTATAAATTAAAGCCGTTTCACGCTTATTCTCTATGAAGCTGGGCAACTGCTCCAATTGCCCACACGCCAATGCTGCATTTAGATTTGGCATGCGGTAGTTAAATCCAATTTCATCATGAACAAATTCCCAACGATGAGGAATTTTAGCAGTTGTAGTGATATGCTTTCCCCGCTTCCCCAAAACATCATCATTTGTAACAATCATACCTCCACCGCCAGATGTTAGAATTTTGTTTCCGTTAAAACTAAAAACTCCTACTTTTCCAAATAGGCCGGTATGACGGCCATCGAAAAAACTTCCTAAAGACTCCGCGGCGTCCTCTAGCACCGGAATTTTGTATGTGTCACAAATTCCAATAATTTCTTTGATTCGAACAGGGTGGCCAAAAACATGCATCGGCACGCATGCTGCAATTCGCTTTCCCGTTTTACGGTTAAAGCAGGCATCCTCACGAACTTCCGCATTACTTGATAGAAACAACTCCAGGCTCTCAGGAGAAAGTCCCATTGTAACACGATCACTATCCAAAAAAATTGGACGAGCACCACAATATGAAATGGCGTTGGCTGTCGCCACAAACGTTAATGCCTGTGTTAGAACTTCATCACCAGGTCCAACTCCCAAGAGATGCAAGCCCGCATGAAGAGCGGCAGTACCATTTCCCGTTACGACCGCTTTTCTGGCACCTGTATATTTAGAGAAATCGGTTTCAAATTTATCAACAAAAGCTCCGACTGAGGAAACGAATGTCGAATCAATAGCCTCGATAACATATTGTTTTTCATGCCCTTGAAAAACTGGTGCGTGAAGAGGTATGAAGTCCTGTTCGGGATAAAGTTTTTTGATAAATTGAATCGTCGACTCAAACATTGTAAATATCCGTTTTATAATGAGCTAGGTTTGATGGGTTTTTAAACCATTCAACCGTAAGCTCGAGCCCTTTCTCCAAAGAAACTTCTGGTCTGAATCCGGTCGTTTTGTTGATAACCGAATTATCGCACCAAAGACGTTGGACTTCTGAGTTTTTCGGACGGATACGCTCTTTATCCTGGATAATCACGGCGTCTGACTTCATAATATCACGAATTATTTCGAAAGTTTTTTGAATAGAAACTTCGAAATTTGATCCGATATTCACCGTCTTTCCAATCACATCCTGGCTTTCTGCAAGAGCAATAAAACCACGACAAGTATCTAAAACATAATTGAAGTCACGGGTTGGAGACGTATCTCCTAAGTTAATTTCTTTTTTGCCTGCTGCAATTTGGGAAATAATCGTCGGAATTACTGCTCTAGCCGACTGACGAGGCCCGTAAGTATTAAAAGGACGAGCGGTCACTAGAGGCAATCCAAATGAGTAGTGAAAGCTCATAGCCATAGCATCTGCCGCAATTTTTGAGGCGCTATACGGAGACTGAGGTTGCAATGGATGTTTCTCATCAATGGGCACATATAGAGCGGTCCCATATGTCTCACTGGTCGACGTATGAATAACCTTGCTTACCTTGTTTTCAAGAGCTGCTTTGCAGATATTCAATGTACCATTCACATTTGTGTCAACGTAACTTGCTGGCGCACGATATGAATAAGGAATAGCGATTAATGCAGCCAAATGAAAAACCGTATCAATATCTTTTGTAATCTCATTACAAAGAAATGGATCACGAACATCGCCTGATACAATCTCAACATTCTTAATCCTTGGAATGGTATCTAACCACCCCCAATTGTTGAATGAATTGTATAAAGTTAACGCTCGAACTTCATACCCCCTTGCACTCAACATTTCAACGAGGTGAGATCCAATAAATCCGTCAGCACCAGTCACTAAAACCTTTTTCATGTTATCAACCTCGTATTATGATTTCTTATTTAAAATTTTATAAAATGGCGTTCCTGGAAGTTTATTCTGGAAGTGATTCCAAAAATCGAACTCATAAACATCAGGATCACGTGATAATCGGGTCTGAAATCCAATACTCAGTTCTTCCCATGGCAGTCCGCGAAGAGCCACATAGTAAAACATGTCATCGCGAATCTTAAGCCGTGAGAATTGCTTTCTTTGAATATCTGGACGGTTTGTATCTACATTTAGGTTCTGTAAATCAATCCAATAGGCTTCCTTCTCTTCGGAAAAATCCTCATTCATAAGAATAATATTCATAAGCATATCAGAGCAGAAACCTGCCCATTCAAAATAAGATTTTAAAAAATCCACCCCGCTACTCGTACGATATTTCTTATTAAAGGCACGAATTTCCCCGAGGTACTTTTCGAAGTCATATTCTGGAGGCTGACTAGAGCCTGCCTTAATTTCTATTTTATCTTTAAAAGAAAAAATAGCTCCTCCAGTGGGGCACCAAACTTTTGTGTTGTTATATTTTTTTTCAACAGTAGAGCGAAATTCTTCCGGTGTATTTTTTTTATTCAAAGCCCGTATATCTGAGTCACCAGGGTATGCCTCAACAAAATATCCAGCGAAAGGAACAACGATATCGGGCTTGGTTTTTTCAATAATATCAAGAGATAGCGCCAAAACTTTTTTACGATTTCGCTCTACCAAATTACTAATTTTCTCAGCAGGATACATATCTTGCCAACAAACTGGATAACCACTTGCTCCACTGGCAAATGGAGTAAACAACACATCAACCTTTGGCAGAATGCCATCATTGATATTTGGACAGTCCACCACATCCAAAACTTTGTAACCACGATAGTCAATTAATAGACCACTATCATCTCTTCCAGAAGCATCAGGCAAAATCATTATAAAAGTATCGTCATTCAGCCTATGCCACTCATTAAAACGTGGCATAATGAAATTTTGGAATCCTAGCTCCTTTAATGGGGTCAAAACTGATTGGTCTTCAAACGGTGGAATCAAAAACCGAACGTCAGGTTTAGCTTTAAAAATTTCTCGCAAAGTATGGATATTTAAATGATCGGAATGATTATGGCTGATATAAATATAATCCACATCACAGACTTTCTTTAACCAATCTGTAGGTGGAGCGTATTTTAACCACCACCCCATTAAAAATGCAGGACCTGTCAGCCATGGATCTGTCACTATAGAAAGTTCTGGCGTCGAGAACAAAACCGACGCATGAGTTAAAAACTCGAGCTTAAAATCAGGTCGTTCTGTAGCTCTTGGTTGCACAAAAAATGTATCAGAGGAAAGTTCGTTGTCGTAGATCAGCACATCAGTATCACGCAATTCGACTTTCAATTGCATTTGCTCGAGCCCACCAGCTGGATTGACGTAGGTCATTTTTTGCAAATCAAGCTTCCAACCATGAAATGGACAAGTCACAATTTTTTGACTGGAATCACACGGAGTAAAATGCCCCGATGAATGTTTACATCGATTTTTGGTTGCATAAATTTGATCATCATTTTCTTTGAAAATGATGATGCGATTATTTGCGACAAAATTTGTTCCTGTTTTAAGGCTTTCTACAGTGGCCCGAAACAACAAGTTCATTTATATATCCTCTCACCGATATCCACTAAGAAATGCTTAGCCTTTTTTTCAGAAGAAAATTCACAACAATCTTCAACAAGAAGAAGCTCGCCTTCTCAAACTCCCCTGGATATCGAACTTCATATGCTCCGGCGCCCTTTTTAAAATTGTACACGCCAGCATTCCCTACGGGGTCCACACCCGATAAATCATAAAACAATATGCCTCGAGTTTTAGCGTCTCTAATAATTCTCCACAAGACACCATAAGATGCATAGCACGATCGACCAGACTCAGTAGAGATCGCATACCAATCTAAAGCTCTTGTTCCAGCTAAGATATAGCCGCGCAAAGCAAGCAACTCCCCATCCTTATTAAACGCTCGGTAAATAATTAAATTTCGTCCAAACTTTTTAATCGTCTCTTCTATAGAAGCTTGCGAATGTTGCTGGCTAAGTTTTTTTAATGATTCAAATTTCTGATAGTAGGCAAATAATGTCGATGCATCTGGATCGATCCATGGCTCAACCATAACCTCTTTTTTTTCAAAACGTTTTAAATTGTGTCGCCAATTTGAACTCATTTGCATCAATAGATCTTCTTCAGAGGCCTCCAAAGAGAGAGCCATCGCAAGATTACTATTCATACTATAAGTGGGCTTACGCCAACCTAACTTTTCAAGCACTGACAAAGAAATATCTGGATCATGAAACGAGCAGCGAAAATAATAAAATCGGAACTTCAAAATCTTCTTCAAGGATTTCATGTTCAATCCAAGATCTTTCCCCATAACGCCACCTGGGCACCAAAAGAAAACTCCTCCAAATGGCAGCTTTTTTACAAAAATCTGCGCCATCGAGTAGGTCTCTTGATCACGATCAAAACCAATTAGACGAACGACATACCATCCATCATTTTTTTTCACTTCACCCCATTCGTAGGTTTGATAGATCGAAAAATATGAAAGCGCCGTCAAATAATGATTCCATACCGTGGCGTCTTGATCGAAAACCTTCCAATTTAACATTGCGCCTACCATAAAAATTTAACCAGATAGAGGTTTCTATAAAAACTAGGGGTTGAAGAGTTATCAATGACCTTAGGAAGAGCTGGCCAATTTACTATTTCCATTCCGACAGACTCCAAACGCTTCCTTACAATACCGATTTGCTCAGGCGAACAGAAGAAAGGATACCCATACGGAACTTCGTTCGCTGACAAGGATTTACGGTACGGCTCAATACTTTCATCTTTTAAAAATTGCCCCAACACTTCAAACAGCGCGCGACGGCGCCAAATCTCTTTTGCGATGTCCATCTTAGAAATATAAGAATTAAATTCGACCGGAGACTGAATCATCGACAATTCCCACTCATCTTGATCTGTTGACTCAGGAAACTCTTTTCCTTTAAGCAAAAGTCTCAATTGCCTTTTAAACTTCGTCAGACGCAACAATAATCCGGTTCCCCATTTTGCGACCAACGGTCGCAGACTATTTTTAATAATGAGTCGCCAATTTACAATCTTCATGGGCTGTAACTTAGGCAAAGTAAAGCGACCACGCTTAAAGATAAGAATCGCACCATTCGCGATCGGCAATGTCTTACGAACACTGACGATCCCAATATCACCCTGTGTTCCCAAAAAATTGCCTTGAGTCGATCGGCTTAAAAAACCATGGGCATTGTCTTCAATTAAAAATGCACCAACTCTATCACAATACTCTTTGTAAACGCTCAAATCTGTCTCGAGACCAAAATAATGAATAGCCAAAATTGCTTTTGCCAAAGGCAGCTCTTTTGCAGAGCCAACGAATTTCAAATTTTGATCAACAGGATAAAAAAGTATCTTCAGGCCTAAAATATTAATTGGCGCTAAAACATCACGACAAATAAAGGAAGGTATTAAAATTGAATCGCCGGGCTTAAGATCAAGTGCCTTCAATCCCTCAAGCAAACCGTGCCTTGCTAAAGCAAAACTAAGAACCTCGGAGTCTTTGTAAATATCCTCCACCGTCATTCCACTCGATGACCGCGGTGGAGCATAAACAGAATGAAATAATTCTTTAGTATTGGAATCCATGAGTGCTCATTTCATAAATACAAACAAGGCATTAAATGTCTATGCTATCGTAAAGTCATCTTTTTTTTAATTTTCTAAGGGCAAATCGCTTTATGCAGTTCCATTGAACATAGCGCTTCCGCTGAATGGCCTGTCACCAATTTTGAATTAACTGTGAAGTTCAAAAAGCATCACTTCATAAAAGCGACTTTACTTCTCAAGTCTAGGTCACATTTAAATGGAATTGTCTTCAGATGAGACCATCTCGCCAAAAATGAGCAGCTGCGTCGAAAAAGATTCACTATAGCGTATAACAGCCCTGCGCGTCTTCCAAGGCAACATCATTTGGTACGCACAGAGTATCTTTAGACAAGAATCTCGCCCAAAAAAATGTGTTATAGAATCAAGCAACTTTATCGAACTGAATTCTTTTTCGAAATCTTTCATAGCCAGCATAAAAAATAAGAAATGCCACCATCGTCAATAAGGAATGGAGTAGCATCACTAAAAAATCTGTCGCATCAAAGAAATAAATCAGATTATAGATATTCAAAAAAAGTACCAAAGAAATGGGCGCATAACACTTCGCCATAAATACAATGAGCAAATATGATAAGATCAATACTATCGCATAAGACAGTATCGCGACTGCGGCATTAGAATACATATACACATATACGGGAAAAGTTATATTCACTGAAGTATACTTTTTCCGGACCATCTCCATCGTTTCCTGTAAAAAAATATTTCGATAATACTGGTTCGGCAAAAGGTCAAAATTAAAAAATCCCGGCTCCTTAGATTCGATGATTCTCTTTAAACTTCCCGGAAAGAAATATCTAGCAAACAGACTTAACTGGTTTGCTAGAGAATATTTGCTGTAAAATGTCTCCAACTCTTGGGCGTGCTCATCTGGATGACCCTTGAATATAATCGGGATCATAGATGTCTCAAGAAATGAAGCCCGCCCAATTATGTGGGATAAGCCGCCGGAGTCTCGGTCAACCTCTTCGATTCTTTGAAGTAAAAAGTCTGAGCTTCGAAATGAGTTCGCGACTTTAAAAAAGAATACAGAAAAAACCAATGATACTAACAGCATTGCACCATATTGAAGTTTCCGGCGATTTGAGAGCTCAACACTCATCAGAACAAAGCTAACTATGAGTAGTGAAATCGGAGCAGAACGAGAACCATTGAGAACTGAACACAAAACAAATAGAGATGACAACAAATAAGAACTACTGTTACTAAAAAGACCCATACTAAGAAGAAATGCTATATTAATCATTAGAAAAATACCGATATAGCTATACCAGCTTCCCAAAAGTTTTCCAGCTAACACACCTTGAAAGCCGCCGGAAAGATATAAATATAAAAGATTCCAAGCAAAGCTGGCGATGAAAAAAATTGCGGGCTGCTTTACCGTAGTGGGAACAATTTTTTTCGCGTTAGGCAAAAATATGATAACTATTCCTGCCACCCCCAATCCGAGAATATTTATTGCTGCGCCTATATTATAAGCTCCCCGATCATAAAACATCTGAGTCTGGGGCTGATAGTTGGTTTGAAAACCTACTAACTCATAATATAAATAAGGTCCAATGAAGTGAAATAAAGCTGAAAATAGCAAAAGAAAAATAAAACCATGTTTCAGAGATAACGAAGATAGAAGACGATTTACACACGGGCCCACCGATTGAAGTCTCACTTGCATTCCTTGTATCTCCCAAATTATCAAAACACACCATGTAATCAGAATTTTATTTATTTTTATTTGAACGATTTGTCAGCAAAGAATCACTGAATAATTTCCGAAATTCAATTAAATCACGAATGGTCACGCCATGCAGCCAATTCGACCGCCAATTTGCTACTTTACTAACGCCTTTATTCTTGATGTTATGAGGCGTATTACTACTTTTAGGGGATTCTTCTTCAAAAATGTCTAAATCTATTGTTTCTACTTTTCTTTTATTGGCCGTTTTTACAAATTTTATCTCTTGGCGTTTTTTCGACGGGTGCATGGTAGCTCTATTGCTGACCATTCTACTTTCAAAGCCGTGGCCCATAAAAAATGTCGCTTCAATTTTCAAGAAATCTGGATTTCTACATTTAATGATAATAGTTTTACTATCTATTATTTTCATCAGTTATATTCTGGCGGGAATGCCGTCCGAGATTCTAAATTTCAGATGGCTTTTAGGCGCATATATCATCTTTCTGGCCACCTATTTTATTGGCGCAAATGATGGAATATCCTTAAAGTATCTTTTTATTACACTCATTTTAGCAGCCGGTATCGCTATTATATATGATGGTTTGATCATGAACACAGCGAGAGTCGCCTTCAATCCAGATCACAGATTTCAAGGTTTCTTCAATAACTCTAATGTTTTTGGTATGGCTGCTGGTCTTTGGACTTCCTTTTGTCTTACCTGGATTGGTTCACAAATCTATTTTAAAAAGAAAATCTCGATCTGGGCGATTATCACGGCTTTTCTATTTTTAGGAACGACTTATTTGACGTACTCACGAAGCTCATGGGGTGGCCTTGTGATTTCTGTGACACTCCTATTTATAACTCTTCGTAAAAATCGACGGATTCTATTCTCGGCATTAGCTTGCGTGGCGGTCGTTATCTTGATGTTTTCAACAAACGCATTTCATTTCAGGGATCGACTTCTTTACACTCAAAATCTAAATTCATCTTCTTCAAACGCCATTCGACTGCAAATTTGGAAAGCAAATATTAAAATGTTTTCCGAAAAACCCTTTTTTGGTGTTGGGTACTGGCAAAACACCCAATTGCTAAAGACCTATGGAACAGATATCCCCTTCGGCGACCAACAAGCTCATGCTCACAATCAGTATTTGCAGTTTCTTTCTGGCACGGGGGTTTTGGGACTTACAGCTTATCTAATACTTTGCGTTTATGGTTTAATGTGCTTGTATCGCAAATTTAGAAGCTCGAACGACATTTTGACGAAGCAATTTGCCCTCTGTGCGCTAATGGTTTTGATAACTTATCTCATTGAATCCTTCACCGATTCCCCAATGGATTCTAGAGAAGTTCGTAACATTATGATGTTAATTATCGGCGGCCTGTTGGGGGCTATTTTCTCACGAAAGTACGTCAACGATGCGAATGCTGAAATTGGCTAGCAATAGAAATCTCAGACAAGAAGAGCAACCGCTCTTCTTAATAAATCCTCAGCTTGATAGGATCTCTTTGGATGGTTTTTTGAAACTCAATAAGATCCTTGCGCAGGCCAGCCACTCGCGTGGGCTTGGCGTAAACCCATAGAATTGGATAACCTAAAACTACGCTTCTTTCTGTCGTTTCGAACTCTGCCACTTTGACCCAATCTGAGTTGGGATTGATCCATTTCAGATAGACAAATATTACTTCAACATTATGCTCTTTGGCGAGATTTGTGACCCAATCAAAATTAGGCGCGTGGAGGCGATAGTCCAAAGCCTCTTTTGAAGCCAGGCCATATAAATCTAAAACATAGAATGGATGTTTAAAGCCAACATAGCCGATATCATTAGTTCCAATGGCTTCAGGCAAATATTTGTTGAGAAAATCTACAGTGACACCTTGTTGATAGTATATATTTCGACAAGCCTGGCGAAGTTTTCCGACGCTTCCAAGATAAGGCCAATAAACTATGACAAAGAAAACAGTCCAGACTGCAACCCAGCTGCTCTTCATCTTTTTAAAATCAATCAACATCAAAATCAAAAGTGATAAATAAAGATAAATATAAACTTCATAGCGGTAAAACCAGCCGAAACGCCCAACAAGAATATGCAAAACTGCTGGTGTGATGATAATCCATAGATTGGTGATATTCGCTTTCTTGCTTTTTACACAAAGCGCAACCGCAACCAAAGTTAGCAGAATCAACATCATTCCCGGACGCGAGACCACATTCGCCCAAACATTGCCCAAAAGACTTAGTGGAAAAACCTCATGACTTTTTGTCTTCGCCATAACTGACGCTGGCAAGAAACCTAATTTTAGAAAACTCAGAAAGAGGGAGAACATAACCAGCGGCAAAAGAGATAGGCTTCCTACCAAGACAGCCTTACGAAACTGCCTCGACAAAATATAGAAACCCACAATAGCAACCCAAAACACAAGCATTTCATAGCGAATCAGTAAGGCGAGCGCTAAAATGCCAGCAACACTGACATCATTTTGATCGCCCACTTTTTCGTCTGGAAAACGCATTAGAATTTTATCAACAATGACCAGAACCACGAGGATCTGCAAAACATGTTCTAGTCCGGTCAAAGCTAGCCCGACACAATTGATAACTAAAAGACCCAAAAGAGTCACAAGAAAAGTGGCTCTTTCAGACCATCCACGCTTTTCTAAAATCTTAAAAAGATAACCTGCAAAACAAAGACTTAAAATAATATTTAACACAAGAGGAACAAGTTCATAAAAGCCAAAGGAAGAAAATGGCGCTAGCACCAAAGGCCACAAAACACTAGAGCTTGGAGCGGATAATTCCGCAGAGTTAAATCCATAATGCCCGTGCCAAATATTTCGTGCCAATTGCAGATGAATATAAGGATCATCAAGAGTGTAGTTAAAGTGAGTAAAGCCATCCGAAACCCACGCTAAAACTGCGACAAAGTGAATAGCAAATAAAACAAACGTCAGCAAAAACCACTTTTTTTTTGTCACAGCCGAAATGACCCCTCAAAAATTCATCTACAGGCGAAATATAACTCATGAGCAAACCAAAGCAAAAAGTCTTTACATACGTTAACGCCCCGCGCTTACTTGCGCCAAGTTTGCAAAATGATTAGATTAACCACCAATGACACAATTCATCGTTTGCGACCTAGATGACTGCCTAGTTAAAACTGACGTTCTTTATGAACAATGGATTTTTTTGTTCAAGGCGAAGCCCTTGGTTTTTTTCCAAAGCATCTTCTGGCTTTTCCGCGGACTTCCCTATTTTAAAACTCAACTTGCACAGCAGGTGCCACTAGCCGCAAAGCTTCTTCCATACCGCCAAGAGGTTCTTGATCTTTTGAAGAGCGCAAAAGAAAAAACAGGTTGCGAACTCATTTTAGCCTCGGCAAGCCCTGAGCCATGGATTCAAGAAGTAGCAACGCATCTCGGAATTTTCAACAGAGCCTTTGGCTCTTCGGCAGAACGTAATCTTAAAGGAAGCCGCAAACTCATCGCGATAAAGGAAAGCATTGGCTCAAAAGCTTTCACTTACTGCGGTGACCACCAAGTAGACCTAGCAATTTGGAAAGAGGCTGCAGAGATCGTAGCGGTGAATCCATCTAGTGGACTTCGTAAAAAGATTGAACGCCTAAATAAACCAACGCAGTTCATCTACGACAAAAGGAAAAGCACACTAGCCTTGATCGTCAAACAAATGCGCCCTCATCAGTGGATCAAAAATGCTTTAGTTTTTTTACCCGCACTTGCCGGTCATAAATTCTGGAATGTCGAAACAATTACTCAGTGCCTTTGCGCCTTCGCTGGTTTTAGCTTATCAGCCTCATTCGTTTACGTTCTGAACGATATTTTAGATCTTCGCTCGGACCGCAATCATCACACAAAGAAAAATCGCCCGTTTGCGTCAGGAAACTTATCCATTAAGTGGGGATTATTCCTACTTCCAGCACTGTTAGTCGGCGCCGTTCTTTTTGCAATACCGCTACCAACAATTTACCTAGCTTGGATTGCCACATATCTAATCTTGAATATCGCCTACTCGCTTTACCTAAAACAAAGCGTCGTAGTCGACATCATCATTCTTTCCATGATGTACACACTTCGTATTTTCGCAGGTTCCGCCGCGACGTCAGTTCCCGTTTCCGAATGGCTTCTAAGCTTTTCAACTTTGTTCTTCTTTAGTCTTGCCTGTGTAAAACGTTATACAGAAATCATCCGCAGCAAAAACAAAATCACGCTGGACGGTCGCGGCTATCGTCAAATAGACCATCCCATGATTCAAGCTTTGGGTGTCAGTTCAGGTCTGATCTCGATGTTGATCATCCTGCTGTACCTTCAAAGCAAAGAAGTTCGCGCACTTTACGGACGCCCAGAAAACCTATGGTTCGTCGCGCCGATTCTTTTATTCTGGATTTCAAGAGTTTGGATCTTAGCAAATCGCGATGAAATTCATGACGACCCCGTGGTCTTTGCCGTCAAAGATAAAGTAAGCTGGGTGTGCCTAGCTCTGACCGCTGTCGTTCTAGGGTTTGCTCTATGATGGAATATCCAAGTTGGGGTCTGTATCCCAAAGTGGCAAATCAGACTTTGCTGACATTAGAGCAGAGAAACCAGGATTTGCCACAGACAGATTCGAGTATTCTTCCAAGAGGCTTAGGCCGCTCTTACGGCGACTCCTGCCTTAATGAAAACGGCACCTTGATCAGCAACCTCAATCTAAATCACATGATCGCGTTCAATAGCGATACCGGCATCCTTCGTTGCGAAGCTGGCGTGAGTCTGAATGAAATATTGCAGTTTGCAGTTCCTCGTGGATGGTTTCTGAGTGTTTCACCAGGAACAAAGTTCGTAACTGTCGGCGGCGCAATTGCCAATGATGTTCATGGAAAAAACCATGGTCGCGCGGGGAATTTTGGTCATCACACTTTAAGCTTTGAACTTCTTCGCTCGAATGGCGAACGTCTGCTTTGTTCCCGAAATCAGAATCCAGATTACTTCCATGCGACTGTCGGCGGAATGGGGCTTACAGGATTCATTACTTGGGCTGAAATTCAGCTAAAGAAAATCCCATCCTCTTACATCGCTCAAGAACAAATTCAATTCTACAATCTTCAAGAGTTCTTTGAGCTCTCTCAGGAGTCCGATAAGAACTTTGCTTATGTTGCAGGTTGGGTCGATTGTGTCAATGGAGGCAATGACGTTCGTGGAATTATCATTCGCGGCAACTACAGCGAACAACGAGCCGGCGATTATCAAGTCCATCGTTCGAATAGTGCTAAGACTATTCCTACGTACTTCCCCGACTTTGCTTTGAATCCCCTATCGATTCGCGCTTTCAATCTTGCTTACTACCATAAGAATATTTTCAAACATCGCGCGAATACGGTTCATTACGAGCCGTTCTTCTATCCATTGGATTCAGTCAATAACTGGAACAAAATTTATGGCCGTCGCGGGTTCTTGCAATATCAAGTCGTTGTTCCTTACGCGACAGATAACGGGCAGGCTATTCGTGAAATCATGGATCTAGTGAAGAAAAGCCAAATGGGTTCCTTCTTAGTTGTTTTGAAAACATTCGGGTCTATTAAATCTGAGGGCATGATGTCCTTTCCTCGTGAAGGCGTAACTTTAGCTTTGGATTTTGCTAATTACGGACCTGAGTTACTAAAGTTCTTGGATCGTTGTGATGTGATCGTTAGGCAAGCTGGCGGCGCCATCTACCCCGCTAAAGATGCCCGCATGTCCAAAGAAGGTTTTGCTCAATTCTATCCCCGCCTGAATGAATTTGAAAAATTCATCGATCCAAAATTTAGTTCAAGCTTCTGGAGACGCGTCACATGAAAAAAATATTAATTATCGGTGCAACATCAGCTATCGCGCAAGAGGTCGCAAAGCAATACTCTATAGAGAAATCTGAACTGATTCTTGTCGGCCGCAGACGAGACTTTTTAGATATCATTGCCCAAGATCTACAAGTTCGCGGTGCCAGCAAGGTTTCTGTGTTTGCTCAGGATTTAAATGATTTTTCCCTTCATCACCAATTGATCGAAAAAATTTGGGGTCTTGCCAAGAAAGTGGACGTGGTCCTTCTGGCTCATGGAGTTTTGGGTAACCAAGACAAAGCCGAAGCCGATCAAGGCGAACTTCTTTCAATCCTTAATAGCAATTTCATGAGTCATGCCTCCCTCTTGAATGAAGTAGCAGCAAAAATGAAACAACAAAAGTCAGGAACTATCGCTGTCATTTCTTCAGTTGCTGGCGACCGTGGCAAACAGTCCAACTATATTTATGGAGCAGCCCAATCTGCAAAATCGACCTATGCCGATGGACTTCGCAATCGCTTATTCCCTTACAGTGTCAATGTCATCACTTTCAAATTAGGCTTTGTCGATACGCCAATGACCAAAGAGTTTAAAAAAGGCGCGCTTTGGGCCTCACCTAGTGGAATCGCTAAAGGTATCGTTAAATCTATCGAGCACGGAAAAAATATCGTATATCTGCCATTCTTCTGGCGTTATATCATGATGATCATCAAAAATATTCCAGAAGGAATTTTCAAAAAATTGAAGATGTAAAAAAAGACTCCTTACGGAGTCTTTTTTTTATTTACACTTCCATACTTGGAAGAATTCAGTCTCTTCTTTCAAACTATAGTTTGCAGCAAATGCAGCACGCATTTCGTCTGAAATTAGGAATTTTTTCTCATCATAAAGATTTGGGATACTCCAAGGCTCTTTTCCTTTTGGAAATATCATCGTTGGAATAGAGCACGCTTTAACGATGGCGACGGTCGACGACGGAATAGCAATATCAGAAGCCGCCATATCCATCAATGCGGCGCCATCAACAAGCAAACCACGTCCATGATAAATCAACCATGGCTTGTAAAAGCTTGACTCGTATTGCTTCATGTCTGTGTATCCCAGCTCTAAAGGTCCGGGATTTTTTTCCGCAATAGACTTCATATCGTCAAACTCACGGATGCGCTGAGGTGTTTGCGATAACAAAGCAACAATACGTTTTTGATGATTGATTGCCACAATTGCTAACATAATTAGGAAGGAAGAAACAATAATGGACGATCTTTTTTTAGAAAGCTGATCTGTCTCCCCGTATGTCGCTGCGGCCCAGAATAAAATGACAGGAACTAGCGGCATAAAGTGATGAGTCCCCGCTCCTGGCTTTGCAGCGAAAACAGCTATAATTAATCCTGAGACACAAAGTGCGATGTAGGTTTTCCAATAGTTACGAGTAAATCCTAAAGCATAGAGCAGTACCAAGAAGCTTAGAATGAATGAAATATTGCGAACAATCTCTTTAAGCAAAAGACCGTGTTTCGCTGCCATCCTTAGCCACTCTGCATATGAAAGCAAGCTTACATTGTGAAGCCCAAAAGGCCCCAATGCCGCTACCAAACAGAGCCCTGCTGCTATAATCAAACCTAAAATATTCAGTTTCGATTTTGATGATTCGAGATAATAGAACGCGATTGGCAAGAAATAGAAAACACCATGCACCTTGCAGTTCATCGCAAGCCCCATCAAAACGCCGATGATCCCATAAACAATAAGCTGAGATGATGACGACTTTTTGAAAATCTCTATAACAACAACTGACCAAAGAACGTAGACGGTCAAATAAGAATCCGGACGATTCCAATAACTGTAGTTATAGAATCCGAGAAGAGCTAGTGCCGTAACTCCGACAATGAGCAAACTATCACGTTTATGAGCCTCACGGAATCGAGCGGCGATATAAATTCCGATTAAAACCAAAAGTGCATTTAAAACACCTGGAAGCTTTCCTAAAAAAATCGTAGCTGATCCTAAAGACTCAAAACAAGCGGCAACAATGTAAGGCCATGGACCGTAAAGAAGAGAGTATCTTTGAGGAGCATCTAACGCAGTATAAATACTTCCTCCGCGAAGCCATACGGCTGCCACTGCTGCAATATTTGATTCGGCATGATCGAAGAATAGCGGTGTTACCAGATAAGAAAGAGCCGTTAATACAAACCAAGCCAAAGCAATAAATGCGACCGTCTTAAGGAAAGGAGCCCAATATTTCGATGAAACTCGATATTTCTCTAGGAGTGCACCGACTCCCCAAAAGAGCAGAAAATTAATTAATAAAGAAGAAATCATCTAGAGACTCCGTGCGAACTTAAAATAATTCTCAATTTTTCGAAAAAACTTAGCACTCTTTCGGAAGAAGTGTCACTTATTCTTCACACAGCCTTGGACCTAAAAGGCTCTCGAGAGATCTTTGTGGTATTGTGCATTAAATAGAGTCCTGAAACCCTTTATTTTCCCAGGTAATCGCACTAGAACCATAGTATGACTTTTCTTAGAGCTTCTATTTCGTATCTTCTTCGCGTCGTTATTTTTGGAATGCTTTTGCGCGTGGGCGTTGCCTTTTACACGGGCATTTGGAGTCTTTCCAATCCAGACACAATCTTTTCCTCGATCAAAAATTTCTTCTATGGCTGGCATTATGACCTGGCGATGGCGGCCTTCCTTTATTTCATTTTATTCGGAAGCCTGGTCTTGATTGGATATAGCAAATCAAAATTCAAAATTCTGAATTCTATTTTGCTATTTTTATATACGCTCTTCTTGATAACCGACGCCTTGTACATGAAAGAGTCCGGAAGACATATCTCTTACGAGATCTACAATTTAGTTACTATCGAATCGTCACTTGGCGCGTTGCTGTTAAAATACTGGCTGCCGTTGGTGTTGGTGGTTCTTGGCGCGTATGCTGGAACAAAATATGTGAAAGCCCAATATGCACCAATCAAAAGCATCCTTTGGCGTGTACCGGTATTTCTTTTTGTTGCGGTGATCAGTGTCGTTTTCATCCGCGGCTTTGAAGGGATTCCTCAAGATCCTTCATGGGCCTATCGCGCCGGAGGCGGTGCCACAGGATCTGTTCTTGCCTTGAACGGAACTTACGGAATTGTTTGGGGGATCTTCGCTGGAAAAAAATCAAGCAAAGAAGATATTTACGCTCCTAAAGATGCCGCTGTTGACCAGGTCTTTAAAGAGTGGGTCAGCAAACGTGGTATTAAAAATCCAACGGGACACTTTGACGGCAATATCGTCATTCTTTTCCTTGAAGGTTGGTCAGGAACGCTGCTTGATATGAGTGAAAACGGAAAGCCTGTTTTGCCATTCTTCTTGAAGTTACGCCAAGAATCTTTACGCCCTGAACTGATGGTTGCCGGAGGCCATCGCACGACAGAGGGTATCTTCGCTACAATGTGCAGCCTGCCCAATCCGTTTGGTAAGAGCATCATGTTCAGTGAAATCGAAAACAAAGACTTCACATGCCTGCCTCAACTTTTAGATAAAAAAGGTTATAGCTCTGCGTTCTTTCAAGGGTCCGATCAAAACACCAGCGGTGTTGGACTTTTGACATTGAAAACCGGATTCCAAAAATCCTATGGTAAAAACGAAATCCCTCATCTTGAAAAGTACGAGCAAAATGCTTGGGGCGTTTACGACCATGATTTGTACAAGTTTGCTGAAAGCAAAATGGATGAAATGAAAGAGCCCCTGCTTATCGCAATCAACACGAATACAACACACGATAATGCTCTTCCTCATGGGGTCACGACAGAACTCAATGACCTTAAAGAATATGCTCATTTTCACTATGCAGATAAAGAGCTACAGGATTTCTACAACTCACTGCTTAAGCGTCATTGGAAAAAAGATCTTTTGATTGTGGCTTTTGCGGATCACACCACATTTGCGAACAGCTTGTTTGAGCACTATTATATTCCGTTTTTGATGAAGTACGTTCCTACAGGTGGAAACACATCGCAAAAGCCATTTGAAGATAAATTGGTTAAGGGCGTGTTCCATCAAAACGATATCGCTGCGACATTGGCTGATCTCACCGGAACTGCGGCGCCCACATTCTTGGGCCGTTCTATGCTTCATCCGGAAAGCTACAGCGAAGGAGCCAGCATCTTCCATCTTGGTGAATCCGCTTGGTTTGAGGGCGACTGGTCTGTTGTGTTTAATATTCGCAAGTATGGCGAAAAGAAATGTTTCCTCTGGAAAGAAGACAGAACATTCACTCATGCTAAAGACTGCCCGCCTCAAGCTGATCGCATGTATATGAATGGCTTGAGTTTCCTTATCGGATCTCAAAACATTCTGTTCAAATAACTAAGTCGAATAATATTTTTTATACCAGGTTGCACAGTTTTGTGCGGCCTGAATCGGAGAATATTTCGCGGACCAGCCAAGTTCCGTTTCCGCTTTTTGAGAGTTTAAAATCCCATGAGTAGAAACACCTTTATTAACCAGATCGAGTTCAGCGGCTTTTACTCCACGGAACGATTCCATAAATGCATTTTTGAATTCCGATACAGATAAAATTCCGCCAGCTCCCGCACTGAAATTCCATGGCCCTGCGGCCTTGGGACCTTTTTCTATAAGCTTTTCCGCTAAAGCTAACAATCCCTGAATAGCATCATCAACAAACAGCCAAGACCGTTGAGAGTTTGGGTTTCTTAGAGGTAAATCGCCACCACCTTGTGCCGCCTGTGCGAGCAAATAAACCAAACTATTTTCCTCAAAGTCACCGCCACCAACAACGGCCCCCATTCTTGCCGTTGCAATCGAGATTTTGTGGCGATTGTATTTATCAGTTGAAAATACGCTGTTTAAATAAGATTGAACGACAAGCTCTGCACAAGCCTTCGCCGCAGAAATCGGAGAATTTCCCGCTAGAGCATCATCTTCTGTGTAAGAATTTTGAGCTATATTCACACGATAAACCTTATCAGACGTCAAAACCACAACCGCACGCACCGTCGCCGTCTGCTTCAAGGATTCTAGCAAATTCACAGTGCCCATCACTTGTGTCGAATACACTTCAGGAATCTTATCAAGAGATTCCTTCAGCCCTCCGCCGCCGGCAAGATGAAACACGACTTCCGCTTGCGCAAAATCCAAAGCTGAATTCAACGACTGCGCATCTCGCACATCTGCAAATGTAGAGGTCATGCCGTCACCGACATTGGCCACTTCAAAAAAATTAGGCGTCGTCGCCGGAGCCAGAGAGTATCCAAACACGATGGCGCCCGCTTTTTGTAAAGCCAAAGCAAGATGGCTTCCACGAAAGCCTGTATGCCCGGTGATGAAAACTCTTTTTCCCTGCCAAAAATTTGTGCTCATAGATATCACCATACACATTTGTCGAAACTGGGACACTATGAAATTGCAATTCTACAGGCAAAGCGATTAACGCAGCCCATTGTCATTACTTGAGCGCAGAAACCATTGGACATTCCCAAGCGAAAACATCTTTATTATTATAAATAAAAGGGCCGTTGATGATTGTTCTTGTGATTCCCTGCTACAACGAAGAAAAGCGATTGAAACTGAGCGAGTTTAATAAATACGCAAACTCGAATCTTCAGTTTTTATTTGTTGATGACGGCTCCAAAGATAATACAAAAAAAATTATCGAAGAGGCCACTCGTCAAAATCCTTACATTCATCTTCATGCTATTACAAAGAACGGCGGAAAGGCCTCTGCGGTTCGTGAAGGTTTTTTGGCGGTTCCCGCGAAGTTTTCATTAACGGCCAATGACTGGGTCGGTTTTTGGGATGCGGATCTTGCGACGCCACTTTCCGAGATTGAGAAAATGCTTCGTTATGGGGAAACTTATGGCGAAGTCGATAGCTTATGGGCCAGCCGCATTTATCGTCTAGGCAGTCACATCGAGCGCTCGGCACTTCGCCATTATTTAGGACGCGGCTTTGCGACAGTGATCGCTATTCTGTTAAAAGTGAAAAGTTACGACTCGCAATGTGGAGCAAAGCTATTCAAAGCCCCATTGATTCAAAAAGCTTTTCAAGAGCCGTTCACGAGCAACTGGGTTTTTGATGTCGAGATTCTGCTCAGATTGCACGATAAAAAAATCATAGAATACCCCGTCACCGAGTGGCGAGATATTCCAGGTTCGAAAGTGAAAGTGTTTCGCGAGATGGGACGCGTTTTCATGGATATCTTGAAAATCAGAAAACGCTATCTAGAAGATTAATGACCTGAATTCTTCAGTTGTTCCTCGACACCGTAACCGCGATGATCGGGGTGCACCCAATGAGCCAATACCTGTCCCTCATAAATCCAATAAAACCCGACGGGATCTGTCTCATGAATAGCAACGGCCAGCTTGCCTTTGCCCTCGGTGGCTTTCATCTTCAACAAAGTCTGTGATAATGACGCTTGATTCAACTTCCCACTCGAAGCAGAGGGAGTGCAATGCTCTTCATAGAAACGCGCCAACAAAGAAAGCTCTACCAAGTTGTAAAGACTTTCGCGGATAAAATATTTTTGAGTGTCCAAATCAGGCATAGATAAAGACTAAAGGTCCGCTGGCATCCCGTCAACCTAACGAGCCTGAGAAATCTTTGTAGCTCGTCCACGAGGAAGACTGCCGATAATTTCTGGCAAAAGGTCCACAAAGATGGATTCCTGTTCTCGATGAAAAACCTCCACAGGCGGAAGATCCGTCAGATAAAAGCGATTTTTCGAGCGAATCGCGTAGGGAATCACCTCGCGAGAGCGCCATGCGCGGATTCCCGCCAGAACTTCAAACTTCTGCACATCCACGGGCAGTAATTCAATCTGCGGCCCCAACGAAGGGCGTCTTTTAAAAATTCGTCCCTCATATAGAATTTCACTTTCGCGAAAATCCACACCCGAAGCTCGACCTATGTAGCGGAGGCCGAAAACTTTTTCTAAGCGATCACCAAGTTGCCAGATATTATGTCCCACCCACGCGACACTTTTCTGCGTGCGAATGTAGTCGTCAGCAAACGCCCTGGGCACACGGCTCTCCTCTTGAGAGCCCACATAAAACGTGGCCTGGCAGGGCTCAATGTCCCCGCTTTCATATTTCTCGATATCCTTCAAGTATTGT
>NZ_DASVLT010000039.1:0-55147 GCF_036384735.1 Bdellovibrio sp. | reverse complement strand
CATGAAGCGTTCAAAGATCTGCCAGTTCGCCAAGGCATTAAAATCCAAACGCATTTTAAAACCAGCAGCTGCGATTCGCACTAAAGCCTGCGCTTCATCATGAAGATCTCGACCGATTTTTACTTTGATGGTGTCAAAGCCTTCTGACTTCAATTCATCAAGCAAACCATTTTCAAGATCTTCAATATGAGTCAGAGTGAAATTGTTTTTAACCGGAATTCCGAAATCAAAAAGATTTCTTTTCTTATCGCGAGCTTCAGCATCACGACGGGCAAGCCAAATTGTTTGTTCGATCTGTGAACTGATTTTTCCAGCTCGCAAGCCTGCTAGCTGCTCTTCTAAAGAGGCATCGCCCAGCTCGGGCCATGGTTGAAGATCACCATAGCCTGCAAGACCATCGGACCACTCAACTTTAAACAGCACCCCTTCACGCGGAGTCGGCAAACTCACAGCGTTCAAGGATGAAACTGGTTTAAGCGTATAAGGGCTGTAGCTGAGTTTAATCAAAAAGCTAATCCTAGAGTAATCAAAAGACCGAAGACTAAGTGAAGGCCTGCGGCCATGCCAAGGAACTTGTTATAAACAGGCCCCGGCTCGGTCGTGAAAACATTTTTGGTTAACTTAAAGGCCAACGGTAACGCCAACAAAGAAACAAGAGCGGCGATTTTATAACCTTCGAACCACCAGTAAAGATTCATCACAAATGGCAAGAAGGCCATTGCAGCGATTTCGTAACGAGCAAATTTTTTACCGAAACGAACAGCCAAAGTTTTTTTGTTCACAAGCTTGTCACCTTCACGGTCACGAAGATTGTTTACGGCTAATAAAGCCGTCGCGTGAAAGCCGATTTGCAAACCAAGGATCAGCGCTTCAATCATCCACTCGCCTGTGTTCAGGAAAACGATGCCCATCACAGCCAGGATACCAAAGAACACAATCACAAAAAGATCGGCAATTCCAAGATACGCCAAAGGGAAAGGTCCCGCTGTGTAGCAATAGGCCATCAGGACAGAAGCAATACCAATCGCAACGATGGTCATGCCTCCTTTCATCACTAAGGGAATTCCGCAAACAACGGCCAAGCCTAAAAGAATTGTGGCTAAAGCCATCACTTGATTTGCTGATAAAATTCCTGCCTGAGTGATGCGCTGAGGACCAATGCGCTTTTCAGTATCCGCACCCTTTTCAAAATCCACGGCATCGTTCACAAGGTTCGTTCCGATTTGGATAAGGAAAGAGGCTGCTAAAGCATAAAATAAAACGTGGCCATCCCAAGAAAGACCAATCGCTTTGACCAGAGCGGTTCCGGCCAGGCACGGCACAAGGGCCGCAGTCAGGGTTTTTGGGCGAAATGCGAGAATAATACTTTTAATTTGACTCATCCGCGCATCATACACTGTTTTTCCCATGACCTGAAGCACTTCTAATGGCAAAAACGGAACTACATTCTGGCTCTGCCAGAGTCATCGGAGGCTGTATGAATTTTGTAACCATTTTCGCGTTTATCGCCGGTGCGTTGATTGCAGGATTGGTGATCTATTTTAGATCCAAAGCCATTTCCGCATCTGAAAAAGCTGAAATGCAAGCCGAGCTCCAGGCTTTGGAAATGAAAAACGAACTTCTTACACAAAGCCTTTCTGAACAAAAAACTTTGATGACTGAAGCGCGCAAGCAGCAAGAGGCCTTGGCGGAGCGCATGAACGTGCAATTCGAAGTTGTAGCACAAAAAATCTTCGAAGAAAAATCCGCAAAATTCACAGATCAAAATCACAAAAATATCGCTTCGGTCCTCGAACCTTTGAAAGAGCGCATTAAAGATTTCGAAAAGAAAGTGGAAGAAACTTACTCTACGGAAAGATCCGAGCGCGGTGTTCTTCGCGGCGAATTGACAAAGTTGATGGAGCTGAACAAGGTCATGTCAGCCGACGCACAAAATTTGACAAAAGCACTTAAAGGCGAAGTGAAAACTCAAGGAAATTGGGGTGAATTGATTCTTGAAAACATACTTGAACGCTCGGGATTACGCAAAGGCGAAGAGTACATCGTTCAAGGAACAGACTTGGACTTGCGTGGCGAAGACGGACAAATTCTTCGCCCCGATGTCATTGTCAATCTTCCAGATGACAAACACTTGATCGTCGACTCGAAAATGACCTTGCTGGCCTACGAACAGTACTCTTCTGCGGAAACATCTGAAGATCAAGAACGTTTCGGCAAACTTCACATCGAGTCTTTGAAAAAGCACATCGATGGCTTATCAGAAAAGAAATATCACTCGGCTGATAAGTTATTGTCTCCTGACTTTGTCATCTTGTTCATGCCTTTGGAACCCGCTTTTGCTTTGGCGTTTAAGTTGAAGCCGGACTTGTTCCAATATGCCTGGGAAAAGAATGTCGCAATTGTAAGCCCAACGACCTTGCTTGCAACACTCAGAACTGTCGCAGCTTTATGGAAGCAAGATCGCCAAGAGAAAAACGCTTTGGAAATCGCAAAACGTGGTGGCCTTCTTTATGAAAAATTCGCTGGCTTGCTTAAAGATCTTCAAAATCTGGGAGAGAAATTAGGTGCGGCTCAAAAAGCTCATGAAGAAGTTATTAAAAAAGTTTCTGAGGGTCGCGGTAACTTGATCGACCAAGTCGAAGACTTAAAACGCTTGGGTGCTAAGACTGAAAAATCTTTGCCTCAACTAGAAACTACCTAATTCCACTTAAAGCATCAGGGTCTTTTGCCGCAGGCTCTGATGAAGACTGCGGAACAACTTTGATTTTCCCAGCGCTGATCCCATCTTGAATACGGCGAGACGAGCTATTGAAGCGCTCAAGTTCTCCGGAATTTGCACAGACGCTTTTCATCGCCATTAATTTTTTATTTAGCTCTACGGCCGAGGCCGTTCGTAGATCATTCACGGCACCATTGCCATTGGTAATGGCGTAACTGTCTTTTCCGCGCAAAGTGATTTTTTCCAAATCCCCTTGCAGATCTCTTTTGCCGTTTACTTCACTATAGAAATTCTGATGGCCATCGTTTTGTGCCTCAATTACCAAACGATCCTTACCTTTGGATTGCACAATCTTGTTAGACGTACATTCCATCTTTAAAGGCTCGGTAGAGTTCTTGTACCACTTGTAACCAAAGTAGCTCCCTACAGCCACGGTTGTCGTCACCAGGGCCGCCGTAACGCCAACAAACGAGAACAACATTGCATACAACGGCCCCCCATCGGCTCTGGCAGAGTTCATAAAGGGATTAAAGAAAGCCACAGGGAAATTGAGTTCTTTAAACTGTCCCCATGATTTACGCATTTCTTCGAAGTTGGCCTTAGTCGATCTTTTCGGATTGTAAATGTAGGTAATGCCTTTATACGAAAACTCGTAAGGTGAGGCGCCAACGATCACGGGTTCCGACAAACCTTCAAAACGAATTTTACTGCCATCGAATTGCATGCCGATAAATGGACTTCTGATGTCGACCTTGTAGGTCTTAAAAATCTCGCGAGTGTCACGCTCAAACCGATCCGACCCCGTTGCCGCTGTTACAAGACTCAATGCTGATTCGACAGAGGTCACTTCGTAAAATACCGGCGCTTGAAAGTTCTGTGCCGCCATCGCAGGCTGAGTTGCAAATTGCAAACACAATGGAATCACCAATGTCGTGACCAGAAACTGCTTAAGCATGATGAAAATGTTAGCATGCCCTAGAAATAAAAAAAGCCACTTGATGTAAGTGGCTTTTAAAACTTGTTAATGTCCGCACCAAGAACAGAGCTACAGTCCCCTCAGAGACTTAGACTGAAGCAGCTCTTAAAGCTCAGCGTCTTTCACAACATGCAACTTCGTCGCGACATCAATACCAGAGGACTGATTTTTGATTGCAACGGCTGGGTTTTGAACAACACGTTGTTGAAGCTTTGTGAAGATAGGTTCGCGGATTGCCAAGTTATTGTCTTGAAGCACACATTGGCGAGCGATTCTGTCAGCAACGTTCACAACAACTGGAGCCTTCAAGTTCGCAGTCATTTGTGTTGGATCGTCAGGAATAGTTACGATTGAGAAGTAACGAGCTTTATCTTGGCCAGAAAGTTTCAAGGCCTCAAGATCACTCTTCGTCAAACTTGCTTTGTATTGAGGAGCAAACAACTCTGGCTCCAAAACAGGGAATGCGATTTGTGGAGCTTCACAACTTTGCAACCAAGCAAAGATCTCGTCATTTGGATCATCTAGAAGAGCGAATTTTCTTAAGTCGGCAAAGCCCAAAAGACCTTCAGGAAATGTCAGAACATCTTCTTGTTTCAGCTCTACTTGGCCGAATCTCGATGTCGAAATGATCATTCGTTCCCCCTCTAAGAAAGCAGAACACACCTATAGTTTAGACACGCAATGACGCAAAACCGGTGCATTCATATATAAATCTGGACCTAAATCTAGGGAGACTCAATTAAATTGTAGTGGAATTGACGGAGCGCTTCAGGCTCCAGAAGCGGAAAAGGGGCTTAAGGGCCCCTTTTTTTGCGAATATTGCTCTTTAAGTTGCTTCAGCTTGCGTCCCTATCGGGACTCCAGCTCTGCCGGCTTCCGCCGTTATGGCTTTAGGAGTTTTGCTACGCTACGTGTTTTATCAGCGGAAACATCAGCAGACTGAACGTTTTGCTCTTGGATAGCGACGTAGACTTCCTCGCGGTGAATTTTTGTATCTTTAGGTGCTTCGATGCCGAGACGGACCTGCTTACCCTTGATTTGAACTACTCTAATTTTGATGTGGTCATCGATAGCGATGCTTTCACCCAACTTCCGTGTGAGAACCAGCATGACAACTCCTTTTGCTGCAGTCGTTATCGGTAAAATTTGGCGGAACTGTAGGTATTATTTTTATTTCAGAAAGTCAAGAAGGCTTGGCTGAATAAGCTTTCCCGACGTTTCGAGAGTCGCTTTGAGCGTCGCATCGGTCTTATTGATATCGGAAATTACCTGGAAGGCATCGGCATCTTCAAGTTGTGACGCCGTCGTTTTATTGTCCACCACAGCCTTTTGCAGGGAGTCCATGGTGTTATTGATGGCCATAATTCTGGACCCAACCTCTGAACGAGACAAAACCACTTGGGAAATAGCCTGATCGAGGGTGTCTAGGGCCTCTTGAACGCCCTCTTTATCATTGGAGCGCAAAGAAATCTCAAGCCCCTTCAAGACCGAGAAGATATTAACCCCACCACCGCCCGTCACTGGATCTTGCTTATCGGCGCGGCTTTGACGCAAATCTGAAGCAGGTCCACGGGTTTGTACGAAGTTTTGCTCAACCTCTTGGTTTTGCTGTTGGCGTTGGATTTCCTCGCTCTGGAACTCTTTAAGATCTTTAACTGTCGTCGGAGTTTCATAACGTGGACGCGAGATACCGTCTTGGCCCAAACCCCGGCCCAAAAACACCTGGTTGCCCGGAATATTCATGGCAACGAATGAGTCTTTTTGAGTTTGAATCTTCATGTCCCCGTCATTGCCGAAGTATTCGCCGGCATGATTGAACGGAGCCATTTGAGTCTTAGAGCCACCGAATACATACCGCTCGCCCAGCTTACGGTTTCCGATTTGCACGGATTGATTATAGATCTGTTCGATCTCGGAAGCTGTGACGTTGCGGGTTTCAGCATTACCGCTGGCATCATTCGACTGGCTGACTGCAAGTTCTTTTGCGCGAACTAGGATATCAGAAAGTTCCCCCAAAGATTGATCCGAGAACTCGAGGAATGATTTAGCGTTATTAATATTTTTAATAAATTGCGAGTTGCTGTGCTCTTCCGTACGAGCAGCAAGAACACGGGCTGTCGCCAAAGGATCATCGGAAGGTTTATTGATACGCTTTTGAGTCGCAGCCTCATTCTGTAATTCAGACATGTCTGCGCGATTCTTGCCCAGATTCTGATTCACTTGGTTAAAGGCCATTTTATCTGCGATTCTCATTGCGTATCTTTTTCCTTCTAAGTTGCTTCAGCTTACGCGACGTTCGTCGCTTCAGCACTGCCGGTTTCCGCCTATAGACGTTTCAAGTTTAAAACTGTGTCGAACATTTCGTCGGCAGTTTTGATCAATCTTGCAGAGGCATCGTAAGTTTTTTGGAACTCGATCATTTTCGTTGTCTCTTCATCCAGAGACACACCACTGATACTTTCACGCAAGTTGTGTAACTGACCCATGACGTTTTTTTGCGACTCTTGAGCTTTGACTGCTCTTTGAGTCATCGCACCGATCTGACCGACTTGCGTATTGTAGTAGTCGTCCATTGTCGACGTACCACCGTCCATCACTTGACGATACTGCAAGGCAGAGATCACGTTCGCCACGGCATTGTCACCCGGAGCATCCGGTTGACCTGCAGCTGCAATTCTAGAAACGTCATTGAAAACAGTTTTATTTAAAGCCAGCTGCGATGCCGCACCTTTTTCCTGATCCGGCATTTCGAAGAACAATACACCCGGCTTTCCGTTTTTATCGAAACCTTCTATGTGTGCTTTATTCACTTCAGTCGCTAATGTATAGGCCAACTTGTCCGCGTTCGCCAAAAGATCTTCGATCACGTGGTCACGGATATCCAAAGCACCACCGATACGACCGCCTGTGATTTGCTCTGTGATATTTGCTGGAGCACCCGTTCCCGTGAAGAAGACCTCCATGCGATCGTTCACGTCAGTTTGTTGCGCCTTAAGTTCTGACGAAGAGTTGCCAGAGACCAAGATCGCTGTTCTGCCAGCCGTGACAGACACTTGTCCATCCTTGCCTTCAGCCCAAGTGATATCGATTTTCTCGCCTAGTTTTTTAAGCAAAAGATCACGACGGTCACGTTCATCATTGGCAGGAACTTTTTGAATTTCTACGGATTGGATTTTTTCATTGAGCGACGCGATCTCTTTTGTGATCTCGTTGATCTCGCCTACTGTCGTTTGGATTTGACCATCGAGGTCTTCTTGAACGCCACGAAGCTGAGTTGTCACACGACCGAAATCCTTCACCATACCCACTGCAGACTCACGCACCATTGTACGAGATGCCAAACTTTCTGGATTGTTAGAAAGTTCACGGAAGCTGTTGAAGAAGTCTGTGACGTATTGGTTGAGACCTTTATTCGCTTGCTCGTTGTAGATTTGCTCTACGCGGCCCATCGCATCGGCACGAGAATCCTCGTAACCCATGCTCATGCCTTCTTTTTGGATTTGTTTTTCTAACCAAGGGTTGTTAACGCGAGTCACGACACCGGCACGGGCACCCATACCGATTTGCAGACCACCCTCACCAATAGGAGTGTTCGAAAGAAGTTCTACCCTCTGGCGAGAGTACCCTTCCGTGGATTTATTGGCGATGTTGTGTCCAACAGTTTGCAAAGATGTCTGAGAGTTCATCAGAGATCTTTTACCTGTGTCCATCATTGCCGAAATCTTCGACATTCTGTCTCCTGAGCCCGCCGTCCTAGCGAGTTATCTGGGGTTGCTTACGCTTCTTTGCTAACGAAATTACCTGAAACTTGTGGGCCTGACTTGTATTGGCCTTTTCTCTCGTATGTTTTCTTTCCGCTCAAAGTTTCTTTGATATTATCCAAAGCACCATTCAGAGTTTTAAGAGCAGATTGAGTGTACTCTTCATTTTCTTTGTTAATTTCAGTGATACGTTTAATCAAAATATCAAGAGCTGCGTGTTGAGTGCGCAAACGATCCGCACCTGGATGACCAGCCATTTTCTGAGCAAGCTCCAGTAATCGTGGATTTTCAACATCCGCACCAACAACAGTCGCAAGGTCCATCGCATAACGAGAGCGCAACGAATCTTGTGCTCTCAATCTGAAAAGCAATTCTTCTTTCACTGTGTTGTTTTCTTCTAAGGCTTCACGATCTGCTCTAATAAGGATTTCTTTTTCCTTACGAACAACATCAAGAAGGGCGCGGTAAATTTTTGTTAGTTCTTCCAGATTGGCTTCGAGCTTTTGATATGCTCTTTCTGCTGTTGTGTCCATCTTCAACATCCTTGGTGAAGTAGGTTTACTGATCACGCGCTACTTTTGGACTCCAGTCCTTTGCGCCACTCGCAGCAGCAATGCTGCTTCAGCCTACGCACCACCGGTGCTTCGGCTCTGCCGGCATCCGCCGCCGGATTAGAATTCTAAATGTTCGTCGACCATCTTGTCGGCGATAGATTTCGCATCAACTTTGTAAGTTCCTTTGTCGATCATCTCGCGGAACTTCGCAACTTTTGCTTCATCAACATCTGGAGCAGCCATTGCCAATTCTTTAATGCGTTTTGCTTCTTGAGCTTTTGGAGACAATTCAACTTTCGTAGAATCACCAAGCCCTGAAGACTGAAGAGCATCCGCTTTGGCCGAAGTCGCACCTTCCGTTGCTTTGTGAGCAATGTTAGTGGCTTTGTCGGCTTTGCCAGAATCTGTAAGATTCAGATTTTGACCAATTTTATTATGCGTGATTTTCATCGACAGCCTCCTCTAGTTCGAGTGTCGGAAGACACTCTTTTCATTCTTCTCATAGTACCACAATGAGACATTTCTACCAAATCATTCTGAGACAGTTTCTGGTCCAGGTTCTTTATCTTTTTCCACGGTCCAATAGAGCGATTTTGCTTCAGCACTTAAAACCCCAAGGGTCTCGCCAGCTTGGATCTTCTCCCCTGTCGAAATCTTGGTCAGCTCGCCTTTAAAAACCACCTGACTTTTAAGACCATTGTCGTGCTCAATTTCCAGCATGGTTTGCTTATCTGCCAAAGTTCGAATCCCCAGCAAAACCCCGTCCCATGGGGATTTCACCTCTCCCTTATCTTGGGCCGTCTGTGGAATAGCAACGCCTTCGACTTGATGTGGAGGAGCATTCTTCACTATGCGATAAGACAATGATTCTTTCTTACCAGGATGATGAAACTGATGAGCGGTATACTGACTTTTTTCATCCAAAGGAAGCGGTCCTTGTGGTTTGCTCACAGGTTTTTTAATTCCCATCTGCACACCAAACTTATCGATGAGTTGTTCATAGATAAGTTTCGAAAGACCAATGCCACCTTTTTCACTCCAACGATCCACGTACTGATCATCAAGTTGCTCACGGAAAATCTTCTCAGCCTGATTCTGCTGAATGAAGCCTGTTTCATGAACTGTCGAGCGCATTGCTTTCAACATCTCACGCAGAAAATGCTTCTCGTACATGTCAGAAACTTCATGAAGTTTTTCATCCGCATTTTTCTGAACAGGCTTCCCCATAAAACGACTAGGCAAAGCTTTAAATTTCGAACGATCTACTTGCTGATTCGCAGCTTGAGAATTTTGCACAGCTCCTTGCGCAACACTCCCCGTCCCCTGCGCAGCGGCCTGCAAAGCAGCAGCGTCCGCCCGCGACGGCGAAGCCGAGCCAGCAACCTGCGCCTGATTCAAAGCCGGCTTCTCATCATGAAGCTGAACAAACTCAGCCCGCGCAACACCACAAAACCCAACCACACCAAGAAGTACTCCACTCCCCATTTTCACCCACGCATTCAGCAATGAGCGATGATGAAGGAAGGCAGAGAGTTCTCTGATCAAGTTCCGCAGCATATGAAAAAAACTAAAAAGGAAAGAAGCCATCGAAGCAATCAACTGTGATCGAAGACGGACACCAAAAAGAGCGAGGACTGTCCGAAGAGCAGAGAACTCTCTGCCTTCCTTCATCATCGCGTCCGTCATTGCTAAAAAAGAGGAAAAGAAAAAGGGGAGTGGAGTCGGAGAATCTTGTGCATCCTGCACTTGACTCTTTAGAGTTAAGCCTCGGCTCAATTTAGTCACTCCGTGACCTTGCTGACCTATTGCTCCTGTTTCCTGCGAGAAACTTTTTACTCTTGACCATCCATGGTTCGCGATCTCTTCCTCACCCTCCCCGCGTCTCAAACACTTCCATGTGTCTGAAACATACTTACTTAGTTTATTAAATGCCGTGTCATTATGAAACAGAAATTTCATAATACTTCGAGTTCCCCGTGCAAAGCTCCAGCTGCTTTGATGGACTGAAGTATAGTGATCAGGTCTTTAGGCGTGACACCCAATTTGTTTAACGCCTGAACCAGATCACCAACACTGACGCCACTTTCAAGGACTGCGACCTTTTCATCGATCGTTCCTTTTTTGCCATCACCCACTTTCACTGACAGTGAACCGTGCGAGATCGCAACTTTTGAAATTCGAACTTTATCACCGATAACAATCGTTCCTGTTTTCTCGTTAATAACAACACGAGCTTTCATATCAGGATTGATATCAATAGCCTCAATTGTTGCCAACAATTCCACACCGCGATTCTCATAGGCAAACGGAGTGATAATATCGATTGTTCCTGCATCTTTTGCAGATGCATATTGGCCGCCCAATTCTTTGTTGATTGTAAGAACCGTGCGAGCTGCTGTTGTGAAATCAGGATTAATCAATGTCAGACGATACATTTTGCGAGAAGCAAAATCCGCTGTCATATCACGTTCAATGATTGCACCATTTGGCACACGACCCACAGTTGGATGCTGATCTTTGGCGTCCCCACCAATCAAGATGCTACCCTGTGCGACTGCATAAACCTGTTCGTTCGCAGCACGCAAAGGGGCTTGCAGCAATGTTCCACCTTGAAGTGATGAAGCATCGCCGATCGCACTCACAGTGACATCGATGGGATTTCCTGATTTGCCAAACGCAGGCATGGTCGCGGTGATAATAACCGCCGCCACGTTCTTGCTCGAAAATTCTGGAGAGTCCAATTTCATGCCCAGTTTATCAAACATGCGCACGACACTTTTGCTCATGAATTCATTCTTGCCGTCACCTGTACCTTTAAGGCCAACAACGATACCGTAACCGATCAGCTGATTTTCGCGCACACCACGAATGCTTGCGATGTCTTTCAAGCGAGCCGCATTGGCTTGATCAAAAGAAACAAGCAAGAACAGAGCTGATAAAACGATGATGCTTAAAATTTTATTCATTGCTCTTATTCCTTCTGATGCTGACCACGTCGTATTGTGGATCCAAAAGTTTTTGAGACGTGACGCCTTCATCATTGAAATCTTCTGGACGAATCATACCCGTCAAGATGACTTTGTATTCACGTTTTCCAATCATGAAAGGCTGCTGACCTTTCACACGATAGTTCCCGTCAGGCAATTTCTCGACGATACGAGAAGGAATGGCTTGCACGTCAGCAAGTCCCTCTTTATCGTCCTCTTTTTTCTCGTCAGGTTTTGCTGCTGGCGCCGCAGCGGCCGGTGCACGCCCTGCTTCCCCGTTCGCCGCCAAAGAGTTGCTTAACTCGCCACCTTGCTGTGGTGGAGGATTGTTTTGCTCTTCAAGTTGCTTCAAAAGTTTTTTGATAACAGAAACTTTTGTTTCAACTTGCTTCATTGCCGGAGCATCCAATTTCACATTCAACAAATCACCCTCACGGCGCATTTTGTTTTGAGAGAACAGATAAGCTCCTTGGCCTTCCATCACCCATGTTGATCCGGCATTGCTACCCAAATCAGATTCTTCTTCCATGCGACTTTTCGTCATGCGCTTGTACTGACGATCTGTTGGAACGCCCAAGTTTTGCGAATCAGAATAACGAGGTGACGCCGCAATTTTCTCAAGCGGTGGATTTTCTTGCTTGTGAAATGACGCCAAATATTCCTCAACAGTGGCGCAACCGGTGAAGAACACCAATCCTAATAAAACTAAAATTACCGAAGAAAGTTTGTTTATCATTGCAACTTCACCACACCTTTATCAGTCACTAGCCCAGAGAGGATTTTTTGCGTTTCAGGATTTTTTACTTTAATCAGATCCCCTACGAAGCCATTGTCTTGTGCTTCTACATTGGTAGAGATTTCGAAACCATCCTCACCAATGAGTGCCTTAACAATCTGTCCCTTCTTCGCTGCCGGTTCACGTTTGAGATCGGAAGTCCACACGGGACTCCCAACGGGAAGAGTGCGAGCGACAATTTGACCTTGCACATCTTCTAAACGAAGACCTGCATCCTTCGCAAACGTCACATCAACCATGGACATGCGAAGGTCTTTGGACAAAACCCTCTCTCCTTGTGAGATCATTCGAGTTGTCACTGGGGTTAATCGGGAAACGTGAATTTGACCAGAAATCCATCTCTGCCCGGCTCCGCTATCGCTTAATGGCAATAGAAAGCCGCCCTTAGCAGTTAATTGCGAGAAATCCAGATCCCATTGACGCGTATTTGGCGTCGGAACCGACTGAATGTTGATCTTGTACTCGCAGTCACCACAGCGAGCCGTCAATACATTCATCATCTTTCTTTCAACCTCTTCTTTGGAAATAGGAGTTGAAGCAAAGTTCACTTTTACTGTTTGCGGGATCTTGAAAGCTGGATTCAAAGCTTTAAGCGCCTCGTTGTTTTCCATTTCAGCTTTTACTTTCGCCAAAATCTCTTTTGACTCGAAATGCTGGCTCAAAAGTAGCTCACGGGCATCGTCGCGCAGAACCAAACTGTTCACTTGAGAAAGAAGTTCTTCTCCGCCACCTCGAACGATGGCGATATCACTTAAGCGCAATACAGGACGTTGAGACACCTCCACTGTTGATGGAATAGAGATCTCCGGTCTTGCGAAGGCTTGAAGGCTTAATAAGAAAACAGCTACGAATAATTTATTCATCATTTATTATTTATTATTTATTATTTCAAGTTATTGATTGATTGAAGCATTTGATCTGACGCTTGGATCACTTTCGAGTTGGTCTCGTAAGCTCTTTGCGCTGTGATCATATTCACCATTTCATCAACGATATTCACATTGCTGGCTTCAAGTTGACCTTGCGCCAAGTAACCTGTTCCGTTCAAGCCAGGACGAGATTGAATCGCCTGACCGCTCGAAGAAGTTTGTGTGAACAAGTTTTTACCCACAGCTTTTAAGCCCGCTGGATTTACGAAATTCACCACATCGATTTGACCGATTGTTTGTGGTTGATCACCCAGACCCGCAATGGTGCGCACTTCACCCGAAGGTGCCACTTCGATACCTGCAACATTCGGCGGAATTGTAATTTCTGGCTGTAAGGCATTTCCATTTTTATCGACAATCTTACCACTTGGATCTTTTTTGAAAGAACCATCGCGAGTATAAGCCGTCTCGCCATCTGGAGTCAGAACTTGGAAGAAACCTGCACCCTCGATTTCGATATCCAATGGATTTTTTGTGATCTGTGCAGAGCCACCTGTGAAATCTTTTTGAATCGCCGCCGTTCTAACACCCAAACCAGTTTGCACACCGTTTGGAGAGTACGCATTCAAACCAGTGGCAGCACCTGGCTCTTTTTGAGTTTGATACATGAGGTCTTCGAATTCAGCGCGAGATTTTTTAAAGCCAGACGTCGAAACGTTGGCGATGTTATTGGCGATCACATCCATATTTGTCTGTTGGGCCGCCATACCCGTTGCTGCTGTATTCAAGCTCTTAAGCATTTAGGAATCCTTCCGTGTGCTTTTTATTAAAATCTATTCACTGCTTCAGTTACGGCCTACCGGCCTACACTCTGCCGGCATCCGCCGATTTCAGTTACGGCCATCCTGGCCTGCACTCTGCCAACCACCGCTGACTAAGGAGTGGTTTTTCCAACTACGTTAACCATCTTCTCTGCCATTTGATCATAAGTGCTGATGGCTTTTTGCGTACTTTCGAAAACACGATTCGTCGAGATCATATCCGTCATCTCTTGAACGATATTCACGTTTGAGGTCTCTAAAAATCCTTGCTTCACACTTGGATTGTTAACATTAGACACTTCAGCATTCATGTTCGGTTTAAAGCCGTACAAAGAACTTCCTTGTTTTTGCAAAGCATCTGGATTGGCAACTGTGACCATAGACAGTTTACCCAAATTGTTATTTCCCTGAATAACGTCGCCGTTATCAGAGATCGTGATCGGGCCTGAAGCATCAAAGCGAATTACACGACCCGCTGGATCCGCAGCGTCCCCGCCAGCTTTCAAGACGGGAAAGCCTTCTTTAGTTACTAATTGTCCGTTGCCATCCATTGTGAAATTTCCGGCACGTGTTAAGCGCACTCCGTTTGGAGTCGCCACTTCAAAGAAACCCTTTCCATCAATCGCCACATCAAGTGTGTTGCCTGTTGGTCTCAAGCCACCTTGAGAGAAATCTGTGAAAGTTCCTTTTGTGTCGACATAGCTTTTGTCGCCACCCTGCATATTGTAGAAGCTTTCAATCGAAGCCACGTCACGCGGCACTTGAATCACTTCAGGAGGTTTTTCGTTGGCAGTTAGGTATTCTTGAAAGAGCTGTTGGTCGCGTTTAAATGCCGGAGTGTTCACGTTCGCCAAATTATTGGCGATCGTATCTAGCTTTGTACTTTGCGCCATGGCTCCACTGAGTGCTGTATAGACACCTTTTACGCTCATTGATTCTCCCTCAAAATGTTGAGCAGCAAGGCATGTGCCAGCTTTTGACAGGTCCGACTTCAGTCTAGGAAAAGAGTTCCTTTCAAGACCTTTATCCAGAAGAAAATTTATGGACTCAAGTTTTTTGCGATTTGACCGTGCGAAGGACCTTCGTCGATGGGGATGGATTATTGTCAGTTCCTTGTCGACAGTGTCAAAGAATCGACTTCATAATAATCTTTATGAGAACGTGGGTCCTCGCTCTTTTATTATCACTTCTGGCTTTCAGTGCTGTTGCAGAAACAGCGCCAACAGCTATGGCCCCCGCGCAAGATGCGCATTCATTGAAGGAAAAGCTGAAGGCCCTGACAGCCCGTTCAACACACGCTCATTCTGACAATCTGATTTTCGACTTACCAGTAACTTACAATAAGAAAGTCAGTAAGTGGATCGCCTACTATCAAGGGAACGGTAACAAATGGTTCCGCAACTGGTTGCAGCGCTCTTACAAATACATGCCTTTTATTCAGCAAGAGCTGAAGAACTCAGGCCTTCCTTTAGATCTTGCTTACATGGTGATGATCGAAAGTGGTTTTGCTCCGAATGCGACAAGCCACGCTGATGCCGTGGGACCTTGGCAATTTATCGAGCCAACGGGTGCTCGCTATGGTTTGGAAAAAAATTGGTGGCTTGATGAGCGTCGTGATTTGAAAAAAAGCACGGGTGCGGCGATTCGTTATTTGAAAGATTTGTATGCAGAGTTTGGCTCTTGGTATCTCGTTGCTGCGAGCTACAATATGGGTGAAAGCGGACTGCGTCGTCAGATCAAAAAATTCGGCACAAAAGATTACTGGACGCTCATAAAACTTTCTGCGCTGCCGCCTGAAACTCAAGAGTACGTTCCAAAGATTTTAGCCGCTATGTTGATTTCTAAAGCTCCTAATCTTTATGGTTTCAGAGATTTAGAAAAAATGGATCCCCTCGAATATGAAGTGGTCCTTGTCCCGGGCGGAACAGATTTGGATCATGTTGCTGATTTCCTCGGTGTAACACGAAAGTCACTAAAAGATTTGAACGCGGAGCTGTTTTTAGGATACATTCCTCGACAGGTTGAGAAACACTACATTCGAGTGCCAAAGGGTGCCGGTCGTATGGTTTCGAACTATGTGTATTCTAAGAATCAGAAAGTCGCGATTGAATGAAGCCCTTGATTGTTCAAAAGTACGGTGGTGCAACCCTCGCAGATCCTGAAAAGATCAAAGCGGTCTCTGCTCGCATCGCAAAACAGTCTCAAGAAAATTCTTTACTGGTTGTTGTCAGTGCCATGGGCAAGACGACAAATCAACTGATTGATCTGGCAAGCCAAGTTTCTTCTCATCCTCAACGTCGCGAAATGGATATGTTACTCACTGTGGGCGAGCGTATCAGTATGTCTCTGGTAAGTATGGCGCTGAACGATTTGGGTTGTCAGGCGATCAGCTTCACAGGAAGCCAAGCTGGCATTTTCACAGATGATTCCCATGTCAATGCTTTCATCAAAGACGTCAAAGGTTTCCGTGTTGAAGAGGCTTTGCAAAATGATAAAGTCGTTATTCTTGCTGGCTTCCAAGGTGTTTCTCCGATCACGAAGGAAATTACAACTCTGGGTCGCGGTGGCTCTGATACTTCCGCTGTGGCAATGGCGGCAGCCTTCAAGGCAGAACGTTGTGAAATTCTAAAAGACGTTCCTGCCGTATTTACTGCAGATCCTAATGTTGCAAAAGATGCTCGTCCCCTTCAGGAATTGAATTACGATCAATTGATGGAGATGACTTTCTGGGGCGCCAAAGTTCTTCACTATCGCTCGGTCGAGCTGGCAAAAGTTCGTGATGTGACTTTGTACATTGGCCCCGCTTCTAATAAAACTTCCGATGGGACTCTTGTTAAAAAAGGATTGAATATGTTTGAGTCATGCAAAGCTCTTTCTTTGAACTCTCACGAAATAGTTTTGAAAATCAATTCGCAAGAGAAGAACACGGCAAAGGCTTTAAAGAAGTTGCAAGACTTATTCGAAGCAAAACAAATCGCCTTCCCGCAGCTTTTACATTGTGAGATTTCTGAAGGCAATACCGAGATTCTGCTAACAGGCCCCCAAGAAATCATGGGTGCTGTAAAGCGTGAAATCCAAGCCCAGAAAGAATTTGCTCTGAACTCAACAGACTTTTCCACAGTGACTTTGACCTGCACGGGCGCCACTTCGCCTGAAATTCCGCAGAAGGTTTTAGAAAAAGTCGATGCCGCACAAATTCAAGCTCATAAACTTATTATGAGCGCGATGAGTGTGACTCTTGTAGTGAATGCAAGTGAACGCAAAAAAGCGATTGAAGTTCTTCACCCGCTTATTGCAGTTGATGCAGGTCGCACTGTCGCACCTGCTGAAGTTTAATTAAGGCATTAATGAAGGTCCGACGACCTGATACCTGTTTTGGATTTTTTGCCAAATATCTGAATGAGGCCCCGTAATTCCATCAGGTCCCGAAATGCCCGCAAGACCTCGAGCACGCGGATCCATATTTCCACCCGGAAGGAACTGACGCAGATTCACGCCATCTTTCTTTCCAGCAGCACCCGCAGCCATTGCGTAACGAGCTAAAGGATCACCCGATCCGCCGCCTCCACTACCACCGCCAAAGGATCCACCACCCCCAGCGCCATAAAAGCCGGCATTCACACCAACCTCGCCAGCAGGATCCCCAGCAGCGCCACCTTTTTTTGCAGCACTACCACCATCGCCGGCACTATTTCCACCAAGAGCCGCACCGGCCCCTTGTTTACCATCAACCCCAGGGTCATTTCCTGACGTGGGCATGTTGCCTTGGGCAATTTCTGGAGTTCCATTCAAATCACCACCAAAACCATCTGTCGAAGCGCTGCTTGCAGAAACTCCAGGCGTGGTTGAAGCACTCGTCGTCATGTTCCCTGCACTTTGGGTCGCCAAACAGGTCGGGTCATTGGGATTTTTAGAGCAGACACAAACTTTATTCGAAGCCATCGTCGGATTTGAACAATCCATATTGATCGCCGAACAACCCACCAAACTTGGATTCTGTAAGCAAAGCTCCGTCGTCACTGACGACGTGCCGCTGGTTAAGCTGTCACAATTTTTCGCCTGCATTGTCGTCTGCACAAAGTTATTAATCGCCTGCTGTGCCTGCTGCGCTTTCACATTGAATGAAGAACAGGTCTTCTGCTCATCTTTAATCGTACTTTGAAACTGAGTAATTGCATTCGTGGCCGTTCCATCTGGCGAACAGCCTTTTGTAGAATTATACAAAGACATCGCAGCAGAACAATCAGTAGAGCACGTGCCAACACTCGAAGAGCAACTCATTTGATAAGCGGCTGTGGCAGCATTCGCAGCCTGCGAGATATTTGCCATTGAAGAACAAGCTGCGGCTAAACTCGTCGATACTTGTTGACCAAGAATGACTGCCGCCTGCTGAGCCTGCGCAAGACCTGTATTTTGAGAGTCATCACAAGAGTTACGAGCCGCTTCCGTAGAATCTACACACTTTTGAATTGCCGTTTGCATCTGTTGCTGACAAGTCACATTCGAGGCAGTGTTAGTAGTAACTTGTCCATCACAAGAATATTTTCCAGAATGATTTGGATCAGAGATACAACGTTGGCTGCCCGGACACCCAATCGTCGGAAGACGACAATCCTGCATACCAGAACAGTTTTGCGCCCAGCATTCATTATAGTCCGCTCCACACATTTGCACACAATCATTGAACGTCGCCGGTCTTCGATCTGCATTCTGAGCAAATGTTTCGCTTGCAAGATAGAAAATTGCAAAGAAAGTTAGAACGAATCTACAAAGTGAAAGGTGCATTCCCATACCGAGACTTATCGGTAGTCAGTTCGATAAACTTAATTAAGATCAGAGCCTGTCTCGATATGAGACACACATCAAGGCATCAGTGTCGGTTGCACCACCTGATATCGATTTTGGATTTTCTCCCAAATGTTAGAGTTCGGACCTGTGATTCCATCAGGTCCTGAAACGCCAGCTAATCCTCGTCGAGGATCGAGTTGGCCACCAGGTAAAAATTGTCGCAAATCTGCGGCACGCTTCCTCAAGGCTCCCCCCATTCTTCGCATCAGGCCTTGAGAAGATCCACCCGAATCGCGGCCATAACCTCCGAAAGATCCACCGCTGCCACTACCGTAAAATCCAACACTCACGTCAGGACTATTGGCAGCCTCTTTATCTGCAGTTGCGGATTTCTTTCCTGAAGCACTTGCAGAATCACCATTAGAATTTCCGAAAGTCACTCCCGTACCTTGCTTTCCATCAGTGGCTGCATCATCTGCACTGGTGGGCATTGCTCCTTGGGCAGGATCCGGAATTCCATTGAGATCCCCAGAGAAATCTCCTCCGGCAGAGGTCGCTAGCTTTGATGCTGGATCTGCGCCACTGCTGGCTAAATTGCTCGAGCTCTGCGTGGCAAGACATGTTGGATCATTTGGATTTTTCGAACAAATGCAAACTTTATTGGAAGCCATCGCTGCATTCGAGCAATCCATGTTGATCGCAGCACATCCCACAAGATTTGGATTCTGTTGACACAATGTCGCGGTCACACCAGTTCCGCTGGAGCTATCCGAACAGTGAGCCGCATTTGCCGCAGTCGATGCATAATTTTGCACGGCCTGTTGCGCTTGCTGAGCTTTGACGTTAAACCCCTGACAAGTCTTCATCGAATCTTTCGCACTATCATAAAGAGTTGTCGGTGGAGTTTGAGGTGGCCCCATAGTCGTTGCACTCATTTGCTCAACACAAGCCTTTTGCTTATTCCAAAAGCTCACAGCCGTCGCACACAAAGAGTTGCATGAGTTGATCGCTGACGAACAGTTCGCCTGATAAGCTGCGACTGCTGCATTTGCTGCCTCAGAAAGACTTGCCATCTTTGAACACGCCGCCTGCACACTGGAAGCAGTCTGTTGCCCTAAAACCAAAGCCGCTTGTTGCAAAGTATTGATGGTGCTATTCAATGACGGATCTTCACTGTCGTTGCACGAGTGCGAAGTTGAATCCTCTTGGGCTGTACACTTTTCCACTAACTGAGACATCTGCGCCAAACACTGCGCCGTTGTCATGGCCGTTGCGGAAGTGTTGGCGCCTGATGACGCCACGTCGGACTGCCCCGCAGTCACGACCGATGCCGAGAACATTATGAATATAGAGATACCCAAAATTCCCGAATTCCCCATATGATAGTTTTATCGGCATAAAACATGAGGGGCTAAACACAAAGACGTATTGCCTTGAGAATAGTTTCCTAATTTTAATATGGAACGCTGAGGTGATTTATAGTTATTATTATCTCGAAATTGCAGTAAAGATTCACTCAAAGGAGTTTCTCAAATGAGTCAAACGATGCATTCCTTCAAAGTCAAAGCAGCAGACGGTTCTGATGTGTCTCTTGATAAATATCAGGGACATCCCGTATTGATCGTCAACGTCGCCAGCAAATGCGGATTCACCCCACAATACAAGGGCCTTGAAGAGCTCTATGAAAAATTCAAAGACAAGGGTTTCATGATTTTGGGTTTCCCCTGCAATCAATTCGGCTCACAAGAACCCGGCAGCAACTCTGAAATCCAGCAATTCTGCAGCCTCAACTACGGAGTCACCTTCCCTGTCATGGCAAAAATCGACGTCAATGGCAGCGACGCGGATCCTTTGTACAAATGGTTGAAGGAAGAAGCTCCAGGCATCTTAGGGACAGAAATGATCAAATGGAACTTCACTAAATTCCTAATTGGTAAAGACGGCAAAGTTCTTAAGCGCTATGCCCCAAATGACAAACCAGAAGATATCGTAGACGACGTGCAGAAAGCACTTAGCTAAATGTTTGAATCCTGCCTCTGCCTGTGAATATGATTCAGTATAGGCGGAGGCATTCTATGAAATTATCAAGAGTTCTTGCGGCTGGCGCGATGTTGCTGGCAGTTGCAGGTTGCAAAACAGTCGACATTAAAGATGGTAAAATCCCAAGCGGATATCTTTCTCAAGCTAAGAAAATCGAAGGTGTTTATACAGGCAAATTCAATGGAGTTGCCGGTGAACTTGTGATCTCTATCGAAGGGGATAAGCCAGTGGTCACTTATCGCAATGCTCAAGGTGGCGACGATATCTTGAATAACAACTGCCATTCGTTCTTTGGTGATCTTCAAAAAGTTTATTTGAAAGGTAGCAACAGCAATCCACAGGTTTCTGGTGTTGAGTTTGCTTTCAATGCTGGGGCATGCAGCTTGATGATCAGTGGTCGTGAAGCAGAGATCGACATCAAACAAAATGGCAACTCTGTGAAATTGAATGTCTCGATCCTTCAAAGAATCGATCAACGCCAAGTGTGCACTTGGACACCAGGTGCCCCACCAAATGTGCCGCCTTCGCAAGTATGCAACTGGCAGCAAAATCCGGTTTATGTGTACGGCACTTTCTCTCGCTAGTTCCTAACACAATCTGAACAATCCAAACCCACTCTCGACAGAGTGGGTTTTTTATTTCCACCCATGGATCTCGCAATGAGACAGGGCATGAATCATGTATTACCTCTCTGCAAGAGGAACAGTTATGATTCGCCGATTTGTTCAATTTGCTTTTATCTTCACTGCATTGCCATTTTACGTCCAAGCTGGACAAAGCGTATCCAATCGCTGCGAAAGTTTGTTTACAGTTCCAGAACTTTATACGGACTCCAGATTACAGGGGCATGAACTGAAACAGTGGAAAGCCGAAATTGCTCAACGCTTAAATCTGCCAATTGAAAAAATATCGCATAAAAATTTCGACGGCATTTCCGACGCTTTAGCGAAACTCTCCCCCGAACAGAAAGATGAACTTTTAGAACTTGTTACCACTATCTATCGCGACGTTAGCTTCAATAAATATAAAGACCGAGAGTACTCGCACACAAAACGCGTTTTGGACCTGATTGTTTCTCGAACTCTAGATCCTATTAGCTTTTTCAAAAAGCGCATTGTCGAGGGAAAATCGCCAGTTGAAATCTATGATGCTTATTTAAGCTTAAGCTTAGCTAAAACAGGAATTCTAACTAAGTACAGTGGTCACGATGTCCTGCATTTCCTTCGCTGGGTGCAAAATGAAATTCATCGCGAGACTTATACCGATTATGATGCAAGAACGTGGCGCTTGGTATTTTACGGCAGCTTCTTCAATGGTCGCGCGATTCTGCATATTTCAGATATTGATACAATCGCTTCGAGTAAGTCCCAAGATCGTTTTCTGCAAAATCTGACGGACAAATATTATTTTAAGAGACAACCCTTGGACCATGTCTCGAGCAACTCGATGGAAAAATTCACGATTCGCAACGCTGCCCAAATTAATCCAATTGTCTTCGTAGTTTCTCAAGATGCAGTTGAGATGCGCGTTTATCCCGAGGTGCGCGCTGACGAACTCAAGGACACGACAAAACCCGTAGAACCTTTAGTCTTTACCATCGATGGAACTAAGTTTACTTGGTAATAGTATTCCATTTTCTTCTGTCTATTAGTACTTTTGAAGCAAGTCTCCTCTCTGCAATAAAAAACCCACAGGAACACTGCGGGTTTTTAGTTTTAAAAAGTCGCTTCAGCCTTCGCGCCGATCGACGCTCCGGCACTGCCCGCGTTCGCGGACTAGTGCTTACCTTTTTTAGATTTCTTAGGTGCAGCTTCTTCTGCTTCAACTGGTTCAGTGCCTTCATGGTCTTCACCACCGTTGTTGCCTTCAGCATCTACCAAAAGTTTGCCGATACCATTCGCAGCCAAGATTTTGCTACGAAGTTCCGTCATGTATGCTGGGTGTTCTTTCAAGAATTGTTTCGCAGCATCGCGGCCTTGGCCCATGCGCTCACCATTGATAGAGAACCAAGCGCCTGATTTTTCAACGAAGTTCGCAGTCACTGCCAAGTCTAGCAAGTCACCTTCTTCAGAAATACCTTCACCGTACATCAAGTCGAATTCAACTTTAGTGAACGGCGGAGCCATTTTGTTTTTCACAACTTTAACTGCAGTACGGTTACCAGTCACATCTTCGCCATTCTTAATAGCGCCAACACGGCGTACATCCAAACGAACTGAAGAGTAGAATTTCAACGCGTTACCACCAGTTGTCGTCTCTGGGTTACCGAACATCACACCGATTTTCATACGGATTTGATTGATGAAGATAACAAGAGTGTTTGAACGGTTGATCGCCGCAGTCAATTTACGAAGAGCTTGAGACATCAAACGAGCTTGAAGACCTACGTGAGAATCACCCATGTCACCTTCGATCTCTGCACGAGGAACCAAGGCTGCTACAGAGTCGACAACCAATACGTCGATGGCGCCAGAGCGAACAAGAGTTTCAGTGATTTCCAACGCTTGTTCACCAGTGTCCGGTTGAGAGATCAAAAGATCTTCTGTGTTCACGCCCAATTTACGAGCGTAGTTAACGTCCAAAGCGTGCTCTGCATCGACGAATGCAACTGTGCCGCCTTTTTTCTGAGCTTGAGCAATAACTGACAAGCAAAGAGTTGTTTTACCAGAAGACTCTGGACCATAGATTTCAACGATACGACCTTTAGGAAGACCACCGATACCAAGAGCGATATCCAAGCTCAATGCACCAGTGCTGATAGCCTCAACGTCTTTAACCAAAGACTCGTTGGCGCCCAAACGCATGATAGAACCTTTACCGAATTGCTTTTCGATAGTCGAAACTGCCAATTCCAAGGCTTTTGATTTTTCTGAATTTGCTTTGCTGTCTACAGTAGCATTTGCCATCTGTGTTCCCTCTCCTTGTGGCACCTGCCACAACGCAACCATTTCTGGCTAATATTGTTATTAATAATCTAGCAGCCGGGGGCTACTTACTTCTATTTCCTGCCGAGAACTTCACACAGCCAACGAACAGAATAGTCTACGGATGCCTGCTGGATGCCTTTGCGATCTCCCGAAAAGAATTCCTTTCGCGAGTCTTCAAAGTCAGGCCCAGCAATAGCAATACATACAGTGCCCACAGGTTTCGTTGGTGTTCCACCAGTCGGACCTGCGATGCCTGTGATTGCCACAGACCAATCGGTTTTCAGCTGTCGACGCACTCCGTGCGCCATTTGACGAGCGACTGACTCGCTCACCGCACCCTCTTGCATGAGAGTGTCTCGACGGACCCCCAGAAGATCCACCTTCGCCTCGTTAGAGTAAGAAACCACAGAGCCTAGAAATATGTCGGACACGCCTGCTTGCTCTGTTAAAAAAGCCGAAAGTGCACCTCCAGTACAACTTTCCGCAAAACCCACTGTGAGTTTTTGGTCGCGAAGGGATCGAATAAGTTCTTGGAGTTTCTCGTCTCGTACGGCCATTTACGGAACCAGTATCTGAGAGCCCAACCAATTGGTACGGGTGTAGAGAACCTGCATGATGAGACTAGCAACAATGCCTGCCGCGATGTCATCGATCATGACGCCAAGACCTCCTTGGATCTTCTTATCTAAATATCCTATGAATAAAGGCTTCGTAATGTCCAGCAATCTGAACAGCACAAATCCGATTAAAATGGCCTGCCATGTCATAGGCAGCCAAACCATTGTAATCAGGAAGCCAACAACCTCATCGATCACGATTTCGCTGTGATCATGACCACCCTTGTCTTGTTCATAAATCTCTGCGGCCAAAATTCCGACAGGGAGCAGCACAACAATCGCTGCCATATAAACCAATGGCCCCGCCCAACTTAACAGCACCACAAGAGGAATTGTCGCAACAGTCGCCACCGTTCCAGGCGCTTTCGGACTCAGTCCAACACCAAAAAATGTAGCCACCTTTTTGAGGAAGTTTCTCATGCTTAAAGAGGTACGCCGTACCTTTTTGCCATGCAATGCAAAATGATTAGCGTCATGGCGAGTTATTCTTATGGGAGACATCAAAATTAGCGATTCGACTTCAGGGCTCACCTTCCCCATACTGGGCCCACTCTTGGGGGAGTTACAATGATGATCCGCTGGATTGTTTTTCTCTTTGTTCTTGGAGCCGTCACGGACGAGATTGCCTTCGGACAAGAAGTAACTCACCAAGAGATTGATTTATCTAATACAGCGAAGCTCTCTACTCGATGAAGTGCACTTTGAAGACTCGCACTTCTTGAGAGCTTCGCATATATCTCTAAACTCAATCCGCAAACTAGAATTTATAAAATTGCTCGATATCACTGGCGTCGACGTATTTCGATAGAACTTTTCGTAAAGATCCATCAGCAACCATTTCCTTCAATGCTTTTTTAAAGCGTTCACGCTCAGAGGCAGAAATTCTTTTCTTGGAACTATAAATTCCAATCGGCATCAAAGTATTTGTGTCGTGAAAGACTCTGACTTCATTATTCAGATTTAAAAGCTTCAGATGATAGCGACTCAACACGGGTGTGCCGATGACAGCTTGAACTTTTTTATCTTTCAGAAGTTTGAAAGCCGCTTCCAAATTTGAAGCTTCAATATAACGACCTTGCGCAATCAAAGATTTTTTCTCGGCTTCAGAAATCACTGTCGGCACCGCCGCCGTAATCTTGATAGAGTGATCCTTAAGAACGTCCGCGACAGATTTGTTTTTACCCGCAGCTTTCTTTTCCACGACGACCATGCGACTTGAAGAATAGACCTTGTCGAAATTCGCGTGCTCATTCCACTGCGGAACTTCAGCTGAAAATGCATAAAAATCCAAACGATATTGAGATAACTCTGTCGTGGCCTTTTGAATGGAAAGAGGATCTTGATTCAAAGTACAACCTGTGTGCTTTTCGAGCTCTTTAATAAGTTCGTAACTCAATCCAGAGGTTTTGCCATTATCAGCAAGTTCGTAAAATGGAGCTTCAACACTCAAACCAACGCGATAACGAGCCTCGCATTTCGATTCCGCTGCAGAAATACTTGGAACAACAAAGATCAAAGTAACCAGAGACAAAAAGAGCTTCATGAGTATTGTGTTACGCCAATGAAGCTCTAAAGACAAAAATAAAAATTTTGCGGCCACAAGCTAAATCGCTAATGATTTAGAGTAGTTAAGAAGCTGTTAAAGATTAGAACTTAAGTTATAAGCCAGGAAATCTAGAGACCCCAAAATAGACGTCCCCTCATTCGGCGAAGTCGAAGTGTAAATCAGTCCTGCTCTATATACGGGATTTCTACGATCGCGCGAATTCCTTTTCGAGCCATCATAGCAGAGATCACAGCGCGAATTCCGCTGATATTTTTCCCTTTGCTTCCGATCAACTGACCTAAGCTTTTAGGGTGACAATCCACTTTATAAATTGTTGTGCGATCGCCCACCGTATACGTTACCGAGATATCGCTAGGGTGATCCATAATCTCACACAGAATTGCATGAAGAAATGTACGTCCCTTCTCGCGAGCCACTTCATTAGCAGCCTCATCTGATTTAGAGAGGGTGGTTTCAGGAAAGCGTGCCACTTTAACTACTTTAACTTCCTTATCCCCTGACATAAACATCGACCTTTCGATTAATACAAAATTGCTGTTGTATTAATCGGTCAGGTGGACATCGAACTAAAGTAATCCGTCCTGGAAAAAGGTCTAAAAAATAACAATCGAGTAATCCTTCATGATTTGTTAAGGAAGATCTTGGGCCCATGTTTCAGGGAGAGTCGCTCTCGCATCTTCTTCCCAAAATTCGTATTGAGATTTGTCATTACTTGTCCGTTTTTCTTGTTCTCTTTTTATCAACTCATTCCTAAGAACAAGGCCTTCTTCACTCTTCAATAAATCATGAAATTCCACTCTGCGCACACGTTTAAACGGAGCCAATCGCGATCGAGAGAAATTCATAATATCCACTGCAACTTCTTTCGATGGCTCAATATCCTTAGCGAGCACAACAATCGCTTTCGGAACTGCATAACGAACTGGATCTGCACTTGGAATCACAACGACATCGCGCACTGCTGGATATTCTTTAAGAACGGCTTCGATTTCAAAAGGACTTACACGATAATCCGAGCATTTAAATAAATCATCGGTTCGGCCTACATACGAATAGTGACCGTGGTCATCAAGCTTCGCAATATCTCCGGAATGATAAGGACTTGTCGAAAGAATTTCCGAGATCACGCAAATCTCCCCTTCTTTGACTTCACGTCCATCACTGTCGAATAAACGAATTTGGTAACCGGGCAAAGCCTTGCCCAAGGAACCGGAATGAGTGGACTCACCAGGAGTCACACCGATCATCATTGTCGTTTCAGTCTGGCCATAACCGTCGCGAATCTCTACTCCCCAAGCTTCTTTCACTTGTTGAACAATGTCATCGGTGAGTGGCTCCCCTGTACTCAGTGCTTCACGGATCGAGACGCGGGAATTTTTCAAATCAGCTTGCAACAAACGACGCCACACCGTCGGTGGCGCACAGAAGGTCGTGATGCGATAATGCTCCATCGTATCGAGAAGGATTTTTGCGTCAAAGCGACTTAAGCGATCAACGAAGATGGTAGCCTCTGCATTCCACGGAGCAATAAAATTATTCCAATCATGCATCGACCAACCCGGCGAACTTACACCCAAGTGAATATCGCCAGGGCGAAGTCCCATCCAGTACATCGTTGAAAGATGCCCCACTGTTGCCGTTTGAATAGAATGCTGAACAAGTTTGGGTTTCGCCGTTGTTGAAGAGGCAAAGTACAGAAAGCATGGATCTGTCGCCTTCGTTCTTTCGCCACTTTCAAAATCGACACTTTCACGAGTGGCATCAGCATAATCTTGCCAACCCTCTTTAGCTCCGTCGACGATCAGTGCGATTGCAGATGTTGAATCGATTTTGAAGCGATCCCCATTTTCTTTGTTTGTCACAACCATGCGAACGTTTCCGCGTTGCAGGCGATCCTCTAACTCTGCTGCCGACAAGTAAGGACTTGATGGGATAATAATGGCTCCTAACTTCATTGCGGCGAGCATAATTTCCCATAAGGCCGTTTCATTTTTTAGCATGACCAGAATGCCGTCACCCCTATGGACTCCCAATTTCCTTAGATAATTTGCGACTTGATTCGAGCGTTGAGACATATCGGCGAAGCTGTATTTCTCTTCCTTGCCGTTTTCATCGATGATCCATAAGGCTGTGTTTTCATTGCCGTCTGCCATGACGTCAAAGTAATCCAAAGCCCAATTGAAGTTGTCTAATTGAGGCCATGCGAAGTGATTGTAAGCATGTTCATAATCAGCACGATGAAGGATTAAGAAATCACGAGCTTGTTCAAAACCGCCACGCATATTCATGGGTACCTCCGCCAGATTCAGACTAACATTCTGCCGCTTATTGTTGGATTTGTGTTTTCGCAGAATTCTGTGCAAAGGCATTCAGGGCATGCTAAAAGATCTCATGGGCATTTTTAGAGTCATCCTATTAGGTCTTTTCGTTGTCGTCTTTGTCTATGTCACTCATCAACTCACAAGATTTGCGGGCCTTCCATTGTGGGAAGTGCTTCTGGCGAACTTGTTCGTCTTAGCGATTCTTGCCTTGGTTGCCTCAATGCCGTTGTTCTTCTGGTCAGAACGTCGTCTTGAACACAAACCTTGGCACGATCGTCTTTTCGGTGGCGCTCATTTTGGAATGGCTTATATCAACTTCCTTCTTAGTTTTGTGATCATTCGAGATATTGCAAGTTTTGTTGCAAGTTATTCGGTGCCATCATTTGACGTGACGGTTTTGTATAATGCGGATTCGTTGTGGATCATGCTTCTTCTTCCATTTATCTTGATCCTCCTGGGCAATATGGTTGTCCGCTCGGGTCCAAGAATTAAGAATGTCACTCTTCGTTTTTCGAATCTGCCAGACGGTTTGAAAGATCTGCGCGTGATGCACATCACGGATTTGCATATCAGCTCAAGCGTTCCAGTCAATTTTATCGAAAAGCTTGTGAAGCGCGTAAATCACATCAAACCTGACCTTATAGTCTATACGGGCGACATCTTAGATAGCCAAGCGTCTCGCCACCCAAAAGAGTTTGAACTACTCACGCAAATGCGCGCAGGTTTGGGGAACTTCTATGTTCCGGGCAATCACGAATACTATTGGAACGTCGATCAGGCACTAGAGGCTTTTAATAAGATTGGCTTTAAGATTTTGATTAACGAAGCGACAGAGGTCGAAATCAACGGGTCATCGCTGCAAATCGCGGGCGTTCCAGACCCCGCATCCCACACCTTCCATAAAGAAGAGCCCAACTTTGATAAGCTGGCTTCTCAATTGAAGCCGGGAAGTTTTAAAATTCTGCTTTCCCACCAGCCATCTTTGATCAAGGTTTCAAGCACCAAGGGCTACGACCTCCAGTTATCTGGACACACTCACGGTGGACAATTCTTCCCGTGGAACTTGCTCATTGGATTTTTCGAGCGTTACTCGAAAGGTCTGTACAAAGTGAACGGCATGCAGCTCTATGTCAATCAGGGGACCGGTTATTGGGGACCTAGTTTGCGCTTAGGGACGTACTGCGAACTCACTGTAATTACTCTGAAAAAAGCATGACTCCCTCCCGCAGTCTGAGGTAGATTTTCTCTCGCATGTCTGACGAGAAAAATCCGCTCAAAACGAAGCAAGCTGCGAAAAGGAAGGTCATGGACCTTCTTGCCCGCCGTGATCATTCTGAAAAGGAACTCAGAAAAAAGTTGCGCGAGAAATTCTCTGACGAAGACGACGGTCTTGAGGCCGTTGAAGAGGCCATTGCCTACGCCAAGGACAACAACTGGCTAGGTGATCCTTCCATCCTCGCCTATCGTATGGCGGACATGCTTCACCGTCGCAACAAAGGGATTCACTATATCAACCAGTACCTCAAAGAAAAGGGACTGCCCTCTGTCGAGACCGACCGTGACTTGGAGCTTGAAAAGGCTCTGGCAATTGTCAAAAATAAGTACGACGAAGATTATGACTTCACTCGTGAAGATAAAGCTCGCGTTGGACGCCTGCTTGCTTCCCGAGGTTTTGATTCCGAGACCGTGAGAAAGGTTATTTATGAAAAGCTCTGAGATTAGAAATGCGTTTATTGAATATTTCAAGCGCAATGGTCACACGCATGTGCCCTCTTCTTCTTTGATTCCTGAAAATGATCCGACGTTGCTTTTCGCCAACGCCGGTATGAACCAATTTAAAAATACGTTCTTGGGTCTTGAAAAGCGTGATTACACTCGCGCCGTGACATCGCAAAAATGCGTGCGCGCCGGCGGTAAACACAATGACTTGGAAAACGTTGGCTTTACGGCCCGCCACCACACATTCTTTGAAATGCTGGGTAACTTTTCTTTCGGCGATTATTTCAAGAAAGATGCGATTCACTTTGCATGGGAATTCCTAACGAAAGACTTGGGCATCCCTAAGGAAAAACTTTACGTCACAGTTCATACCTCTGACGATGAGGCGGCCGACATCTGGCATAACCAAGAAGGCGTACCTCGCGATCGCATCTTCCGTTTCGACAAAGACAACTTCTGGAAAATGGGTGACACCGGTCCTTGCGGTCCTTGTACTGAAATCTTCTATGATCACGGTCCAGATGCTGGAACTATTGCTGATCCATTCAAAGGCATCGAGGCCGGTGAAGATCGTTTTGTTGAAATCTGGAATTTGGTCTTCATGCAATACTTCGAAAATCCCCCAGGCACACTGACTCCACTACCAAAACCATCTGTGGATACGGGTTCTGGTCTTGAGCGCGTAACAGCGGCGATGCAAGGCAAGTTCAACAACTACGATACGGATTTGTTCCAACCCATGATTCAACTTGCTTGCAAGATTGGTAACTTGGAATACATCACGGATAAAAGAATCTTAGCGCAAAATCCGAAAGCCGCTGAAACAACATCAGCTCTTCGTGTGTTGGCGGACCATTGCCGTTCGACTTCATTCCTGATCGCTGACGGCGCTTTACCTTCGAATGAAGGTCGTGGTTACGTTCTTCGCCGTATCATGAGACGTGCAATTCGCTATGGTCGTAAATTGTCTGCAGATAAATCATTCTTGCCTGGCATGGCGGAAGCTTTAATCGAAACAATGGGCAAAATTTATCCAGAGCTTGTTGAACGTCGCGATCATATCTTGAACACGATCCGTGACGAGGAAGATCGTTTCTTGGCCACTCTTGATAAAGGCACTGAAATCCTCATGACAGAGCTTGCGAAGGCAAAAGCCAAAGGCGTAAAAGAACTTTCTGGCGAAGTTGTTTTCAGAATGTACGATACTTACGGTTTCCCTGCTGATTTAACTCGCGTGATTGCGAATGAAAATGGCGTTGAGGTTAACGAAGCCGCTTTCGAAAAAGAGATGGAAGCAAACCGTGCAAAATCAAAAGCATCTTGGAAGGGCAAAGCTCTTGGTGCCGATGAACAACACATGATCAAGTTCGCAAAAGATTATGCCACCGGCGGCAAGAACGTTCAGTTCTTGGGCTATGAAGGTACAATCGGTGATGGTCACGTGATGGCTCTTTCAAATGGGCACGAGACGGTAAAAGAACTTAAGACAGGTGACACTGGATTGATGATTCTTGATAGCACAACCTTCTATGGCGAAGGTGGCGGTCAAGCAGGTGACGTTGGTTACATCATGCTTGATACGAATCGTGCTCGAGTTTTGAACACAACCAAAATCGACGACATCTTCTTGCATCACGTGGAAATTGAACACGGTCATTTCCAAATTGGAAACACTGTTGTGACTGGCGTTGATCCGGTCGAAAGAAGAAATACAGCAAGCAATCACTCGGCCACTCACTTATTGCACGCGGCCCTTCGCAAGGTTTTAGGTGTGCACGTGACTCAGGCGGGTTCTTTGGTGGATGCTCAGAAAACTCGTTTCGACTTCACTCACAATAAACCTTTAAGCTCTGAAGAGATCAAAAAGATCGAAGACCTCGTGAACGAACAAATTGCTCGCTCACTAGAAGTTAAGACAGAGACAATGCCTCACAAAAAAGCCATCGAAAAAGGCGCTATGGCCTTGTTCGGTGAAAAATACGCCAACGACGTTCGCGTACTGACAATGGGTGATTTCTCTTGCGAGTTGTGCGGTGGTACACACGTAAAGAACACGGCTGCAATTCGCTTATTCAAGATCACTTCCGAAAGCGGTGTCAGTGCTGGTGTTCGCCGTGTAGAGGCCATCACTGGTGACTTGGCTGTGAAATTCATGATGAGCGCCGTTGAACATTTGGATGACGCTTTATCAGCAGCGGGTTTGCAAAAGTCTGCTCACTATTTGAAAAATTTGGAATCAAATGTTGAACAAATCGCGATTGATTCTGAGGCTTATAAAAAATCAACTTTGGCTGGAAAAATCGAACAGTTGAAAGACCAATCAAAAGCTCTTGAGAAAGAAATCAAGAAACTTCAAGGTGGAGCAATCAACGTCGATGATCTTGCAGCGAAGGCCTTAGCTTACAAATCTAAATCTGGCGTTGCCGCTAAATTGGTTCTTGCCGATGTAGCTATCGATGACCGCGAAGTTTTGGCGAAAGTGACTGATGATCTTAAAAACAAAATCCACAGCGGCGTTGTCATCGTTGTCGGTCACGGTGAAGGCTCAAATCCAATCATCGTCAGTGTTTCCAAAGATATTACGGCCGACAACAAAGCCGGCGATCTTCTAAAAGAGGTTGCAGGCGTTATGGGTGGTAAAGGCGGCGGTCGTCCAGACTTCGCTCAAGGGGCTGCTCCTGATCGTACAAAGATCAACGAAGCCTTCGGTAAAGTGAAGTCTCTCTTAGGGGTTTAAAACGCGGATCTAAAGTGGCAGCTCTCTAAAAAGAAAAAGGCACTGATGTTGAATCAGTGCCTTTTGTTTTTGTTCTTTTAAAAAATCACTGTGCACAGCTCATCGATTGATAGTTCTTCGCAATGTAATCGACCAAACCACGGAAGGAATCCCCTTGCGTGCCGCAGAAGTCTTTATAACCTTTTCCACAACCGTCAAATGATTCACCTAGATTCAACTTCTGACCATCTACGATCAAACTCGCATAGCCAGCAGTATAAGACTGTGTGCACACGTCTCCGGAAGAGGTTTTGCCACAAAGATTGTAGCTCTTCGTATAAGACTGAAGTTCTGCAAGATCGTGGGAGTTCAAACAAGCACTTTGAATAACTTGATTCTGGTTATCCACCAAAGTGATCGCACCGGTGTCCACTTGCACTGTCAGCGGACCACTTGCTGTCGGAACTTCAACAGCAGTTACCGGAGATGTTGATGATTCATCCGTTCCGTCCACGGCATCTGTCGCCGCAATCGCGGAATTTGCACTTGAACTTGAATCAGGCCCGAAGCCATTGCGGCCACAATTTTGGAATCCCAAAATGAGACAGCCTACGATGATTAAAGTCCAATTTCTGATCATGGATACTCCCTGAAGTACATTTCGGCATAACTTCAGGGAACTTGACGTTGGTATGTTAGTTTGTGACCGGATTTCTTTGTTCTTCTGAACAATACTTGGTCACCAGGTCGATAAGCGTTTTCTTACGAATTGGTTTTCCGCAATGTTCGTCGGCTCCGACGGCCATGCTTTTCTCCCAATCCTCTGTAAAATTATTAGCCGACACCACTATGATAGGGACCCGAGCCAATCCGTCTTTCTTTTCGATTTCACGAATCTTGCGAATGGCGTCCAGTCCTGAAATCTTTGGCATTTGTACGTCCATCAATATCAAGTCGTAGCTTCCGGACGTATACTTATCGATGCTTTCATAGCCATTGAAGGCTGAATCAATTTCCAAATTATCAAACGACTTCAAATACGCCTTTAAAAGGGCATGATTTTCTTCCATATCATCCACCAGTAAAATGCGCTTTTTCTTCGTGCTTTCCGTCTGTGGTCCTTGCATCGCTTGCACCGGAATCGTCTGATACTCAAGTTCGCGGGCTAACCAAAGACCTGACATCTTCACAGGCACCTCAATATAAAAAGAGAATGTCGATCCCACAAACTGAGTGCTTTGACATTTCATTTGTCCATCCATCAACTCGACAATTTTCTTAGAAATACTAAGGCCCAACCCCGTACCGCCAAACCTGCGAGTGACCGAAGAGTCTTCCTGGCCAAATTCATCAAATATACGTTCCAGATTTTCTTTTGAAATTCCAACGCCGGTGTCTTTCACTTCGAAATGCAGACGGCGTTTCGTGGAATTTTGCAATTCCGTCAGACGAATCGAGAAATCAACACTGCCTGTATCCGTAAATTTCACAGAATTCCCCAGCAAGTTCAAAATCACCTGCTTCAAGCGAAGGGCATCCCCCGTTACCAGGCAATCCATTTTAGGATAATGCACGTGGAACTGCAGACCTTTGCGATAAATGGAAGGCATTACCAGTAACTCTGCTTCACGCACAATTTCACTGAGCAAGAACTCTTTCGATTCCAAAATCATCTTACCGGCTTCGATTTTTGAAAAATCCAAGATATCATTCAGAACTCGCAACAAAGACTCGCCAGCGCTTAACAGCGAATTCACATATTCGCGCTGTTCGTGACTTAGGCGTGTTTCTGTTAAAAGATCCGCAGAGCCCAACATCGAATTCAACGGAGTGCGAATCTCGTGACTCATCGTCGAAAGGAATGCTGATTTTGCTTTTGTCGCGGCTTGCGCACTGTCGCGAGAAAGGCGCAGTTCTTCGAAATCATTTTTTTCGCGTGAAATCACGTAGCGACCCGTTAGATACAAAGTCAAAGAACCCAGCAGATACGCACCGAAAACCGACATAATCAGAATAAGCAAGCGATGGTAAAGACCACCATAAGCTTCGGTTTTATCTTGATAAAAAACCAAGAACCAATCATGACCTTTGATAGATACCGGCTTCGCTATAGTTAGATAGGTATGATTATCTGCCCCCGAAAACTCTTGCATCTTTGTATCGCCGATAGCCAAGGATTTGCTAAATAACCGAGGCATCGACTGAAACTGTGAATGTGTCGTGGCTTTCTCGTAGCGATACCCCAGCATTGGGATATCACGAGCAAGCAACGGCAATACCGCGTGACCTGTTTCATCAACAACGATCAAACCACCCGTTTTTCCAAGCTGAAATGCATTTAATTTTTTCGCAATTTCAGACGTCAGAGTATCAATGCCCACCACGCCCAGAAGCTGGCCTTCTTTGTAAAGACCCGTGGCTGTCGTAAACATGACCTTTTCCATGTAACCTTTATCGAAATAAAAGTCGCTGAAGTTCAATCCGGGACTGTATTTGTTCATCGCCCACCATTGAATCGAAGGGTCTTTGTCGTAGCCAGGAGTATTGAATTCCTCGCTGATGAAAGATCCCGCCTCCATGTATTTAGGACTTCCCTCGATGGCAGCGTTACGATGAACAGTTAAAACATAGGCGTTGCGGTGAAAATATTTTTTAGACAGCTCTGGGCCCAATGCAAAGAATGCATTGTATTCCATCGGAAATGGCGCCAGAGTTTCGCTCGCGAAGTCTTTAAAGCTTTTCGCACGGACGTTCATCGGCATGAATTCGAGCATCTGCACGACGTTTTTTAATTTTTGAACATTATTTTCCAGATTCACGAAGCCCGTTTTCAGGCGCTCGGCTTCTTGAGAAAGGCGCGGTTCAATTCTCTCGCGCACAGACCGCTGTTCCAGATTCACAAGGTAAGCACCATAGGCACCGATGACGCCAAGGACTATCACAGTCAGCACAAAATGATTGAGCAAGAATAAGTGCAGAAAAGTGATTTTTCTCTTCATGGTCCCCTAAGAAATCAGTTCGACAGCCATTCCATCATAAACCAATTTTCCCTCAGTTGTGCGTTACAACATGGTACTTGGACTTACCTCTGGGGAATAAAATTGGGGCCACTTTGGACACCTGTGGATCTTCCTTAGTTTTCGCATTGCATTTGATTTGCCTAGTTCATGGACAGTGACTAGCCTTCACGGGTCCAGTAAATCCTAAAGGAGAATTAAAAATGAAATCATTGATCTTGGCTTCTTTGCTCATCGGTTCTTCAGCTTTCGCTGATACAACTCTTTTCAACTGCGTTGTTCCCTCTCAAACTAACTCTGTGAAGTTGACAGTGACTTTGGCCGCGGACCAATCTGCTGACTTCGTAACTGTTAACTTGGTTGAGAAAACTGGTACTTCTCAATTCTTCACTCAAGCAGACAAAGGTGCTATCACATCGCAAATTGCTCAAGGTGCTTTGCAATTCTTGGCGATGACAGACAAGACATCTCAAACTGCTGAAGGTGTTATCACTAATGCAGGTATTTTCTCTATCAACAAAGGTCAAGATGGCAACTTCACTGGTCTTTTGCTTGCGAACAGCAACATCTACCAATTGAATTGCACTAAATAGCCTTAATCAAAGTTCGGCTGGAAAGACCAGCGACCGATCTTATTAAAACCCACAATTCTAACGAATTGTGGGTTTTTTCTTTGCAGAACAGACACTGAAATAAAAAAAGCCCCTTGGTTCACAAGGGGCCCACCTCTTACTCGATACAAGTTCGAGGATACAACTAAGTTCGATTTCTAGAAATCTACACGCAAGTGTGCGTAGTATGAGTTGTAGTCAGCTGCGCTGATTGCAGCATCAGTGTCAGATTTTGTGATCAAACGGTAGTAACCCATACGAAGACCGATGTTGTTGGTCAGTCTTTGTGTCGCAAAGATGTGGTAACCTTTACTGTTAGGCTGAGAGTAGAATGGGATCAACTCAAGAGCCGCTGATTCATCAAGATAGTAGTACTTATCTGTATTGATGTACTCAGCACCGATGATAGTTCTGCCATTCGCGCCAAATGCCTTAGACAAAGAGAACAAGTATGATGAAGCCCAAGTGTCTTTAGGCGGGTTGCCATCAACATAGTGAGATCCATAAAGCTGAGTGCTCACAGAACCAGAAATACCAGTCATTGCGATATCATCAAGACCTAGATAAAGCATGTTGGCAGTTCCATCGTAACGGTTCGGTCCACCAGTGATTGTCTGATTGTTATTCGCAGTTTTCGGAGAACTTGGGTTGTCGCCCCACCAGTAGAAATTCTGGTAGTTGTACCACATGTACTCGGCACTGAACTTCTTGAATAGAGAACTTCCAGTGTAAGCATAATCCGCTAGGAACGTGTACTGAGGAGTTGTTCCTGTTTTATAGTTGCCGTTGTTAGTATCTTGCCACTGATGAGTGCGGTCATAAGGATCGACGTTCACCCATGGAGTGTAGAAGAAGCTCGCTGACAACGTATGTCCTTCGGGAAGCTTGAAGTCGTAAGACAAAGCCGCGCCATCGAAGATAGCGTTGTAAGCAAAACGAGGGTACGTTCCTTGACGAGCGATACCATCAAGCTGATTGATCGGCATACCATTGTTTGTTGGCATACGCCCAATGGAGAAAGTTAATGGAATGTCGAACTTGTAAGCCAGGTAAGCTCTATCGAAATATGGCGCAGAACCATTCATCTGATAAGAACCTTCTTCTGACTTCTTCCAGTTTGGCCAAGATTCGTTACGGCCTTCTAGATTCCAGAACTTACTCATCGCGATCGTTGTATAAACCTTAGTTTTTTCATTGATCGTGAAATCACCGTTAATAGCAACGGCAGTAGAATATCCATCCAACGTATCAGTGGATGTCATGTTGTTGTTTGTAAAATGCTCGTAACGGTTGATCAAAACACCTGACCAGATAACGTTTTGAAGAATGTTTTGAGTTTCAACGTCAGAAAGACGTTTTTCCATTTCATCCAAACGGGCTTTCATTGTTGCCATGTCGTCAGCCGCTGCAAAAGCTACAGAGTTTGCTGCGACCAATGAGGCGAATACTGTTGCAAATAATTTTGTAAATTTCATTGTATGTCTCCTCACTATTGTCCGATGACTTTACCGCCGGCAGACTTCATGCAGTTCAATGAACAGCCTGCTTCGACTTCAACTTTAGTTCCCTCTGTACATGCTAGATAAAGCTGTTTTACCAGCCTTAATGCATCGTTTGAGGAGATATCTTTTCCGCATACTTTTTTAACTTCTGCTTGGATATCTTCGGTTTTTCCCGCGTGAGCTGGCTGAATCGCCAAAAAGGTATTGAATATTGCGATCAGCAATATCACTCTTCTCATAAGTTCTCCCTGTAATTTCCTGTTGTTTGAAAACGAGTATTTCAAAACGCTATTTTATTTCGCATTCATGCTGCAACTGTTTTGAATAATGCAAAGCAAAAACAAAAGAGCTTATTTTAAAAATCGCAAACCATCTGATGAGACGAGTAAGAGTAACAAACATGAACTGACGAGCAGGAATTAAGTCTTTAAGACCACTTCTCATATTTTGATAAATAACATTGAAGGTCTTTGCTTAAGGACCTTTGATGAACTTCACAAGGTCCTTGGGGTCTTTATCAGCTCCGACCTGTTGTCCCCGAATTACACCGTTATTATCCAGAACGGTAATGATGAACGAGTGATCAAAATATCCATCTTCAACTTTTTTATATTTAATTCCGAGAACATTGGCGATTTCCCGCAGAGATTTATCCGACTTCCCGGTGTAAAGTCTCCAGTCCGATCCAAGCTTTTTCTTTTCCATATATTTTTGCAGACTTTGAGGAGTGTCATTCTGAGGATCAAAACTGACTAAGACAAAACGCACGTCTTTTATTTCTCGCTTTTGCAGTTCTTTTTCTAATTGCTGCATTTGCGACAAAATCAGAGGACACGTGTAAGTGCAACGAGTGTAGGCCATCGAGATCACGACGGGATGTCCTTGCAGTTCGGATAGCGAGACCTCTTGCCCCGAAGTATTTAGAAATTTGGAAGAAATATTATAAATGGATTCCTCTGGGACTTCGGCAGAGGCTTTGGCCGCAGTTATCATCGCTATAGAAATTGCTATTGTTGCAAACATTATATTCAGAAGTTTCATACCCTCACTCCTTGTCTTTCACACATCGAAAACCTAAATTTTGAACTGTATATTTCGCCTGCAGGCTGCTGCGGAATGCATAGCGCATGAAGGCCGCATAGTCTGATGGATCCATACCGACGGCTCCGGAACCACAGTATAAATTTTTATCCAGCGCACTGTCCGCACGGGATTCTCCTGTGACAAGAGAAGAATTGAAGTCTTCAACCCATTCCCAGATAACCCCATGCAGATCATAGAGCCCGAACAAATTTGGCGAACCCTGCATAACCGGTCTTAGCGGCCAACGAGCGGTTTCGCCGTACCACTCCAGAATAAGAGACTGAATGCTGCCCCCCTTTTTAAAAGGGATGGTTCCTACATACTCCCACTCTTCAATGGTCGGTAAACGCTTCTGCAAGCTGTCGCAATAAGCACGGGCAGCGAACCAACTGACTTCAACCACCGGAGCATTTTTAAAATTCCCAATGCCAAAGTCATTATCCCGGTGCCAATATTCCAAATAGTTTTTATCGGCGAATATTTTCTTTACTTGGGACTTTTTCCATTCAGGATGAGACTCAGTAAAAATCAGGAACTCTTGGTTGGTTACTGCATGCTCATCCATCCAAAACGCCTTCACTTTGCGCGGAGCTTTCTCCTTCATCGCCGGCATATTAAATTCACCTTCAGGCACAAGCTTCATGCCCTGATGACCGTCGGCACGAACGTCGACAGTCATCACAAGAAGACAAATAAACAAGCACACACCCGGCAGTTTCATATCATTACTTTCCAGATCTTACGGCCTTCACTTCTTCAGCCGTTACAGACTTCTTCGAATTACCCCAAGCACTATATACATAGCTAAGAACGCTTGAGATCTCGTCATCATTCAACACCTGAGCCGGCATAACAGAATCAAATTCTTTTCCGTTCACCTTCACTTTGCCCTGCAAACCGTGCAAGACGACGCCAATGGCGCGTTTCTTATCAGCATTCAGGAAGTCGGATTTTGCAAGCGGAGGGAAGGCGCCAGGCAATCCCTGACCGTTCATCTGATGGCAAGCAAAACAAGTTGTCTCGAAAATTCGTTTCCCGTTTTTAATTCTCTCTTCCAATGTTCTAACAGGAATTTCTTCTGGGACCGCGCCGCCCACGTCTTGAATGGTAGCGCCCTCTGGAAGATAGATACCATCCGATGTTTTGCCTGAATAGATTTCTGGATTCTTTTCGCCGTCAACTTTGATCATTGCCAGAGCCCCTTTGTTGAAGGCTCTTGTGATAGAGTGATCGACCATAATGAAAGTTCCAGGACCTTTGGGTTTAAATTCTACGATCGAAGATCCTCCAGCAGGAATCAAAGTCGTTTGAACATTTTCGTTCACTAGCTTTCCGCCTTCGACATAGACCTTATCGAAGATTTGACCAATAACGTGGAAAGAAGAAACCATATTCGGTCCTCCGTTTCCGACGAATAGGCGAATGGATTCGCCAGCTTTTGTTTTCAAAGCTTTATCACCGATAAGAGCTCCGACACTGCCATTGAAAACAACGTAATCAGGCTTTTCATCAACAGCCTTTTGCATGCTAAAAGGTTGCAAACCAGGGGCGCCATTTTTTCCTTTTGTATAGAAATCCCCTTGCATCACATAAAATTCATGATCCACTTTGGGAAGAGCCTCTTTCGGCTGAACATAAATCAAACCGTACATACCATTGGCGATATGCATGCCTACTGGAGCCGTTGCACAGTGATAGACAAATAATCCCGAACTCAAAGCTCTAAAACTGAAAGTGGAACTGTGTCCTGGAGCTGTAAAGGAACCTTCCGCACCACCGCCTTGCCCTGTCACTGCGTGAAGGTCGATATTATGTGGCAGCTTGTTGGAGGGATGATTCATAAGATGAAACTCAACAAGATCCCCTTCACGAATTCGAATGAACTTTCCAGGTACTTTGCCACCGAAGGTCCAAAAGTTATACTCTACTCCGTCCGCAAGACGCATTTTCACTTCGCGGGTTTCAAGTTGTACGATGACCTTTGTAGGATGATTGCGTGTAATAGGCGGCGGGACCTCAGGTGCGTCTGTCAGGACGGCTTTCTCCTCACCTTGGATCTTGTCATCAGCTAATGCATAAGCAATAGAGAATAAAACTGTCATCGCCATGAAAATCTTTACTGCTGCAGACTTCATAAGTTCGCTCCTTATTTCCCGAGTTTCTACAGTCTTAGATTAAAACCCTTCCTCATATGAAAATATGATCAGGATCACGAAATGCTCTTTTTGCCTTTGATTTAAGGCGCCTTCCATCTAGGCCTCCCCGATGGAGATTCCAATTTGATACGTTCGTCCCCACTCCGATCGAAGAAATTATGGTATGGTTGTAAAAAAGAGGGAAGGGCTATGCTTAAGACACAAATTCAAGGACCTCCTACCGCAAACTGTCCCATCTGCTCCACTCAAGAGGCGAAGGTCGCTGATGAAATTTTGGAGATCCTGATAAAAAAGGAGTTCAAGAAGGGAACTCAAATATTTGGCCAGGATGAGGTGGCTCACGGAATTTTTCTTCTTGCGAAAGGCTCCGTCAAAATTTACCGATTGTCTGCCAACGGCAAAGAAATCCTGTTGGACATTCTTCACCCCGGTAGCACCTTCGGAGAAAACAGTCTCTTTGGGGCAGAGAAATATTCTGACAGCGCTGTCGCTAATGTGGCTTGTGAAGTCTTCTATATACCTAAGATGCATTTTAAGCCGATACTTTCAAAGCATCCCGAGCTCGCACAATCCGTCATTAAAAGCATTTGTCTGTGGATGGACAAACTGAATGCCATCATTGAAAACATCAACTCACCTTCGGCACGTGAACGGGTCTGCAATTATTTAAAACGCCTTCGCGATGACCAAAGCGCCTCTCTTATCCACCTCACTGGAAAGAAGCATGAAGTAGCTCTCATGTTGGGTCTGCGTCCCGAAACTTTTTCAAGAGTTCTCAGTGATTTAGAATCAGAAGATCTTATAAAAATGAATCACAAGCAGATCCAAATTCTGAAACAAGATTTTTAAATTTCCATTCCGGAACGAGCAAAGCAAGATTGATGTAGATCACGGTCTTTACTCGTTCCCGCTGCATTTAGTGTTGCAGATCACTGAAAGCCACAATACTTAGTGCACCCGCGAGCGCCTCCTGCTTAATCTTTTGAAAGAAGCAGGATCGAGGTGCCTCGTGAAAATTTACAAATACGACATCGTTTTTCAAGAAGTTCCTAACGAAATCAGTCTCGCCTTCTATGTGTGTGGTTGTCCCTTACGCTGCAAAGGTTGTCATTCTACTGAACTATGGAGCGAGCGCAATGGAACTTCACTGAGTATCAATTTCTATCAAGAACTTTTAAATCGCTATCAAGACAAAGCCACTTGCATTCTCTTTCTTGGCGGAGAATGGCACCCCGATACCTTACAGCTCTATTTACAAATCGCAAAAGGGCAGTCATTCAAAACAGCCCTTTATACAGGACTCGACGATATCACGCAGAACATACGTGCTCAGCTGGACTATCTAAAACTTAGCCCTTGGATCGCAGAAATGGGAGGACTTAGCTCCCCCACCACCAATCAAGTTTTCTGGGATCTCCGCACGGGAAAAAAATTAAATCATCTATTTTTAAATCAACATGAATAAGGAGGACATCATGTTCATGCAACTGACAGAGCAACAACTTCAAAAGAAAATGGATTTTATCAACCACTACATTTCTTCAAAGAATGCAGCCGACGGCTCAAAGCTTGACGCTAATGCCAACGTAACCCACAAAAATATTGCGACCCTGGAAGCAGAAATCAACAAGGATATCAATATTCAGATCAATCGCAGATTGATCGCTAAAAAAATTGGTGATCTCTTCGGACAAGATCTGGCTGACGAATACCTCAGACAAATTGAGGCTCACGAGATCTATGTTCACGATGAAACCTCCTTGAAGCCTTATTGTGCCTCCATTTCAATGTATCCACTCTTACTTAATGGCTTGGTAAGTTTAGGAGGAGAGTCCAAAGCTCCCCGACATCTTGAAAGTTTTTGCGGCTCTTTCATTAACATGGTCTTCGCCATCTCTTCTCAATTTGCTGGTGCCATCGCTACGGTCGAGTTCATCATGTATTTCGATCACTTCGCACGAAAGGATTTTGGCGCGAACTATTTGACGACTGCACGCAAAAGAATCGAAAACCACCTGCAACATGTGGTCTACGCCATCAATCAGCCAGCAGCGGCACGCGGCTATCAATCCGTATTTTGGAATATTTCCTTGTATGACAGATACTATTTTAAATCTCTCTTTCAGGATTTTGTCTTTCCTGACGGAGAACGCCCTCAATGGGACAGCATTGAAGAACTTCAGGAATTCTTTCTTAGTTGGTTTAATGAAGAAAGAAAAAAATCTATTTTGACCTTTCCGGTGGTCACCGCAGCCATGCTTGTTGAAAACAAGACTCCAAAAGATCTTCGCTTCCACAAAATGTGTGCTGAACAGTTGAGCCAAGGCAACTCTTTCTTCATGTATATGAGTGAATCTGCCGACAGCCTGGCGAGCTGTTGCAGATTGCGCAATGAAATTTCCGATAACACTTTCAGTTACTCACTGGGGGCCGGCGGTGTCTCCACAGGATCTATCAACGTCATAACTATTAACATGAACAGATTGGTGCAAACCAACATTTCACTGGGCGAGCAGGTCCGCAAAATTCACAAATACCAAGTCGCTTATCGCCGCTTAATGGAGGATTATGAAGCCGCGGGACTTCTGACAGCATACTCAGCTGGCTATATTCAACTGAAAAAGCAATTTCTTACCATCGGAATCAACGGCATGGTTGAAGCGGCTGAATCCCAAGGTCTTCGCGTTGCCGACACCTCTGAATACAAACAGTTTGTTCAGGAAAAATTAAAAATTATTTTTGATCTGAACAGAGAAGCCCGTGAACAATACCATTATATGTTCAATACCGAATTCGTCCCCGCAGAAAACCTGGGGGTTAAAAATGCCAGCTGGGATCGCCAAGACGGTCTTTTCAGCCCCAGAGATTGCTATAATTCTTATTTTTATATCGTCGAAGATGACTCTGTAAATGCCCTCGATAAAATGGTCTTGCACGGAGAAGCAATGATGAAATATCTCGACGGCGGCTCAGCTCTTCACTTGAATCTTGAAGAAAAGCTAACCACAGAAGGTTATTTCCGCTTGATCCACGCTGCCGCCATCACCGGCTGCAATTACTGGTGCGTCAATGTCAAAATCACCCTTTGCAATGAGTGCGAACATATCGACAAACGAACGCTTTATCACTGTGCAAAGTGCGGTACAGATAACGTCGATCATGGAACACGGGTGATTGGATATCTAAAGAGAATTTCAGCATTCAGCTCGGCTCGACAAAAGGAAGAATCCAAAAGATTTTATCATCGAAATGAGCGATCAGAAACTCGCAGAGCACTTGAAACAGTAGAGATGGAGGCCTAAGGGCCTCCCCTTAAAATTCTAGGAACGAATACCATCGCCCACAAAGCAACGGCTACACACCAGACCGTGGCGGCATAGGCAAGATGACTCAGATAAACCGCAGGAATAAATCCAGCACTCAATCTTGTCAAAGCCGCCGCAAATACAAGTCCGATGACCGTGGGAATCACTTTAGATTTAGATTCCAAAACCAAACCATGATTTCCATGAGATAAAATCACTCTCACTGCAATCATAAATGTCATAAGCCCTAAGCCACCGATGAAAAATACGTGCAAGAAATGAATTCGATACATCGACCAAAGGCTTCCCCATAAGCCGATCAACATCAACCACGCTGAAATAATCAATCCCCAAGCCAAGCGCGTACGCTTCACCGGAAGAACATGAATTTTCCAGTAAGAAAGCATGACAAATAAAACCACGGCACTTCTAAGAAGAAGCCCGCTGTTCAAATCGACAAAGGCCTCTATCAGATAAGACAGCGCAAACCCAAACATCAAAATAAAAAACGGACGCAACCTTAAAGAAGGTGTTGCCGCTTGCGCTTGATTCGGCAAGGCGGAATGTCCAAGAAGGGCTGGCACCAAACGACTTCCGACTCCAACAATCAAACTTAGAATATAACCTTGCAAGTAGAGGGATCTTACAAAATGGAAGACCTGATCAGGAAGTTGGAAAAACTCTTCAGTGAGCATACCCAAAGATCCCAACAAGCCCATGCCCAAACCAAGCCCGATAAAAACAAAGGGAGCTGGAGGATTCTGCGTGCGTCTTACAAAACGTCTTAGAAAGTAAGCAATCAAAGTAACAAAGGTCACAGCACTGCCGAGATAGAAGATCTTGGCATTAAATAACAATGAAGACGCAATTAAAAATAAATTGAGGAAAATACTCCAAGCCATTTCACAGGAGGTCATTGGAAAACTTCCCGTAAATTTAGGAGCCGCCGTCATCAGAAATCCGCAAACGAACGACAGCAAAAACCCACCCATCATCAATGCCGGATGGGCCACGACAGGATAGGGCCCTTGATGCAGATAAAAAAGAATCCACACCCCAGCACCCCACAACCCAAGTAGAACACCAGTTAGAAAGAAAATGCGATATGGCTCAAATGTTGGGAGTTTCATAATCCTAATCTCCTAGGTTGAGGTTAATTTAAAACGTCCCTTTCTTTTTAAACTTGATCCAGATCAAGTTCTTTCACAATGAAGTTGGAATCCTTCCAACCCTTCTATTAACTGAAGATACCACGAATAGCACTTGCCAAACATAAGGAGATCTCATGCACCCTACAGAGTTGAAACTCAGCAGTCTGCCGGCTTTTGAGACCTGCCCTCTTGAAGCTCTCTTGGAACTTCAAGAGAAGTCCGATTTTGTAACCTATAAGCCACGAGCAGTTATTGCAGAGAAAAAGCACGCCGCCGACTTCGTGTTTGTGATCCTATTTGGTACAATCAAATTGCAACAAAAATTAAATCCTGCCGAGACTGTCATCTATCATTTTCTTTCCCGTGGAGATATCTTTGGTGCTTCTATCGAAAACAGTTCATCTGGCACTTACCTGAGTGATGCCGTGGCCGTTGATCACTGCGGACTCCTGAAAATTCCGACCTTGGATTTTCATAAGACTCTTCATAGACACAACTCTATTATGAAGGCGTTGTGGACACAGATGTCCATGCATCTCTCAGATCTGCAATTGGATCATGCCTTTCAAAAAAAGACCGTCCCTCATCGCATTGCCGAATTTTTATTACGCATGCACCAACGGCAAGCACCTATTTACGGCAATAAAATCAAAATTCCCCTCTCACGTCGGGATATCGCTGCCAAGATCGGTTCGAAACCAGAGACCGTCGCTCGGGTTTTAAGTGACTGGACCCGCAAGGGTTGGATTCACACCCAGGATAAATTTCTTGAACTCCTCGATTTAGAAAGCTTAAGGGCGGTAAGATGAAGAATCTCTTGGATGAACTTGAGCAGGAACATATTTGGATCGAGAAGGAAATAGCCGAGCTTCAAAATGCTCCTCTTGATAAAACTCAATTCTTAAAATTTTTAAATTTCGTTGAGACTCATCATGAAAAAGAGGAAAAGCAACTCTTTCCATGGATCGCCGAACAAACCTGGCTTACCCAGGGAGGACCGAAATGCACTTATTTTATGGGACTACGATTGGACTTCAATCATTCGGCTGCAGTACAAACCGCTTTGAAGCGGTTTGTACTCTCGTATCCAGATTTTAAATTTAATGATCCGGAATATTTCACGTGGCTTCAGTCAAGCAGCCCGCTCAGCATTCCGATGGAAGAGCATCAATTAAGCAGTCGGCTCAAAGAATGTCTTCTTTATATTTTAGATTGTGATCCGCAGCAGATGACAGAGGATCAGTCCTTGGGAAAAAAACTTTTAGATAATTATGTCGATCTTTTAAAAATTCATCTCGTTAAGGAAAGAGACTGTCTCTTTGTTCTCTGTCGACAGAAAACTCAGCTTTGACTTCAATCGAATCCGGCACCCAGTGCCGTCACTTCTAGTCACAGCATCCGCAACAACCTTCGACTTTATTTTTGATAAAGCGAACCTGCCATTCTGTAGGTCCCTTTGCCAGATACTCAATACCCAATTGAGGGCCGTGAATATCCTGCATCTGTCGAATCAACGGAATGGGATCGTGAGTATTAATAATGACTAAAGCTTCACCTGGTTCAAGATTTTCGAAGCTTTGTAAAATAAAGGAATGCCTTTGCGGCCCGGGGATCTCTTGGGCGCGGATTGCAAATTCTTTCATAAGTCCTCCTCCAAGAAATGTACCTAGCTGGTAGAAGGAAATCCTTGATCACGATCAAGAACAGAAGTTTCTTGAGAGTATTTCAATAAAAAAGGCCCTTGGATACCAAGGGCCTTATTAAGTCAGGAAACGAAAACTGACCTAATTAGAAATCCAATCTCATATTTGCGTAACCAGTTTGGATCTTTCTATCCGAGTCTTTGTTTGCACCAAGACCTGTCGGAGTCCACTTATACTCTTGATCCATATAACCTACACGAAGAGACAAGTTGCTTGTGAACTTCTTAGTCACGTAAAGATGGTAAGCATCACCTTTTGTACTGTAGAAACTCGTCAAATCTTCTTCATTCGCCGCATAATAGAATGAATCTTTTGATCCATTTACATACTCAGCGCCTAGGATCCAAGAACCCAATCTGTAGCGAGTAGAAAGCAACAACACGCCGCCATTCATTGAATCATCCGCAGCTGCCGTTCCAAATCCCATGCCATACATAGAGCCGTGAGATTTCAAGTTAGACAGTAAATAAGATGCAGACAAATCCCAACCTGTGTGCGCGATACCGTTGAACTCAGTCGCGATAGTTGTACCACCAACGCTCAAGTTCAGAGATGATGCACCACCTGCCGCACCACCTGATGTATAAGCTGGATTTGGATAATACAAAGAACCTGTTTGGAAATACATCAACACCAAACCAAAGTTATCCATACCCCACTTGTTGTCGTTAGAGTAATCAATCATCGCAGCTGTTGTATCAACTTGCGTGTTCAATTTCTCTCCAAGCTGATTTGTTACTCCAGAAACATAGCCGTCAGTTCCCACATTGTATTGAGAAAACGGAGTATAAATCACACGCGCTGCCAACTTATGATCTGTCGGCATGTATTCATCAGCTTTGTAAGTCAAAGCGAAACCATCCAAGACAGAGTCATAGCTCAATTGAGGGTATGTACCCATTCTTGCGCGACCGTCTTTGTAGTTTTCCGGCTGACCGTCAACAGTCGGCAAGCGACCAATTGACAAGGTAAAGTTTGTATCTGGGATCATCAAATCTACGTAAGCTTTTTCCAAGAAGACCGCTGAACTTCTGTAATCACTTGGCGCCGTCAAGTCGTTACCACCAACATCCGTACTTGCATAACCCTGCTGATAGAAAGAGTTAAACTGCTTAGTTGCCGTTAAGCGAGAATAGAATTTGATATACTTAGAAACATTCGCATCAATTTCCAATTGAAATTTCATGCGCATATAGCTTTCGCCCTTACGATCAACAACTGCGCTTTGTCCCAAGTTATCAGTCGCTGGAGAATTTTGCTCAAGTTTGATCAAATCATCCCAACGAGTTTGGAAAGTACCAGAGAAGCTGAAAATATTAAGCGATTGATTCGCTTCCAATTCAGAAACACGTTCTTCCAAAGATTTAGTTTGTGCAAAAGCTTGCGGTGCCATCAAAGCACCAGCTACCAATACTGCAGAAATTTTTTTAAAATTATTTTTCATGTGTGTTCTCTCCAAAAAAAATTATTGTCCAACAACCGCGCCAGAGTTCTCTTTAAGACATGGAACTTTACATCCATCCACATCTACTTTGTCGCCTGGGACACAAGAGAGAAATAAACCCTTCACGAGACGAAGAGCTTCGTCATTAGGGATATCTTTTGAACAAGCTTTTTTAACTGCTACTTGAACAGCCTCGACTTTTCCTTCCGCGAATGCTCTTCCAGAAATCAAAATCAAACATGACAGAGTCAACAAGACCCAGTTCTTCATAAACACGTCCTCCATGAACTTTTGATAAAGAGAGACTGAGGGGGCCTTAGGAATTAAGCAATAAATCTTAACAATATATGACTAAGGTCAGGATCTTTCGCCAGACATATGTCCTGAGTCCGTTCAGATGGCCGCGAGGCTAGACCTGGAGTTGGATAAATTTCCGATATTTTAGAGCTTTTTAAAGTTTGTTAATTTTTAACCGAAAGGTACTACGCAACTTAAAGGAGTTCACGTGTTCAAAAAATTCGGAATTGGTAAGGCTCTTTTTATTTTCAATTGCGTATGTGCGCTCTTCATCGTGTTCGTTGGAACTGCATTTTTTTACACGAGCAGGACTGCTCTGGATTCAGTTTTAAAAGCGAGCGATCACGGAATTACGAATCTACAAAGACAGAGTGCCTTAATCAAATCTATGGCGCTTGTTCATTCAAATATTCTTCCGCTTGCAGCGGATCAAGACAAAGACTCGCGCGACATTCGCGTTGAACTGGTTGGCGGATTCTGGAAAGAGTTAAAAACTCTAGTTTCCAAATGCGGCGATCAATGCAAACCGATCGAAGGTGATTTAGCAAAGTATGAAAAAACTTGGAGTGATGTTCAAGCCAAGCTTGCGAAAAATGACCTTCCATCTGCTTCGAATTTAATTCTCAATAATTTGAATCCAATCTCTGAATCTGTATTTGATAAGCTTGATAAAATTGCCTCTGAAGCTAACAAGGCGACAACTCAAATGTTGAATCAAGCTCAAACAGATAGCGCCAAGAAAGAAAATTTATTGATTGGCCTGATCGCCGCTTTGGTTGTTTCGATCATGGGTCTTGGCTTCATTTTCCAAAAGAAACTAGTCAATGCTTTGCAAGCTGTGGTTGAACGAGTTCATCACTCAGTTGTCGAAACGAACTCCAAGTCCATTAACATCTCAAGCTCGAATGAAAAGCTGTCTCAATCTTCTACGACTCAAGCAGCTTCCATTGAAGAAACTGTCGCCTCTATCGAAGAAATGTCGAGCATGATCCAAAGAAGTGCAGAAAGTGCCCGTTTAGCTGCCGACCTTTCCAGCCAAAGCTCTGATGCGGCCACAAATGGTGGCCGAGAGATCGAGACTTTGATCACATCAATGAAAGAGATCTACTCCGGTTCTAAAAAAATCGGTGAGATCATCGCTGTGATCGACGACATCGCTTTCCAAACAAATCTTCTAGCCCTGAACGCCGCTGTCGAAGCCGCCCGTGCAGGTGAGCAAGGTAAAGGTTTTGCTGTCGTAGCGGATGCTGTTCGCACTCTGGCCCAAAGATCAGCGGACTCTGCGAAAGAGATCCATGCTTTGATTAAAGCCAGCGTTGATCAAGCAGAGCGCGGAACTCGAGTTGCCGATAACTCAGGTGAAGCACTCAATAAAATCATAAGTTCTATTCAAAAGGTTTCTTCATTAAACGTGGAAATCGCAAGCGCCTGCCAAGAGCAAGCACAGGGAATCAAACAGCTAAGCCAGGCGATGAATGCCATCGACAAAACAACTCAAACGAATGCATCTGTAGCAGAAGATCTTTCGCAATCATCAGCAGTGTTATTGCAAGAAGCTCAATCTTTGGGCTCAGCAACGAACGAACTAAATTTGATGTTGAAGGGTCACAAAGCCGCAAATGAACATCTTGAAGAGCAAAAAGACGCCGCTTAGAAAGTCTCGATTTGAGGTTTGAAAAACCTGGGTTCTATCGGATTAGGATCGTTATTAGAAATAAAAAAAGGGAGCTGAAACAGCTCCCTTTTTCCATTCCAGATCCACTGTGAAGTGAACCCCAAAACGCTTGTTTGAACTCCGGCTCTGCCAGAGTGAGAATTAACGTTTTGAGTATTGGAATCTGCGACGTGCACCGGCTTTACCGTATTTTTTACGTTCAACCATGCGTGGGTCACGAGTGATGAAGCCAGCTTTTTTCAAAGTAGCTTTGAATTCAGAATTGAAAGCGATCAAAGCGCGAGTGATACCCAAACGGATCGCACCAGCTTGACCAGACTCACCGCCACCAGCAACAGTGATTTTCGCATCAAACTTACCAATTTGGTTCAACAAATCTAGAGGTTGTACGATAACCATGCGTGATTGCATACGAGTCAAATAATCGTCAGCTTTTTTGCCGTTGATTGTGATGTTGCCTTTACCAGGCTTCAAGAAAACACGTGCAGATGACGTTTTTCTTCTTCCAGTAGCATAAAAGAATTTTTCAGTTGCTGCCATTGTCTACCTTCCCGATTACTTCTTAGTTGGAAGAGTTAGAAGTTGAGGCTTTTGAGCAGCATGAGGATGCTCAGCACCAGTGTATGTCTTCATTTTCATGATGATGTGACGAGAAAGCTTGTTTGTTGGAAGCATTCCGCGAACAGCTTCGTGAATGATGAACGTTGAATCGTTCTCTTTCGCTTGAGCTGCTGTCATTTCTTTCAAAGAACCGAAGAAACGAGAGTGACTGTAGTATTTTTTGTCATCCCATTTAGTTCCTGAAAGTTCCATCTTGTCCGTGTTGATAACGATAACGAAATCGCCAGTATCAACGTTTGGAGTGAAGATTGCTTTGTTTTTACCGCGAAGGATATTCGCTACGTGAGTCGCAACACGACCAACCTTTTGGTCAGCGGCATCAACGATCCACCATTTTCTTTCAACTTCATCTGCTTTTGCATTGAAAGTTTTCATTGAGAGTCTCCAGTTTCTATTGAATGACCGGTTTTACCGTCCGTTCATTCGGCAAAAATATGTTTGAGTTTAACAACGGGCTCTTACACTATTTTGCGGGAAGGGATGTTTTAAAGTTCTAGGCACCTGTTGTCAAGGTCCTGAGGATAATAAACCCTCATCAAATAAAGACCCTGAGCCGGAGCTGGCGGACCCGCTTTTTTGCGGTCCTGAGCGTGGATAATCTCCTGCATTTTAGAGGGGTCTAAGCCCTTTCGCTCCAGCATAAGCGAGGTTCCTACGATATTACGAACCATCTGTTTCAGGAATCCATCGCCAGTGACAGTGAACTGCAAAACCCCAGGTTTGCGCCACTCCCAGTCTGCACGGAAGATCTCGCGGATGGTGTCTTTGACCGGTGTTCCTACCGATTGAAAGCTCTTAAAGTCATGATTTCCCACAAGAAATTTAGAACTTGCGTGAAGATGATCGATGTTAATTGGTAAACGCACCCACTCGGCATAGCGGTTTAAATGAGCGCTCGGGCGAGGGCGATTGAGGATCAGATATCTATATGTCTTGTGAGTTGCCGACAAAGTCGCATGGAAATCCTCGGGAGCAATCCAGGCTTTTTTTACAACCACCGATGGCGGCAAGTGAGCGTTCAAAGCCCAACACAGGTCCCACTTTTTAGCAGGATCAATGTGGCGCTGCGTAGAAAAGTGGCAAACTTGGTTCAAAGCATGAACCCCAGCATCGGTACGACCTGAAGCAAACAAGACAATCTTTTCATTAAAGACCTTCGCCAGCGCCTCTTCAATAACCTGAGCCACAGAAACCTGATCCTCAGGCTTCTGCTTCTGCCACCCACAAAACCCGGTGCCATCATAAGAAACAGTAAATCGAACTTTCGTCATCGCAACGGGTGTACCACACCAAAAAGGTGTCTGCCACTTTTTTGGGTCTACAGCGCGTTATTTCAGAGGTGAAGACAAGGAGTCTTCGAAATGTATTCTGGCGTGATTGACTCGCCGGACTCGTGAGGTACGCTCATCTCCGGCGCCAGCAAGAAGCTAGAATCAAAAATTTAATTCAAAGGACATGAGGTTTTTATGAAATTAATTATCGCGTTCACAATTCTACTTATCGCTTCCATCTCTTTTGCTCAGTCCCAAGGTGAGCTTCCTTCCGCCCCGGTTTATAGTCATGGCAAAGTGAAAGTGACGATTCAAAAATCTAGGATCGTTCGCACGGGTGATCGTTTCGACTCTGTTGAAGAGAATATCTGTACAAAAGAGTTAGACATTAACGTTTGGGACATTCGTCAACCTGAGGGACAATGGGGGACTTCGGGTGTTACATGCAAGACTCAATATGAAAACAAAAATATCGAGGCCATCGTAAATTTTCAAGCAGCCATAGAAATGGTCAACCTGCACGGAGAAGCTGAAAAAACCCCCGTGTTTTCCCTTATGGGAGTAATTGTGCTTGCCGATTCAGATGCACAGAACTCACCAACTAAATCCTTTTCTTTCGTAACACTTTCAAAAGACCTTAATACAAAGAGCATCGTTAACGTTGCAGGCCCAGAACAAAGTGTTGTTTGCGACCCTACCCAAAACTCATCCCAATCGAAAAATTGCACGATCACCAATCCTGAAGTTATTAACGCTACCGTTGAATTTATAGGTCAATAATGAAAAACCCATTCATTATTACTCTTTTTCTTCTTGTCGCAGCGTTATCTGCACAAGCTGTGTCTCGAATTGGCGGCGGAAAAATACAAAGTGTGAGATCTGGCTTTGAAATGAACATTAGCGGTCTATTCAAAATCGCCGATATTCAAAATGACTCCGTTCGCTGCTTGGGACCTGTCTCTATAATTCAAAGAGGCCTGACTTCTAGCATGGGAACTCAGTTCTTTGAGATTTCTGAGTTCTCCAATGAATTTGCAGATGCGACCTCTTTATCTGCAGAGAAAATCGTCGCCCGTTTTGAAAAAAGTGGGTGGAAGAAGATTTCGTCACCATCCTGTCAGGTCGTGATGAAACTTCACACAAATGGCGCGATTGCTTATCTCGCTACATGGGGTTCGGGTAAAGGCTTTGTCATGAAAGGCACGCCGACAGCACAAACAGAGCAAGTGATGCGCGAAGCACTCACCTCACTGACTATAAGTGGAGGTTGCTCATGGAAGTAGTTCCTGAAAAAACAAAAAATCCATATCCCGAAATCGCGCGGTACTCTTGCTACCGCGTCTTCTTGCGTGATTTTTTTGATTATAAAAAATCTTTGCGCGCTGGATTTTCCTATCGTCAGTTCGCAAGCCTTGTGGGATTAAAAAGTCCGAACTATTTGCAGCTCGTGATTCAAGACAAAAGAAATCTGACAGAAACTACAGCCCGTCGCCTTGCTGAAGCTTTGCGCCTAAATGCAAAAGAAGTAAATTACTTCGAAGCATTGGTGCGCTTGCAAAATGCAGAAAACCAAGAGGCCTTGGTCAAAGCACAAAAACATTTGCATGCATGTCTTAAAAAACTTCTTACGAATTTTGTGCAGCTAGATGGTTCCGAGATCTTAGCCAAGTGGTACTTTATGCCTATTCGCGAGCTGGCTTTGCTTCAAGGCTTCGAACCCAGTGGCGAATATATTGCGGCTCAATTACAAAACATCATATCGTCTGAAGAAGCTGAAGATGCTTTGAAGTTTTTGTTAGCAAGCGGATATTTAAAACAAGAAGGCTCACGCTTTCTGCAAACTGAACCCGTACTTGATACAGGATTGGATATTTTCAACCACAGTTTCATGCAGGAATATCACGCGCAAGTTTTGAAAGTTTGGTCTCAACACATCGACAAATTAGGGTTCGAAAATCAAGAGCTGGGCTTGCTCAACATTCCCGTTCCCAGAAATAAACTGCCCGAGCTGCAGGAAAAGATCCGCCAATTCCAAGATGAAATTATCGGTTGGAGCCAGACATTGGAAAGCCACGAAGAGCTTGTTCAGATGGGAACTTATCTAATGCATTTTCAAAATAAAAAATAGCCGTCGAAATTCGGACGATTATCTCTGTAGAAAGCCGATAGAACAGAAAATCACTCTATTAACGCATTGTAGACCCAAAAAAATGGCAGGCACCTTTTAGTAATCGACGCCGATGCCGAGGGAGATTACTCCCGTTGTGAAGTCCAATTGGTCGTTGAATGTTTTCATGTAGCGGAACTCTGCTGTGAGCCATAGGTTGGCGATGTCGTATTCATTGCGCAAGGTGAAGGCCGTGTCTTTACTGATAGAAGAGATGCTGAACATTGCACCCGCAGCTCCGTAAACTCCGGGTGTGCCTGTGCCGTGTGGACTTGAGTCATCATCACGAAGTTCCGCCACAGGAATGTACATTCCTCCGCCGGAGACATAAGGAACAAACCACTGTCTATCAGCATATTGGAAACGATAGGTAAGACCTGCATCCAAAGGAATTGCCAGGAAAGTGTATTTCTCTTTTGCTTCTTGGCCATCTACAGAGCAGCCATTACATGAGAAGCGACCGTTACCTTGGGCATACAACAAGCCCATTCCAAATTGACCGATGATTTGCGGAATTGATTTGAACGGTCTCATCTCGTAGTCGAAAAGGAAAATAGGAACCGGAGCTCCTTGATACATCATCGTGAACGTCACTCCGTTCGAACCAGTGATCTTCGGTGCATCTGTCATGGAACCCACACGGAAAGTTCCCGTTGTGCTGTATCCGGTTTTTTCAGATGTCTTGTAAACGTAGGTGCCATCCGGCTCAATACGCAATAAGCCCTTAGCGGCCTGCGGATGATGAATATACTCAACGCCACCTTTTGGTGATTGGCGAACCGTGTCTTCAGCTTTCGGCGCATAATAGGGAGCCACTTGTGTTGGTGCTTCCTCAGCAGGAATCACCGCGGGCTGTTCTTTTGCGGATTGTTTTTCCGGCTCGACAGGAATGACGTTGCTCTCGATTTCAGCTTTGCCACCAGCCTCGGGAACATTTTCATTCAAGTTTACAGGACCTGATTGTTC
>NZ_DASVLT010000038.1:0-64946 GCF_036384735.1 Bdellovibrio sp. | reverse complement strand
CAGCATCTCCTTCTCCGACTGTGACTCCGGAAGAGACACCAGCTCATTAGTTAGAAAAGACATTTTGCGATCTAAGAAGGGCCATCTTGCGATGGCCTTTTTTATTGCAGACTTTGCAGTTCCGCTCGCTTTTGACGAATGGCTTCCTCAAGATTTTGCACTTGAGTCGCTTCAGAGTCGTAGTCTTTTTGTGCTTGGCTGATCTGTGAATTCAAAGTCATGTAACTCATACTCGATTGATTTTGCTGGGCCTGCATCGCACGAATTTCATCTCGCAAGGAGGCAATTTCATCGAGCATTGCATTTTGCTGTTCACTTGCATCTCCATTGGTGCCTTGTACTTGGTTTTGCACAGCTGTTGTTGTTTGAAGTGCATTTTGTGACAAAGCCAGACGCTGATTGCGCATGCTTTGTAGCTGATTCATCTGCGCTTGAAGTAATGGTTGCAACTCATCCAAATGAACCTGTCGCTCAACCGCATAGTTTAAATTCGCGTTCCAATAGTCGATCTGTTCTTGAGTTTGACGAATCAACTCTTCTTGTGCGCGGATATTTTCATCAATCTGATCGCGGGCAGCGCGCTCGCTAGCACTTTGGCTTTGCAAAGCCAAAGCAGCGCGACGGGAAAGATCCGTTTCGGCACGGTTAAAAACTCTCACTCCATCCATTAAGTCTTGAATTTGATCATCACGTTCCTGAATTTGAGTCGCATATGAAATGGGTTGCGCCTGTGATTGACGACTTTTTAAAGTGTTCAACAATTGCTCGCGAGCCTGCAGTCTCTGTTTTTCGTCAGAAAGTTGGTTGGACATATTTTGCAAATCGTTCGCCGCCTGATTTCTGCGCTGGATCCTATCATCTATATTTGTAGATGTTGTGTTCGCATTTCGAACAACCACGGGAATTGATGCGGGATTTCTTGTGCTTGTGGCTGATGCTTGTTGATCATTCAACATTTCCTGAGTTTCTTTGACATCCTTCTTTAAGCTAAAAAACCAAAAGCTAGCAAATGCGGCAAAGAAAATGAAAATTGTAAGGAGAGATTTACGCGTCATAAAAACACTCCCTTCGATTGATTTTCCTCCTCCATAATTAAGGATGCAATCTGGACCTAGGGCGGGTTGCCATGGGTTGATATAAGATGCATTTAGGCATAAGGTGTTTCATGGAGGATTTCCCATGATGTTACCGCTATTTGTAAACGCAGCACAGGCCGCACCCTCTGTTTCGGTAAATACAAACACTGTCGATGCAATTGCACAGGCCAGCCCTATCGTTCAGGGCACATTAGTGATCTTGATTGTAATGTCTGTATTTTGTTGGGCCATTGGTTTTAGCAAATTTCAAACATTTAAAAAAATGGTTCAGTCCGACGAACTTTTCATGAACAAATTCTGGAAAGTAAATTCTTTGGACACTTTGTATGAAGATGTTGATCAATATAAAGACTCTTCACTGGCTCGCGTGTTTAAAGCAGCTTACCTAGAGATGAAAAAAATCTCTGAATCTCCATTGATGTCAAAGACAGAAGGCGACAAGCAAGTGCTGACGGGCCTTGATAACTTGGAGCGTATTCTAAATAAAGCGACACAAAACGAAATTGCTAAATTGGAATCTCGTTTAACGGTTCTTGCGACAACAGGAAGTACGGGTCCTTTCATCGGTCTTTTTGGTACTGTCTGGGGGATCATGGGATCTTTCCACAAAATCGGTTTGACAGGCTCCGCGAGCCTTGCAGTTGTGGCTCCAGGCATTTCTGAAGCCTTGATTTCAACAGCAATCGGTCTCGCGGCAGCGATTCCAGCGGTTGTTCTATATAATAACTTCATCGCAAAAATTCGTAAGCAAGAGATTGCTTTGAATAATTTCAGCGCAGATTTCTTGAACATCGTCAAACGCAACTTCTTCCAAGGAAATTAATCATGGGAATGAGTGCTGGTGGCGGTAAAAGCCGTGCAACATTAAGTGAGATCAACGTGACCCCCCTGGTGGACGTCATGTTGGTTTTGCTGATTATGTTCATGGTGACGACTCCGTTGATGCAACAAGGTATCGAAGTAGATTTGCCAAAAACATCTTCATCTGGTGTTGAATTGAATGAAGAACCTTTTGTTATTGTCATCGATTCAAATCAATCAATGACAGTGGCAAAAACGAAGATCACCATGGCAGAGCTTCGTCCTAAGTTGAAAGCGATCTTTGAAACTAGAAAAAATAAACAAGTTTATATCCAAGCAGATCGAAAAGTGGATTATGGTTTCGTCGCGGAAGCCATGGGTGAAGTTCGGGCTGCCGGAATTTTTAACATCGGACTAATTACCGTCCCTAAAGACAAGTGAACTACGTCGAAGAAGAAAAACAACAGCAGAATGAAGACAAATTATCTCGCGGCTTAGGGATCTCCTTTGCCATTCATGCTATTTTGATTTCTTTTTTCGCACTCAAAGCGGCCTTCCTGGATCCAGAACCCATTGATTTTTCACAGGCGGTTCGCGTGGATATGGTGGGATTGCCAGAAAAGCTAAAACAACTTCCGGATTCCGCGAAAGAGAATGCGAAACCTGCATTGCCAGAAAAAGAAAAGCCAGCGGAAAAACCTGTGGAAAAGGTTGCAGAAAAAAAGCCGGAACCTAAAGCCACTTCAAAACCTGTTCCAGCTAAAGTGGAAGTGAAGCCCAAAACTGTTGCAAAAGACGGAGTTAATTTAGAAAAGACGAAGTCTCAGCAACAAAATGCCCTTGAAAAATTGAAGGCGCTGGCAGCGTTAGAAAAAATCAAACAAGAGGTTTCGCAGCAAAAGAAAGCGGCTCCTCCTATAGGAACGGGCCAGGATAAAACAGGCGCGAAAGTTAAAGGCAATGTGATTTCTCCAGGAACAGCATTGTCGGGTCTTTCTAAATTGCAGCATGACACTTATGCGGCTGATTTAGATAAACATATTAAAGATCATTGGCAATTGCCTGAGTGGCTCGCCAATCAAGGTTTAAAGGCACAGGCGAGAGTCTTTATTAATGCTCAAGGGCAAATTTTGGGCAAAAAAATTGTAAAATCCAGTGGCAACCAAAGTTACGATGATGAAGTGCTGGCGACAATTGATAAGTCGAACCCACTCCCTCCCCCACCAGAGAAATTTACTTCTTTGGTTGAAGTGGATGGCATTCTGATCGGTTTCCCTGAATAAGAGGAGTTCACATGAGAATTTTATGCATCCTTCTTGCTCTTATGACATTTGCACAAATGTCTCTTGCTCAAGACAGCGGCATCTATATCAAGCTTGGTGAAGCACGTACAAAGAAAAGCTTAATGGCCTTCCCGCCATTGCAATATTTCGGTTCACCGACCTCATCTTCAAAGTACCAATCAGTTGGCGCGGAGATGTTTAATACGATCACGAACGACTTGTCTGTGTCATCGTACTTCCAATTCGTAAATCAAAGCGCTTTCCTTGAAGACACCAGCAAAACAGGATTACAACCAGCTCCGGGTCAGCCGAATGGTTTTAAATTCCAAAGCTGGTCTGCTGTCGGTGCAGACTTCTTGGTTAAAGCAGGCTTTTCAATCGCCGGCGATGAAGTCACTTTGGAGACTTACACTTATCAGGTTTCTCAAGCGAAGCTTGTCTTAGGCAAAAAGTATAAAGGCCCCACTTCAAGCGCACGTCGTATTGCCCATACATTCTCGAATGATGTCTTGAAAGCATTAACAGGCAAAGAAGGCATGTTCCTTTCCCGTGTTGTAGTTTCATCGGATCGCGGTGGCAGCAAGTACAAAGAAATCTATCTGATGGATTGGGATAGCGCTAATCCAGATCAATTAACAAACCATCGCAGTATTTCGATTTCTCCAGCGTGGTCACCAGATGGAAAGAAAGTCGCTTACACATCATATGTAAAGCGCGTAGGAACAAAGTTCAGAAACGCTGACATGCTTTTATTGGATCTTATTTCTGGGAAAAGATCTTTGATCTCTTACCGTCAAGGTATCAACTCGGGGGCTGCATTTTCTCCGGATGGAAAATATATTTATCTCACGATCTCTCAAGGAAATAATCCTGATATTTATAAAATGAGTTACGACGGAACTCTTGTGGGCAAAATCACAAATGGCCCTGCGGGAGCTATGAATGTTGAACCAGCAGTTAGCTGGGATGGCTCTAAGATCGCGTTTTCATCAGACCGCGCGGGTAAACCAATGATCTACACAATGAACGCGGACGGCAGTGGCGTAAAACGTCTGACATTTGCAGGTGTGTTTAACTCGTCTCCTTCTTGGTCGCCAGATGGAAAGAAAATTGCGTTTGCGGGCCAGAGTGAAGATCATTTTGATATCTTCGTGATGAACTCGGACGGCACGGGCATGGTCCGTTTGACTTCAGCAAAGAAGCCAAACGGCAGAGCTTCAAGCAATGAAGACCCAAGCTTTTCTCCAGACGGTCGCTTTGTGATGTACACAAGCAATCGAACTGGAAAAAATCAGATTTATATTTCCACTGTTGATGGCACTGAAGAGCGTCGTGTGACAAACGACAACTACAACTACTTCAAACCAAAGTGGTCTAAAAACGTTGACTAATTTCGACGATCAACTTCGCATCGAGCGCAAAGGGATTTGGTCCCAATGCGCCGAGGCCGCGAAGACCAACTCTGACGATCCAAAAAATATTTGTCTTACCTGGAGTAAGGCTGCCGATTCCCTGCTTGAAAAAGCTTTCCAGCATTGCTTCCCTTCCGAAAAAATCGCTCTTTTTGCGCTAGGAAAATTAGGATCTTCTGAACTGAATTTAAGTTCTGACGTGGATATTCTTCTGATCTCTTTAGAAGAATCGACATCAGCACTTGGTGGTCTTCGGAAATTTCAAAAAATTCTGACGGAACGCACAGCTCACGGATTTGTTTTCCGTGTGGATTTTGATTTACGCCCGGGGGGCAAGCAAGGTCCTTTGATTCCAACGCTTGAGCAATTCCGGGATTACTATGGAAATTATGGCGAAACGTGGGAGCGTTTGGCCTTTGTTCGTCTACGTCCTCTATGTGGTGACGCAAATCTTATTCAAGCTGTGATGGATTTTGCTCATAAATTTTCTTTCCGTCGTCATCTCGATTTTACGCTGCTTGAGGATCTAAAAACCTTACGCTCGAAAATTCAATCTCATTATTGGGGCCGCACTCAAGAAAACGTTGTGGATCTGAAGCTTGGTGTAGGAGGCATTCGTGACGTGGAACTTTTCACTCATGCTTTGCAAGTTGTGCATGGTGGAAAAGATCCAAGCTTGCAAGTTCGTGGCACAACGGACGCTTTGGGTTTACTAGCAGATAGAAAGCTTCTGCCTGAAGACGAAGCCCGCTTTTTAACTCAACATTATTGGAACTTGCGTTGTCTTGAAAATTACGTGCAAGCCTTAGATGACCAGCAAACTCATTTGATTCGCACGAATGAAACTCATCCGCAGTTTGTAATAGATCTTTTAAAAGATCTTTCGGCGCAAATGAAACGCTGTGATCAAACAGTGAAATCCTTATTAGGCGAAGCTCCTCAAGAAGTGTCCCTTGAAGAGCAGCTACAAGAGACCGGACTTGGTAGCGAAGAGCTGCAAGACCTTTGGAATGAAATCTTAGACCAAGAGGTTCTTTCTAGAAATCGTGGTCGCGATGAGCTTGCTAGAAAATCGTTCCTGCACGAGTTTTTGATTCTTTTAAAGGAGCAAGGTGGTGATTCCCATCGCGCGCTTTTACTACTGAAAGATTTCATTCATGGCACTCGCGCCAAGGCGACTTTCTTTGCGATGCTTTTGCGTGAAAAGCCTTTGATGCGAAAGCTCGCCTGGCTTTTTGGTCACTCCCCTTACTTGTCCCGTATTCTTTGCAACAGGCCTGAGCTTTTAGATAGTTTCGTTTATCGAGCCCAAGATAAATTCTCTGAGGATATGGGACAGCTTCTTGAAGAGCTGGCCGAGAAAAAGCTTTTGGCGGAACTTATCACCGGCAGCCAGTTCCTAGAAAATAAAGAACTTGAACCACTGGTAAAGAATCTAACTTCAACAGCGGATGGCATTGCCGAGACTCTATTGAATGAGATTAAGAAAGAATATCCTTCATCGCTACAAATTCTAGCGTTAGGAAAATGGGGTGGCTCTGAACTTGGTTTCCGCTCAGATCTAGATTTTATTTTTGTGATTCCTAATGAGCCTGTTGATAACGACTTCAAAGTAGCAAAGAGATTTATTACTCGCCTGACCGAGCCTCATCGTGGCGGAAATATTTTTTCCATCGACATGCGTCTTCGTCCCTCCGGAAAAGCGGGACCGTTGGTGATGCCTCTTGATGATTTACGCGAGTATTTGAGAAACGAATCGCAAGCTTGGGAGCGACAGGCCTATTTGAAAGCTCGTTGGATCGGAAGCAAAGGTCCAAACTTGGTGAACGAATATATTCAAAAAGGTCTTTCGCAAAATGAGCTTTCCGAACTGGATCGCATTCGTCAGGAACTTGTTAGCAAATCACCATTGCTAAATTTGAAGTACAGCGAGGGTGGTTTGATCGATCTTGAGTTGGCGTCTCAAGCCTTTGTCTTAGATAAAAAAATCGCGGTTCATAAGACTGAAACTTCAGAGTTTTTGTCTCTGATGGGAGCTGAAGCCACTCCTTTAAAGGAGAGTTACGATCGCTTGCGTCAAATTGAACAAATGCTTCAGCTTGTGGCGTCAGAATCCTCATCGGAAGTGAACCCAAATCACGAGTCCTTTCATGCGCTTGCCTTGGCGCTTCATACTTCGTCAACGAAGCTTTTCGATGAAATTCGAGAGCTCTTCGGACGGAACATTGCCATTCTGAAGGCACTTGACCCTCGTCGGAAGCCTCACTAATAGTGAAGGTGTCTAAGACAATTAGGAGTTCAAACGTGTCGAAAAATATCGATATCAAGAAGGTTATTTGGATCTACCTTTTTGCGTTTTTGCTAGCAGCCTTCAGCTTCCGTGCTGATGCCGCTGAAACGACTTCCACTGAGAAGGCGACAGAAACGAAGCAAACAAAAGAAGTAAAAAAGTCCGCAAAAGATTCCAAAGCGGCGACAAAAAAAGCGACTGACAAGAAGAAGGGACCACCGATGTTCGCGATTTTCGAAACAAACAAAGGAAATTTCAAAGTTAAATTCTTCAACGATAAAGCTCCAAAAACTGTTGAAAACTTTGTGGGTCTTGCAGAAGGCACTAAAGAGTGGACGGATCCTAAAACTGGCGAAAAAGTTAAAAAGCCATTTTACGACGGTTTGACTTTCCACCGCGTGATCAAAAACTTCATGATCCAAGGTGGTTGCCCACTTGGAACTGGAACTGGTGGCCCGGGTTACCGTTTCGAAGATGAATTCCCAGCTGGTGCTCCTAAGCACGACAAACCAGGCATCTTGTCTATGGCAAATGCGGGTCCTAACACGAACGGTTCGCAGTTCTTCGTAACGACAGTTCCAACTCCTTGGTTGGATGGTCGTCACACTGTGTTCGGTGAAGTTGTAGAAGGAATGGATGTTGTTCATTCTATCGAAAATTCTAAAACAGGTCCAATGGATCGCCCGGTTGAGCCGGTAGTTATCAAGCACATCGAAATCGTAAGATAATTTCTTTCGAGATGTGAAAACGAAAAACCCGCTCTTAGCAGCGGGTTTTTTTGTATCTAGCGTGGATTATCTTTACGAACTTGTTCCATATCAAGATCACGAGCTTTCTGAACAACCTCTTCCAAAACCTCTTCTGGGAAAGCACCCGGTTGTACAAAGACGATGTCCTGTTCTTTAATAACAGCGATTGTTGGAATCGAACGAACTTCAAACATTGCAGCAAGTTCTTGTTCGATATCAGTGTTGACCTTCACAAATTTGATGTCTGCGTGTTTGGCCGCAACGGACTCAAAGATCGGTGAAAATCTTTTGCATGGCCCGCACCACTCTGCCCAGAAATCGACGATCACAATTTGATTATTTTCGACCACTTCTTTCATTGTTTGTCGATTGACGTCCTGGACTGCCATGAACTCTCCTTGATGTTCATTTAGTCTTAAGCAAGCATTGAATAAATACAAGGAGGTTTCTCGTGAAAAAGGTTCTATGTGTATTGGTAGTTTTGTTCTCTGCTCAAGCTTTCGCCGGTGATGCTGGTTGCGGTCTTGGTAGCATGATCATCACTAAAAACTCTAAGCTTTTGCAATTGTTCGCTATGACTACGAACGGTACATTCCTAACTCAAGCATTTGGTATCACTTCCGGTACTTCAAACTGCTCTGCAAGCGGTATCGTTATGAATGACAAAGAAATCCAATACTTTGTTGAAGTAAATCAAGAAGAGCTTTCTCGTGAAATGGCTCAGGGCCATGGCGAAAAACTTTATACTTTGGCACAAATGAAAGGCTGCTGGGACGAGTCTGCTCAACAAGCTTTTGGTTCATTCGCACAAGGTTCATATTCTAAAATCTTGCCAGCAGCGAACACGTCTGCAGCTGACATGGTTAAAAACTTGAACTCTGAAATGGCGACACAAAAGGATCTAGCACAACAGTGCCATGGTTCTTAAGCTTCTAGGTTTTTTCATTCTGATAGCCCCACATCTTGCGTGGGGCTTTTCCTTAGCACGTACCGAGGACTATAAGAAACAAGCTCTGAAACAAGATCTTGCTCACTCGGCTCAATGGTTGCGCCTCGGGCATTACCGCAAAGGCGTTATACGTTCTTATTACTCTCCAATCCGTGGGAATTTTTTTATTTCTTCGGAAGGCGCAAAAGATCCTCAAGCGGAACTCAATGCGACGATTGATTTATTATTCTCTGCTGATGGCAAAGCCCAATGTCGGTATCTTGCTCGAACCGCTTGGTTAAAAAAAGTAGTCAATATCGCCACTGAAGATTTGATCGCCTGCCCCGAGCGTGACAAGTGGAAAGCAGATCTCGGCGCCAAAGAAGTTTATTTGATCTTTGCAGCAAGTGACCTCAGCAGTGCTGCATCTAGCTTTGGTCACACATTCTTGCGCTTTCACAATCCTAAAAACACCGGTCGTCTTGATTTGCTCGATTACGGCGTGAATTATGCCGCCGTCACTGGTGATGATACGGGCGCATTGTATGCACTGAAGGGTCTTTTCGGATCTTATCCTGGCGCTTACTCTATGCAGCCTTACCATCAGAAAATTCGCGAATACACAAACCTCGAAGGACGGGACCTTTGGGAATACAAAATGAATTTAAAACCCGAAGAGGTTGAATTCATGATTGATCATCTTCTAGAAATTGAAGGTGGCTATGCGCCCTATTATTTCGCAGACGAAAACTGTTCCGCTCAAATTCTTGAATTGATCGAAGTTGCGAAGCCTGATTTGGATTTAACATCCGAATTTCATGATATTGTCATTCCCCTTGATACCGTAAAGGTGATGGATCGCAAGTGGCTTCTTGACGGAGAAAAAGTCCGAAGTTCATTGCAAGCCGAGTGGCACGCTCGTTATTCTCATCTAAATTTTTCTCAGCGCAGTGCTTTAAAGGAAATCATCAAGGACAAATCTTTGAATGAGCCCACTTATCAGTCCCTAAATAAGAAAGAAAAAGCGACAAGCCTTGAAGCCGCATTAAGCTATTTGGCATTAACCGAATATCGAGAGCAAAAAGAAAAAAAGGACGAGAAATATCAGCTTTCTGTCGCTCGCGCTCAGTTGGGAAATATCACTGAACCAGTCAAGATTCCTCAGCCAAAGTCTCCTCTATCAAGTCCTGACACCTCCGCCGTTTATTGGGCTTATGGACAGGATGATAAAGTCGATTTTTATTCTTTCAAATGGCGACGCGGATTTCATGATTTGCTTTCCGATGACAGCGGTCTTGCGCCATTTTCACAATTGGATTTCTTTAGTTTTGATTTTCGTTATCGTCCAACAGAGCAAAATTTAGATCTTCATCAGTTTACATTCTTAAATATTATCACAACGTATCCCTGGACTGAATTTGAACATCCATTGAGCTGGAAAGTCGATGTTGGAACCGAGCCAAAACTTGCGCCTTACTTTAACGGCGGCATAGGTGCGGGCTTGGACTTGCCAATTCCGCAGGCTGCACGCTGGAATATGTTTTTGATCACAGAAAACAGCCATCTATTTGAAGAGGCAAGACCTCACTTCGGAGTAGAAGGCTTACTTGTAAATAAATGGACCGATCACTTCCGCACTCTGCTTGATGCGAAATATTTGTATTCGACTTCAGAAGGCAGATCCCTTGGGGATTTCTCTGCGGGAATTTCTTATTCCCTCTTCCAAACCGAGCTTCGATTGGAAGGGGAAATTCGCGATACCAAGGACAACTGGAAGATCTCTGTCATTTTCTAGACATCCCCGTGCCCGAAACAGGCATTGTCTCATTTAGAGACATGCCAAATCCAGCCAATAGCAGTTAAAGGGCACTAAGCTTGCTTCTCTTCATCATGAGACAGTTTCTGTCTTGAGGAGCAAGTATGAATTGGTTCAAGAAAATCCTAGTGTCCATCGCCTTGTTGAACACCGCGATCGGTCCTGCGTTTGCTGGAAACATGACAGACGCTGAAAAAGCTAAGATGACCCAGTACCGCGATTACTTGGAGCCACTCGGCTATCGTTTGGTTGTTGATGAAACGAACAAGAAGGCCGCTGTTTACGATAAGTCATCGAATCAACTGGCTATGGAAATCCCATTCGGTGATGAGGAAAATCTTCGCAAATTTTCTCCTAAATCTTTGAATAGAATGCTTTTAGATGAAATGGTGCGCGTGAAAGGTGCGGGTCAATCTGCATTTTCTCATTCGATGAAAAGTCTTCCGACAGAGTCTTTGATTTTCTTTGTCGCGATGGGTGCCGTGGTGGCTGGCCAACTTATTACAAACTACTCACAAAATCCAACTGCGATGAAGCAGCACATCGACCATCAACTTTCACCAATTGGTGTCTTTGGCTTCTTTGCGTTTATGGCCTCTCAGGGTCTGACTTCAAATGTTCTTGCGATGTACATGACCAACCCAAAATTCCATCACATGATTCCATATCTTGGAATGACGGTAGGCGCTTTCGTACAAAGCTACCTTTCCCAAGTGGCTTCTGATCCGAACGTCATGGCCTGCGGAAAGGTGATGATGGGTGGAAAAGTTTCTGCTCAAGATCAAGCGGCTGGTATCGATGCTGATCCTTGCTCTAAAGCTTACGAATATCTTGTGATTCACAAAAAAATCTGGGAGTTCGCTCCAGGCATGGTTTCTATGCTTGCATCTTCTGCACTTGCAGGGATGGCTCAATCTGTTGTGACTCGTGTTGTGCTCAAATTAACTGGCGTTGATATCGCCTTGTGGTTGATGCCTGGAACAATGGAACTTAAGGGCATCCGCCTTCTTGTTGTTAAAGGTTTACAAATTGGCGTATTTGTAGCGATCGATGCATGGCTGAATCGCAAAGTAACCTATGCGTGGAAGAATTTCTTCGACGGAGCGACATTCAATACAATGGGTGATGATCTTACTAAAGACGTCAATGCATTAAAGGCATCTCAATGGACTGCTTCCAACGTTGAATTAAAGAAAGACATCAAAAATTTCAGAACGAAAATGACGGAATGGCGCATGATGAACCTTTCGGATGTCTATGAGGCACATCAAGCCTGGTCGGAAAATCTTTTCCAACTTACAAGCATGTACAACTCTAGTTATGCTTTCTACAACGCTTTCGTAAATGAAGTGCGCAATGTTCGTTATGATCAATCTCCGTTTAAACCACTTCTTGCCTATTATCCACTGAATGGAGTTCCAGCAAAAGGCATGGAGGCAGGTCGCGAAGATCTTTATTTCCAAAGTCCTAAGATGGTTGAAAACTGGCAGGCTGATACTGTTGCCGATGTGGTTGCTTCGATGGATCAAATCATCAAAGACGGCAATTTTAAGTACATGAATCCGAACGAGAAAATTCAATTCAAAAAAATTCGCGATATGTTGGCTTCGGATGACCATATGGTAATGGGTCAGGGATTAGACTTGTTGAATACAACGATCGAACAATCTGTGCAAAATGTAGCCTCTACACAGTGGTACATCCGTGCCTTGCAAGATACAAAAACGAAACTGGGCAAACCAGATCCAATGCTAGAAAAAGGCCGCGGCTTCCTTGCGACTTATCAATCAGCTCCGACAACTTCTGAAAATTTCAAAGGTACTGCTTACTACAGACAGGTTGGCGTGTTTTTTACTCCAACAATGACTGATTATTTGATGATGCAAATGGTGTGTGGACCAAACGCGGAGGCAGGCGCGAAAGTTGTTAAGACTTCTCGCGGCTTCCCTTCTGTGTTCCTGCCGCCAATGTTGGGAAATCCTAAAGATGATTTCAGTAATTTGTGCGACACGGTCGGCATGCCACGTTCACGCGCTAAGAATATCTATTCTTGGGATGTCTTTGACCATAACAGAAAAAAATATACCGGCTTTTTAGATTATATCGTCCAAACCGCACGCCCAAATATCGTGGGTGATGCTAAAGAATCCGGATTCCCACAATGGTGGACAAAAACAACCGAGTCACAAATGCAAAAGGCGTTTGAAGAATTCGGCAAAGACTATGATTCGATCGTAGCTAACATGGTTCGCACAATTTATCGCCAAGACCGCCAGGCTTACGCAAATGTCTTCGAGAAAATGTGGGATAAACTTGGCAATAGCACTAAGAATTTCTTTGATAAGGAGTTCTGGGGACAGGTTCGCACTGACAAAGCGACATTCAACCGCGGACCAATTTCTAACGGCGCTATGAATGCGGCCTTCCAGGAAGAGCGCACATATCTATCATTATTGAGCGAACTTCTACAGCCAACTGCCTCTTATAAATTGGATCTTTCGACAATTTTGACGAAGGCGCCTACTCAAGATCCATTGAAAGCGGTAGAGCAAGAATTTGCGGTGTTGAATGGACTTATTCAACAAATCAAGATCGTGCAAATCGATGGTCATGAGGCGATTCAATCTCCATTGGAAAATTATCAACTTGATGAGCAGCTTCAAAAAATTCAAGTGTCTTTGAAAAATGTGGCGACATCTTTAGGTGTCGGAGATGCAAAGGATGGGGCTCTTGTAAAACTAAACGCTCAACAGCAAGAAATCGCAGTAGCTTGTCTTGAGAATCTTCAATCATTGGCTTCAGAAGTGATGATGTATGGAAGCATGGCTAATGCAGTTAGCTGGGATAAGATTCGCAACCTGAAACAGGCGAACATCCAGCAAAATAAATTCAATAACGAGATCCAGGCAAAGCTTGCAGCAATGAGAGGAATGACGATGCCAGGGAAGCCCTAGGTCTGGCCCATAAAAAACTTTGCGGTGATTATTGGCAGACTCAATCTGTTCTCCTTTTCTTCATCCCCATCTTTCTTGATCCTGTGAATGAATCTCTAGGATGGGGGTTTGAAATGTATTCGAGAATATTCTTTGTCTTCGCACTCAGTGCGCTCTTATTCGCGATCAATTCCTGCAAAAGCTCTCCGACAAAAACTGAAACCACTTCTTCCGCCACTTCAGTGACGGCTCCGACAGCAGAGGCCGGCGTACGCGAAGCCAGGATTTTGGCAGAGCAAGTTTATGCCTTTGGCTATCCCCTTGTGATTATGGATGTTACAAAAGACATGATGACTCATTCCGCGATGGCTACGGAAAGTGCGGCGCCCTTAAATCAATTTGTTCATAAAAAAACTTCTCCAGATGATTCAACTACAGATGTCGCTTCACCAAACGCTGATACCCTTTATAGTTCGGCATGGCTTGATCTTAGTAACGGACCGGTGGTGCTCAGTCTGCCCGATCTAGGCAATCGTTATTATCTTATGCAGATGATGAGCGCATGGACAGACGTCTTTGCAAATCCAGGATCTCGTACGACCGGAAATGGAAAAATAGATTTTGTAGTCACGGGCCCCAACTGGCACGGAACAGTTCCCGTAGGTCTTCAGCAAATTAAAGCGCCAACCAACGACGTATGGATCATAGGACGCACGCAAACTAATGGCCCAAGAGATTATGACAAAGTTCACGCTCTTCAACAGAAATATACTCTGATTCCGCTGAGCTCTTGGGGACAAACTTATGTTCCTCCAAGTGACGTTAGGGTTAAAGAAGGCGTCAATATGACTCAAACACCAGTAGATCAAGTCGAAGCTTTGTCCGGTTTGGACTTCTTTACTCGCATGGCAGAATCTATGAAACGCAATCCTCCCACAGACCAAGACGGTTTGATGCTCGAGAAAATGAAACGGATTGGCTTAGTGCCAGGTCGAAGTTTCGATGCGGCAAAACTGTCACCAGATTTACGTGCCGCCTTGAATGAGGGTGCAATTGCTGCTCTCAATAAAATCATCAATGCTGCAAAAAATCCGAAGAGCGAAAAAAGTGGCGGCTGGGCCTATAACTTCGACAGAGGTCGTTACGGCACGAACTATTCAAATCGCGCGACTGTAGCAAAAACAGAATTGGGTGCAAGTCTTCCCCAAGATACAACTTATGCGAGAGCTGCTTATGACTCAAGAGCAAGGCGCTTAAACGGAAAGAACAATTACGTCATTCATTTTGCGAAGGGAAAACTTCCTCCCGTCGAAGCTTTCTGGTCTGTGACGATGTATAACGATAAATTCGCTTTCGTAAAAAATCCCTTGAACAAATATGCTGTTGGTAGCAATGGCCCACTTGTTTTTAACAAAGACGGTTCATTAACTTTATTCGTGCAATATCAACCTCCGGCCAAACGATATCTTGCCAATTGGTTGCCCACACCTCAGGGGAATTTTGCTCTGACAGCTCGATTCTATTGGCCAAAAAAAGAAATTCTGAATCGCTCTTGGCGCATGCCTGGAGTTCAACAAATTGAGCAACCTCTTCCGCAGAAACAATTGTCTCAAAACGAGACATTCCCATAGTCCTACAATTGCGGCCTTTTGTTTGAAAAAGGCCCTTTTCTTTCATCTACTTAAAGAACTATATATCGCCTCAAGTTGAGACGGTGCCCAGAAGTGTCCTTGCTCTTGGGACTTTGACATCCTAAGGGCATAGGAATGAATTTATCCGCATCCTACGTAGCATTGCTTTTGCTTTTACCATATTTGAATCAATTTTACTTTTTTGACTAAGGAGAGAGAGTCATGAAAAAAGCATTTGTAATCGGTATGGTAGCTTTGGCGACAACAATGTCATTCTCGACATCTTACGCAGGTGTTTCAGGAGCAAAGTCAGTTCGCGAATCCCTTGTGGAGTATACAAAGCAAATTAAAGAAGCGGCTTTCGGTAAGGGTGCAACTGCAAAAGGTCTGAGTGCACAACAAGCTCAAGCAGCTCGCGACAAAATGATCAACGAGTTGAACCTTCCTTCTGGAAAAAACAATGCTTTGGCTATGTCTCTGATGTCAGATTCTGCAAAATCCGCAGAACGCTTGGACAGTTTGGCAACTGTGATCGCGGCTAAAAAAATGGCTGTAGAAATCTCTAAAACAGATGCCGCTGAAGGTAAATCTATCGATGCGGCGGCTTCCGCTTCTGCAAAATTACTTGCAAACGCTTCTTTGACGGGTGCTCGCAAGTCAGCAAAAGAACTGAATCCATCTGAATTGACAGACACAACTCAAGCTTTGACTAAACTTGAAAGCTTACCAGAAGGCATTTTGACAAGATTCTCTAAAGCCGAGCGCGATTCTTACACTCAAATCATCGAACGCCACGATCAATTGATCGAAACAGGTGCGAAATCAACTTCTGAAGAAGCGTTCGTGCAAGCGATCATGGACGTGAAAAAAGTTGATAAAACAAAAGCGATGGAAATCGTGCGCAAACTTAAAGAGTGCGTATAGTTCTTAGACTTCGACTTCTTTCCTAATTAAAAAGCCGGATGCAAATCCGGCTTTTTATATTTCCGCCTTCTTGTCGTCAGTGACTATCAGGATTTCAATTCTTCGATTCATTGCCTTATGCTCCTCAGTATCATTCGGAACCATGGGCTTTTGATCTCCGTAAGAAATCGATACGAATCGTTTTGGATCTAGCTTGTGATACTTTACGAAATATCGAACAACAGCGCTTGCGCGACCGCCCGCCAGCTCCCAGTTACTGGGAAATTGGGAGTCTTCAATCGGCGTATCATCCGTATGACCCTCAATGATCACACGCTTGTCATTTGATTTCAGAACTTCCGCAACTTTATCCAACGAAGGAAGCGCAGACATTTTCAGTTTGGCAGAACCCGGCTGAAAAAATGTCGAAGCAGTCAAGGCAACACGCACACCGACTGCATCATGATAAATGTCTTGAATGGCGGATTTCTTTTGCTCGCCCGTCATGGACTTATCCAAAGACCTTTCCACATAGTCAGCCGCCTCACGAGAGCCCCCTTTTTTAGGAAAGCTTCCTAGTGGCATCACAAGTTCAGCCAATGAATTTTCTATCGAATCACTGTTTTCGTCGCTGCCGCCTTTTCCCATCAAGTGAAAATTCAACTTGATCGAGTCTTCGAAATCTTTTTGTTTTTCAGAATTGGAGTTGGAAGTAGCGTACATCACAACAAAAAAAGCAAATAGCAGCGTAATGAAATCCGCATAGGACACCAACCACCGTTCGTGATTTTCGTGTTCTTCATGTTTGCGGTTTCTACGAATCTGCATATTATTTTTGTTCGCTTGTTAGAAAGGCATGAAGTTTCTGTTCCACAACGATCGGATTTGCTCCGCCGGCGATCATCAATCCGCCCTCAAGAATCAGTTGTTTTTCGCGGGTGATCTCGTGAACTTTTCTTTTGATCTTATTTCCCAGAGGCAAAAATAAGAGATTGGCAGAACTTACACCATACACAGTGGCAACGAAAGCGACTGCAATACCGGCACCCAGTTTGCTTGTATCAGTTAAATTCCCCATCACGTGAATCAAACCCAGAACCGCACCGATGATGCCGATCGTCGGTGCAAATCCACCGGCATCAGCCCACACTTTGGCGCCTGCAAGCAGTTCATCTTCTTCTGTCAGAATTTGAGTTTCATAAATATCACGGATTGTATTTTGATCGATGCCATCAACAACACTGCGAAGCACATTTTGCAAAAGCGGATCACTTACACGACCAATTCGTGGCTCAAGAGCCAGCAATGATTCTTTCTTTGCTAATCGCGAATAATCAACGATCTCGACAATGCGGTTTTTGATATGACTTTCTTCTGTCTTAAAAGCCGCCTTTGCCAATGCCAATCCGGTTTTTAAGTCCTTCTCAGAACTTGAAACCATCACAGCACCGATAGTGCCCGCAAGAACAATAATAAATGCCGTCAGCTGCATGAGTGAACTCATGTGCCCGCCTTCTAGAAGATTGCCTGCGATAATCCCACCGAAACCGACTAGAAGCCCTAACCATGTTGCTTTGTCCATGTACAAAATCATGCCACAGCGCTGAAGTGATGACACTTAGACCCGCCGAAGACCTAGACTTTCAGATGGCAACTTTTTAGAGTATGATCTTCGACATGCTCGACTATATTTTGAACCTCGATAAACGTCTTTTCATGCTGATCAATTCTCAATGGACGGCATCGTGGGCGGATTCTTTTTTTCCAAACATCACAGATCTTCATAAGACTCTGCCCTTCAAAATTATTGTCGTGCCTCTGATTTTAGCCGCCATTCTTTGGAGACGTGGATTTAAAAAAGGTTTAGTCATTATCTGTTTCTGCACCCTCAGCGTTCTTTTATCTGATGGCTTCGGCAACTACGCTTTGAAGAAGACCGTACGCCGTCCACGACCTGCCGAAACGCAGGGTTTGACGGTTCAGGTAAGAGCTCCATTCGGCGGCTACAGTTTTGTTTCCAATCACGCAACGAACATGTTTAGCTTCGCAGCATTCACATCAACAATATTTCCCGTCGTTGCAATTCCAACCTATACGATAGCCTTTCTTGTCAGTTACAGTCGTGTATACAGCGGGGTTCATTTTCCAACTGACGTCTTCTGCGGAGGATTGCTCGGAATTTGTTTTGGTCTTATGTTCGCTAGGCTCTGCGAAAAAGTTCTAGCACGTATGGATGAAAAAGAGGCTACGACATCATGAAAGTTCTTGTAACAGGCGCTAATGGATTTTTAGGCAGTTGGGTCACCCGCGCTCTCGTTAAAGAGGGGCACGAGGTTTATGCTCTGGTCCGTCCCAACAGCGACACCTCAGAGTTAAACGGCATCGATTGTAAATTCATTCACGGTGACGTGACCGACATTCTTTCTTTATTAGAGGCGTTCAAAGGCATTGACACCGTTTTCCACCTCGCTGGCGTCATTGCTTACAAAAAATCTGAACGTGCCTTAATGGAGAAGGTCAATGTTCAAGGAACATTAAATGTCGTGGAAGTATGCCGCGAATGCAAAGTGCGTCGCTTGGTTTATTTATCATCGGTCGTAGCAATTGGCAGCGCCTTGACTCAGGATCATGTCCTGAACGAAAGCTCTGAATTCAACGTTCATGATCTCAACCTTGGTTATTTCGAGACAAAACACAAAGCCGAACAGATCGTGAAAAAAGCCTGTGATCGCGGTGAAATCGACGCAGTTATTTTAAATCCTTCAACGATTTATGGATCTGGCGACGCAAAAAAAGGCAGCCGCAAAATGCAAGTCAAGGTTGCTCAGGGAAAATTCAAGTTCTATACATCTGGCGGAGTTAACGTCGTGGCGGTTGAAGACGTTGTTGCAGGAATTTTGAGTGCCTGGAAGAACGGTCGCAAAGGCGAGCGCTATATCTTGGCTGGCGAAAATATTCTGATCAAAGATCTTTTCACAATGATTGCGAAAGAGGCCGGGGTAAATCCTCCTCCACATCACTTGCCTGATCAAATCTTGCATGTTGTGGGTGCTGTCGGGGATTGTCTTGAATCTGTGGGAATGAAAGGTCCTTTAAGTCGCGAGAATGCTTGGACCGCAACGATGTATCACTGGTTTGATTCATCAAAAGCTCAAAAGGAATTGGGATTTACTCCTCGTCCTGCTCGTGAGGCCATTCATAATAGCGTTCAGTGGATGAAGGATCAGGGTTTACTTTCTTAATATGAAATGGGTGAGTCTTTTTTTCTTTGCTGTAGCCGCGATGATGTTGGCTGCCGCCATTGCACTATGGAATTGGCTGCCAACTCCACAGGAAATAAGAGGGTGCATGGTCACAACCATGTATCATGTGCATTTGTGTCCTGGCTCTGCCAACTATGTTCCTTTGAAGCAGATCTCCCCTTACCTTGCGAAGACCATCATCCTTACGGAAGATTCTAATTTTTATAACCATCACGGTTTTGATTGGGATTCGATTGAAAAGAATTTCCGCGAAGGTTGGGAGAAGGGCATGTATAAGAGAGGCGGCTCTACTATTTCTCAACAGCTCGCGAAAAATTTGTTTTTAAATCAAGATCGCACCTTCTTGCGCAAAGGTCTTGAGGCCATTATCACGGATCGCATCGAAAAGACTTTAACGAAGAAAGAAATCATCGAAAGGTACTTGAACGTCGTTGAGTTCGGTAAAGATATTTACGGCGTTAAAAGCGCTGCCGCTTACTATTTCAAGAAAACTCCGGCGGAACTCGACGTGGTCGAATGTGCATTCCTTGCGATGGTTCTGCCAAACCCTGCGAAATATTCTCGTTCTTACTTTAAAAAGGAACTGACTCCGTTTGCCCGCAAGCGCCTGGATCGCATCGTGAATGATCTATATCACTACGGACGCATCAACGAAGCTGAATACAATACGGCGATGGAGAAGATTCAAAACTTCCTAAGCCCCGTGCCTCCACCTCAGGAAATTCAATCTTCTGAAGAAGACACAATGACTCTTCAAGATTTAGAAAAGGCCGACGAAGAACAGCTTGAAGATAGCAACAGTATTCAAGAGTAAAACTTTCGTCTGTCAGTCGTTCCATAAAGTAAATTTCATTCGTTTTTTCCTTTTGTTCAGGACCTAGGTCTATTCAGTCTATTCCTGAGACACCGATGAATTCTTATATGATCACGAGAATTTTATTTTTAGCGTTGTTCGCACTCGCTGCAACGATGACCATTCCCGACGCTTTTGCTCCCGGCAAGGATGTAGATGTATCGGTTTTGAGTACGGCACAGGCAGATCGCTTATTCACTGAATTTAAATCTCATACCGAAATTCCTTTTAATTATCCTCCGGACGGTTGCTATGCTCGCGCGACTGCGATGTCTAAAATTGCTGAAGAAGAAAAGATCGAAATGGGCAAAGTTTGGGCCACCGGATATCTTCGTGTAAAAACAAAAAGCAAATATACGCCCACCATCGAATGGGGATATCATGTCGCCCCGGTTGTTTATGTTAGCGATGGCGGTAAACCAAAGTTAATGGTCTTCGATCCATCACTATTTGATAAGCCAGTCACAGTGGATGAGTGGACCGCGAAAATGAACGTAGATGGCAATCCAAAACCTCATCTCGACAAGATATATTACGGAGCTCGTTATCAATTTGGTCCTCTCGATACAGAACCGAAAAAGTACTCTTGGAATAAAGAGGATATTGAAACTTCAAAAGAAGTCATGGAAGAATACACTGAAACAGAAAAGAAACTTGAAGCTCTAGGCGAAGGCTTTAACGGTGGCGGATCTTTCTTTGGATCTGGCTCATCGGGTTCTAGTTCGGGCCAAACAGGACAAGGGGTTCGCTAATGAAAAAACTGATCTCTACTCTACTTGTTATCATGGGAGTGCAGGCTTTCGTCATGACTGCGAACGCAAAAATATTCAATGGCTTTAAAAGAAAACCAGCATCTGTTGTAAGTACAGAGTCTGGTCCCGTTACTCGTTATGTTGAAACGGAACATGCTTTCAAAATCATGATAGGCAAACATGCTGCTTTCTATACCTTCCCAAAAGATCAAAATGCGGCGGAATTAAAGGCTCTTCTTGATAATAGCAGAAAGACTAAGAAGTCTTTGAAGTTTACTTTCGATGCCGCCACTCTTGAAGTGATCAGCATCGAAATTCTATAGATTATTTTAGAAGTTTATGGCGAATGCGCACGAATGAAATGTTCATACAAATCCAGGTAGCCAGCAAAAGAACCAAAATATGTACGGAAATCCATAGAGGATTTCCGTCATGCAAAATTCCACGTACAGCCCCCACTGCATGAGTCAGCGGAAATAAATAAGCCACATAACGAAGAGTTGTCGGCAACTGCTCTAACGGAAAATAAGTTCCGCTGAGTAAACTCATTGGCACAATCAATCCCGAAGTTGAATAGATGAACGAATCATAGTTCCTAGCAATCGAAGTGAAGATCATGCCGATGCAAGAAAATAAGCATGACAATAAGAACAGCACCGGCAAAGCCAAAAGAATTTTAGGAGTGTCGATCAAACCAAAGAAGATCGCGACAACTGTCACTCCAAGAACTCCAAAGAATCCTTTGGAGGCAGCCCACAATAATTCACCGGCTACGATTTCTTCTGGTCCTACACGTGTCAGCATGATTGTCGCGTAAGTTCTTTGATGGGTCAGCTTTGTGTAGTTCCCGTAGGTTCCTTCAAAGAAGGCTACCAACATCGCTGTCGTACACAAAAGCGCTGGGAAGAAAAATTCAATATAAGACATTCCGCCCATGTTATTAACGAAGGCACCAAGACCGAAACCGATCGCGCCCAGGTAAATAACCGGCTCAAGGACGATCCAGAACAAAGATACAAGCCATGTCTTTTTGAAATACAAGAAGTTGCGCTGCCAAACCTTCAGGGCACCATCATTAAATTTAGGAATAGCGAAAAGCTCTTTCACTTTCATACTATTCATCCCTCAATTGGTGACCAGCAAGTTTTAAGAATACATCATTCAAGGTCGGCTTGCGAATATAGATTTTATCACTGGCAATCAAATCAACTACCTTACGGCCCTCTTGATTTTCTTTTACCAGTACTGAAACCGTGTCTTTGATAACTTGGTAAGCAAAACCCTCTGCACGCAAACGACCCAAATAGTAATTCAGATCCACAGGATTGGTATCGAACTCGACAACTTCCTTGCCGATCAGCTCGCGAATTAAATCTTTCGGTTTGCCGATGGTAAGAATTTTGCCGTTATCTATGATCGCTACACGATCACACATTTGCTCTGCTTCCTCCATGTAATGAGTTGTCAGAATCAAAGTGCTTTTTTCAGATTTCAAATGCTTAAAGAAATCCCAAATCCAAATGCGCGCCTGTGGATCAAGACCTGTTGTCGGTTCGTCTAAGAAAATAACCTCTGGAGAATTAATCAAACCACGGGCAATCGCCAAACGACGTTTCATACCACCGCTGAGAGTTTCCACCGAACGATCTTGGTATTCTTCGAGCTTCATTAAGCGAAGCAATGCTTGCGCACGCAAATCGGCCTCGGCCATCGGAATATTGTGATAGCTGGCATAGACTAAAAGGTTTTCTAAAACTGTGAAGTCGGGATCGAGACCGTCGTCCTGAGGGACGACGCCGATTCTAGATTTGATTTCGCGGTAGTTCTTTTTAACGTTCAAACCAAGAACGTAAAGCTCCCCGCTGGTGACGAGGGCTGAGCAATACATCATCTTCATTGTTGTTGTTTTGCCAGCCCCGTTTGGACCTAAAAGTCCGAAACATTCGCCCTTGTAGATTTCCAGATTTATTCCGTCGACAGCAATTTTGTCTTCGTACTTCTTCGTTAAATCTTTGATCTCAATGGCGACGTTTGTACTCATTATTCCTTCGCTGCTCTTGCACGTGCTGTTGGGCTTAGCTCGCGGCAACGAAGACGGATGTTCTTCGGTGTTACCTCGATAAGCTCAGAATCCTTGATCCACTCCATCGCTTTTTCCAATGTCATAGGACGCACTGGAACTAGACGGATAGCTTCATCAGAACCTGAAGCACGTACGTTCGTCAATTTTTTCTCACGAGTGATGTTTACTTCTAGATCATTATCTTTGGCGTGCTCACCAACAATCATACCCTCGTAAACTTCCTGACCGTGTGTCACGTACATGATACCGCGTTCTTGAAGATTCCAGATAGCATATGCTGTCGCTTGACCTTTACGGTCAGAAATCATCGCACCATTCATACGGTGTTCGATTTCGCCTTTGTATTGATCCCAGCCGTCAAATTGAGTATTCAAAAGACCCGTACCGCGAGTGTCTGTTAGGAACTCTGAACGGTAACCGATCAAACCACGTGAAGGGATACGGAACTCAAGACGAGTACGACCAGATCCTTTTTGAACCATGTTCGTCATCACACCTTTACGTTTACCCAATTTCTCGGTTACAGCACCGACGAAAGAGTCTTCGATATCGATAACCGCGATCTCCATTGGCTCCATACGCTGACCGTTTTCTTGTTTGAAGATAACTGTCGGTTTAGAAACTAGAAGCTCGAAGTTTTCACGGCGCATTTGTTCGATCAATACACCCAATTGCAACTCACCACGACCAACAACTTTGAATGAATCCGTGTTGTCAGTTTTCTCTACGCGGATCGCAACGTTGTACAACAACTCACGCTCAAGACGCTCAAGGATCTTACGAGAAGTAACGTTCTTACCTTCCATACCTGCGAAAGGACCGTTATTTACCGAGAAGATCATGCCCACTGTCGGCTCATCGACACGGATACGTGGCAATGGACGAGGATCCGTTGCAGAAGTGATAGTATCACCGATAGTGAAGTCTTCCATACCCGCGATAACTACGATGTCACCCGCGCCAACTTCTTGAGCTGGAACTTGCGAGTTTACTTTGTACTGATACAAAGCGGAAACTTTCACTTTCTTCTGACCGTTGGCTTGAATACACATAACTTCGTCGCCAACTTTGATTTGACCCGCACGCATACGACCGATCGCCAAACGACCTACGTAATCATTGTAAGAGATATTAGAAACCATAACTTGCAATGGAGCGTTTTCATCGATTTTTGGAGGAGGAACTAGGTTAACGATAGCATCGTAAAGAACTTCCAATGAACCCGTGTTAACCGCTGGATCCAAAGTCGCCATACCTTCACGCGCAATTGCGTATACAGTGTGGAAGTCACATTGTTCTTCAGAAGCCTCGAGGTCGATGAACAAATCGAAAAGTTCGTTGTGTACTTCTTGAATACGAGCGTCTGAACGATCGATCTTGTTGATACAAACGATAACTTTCAAATTTTGCTCTAGAGCTTTTTTCAATACGAAACGTGTTTGCGGAAGTGGACCTTCAGAAGCATCGCAAAGAAGGATACAACCATCAACCATGTTCAAGATACGCTCAACTTCACCACCGAAGTCACTATGTCCCGGCGTATCTACGATATTAACTTTGATATCTTTGTAAACGAATGAAGCATTTTTCGCAGCGATAGTGATACCACGCTCTTTTTCAAGATCCATGGAGTCCATCAAGCGGTCATCAACGTGTTCGTTTTCACGGAATGTACCGGCTTGTTTAATCAAGTGGTCTACCAGAGTTGTTTTACCGTGGTCGACGTGCGCGATAATCGCGATATTTCTAATTTTCTTTGGATCTTGAATCATATTTACCCTTCTTAAAATTCAATCTTCAAAACTTAAAACAAAACTAATTTAAAAACACATCAAAATTGCGTCAGCCTTTTCGCCGACAGCGGTTACCCGTGTCCGCCCATCAAGAACTCTTCTGACGAAGTATCTTCTTGATCAACATTTCCAATTCCAGCGAAAAACTCGTTCGCTAAATTCATAATCTCTTCGTTGGATTTTGATTGGAAAAGATTCTTCCTGAATTGTGAGGCTCCAGGATACCCTGTTGAGAACCAAGCTGCAAACTTTCTGAGCTGGATACCAGTCACGTGCTCATCACAATGCGCAACAACCTCACTTTTAAGGCTGTCGAAAAGGCTTACGTAATCTCTTTTCACATCTTTGATCGGCTCGCCCCGCCATAAGGAGAGCGCATCCATAAAAATAAACGGATTCTTAAGGCATCCACGGCCAATCATCACGGCATCACAACCAGATTGTTCCATTCTGAGGATCGCTTGTTTAGGTGTGAGAATGTCTCCATTTCCAATGATAGGAAGCTTTGCTTTAGACTTTACGTCGGCAATAAAATCCCAATCAGCCAACCCAGAGTATGCTTGCGCACGAGTGCGACCATGAATCGCCACCCAAGAAATTCCTTCGTTGTAAGCGATGTTGCAAACTTCAACCGCGTTACGACTGTTCGCATCCCAACCCGTACGAATTTTGATGGTCACCGGAATTTTCACAGCTCCTTTGACCGCCGCTAAAACTTTTTGTAACGCTACGGGATCTTTCAACATCGCAGAGCCTGCGCCCTTTTTCACAACTTTCGGGACAGGACAGCCGAAGTTCAAATCGACGAAGTCACAACCATCCGCTTCTGCTACCTGAGCAGCGCGACCTAAAATTTCTGGTTCCTCGCCAAACAATTGAATGCCGATAGGCCTTTGCACCTCATCGAAACTCATAAGCTTCATTGTTCTTTCAGATTTGTATTCGATGCCATTTGCGCTCACAAGTTCTGTGACCACAACACTCGCATCGAGCTTTTTCATGAAAGTACGGAAAGCGTGATCCGTGATCCCGGCCATGGGTGCCAGGACAAACGGGTTTGTCTTGATTGCTTCAACTGGATTCATAAGGGCAGCGGTATATCAAATCCCCTTATAAAAAGGTACTGTTGTTTTGAAAAACTGACGTTATTTCATAGGCTTAGATAAATTAAAACGAACCTATTCGATCTGGGGACATTCGGGGGCTATTTAAGCCAAGTCACTCGACCTTCTAGTTGGCGCGGAGCCTTTGGAGGAGTGTGATCGGGATAACCCAAAACCAGGGCGCAAAGAAGTTCCAGCTCACCTTTTTTGTATTCGGAAAGCTGATCGACGCCCAAGAATTTATCAACGTCCTCTTTGATTTCCAGTGGAGCACCCATCGTGCAGCAACCAAGGCCTTCCACTACACACGCCAAATTCATATTTTCCACAGCCATATACACAGAACCAATGCTGGTATGATAGCGCTCTTCCGAATCATTGTGTGAGTATGCGAAAATAATCACTGGCGCATCACCCAGTGTGAAGAAAAATCTTTCAGTGAATTGATACAGCGACGGCTTCAAGCGCTGAGCAAGAATGTCTTTGATCCCTAACCAGGATTTCTGCGAGTACTTCAAATACTCGCGACGTTTTTCACCGGTCACAACAAAGAAGCGCCAGTTTTGACGATTCTTCCCCGACGGCGCCTGCATACCAGCAGCTAGAATTCTTTCAATAACTTCGCGCGGAACTTCATCCGCCTTGAATTTGCGAATGGATTTACGCGATTCGAGTAATTGATAGAATTCTTCTTTTTGCATTTAGGCCTCGACGAATTTTTTGTGCAGACGTTGAATTGCTTGTGTGCTTTGATCTTCGCTGACAAGGAAGCAGAAGTTGTGCTTGCTTGCCCCCAAACAAATCATGCGCACATTAATGTCTGAAATTGTCTCGAAAATTTGCTTTGCAAGTCCCGGAGTATGATTGATGTTGTTTCCAATCAAAGAAATCAATGTCAAATTTTCTTCCACTTGCACGTCAGCGATTTCAGAAAGATCTGCGATCAATTTCTTATTGACCAATGTCGAATCATCTAATGTCACACTGACAGAAATTTCTGAAGTTGTAATCGCGTCGATGCTGACTTTGTGGTCATTGAAGATTTTGAAAATCTGAAACAAGAAACCATGAGCGTGTAACATCTCTGGAGTTGAAAGAGTCACAAGAATTTGCTTTTTGCGCATGGCCATCGCACGAATCAGCGGATGATCTTCAACCTCCTTACGAATCCACGTTCCCTTTGCGTCTGCATCGAAACTTGACCCTACAAACACCGGAATATTTTTACGAATTGCAGGCAAAAGAGTCGCCGGATGCAGCACCTTCGCGCCGAAAGTCGCAAGCTCAGACGCTTCTTTGAAAGAGATTTCGTCGATGGGCTTTGCTGCAGGACAAATGCGTGGATCTGTTGTTGCAATTCCTGCAACGTCTGTCCAAATTTCTAGAACATCCGCCGCAACACCCTCAGCCAAAATCGCTGCAGAGTAGTCACTACCACCGCGGCCCAAAGTTGTTGTCATACCTTCTTCAGTGCTGCCGATGTAGCCTTGAGTAACAACGACAGTTTTGTAGTCACGCAAAAAGCCCAATTTTTTTTGCGATAAACTTTCAACTTCTTTTGTCAGCGGTCTGGCTTTACCGAAAGAATCATCCGTGCGCAAAACTTCACGCACATCAAACCACATCGCCTTTTTATCCGAGTTATGTCTTTTAAGAACCTGCGCCATGGCTTCAGTACAAAGCACAGAGGACATTCTTTCGCCCAAGCTCATTAAAGTATCCATGGCTTTTACCGAGCAATCTTTCAAAAGGTTAATGCCTTTTGCGATCGACCCCATCTCTTCAAAAAGAGTTTCGAGTCTTTGCATGGACTCTGTTGGTAGATGAAGGTCGGCTGCAATCTTCACATGACGAGAGTGAATCTTAGAAAGAATCTTTTCAGCTTCAGCCCATGGTTGGCTTTCCGAAGCCTTGCCAAGTGCGATCAAATCATTTGTTGTGCCAGATGTCGCAGATACTACAACCAAGCTTGCCCCACGGCCGAAAGCGACTTCAGAACTGCGGAGCATGCATTCAGCGTCTCCCATGGAAGTTCCACCAAACTTAGAAACAATGAGCTTTGCCACTTTGACTCCTTCGTCGACCCGGCCATCTTATCTTTTCTTGTTTTTACTTCAATGAGTTTGTGGCAGAATTTTTCAATGACTTCTAAGAACGATACAGCCTTCAGCCAAAAAGAACTTATCCTGATGATCGTCCTGGCAGCCGTCGCCATGGCTATAACCACGGTTGCGGTCGTTCCATCTTTGCGCATGAAGGTGAAATCGGCATTTTCCCTCGAGGATCGTGAAATTCTTGCGAAAGTCTCTGGCAGAATTTCGTCCTCAGGTCCTAGAGTTACAGTTCTAAAAATTAAAAACAAAGAGGGTCTAAGCCTTGAGGTTTATGATATGGATGGGACTGAAGGGATGACTTTGATCACCAAAATCCCTTTGGCAGAAAGTCGCGACGGCTATTTCGCCTTACAAGGGAATGCAACAAATCTGGCTTTGACTGACGTCGATAGCGACGGAGCCATGGAAATCGTCGCTCCTACTTATGACGATCAAATGGTGCCACGACTGAATATCTTTAAATACAATCCGGATACGAAAAATTTTGATCGCGTCAGCGCTCCGGAAAATAAATAAGTAGAAATTAAAAAGGCTCCTTAAGGAGCCTTTTCTTTTTATTTTTGAGTCGTCGGCAAAGTCTGCTGGCGATTCTTTAACTCACGCCAGGAGTGCCCTTCGCGAGCCTTGGCGTTCAACTGAAAATCGCGAACCGCTTTTTGATGAGCTTTATAATCTTCCGAGAAGATATGTGTCCCATCGTTTTTACTTACAAAGAATAGGTAATTCGTATGCGCTGGTCTCATTGCCGCCAGCAAGGCCTCACGACCGGGATTTGCAATTGGCGTTGGTGGCAACCCATCGATCACATAAGTGTTGTAACGAGTCGGCGTTAGCAAATCAGCCTTGGTAATATTGATCACGATCTTTCCGGATTTTTCCGCTTTTCCATAAATGATTGTCGGATCCGTCTGCAATTTCATTTTACGATTCAAGCGGTTGTGGAAGATTGAAGCGATCAATGGACGCTCTTCAGGGGCTCCCGTTTCCTTTTCAATGATACTCGCTAAAGTCACAATCTGATGGCGAGTCATGCCTTGAATTTCCGATTGCGGAGACACTTCGTTATACACGTACAAAAATCTCTTCACCATATTCGATATCAAAGTTTTTGTGTCTGTGTATTTCGTTAGCATGTAGGTTTCTGGGAAAAGGTAACCTTCTAGAGATTCCTCTTTCTCTCCTAGCAAAGACTGAATAAATTGCGGATCGTGAACCAAGGCCATGAATTCAGAGGCTTTGCCGAACCTTTCCTTTTCATAAAGATCCGCTATTTCGTATGTGCTTAATCCTTCACTGACTGTGAAAGCGCGAGCAATACTTTTCCCGGATACGAAAACCTGTAAGATTTCTTCCGGCAACATATTCGTGCGAAGAAGGTACTCGCCCACTTTCACTTTTGAACTTTCTTTTTTAAGGCGCGCGTACAGCGAGAAAAAAGAGGCATTGCGCACGAGGCCCTTGCTTTCCAAATCTTTTGCTATTGTGTTGAGGGCCTTGCCTGGCTCGATCTCGTACACGACGTCCTGAGCTGTATTGCTAGGACGAGTGTGAGTAAAATCATAGGCCAAGTAGCCGACTCCGGCTGCTAAAGCAGTCAACAAGGCAACGACGGATAGAACTAAAACAAGGACTGTTTTCTTCATTATTTCATTTCCAAATTCATACCCGGAAGAGCTTTCGTCGCGTCAAACGGAGTTGGATCTTCCAAACTTGCCACAGGCACCGTGCAATATTGAATTGCAAAGTGAGCAGAAGGGCGGTCATTTCCAGATTTGCCCATACCGCCGAATGGCAAGCGAGAGCTTGCACCGTTCGTCGTACGGTTCCAGTTTAAGATACCCACGCGAGCTTTGAACTGTGCTTGCTCGTAAAGATCTTTATTTTTAGAGAACAACGCCATTGCCAAGCCATAGCCTGTTGAATTCACAATGTTCATTACTTCATCGAAGTTGTCGTTCTGATAAATAGCCACGTTTGGTCCAAAGATTTCGCTTTTTTGATAAACCGAATTTGGATCAAACTTTTTCACCAAGTGAATTGAAGGTGTCACATAGTAACCTTTGTGTTTTAAATCCAAAGATTTACCACGCATCAAGCTTTCACAATTCTCGCGATTCGCGATTTCTTGGAAACGCACATACTTTTCCACAGCAGCTTCGTTGATCAACGTCCCCATGAATGGATTTTCTGACCAGTGACCAATCGAAAGTTTTTTCGCCGCTTGATAGAATCTTTCTGTAAATTCGTCAGCAACTTTTGGATGAACAATGATACGGCTTGTGCCCGAGCAGCGTTGACCTGAAGTCATGTATGCGCCCACCAAGCTTTCATAGATCGCCTTGTCCATATCGGCGTCATCCCACACGATCGTCGCGTTCTTACCGCCCATTTCTAGAGCGAGAATTTTCCAATAGTGTGTCAAAGTCTCTTGCTTAATTTTAAGACCTACTTCGTAAGAACCTGTAAACAAGATACCATCCACAAGCTCATGAGCGACCAAGCGACCGCCGGCAGCACCATCCCCTTGTACCAGGTTGAATACACCTGGAGGAAATTTTGCTTTTTCAAAAAGTTCAGCCATGAATTGCCCAACCGCCGGAGTTTGCTCTGAAGGCTTAAAGACAATCGTGTTTCCAGAAATCAAAGCCGGAACAATATGGCCGTTCGGCAAATGCGCCGGGAAGTTGAACGGACCTACAACAGCCATGACACCGCGAGATCTGTGACGAATCACTCCATCCACTGACGGCAAAGCGTTTGAAATTCTTTCCTCTGCCACAAGCTTCAAAGAATAATTCAAAGTGATGTCGATTTTATTTCCCAAAGCTTTCGCTTCGGACATTCCATCCCATAGCGGTTTGCCTGTATCACGGCAAATCAATTGGGCCATTTGATCCACATGAGAGTCATACATCTCTTTCAAACGCATCAAATAAGATTTTCTTTCATCCACCGTCAGTTGCGCCCATGCCGGATATGCTTTCTTTGCCGCAGAAACAGCTTCATCGATGTGATCGTGCTTGAATGGAACTGTCATCACCAGATCGTTTAAATCTGCCGGGCTGATATCTTTAAAATCACCGTCACCTTTTGTGACAGGAACGAATTTGCCGTTGATAAAATCACCTTTGTAACTCACTGGAAAAATGGTGGTGCTCATAAAAACTACTTTCCTCTGTTGTAGTAAAAGGGTGCTAAATAAACTTCATCGCCAACTTCAAGACCCAAAATATTTCGAGCCTTTGGAGAGACCGCCACTTCGCCGTCTCTTAAATCCACGGAACAAAGAGTCGCAAGGAACTCTTCCCCCGTGGTTGCAACAAGCATTTGATCTTTGAACGAAGCATCTTTGAATTCTGTAACCTTGGCACGCTTACCGTGTTTCACAGGAAGAATTTCATTCAAACGTGCCCCATAGTGGGGACCACCGTCGAAGGGATCCACTTCATCAAGATAATGAAAGCCGATGCTTTCAAGCAAATGCTGAGCAGGTTTCGTTGCTTCACCCACACGACCCAAAACCAAACGAGCTTTGGAGTCTAGAAGAGCCAAATAGATATCCTCTTGCGGGAAAAGACTTTCGATAAATTCCTTGTGCGATTGTGACAATAAATCCGCTTCTTGATATGGAAGGCCCGTGAATCTGCGACCTAAAGCCTCCCAAAACTCGCTGCGCCCCTCATCTGTCAATGGAGGAGTCAATTCGCACAAGATACGATCTTCGAAACGGTCAGGGTGCAAGGCCATATATAAAAAACGGCATAAGCTGATCTGCTTACCCAGCTTTTCGGGACGTCTGCGGTAGGCTTTATCGACAAGAAGTCCTCCGATTTCTGTTGGGCCGTCAAAGTCCAGCTGAAAGCGCAAAACTTGATGAATAAATCCAATTCCCAAATCTTGAGAAAAGTGATCACGTTTTAAAACTTTAAACGCTGTATGAGGAACATCGTCGTTGCCGTGCTTAGCGATGACAAGAGAGCTTCCCACGATCAGCTTTTCTTCGAGGTCTTCCACCACGAAAAGATATTCAGCTTGATGCTTTTCCAATTTGCCCGCGAACGATTGCTCGCTGCGATCAATTTTTGCACTTAGAACTTTTTTATCACCTGGAAGATTGAGCAAATTGAATTGTTTTGCCAGATCAAACAGTTGATTTAAGTCGTCGTGCCGTACAGAGCGTATAATGAAACTCATAGGCAGAACCTTTCGATAATTCTTTTATAAAACTCCACAGCCTTCTCGAGATCCGCGATGGCCACGTGTTCTTGTGGCGTATGCACGTTGTTTTCCCTTTTTCCGGGACCGAAACATACACATTCCACACCTATGCGCGAGAAGATGCTGGCTTCATTTGTCGAAGACTGAGTGATGGGTTTGTCACTTAATCCCAAATTGCGAAGCTCATCCAAACATCCCTTCACCAAAATAGAATTCATTTCGGTCCGATAGGGTTTTTTATAGTCATTCACACGGAAAGTGGCGCCATTTTTTTCGCAGACGATACGAAGCTCATCCATCCACTTTTCATACACCTCGTGAGTAATGACCGGCGGAATACGACAAGTTCCAGAGATCTGAATATCGTCTTCGTTCGTACGAATCAGGCCGATGTTCAAAGTCGGCGTGCTTGGATGGAAATCATTGTCTTTGTAAGACAAAAATTCCAGCTCCATCACTTTGATCGCACGATAAATATTCGCAATTTTCCTTGAAATCGGATCTTTCACGAAAGAATCGATATCAATTTCTAAAAACGAGTTGCTTGGAACCGTGTTGAAGTTGATGCCGCCATCTATTTCCATGACGTTGACCGAATCTGGAAGCATCATCAAGTACTCGAGCATTTTAATGATTGCACTTTCACCCAAGTGAGGTGTTGAAGAGTGCGCTGCTTTTCCACGGAAAAGCTTTGATTGTGTCGAAGTACTCTCGCGCAAATTGTGTTCTTGGCGGTAAGTCACCTCTTCATCAGAAAAAGGAATGCGGATTTCAACACTCGCAAAACCTTTTGCCGCTGTGATAAGCTGCAAGTCGCTAGGCTCGCCAATTAAAGCCATTTTTGCAGCCACTTTGTTTTTGCGAATCAACTTCAAGGCTCCTTGCATTCCTGTTTCTTCGCCGAATGTGCCGACAAGAACAGGGTGAAGCTTCCACTGACGTTGACCAAAAGAAGCGAGTGCCCACAGCTTACACAAGAAATCTAACTTTACATCCGCCGCACCAAGTCCGTGAATTTTTCCATCAATGATATGCGCATCAAAGGGATTGCTCCCTGTATGAGTCCACAAAGAAAAAGGACCGGGATCGACGGTGTCTAAATGATTTTGTAAAAGAAATTCTGCCGCCGGCCTGTCTTGTGTTGGACGAGCGATGACGTTGATTTGCTCAAGGTCACCGACGATTTCCTCTTGCTCTTCAACAACAAGACCTTTTTGACGACAGAAAGCCGCCGCCCACCGAGCAAGATCTTTATTGCCGTGAGTGGGCGTACTGTCTATGGAAATAAACTGGCGGCAGGCTTCAATGAAATCCAACTACACCCCTTCAAGAAGAGTTTTCTCGATCGTTTTTAAAGCGATGTCGATGTCAGCATCTTGGATGATCGCTGGGATCAGGAAGCGCGCGCGCACTGGATCTTTACCGCAAGGGAATGCGATCACACCGTTCGCGTAAAGTTTATTCAGGAAAGAATTCACACTTTCTTTTTTGCCATCGTGCGGAGTAAACGCCACCATCAAGCCCATACCACCAGCATCAGACGCCAAACCTTTGCATGAGCCTTCGTTCAATGCATTCAAGCCGTTAATGAAACGCTTGTGGATTTGTTGAATGCGACCATTCGCACCCAAGAAACCTTCAGACAACATATCAAGCATCTCAGAACCCGCAGCCAAACAAGGAGTTGAACCTGAAAAAGTTCCCGCGATCAAACCCGGCTTTGGATTGAACTCTTCAGTGTAAAGAGTCATACCCACTTGCGCAGTCTTAGCGATAGTGCAGATGTCTACGTATTGACCGATATCCAAAGTTTCAAATGCAAAGTATTCACCTGTGCGAGTGAAAGTTTGAACTTCATCAACCCATACCGCGATGTTTTTAGATTTTACGAAGTCAAGAAGAGGTAAGAAGAACTCGCGCGGAGCGGCCTGATAACCACCTTCACCCAACATCGGCTCAAAACCGAAAACAGAGATATTGCCCTCATGTTTTGCGACGTGTTCTTTCATCGCAGCCAAAGATTTCTCGCCAGATTTTGGATCACGCTTATCATAGAAAGGAATGCGCAATACTTCGTGGTATTCTGGCAAACCTTGTTTGTAAGCTGGATTGTCAGTCACTTCCGCCATCATCGTTGAGCGACCTGCGAACGCATCTTTAAAGCCCATAACCATTCTTGCCGGGGAATTTTTTTGACGAGAAAGCTTCAACGCATTTTCATTCGCCATCGTTCCGCAAGTTGCAAGCCAGCCGTATTTAATGCGGCTTTTGCGAGACGCAATCTTCACCATTTTTTCTGTAAACAAACGATATTCATTGTTGGGTTGAAGATTCCCTTGAATCAAAATATCAGAAAGAGCACCGCGAACAGCAGCAGTCAAAACACGTGGGTTTGCGTGACCCATCAAGTGAATACCGATACCGTTGATCAAATCTAATTTTACGCTGCCATCTTCAAGCTCTACATAAGGGCCACGTCCCGCACCTGTGCCGATGTAGGGATAGTGCAAAGGACGACCACGGAATAAACCTGCCGCATCTACTTTTGCTTTGCCGGCATCTTTGAATGCATCTTGTGGAGCGTGAATGCCCGTGAGCTGAGAGTTGATTTTAGTCACTTCTCCGACAAGTTCTTGAATCAATGATTTTACTTTTTCAGATTGCTGAATTTGATGGCCTACAAGAGAGCTCATAATACCTTTCGTGAGGTCGGTGAAATGAACCAGACCCCTTCTGTTATTTGAAATGCCCGTCCAGTTTACTCTCGGGCCAGGACTAAGACAAGACACCTGGTAGACACGAAGGGACTTTTATCTATAAACTTTTAAGACTATGACGAAGCGACTCATCGTGTTCTTTTTTACTCTGATTTTGCCCACTCTAGCGTGGACTCAAAATGACTCTTTCGCTGATTTGTTTAAACAGGGAACTCAGCACTACACCGCGAAAGAATATGATAAAGCAGCTGACGCATTCACTAAGGCTGTCGAAAAAGATCCACACAATGCAACAGCGCTCACTAACTTGGCTTTAGCCCAGTTTCAGCTCGGGAAAAAGGCCCTCTCAGTTGGCCTTCTGCGCAAAGCTTTGGAAGCCGATCCCGAGCTTTCCACAGCTAAAGCTGGACTAAAGTATGTCCTCTCACAAATGGAGATTCACGACGTTCCTCATCAATTGGAAACCTATGAAAGTGTTCGTTCAAAATTACTCGCTCCAGTTCCGCTTCTTGCCTATTTAATTCTAACGGCACTGTTGTTATTCACTGCGGGATGGACGTTGATTTCTTACGCTGGTCGCAGAAGAAATGCGTTAGCTGAAGAAAAAGCTCCGCCGGCGATTCCTGTGGTGGGCTTGCTTTTCACGGTGGGCTTTTTAATTTCATTATCGCTTCTGGTTTTGAAACTTTATGACTCAGCTATTGTGCGAGCGACGATTATTGAAGATCGCGTTTCATTGCAAACCGCACCGGGTGAAAACCAAGCCGCAATTTTAGATCTCAGCGGCGGCATGGAAGTTGTTGTGAAGACTGTTGATAAAGATTGGTCCCAAGTAACTTATCCAGGTGCACTAACGGGTTGGGTAAAATCGTCTTCATTAGTGGTCACTTCGGGACAATAAATCTTCACTTTTCATGGTCGTAGGGTGCACGAAAATGCTGCACCCACTCTCAAACTTTCAGCTCTTTGCCTGTTTCAAAGCTCAATAGCTAATTTCTACAGCGCCACCTTTAGAAAAAAGACGCTAATTCGCTGATATTCCCCGCAATAATTGACAGTGGGTCCTGGACCAAAATATGATCGAGGTCTATGTTGAAAACGCTCCGAGTCATGACACTTATTTGCGCAAGCTCGCTTTTCTTGGCGGCATGCTCTTCCGTGGAGAAAAACTCCAACACTCCTGAAGGTTCTTTTGCGATTGCTGAAGAATTCGATAAGGGCGAACGTTATGAAGAGGCGATTCGTCGCTACACCGAAGTGAAAAATAAATTCCCGTACAGCAACTACGCGACTAAATCAGAACTTGCGATCGCAGACGTTTACTACAAACAGGAATCTTACGCTGAAGCCCAAGTGGCCTATCAGATGTTTAAAGATTTGCATCCGACTTCTCCGCAAGCGGATTACGTACAATTTCGCTTAGGTATGAGCTACTTCATGCAATTGCCTGCGACGATCGATCGTGATTTATCTCTGGCGAATGACACAATCCTTAATCTTAGTGATTTGATTAAGAAATATCCGAACTCGCAGTACATAGCGGAAGCGAAAGAAAAGCGCTCTGCAACGATCAAAATGCTGGCCGAGAAGGAAGAATACATCGCAGATTTCTATTTTAAACGTGAGATCTATGATAGCGCCTTGGGTCGCTATGAAGGTCTTTACAAAAACTATTCTGGTTTGGGTTTCGATAAGAAATCTCTCTCAAGAATCGTGATTTGTGCGAAGAAAATTGACGACACTCCGAAAGCACAAAAATATTTGAAAATTTTGGCTTCCGATTTTCCTGGTACTAGCGAGCTGAAAGATGCGGAAAAGGAGATGAAGTAATGCACTCTCTTCAAGACGACATGCTTTCAGAAGCGCGTGGGTATTTCATCAACGGTAATTACAAAATGGCTGAGCCTATTTTGAATCAAATGCTGTTGCAGAACACTCGCAACCCGGAAGTTTATCAAATGCTAGCGACGATCTTTTACGATAAAGGTCAGTTCAGCAAAGCGATCAAAACCTTCCGTCGCGCTCTTGAGATTGATCCGACTTACACTGACGCCAGTGTCGGTCTTTCTATCATCTTGAATGACTTGGGCAAGTACGACGAAGGCAAACAAGTATTCTTAGATGCTCAAGATCAACTCGAGAAGAAATCCGGCAAACAAGACCCATTTGTAGATGAAAAACTTGCTTCCAAGCATGAAGAGTTGGCTGATTTGTACTATCAATACAAACGCTACAACGAAGCTCTGGAACAATTGTTAAAAGCCCAAAAACTTTCTAGCAGAAAAGCAGAGATCACAATGCGTATTGCAGAAGTGAACGTGCAATTAGGCCAAAGCGAACGCGCAATCAAGGATCTTAAATCTTTGATTCGTGAGTATCCGCACCTAATTCCAGCTCGCCTAAAGCTTGGGGCTATCTACTACAATTCAAACAATATTGCTGAAGCCACCGAACAGTGGGAGAATATCCTCATTCGTGATCCACAACATCCCGAAGCGCTTCGTTACCTAAAGATGGCACAAGCAGCAGGCATTACATCGATCGACTTGTAGAAGTAGAGGCAGAACAATGAGACAGCTAAAAGACGAAATGGTTCCTTTCCTTACCGCTGACGAAATCAAAGAGATGGTCAGTGAACTTGCACGCCAAATCGAGGCGGACTACGACGGGAAAGAAGTTATCTTCATCTGTCCATTGCGCGGCTCTATGCACATCACTGCGGATTTAATGAGACAAGTAGATCTTCCTCAGCAAGTGGATTTCGTTCACGTGCAAGCGGTTGAACGCGGCGGTGCGATCAAGATCGTTAAAGACATTTCTACAAACATCGCTGGCAAACACGTTTTGATTGTTGAAGAAATCATCGATACAGGCCGCACTTTGAGCTTCCTAAGAAGCCGCCTGTTCGCGTCTGCTCCGGCATCACTTAAAATTGTGACTTTGCTTGATAAACCGGCTCGTCGTGAATTGCCTATCAAAGCTGACTACATCGGTAAGACTATTGATGATCGCTATGTAGTTGGTTACGGAATGGATTCCGAAGAAATCGGAAGAAATTATCCTGATATCTATACTTTGAAAAACTAGTCGGTTTGGTTAGAGCTTTTTTTGTATCGGTCAGATGCGAGACGCGAAAGTGCAGTCAGCTGGCCTTTACGAAAAAGCTCTAAGAAACGACGACGTTTACTACGAATAGTACCACGACACAAAATACATATAGAAAAACCAGCTGCTTCGGCATTGTTGATGGCTCCTGCTTTTGTAAGGTAGGCCCTCTTATCTATTAGGTCAAACAATTGTGAGCTTTTCTTCGAGCTTATTTTCAGTTCACACTGGACCTGGTCTTTTAAGCCCTACGTCGAGTGTCGATCAAAAATTCGACAGGTGTAACTCCCCGAAATTATCGATGTAAATTAGTTGATCAAATTGCGTGAATTTCAACGCATGATTTTTTCGCCCTTTTTTCTCATCCTGAGACACCTTAGGTTCACATTCCACTCTTGCAACCCTTAAGAGAATCCCCGTTTGAGCCGATAAATAATTATGAACTATAAGGGGGAACATCCATGAAGAAGTTTAAGAACTTTTCTAAAAGTCTTTTGAAGAGCAAAGCGGGTCAAGGTGCGACTGAGTACATCCTATTGTTGGTTGTCGTAGTAAGCCTCGTGATCATCTTCAAAGACAAAATCAAATCAGCTGTGACTGATAAAGTGAGCTCTTTGAGCAGCGATATCACGTCATTCGGCCAATAGTTTTCTCTTTAACTTAAACGACCGAGGTCTTCATGACCGTTGAGTACGTCTTATTGATGGTAGCGGCGATTTTTATCGGGCTGAAACTTTTTGTTTCAGCTCCGACGAAAGCGTTTATCAATTCTGGTCCTCGTTTAGGGGCTCGGGTTGAACGTCAATTGGAAACCGGCGGTAACTTTCAACCTGGCGGAAGTCGCAACACGTGGGGGGCCAATTGAAAAATTCGCTTCGCAATCAACGCGGTCAATTCGTCATCGAAAGTGTTTTGTTGATTATTGTACTGATGGGAGTTTTCACGGCTTCTGTGAAGGCCCTTCAGGACAACAAGTTTATGGCAAAGATCGTAGAAGAACCATGGGGTCGGATTCAAGGGATGTTGGAATGTGGCGTGTGGGGAACTCCCACAAAAGTCTGCAAGAACATGGCTTCGAGCAGTGCCCGGACAATCTCTTTGGACCCGCGTAAGTAAGAAGGCGAAATGAAAGTTGCAGAAGAACGCAAAAGCTTAATTAGAAATTCGCAGGGTATGATCTCTGCTGATTTTCTTTTCTCAATCACCTTGTGTGTTGGGATTAGCATTGTCTTTTTTGCGATGACTTTCACGTTAGCGATGTCTGAAGTTGTTCAGTACATCACGTTCTCTACAGCTCGTGCTCATGCTGCGGCTCACATTGATCCTGATAAACAGCTTGAGATGGGCAATAATAAATTTAAAGCTTTAGTGAATACGCCAGTATTTAAATCATTGTTCGCAACACCAAACGGTGCGTGGTTCCTTGTCGGAACAACACAACAAGGTGCTGCAGGAGCTCCTGATATTCGTAACGGACTTTCAGGATCTGATTTCTCTGAAACTTACGGAATCACTCCTGACAACTCGGCGTTGCCATACACTGGCGTGCAAATCACTTTCACACCAAGAATTTTGAATATTAAGATTCCTTTCTTGGGCAACACAGCCTCGGATACAGACACTGGCTTCAGTGCAAAATTGAACGCTCTTATCTTCAGAGAGCCCTCACAGTCTGAATGTCTCGATCAAATGAAGAAACGTTATGACGCCTTTGTGCAGTTGAACTCCGGTTACACCATGGGTAGCGGCACAACTTCCAGAAGTTATTATCCCATGGAGGACAACGGATGTTGATGCGTAAAAAGAAACCTTCATTGAACAACGAAAAAGGGATGGCGATCTTTGAAATGATCCCCATCTTGTTCGTTATTATTTTGCTATTTAATTTCTCGCTAGGGTTCTTCGGAGCTATTCATACGGGCATCGTAAATTCAATCGGCGCGCGCAACAATGCGTTTGCGACATTCAACCACCGCGCGAATTTGGTGTATTTCCGTAACGTGACTCCTGCAAGTGCTTCTTACTCGCCGGCAGAGATTCACTATGAACAAAAGGGTTGTCGCATTCATGCGGTGGCTGACTATGGTAGCGGAAGTCCCGACTTCTTAGCGACGAAACGCTATCTTAATTATTTTGATACCACGAGCATTGCGTTGGACGAGGCAAGCAAGTCTCAACATAACACTGACGTCAACGCGATTACCGATTCTTCTAGAAACGAAAAAACAAGTGTGAACCCCATTTGGATTAAAACATCATACGGCATCTGCTTGAACGCAAAATGCACTGGGCCGAGTTAGGAAACGATATGGGATCAAACGATACGCGAAATTTATGGCTATCAATTGGCGCGGGGGTGTTCGCAACATTCCTGCTGTATAGCTATTCGCAAGAGAAAAAAGCAGAGTATGACAAGCGCTTCGGCTCTACCAAACGCGTGGTTGTTGCGAAAGAGGATATCTCTGAAATGCAAACCATCTACGACACTATGGTTGAAACTAAAGAACTTCCTGCAGACTTCATTCAACCAGATGCCATTACAGTTCCTGATGAAATCATTGGTAACGTAGCAGCAGTACCTATTCGTAAAGGACAAATGGTTGTGAAAAACAACCTTCTGACTCCAGGTCCTGACACAGGGATTGCTTTGCAAGTGGCGCCAAGTAAACGTGCTGTGACAATTCCGGTGGATGAAGTCCGTGCCGTTGCGAAATTGATTCGTCCTGGCGATCGTGTTGACATCTATGCAGCTGTCGATAGCGGTAAAGGTGTAAATCAAAAACGTGAAGTGTTCACGATGATGAGTGACGTTGTGGTTCTTGCAACAGGCGTGAGTGTGGTGAACAACATTCCTCGCATGTTCGAACTGGATTCAACTGGTAAAAACTTAAATCAGATCGCACTGACTGGTGATACGAAATATACGACAATCACAATTGAGGCGACTCCGAAAGAGGCGCAAGACTTGATTTATATTCTTTCGACAGCGCCAGGCAACTTGTTCTTTGCTTTAAGAAATCCTAGTGACAGAGCGGTTCCACCACGTATGGCAACATCGTCGGCTGAATCCGTACTTGGCAAGCCTGTTGTTTCGATGGATGGCCCGGCTCCAGCTTCTGTGGCGCCTCCGGTAATTCTGCCGCAACAGCAAAGACCTGCGATGCCGACGCATCAAGTTCCGACTCAACAGCGTCAGCAGACTCGTCCAGGTGGTTTCCATACTTTGTAATTCGTTTTGTTTTTGGGGTTTTGGTTGGTTAAGGGGGAATTATGAAATTACAACTTCTCATGCTGAGCATGCTTCTTAGCTTGGGTGGACAATGGGTGCACGCGGATGATGACCTCACGGCTGATCCCTCGTTGCCTTCATCTGAGGATGGCAGTAGTGCCTATCGCTCGCGTAAATTCATTAGCTTAACTCTCGGAATTGAACATGACGAGAAGCTGCCTCCCATTCCCGAAAATGTGGAATTCAAAGGTGATTTCCGCAGAATCGTAAGTGCTGCCTATGCCAAAGACCTTAACACAATCCGCTTCACCCCTAAGGCGGAAGGTTTTGCGACTTTGACAATTCATGATAGGAAAAATGGCAAGATCGTTGCGGAATATCGTATCGATATCAAAAAATCAAAACTTGATAAAGTCGTGCGCGAGATGCGTGCACTTCTTGGTGATATCGAAGGTATCAATATCAAGATCGTGAACAATAGAGTTGTTGTCGATGGTCAGATTCTTCTTCCGAAAGACTTAGCGCGCATCTATAACGTTGTTCAACAATTCGGTGATCAAGCATCTTCCCTTGTGACTTTGTCCCCCCTTGCACAAAAGAAGATTGCTGAGTTCATCATGCGTGACATCAACAATCCAGAAATCGAAGTTCGTGCTGTAAATGACAAAATCATTCTTCAAGGTTGGGCAAGCAGTGATGATGAAAAGGCTCGTGCTGAAATCATCGCGAAAACATATCTTCCAGACATCGTCATCGAAGCGGCGGAAGAAAAAGGCGTAATCAAAAAGCGTAAACCTGCCAATGACGGTGTTATCAACCTTATCCAGGTGAAAGAATCCGCGCCGAAGCCACCTCCAAAAATGATTCAACTGGTTGTGCACTATGTGGAATTGAATAAGGACTATTCTAAGGCCTTCAAATTCCAATTCACGCCAGAGCTGGGTGATAACTCGCAAATGACCGTATCAAGTGGTGGCACAAGCACCGCTGGTGGTATCGTTGCATCTATCACAGGTACTGTTTCAAACTTGCTTCCAAAATTGAACTGGGCAAAACAACACGGTCACGCTCGTATTCTTGAAAGTACAAGCTTGATTGTAGAGGATGGCAAGAAAGGTGAGATCAAACAAATCACTAACGAACCCTACGCTGTAATCGGCCAGAACGGCACACAAGGTACTGCCTTCGCAGAGGTGGGTATCGTATCGACGATCACTCCGACACTGACTGGCGAGAAATCAGGAAGTGTACACATGGATATGGCATTTAAAGTCAGCAGTATGATCGGCAGCACCTCAGCAGGTGCGCCAATCACTAGCAGCAATGAAATGACGAGTGCGATCATCGTGCGCGATAGGCAAAGCGCGGCAGTTGGTGGTTTGATCCGTAACTCTTCAACAACGGGCTATAACCGTCCGAATGGATCGTATAAGAATCCAATCATTACTTTGTATGCTTCCAAAGAGTTTTCAAAAGACCAAAGTCAATTTGTGGTATTTGTGACTCCAGTGGTGAAAACCTCTGCGAGTGCTGGTGCTGAGCAAATCAAGAAGAAATTCCGTCTAAGAGATTAGTTTATTAAGACCCTGGTCCTGAAAAACTAGGGTCCCTCGCACTAGCCCTAAGAACCGTATAAAAAAAGTACGTTTAGCCGATAAGGAAGATGGAGGTCCGCATTGGCTATAAATCCTAACTGTAATCTTATTGCTGTAGTTGGTGGTAAAGGAGGCGTCGGTAAGAGCGTCTTCGCTGCTAACTTTGCCTGCGCCCTGATGACAGAGCTTCGTGCTCAAGTCCTTCTCATCGATGCTGACTCGAAAAGCGTCGGTGACCAGAACGTGATCATGGGCTTGAAGCCCGTTAAAACTCTGAAAGAACTTGCTAACTTTCAAGGTTCATTAAACTCACAACCGATGAACACTCTTGTGACGATGCATACGTCAGGCCTTGCTTATCTTGGTGCTGTTCGCGGCCCCGAAGAAAGCATGAACATTTCTCCCGACATGTTGGGCAAGCTTGTCGAGTTTTTCAGTCGTGCATTTAAATTTATCGTCGTCGACGTTGGTAACGATTTGGGACCTGCTCAAATGGCTGTTCTGCAAGAAGCTACCGCGATCATGATCGTGACAACACCTGAAGTGTTAGTTGTGACTCAGACTCAACGTCTTGTGAACGAACTTTTGTCTGCGACTTTCCCGAAAGACATGTTCCAACTTGTCATCAATAAGGCGTCACCGACAGGTCTTTCTCCACAAGCGATTTCAAATCAATTGCAACTGCCTTTCTTAGGGATCGTTCCGCAAGATGAAGCCACATCGATGATGGCGCTTCAAAAATACACTCCATTTGTGATCTCGTCGCCAAAAGCTCCTGTGACGGCGGCCTACTTTGACGTGGCAAGAAAGCTAACCGGCGGTGTTTTACAAAGACTAAAAACATTGTCTCGTCCAAAGCCAACAGCTCCTGCCGCTTCGACAGATAGTGGAGCGAATGCTCCCGCTGGAATGTCAGGTATGGACCCCCGCACGATGCTTAAGATTCGTGTGCACAATGAATTGATCCGCACGGTAGACCTCAAAAAACTTTTGATGGATACCAAAGATGAAAATAAAGAAAAAGAAATTCGTGAGAAAACAAAACGCGAAATTACGGTGATCGTTGATAAAGAAGCTCCGGATGTAGCTCGTGAAGAACGGTCTAAAATCATCAAAGAGGTTTTAGAAGAAGCTTTGGGCCTTGGTCCTTTGGAAGACCTCCTTGCAGAGCCTTCCGTTTCCGAGATCATGGTTAACGGCTACAAGAAAATCTTCGTCGAACGCAGTGGTAAAGTTCAACTCAGCCCTGTGACATTCACATCGAATGATCATCTTCGCCGCATTATCGAACGTATCGTGACTCCACTAGGTCGTCAGATCAACGATTCGACACCATACGTGGATGCCCGTTTAAAAGACGGTTCCCGTGTGAACGCCGTGATTGAACCATTGGCGATCGATGGCCCTGCTCTGACAATTCGTAAATTTAAAAAAGGTGGTATCACTCCGGAAAAATACATGGAGTACGGAAGTATCACTAAGAACATGATCGACTTCCTTCGCATCTGTGCAGAAAACGGTTTGAATATCGTTATCTCTGGCGGTACCGGTTCAGGTAAGACATCTTTGCTGAACATGTTGTCATCGTTCATTCCTTCTAACGAGCGTGTGATCACCGTCGAGGACGCGGCCGAGCTGCAACTTCAACAGGAACACGTTGTGCGTCTGGAAACTCGTCCTGCCTCGATGGAAGGGACGAACTCTGTAACAATTCGTGACTTGATTAAGAACGCCCTGCGTATGCGTCCCGATCGCATCATCGTCGGTGAGTGCCGTGACGGCGCCGCTCTTGATATGTTGCAAGCGATGAATACAGGCCATGACGGTTCAATGACTACAACACATGCGAACAGTCCACGTGAGTGTATTGCTCGCCTTGAAACTCTTTGTATGATGTCAGGAATGGACCTTCCTGTTCGCGCGATCCGAGAACAGATCTCAGGTGCGGTGAATTTGATTGTGCAGATTTCTCGTCTGTCAGACGGTTCTCGTAAAGTGTTGAGCATTACAGAAGTCGCCGGCATGCAAGGGGACGTCGTGACTTTGGCGGAAATTTTCCGCTTCAAAGAAACGGGTTACGACAAGAATCGTAAAATTCAAGGTGTCTTTCAGGCAACTGGTACGATTCCTAGCTTTATTCAAAAACTAAGCGATAAAGGTGTTGTGATTCCACGCGAGATCTTTGCCAATGATCCAGCGGCAGGAAATCCACCTGCTGCGAAACCAGCAGGTCCTGCACCAAACATCGCGGCTCCAAAAATGCCAGGGGTCATTCCTCCGGCGAAGAAGACTGGATAGAGTATGCATTTTCTATTTAACGAATGGATCATGATTCCTCTTTTTGGTATTTGCGTCTTCATCATTATTTTGATGTGGGCAGAGAAAGGCGTTGCGTGGCTTCACAAGCGCAGCCTGGGTCAACGAGAAGAAGTGATTAAGATTCTTCGTTTGATGGGTTCTGAAGTCGATGAAAAGCGCATCACCATTATGATTTTGTTGATGAGCTTTGGTGTCGGCGCTTTAGCATTCCTATTATGCTGGCCGAGTGTTTTGATGGGAATCTTCTTTGGTTGCTCACTCACGATCGCGGGATGGCAATTGCCTTTGCTTCTTGTGCGGACAATCTATGAACGTCGTTGCTCGACATTCACAGATCAAATGGTCGATGGCCTAACAATCATGGCCAACGGTATTAAAGCCGGATCAAATCCACAGGAATCGATGAAGCGTGTGGTAGAGATCATGGGAAATCCTATCAGTCAGGAATTCGCGCAAGTTCTTTATCAAATGCAAGTTGGTGACAGTTTCGAGAGCGCCTTGAACGATTTAGGAAATCGCATTCCCCGTCCCGATGTTCAGATGTTCGTGACGGCGATCAATATCTTAAAAGAGACCGGCGGTAACTTGGCAGAGACTTTCCAGACCATCGTCATAGTCATTCGCGAAAGACAAAAGGTCGAGAAAAAAATTCAAGCTCTGACTGCGCAAGGCCTTATGCAAGGGATTATCGTGACTATGATCCCGTTTGTTTTGATGGCCGTATTCCTTATGATCGATCCGAATTTCATCAAGCCTATGTTTACCACAACCTTAGGTCTAGTGTTGCTGTTTGTGATGCTATGTCTGCAAGTTATCGGTGGCGTAGTCATTAAAAAGCTTGTTACCATTAAAGTGTAGTTTGTCAGTTTCAAGGATGAGGTAGAAACAAATGAAGAAAACTCTCTTGGCAATTGCCGTTCTTTTTTCTGCGCAAGCCCACGCGCTTGTCGACATGAAAAACGCCAATTACTCCAATACCTGGATTGATATGGATGTTCCAGGAAGCGGATACGATCTTAAAATCGTAAGAACTTACAACTCTCGTTCACTCTTCAACGGCATGTTCGGTTTCGGTTGGTGCTCTGACTTCGAAACGACAATGGAAGTAACTGCTGAAGGTAACTTGAAAGTGAAAGAGTGCGGTGGCGGTTTGGAAGTCACGTTCTCTCCACGCGAAGTAAGTCGTGCAGATGTTGATAAGACAATCAACTCGATCATCACTAAGATGAGAGCTGAAAGGAAAGTCGGCGTAACTGAGGCCTACCTCAATACTTTAAAAACTCAATTGGTTGAAGACGATAATACTCGTTCTGAACTAGCAGCGAAGTACGGATTAACTCCTCCAGTTCGCGAAGGAACCAAGTTCTATGCGAACGGCCGCGAGGTTGAGCATTTTGTTTTCAATAAAACTTACTACACTCGCAACCTTCCAGATGGCAGCGCTCAACGCTTCAGCCCTCAAGGCAAGCTGACACATATCTATGACAAGAACGGTAACTACTTGAAATTCACGTATGACAAAGACGTGATCGCGCAAATCGAAGACAACAATGGTCGTCGATTGACATTCAAGTACTACCAAAATAAAAAAGTTAAATCGATCACAGGTCCAAATGGTTTGATGGCTGACTATAAGTTCGCAAATCTTGACGACTTGGCTTCTGTGAAAAATGCTTGGTTGAAGACTTATACTTACGAGTACGATGATCTTCACAACCTTACCAAAGCAACTTGGCCAGATAAGACTTTCGTGGCTTTGAAATACGATAAGAAAAACGACTGGGTTATCGGTTTCGCAGATCGCGATAAGTGTGTGGAATCATACAAATATGAGTTCGCAACAAACGATCCAAAAAATCACTACTGGTCGACGGTTAAAAAAGTGTGCGGCAAAGAAACAGTTGCTGATAATAAGTATGAATTCTGGCATGCACAACGCCCTGACGGTCAATACTATTTGCAACGTGTAGCTACGACAGTAAATGGTAACGTGACTGATATCACTTACCATGAAGTATTCGGCAAACCGACATCAATTCGCCGCAATACAGATCGTATCTCTTATGAATATTATCCAGATGGTCTTGTAAAAACAAAGGCAACAGCAGCAATGCGTATGTCTTATGATTACGATCCAAAGGTTAAGAAGGTAAGTGAAGTAACTACTGTATTCTTCAATGCGAAGGGTGCAAAAGTGGCTACGAAACAAACTCAATTTAAATACGACGCTAAAGGAAATCTTGCATTCGCTCAGAATAGCGATGGTCAAAAGATCTCTATGACGTATGATAATCGCGGCCGCATCGCTACGATCACAGATCAGGCGAAAAAAGTGGTTAAGATCGAATACGAAGAGCGTTATGGTAAACCATCAATCGTAACTCGTCCGGGTCTTGGTACTATTCAGGTCTCTTACAAAACGAATGGAGAGATCAACAAAGTGGATAGCAAAGAGGGTCCTTCAGTGGCAATGCAAGTGGCCAGCACTTTCAACAACTTGCTAGATATTATCGCTCCAGCAACAGCTGAGCTTTATCTATAAGGAAGGTGGATTTATGAAGAAGATTTTAGTTCTAACGACAATCTTGGTTTCTTTAAGTTCAGCTTTCTCTGCATTCGCACAAGACGATTCTAAACGCACTGTGAACCCAGGCGACGATCCAAATGAAGCAATGGTTTCACAAGGCGCTGCGGTGGCATCAGTAGGTGAGTGTAAGGAATGTTTGGCTCGCTTGAAACACATGCGCATGCAAGACGCCACAACGGCTCAGCCAAGATCTGGTTCTTCAGGGTCACCTGACTCTTCTAAAGGAAACGGCGCTATCGGCAACTAAGCTGTATAGTCAGTTTGCATACGAAGGACACAAAAGGGCTCGGAACAATCCGGGCCTTTTTTATTTAGAGCCCCTGCCCCCTAAGTCATTGATAAGACAAGTGAGACGTCTCAGTCTGAGACATACTTCATGGCACAACCGCTGCAATAGACTCCTTATGAAGATTTATATCTATCAAAGGAGTCCCCCATGAAGATCGCGAAAATTTTAATGGCTGCTTTCGTCCTAGCTTCTGCTTCTGCGTCAATCGCGGAACCAAAATGCGCACATAAGGATAACGGTTCTCTTTTCGCTTCTACAAATCCAAAGCAACGTGCAAAACAATCTGCACCTGCAACATCTAGTTCTAGCTCTGCGAACGGCGCTATCAACTAGAACAATTTAGAAATTGCCCCCTAGGAGAGTAGCTTCCCCCCTGGCTGCTCTCCTTCCCCTTTTGTCAAAAGCGTAGGCACGCGCGGAACGAAAAGGGCGCGTGACGGCATGTGCTCTCTCATTCTGAGAAGCGCTTCTTCTAAGTCGTTGATTCTTCGTCAACGCAATCTCACTATGATTCGAAAATCATGGCACAACCGATGCAATACCCTCTTGTGTACAACGAACTTTTAGACAAAGAGGTTACAATGACAATCACTAAAGCAATCATCACAGCAGCAATCCTAACAATCGCTTCTACTTCTTTTGCTGGTTCGAAATGCACTCACATGATGACAAGCCAAGGCAACAGCCTCTTTGCAAATACGACGGCACCTTCCTCGATCCAAGCCCAAGGAACTCAAGCAGCTACTTCGAATAATCAAGCTATTAAATAATTTCTAACGAACGGCCTTTTCCGAAGCGCCTTCTTGGAATCCATCAACGGTGCTCACAACACCGTCTTTCACATGATGGCCTAGATTTCTAAGTGCCATCGCACCACCTGCTGCGGCACTTTGAACCCACTGAGAAACAGTCGAGTGTTGAAGCCATCTGAATGAATAGCTTTCGATTGAAGCTCCACCCACTTTCACCTGCATCAAAACAATAAGAAGACATGTAAAAGCGAATGTTTTAAGAACGAACTTAAGTTCTTCCATGGGTTGATTCCCCTTGCTGTGGCAACACTTTGGAAATTGTTTTTAAAATTTGATCTTTGGTAAATGGCTTCGTCAGGTACTCGTCAAAGCCAGCTTCTTTGGCTTTTTCAATCAACGCATCGTTATCGATCGTCGAACAGCCAATGATTTTAATGTCCGGAGCAAGCTCCTTTAGAATTTTTGCTGTTTCAATGCCATTGCGTTGAGGCATCACCATATCAAGAAAGACAAGATCGGGCAGAGTGGCTTGAACGAGCTTCACGGCTTCGTCGCCGTTCTCAGCTTCACCCACACAAACGCCACCCGCAGAGCTTACAATATTTTTTATAAGTTCTCGAAGGAAGGCGGCATCATCTACAACAGCAAAACGTATCTTCATACGCCTTTAGTATATGGATTTCGCTGCACTTTGATGAGTGTATTTTAATGACCCCAACGATAGCCTAGGTTGAACATGTACATCGTATTCGTCACGCTGACGTTTATTGGAGTATTTCCCGTCTGTGGGTCTGGCAAAGAAGCAGGGCCGCTGAAAAGATTTCTTTCAGAGGAAACCCCCATGTTCCAAGTCATCTGACTGTAACGCGAAAACTTCCATTCGCCGCCTAGATCAAATCCAATGCGCGTGTTTTCGTCACTTGAACCAGAGCTGACATCAACAGCCGTCGCCGATTCGTTATGAGCCAATCTTGGGAAGAATGTCCCACCCACCGTCCATGCATAAGAAAGCGAGGTCGGGAATCGAGCCTTTAAGCCCACACCCAGACCCGACGAATGCAAACGCGGGTGCTTCTGGCTATCCTCAGAAACCTTATATTGATCATCGCTATACAAAACCGAAAATTCCAAAGAGTTCGCTTTTCTAGATACTCCAAAAAACTTACGGAAGTTCAATGCTAGATCTAAATTTTCATATTTTGCAGAGACTTTAGAATGATTCGCATCATCGACATCCGCACCAAAAGAAAATAAAATCTGTCCAGAAACACCAATCAACGGAGTCAACCACACACCCGCCTTGATTTTCATGGCTTCAAAAAAGGCATTGTAGTTACGGAACGAGTAGTCTGACTTGGAGTCGTTATAAGCCACTACCGGAGCAAACTCAATTTCAACTTTATTGTTACGAATGTCGTCTGGGTGTATTTTCTGAGCATAGTAATCATAAACTTTGTCAGCACTACTGTTAAAGAGAGATTCTGCCTGTTCTCCGATTGTTGGTTCTTCCAACTGTGTGTCCTCGACGGTCGCTTGTTCCTCTTTTTTTGCAAGTTCTAGATTCTGTGAAAGGACCTTTGCATCAGCAACTTGTTTTTCGGCAGCAGCTTTATCTGCGGCTAATTTTTCAGCCGCAGCTTTGTCTGCTTCAAGCTTTGCCTTTGCCGCTGCTTCTTTGGCTTTTTCATCAGCCAGTTGTTTCGGCGTCAGAACACGCACTTTGATACCGTCAGAATCAGTGACTGGCTTTTCATCATCATTTTCTTCAGTTTCTTCCACGGCAGTCGGCAGACGGTTCTTCTTTTTCGTCGGGCGAATCTCGTAACGACCTGTAGAGAAACCCTCCAGACTAGACTGCGCATGCACTAGCGAGCTGCTCATCAAAAGAACTAACGAAAGCAAAAAGAATTTGATCAATTTCATGCAAATTATTTCGGCTCACGGTCTGAATTACTTGATGTCAAATTGACGAGTTTTCGAGAGACAGGCAGAATAAAAATATGAAATCATTCTTTCTTAGTTTCGCCATCGTGATGATCAGCTTTTTCACTGTCTTTCATCCTGCTAGCGCCCAGACGAATGCCCAGAACACATACGTCAGTGCCATTGACCAAGATCTGGCGATTAAATCCATCGTTCTTGTTCCAGCAACTGATAATGTTGGTGGAATTTATGCGAAACCTATCGATGAAGAGCTTCATAAAGTTTTGAACGATGATAAACAGTGGTCACTCACAGAATTTCCAAAAGGCTTGCAAATAAAATCCGAACTTCTTGATGAACACCCCGAGGATGTAAAAAAAATTCTTCAGGCAGGAAAATCAGAAGCCGCTTTAACAACAAAATTAATTAAAGGCCCTCGAGGCATTTCTATCACAATGACTTTGTATGTTGGTCGCGATGGTTTGCCTTTATTGCAGGAAAGCCTTACTGATTACAAAGGTTTTGAAATCTCTGACATCAACAATCAAGTCAGAAAACTTTTTGAAAATATAAAATCCCGCATGCCTTTCCGTGCGACAATTCTTAGCCGCCGCGGCCAACAAGTGACTTTGAATTTAGGAAGCAACTATGGCTTAAAACCCGACAGCCGCGTGTCTGTTGTTCAGATCATCAAAGTGAATCGTCATCCAAAATTGAAATTCATGATTAGCACGGAAAAAGAAGTTCTGGGTCGTGTGAAACTTTTCAAGGTAGAGCCTTATCTAAGTTTCGGCTACATCGAACTTGAAAAAGAACCCGGTGTGATCGCGGTAGGTTCGAAGGTTATGCCCGACGAATTTGTGAAGTATGCGACTCCGGTCGTAACTCCAAGTGGAAAAGTTTTAGCAGATATCACCCAACGCCCGGATAAGGATGTCGCATTCGGCGATGAACCTAAAGAGTGGACGCCGGAATCCAATCCTCAATTCGGCAAAGTAGAGCTGATGGGTGGTTTTTCCTCCTACACGCAAAACGTAAAATTGACTTCTGCGGGTTCAATCAGCGGTAGCAACAATTTGGCGCCGAATATTTTGATCCGTGGCGAGATGTGGCTGAATCCCGAGTGGTTTATCGGCGTGGGACTTCGTCAATCAGTGTTTTCGATCGATAATGGCTACACAGGTTCCTCCCCAGGGAAGTTAAATATGTCTATGAGCCAATACGGCGTCAATGGCGGCTATAATTTCCTTCTGACTGATGATTTCTTTGGACCAAAAATTCAAATCGCAGCTGGCTATACTGTGACTGACTTTAGAATCGACGACAGCACTCCAACGGCCTTCACTTCGATGAAATACAGCGGCTTTCTGATTAGCCTTGCAGGACAATTCCCGATCTCAGATCAGTTGCCGATCGATTTGGGTGGTAAGTTTGATCTGTATGTGAATCCAACTTTGAGTGAAAATATCTCCAGTGGCGGATCATCTTCAAACACGATTAACGCATTTAGCTTCTTCGCAGACTACCGAATGAAAACGCGTTTCAAAGTAAAAGGTGAGTTGCTATTTGAAAATTATAACTCCGACTTCAGCGGCACAGGCCAACGCACGGATCCTGCAACCAGCACAAGCCACAAAATGACAACCCTCATGGGCGGCGTAGAATACTCATTCTAAAAGGTACGCCGTACCTTTTTGCGATGCTTTGTATAAAAAAAGCCCGGCTTATCACCGGGCTTTTTAAGTTTGGAATTATTTTTCCAGACGAGGGGACACGAATTACATCATGTCGCCCATGCCACCCATGCCGCCCATACCTGGAGCGCCACCTGGCATTGCTGGAGCATCTTTCTTAGGAGCTTCAGCAATCATAGTTTCAGTAGTAAGCATCAAAGAAGCTACAGAAGCAGCGTTCGTCAAAGCACAACGTACAACTTTAACTGGATCGATAACACCGTCTTTGATCAAGTCAGTGTATTCGTCAGAGTAAGCGTTGAAACCCCATGAAACAGATTTGTTTTGAAGGATACGATCCAAAACGATCGCGCCATCCAAACCAGCGTTTGCAGAGATTTGACGGATAGGCTCTTCACAAGCACGTTTGATGATAGTTGCACCAAACTGTTGGTCTTCTTGGAATTTAGATTTATCAACTTTTTGAGAAGCACGAAGCAAAGCAGTACCACCACCCGCAACGATACCTTCTTCAACAGCTGCGCGAGTCGCGTTCAAAGCATCTTCTACGCGGTGTTTTTTCTCTTTCATCTCAACTTCAGAAGGAGCACCAACGTGGATAACAGCTACGCCGCCAGCCAATTTAGCCAAACGCTCTTTCAATTTTTCTTTATCATAGTCAGATGAAGTTTCTTCGATTTGAGCTTTGATAGCAGAAACACGTGCAGTGATGTCAGCTTTTTTACCAGCGCCATCGATAACTGTTGTGTTGTCTTTGTCTACAACGATACGTTTCGCAACACCAAGGTCAGCGATCGTAGCTTGCTCAAGCTTGCGACCGATGTCTTCAGAGATCACTTTCGCGCCAGTCAAGATCGCGATGTCTTCAAGCATAGCTTTACGACGATCACCGAAGCCAGGAGCTTTAACAGCACAGATGTGAAGAGTGCCGCGCAATTTATTAACAACCAAAGTTGCTAGTGCTTCACCGTCAACGTCTTCAGCGATGATCAACAGTTGACGACCTTGCTTAGCAACGCCTTCAAGAATACCGATCATATCTTTCATTGAAGAGATTTTTTTGTCATAAACAAGAACGTAAGCGTTCTCTAGAACTGCTTCCATTCTTTCTGCGTTAGTTACGAAGTATGGAGACAAGTAACCACGATCGAATTGCATACCTTCAACAACTGTCACTTCAGTTTTAGCTGTTTTAGATTCTTCGATAGTGATAACGCCTTCTTTACCAACTTTATCCATAGCGTCTGCAAGCATTTGACCGATTTCTTTATCGTTGTTTGCAGAGATCGCACCAACTTGAGCAACTTCGTTTGAACCTTTAACAGGTTTCGCCATTGCTTTAAGTTCGTCGATGATGATTTCAACCGCTTTGTCGATACCACGCTTGATAGACATTGGGTTGTGACCTGCAGAAACTAGTTTAGCACCTTCGCGATAGATCGCTTGAGCCAAAACAGTTGCAGTTGTTGTACCGTCACCAGCTTCATCATTAGTTTTGGAAGCAACTTCCTTAACCATTTGAGCGCCCATGTTTTCGAATTTGTTTTCCAATTCGATTTCTTTAGCAACAGTGACACCGTCTTTAGTGATCAATGGAGAGCCGAAAGATTTATCGATAACAACGTTACGACCTTTAGGTCCCAAAGTTACTTTTACTGCGTTCGCAAGAGTGTTCACACCTTTCAAGATGTGTGCGCGAGCGTCTTCTGAGAATGTTAATACTTTAGACATGATTTACTCCGTTTAGTTTCTTTAAATTAAAAAAGAGAGCGAACTAGTTGAATACACCCAAGATGTCTTCTTCGCGCATCATCAAGTATTCTGCGCCTTCAAGTTTCAACTCTGTGCCTGCGTATTTAGAGAAAAGCACTTTGTCGCCAACTTTCACTTCAAGAGGAAGAACTTTTCCGTCTTCAGTGATACGACCCTTACCAGTCGCGATGATTTCACCTTTTTGTGGTTTTTCTTTCGCTGTATCAGGGATGAAAAGACCGCCAGCAGTTTTTTCTTCTTCCGCCATTCTGCGAACAAGAATTCTGTCATGAAGTGGGCGAACGCCAATTTCGTTCTTAGCCATAGAGATTCCTCCGTTAGTTTTTAAAATTAACGAAGACAATATGAATCGGCTATGAGAGGAGTCAAGGTCGGGAGTCCCAAATTTCTGTAATTTGAACTCCGAAAATATAGACGCATGTTGTTAAGATGCGGGGATGTCTTAAGAATTATTTTACTGGGTCCTTAGCCAAGTTATTTGCGCTCGCCGGAAGATCCGCAGCGTGTGCTCCGAATACTGAGTTCGCATAAGCCGTCATTAATTCTGCGACTTCATCAGGGGACAACTTGCCGGCCACCTCTTGGAATGCGGCCTTTTTGTTTTGAATCTTAGTCAAATAGCCAACGAAATAGTCCGTCACTGTGAGGTCATTGGCAACATCAAGATCGTACTGTTCTTCGCGAAGATCTCTTTCCAATTTCTCGAGGGCCAAATCACGAGAAGCAACGGCTTCAAGACCGTGAGCACGCGCCATATTAGGATCAGTTCCCACAGCCACAGTGCGATTTTTGCGAACATCGATTTGAGTTTTAATGGAAGCCACTTTGCCTTGAGCTTCCGCCACCATTTCATGCTTCCACTCGCGGTAGCTTTTCACGTGAGACGCGGATACCACCGGCTTTTGTGTTACGGTTTGAGCCACAATAGAAGACTGAGCATGTGCCTTTAATGTAAAAGTCGTCATCGCCATAAAAGCGATTAAAGGCATGTGTTTAGCGAGTTTCATCAGAGTCCTCCAACAGACGTTCAACCATCCGGAAGGAGTATTACAAGTCCTGTGCCCGCCTGAAGATGACTCAAATGCAATATATTAGGTTTAAAAGGGGTTTAAGGCCCAATTGTGTCAGTATGAGCCGCTTTTTTGCTGACAGAAAGGAACGTCGAAGTTCCCCGAGATTTCGGTGCGGTTCACGTTACCAGCCTGGAATTTCCCACTGACCGAGCCCTTGATGTGGCCATTGGCGATACTATCAATCGTAATCGTTCCCTCGCTCGCCACCATATTATTGCGACTGCTGCCAGCCTGAGTGAGATCGGAAAAGATCAATGTCGGAATCAAGTTGAACGGGTCCGATGGGTCAATCGAGATCGATCCAACTTGGTTTTGTGTGTACAAGCGAACTTGAAAAGTGGAACCGAAATATTCTCCACAAGGGTTTGCAATATCTTGATTCCAAAGATTCACCTGAAGATAACTTTGGCCATTACGCTTAAACAGGAAAGCCTTGCCAGTCGCGAATTTCCACGCTCTTCCATTAATCGCTCCGTCCGCATCATTGCTATATATAGGCTTCGACGCCACCGGAGGAACAGCCCCTTGATCACTGACTTTATTGGAATAGTTCGATGCCGAACACGCTACTAGTAACGGCCAAAAAAGCAGGGATATAAGACATTTAGAAACGCACTTAGAGTATTTCATCTAGGCAAAATCCTATCTAATGCGACGTCCGCGTACAAGTTGAATTATAAAGTGAACTTCCCTTTGGTTTAGGATCAATCCCGTCCCCAGCGAGTGCAAGCTGTAATCGTGCACTAACAAAATCAAAACACTTCACCAAAATCAGTAGACAGTTGAAGCAATGTGGAAACGTTGAAAGAACTTATTTGATTGTCAGCACTGGAATGCGGCCACTCTATGACTTTCTCCAAGGGACATATCCCAAGGACGCACGAGTTTTTATCATTGAGTCAGGTACCTCGATCACTCTTAACAAGAATCGAGACATCAATGCCTAAGCAAAATGAACGCGAAGAAATTCCTTCGCCGCAAAGTCCTGTGCCTGAAGAAAGCAAGCCACGTAAACGCAGCTGGTTTATGATCAGCTTAATCACGATTTTATGTGTCGGTGTCGCCTATCTCTTGATCAAGCCTTTCATCACACCGAAAAAAGATGCGCCGAAGGGTCCGCGCGCGGTTCCCATCGAAGCCGATATTGCTCGCAGAGGAAGTATTAAGGTTTACGTGCGTGCGCTGGGCACCGTGATACCGTTGCACTCGGTGACGGTCGTCAGCCAGGTGCAAGGTCAAATCACCGCCGTGAATTTCCGCGAAGGACAGTTCGTTAAAAAAGGGGATTCGCTGATTGAAATTGATCCTCGTCCTTTTCAAGCGGCCGTTTTGCAAGCCCAAGGGCAATTGGATAGGGATCGTTCTTTGGCAAGACAAGCAGAGATCAATCTGAAACGCTATACACAAGCCTATGCCGCTCATGCAATTTCCCAACAACAATTCAGCGATCAACAACAATTAGTGGCTCAGACAAAAGCAACGGTGAAATCAGATGAAGGAGTTTTAGAAAATGCTCAAGTAAATCTTGCCTATACACATATCACTTCACCACTTGATGGGCAGATGGGTTTGCGTTTGGTTGATCCAGGAAATTTCGTACAAACAGGTGGAACTCAGCTTGCGGTGATCGCACAAATTGAACCTATTACCGTCATCTTCAGCGTTGCAGAAGATAATCTTTGGCAGATCCAGGAACAGATTAAACAAAAGCAACAGATGACCGCTGAAGTTTATGATCGCAGCTTGAAAAAACTCATCGCAACCGGAACATTCCTTGCGATGGATAATCAAATTGATCCAAATACAGGAACCGTGCGCATTCGCGCGATTTTCGACAACAAAGAGCATTCTTTATTTCCCAACCAATTCGTAAATACAAAACTTCTTGTCACAACAAAAGAAGGCGTGATCTTAGTTCCCACTGCCGCAATTCAAATCGGACCGCAGGGCTCTTACGTCTATGCCATTCAACAGGACGGCACAGCCAAAATACAAAAAATTAAAGTTGAAATTACAGAGGGAGACCACGCCTCTGTCCAAGGTTTGAACGACGGTCAAGCCATCGCTATCAGTGGATTTGATAAACTCTCGGAAGGAGTTCACGTTCAAATCCGCAACAAACCTCAGCAGCAGGTTCCTCGTCCATCAACAACTCCGGGGACAACCACCAGTCCTATCACGAGGAACTAAAGATGAATCCCTCAAGACCATTTATTCTGCGCCCAGTAGCTACGACGCTATTCATGGCAGCAATTCTGCTGGCAGGTCTTGTGGGATTTCAACAATTGCCAGTCTCTGCGTTGCCAGAAGTTGATTACCCAACAATTCAAGTCGTCACGTTCTATCCCGGAGCCAACGCAGAAGTAACAGCTTCGGCCATCACCGCCCCCCTTGAAAGACAGTTTGGTCAAATGCCAGGACTTGCACAAATGAGCTCGAACAGTTCCGCGGGAAGTTCAGTCATTGTCTTGCAATTTACTTTAGACTTAAATCTCGACGTGGCCGAACAGGAGGTCCAGGCAGCCATCAATGCAGCACAAACTTATTTGCCTGTAGATTTGCCAACTCCACCGATTTATTCCAAAACGAATCCCGCGGATACTCCGATCCTCACTTTAGCTTTGACGTCCGATACAATGCAGCTATCGAAGATTCAGGATATTGCCGACACCCGCCTTGCTCAAAAGATCTCGCAAGTCAGTGGCGTGGGCCTCGTCTCTATCAGTGGGGGACAGAAGCCGGCTTTACGAATTCAGGCAAATCCTACGGCGCTTTCTTCTTATGGTCTTAACTTTGAAGATCTTCGCACCACTTTACAACAAAACAGTGTGAATCTAGCAAAGGGTAGTTTCGACGGCCCAAGGCAAGCTTTCCAAATCGACGCCAATGACCAGCTTCTAGATAGCACGGGCTATAAAAACGTGATCATTGCTTATCAAAATGGAGCTCCAATTTATTTATCGGATGTCGCACATGTGGATGATGGCGTGGAAAACTCACGACAAGCGGCGTGGATGAATGAAACTCCGGCTGTGATCGTGAATGTGCAACGTCAGCCTGGTGCAAACATTATTCAGGTTGTGGATAAAATTAAAAAACTTTTGCCGTCATTAACGAACACTCTTCCTTCGGCGATTAAAATTTCTGTTTTGTCTGACAGAACCGTTACGATTCGCGCTTCGGTGAAAGACGTCGAGTTCGAATTAATGCTAACGATTGTTCTAGTAGTGTGCGTCGTCTTTGTCTTTCTTCGGGACCTGCGGGCGACCATCATCCCGAGTGTCGCAGTCCCCCTGTCGCTGATTGGCACCTTAATGATCATGTATTTGATGGGTTATAGTTTGAATAACCTAACATTGATGGCACTGACGATTTCTACGGGATTTGTCGTGGATGACGCTATCGTGATGATTGAAAATATTGTTCGATACATCGAGGAAGGGGATTCTCCGCTAGATGCTGCTTTAAAAGGGTCCGAGCAAATCGGCTTTACGATCGTGTCTTTGACTGTCTCCTTGATTGCGGTTTTGATCCCGCTTCTTTTCATGGGCGACATCGTTGGTCGTCTTTTTCGCGAATTCGCAGTGACCTTAAGTGTGACGATTTTAATTTCTGCAATTGTCTCGTTAACATTAACACCGATGATGTGCGCGCTTTTTTTAAAAGCAAAAAGTGACGAAGAAGAAAAGCCCAGCCGGTTTTTTATTGCAACCGAAAAAATGTGGGACAAGGTTTTAAATAGTTACGATCGAAGTCTTCACTGGGTCCTACACCATCAGACCGCGACGTTGTGGGTCGCTTTGAGCACATTGGTACTCACGGTCTGCTTATACATCATCGTGCCGAAAGGATTCTTTCCGACTCAAGATACAGGAATTATTCAAGGGATCTCCGAGGCACGCTCGGGAATCTCATTTCCAGCAATGTCCTCACTGCAACAACAGCTTGCTAAGATTGTAATAGAAGATCCTGCAGTCGAAAGTGTGTCTTCCTTCATTGGTATTGACGGAACCAATCAGCTCGTTAGCACCGGGCGCATTCAAATCAATTTAAAGCCCTATGATGATCGTGGCATTACAGCGACACAAGTTATCGAAAGGCTGAAACCGAAATTGGAAAAGATCTCTGACATTCACTTGTACATGCAACCCGTGCAAGATCTCACTGTTGAAAATCGCCTAAGTAAAACTCAGTATCAATTTACTCTTTCAAGTCCTAATAGTCAGGAACTTCGCACGTGGACTCAAGAATTCATGAAGCGCCTTGGAAAGCTTCCTGATTTACAAGACATCGCGACAGATCTGGCTAATGAAGGGCCCGCTGTGAATTTGGTGATTGATCGCGAAACGGCCTCGCGCATTGGGGTCTCTGCCGCAGCCATCGATCAAACTTTGTACGATGCCTTTGGTCAACGTCAGATTCTAACTCTGTATACTCAGTCGAATCAGTATCACGTCATCTTGGAAGCTCTTCCTAATTTTCAAGAAAATCCAAATAAGCTTAATGATATTTACGTGAGATCTTCTGCTCCGACATCTTCTGGAGGCTCTTCAAGTTCACTGGCTACTGGCAACAGTGGGGCGTCCTCAAGTTCTTCGAGTATCGGGGCCTTAGCTGCCACTTCAGGATTAACCTCAAGCACCCTTTCATCTTCGACGAAGGCATTTCATCCCAATGCAATTGCAACGGCGCTCACCTTACCCAAAGTCGCCGAAAGTGGATCGATTCCACTCAGCGCTATTGCTCACTTTGAACCGAGAACAGCGCCAATGTCGATCAATCACTTAGGTCAATTTCCCATGGCGACAATTTCGTTCAATCTTTCCCCCGACGGATCTTTGGGGTCCGCTATCTCTGATATTGAGAAAGTCCTTAAAAACATTCACTTCCCATTAAGTCTTCAGGCAAGCTTCCAAGGAGCGGCAGAGGCATTCCGCTCGTCCTTAAGAAACGAACCTATCCTAATCGCAGCAGCCTTGATTGTCGTCTATATCGTCCTTGGAATTTTATATGAAAGCTTCATACATCCCATCACAATTCTTTCGACTCTGCCATCAGCAGGTATCGGCGCGTGCGTTGCCTTGTTGCTGACCGGATCCGAACTCAATGTGGTTTCCATCATTGGCATCATCTTGCTCATTGGCATTGTGAAGAAAAACGGCATCATGATGGTCGACTTTGCTATGGAGGCAGAACGAAAGGACAACAAGAAGCCGGAAGAGGCCATTGTGCAGGCCTGCCTTCTTCGTTTTAGACCGATCATGATGACAACGATGGCGGCCTTATTCGCAGGTCTACCGTTAGCATTCGGCACAGGTATTGGCTCTGAACTGCGCAGACCCTTAGGTATCTCTATGGTCGGCGGTCTGTTGCTTAGCCAAGTTCTGACTTTGTACACGACACCTGTGATTTATCTTTTCTTTGATCGTCTACTTTTGAAATTCAAACCAAAAAAATCCAACCTAGAGATCGAAGAAGAACAAGGGAATCCAGCGCAAGAAATTCATTCAACAATTCAAGAATCTGAAGCCGGATTTCAAAAAAATTCTGAGCAGAAGAAAACGCCAAATCGCCCTTCTGAATCGGAGTCGCCATGAACTTATCAGCGCCTTTTATTCGCAGACCTGTCGCAACCACTTTATTAACAGTGGGCATTGTTCTATCTGGCGCCGTTGCTTTAAACCTTTTGCCCGTGGCCCCACTGCCACAAATTGATTTTCCAACAATTGCTGTCGGCGCCGCTTTGCCTGGGGCAAGTCCCGAAATCATGGCCTCGTCTGTAGCGACTCCTTTAGAAAGGCAATTCGGTCATATAGCCGGTGTGACTGAAATGACTTCGACAAGTTCTTTAGGAACGACCACTATTATTTTGCAGTTTGATTTAAATCGCGACATCAACGGTGCGGCTCGGGACGTTCAAGCAGCCATCAATGCCGCCCGTACAAACTTGCCAGCAAATCTTCCCTCTAATCCAAATTACCGCAAAGTGAATCCCGCTGATGCGCCGATTCTGATTTTGGCGTTAACTTCAGATACGATGAATCGCGGACAATTGTACGATGCAGCCTCAACAGTTATCCAGCAGCGCATTTCACAAATCGAAGGTGTCGGCCAAGTTCTTATCGGGGGAAGCTCTTTGCCTTCGGTGCGCGTGACTGTCCAGCCAACACAGCTTAACAACTTAGGTTTGGGTCTTCCCGACGTTGCGGCTGTCTTAAGAGCACAAAATGCAAATCTACCGAAGGGACAATTAGCCGACAGCGAAAAAATGTACGATATCTATGCGAACGATCAACTTTTAAAGGCACAACAATATAAGCCTCTCATCGTGGGATATAAAAATGGTTCTGCCATTAGACTGTCTGACATCGCCACTGTCGAAGACGGAGTCCAAGATATTCGTTCTGCCGGTTATATGGACGGGCACCCCGCTGTTGCTTTGATTATTTTCCGGGCCCCTAACGCAAATATCATTGATACAGTAGATCGCATTCGCACAGCATTACCGTCTCTTGAAGCGTCGGTTTCTTCGGCAATTAATTTTACTGTGGTTCTTGATCGCACAACGACTATCCGAGCCTCTGTAAAAGATGTAGAACGAACCTTAATCATTTCAATTCTGCTCGTGATTTTGGTTGTCTTCGCATTTTTGCGAGACGCACGCGCAACAATGATTCCAAGTGTTGCCGTACCGGCATCTCTTATCGGCACTCTCGGTGTGATGTACTTGCTAGGGTATAGCTTGAATAATCTGACCCTGATGGCTTTAACTATCTCTACGGGATTTGTCGTGGACGATGCCATTGTCGTGATCGAAAATATTTCACGCTATCTTGAAGAGGGAGAAACTCCCTGGAAAGCAGCTCTTAAAGGCGCCAGCGAAATTGGCTTTACGGTTTTATCGATGAGCATCTCGTTAGTTTCAGTTTTCATTCCTATACTTTTAATGGGAGGAATTGTCGGGCGTCTTTTTCGGGAGTTTGCGATGACTCTTTCCATAGCAATTTTGGTTTCATTGATCATTTCGTTAACTGCAACGCCGATGATGTGCGCAAGAATTTTAAAAAGTAAAAAAGATCAGAAGCGCAGTAAGCTCTATATAAAAAGCGAAAAGATCTTTGAAGGCATGCTGACGTTTTACGAAAAAACCTTAACGGTGGTATTACGTCATGAATATTGGGCGTTATCCGTCTTACTTCTAACTGTCGTGGCCACGGGAGTTCTATTCTTCTATATACCCAAAGGATTTTTTCCACAGCAAGACAACGGGACGCTCATCGGTGGTGTGCAGGGGTCCCAGGACATTTCATTTCAAACGATGAACAAGGTGATTCTTGAGTTTGCGAATATCGTGAAGAAAGATCCTGCTGTCCTGCATGCAGTTACTTTTACCGGAGGCACAGGTTCTACGAACGGTGGGTTTATCTATGTCGCCCTTAAGCCTTTAGAGGACCGCAACAATGTTTCATCATCTGATGTTCTGAATCGCTTGCGTGGCCCACTGATGACAGTGCCTGGCGCTTCTGCTTTCTTACAAGCGGGACAAGACGTACGCATCGGCGGCCGTCAAAGCAATGCACAGTTTCAATACACGATTCAAAGCGACAGTGTTCAGGATCTTGAAAAATGGGGACCTGTCTTACTTAATGGCATGAAGGGCATTCCGGGATTGACTGACGTCAACTCAGATCAACAAAACAAGGGACTGAAAGCTTTGATAGAGTACGATCGCCCTACAGCAGCACGCCTCGGGATCAATGCTCAGCTGATCGATACCAGTCTTTATAATTCATTTGGGCAGGCGCAAGTTTCAAAAATGTATACAGCTCAAAATCAATATTTCGTGGTCATGAATGTGGCTCCAGAATATTGGCAATCACCGGAGTCCCTGGAAGACACTTACATTAAAACATCCGCGGGCAATATCGTACCGCTGCGAGCGCTTGGACATCATACGATCACAACAGCGCCACTCACAGTAAATCATCAAGGGCTTTTCCCCGCGGTAACGATTTCCTTCAATCTTGCTAACGGCATGGCTTTAGGAACCGCCTCTGATGCAATAGAGAAGTTAAAGATCAGCTTAGGCATGCCACAGTCTATCCGCGGTATGTTTGCTGGAACTCTGCAAGCCTTTAAAGATTCTCTTTCAACAGAGCCACTCTTGATCGTCACGGCTCTGCTGGCTGTTTATATCGTCCTTGGGATGCTTTATGAAAGTTTTGTTCACCCCATCACAATCCTATCAACACTTCCTTCTGCCGGCGTCGGAGGAGTTTTAATTTTAATGCTCTTCAAATTGGACCTCAGCGTGGTGGCATTGATTGGAATTTTATTACTGATTGGTATCGTGAAAAAAAATGCGATCTTAATGATCGACTTCGCAATTTCCGCCGAACGCAATGAAGGAAAAAATTCTCGAGATGCGATTTATGAAGCATGCTTATTACGATTTCGTCCTATTTTGATGACAACACTGGCAGCACTTTTAGGTGCCGTGCCCCTGGCTTTCGGAACAGGCATGGGCTCTGAACTGCGCAGGCCTTTAGGTGTTACAATCATTGGTGGATTGATCTTTAGTCAGATTCAAACGTTATATACCACGCCGATTGTTTATCTTTTATTGGATAAACTGAGTCCGAAATCAAAAAAGAAAAAACAACCGTCTTTAGAATCGGAGAATCAACATGAAAGAAAATAATTTTTCTTCTTTTAGATTCTTATGTTTATGGTGCTTACTTCTTAATGCTTGTGTTACGGGCCCTAAATACGAAAGACCTTCTATCGAAACACCAAAGGCTTTCAAAGAGACAAATACCGAATGGAAGCAAGCTGATCCTAAGGACGCATTAAACAAGGGTAAGTGGTGGGAGCTCTTCAACGACCCACAACTTAATCAACTTGAAGAGCAAGTGAATACATCGAACCAAAACGTCGCTGCAGCTATCGCAAATCTTCGCCAAGCGAAGGCATTAATTAAAGCAGCTCGTGCCCAATACTATCCAACATTAAGTATAGCTCCCAGCGTGACAAAATCTAAAGGCGCTTCGTCGGGAAATCCAAATGGAACAAATGAAACGACGACACTCTTTACTTTGCCACTTGAAGCATCGTGGGTTCCTGATCTTTGGGGAAAGGTTCAAAGCGCCGTCAAACAAAGTATCGCCAACGCTCAGCTAAATGCCGCAGATTTAGAAAATATGCGCTTATCTCAACAAGCAGAACTTGCCACCACTTACTATGAGCTGCGCGCCCAAGACGAGTTGATTCGACTTTTTGATTCGACGGTAGGCGCTTATGAAGGAAGTTTGAAATTAAATCAGGTTTTACTAAGAACCGGTATCGGCTCGGACGAGACTGTCGTTCAGGCAGAGACACAATTAAAGACGATCATTGCACAATCAACGAATTTAAAAATCGCACGGTCTCAGTATGAACATGCCATTGCACTTTTAATTGGGAAACCGGCAGGAAATTTAATTATTGAACCTACACAGTTGAAAGAAAATCCTCCAACTGTTCCTATCACTGTCCCGTCTACTCTGCTAGAAAGACGACCTGATATCGCTGCCGCAGAACGTGGAATGGCTGCTGCTAATGCAGCCATAGGCATTTCTACAGCTGCTTATTATCCTCAACTCAGTCTTTCTGCGGCGGCCGGGTATAATGCGACTTCTTTGAAAGATCTTGTGAACACACCAAATTTTTTCTGGTCACTTGGAGCAACTTTAAGTGAAACGATATTCGATGGCGGAGCACGATCGGCCCAAGTTGAACAATACAAAGCGGCTTATGATTCTTCCGTTGCGAATTATCGCCAGACTGTTTTGACAGCGTTTCAACAGGTGGAAGACTCTCTTGCAAGCCT
>NZ_DASVLT010000037.1:0-7872 GCF_036384735.1 Bdellovibrio sp. | reverse complement strand
TTAGATTTTGCTTCGTAACCAAATCTTAAGAAGATTGTGTAATTAACTGGATCCCTTTTTTCTTAGGTCCTAACGCCTAGCATTCCACCATTAACTGGGAACAACCGTTAAATTATCTGACACTTCCCCAGAGGGAAGAATAAATGCTTTTGGAAAAATACCTGCTTTTTTAAATCCTAATTTTTCATAAAGACGCAACGCCTGTTGATTATTGAGCATCACATCAAGCTCGATGATTTGAATGCCAGTAAATCTTTTCATGTTGTCTAGTAAGACCTCCATCAGCTTTTGCCCAATACCAATGCCGCGAAAATCGGGATGAAGGGTGACGCCCAGACCCGCTCGATGTCTGCGTTTTATATCCTTGTAGGAGTGTCCACCGCAGAAACCAATGATGCGGCCATTGTTAAACACCGCAAGAAGAATCGAAGCATCGCTTTCCTGGCAATCCTTGAACCATTTTATCTGGCTTTCAACAGTTTTTTGCTTAAAGCTTTCTGGGGTTGAAAGGATATAAGGACTATGAGCTGAAACATCCACCATCATATCCAAAACAAGCTGTGCCTCATTTTCGTAAGGACTGCGAATTTCAATTTCTTGACCATTCTTTGCTTTAAATATGACAGATGATTGATTCATTTTATTTTTCCTTTCTTAGGAAGTATCTTACAGAATGAAATACAAGAGGGGAAATCGAATGAATTTATTCATTCCATTAGCGACACTCTAGTTCCAATCTGGAATCACTGATGTCACAGAGGATTGCGTTTGGACGTTTAAGCCCTTAAAGTTACCATTTATTCTTACTATTTCGAGGGGGACCCCGTGATTGATCTATATACAGCTAATACACCTAATGGACACAAGATCGTGATCATGCTGGAGGAGCTTGGTGTACCTTATACCAAGCACATGATCGATCTTAAGGCGAATCAGCAGAAATCACCTGAGTTTCTCGAGATGAATCCGAATGGTCGTATTCCTGTGATTATCGATCATGAAGGTCCTTTCAATAGAAAGACGACAGTCTTTGAAAGCGGTGCGATTCTTTATTATCTGGCTGAAAAATACAGTAAGTTCTTTGGACAAGAGTTGGATCAAAAGGCTCATGTTATGCAATGGGTGATGTTTCAAATGTCAGCCATTGGACCGAACTTTGGAAACTACAATTACGGTACGACTTATATGCCGGAAAAAGTTCCGCAGTTTATTGAGCGCTTTGAAAAAGAATCGCAACGTCTAGTGACGGTTCTAAACTCTCAATTAACGAAGCATCAATTTGTGGCCGGTGATTCTTATACGATTGCCGATATGACGACGTATACGTGGGTATCGGCTTTTGCGACAAAAAAGCCGGAGTGGTTTGACTCTGCTCCGGCGATTCGTCGTTGGTTGGATGCGGTGGGAAATCGTCCCGCTGTTAAAAAGGCTATGTCTTAAGATTTTTAAAATCCCACAGCTCTTGATCCATCATTTGGCTTGGCTTGACATTTGAGAGAGCTGTCTGGATAGAGGCATAGATGTTCGGAATTTCTTTTTCAAGATCACGAACAAGCTTCTTCACACGCACGCGCTTAAGGCCGTCTTGTGAGCCACATAGATTGCACGGAATGATCGGGAAGGCCCATTCTGTAGCAAGATCTTCGATATCTCTCTCTGAAACATAAGTTAGAGGTCTAATCAAAATATTTCGTCCGTCATCTGATTTTAATTTCGGCGGCATTGAGGCTGTTGTGCCTACATAGAACAAATTTAGCAAAGCTGTGTGAACCACATCGTCGCGATGATGTCCTAAGACCATTTTTGTAAAACCATTGGCGTGGGCGAAATCATAAAGAATCGCCCGGCGAAGGCGAGAGCACAGCGAACAGTATGTCGCCCCTTCAGGCACTTTTTCTTTAACGATTGAGTAAGTGTCTTTTTCAAGAACGTGAAGTTTTACGCCAAGGCTTTCAATCCATGTTCTGAATGCTGTGGGATCAAAGCCCGGTTGTTTTTGATCAAGGATAGCCGCTTCAAGAGTGAACTTTCGTTCAGAGCGTTTTTGAATCTCTGTCAGAAGTGCCAACAACACGCTGGAATCTTTTCCGCCGGAAACGCAGACCATTAACTTATCGCCGTCTTCAATCATGTTGAAGTCGTTCAAAGCTTGAACAATCTGCTTACGAATTTTAATCGCTAAAGGACTCTCAAAGTTTACTGCTGCCATGGTTAGGATTTGTATCTGATAGCTCAACAACTTGTCGAGCGAATTTAATACCAGCTGCGTTCAAGGCCTCAATTCCCCGGGAATAAACTTTATCAGCGATGGTAAATTGCGCGCTATAATGATCGATAAAGTAAAGAATCTTCAGTTCTATCCAGTTTTCAGTGAAATCACTGACCACACTCCAAGGGGCTGGGATGCCACGAACATCGCCAATACCGGCGACAGCATGCTCCAAAACCTGCTTTGCGTGCCCAATATTTGTCCCATAGGCCAACCTGAAAATATGACGGCGTAAAATCGGATGATCCGGCGGAGAAAAATTCGAAATTTGCGCACTGGCCATGGATCGATTGGGAAAAGTGATCATCTCGTCAGAAAAGCCAACCAACGTGACGGATCTCCAGGTCATCTCACGCACCTGGCCGGTGGCTTTTTGGCCGCCAGCATTAATCTCTAACCAATCGCCGATTTCAAAATTTCGATCGACCTGCAAAGAAATTCCGGCAAATAAATTTCCCAAAGTATCTTGAAGAGCAAGACCCAGAATGATCGAGGCCGCGGCCGAAGTCGCAAGCAAAGGTCCAAGCTCGACGCCGAAAATTTTTGTAACTCCCCAGAGTGTGAGAACGATGGAAAGAATCAGTGAAAAAATATTCACCAATAAAAGAGGAACTCCGTGTTTCATAGAGCCTAGGAACATGTACTGAAGAACAATCAGGCGCGACGTCTTAACAAAAACTACGTTCCCCCAAATAAAGATCAACATCGCCACATACGGAGTAAAGCGGGTGAATCGACCTAACTGCGCTTCTGAACTTTGCATAAAGATGAAAGTCACAAATAGAAAACTTAAAATCACAAAATGACGGATTAAAATTCGAAAGTGGCCTCGAATGATTTTATGACGTTCGTCCGTCGCCTCTTTTAAGAAAAATTTATAGAAGACCCACGCAATGACAATCAAACAACCCAAAAGAATATAGGGTTCTAATTCTAGCATCGCGTAGAGTGCTTGGATATTGATAAACTTTTCTGCCATAGTTCGTTTTCCCTCAAGAGTCCCTAGTATAATGGCTAATTTTTAGTCTAGTCGAGCGGAAAAAAATGTGAGGGGGGTCATTTGGGTTGTGCTCTCTGCCGATAGATCGGGCATGGGAAAACACTACCTTTACATCGGCATTTTTGCAGCAATGACGGCTTGTGCTCCTCAATCTCACCAAGCTCTTGATAATATCGCTTCCAACACGGCTTCAGATATTTCGTGTAAAAGCCAGCAATTGGAATCAAAGCTTTATGACGGTTTGAAAAGCTATCTGATCGAACAGCAGGCGATCCCAACAGCAGATGAAATGAAAGCGGCCTTCCATTCTCAGGTGGATAAGTTGGCTGATGAAAATTCACGCATGACGGGTGATCAAAAAACACAATTGAATTCAAATTTGGATCAATTGGTGGATTCTCTATTGGTAGAAGCTCCAACAGGTGAGCGTGTGACTGACTCAGCGACTCTTTTACAGCTACTATCAGCTATTGACGTGGGTGATCGCTCGACGACCTTCCGTGCTTACATGCAGGACCGCGTTCGCGCTAATTTCACGGCTCTTCAAAAAACAGTGCAATCGATGAGCTTGGATTGTAATACAAGTTCGTCAACATCGGCCGTAGCGGCTGATGATATGACAACACCATCACCAGCTCCGAACTATGATTACAACTATCAAAAACAACAGGCAACTGCGGCAGGAGTGAATGCGGCAGTTTTCGGTGAGCGCTGGGCTTTCGCAACAGCTTATCAATCTTGTCAAACGTTGACCATGGAACCATTGAGTTCAAAGACTCCAAATATTCAAGGGATCACTATTACAGGTAAACACTCGGATGGTATTGGCAATAAGCGCATGATCTCAAGTCTTGCGAAGGTGGATGCAACACATCCGTATATTAAAGATGTAGCTTCTTATGGTGAAAGTTGTTTTGACGTTCGCAGTAATCCATTGATTTACGACTATGGTGGAAAACCTTATGTCACCACGGCAGCATCTTCGCCAATTGATTTGTTCAAAAATGGCGGTGATGGAACTAGTGTCCTTGGCATTGACTGTTCAGGATTTGTCTTTACGTCAATGGCAGCAGGTGGTCTGAGATTGAAATCGGGTCGCACCTTGAAAGCGTCTGATGCTTTGGCTTGGGGCTCGACTTCATATGTTGAGCCTCAGAATAATGGTCTGACATGTCTCTCTAAAATCACCGTGACGCCAACTACATCTTTGCATGCAGGTGATATCGTGGCGGTTCAGGGGCACGTGATTATGATCGACAAAGTGGGTGCAGATCCCTTTGGTATTGCAAATGCAAAGACAACCTCTGACTGTTCGGCTCTGACTTCAAAAGGTTTCGACTTCGTGATTGCGCAAAGTTCGCCAAGTGTTGGCGCCGTAGGAATCAATCACTTTGTTGCAAAAGACTATTTGCCCACAGAGAGTAAAATGGATGTCGGTCTTACCAAATACGCATACTATGCATGTCTTGCGAAGATCAATAATAAGTCTTATACGCCAAACCTTGGGACGCTTTCCGTGGTTCGCCATAAGGGAACATCGGACTGCATTGACACAAGAGTGGCTTTGGCCCACGAGAGCTGTATTCAGAGTTGTTCCTCCGCATCTTTCGCGGATTAGACCTCTGACGAATTCTTAGACACAGTGACATTTTAAGTCTGAGAGGGGAGGATGATTCCCCTCTTATTTTTAGCTGAAGAGAAAGTACGTCGCTAAAATATTGCTAAAAAAGAATTTGATTCTCACTCGTGCGAAAGTCTAGTTTCTGTGTTATAAATTCTCTCCATGAGAAAACTAATCACACTTCTGATCGTTAGTGCTTTTTCTTCAATCTCATTCGCAGGACAAATTCGTTATTGCGATGATATGAGTCGCGTTCCTAATATGCCTCATTTGAACTCGGATCAATTCGCTCGCTATCTGCGAGATAAGGGCGATGTGGATCGTATCTTGGTCTCCAAATACCGACGCGAACTTTACCTTATTGACGACGGTGTTGTTTTAAAAACCTACCATGTGGCGTTCGGTGGTGATCCGCTAGGCGGTCCAAAGCACTTTGAAGGAGATCAAAAGACTCCGGAAGGTCTTTATAACATCGACTATAAAAATCCCAAAAGCGCTTACTTCTTGAGTCTTCATACTTCGTATCCAAATGACGCCGATGTCGATTATGCAAGAGCCCGTGGGAAGTCTCCTGGAGGCGATATCATGATTCATGGTTTTGCCATTGAGCCCAAGATGCACGCGAAAGCTGTCGCAAATCATCCAAACGATTGGACAGACGGCTGCATGGCTGTCACCGATGAAGAAATCAAAGAAATATTCGCTCTGGTGAAAGAAAAAACAGCAGTTGAAATTTGCTCTCCGCAGCAGCGCTAACTAAGGTCCTGTTCCTCTAAGAAATCGTCGTCAACGACACCTCCTTTCCATTAGCATAATCTCGGGGGTGTCATGCAACAATCAGAGTTGAAACGACCATTTGGCGTTTATGTTTTAGCAATTCTGTTTTTGCTTGCTCCTATCGGAAATCTTCTGATCAGTTTTGCCAATAGCGGGATTCCCAATTGGCAGGAACCCTCGATCCTTTATGCTCTTCTGCAAGGTATTTCTATTTTAGATTGGTTGTGGCTGAGCCTTTTGGTTGTTACAGGGATCTTGCTTCTTCGTCCTCATAAAACATCTTGGACCATTGCCATTGCGACATTGATGTTAGTTCTTGCAATCAATCTCTATCGCGCTTTCTTGGGTGATCTTGCTCATACAAGTTATGGTCACTGGCAGATGGGGATTTCTTCTGTAGCGACGGTTGCGGTGCTTATTCTTTCATTTTATTTCCGCTTCCCATATTTAGATCGTCGTACGCGTTGGTTTATTCCCGCTGCCCAACGCTATGACATCAGAACGCCGGTGGAAGTTGTAGCTCAAGATATCTTCAATGGGGTTACTGAATCTGTTTCTATCTCTGGAGCGCGCATTCGTTTGCAACGGGACATGGGCCCTCTCGTGCATGAACTGCGTTTTGTTGATGTGATCTTCCCCGAGCTCCGCAATATGAAAATCAAGACTCTGGTCGTGGAGTACGGTGACAACGTGCTTCGTTTGAAATTTAAAGAGCTTCGAGGGCAGGATTTGAACCATTTGAAAGAGTGGCTTAAGTCTCATGATGAGACAGCTCTTGAAAATCCAGGATAAGTCTGGGTTCTTCTTAAGTTATCTAAATTGTGTACCGAAAAGACTCAAAAGTATGAGGTCGATATGAGATGGAACTTAAAACCTGTATCTGCTCTTAAAGCATTGGCTGTCACAGTGTCTGCATGGACGATGTGTGCGGCTCCCGTAGCACAAGGTGCAGAAGCGGCATACAATCAGAAACAACTCATCAGTCAGTATCTGAAAGAATCAGGATTGACATCGCAGAAGATCACGATTGGTCAATTCTGGGGCCGAGTTCGTCATATCTATCCTGCCGTTTTGCAAAAGCAATTGGATCCTTGGATGAAAATTCATGCAAATGAAATGATGCCATCGATTCAAGCAAGTAGCTTTAAAGATGGTGATAACGTCGAACAAGTGCGTTTGGTTCTTACGTCAGGTTCTGAATCGAACACGTTGACATTCACTGGTAATGACGACAAACCAATGAAAGTTAACGGAGTGACTCTGACTCGCGCAGAGCTTGCTGACTATAACAAATTCGAACAATTGGCTGCCAAGGTCGCAAGCCAAGATCCTGTTCTAAAAAAATCGACTCAAAGTTCAAAAACTTCTTCAACAAATGCGCAAAGATCGAATACGACTTTACAGCCTTCTCAATTGGCGAAAATGAATCTTCGTCAGCAGATGAAGTACTTCTTGAAACTTCGCGAAGTATCTGAAGCTGCGAATCATGTGATAGAACTTAAAGAAGGTCGCAAGGGAGCTTCAAATGTCAATGCATCGGCAGAATCTGCTGTAGCGGCATTGTGGCGCACGTTGCTTGGCACGACGGCCTACGCTCTTTATGAAGAAGGCACATCTTGTGTGGCTTCAGGTTGGATTGCGACTTATCATAGAGGCAGCAAGGGAGCATCTTGTGCGGCTCCTCCAGATGGTCGTGTGAGCCTATTAAATCAAGTTCAGACATTAAGCTCTTCATTTCCAAGTTCTGTTGTAACAGATATGAGGGACTGCGTTTCTAAAAGAAATGGTTTGCCTTGTAATCCACTTTTGTTCGGCTTGAATAGCTCGGGCGGTGCGTATTGCGTGACAGAAAGTTTGTCGACGGCGACATCTCAGTGTAACACGGCGGCGCCGGTAACCGATCCTGAAAGAATCATTAACAGCATCGTGAAAGTAAAAGGCGGTACTGACGGTCTTTGTAACGTCACGAAGTCGGGTGACAAGAACGAAGTTTCCCAAGAGTGCTTGAGTAAATTGGGCGATTACACAGCGGGTCTGCAAAAAAGCTATTTAGATGCTGCTAAGTTTTGTACAAGTGGTGTTGATTGGAGCAGTGACAGCCTAAAAGATATCAATGTTGCGAAGTCGACATGGCAAGCAAATGCAAAAGGCAAAGGTCAGTTGGCTCCCGATCAGATCGATGCTTGTAATAAGTTAAAAGACAGA
>NZ_DASVLT010000036.1:0-16882 GCF_036384735.1 Bdellovibrio sp. | reverse complement strand
GATTTAGAAGCTTTAAAAACTACAGGCTTCGTCTGCTAAGTTTATGATTTTTGTGTGTTTTGGATAAAGTTCCACCATGAAGTGAGTAGAACCTGAGATCTTCACACTGCCGGTCGAGACACCACGATTGGAAATTGTACTAACCTGGCACATTAGAAATAAAGAGGATCGCGAACGCTAGGTGCTTGTCTTTTGAGAACTTTTTGAATCTATCTAACAGTTGAGTGAAGAGAAGCTATTTTTTAGCGAAAATGGCGGAGAGTGAGGGATTCGAACCCTCGAGCCCCGCGAAGGGCTGCCAGTTTTCAAGACTGGTGTATTCAACCACTCTACCAACTCTCCGTCGACCGTTTTATGGGTTTTGAGGAGAGACTTCAAGCTGTTATCACTAATAACGCACCGTAACTTTCAAAAAGTACCTGCTTCTTTTTCGGAAAAAGAAGCAGGCACCCTTTAGCGGATTTCTGTGCGACCGCCCATGTAGCTTTGAAGAGCTTTTGGGATAGCGATAGAGCCGTCTTCGCGTTGATTGTTTTCAAGGATAGCGATCAATGTTCTTCCTACAGCCAAACCAGATCCATTCAGTGTATGAACGAATTGGGGCTTACCACCCGCTGTGCGGAAACGAATATTCGCGCGACGAGCTTGGAAATCTTCGAAGTTAGAACAAGAGCTGATCTCGCGATAAGAGTTCTGACCCGGAAGCCACACTTCCAAGTCATAAGTTTTTGCAGATCCAAAGCCCATATCACCCGTGCATAGAAGCATACGGCGGAATGGAAGCTCGAGGTTGATCAAAACTTGCTCTGCATGAGACGTCAAAGCCTCGTGAGTTTCATGAGATTTATCCGGGTGACAGAACGTCATCAATTCCACTTTGTCGAACTGATGCTGACGAATTAAACCCTTCGTATCACGACCGGCAGAACCTGCTTCAGAACGGAAGCAAGGGGAGTAAGCACAGAAACTTTGTGGAAGATCTTTTTCATCCAAAATTTCGTTGTTGTAGTAGTTCGTCACAGGAACTTCAGCCGTTGGAATCAAATAAAGATCTGTTCCCTCAAGATGGAATACGTCTTCTTTGAATTTTGGGAATTGCCCCGTACCAAGCAAGCTATTGCTGTTCACCATGAATGGCGGAATCATCTCCGTGTAGCCGTGCTTTGTAGAGTGAAGATCCATCATGAACTGAATCAAAGCACGCTCCATCTGAGCCGCTGCGCCTTTTAGGAATGCAAAACGAGTCCCTGTAGTTTTACCAGCACGTTCGAAATCGATGATGTTTAATTTCTCGCCCAATTCCCAATGTTCTTTCGCTTTGAAGGAAAATTGCGTTGGAGCTCCCACAGTTTTTTCGATTTTATTTTGATCAGCAGAGTCACCTTTAGGCACAGACGAATGCGGCTTATTCGGCAGAGTCAAAGCCAAGTTCGTCACAGCTGAATCCGCCTCAGCAGCTTTCGCTTCAAGATCTTTCACTTGACCTTTAAGTTGTTCAACTTCAGACAAAATTGCAGATGCATCTTTGCCTTCACGTTTTAGTTTACCAACTTCAGCACTGAGTTTGTTTTGATTGGCCTTCGCAGTTTCTGCTTGAGCAATCATCTCTTTGCGTTTTTTATTGAGGTCCATGATTTGATCAAGGACATCCGTCGAAGCACCACGGTTGATAAGACCCGCTTTGTATTCGTCGAAGTAAGAAGTACCGTTTTCTGCTTTTTTCTCTAGAAGTTTAATATCAATCATTTTACGAACGTCCTCAGATTAAGGTGCGACAAGTATATACATTCTCAAGAGCATGCCGACAAGAACGACAATCAAGTCAAAGATAAGAATTTGACCGAAGCTCCAGCTAGAAAGAAGTTTCATGATGACAGCGAGGACCACAATCGTTGCAAAAATGAGAGCAAAAGTTCCATAACCAATCAACTCTTGCCCGATCAGCGACAATGTCAATCCAACTAAAAATCCTGTAATCAAACGCAAACAGATATGGAAGAAGGTGAATGTCGAGGACTTCACGCCTTCTTGTACGTTTGATGCTAAACCTCTCATTTTATCGCCGATTCCCATGGCTGCCTCCAAAACACGTTCAACATTTTACTCCGATGAAGCCGGAGTGTAAGCCAATCTAATTCCCCAGTCGACCAATTCGACTTTCTATTTCAGCACGATCCGGGGCATTTGGGGAGAGGCCTATATATTTATTGTAAGCCGTTGCCGCAGAGCGAGCATCACCCTTCATCTCATAGATCGCGCCTTGTTCGCGGTAAATCTCCGCATAACCACTTTCCCGGGCCGCAGCCAACGCCAACATGTCTTCCGCCACATCTAACGAGCCGGATTGACGATAGCATTGAGCCGCCTTTACATAAATCTCTGCCCCCTGAGGACGAAGCTTCATAGCCTGAGAATACTCCCCAGCACACTCTTGATATTGCTTTTTCGAAGTATAAATTTCCGCAGCCAAAATATAAGAATCGGCCACATTTGGGTTCAATTTCTTTTCAGCCTTCGCCGCTTCCATTGCCCCATTCAAATCGCCAGAAGAGAACGCCGCCTTACCAATATAGTAATTCGTGCGAGGGTAGTTGGGGTTTAACCTTTGCACACGACGGAATTGTTGAATCGCTTCATCATAGCGGCTTGTTTCAAGGTAAAGCTGTCCTGCCCGGAACAAAGCCTCTCCGTCGGTTGGGTCCAAGACAGCAGCTTCAAGGAATGCTTTCAGGGCCTTGTCATTCATACCCAGTGCTTTGCAGCTTTCACCGAGTCCTAGCCAAGCTTTTTTATTTTTTGGATCAGCCTCAACAACTTTTTCGTAAATCTCGTGAGCCTGAGTGTAGCGGTCCTCTGATTTGTAAATCTCTGCCAAGGCCACGCGATAATCCAAGGTATAAGCAAAGCGTTTGATCAAGTCGTTGATATACGTGATACCAGCATCTACGCCGTTTGTTGCCGCCAACGTTTTGGCGTATGTGATCTGCGCATCAGGATTGGTTGCGTCGATCTCTACAGCTTTCGTTGCGTAACGAACAGCATCTTTTGCGGCGTTCTCCTTTCGATCAATTTCCTTTTTATTCAAAGGCATAATTGATTGTGCAAGAATTGCGTTCGCTTTTGACAGCAAAATGAATGTTTCGATATCGCCATCGAAAACTTTCGCGGCTCTGGTGCCGTATGAAATCGCGCCGATCATATCGTTCTTCCGAAACTCCACTAAAGCTAATCCACGCAAGACTTCATAGCTATTCGGAGCAATTCGCGTCGCATTCGTCAATGCCATCATCGCACCTGCAAAATCAAAACGCTGTGACATATAGTCCGCTTGAAGCACGTAAGCAGAGACTAATTTTGGCTCTGCACGCATGGCTTTTGATAACCACTCGATCGCTTCAAAACTTTGATTGAGCTGCCACAAAGCTTTTGCCGCTTTCATCGCAGCCGTACCGTTTTTGGGGTCCATTTCAAAAGCCGCTTTGAATTCAGCTTGCGCCGCTAAGTAATCTCCTTGGCGCACATACTGATCGCCCAAGAAAAGCAATTCGTTGTTCTGATTTTTATCGCCTTTGATTTTATCCGAACCACCTAACCGCACGACAAGCTGACGAAGATCACTGTTGTTGGGATTCAAGGCAAACGCCCTTTGCGCTGTCGATAAGGCCTTTTTCTTTTCGTTACGAAGCACATAAATTTCAGCCAGTGCGTGAAGGCCTTGAGATTCCGTCAACGAAGGCACGCGCACCTTAGATTCATCCGCAGAAGTCAAAAGAGTGAATGCCGAATCGGTGCGCTTGTAACCACGTAACTCAACAATTCCTAGAAGGAACTTTGCTTCACGATGCTTTGGATTTTTCTTTAAGATTCCTTGCAGCACGCGAGACGCGTCTGAATAGTTTTGCTGTTCAATATGAAGTTTCGCTAATTGCACTTGGGGACGAAGCCATTTATCCCAAAGTTGAATCGCCTTTTCATAATAGGGAACCGCATTCACAAAGTCTTTTTCGCCCTGCAAGAGTTCTGCTTTATAAGCATACAAAACCGGAAGTAGTGAAAAGGCTTCAGATGTTTCAAGAGTCGATTCTACATTTCCACGTGCTTCGCGGAAGCGCCCCGAAGTCATCAGCTTCATTGCCTCACACACCTGCCCGAGCGGACTGACAACGTTCAATGCGCGAGTTCCTTGAGTCATCATTGTGATCGTTTTCACGTCCTGCGCATCTTGTTTGGCGTACGGCCATAGTTCACCATACACAACGCACAAAAGAGCACGCACTTCGATATTCGTAGGCGCACCCTCAACAATCGCAACCAGTTTATTTTCTGCATCTAAGTAAGTATCAAATGTGTCTTGCTCGATAGAAAAAAGCGCTTCGTTTAATTTTGTTTTTACTTGTGCATCAGCCATAGGCGCACTGCCCTTGCCAGGGGAAAGTAAATGAATTTTGTCCTCTCTGGAACCACCAGAGTCCCAAAGAAGCCAGCCCCCCAACAGAACAATCACAATCAAAATCAGGATCGGCCCACGCAAAGCTTTTACAAGTTCGCCTTTTTCCATGTTCTTTAAGTTCGAAAGTTCAATCACCGAATCTTTCGAATCAGAACTGACATTGGAGGGGATCGTCGGTGGAGCAATAGATACGGGAGTTTGCAAAACATCAATCGACGGCAACTTCGGTTTCTCTGCAGGCCCGCTGATATTTTCAAAGCTTGGGAGTTTGTTTTTCGGCTGCGGATTTGTAGGCGGTGGTCGCATGATCACCGTTTCCGCTTCCATCTTGTGTGCTTTTTTTGGATCAACTTCAACAACGCCTTCAAGAGCTTCAAGAAGTTTGTCGTAGAAAGCAGTCTCTTTAGAAATCAGCGTCCACTGACCGTCAGGAAGTTTCGAGATCATCTCTTGGCCAGAAAAAACCCCTTCACCAATCATCTTAAGAATGGCTTCAGTAGAGTAAGGTCCTTTGACCTGACCCGTTTTAGTTTTTACGACCCACGTGACCTGAATGCGCGACATAGATAGCTGATTATACGGAGCATTTTTGCGAACGACTATGCACCTGCATGTGAACCCACAAGGTCTGTGCTTTAGTCCAACCTGATGGTTCCAAATCAGAACCGCCGTTCCAATATGGAATTACCTCAAGGTTCCGATTTGGGTGAGGACCTTCGGCCAGCGGCCCTCATATCGCATATATTCATTTTGAGAAGTGTCTCAAGTTGGCACACCTGTTGCTCTAAGGGATTGTGTCTGATGTTTTTTGGAGGACGTTCAAGTGATCAGAAACGCATTGATTGCAATTTACATCTTGGTAGTACTAGCGATCTCAGCAGTAGCTCGCGCCGGTGTTTTACCAAACAATGCAATTCAAGGTGAAGAAGTCACGGCAACAGAACTTCAAAAATATAATTACAAGACACATGTAGGTCAGGTTGTGGCTCTTGAAGACGGATCGTTCGCATTGACGATCAATCAACAAGTAGCATTCGTTCTTCAATCACAATTCGATCTTACTTCTTATGTTGGTTCTAAAGTTATGATTAGCGGTATTGAACTTGATCAGCAACTTGCTCCCGCTTACGGGCAAAACACTGTGGACCCCCTCCCTGGTGTTGGCTCTGGGAGCAATTCGGTTATTTTCTTCGTGTTCGGTATCTCTGAGGTTAGATAATAGCCTCTTTGATCATTGGGTCTCAGCCCCAATCCCCTCCGTGGGCTGAGACTTTTCTTTTTATCTCTTAAAAGGTCAGCGGATCCCCTCCTTGCTGGCCTTTTTCTTTTTCAAAAGGTGTCTGTCGTTTTTTTGGGTCTACGGCGCGTTATCGCGGCAGGACTCAGGAAATAAAAAAGGGAGGCCGATGAAGCTTCCCTTTTTCGTTTTTGATTTTAATTTCAAACTATTCCGTTCTGCGAATCTTTGCACCCAGGCTTGAAAGCTTGTCTTCCAATTTTTCGTAACCGCGATCCAAGTGATAAATACGATTTACTACAGTTTCGCCTTCAGCAACCAAACCCGCAAGAACCAAAGAGGCACTCGCACGAAGATCCGTAGCCATCACCGGAGCTCCCGTGAGTTTACCAGGATTTCCGCGAACGACAGCTACTCTTGTTTTCGGTGTGATGTCAGCACCCAGGCGAGTCAACTCTGTCACGTGCATGAAACGATTTTCGAAAACTGTTTCAGTGATTACACTTGTTCCGTGGGCCACAGTCATCAACGCCATGAACTGCGCTTGAAGGTCTGTTGGGAATAACGGATGAGGAGCTGTTGTAATATCAACTGCTTCCCACTTATCAGTTGGATAAATTGTCATTGAATCTGCCGTCGTATCAATTTTGAAGCCGGCTTCGCCCATTTTCAAAATTAAAGCTTCAAGGTGAGCGGGCACACACTTCGTAACTGTCACTTGGCCCTTTGTGATCGCACCAGCAATCAACAGAGTTCCGGCTTCAATACGATCTGGCATGATCGAATGTTCTGCTGGGTGAAGCTTCTTAACGCCTTCGATACGAATCACACTTGTACCGTGACCTGTGATCTTCGCGCCCATTTTGTTCAAGTACTCTGCAAGATCAACAATCTCTGGTTCTTTTGCTGCGTTTTCAAGAATCGTGACACCGTCAGCAAGCGTTGCTGCCATCATCACGTTCTCAGTTCCACCGACAGTCACAGTTTCGAAAAGGAAAGTAGAACCTTTCAATTTCGGAGAAGCCGCGTGAACATAACCCTCTTTTTGAGTCACGGTTGCACCCAAAGCCTTAAAGCCTTCCAAGTGCAAGTCGATAGGGCGTGAACCAATTGCACAACCACCTGGTTGAGACACAACAGCCTCACCATATTTCGCTAACATAGGGCCCATACATAGGAAGCTTGCGCGCATTTTGCGAACAAGATCATAAGAAGCTTCATATGATTGAAGTGGCGTTACTTTCACAATGAAAGCATCTCCTTGCCAGCGAGTTTCACAGCCAAGGCTTTGCAGAAGTTCTGCAGTTGATTCGATATCTTTTAACTTTGGTACGTTTTTGAAAACGTGTTCGCCTTCCGCAAGCAACGTCGAGAAAAGAATCGGAAGGGCCGCATTTTTTGCACCACTAGCTGCAACAGTTCCACGCAAAGGACCATTGCCGGTCACTACCATTTTATCCATGCTTCACCCCGTAAATAACTCTGTCGTGGCCAGAAAGATCTTTCAGCACGCGGACGTCGTTAAAGAATTCTAAATTTTGAAAGTGGGTCTGCATTGCAGATCCTTGGCTCATTCCCATCTCCATCAGCATCAAGCTGTTGGCAGAAAGATAGGGCCCATAAATCTTCGACCAGTTTTTAAGTAAAGCCAAACCTTGATCAGGTGCGTACAAAGCGGAATTGGGCTCAAACTTTTTCACACTCTCTTCTACAGCCGGGTCGTTCTCAGCAATGTAGGGAGGATTTGAGACTAGTACGTCCACATTGTCATGTCTCATGAAGTCTTTGAAAGCTGACATTACAATATCAGCATTTCCGGCATCAGCGTGCAGGAAACGCACGCGATCAGACACTTCAAGGGCCTGAGCATTTCTTTGCGCAACCTCCAAGGCCTTTTCCGAAACATCCACCGATAGCAAACGCGCATTGGGAAGTTCTTTAAGCAAAGTAAGACCGATACATCCCGAGCCACTGCCCAAATCAATAAGCTTGTAGTCTTTGTCCTTATCCGCAGTCCATTTCAAAACTTCTTCAACGATATGCTCTGTTTCCGGACGAGGAATTAGGGTCGCAGAATTCACCTCGAAGCGATAACCATAGAAATCACGATAGCCCAAGATGTACGCTACTGGTTCACCTTGGGCTCTGCGACGAACAAGTTCTCGCAAAGCCGTCAGTTCTGTCTCTGAAAGTGGTTGGTCGAATTTTAGATAAAGCTGAATTCGCTCGCTGAGCTTCAGTCCATGTGCGAACAAAAGCTCGGCATCGAGGCGTGGAGTCTCTAATTTTTTATCTTTAAAAAAGGCAGTCGTTTTATCGAGTACTTCTTTGAGTTTCATTCAACCTAGGCAGAGGTTTGTTTTTTAAGAGCCTCTGCTTGGAAGTTAGCAACGAGTGGATCAATCAGCAACTCAAAAGATCCACCCATGACCTGATCCAACTGATGAATCGTCAAACCGATACGGTGATCAGTGATACGAGTCTGAGGGAAATTGTAAGTGCGGATACGCTCGGAACGATCGCCAGTACCGATTTGCTCCAAACGTACGTCGGAAGCTTGCTGGCGTGCTTTTTCGTCTTCGATTTGTTGCAACTTAGCGTAAAGAATCTGGAAGGCACGCTCACGGTTGGCTGATTGAGACTTACCCTCTTGGCATTTTACGTCGATGCCCGTTGGAATGTGCACAACACGAACTGCTGATTCAGTTCTATTCACCGACTGACCGCCCGAACCTTGAGAGCGCATTGTCTCGATACGCACGTCTGTCATTGGAATTTTGATTTCAGTCACTTCAACTTCAGGGATAACCGCAACTGTCACAGTCGATGTATGAATACGACCCGCCGCCTCAGTTTTAGGAACACGTTGCACGCGGTGAACGCCTGATTCGTATTTCAATTTACTGTAAACAGAGTCCCCTGTGATGCTCGCGATGATCTCTTTCGCGCCACCGGCATTCCCTTCAGAGAAAGAAAGCATTTCTACCTTCCAACCTTGAGTCGAAGCATAGTGAACATAGCCACGGAACATTTCATCAGCGAACAACGCCGCTTCGTCACCACCAGCACCTGCACGAATCTCCAAGATGATATTCTTGTCGTCGTTTGGATCTTTCGGGATCAAAAGAATTTTAAGTTGATGCTCAAGCTCTGGTAAAGCGGCCTCAAGCTCTTTCACTTCTTCACGGATCATTTCACGCATTTCTGGATCTTGTTCCGCAGTGAGAAGCTCTTTACTAGCTTTAAGGTTTTCTGTTTTCTTTTTGTAGTCGCGATAAACAACAACGATCTTCTCGAGATTTCCCAGTTCTTTCATCAAAGCGCGGTATTGCGTTTGGTTAGAAGCAATATCGGGCCTTTGAAGAGACATATTGACTTCTTCATAGCGAGATTCGACTTCGTCCAATTTCGAGAACATGGGAATGGCTCCTAGAACTGTTGGTGCTTCATCAGAAATGGTGTGCTCAGAAAACAAAATGCGGTTCGAAGAGTGAACCGCATTTCAAGCAAGACGATCCTCCAAGTGGAGGTCTGGAATTTACTTTTTGCCGTAACGTTTTTTGAAACGATCGATACGACCTTCAGTATCCATCACACGTTGTTTACCAGTGAAGAATGGGTGAGATGCTGAAGAGATCTCAACTTTGATAAGTGGATATTCTTTACCGTCTTCCCATTTTACTGTCTCGTTAGAGTGCAAAGTGGAAGTTCCCAAGAATGAGAAATCACAAGAGATATCTTTGAATACCACTGTGTTTACTTTTGGATGCAAGTTTTGTTTCATGACCTGGTTTCCTTCTAAAAAATCAAATCTATTTGGTCTGTAAGCTAAAAGGGTTTAACACAGCGGGTCCCCCATGTCGAGCAGAAATCGCTGCTTTTTTTGGCAACAATCAGCTTGCCGAGACGCCCCTTTTGTTTGAAAATAACCTCGTATTATCATTAACTTAAGTATTATACATTAGTTTAGGGGTTTAGCGCCATGGCTACTGTCAAAACCATCGAAATTCCGGACTTCGCAGGCTTCTCGCCCGAGGCCTCGCGCTTTCTGAAGTCCTTGAAGCGCAACAATCGACGCGAATGGTTTCAGCCTCGCAAAGAGGAGTACGAACGTCTTTTGCAACATCCAATGATGGCATTGGTGTGGGAGTTGGCCGACGAATGTAGAAAGATTGCGCCCGAATGTCGTTTCGAGCCACGCCACGCAGTCTTGCGAATTTATCGCGACACTCGGTTTAGTAAAGATAAAACTCCGTACAAAGATTTTGTCGCTGCGAAATTTCCGTTCGGCACTGAAGGAAAGAAAATCGACAGCCTTGGTTTGTATATTCATTTCGAACCGGGCGAATTCTATATTGGCGGAGGAGTTTACAAGCCCTCTAATGAGCAACTTCGCAAGATCCGTGAGTCTATTATGCAAAATCCCGACGCCTTCACTGACATTGTGGAAGATCCGAAGTTCAAAAAACGTTTCGGCGAAATTCAAGGCGAGAAGCTAAAGAAGGCTCCCCAAGGAATTTCCCCAGAACACCCTCTGGTAGAGTATTTGAAGTTGAAACAATTTTTTGTGGGTCGATCATTGTCGGAAACAGAGTCGTACAAAAAAGATCTTCCAAAGAAAATCGCCCGTGACATCCAAGAGCTCATGCCCTTCATTCGCTGGATCAACAAGAGCCAGGGGCTTTGGTAGTTCTTCCATCTAAGTAAAAAGCACACGATTGTGGAACGAGTTTTGGAAAATCAATTTCGTCCCTATGACCATCGCGCACATTTTGAAATTTAGTGGCATAACCATGGAGTTTTCAAAACTTCCTGGAGGAAAAATGCTTCGCTCAATTTCTATGATGATTCTTTCGCTGGTGGCAGTTCTGGCTGTTGCTGGTTGTTCGAAGGGTGGTAGTTCTGACAATGATACAACCGCAGTGACAACATTAGGTTACACTCTTTCAAATGGCTATTGCTATAATTCTGCAAACCAAGTCGTTGACGGCAACTACTGCTCTTCACTTTCAAATTATTATTCGGTGAATGGTTACTGTTACAATCCCGAAGGTGGCATTGTTGACCAAGCATATTGCGGGACCGGCTACAACGCTTTGATTTTGCCTCCACGTCGTTGCGAGGGGGATCAGTACTTCATGCCTCGGAATGGTCGTCGCTCGCCGATGGACTGCCGTGGCGGTCGTTGTCATGGCAACCTAGTATTTGATGGCAACGGTCACGCAATCAACTGCCGTTAATTTTCTCGTCCCTTATAAAGAAATTTACGTTCAGCACGAGCTAGCTGAGTTTTATGTTGGTGAATCGGTCTAATAAAAAAGGGAATCTTTCGATTCCCTTTTTTATTTTTAAATTTTTGATATGCAGACTTGCTTAACCTGGGCCTGACATTGCTTTCAAGAAGTCCGTATTTGATTTCGTGTTAGATACTTTATCTAACAAGAAATCCATCGCATCGACAACGTTCATCGGTGCTAGAACTTTTCTTAGGATCCACAGACGGTTCAAATCTGCTTTATCAATCAATAAGTCCTCTTTACGAGTTCCTGATTTGTTGATGTCCATACAAGGGAAGATACGTTTTTCCATAAGCTTACGATCCAAGTGGATCTCGGCGTTACCAGTACCTTTAAATTCCTCGAAGATAACTTCATCCATACGTGAACCTGTGTCGATCAATGCTGTTGCGATGATCGTCAAAGAACCACCCTCTTCGATATTACGAGCGGCACCGAAGAAACGTTTTGGTTTGTGAAGGGCATTGGAGTCCACACCACCTGACAAGATTTTACCAGAAGGCGGAACAACCGTATTGTAAGCACGAGCCAAACGAGTGATAGAGTCGAGCAAGATCACAACGTCGTGTTTGTGTTCAACTAAACGTTTAGCTTTCTCGATAACCATTTCTGCAACTTGAACGTGACGAGTTGGTGGCTCATCGAATGTAGACGATACGACTTCACCTTTTACAGTGCGTTGCATGTCAGTCACCTCTTCCGGACGTTCATCGATCAATAGAACGATCAACTTCACTTCAGGGTGATTTGTTGTAATCGCGTTAGCGATTTGTTGCATAAGAACTGTTTTACCTGTTCTTGGCGGAGCAACGATCAAAGCACGTTGACCTTTACCAAGTGGCGCCATCAAATCCACAACACGAGTCGTGTAATCGCCTGGGTTGTGTTCAAGTTTCAAACGCTGATTTGGATAAAGCGGCGTCAAGTTGTCGAATAAGATCTTGTCTTTACCTTTTTCAGTCGTTTCGAAATTCAACGAATCAACTTTCAAAAGCGCGAAGTAACGTTCACCCTCTTTTGGAGGACGAACAGTTCCCGTCACAGTATCACCCGTTCTTAAACCGAAGCGGCGAATTTGTGATGGAGAAACGTAGATATCATCCGGACCTGGCAAGTAGTTAAAGTCTGGAGAGCGCAAGAAACCGTAACCATCAGGCAAGATTTCAAGAACGCCAGAACCATAAATGTCCTGACCCAATTTCGCTGCACGTTTCAAAATTTCGAAGATCATATCCTGACGGCGAAGGCCGGCAGCATTTTCAATTTTAAGTTTCGTTGCAAGCTCTGTCAGCTGAGTGATGTTTTTCGATTTCAGATCTTTTGAAGAAAGCCATGTTTTCTCTTCATCCGTAAGTTGGATATCTGCCAAATCAACATCTTGAGTTTGTGCTGGCTGGTTTGCATGCTCGTCACCTGATGGTTGAACGTCTTCGTTGCTTCTTCCGTAGCGGAAGTCACGACGTTGATTGCGATCACCACGGTCGTTGCGATCATTGCGATCGTTACGGTCATTTCTGTCATTTCTGTCGTTGCGATCATGACGGTGGCCACCGCGATCGTTTCTATTGTTGTTTGGACGGAATTCACGGCGTTGTTGATGAGGACCGCGATCTTGTCTTTGTTGTTGCTGTTGCTGTTGAGGCTCTGAAGAAGAAGGAGACGGAGTACCTTCGGCTTTAGTTTCTGCTGGAGGGTTGGAAGCCGGTGTAGATTCAGGGGCCGCGGTTGCTGCGGGAGCTTCTGGAGCTGGCGCGGTTTCAGCAGGTGCTGCTGCTTGCGGGGTCGAAGTGTCTTCAGATGAAGCTTTGGTGCGCGTGCGCTTTTTAACTACCTCAACGCCTTGTTGATCTTTGGGTTCAGACAAACTGGGTCTCCTTGTGGGATTTAATAAAAGAAAATAGAGAAAGTAGGAAGTTTGATCCGATTGGAACTAAACTGTATGCTTGACCTAACTTTCCTAGACTTGCGGCTCCTTTGTCAACCGAAAACCCTTTTTGTGTCCAAATCACCTTGAGGCCAATTCATAAGTATTTGATTTAAAAAGATTTTATTTGGACTGCCAAAGCCTTAAATTTATATAAGAAATCAGACGTTTGGACCAACCGGACCCCCATTGAGACATTAGAGGCCTCGAATTGAGTCTCTAGAAGTTCGACGGATTTCCTGATTTTCTCAGAGGGGAACTAATACCGGGAAAGCCTAGCAGGACCTAACAGATGCTCGGTCCTGGAAGTTTATAGTTATCAGATTTCCTTGAATATTCAGGATGTTAAGGCACTGTCAAGAACGTCTAGTTTTTTGCTTAGCCCTCAAAATTCGCAATTTTTCGCCCTTAGGGTATTAATTTTTAAGCAACTCATTCCGAAAGGATAATATCGCACTAATAAGCATAAGGAGTTGTAACGTGGAGGAAGCTGTAAAAGTTCCGGCACCAAGAACCCCTCTTAACCTCGAGGTGTCTTTCAAGCGCAATTACGCGCGCGAAGAGACCGTAGGCACGCTTAAGAATATTAGCATCACGGGAGCCTTTTTAGAGTTTACGGGCGGAGATGTACGCGCCAATGAAAAGATCAACCTATTCTTCGTCGTTGCAGGTCGCGAACGCAAAATCGCGGCCCATGTAATTTGGACGAACTCAGCAGGTGTGGGCATTAAGTTCATGCCAACGAATAATCGCGACGTGCAAATCGTCGATGACCTTATCTACTTTGTAGAAAACGGTCGTGTTGAAACTCGATCTGTTATGGATTCGATTTTCAAAAAAGTCGGCTAGTCCGAACTTTTAAAAAACCACAGAGACCCGCGCCCGAATAAGGTGCGGGATTTTTTATTTTCTGCATCTGAAATAATCTTTGGGAAGACCTTGGGCAGCCAAGGCGCTCGCAAAAGCGATACCTTTTAATTTTTCACCAAACTTTACACAACCTTTTCCCTTCGTACAAACAGGCATTTGCGATGGATAAATAATCACAGCTTCACTTGGCGATAGCGGACGAATCTTGGTCAGTTGAGCCGCGCGATTCAATGTAAGCTCAGTCTGCTTTTCTACCGCCACACATGCTTCGACTTTAGTTCCACTTTTATATTGGCTGATGAATTTAACGTCTTTCGTCGGAGTTAAATCCAAAACACTCATGGAGCGTGTTTCAGGATTTACAACTAAATGATAGGCTCCTTCTGTGCTTATCAAAGTTCCGCGCAGCAACACTTCCCCCTCTGAGAACTGCACTTGTGCATGTGCTAGTGCTGAAAACAAAAATGCTGCGATTAGAATATGGGTTCTTCGAGACATGATCTTAACCTTTTGTATTCTTTCTTCTGAGCATCGTTGGCAGTTCCATAGAACAAAGCTTCGGTGATTAGTTTCTGATCGTCCATGAGATCGTCATAAACATGGTCTTTATCGGCCATCTCTCCACGTAGGTTGAAAGACTTTTCCTGGAAATCTGCAGCCTGCTTTACTTGCTCTTCTGGCGACAAGGCTTCGAATTTTTTATCCAGTGCATCGAGCTGCTTTTGTTCCTTGGACGACTTCATGCGATCTAAAGATTTTTGAAGCTTCTTTGCTAGCTTTTTGATTTTTGCTGTGTCGCTTGCAGAAAGCTTTCTTCCACTTCCCAAGTGCAATAAAAGATCACGCAACTTATTAAATGGTCGCTGATCTGGATTTTCGCATGTATTCATTGATGCAGGTTCAGATGGTGCTTTCTCTGAAGAGGCGACCATTCCCAGAACATCGTTCACACACAACATATCTCTACCAATTGTTTCATACATGAATCGCTCCGCCGAATCACGAGGCCCCATAAAGCATCCCATCGCTGTCATTGAATCGCGGGTGTAAAATGGGTTTGAAAGCGACAGCTTTGAAACACTAGCCGCTTTTGCAAGACTGCTGTTCTCGCTCTTGATTTGGCCGGCGAAGGCCGCTTTCACTGTTGGCGTAATGGGGCCATTGTAGGCACCATTTTTTATGTAGGCATCCCAGTTCGACCAGAAGTAGTCGCCCACGTGGAATTCATCCGTGGCACTAGCGACGCATGTGTTGCTGCTCTTAACCCTGTTGTAAACACCACAATAGCAACAATCGGCCCACACCTTCACTTTGGCATCAGGAGACGTTTGCGAAATAATTTTTTGGAACTCTTCAAGATTTACAGTTTCAGGTTTTCCATCATCCCCTAACCAAGGCATCATACCGACACCTGATGGCAGTCCATTTGTGCCATGATCATTCAGATAGATGAAAAGATGGTCTCCACTGGTTGTAGACTGTGCGATCTCGGTCATTTTCTTTTCTAGGGTTTCTTTGTCGGCGGGATACAAGTTCTGAACGGTCTTATTGTCGACGAACTTATAGGCTTCCGTTTTTTCTTCAGAATCAGGATCAATCGGATCTACTCGCACATCATAACTGTCAGTTTTTCCAGAGGCCGAAAAGACATAGATATCTTGAGGCTGACAACCTTGTGTCAGTAACGAGCGATACATCTCGCGCAGCTCTGTGGTGTGAATATTAAAGTTGTGTTGTGAATCCACCCCGCCATTGATCAAGATGGCTTTGCACTTGGCCTGACTCATCACTGGGATGAAAAATAAAGCTGCGAAAATGAAAGTGTGGAGCTTCTTGTACATTCTAACGCCTTGAATGACAAAACCCACCTTGTTGAAGGGTGGGTCTTGATATTTCAAATGTCAGTGGTTTGCTTATGTTCCAACGTGCGTGTTGTCCATCGCTTGTTGTTCAGCTTCTTTTTGCTTACGTTTCTTTCTCATCACGATCAGACCCGCAAGGCCCGCTGCTGCCAAGCCGACAACTGCCAACGCCAAAGTTGTGTCGTTATCCATACCACCCGCTGGTTGCTCTTCGACGTGATGAGCTTTTTTCGGTGCTGGTGGAGGAGGTGGTGGCGGATTCACAGCTTCCACTGGTGGCGGTGGAGGCGGAGGAGCCATCTGTTGGTTTTGTGCCATATCAGGTGGAGGTGGCGGAGCCATTTCACCTTGAGGTGGTTGTTGCTGCGGAGCTTGAGCCTCAGGCATTGGCGGAGGTGGTGGAATATCCGCTGCCGCTTGTTGAGGAGGAGCTGGTGGAGCCGGGACTTGAGGAGCTTGGCCTGCAATCTCTTGATTAGGAACCGGAGGCATCTCTTCGTGAGCAGGCGCCGCTGGAGCAGCAGCTACGTTGCCACCTTTCCAGTAGTGAAGCTCTGTGCCCTCAGGCATTGCGCCTTTAGACTCAACCGCGTTTGTTGCCCACACTTCTTTCCAAGCATTCGAGTAGCCCAAAAGTTTTTTTGAAACGTTACGGATATTGTCGCCAGATTTAGCTACGTAAACATCTGGTTGCATGCCGTTGTCTTCATAGTAAGTAACCATGCGAGCAGAATCATCAGGACGGTGAGGAGAGTTGTAATAAACTTTATCACCTGGTTTTACCGCACGATTTTTAAGTGATGGATTTCCTTTTTTAAGCTCTGCTGTTTTATCAGCGCCGTAAATCATCTGGCTGATGCTAGCCAAGGAATCGCCAGGACGAGCGAAGTAAACTGTGTTGTACCAAGTCTTGCCGACCTTCCAAGGGGCATTTGCAACTTTTTGCAAAGCAACCGTTGGCTTTTTCTCTGCGACTGGTGCTGGAGCCGGCTCTGAAGTTGTCATGGCAGACGTTTCAGGAGCTGGTGTGCCACTGTCTACGATTGTTGTGTTTGCATCTGAAGTTGCTGGTGGCGTTTGCGTCGCTGCATTTTCAGCAAACGGATCTGACGGAAGTGCCGTGTCATTTGCAGCCGGTTGAGCTGGAGCTAAACTTTCAGCTGTAGCCGGTGCAGAAGTTTCAGGGGCTGGGGCCGGTGCCGCTGCAATTGATTGAGGTTCAGCCTTTGGAGTAGTCTCACC
>NZ_DASVLT010000035.1:0-301037 GCF_036384735.1 Bdellovibrio sp. | reverse complement strand
CGGAAGGTTTTAACAATCTCGCAAAACTGTTGCAGAAGCGGGCTTTCGGATTTAGAAGCTTTAAAAACTACAGGCTTCGTCTGCTAAGTTTATGATTTTTGTGTGTTTTGGATAAAGTTCCACCATGAAGTGAGTAGAACCTTATGATTTTTGTGTGTTTTGGATAAAGTTCCACCATGAAGTGAGTAGAACCACACATTCCAGAAGAAAAAATTGGTGGAGGCGGGGGGAATTGAACCCCCGTCCGCAAGTGATCCGCGATAAGGCGCTACATACTTAGTCAGTGTTTTAGATTGGTCCTCAGGCTTCCACAGACAAAATCCCTAAGACCTCTCCCCCAGTAAATTTAAGAGTGCCTGCTGGAGAAAACCCAGCACTCCGAGGTCCCTAAATGACGATCAATCCAAGAGCGGAACCACCTCAAGGTTGATCGTGCAGGCTAATTAAGCTGCAAGTGCGTAATCGTTGCCAATTACAAAATGCCCGTTTTTACGAGGTCCTCAGGCGCCCCGGTATGCTCCTTATGTTTCAGCACCCACGTCGAAGCCAGTACGCCCCCATGAGAGAAACAAAAACGATCGGTCATCCTGCTTTTTTCATGCATCAGAAACAACGAATTTCTCGTTCATCACAGCGCAAAAAATTAGCATGTTATGTTACCCGATCCTGACAGTATGCTAACATAAGCAGAGGTCATTTCGCACCAAAAGGTCGAGATATCCACCATTTATGTGGGTCTTCCACAGAGTTATCCACATTGCTGCCCATTTTTTGGGGTAAATGTGACACTATTTTTTAAGAATCTTAAATTTTCACGAGAGGCTGTCATGTTTAATGACAGCCTCTTAAATAGGCAAATTAGCGGAAAAGATCTGCTGCGGATGCGGCAGTTGCGGCAAGTGAACTTACGTTCGAAGACTTATTATTTGAAGCCGTTGGGGCAGGTGTTGCGGCCGGTGCAACCGACGCCGTCGGTGCCACTGGTGCAGCGGCTACAGGTGCTGCAACCTCTTCAACAGGGGCCGCTGCTTGAGCTGCCTCGAAAGCTGTCTCAACCATCTCTTCGATCTTCACATCAAGAGCGGGCTGAATCACTGGAGCTTTCTCGAGACCTTCCACCGCGTTCGTCACAGGGAATAATTGGATGTTCAATTGGTACACTCTTTCGCCTTTTGATTTCATACGAGCGATCGAGTTGTCTTTATTGATGGCCTTGCGCATTTGACGAAGCTTGAATTTGATTTCTTCGAATTCCGCTTTCGTCAAAGACATCGTCAGCGTGCCGAACTCGCGCTCTGTCGGTTGATCTTGATACAAAGACTCAAGACCCAAGTACATCAACTGCGATTGAAGCTTTCTAACAAGAGCCACTGGAATATCTTCCGGAGATTCTGTCAGACTGCGAGCTTTCTTGATCTCGCCCGTCACTTCATCACGACGGATGTCGCCAGAGTTCATCAAAGAAGCCAATGCATTTTCAATTTCATCTTCAGAAGCTTTGCCACGAAGAAGTTTTTTAAGAGCTGCCGTATCAAACGCCACGCCCTCTTGATCAATCATTGCGTAAATGATCCATGCCACCCAGTTCGGAACTTTCTCGAAGCTCTTACGGTCGATCTCGCCCGTTTTCAGTTTCACACCCACACGGTGCTCGCTGAGCTTTTTCAGGTACATGTTGCGATCTGCTGGGTCTGTTGCTTGAGTGAATTGCACAAGCAAACGGAACTCTTCAGTTTGTTCTTTATTGAAACCAAGGGCCTTACCAAACTTGCCGATCATATCGTCAGAAAGATTTCTTTTTCCTTCGATGATCATCTTCAAATAGTTTGGTGATTTGATATTCGCCGCCGCAGAGAACACAGCATAGTTGTAAGCCCTTAAAGAGCCCTTCGATGACTGACGCTTGAACTTATAAAAATCTGCCAAGAACTGGCGATAGTTCATGTAATCAGACAACACTGGCGGAACCAGCGAACCTGTTGAAATTTCTTTGCCTTTGCTAAACTCTGGGTGGTTGTTCTGCATAGAAATCCGTACTCCTTTACGCTCAAATATTCGACCTGATTTAAACGATCAAAACAAGGGATTTCGATTGGCGCAGGATTTCAGCTTATCGCAAAGCATAAAAAAAGGGCCTCTGTTTCCAGAAGCCCTTCGTAAGTTTGTTTGTAAGTTCGTTGATTAGCGACGAGACAATCTTAAAGTCACACCGCGAACATCAAGGTCACCACGGTTACCAATCACAATGCTTGCAGCACTTTGACCAATAACAGCATCTTGTGGATACACAGAGTATCTTTGAACAAAGTTACCGATTTGGATTGATTGACCTTGAGTGAATCCGTTGATGTAAAGGTCAAGGAATGCCACTTGGTACAAAGAAGCCGCTTCGATTTCCACCGCAGTGATTCTATAACCACGGTACTGGTTCACGTTGATGTACTGAGTAATATCCAAACGATCCGCACCCAACATTCTGCGAGCCACTGGAATTGGAAGAGTGATCTCACGACCCCAACCCGGTCCATGATCGCCACCACCGTCTTGTCGCGCTTGCAATGTGATCACAACAGTATCCAAATCAACTCCACCCATCACTGACAAAGTGATGTCGCGAACTTGTCCAAGAACAGCTGCATAGCGAGGAACCAAAGTTATAGCCCCACGATTCGCAAAAGAGCTTGCGTCTTGTTGACCATTAATCACCAACGAAACTTGCGCACGAGGTGCACTGCCAGAGATAAACGCTGTGACTGATTGAACTATGTAACCATCATAACGACGATCGATTCCAGCGAGTTGAAGCAAAGGAAGATTTTCGTTCATGATACGACGACGAACTTGAATCGTGCGCTGCTCTTGACCATTGTAACCACCGTTACCTGGTCCATAACCGCCACCATTTCCTGGATATGGAGGATAGCCACCACCTTGTTGTGGAGGTGCTGGTGGCATTGGTTGCTGTGGAGGAAGAGGACGTGGTCCGTTATTATCGCGCGGACCTTGCTGGAAGCCGCCGCCTTGGCCAGGAACGATGTACGCTTTCGCAGAAGCCATTCCTAATAGAGTAGAAACCGCGATTGCTAAGAAGATTTTGTTTTTTAGAGCCATTGTGTCCCCCGATGGTTTTAAGTAACTCCCCGATATATGGCCAAAGCAATCAGCGTACCAAAATATTAGTGTCACTAAGTCACTGGCTTGCACTCCCGTTTTGCGGGAATATTGAAGTCTATTACTGTCTGTCGAAGGTGGCTTTATGAATGTCGCTTTGACCACCAGATGAAAATAAAAAAGGCCCATAGCTTGGAGTCTATGGGCCTTCAGGGAAAACAAACAATTAGGAGGAACTAAATTGTCAGTTAAAAGTTTATTTCAAATTGTCATCTGTTAGTTCAACGAGAGGTTTGATCTTTCTCATGAATGTGATCGCGAACTGATCTTGAGCGAATGTAGAACGCTTTCTCATTTTCAAAGCGATTTTAACTTGGCCCAAACCATTGTTGGCAACCATACGCGCATCACCAATCCAGTTTTGGTAAGTCAATTTTGAACTGTTCAAGCTGATCAAATCCAATGTGTCATCATTGTCTTTCGCAATTCTAGAAAGATTGATATTCACACCAGTACCCGCTTCTGGAGCAAGCAATGGACCTGCGAAACCAAGAAGTTGGCTGTTCATACCTTTAATCGTCAAAGCAACACCTGAACGACCATTCAGAACTTCGAATGAACTCATGCGAGCTTCTTTAATTCTGTTTTCGCTGTTTTGTTGCAAGATAGAGTTTCTGAAGAATTCACGAAGTACCAAATACTCTGGATTGTCAGAATATTGACCCGGCAAACTGATATGAACATCAGCCGCAGAGTTTCTGAAGATCACGCCCACACGAGCCGTAGAATCTTGAGAAGCCAGTTTCACGCGAACGTAAGTATTCGTGCAACCACCATCAAGATCCAAACATTTGATTGTACCTTCGATAGAACGAGTACCTGTTGATTTTTCGCCGTTACCCGCACGGACAGAGCGAAGTGCAGAAGCTGCGCCCCCATCGTTCATGCTGCCTGCGATATTATAAACTTTAGTGCTGTCGCCTTCTTGAATTTTCAAAGTCACGATCGCATCACCTGACATGCCATCTACAGTCAGTTTCGCAGACAAGATAGAAGCAGCGGCCGCCATATTGGCTTGGCGAGTGGCCTCGTCAACGCGCGCATTGCGTGCTCTTAGGAAATTCAAAAGTTCATCTGTTGAAGAAGAAGTATAAACTAGACCGTCAGCAGTCACCCCGCCCGTCATACGTTTCGTTAAATTATCGCGACCCACTTGAGTGGCATCATCAGAACGATAATCATTTGGAAGTGGATTTGTGCCCAGGTCTGGAGCTGGCTTTTCAGAAGTCACTGGTGGCAATGGAGCAGGCTTCGCTGAATCTGAAGGAGATTGAGGGACTGAACCATTATTAGTATTAGTGTTTTGACCTTGTCCTTGAGATTTACCAGGAGCTGGAGCCGGTTTTGGCTGAACCGGAGCACTTGGATCCGGAAGATCTGTTGCACCAGGAAGAGGAAGTGGTGGCTCTGTATTGTTTTTGCCATCAGTGCTTGGATTGCCAAGGCCTCCACCGATAGAACCGCCTGTTTTAGTATCTTGTTTTTGGCCGTTGCCAGAATTTGCATCAGTACCTGATTGAGAAGTTTGGTCCGGAGCTTTTAAAACGTCCTTTTTGCTACCGCATGCGGTAAGACTTAGTGACGCCATCAAAGCAGCCGTAATGATTGTGTGCTTGTGAAGCATTGGTAACATGAAATCCTCCAAGATTTTTATGTGCAAAAGGCAGATAGCAAGGCCCGCGCCAAGTTTCGTCACCCCTCATCACACCTTGTATTCGAATACACATCCGGTTTACACTCCCCGCTAGAAGGAATTACATGCCTGTACAACAATTCGGCGAGCTTTTACGCAGCCCTCTTAAGTTAAAAAAACACATTCTAAAAGTAGTCATCACAGCGTTTGTTCTCGCCGTTGTGGCAGCCCTTCTGTTCGACCAACAGCTTTCACAATTCTTCGGTCGCCCGGATATCAATGCCACTTACCGCCCTATCGCCAGAGAGATCACCGATCTAGGTCTTTCTGATTACTATTTCGCGATCGCGATTTTAAGTTGGGCGTTCTGCCGTTTTGTAGCGCCGAAGATCGCTTCGTTGAAAAAATATTCTGCAAAAGTCGATTACTTCCGTCGCTGGGGTTTGAATTTTCTAGTGGCATTGCTGGTTTCAGGGATCATGACCCATTTGATTAAGTTCACCGTGGGAAGACAACGTCCTCACAAAACACCAACGTTTGAACCTTTTGTTTTTCATCCCTTTAATTTTCATTGGCACTGGCAATCTTTTGCTTCAGGCCATTCCCAAGTGATGTTCACAGTTGCAACGATGTTTACCATCGCTTTTCCTAAATTTCGCTGGTTGTGGATTTTAATTGCGACAATTGTATGTAGCACGCGCATTGTCGTTCACGATCACTTCTTAAGCGATACGATCTTTGGTGCTTGCATAGGTTATGTCGGCACCTTGCTTGCCATGAGACTTATGATGAAGAAAACCCAGAACGGGCTTTACTAGTTTTTTTCTGAAAGGAATTCGACGAGATTCTGGGATTGCTTCAGCGATCCCATCAACTCGCGATAATTCGGCATATATTTTTCAACCAAACCCCAGAAATGTTCCGAGTGATTCATGTGAGCCAGATGCGCCAATTCATGAACGATCACATAATCAATGATCTCGGGATGAAAAACGATCAGACGCCAATTCAAATTGATCACTTTCCTTGAGGAACAACTGCCCCATCTTGTTCTTTGTTCGCGAAACTTCACTTGGGATGGATGTAAGTTCATTTGCTCGGCCCAGTGACGAATGCGGGCGCCTAGCAGCTGGATCGCTTCACGTTTATAGAAATGGCGAATCTCTTTCAAAGCCGTAGGATGTTCCCGCAACGGAGTTTCAGCACTCCATTCATTACGAGGAATGTGCAACAATAGATTTTCATCTGTCACTGAAACAAATGTTTTCTTATTCAGAGTTATGACGACCTTCAATTTTCGATCGATACCTAAATACGGGAAATCCTCGAGGGCTTGAATTTTCTTTTCAGGAAATTGTTCAGCAAGATCCGCGAACTTTTCAAATGTCTTTTCAATCCAGTTTCTCTTGGCCATCAAGAAATCAACGATGACCTTTTGAGAGGTAGATTTGCTCGCCACGACCTTGATAGGTTTATTGGGATAAAGATAGATCGAGACCGAGCGGCGAAACGCACGTCGGTGAACCTCTACTGGCCATCTTGCAAAAAGAAAGTGTTCCTTCTCTACCTTCATCGCAAAGAAGAATGACTTACCCCCCACCTTAGTGGCAAGATCCTAGAAGGTACGCCGTACCTTTTTGCCACGCATGATGTTATTGTGAATGGGAGGCTGGTTAGAAATGGATAAAAGCTCTTCTTTTTACAATTTAGATCCTGAGAAAGTTCTACGTTCTGCAGAGAACGCGGGATTTTTTCCTACCGGCGAATTCACTCAACTGAATTCCTATGAAAATCGCGTTTTTGACATCAAGCTGGAAGAACCTTTTGAAAAAGGATCTTACAATAAAAACGTCATCGCCAAATTCTATCGCCCCGGCCGGTGGAGCAAAGAAGCGATTTTAGAAGAGCACGATTTTCTTTTGTCATTAAAAGCAGAAGGTATTCCTGCGGTTGCACCTTTAATGCAAGGTCATGATCTGACTTTGACTGAAGTCGACGGCATGTACGTTGCTTTCTTTCCCAAAGTTCTGGGGCGCATGCCACAGGAGTTCTTGGGCGAAGATTATAAAAAAGTCGGCCGTTTGATGGCCCAGGTTCACAATGTTGGCGCACGCAAGATGGCTCCCCATCGCCCTGTACTTGATACAAGTTATTATGGCGGCTGGGAGACACTCGATAATCTTCAAGACTGGATCACACCGGAACTGTGCCAGCGCTATAACACTGCCGCTGAAGACATTCTTTATGCGATTGATGACAACTTCGATAAATCTGAATTCATTCGCATTCACGGTGACTGTCACAAAGGAAATTTACTGAATAACGGTCAGCAATTTTTCTTGGTCGACTTCGATGATTTTGTGAATGGCCCTGTCATCCAAGATTTCTGGATGCTTTTATCTGGCGATGAAGACGCTATTTCCGAAGAACGTGATCTGATTATTTCTGGTTACGAGGAACTTCGCGAATTCCCAGATCATCAATGGGCGTGGATTCCTATGCTTCGTGGCTTGCGCATTTTAATGTATGCCGGATGGATCGCGAAACGCTGGGATGATCCAAGCTTTCCGCGTCTATTCCCAGAGTTCAACACCTACCGCTATTGGGCGGAAGAGGTTGAAGCTCTGGAAAAGATCGCGTGGAAAATTAATCCTTAATTACTGCTCTACACATTGAAGGCCTGCGGTGTTAACAACTGCGCCACCAATGCCTACAGACGACACACCAATTGACTGATCCTCATACTGATGGAAAGCCACTGAAAAGTTTTTCTGTGGCTCTTGTTTATTCGTCAATGTTAGGAGGTAGTTCACACCGGGAGCGCGAGTGAAATTCGTTGTAAATTTCGCCGTTGCATCCGCTTCATCAGTGCTACCGCTGTAAGTATATGCTTGAGTGCTGCCGCAGTTTCTCGAGGGGCAGTGGCCCGCTTGTATCACTGTGTAATGCACTCCCAATTTTCTGTAGGAACATTTTCCCCTTGAAGATTGAAATTTGAAATCGCGATGGCGCCGTTATGGCCTTGCATCTGTAAATCAAGTTGATTGCCAATTTTCAGATGTAATTGCTCGGGCTGCACGTCAACTTTACCTTCGAATCCCGTTTGATTAGCAGAATTCAAGTTGTATGCAATCATGTCCGGACAGATTCGGTGAGTGCGTTCGTTGCATGGCTTCGTTGGTTGAAATGCGTAATTTACCGACTGAGTTTGCTCGTCATAGTTCACCGCAAACTGCCCACCAGACGCTGATTTGGCTTTGCAGATCACTGTATGAGGTTTGGGACAGATAGGATCCAAGCGAGTTGCCCAACAGCCAGCGTTTGCATTGACTGCAGTAAGACTGATTAGAAAACCCACCAACATTTTTGCTTTCATAAAAACCTTCCTTTAAGTGTCTAGTGTGCGGAGTTATCCACAGGATTATCCAAATTCGCTGTGGATAGTTGATTCCTGATGATCACCTCTTTCTTTTTCTTAAATATTCTTAAAGAAAGTATTTGTATAATTCATAAATTTCACTTTATTATGATTTTAAATGAGTTTACTGAGCCCTTCCCTAGAAGCTTTCTGGGCCGTCGTCCAAAAGGGCACGGTCCTGGAAGCTGCAAAAATGGTAAATCTCACCCAAACAGGGGTGACCCAAAGAATAAGAAGCTTGGAAAAGCAGCTGGGAGTCACCCTTTTTACCCGCTCTAGAAAAGGCATGCGCCTGACTAACGAGGGCGAATCTCTTCTTCGCTATGTTCAAGCCGCTCGCGATCTTGAAGGCGATACACTTGCAAAGCTCTCTGGAAAAAAATCATCCGCTACAATTGACGTCTGCATTAGTGGCACATCAACACTGATGCGTTCGCGAGTTATCCCGCGAGTCAGTGCGATTTTGAAAAAGCATCCGCAACTGCGCATGCGCTTTGATCTGACTGATGCAAATAACATCGCGGGGAAATTGAAAAACGGTTTTGCACAATTAGCTGCGCTGCCCGCGAATCAAGTGGGCCTTGAACTTGATTCCAAAATGCTTGCACCCGAAAAATATATTTTAGTGGGACCGTCTTCATGGAGGAAGCGCTCACTATCTGACATTCTAGAAAAAGAATGCATCGTCGATCATGATCCAAGTGACATGATGACTTTCGATCTTTTAAAAAAATATAAATTGAACAAGAAAATTCGCTCTGAAAGACACTACGCAAACAATATCGATGCATTAACGTCGATGATTCAACACGGTGTCGGCTATTCTGTACTAACCACCGAGTATGTTCATGAATTTATTAAAGACGGATCACTGATTGCTCTTGATAAGACAATGTTTCTTGACGATCCCGTTGCACTTGCATGGTATTCGCGCAGTGAAATGCCTGTGTACTTTAAAGATCTCATCGACTCCATCACAAAAAAATAGAATGTAGTTCCACGTTGGAACTAGCCACCGCAAAGAATTTGCGAGCATTTCAAATATTTTAGTTTACTTTTTGGACAGCTCATCCGATATTAGAAATAACTCTGATGAAAGGAGGCCATCATGAAAATTATGATGAATAAAAAATCAAATACCGTCGAGCAACAGCAGCTCATTAACGGCGTGGCCTCTGATCTAACGTCACATATTTGCTTTTAGTGCAGATATCTTATTAAACGCTTCGTTCGCGAAGTTCGGATCAATAAGCCACAAGACATTTTAATAAATTAACTTTCGAATCAGGCATCGCTGCGCCTTCACGGCATTGCTTTGTCTTTTTCCACAAAACTTTACAACAAACTCTCGCCAGAGTTTGGATTCGCGGCCTTTTTGAGTCTGCGCTTTGGCGAGCATTATCCAACCAGGAGGAAGATATGCACGCTTTATTGCGTAAGAAACGAAATTGGGAATATAGGAACGAGCGAACTTTATTGAGGCTCGTTGAAACCTCTGCGGATGTGTCTGTTGAAAGCGTAAAAAAGGCCGGCCAAATAACAAGCTTCCTCCTTTACCTTGCCTACAAGGCAGTTGGATTAATGCTCGCCATCGCAAGATGCACGTTAAATGGCCCGCGTCTTTATCGCTACAACACACCAGAACTTGTTGCAGAACCTGTAGAACAGGAATTGCGAAGACTAGAAGCCCGCGCGAAGAATCCATTCTTCGGCGTATAATTTTTAAGGGGATCGCAAGGTCTCCTTTTTATTTGACTAAAGACAACCTCCACGAAAAGCTTGAAGAGCTCAAAAAAATTCGGAGGATAGAATGAAGTTATTGATCGCAGCTCTTTCTGTGCTGGTAGTACTTTCTGTGACAGCTTGTGAAAATCAAGACAACCAAGACCCAAACAACAATAACGTTGCGAGCGACAACAACAACGGCAACGGCAACAATCCTGTGAACCAAACTGATTACAGTGTTTGCGGCGTGACGACTGCTCCTCACACAATCGAAGGTCGCTGGCAAATGGTACAAGCGCAAGGCTCTTTCCGCTTAACAACTTCTATGTACATTCAAAACGGCACAATCCAGTTGGTAAACGACTGCGATCTTTCTGGAAACACATTGCGTGCTACAGTGGCGGCGCCAGCTGTGTATGACTACAACTCGTTCCAAGTAAGTCATCCTGTTAGCGACACACAAAAAATCGATCGTCCCAATTTCCAAATGAGCTGCAATGCGAGCTTGAATACGACAAAACTGTACTACACGTTCCAAGGCAACTGCTTGGTACTTTATAAAGACAATACCAACAACAACCGCTCGGTTTTTGTTCCGTTCTAGTCCGCAATTTTCAGATGATACTTCGGGCGGTTTCGTTCTTTGAGACCGCCACAGCTCCCCACCATTAGCCTCGACTCGATGCTGCATTGAGTTCCGCCGAGGAGTAATCACTTTATTCTTCCTCTTCCCCATTCTGTGACTGAATTATCGTCGAGGACCGGCATGGAATTCCTTTGTCAGAACAAGGGCCTTCATTCTATATTTTCAGGGCTCTATTACTAAAACGCAAAGGACCGACTTATGAAAAAAATCAAAGTTGCAAATCCCGTTGTTGAACTCGACGGCGATGAAATGACAAGAATCATCTGGAAATTCATCAAAGAACAATTGATCCTTCCATACCTTGATATCGACATTAAGTACTACGACTTGGGCATGGAACATCGTGATGCTACTAACGACCAAGTTACTGTTGATGCTGCTGAAGCCATCAAAAAGTACAACGTTGGTATCAAATGCGCGACTATCACTCCTGACGAAGCTCGCGTTAAAGAATTCAACTTGAAGCAAATGTGGAAATCACCAAACGGCACTATCCGTAATATCTTGGATGGCACAGTTTTCCGTGAACCAATCATCTGCAAAAATGTTCCTCGTTTGGTTCCAAACTGGACAGCACCAATCTGTATCGGTCGGCATGCATTCGGTGACCAATACCGCGCAACTGATTTCGTGACTAAAGGTAAGGGCAAGTTGACTGTGACTTTCCAACCGGAAGGTGGCGGCGAAGCTCAAACTTATGAAGTATTCAACTTCAAAGGTGATGGCGTTGCTTTGACTATGTACAACACAGATGAATCCATCCGCGGTTTCGCATACTCTTGTTTCAATCAAGCTTTGTCTAAAAAATGGCCTTTGTACCTTTCTACTAAGAACACAATCTTGAAAAAGTACGATGGTCGTTTCAAAGACATCTTTGAAGAGATCTACCAAAAAGAATTCAAAACGAAGTTCGATGCAGCTGGCATCACTTACGAACATCGTTTGATCGACGACATGGTTGCATCTGCTTTGAAATGGAATGGTAACTTCGTATGGGCTTGTAAGAACTACGACGGTGACGTTCAATCAGACACAGTCGCTCAAGGTTTCGGTTCTTTGGGCTTGATGACTTCAGTTCTTGTAACTCCAGATGGTAAAACAATGGAAGCAGAGGCAGCTCACGGAACAGTGACTCGTCACTATCGCCAACATCAACAAGGCAAACCAACTTCTACAAACCCAATCGCTTCTATCTTTGCTTGGACTCGTGGTCTTGAGCACCGTGGAAACTTGGATGGCAACACTGAGCTTGTGAAGTTCGCTCAAACTTTGGAAAAAGTTTGCGTTGAAACAGTTGAAGCTGGCTTCATGACAAAAGATCTTGCGGTTTGCATCTATGGCGACAAAGTGCCAGCAGATAAATATCTGAACACTGAGCCGTTCTTGGCGAAACTGGATGAGAACTTGAAAAAAGCTCTTGCGATGTAATTGCTAAGACATTTCAAATTGTTGAAATAAAAAAGGGAGCTTTCGAGCTCCCTTTTTCTTTTTATTTGCGCTTATTTCTTCTTTAGTTCCGCGATCAGATTGTCGTTCATCTCTTTCCAATCGGGACTTTTCCCATTCTTCATATCGGCTTTTACGACGGTCATAATCGCGCTCAGGATTTTTTCTTCGAATCGCTTGGCTTGCAGTTTATCTTTCGGCCACAATGACTCGCCTACATAGGTTCTAGCGATCGCAAGCTTTGCATGTTCTTCACTTAACATGGCTTCATAGCGCTCTGTTGGTTTCGATGCGAAGTCGCGCATACGAGCAAAGGCAAAGTCCGTGTCTGACATTTGCTGATAGTATAAAGCGCTTAACATCGCACTCTTGTCTTGCATGTGATAAACCGCAATCACATCGGCGAAAAATTCAGAATACGCCGATAAATACTTTGAGAACTCTGCATAGCTGGGAGTTTTCGTAAGATCCGTCATCGCTTGGCTGAGCTGCTCTTGCGTTGCCTGACCACGTGCCTTTGCTTCTTTCACGTCAGAAACTTTTGCAAGCTTCGCAACGAGATCAGCGAATTGCGGGAATTCTTCTTTGAAACGCTCGTGGAAAATTGCATGACCGTATTCGTGTGCGGCACTGATCACAACACTCATTCGTGGCACTGGATATTCAGATCCGTAACGGCCATAGAAAATCATTTGATATGGCAGTTCGATCAGGTGACCTAAATCAAAATTTGCGTTGTCGGATGCTCCCCCGATAAGCAATGTCACAGAAGGTCCACCGAAGGTCGCAGAGATTTCATTCACAACATCGGAAATATCTTTCGCGATATCGCAGTTCGGTCCCTCCAGGAAGATCACATCCTTCGCAGTCCCCTTCACATCCGCACATACCGGAACCGCATGAGCTGAAAAGCTCATCATCAGAAGACCTGTGATTGTTGCGGAAAGACGTTTCATAAAAGTGCCCTTTTTGGCGAAACTGCCTAAGAACTTCACGACCCGCAATCTATTGATTTGAGGGCGGAAATTCCAAACATTTTGGTCAAAAGGAAAGCTTTTCAGAGACGCCTAAAACCTAGGCATTGCTGTTTGGGATTTGAATTAAACGAGTTTCTGACTCAGGAATCGCTTACTTTCTTCATAAGCCATAGCGATCGCCTTTGGACCGTTGTGAAAATTTCCCGGTCCCGTCGGGGGTAAGTTGGAAATTTTTAGCACGTGCCGCTTATCTTTTCCATGGGTGGAAGCCATCGCTCGCTCGAACCAATCCGCACCTTTAGTGGATTGCAACCAGTGCCCTAAAACCCTTTCTGATTCAGGCAATCCCGTCCACCCCATTTTGTCATTGATGCCGCCGTCCCAATAGTGATGACGACCAATTTTCACAGGATGAAAATAAAAAGGCATCGAGCACGAAGCGCGCACGACTGACGCCAGCGGACCTTGTTCGAATATCTCTGTTTTACGTTTGAAGATATTGTAAGTCGCAATTCGCAGAGGAGTTTTCAAATTCGAAAAATCAGCTGCGACATATTTTTTCAGCGTTTCTTCGAAGGCATGTCCCTTTAAAACTCCGAAACCAATTCCCGGATCCCAGTAGTTGGTTTTGTTCAAAGTTAAAAATTCTTTCTCCATCTCTGTGGGATTCATTCCTGAAGCCAAACAAGCGGCAACGATGGCTCCGGCACTAGAACCCGTCAGAAGTTTGGGGCGCAAGCCCTCGTCATAAACTGCTTTCACAAATCCGCAGTGAGCGAAGAAACCGAAGTACCCAGAACTGAGCGACAATGTGAAGTCTTCTTGGGCAAGTTGTTCAATCAATTTCACGGATAGGCCCCTTTTGGGCCAATCCTAGCAGATGATCCATGTTTTTGGAATTTTATTGATTTGAAGCCATTTGAACGTACAAATCAAATTGCGCCTTCTGTTCCTCAGGAATAAGTTCACGAACTTTGGCGACTAAAGCGAGACGTTTATTTTCTACTGCCTGTGATCTTAGTTTTTTTATGAAGTCTTCTGTCGAGAGACCTTCGATCTGCACATACATTTTTATCACACGTGCCGCTCGAGAATCATCAGTTACTTTACGTACGATGTAGTCGATACCGTTATCACAGTAGTTCTTCTGTCCCTTAATAGCAGTCGTGATTTGCTGTAATGACATCGCGGCCTGCTCTTCATTGCCATCCGCAAATAATTTTATCACAGGGTCTAAAATATAAGGAGTTGCCAGGTCGCATTCAGAAGTAAGAACCTCTCCCGACGAGCGATTATGGTTCAGGAAAAATAATGTCATTTCTCTATTCGTTGCCTCAGGAAGACCCAGAGCATACATTGTACTAAAAACTGATGTTTGTTCAGCACTCGTCAAGTTCCAAGAAACCTTGGCACTATCCAGTGCCTTTATTAGCTCCATCGCCTTGCTCGGATTTTCTTTGATATATTGAGAATACAAATAAGAGTTCAGAACTTTAACTGATACATTGGTCTTATCTAAAAGTCCGACGCTTCCGATAGTCTCCAATTTAAATTTTATCCATTCGAATCTAGAGGCAAGTCTTCCACTTTCAATGACTTCTCCAAAGGACTTATTATCAACCGCCTCAAGCGCAACCTCTTCTAGTTGTGATTGTAAGGAATCATGACCTACTTCAGGATTTTTCTTCAGATCTGTCATCAAAGCCTGAATGACTTGTTTAAAAAGCACTTTGTCTAAAGTTTTTCCCGCTACAACGAGAAGACTCTGATTTTTTAAGATGCTAACTGGATGTGTATTCTCTATCGATTGAATTAATGAAACATTTTGCGGTTTCGAAAGCTCTTGGACTGGCACATTCTCCAAAAGTTCCGCAAGAGTTTTGTCTTTTTCTTTTATGACATAATCGAGACCCAAATCATTATAGAAAGCATAGTTAAGAAGACCATTTACATCTTGCTTTTCAAGCTTCGCGCTTAGTACTGATTGAAGCTCATCTTCATTTGCAAATTTCTTAGCTTCGACCTGAGGGCTTTGCAGATTTGCATCATGGGATTTTTTAAAACTACAACCGCAAACCAAAACAATGGTTCCAGTAACTAGCACGAGGATTTTGTAGATTTGCACTTTCATAGGATCTCCCATTTAGCATTTAAATCTGCAGCCTCTATGCCGCTTTCCAACAGCTGCCTAAATCTAAAAAGTAAGTAATTTTAATGAATTAGACGCCGATTCAATATGAAACACCGCTCATCCCCTTCGCAATCGAACAAATCTCGGCATCATTCTCATTTTATTACGACAGGACTCTGTTGAACGCAGAGTTAGGTCGGCTTTTCCGGTCGAAATCGATTATTAATCCCTCTCTAACTCTTCGACAGGCCTCAGTGACGCGACATGGTTACAAAAAAGAAGCAGGCACCCTTTTGCGGTGAGTTATTGAATGTAATGAGAGGGGCGATGGGGTACATCCCTGAGTGGCCGGGTCCCATACAATAGCACCCTTGACGAAACCCGCTAGATCCGGAAGGAAGCAACGGTACTCGAGAGTCTATGTGATATGGGGTGCTCGGCCACTTTTTTTATTCTGAGGTGATCTTTGTCCTATCAGGTGATTGCACGCAAATGGCGTCCCCAATCTTTTACTGACGTCGTCGGACAGAATCATATTACCCAAACACTTTCCAATGCTCTTAAGAACGGCCGCCTTCCTCACGCACTTCTTTTCACAGGTCCCCGCGGAACAGGTAAAACATCTTCTGCACGTATCTTGGCGAAAGCTTTGCGCTGTCCAAATGCGGTAAACTTTGTTCCGTGCAACCAATGTGACTCGTGCCGTGAAATTGCAACTGGTTCGAGCGTTGACGTTATCGAAATCGATGGAGCATCAAACAACGGTGTCGACTCGATTCGTGAGCTTCGCGAAACAGTGGCCTTCATGCCGACGAGTGGAAAATACAAAATCTACATCATCGACGAAGTGCACATGCTTTCCACAAGTGCCTTCAATGCTTTGCTAAAAACTTTGGAAGAACCACCAGAACACGTGATCTTCATCATGGCGACGACAGAGGTTCACAAAATCCCACAAACGATTTTGTCTCGCTGCCAACGTTTTGATTTCAGAAGAATCTCGACTCGTCAGATTACTGAACGCTTGAAATTGATCTGCGATCAAGATGGCGTGACTGCTGACGAAGATGCTTTGTGGGTGATCGCTCGCCAAGGCGACGGATCTATGCGTGACTCGCAAAGTTTGCTAGATCAAGTGATCACTTTTGCGAACGGAGCTTTGACTCGTGCGAATGTTGTGGAGATCTTAGGTCTTACGGATCGCGCTTTGCTCTTTGATACTTTGTCTGCCCTGGTAGATCGTGACTCGCAAGCGATCTTGAAAGTGATCGAGAAAATTTCTCAAGCAGGTTTTGAGCCGCACTTATTCTCGCAAGATTTGTTGGAGATGATCCGCAATCTTTTGCTGGTGAAAGTTTCTGGCAACCAAGCGACTCAAATCTTAGAAATGCCTGATTCGGAACTGGCTGCGTTGAACGAAATGGCGCAACGTCTTTCTGAAGAAGACATCCACATGCTCTTCGACATGGCGCTAAAAGGTGGCTCTGATATTCCTCGCGCTCAGGATCCGCGCATTGTGCTGGAAGTTGTTTTACTTCGCATGGCCTCAGCTCCGAAATTGACTGACTTGAAAAGCTTCATGCAAGGTGGAAATACTAATCCAGTCAGCGCAGGTGGTGCCAGGCCCTACGTTCCGCCGGTAGCTCCCCCTGTAAAGGGACACCAGCGTCTTAAAGAATCTCAAAACGTTCCCGAAGTTCCGCAAGGCCTCGAGGCCATGAAGTCCGCGATGGAAAACAAACCCAAAGCGAGCGCATCAACTCAGGCGGCCAAACCTGCTCCAGCGGTTCCAGGAGCGGCTCCCGTAGAACCGGCAACTCCGAAACTGGCGACAGGCAACACTCCCACTGAAAAATGGATGAATTTTGTCGAATTGCTTCGTCAAGATGACGCCTTATTTGCAGCCAAGATCGAAAATCTTCTTTTTGCGAAGGAAGAGGGCAAATTAATCAGCCTTGGTGTCCCTCCAAAACTAGCCTTCCTCAAAGAACAGATGGCCGACACTCAGGTGCGTAAAAAGCTGCAAGGATTTATTGATTCATACTGGGGTGCTGGGTATTCTTTTGAAGTATTAATGAACCGCGATCAGGTCGGCGAGTCTGCCCAAGCATTGCAACAAAAGAAAGTGCAATTAGCTGAAGATGAAATTCGCACCCGCATCGCCGAAAATCCTATGGTGAAGACGGCCCAAGAAGTTTTCAAAGGTCAGATCAAATCCATAGTTGAATTGAAAAATCAGAAGCCATAGATCGGCTAGGAGTTCACATGAAAGGTCTTCCAGGGGGCATGGCCCAATTGATGAAGCAAGCAAACCAAATGCAAATGCGCATGAAAAAAGCGCAAGAAGAGCTTGCAACTAAAGAATACGAAGCAACATCTGGCGGCGGCGCTGTAAAAGTAAAAGTGAACGGCGACCACTTGATGCTTTCTTTGACTATCGACCCTGAAGTTCTAAAAGCTGGCGACGTAGAAATGCTTCAAGACATGATCTTGTCTGCAACTAACGAAGCAGTAAAAACAGCTCGTGATACATCTGCAAAAGAGATGGAAAAAATCACTGGCGGCATGAACATCCCAGGCCTTTTCTAAGCCGGAGTTTACTTGTTACACATCAGCGCGCTTGAAAAATTAGTCCACGAGTTGAGTCGTCTTCCCGGTATCGGGCCAAAGACTGCTCAACGCCTGGCCTATTTCATTCTCAAATCAGAAACAGAGTTTCCCGAGAAATTGAGTGAAGCTTTGCTACGCGTGCGCGCTGAGGTTCACGATTGTCCTCGTTGCTTTAATTTCACTGATTCCGATATTTGCCGTTACTGCGAAGATCCTCACCGCGCCGATGAATCTATCTGCGTTGTTGAAGAACCCGCAGATATCATGCGCATTGAATCTTCAGGTGCATTCCGTGGCCGTTACCATGTTTTGCACGGTGCGATTTCTCCATTGGAGGGCATTGGTCCTCAAGATTTGAAAATCAAAGAACTTCTTGAGCGCGTAGAAGATGGTCTTGAGGGCAATGGTCCTGTGATTAAAGAGATTATTCTCGCATTAGACGCTGATCTTGAAGGTGACACGACGATTTTGTACCTGGCAAAGCAACTTCAGGGCAAAGGATTGAAATTATCTCGCATTGCTCATGGAGTTCCTATTGGCAGCGACATCGATTTCATAGATGATAGAACCATGGGTCGCGCCCTTCAAAATCGCGTGGAGCTGTAATGTCCTTTATTAACTACAATGCCAAAGAGATTCACTGCAAAGTCGTGTATTACGGCCCATCATTGGGTGGTAAGACCACGAACATTCAGTGGGTTTATCAAAAAACCGAGGAGGATCAAAAATCCAAACTCGTGGCATTGAATACGGACATCGAGCGTACTTTATTCTTCGACTTCTTGCCTTTGAATGTGGGTGATATTCGTGGATTCAAAACTCGCTTCCACCTTTACACAGTTCCTGGCCAAGTTGTTTACGATGCCTCTAGAAAATTGATCCTTAAAGGCCTTGATGGCGTGATCTTCGTAGCAGACTCTCAAATTGAGCGTATGGATGAAAACTTGGAATCCCTTCGCAATTTAGAGAGAAACTTGGAACAGCAAGGCTACGACATCCGCGAAATCCCTCTTATTATGCAATACAATAAGCGCGATCTTCCAAATGTAGCTTCTCTTGCGGAGCTTAGAAGCGCTTTAAACCCTTATAACGCTCCTGAAATTGAAGGTTGTGCTTCTGAAGGCCGAGGCGTTTTTGAATCCTTGAAGACTGTTTCTAAGTCTATCATTAACGTCTTAAAAGGCGGGACGACCCTTTAACGAAGACCGGCAGAGAGGGAATTAACATTCCTTGCTCTTTCGGACAGTCCTCGCTCTTGTTTATTCTTCATATTTAAATAATTCTCGGTTCGCTGTGGAACTCAGATCAAGGAATGTTAATTCCCTCTCTGCCTCATTGCTATGGTGTTTGCTTTTGAGTGTTTAGGAAGTATTGGAAAAGTCTTGGATTCGGGTGTGTTATTTGGGGGTTTTTTCGTTACGACCTATGTGTGGCTGTGCTATAGGTGATCGCGAAATTTGGGTTTATACTTAGACTTTGATATCTGCCTAATTGGCTGAGGGTCTTATGAGTTATGATATTGCTGCTGATATTCAGCGTTTGAAAAAAGAAAAAAATGCCGTGGTGCTTGCGCACTATTATGAAGATGGCGATATCCAAGATGTGGCTGACTATGTTGGCGACAGTTTCTATTTGGCTAAAATGGGACAACAAGTGAAAGAGCAAGTCATCGTTCTTGCCGGCGTTGTGTTCATGGCTGAAAGTGTGAAGATCTTGAATCCTTCCAAAACAGTTTTGGTTCCAGACATGGAAGCAAGTTGTTCGCTTGTGAAGGGCGCGCCTTACGAAAAATACCTTGCCTGGAGACGCCAACATCCAGACGGCGTTGCTGTGACTTACATCAACTCTAGCACGGAAGTGAAATCGATCTCTGACGTGATCATCACTTCTTCCAATGCCCAACAGATTATTGAGTCGATTCCGAAAGATCGCAAAGTTCTTTTCGGTCCCGATCAGCACTTGGGCCGCTGGTTGTCTAAAAAATTAAATCGTCCTTTTGAGTTGTGGCAAGGTGCCTGCGAAGTGCATGTGCTGTTCAATGCAAAAAGATTGTATGAATTGATTCAAGAACATCCAGATGCGGTGGTGATTGCACATCCAGAGTGTGATGATTCTGTTTTGCAATACGCTTCTGTTATTGGTTCAACTTCTCGCTTACTTGAAGAGGTTGAAAAAAATCCTGCTAAGAAATTCATCGTGGCAACTGAGACTGGCATCTTCCATCAAATGCAGAAAAAACGTCCTGACGTAACGTTGATTCAAGCTCCGGTGATGGATGCGGGCTGCTCTTGCAATGATTGCCCTTACATGAAGATGAATTCTATGCAGAAGATCAAACATGCACTTGAGACTTTCAAACCAGAGATCACTTTGAACGAAGAGCTTCGTATCAAAGCCCAAACATCTTTGGATCGTATGATGTCGATCACAAGCGGCAAGCCTGTTGAATGGCCGAAAGCATTTACGCTGTAATTTTCTAAGAAAGGATTCTGACATGGCGATAACCAATGACGTGTTAGAATCCCTACGCCAGCTTCTAAAATCCCCAGATCTGCTAGTCTTTGCCGATCCCAATTGGGGGAGCCAAAATCCCCATCACCGCGAACTGATTCACGCAGCTCTTGCGAAAATTAAAACCGACGAATTGCAATCTTCGATTTCCCACGCCCCAGAAATGGGCTTGTTTGTAGTTTCGCAACATCATCTAGGTGTGGATGTAGAGCTAACAGAACGTGTGAAGCCCGAGGTTGTAGCACGCATTTGTTCGCCCGAAGAGTTCAACGCCGCCCCGAGCGTTTCTTCTTTATGGTGCGCCAAAGAGGCCGCTTATAAAGCGCTTAAATACTTTGATCAGCCGTCGGTGATTTCGAAGATTTCTGTAGGGGGATGGCAAAAAATTGATTCTCACACTGAGACATTCACTCTTACAAAGCCATCACTTCTCAATAATTCAACTGAAGGCCGTGGAGTTGTGATTCGCTTCGCCCATCATACTCTCGCGTTTTTTATTTTTTGCTCTTAACTTTGGTCCAGTCCTGCCGAAAAGTTTATTAAGCACGATGCATCCTCGAGGGAAATCCCCCAAAGAGTGAAAGCAGAGTCAAAAATTGTAGCGTGTTTCTGAAGGCAGGTGAAAAATGGGAAGTACAACAAAGAACAGCAAGCGAGTGGCTCCTAGGAAAGAAGTCTCTCCCATTCATGTATCTTATCTAACTTCATTGGATGATTTCGCGAAGATCGCAAAAAACTGCGAAATCGTAGAAGCTTCTTCATCAGGCCTTCTATTATTGATCAAGCGTGATGATTTAATCCCAATGGCGCTTCGTAAAAATTTAAATTTAGATTGTCTTGTGGGTGATCGCGTCTTCATGCACCTAGAGGATATGAACCTCGAGGTGTCAGGCGTGATCACCCGAACTCAACTTCTTGGCAAGAAGGGCTTCTATGTGGCTGTCGATTATAGCGACGAAGCCCCTGAGTATTGGAGAGAATGCTTGATGGATCTGCTACCGACTCCGGGTGAGTTGGAATAATTAGAGATCTGTAAATTCAGGCAAACCTTTTTCCGACACCAATACGATTGAATAGTGCGGAGGAAGGAACCAACTGATTGCTTCGGCAATCCCCTGATGCTCTTTCTGAGGGGGGTTGCCCAACGACTCTAGGGAAAACGCTAAGTCATAATGTTTTCTATCTGTGCTCATCACCAAAATGCGTGGACGAAGCACGCCTTGATCACGGAAAAACTCTTTCACAATATTACGGACATATTGAGGCAAGTATTGCGGCGTCGGAGGACCGGCGTGCAATCCTTGTCCCTCGTTAATTTGCAAAGCACCCACAGGAGCTGCATCAGCTACTTGATAGAAGCGCCCCGTTTCGCGGAAATTCCAAATCATGCCGAAAGTGAAAACATAATCTGGATATTCTTTTTGAGGATTTACAACAAGGCCTACACCTTTAGTGGCAAGCCATGACATGATCTTTTGCGCAGGCTCTGTCGCGTCCGCAGAAGTTTGGGTCAATAAATACGGCCAACCATCCGGTCCTTGTTGAGGAGCATCCACCATGAGTTTCAAATTCCCGCTAGTGATCGCCATAAAGAAATCAACTTCCCACTGATGATCACGTTTTTCGTCAGGGATATTTACGAGTTCATTTAAAGTCATTGTGGCTCCCGAGGTCTGCATACCAGCTCGGAGCAGACAAATAAAAAAGGCCGAGCATTTTGCTCAGCCTTTTTCCTATGCCCCTTTTATCAAAGGGTCAAGACGCCATACTTCAAGAATCTTGAAGTTTCGTCGCTTCTTAGTATTCCTCTACGATAACGATTGATTTCCAACCGTTTCTGAATTGAGGACGACCTTGGTCATCCACTTTTTGAAGACCCGTTTTAGAGTCGATAGAAGGAACTTGCCCTTGGTCAGCGGCCAAAACTGCTTGTCTGATCTGGATGATACCCGCCTCAGAAACGCGAACACAACCAGAAGAAGCTCTGTGACCTAAAGCTGCGATACCAGCTGCTTCTCCACCGCCTAAGTCAGGCGGAACTTGGTGCAATGCCAAGCCATGAGAGTCATTGAAGAATACCGCATATGGCATATGGAAGTTGTTTTCACCAGATTTGTAGTCAAAGTCATAAACGCGAGTCACACCATAGTAACCACGAAGAGTGTGTCTCCAATGAGATTGAGTTGTACCTTTTGTATTAAAGATCTTACGGAAAAGACTTTTAACCGGATTTACGATCTCAACGTCTTCACGACCCGTAGATACTTTAGTCGTAAGCATCAACTGACGGTTTGTATAGAGACGAACTGTTTGCGCCTCAGGGCCTTTCGCCGCCTTATTCACAACGATAACGTTCGTGTATTGATTCACTGGCAATTCGCCACGGAAGTAAGCCTCTTCATCAAAGATCTTACCGATTGGAGCTTCATAAGGCTCTTCAACCATCAGTTTCGCTGCTTGATCTGCAACGCTGTTGCTGCTGTATGATTCTACAACCTGAGCATTCGCAGAGAATGTTGCAGCCAATACAAAGACTGCCAAAAGTGATTTCATTTTGTCTCCTCTAATAAACAAATTCGCATATTAAAATAGCCAGAGGGTCATATCAAAAATGCGGGGAGAATGCCTCTGAAAGAGAGGTAATTGTAAGGATTATGGAGCTGTGGTCTTTTTGATTGATAAGGACAAGGTTATTTTATCTTGCGAATCAACCATCGAACGCGATGCCGACCATGCAAATCCTTCAAAAACGGCGCCGTCACACTCACTTACCAAGCTGAAGGGCGTTCTGACAAAGGCAGACAACTCATGTTAAACTTGCCTGTCCTAAGTAATCTAATACACAATTAACTATGTTTTCTATTCGAGATCTTCGAATTCTTATATGTGATGACCACCCGATTTTTGTCGAAGGCATCGAGTCGATCCTAGATCGCTCGAGCCTTGCCAAGAAATGGATCATACATTTGACCAAAACATACTCGGGGCAAATGGCCCTTCAACAAATTAGAAGCCGGCAATTTGATCTTGCCATTGTCGACCTTGGTATACCTGATATCGATGGCACAGAGCTCATCGAGCACATTCAAGCGCAATCGCCCAATACTAAAATCTTCGTTCTGACGGGATCGCAAAACTCGGTAATACTGGCCCGGATTCACCAGATGCAGGTGACGGGTTTGATGCTTAAACTGAATGCGTTCGAAGAGTTGGCCACCGCCATTGAACAGTGTCTTCAAAATGGCAAAAGTTATCTCGATCCTCAGGCCGATGCCTTATTGGAAGTCAGCACTGGTCAGCCCTTGTCAGAGCAGGAATATAAAGTTTTAAAATTTATTGCTGAAGGAAAAAATCCACCTGAGATCGCAGAAATCATGAATTGTCATCGATCCACAGTGCGAACCTATATGAATCGTATCTCAGCTAAAACTGGCGCCAGAGGAATTGCTGACATGGTTGGCTTTTATCTCCAAGGGAATGTCAAAGGAGACCGTCGTTCCCAGCCCTAGCTCGGAATCGATGACCAGTTGTCCCTCATGCAGTTCCACGAAACGACGAGCAATAGCTAACCCAATTCCATAGCCATCCGAGTCCATCACGTCCGAGGTAAAGAACTCTTGTGAAGCTTGGATGACTTTATGAAGCCTGTCCGCCGTCATCCCTACCCCGAAGTCTTTCACGCTAACATAAACTCGATTGTCACTAGAGCTTAGCTCTACGAGAATATCCTTGCCCCCATGACTTGCTCTGATCGCATTCGATAAAAGATTACGTAAGACAGATTCAATCATGACCGAATCTCCTAAAATTAGACGACTGGCGTGGCTGGATTGGAACTGTATTCTAATTCCTCGCGAGCGCGCTTGGACTTGATACGCCTTAATAACATCTCTGACTAAAAAATTAATTTCATACGGAATTATAGATGGCTCGAACCCTGATCTTTCCGCCTTCAACCATGTCAGCAATCCAGAAAAAAGTTTCTGACTATCAAAAACGGCAGCATTCAAATCAACAAGCAGTGGCTTAAACGACTGATCTAGTTTTTGCTCCAAATCAGAAGCTATCCTCATCTGTCCCGCTAAATTGCCAGACATATCGTGTGCTATCATGGCAATCAAACGAGCTTTAAACTCCAGATCATTCGAGAGTTTTTCCTGAGTGTTTTTAAGCGAAGTGATTTCCCTCATAAAGATCAATGTCCCCACCAAAAAGCCTGATTCATCCTTCAGTGGGTCAAAATTCATATCGAAATGACGCCGCAATCCCTTTTTATCAGTAATCGCAACAAATCCATTTTCCTGTGGCGCCTCTGGGAAAATTTCCGCAAGACCGCAACCAATACAACTCTTATTCCAGCCAAAAAGTTCGAACGAAGAATCGCTTGCTTCGCGAAGACAATTTTTATCATCTAGAATCAAAACAGGATCGGGAAATTTTCGAAAAACTTTTTTCATAGCAACGGGTGCTATATCGAACAGCTGATGCCTGAAGACGGCATAAAATACCGCCCCTTCCGTGACAATATAAGTCGAGCTGGTCAGCATCAACCAACGAAGAGGAGTGCCACTATAAACGACGAGGAAATCAACCAGCGCCCCAAGGGTGCCACCCATCATCAAAATTGCAATTTGTCGACGCTGAACCCCACGTGTAGAAAATAAAATTACAGTCCCCAGGGTCGTTGCAAGAATAACGAAAAGGTAGGACCAAAGATAATGAACCGGAAACCAAGACCCCTCTTTAAAGCGCAAAGCAGATAAGCCTAAATATTGAAAGGACTCGAATTGGGTCGTTACCAGGTCTCTTCCCTTGGGCATAAGGGACAATATAATGGTAACGATCGGCGGAGTAAAAATAACTGCAAGAACACTTTTCTTTTGCGACCAATTCCACCGTCGAAAAGCAGCGCTGATAAACAGGAACCAACTAGGGGCGAGACCGGCATATCCCACAAATCGAAAGTGCGAGAAAAAGACTTTAGTCGCAAAGTCCGTTGATGAATAAATCATGATCGCGCAGAACGAGACTACGCAATATGAAAAAATCAGCAGACTCATCCAACGGATTCCCGCGACCCTTAAATAAGGCCACGCCCTAACTAGCAGCATTCCCCCCGTGAGGAGAATGCCAAGATTGAGCGTAATTAAAAAGGTCGTCCAAATCATATTTATCTTTTATCTAAAACGAGTTGAGTCGTCATTATTCAAAAAGAAAAATCTGATGCAACTTGCACATGTAGGGCGTTTACGTTTTCCTAGCATCCTCCGCCGGCCCCATTGAAGTAGATATAAAAATCCGCAGTACCACCGCCATTGGTAGCCGTACAATGGACGGTAAATCCATAGCTGTCGCTTGAGTAGTTATTGGCCGTATTATTAGGACCGCCTGTTCCAAATACGACATTACTTTTATTACCCGCTACTGAGATATAATAACTGCTGTTATAAAAACCCGGATCGGGACAAGAAACACTTGTTGGAGAATTGGAGATATTTAATTGAACTCTCACTTCGGCACATCCGTTCGCATCCGATACACTCAGGGGATCAGCCTGTGTCCCCGAGCCAGTAACACCTGACACATTAGATGTTCCATTTCCCGATTCGTATGTGAAGACAGGTATGGTTTCGCCTCCTCCATTCGAAGCGTTAGATGCTGCGGCAGAGTTTGGATTCACTCCGGAACCACAACTCATGATAAGACACGACAAAAAAGAAAGGCACACGATCGTTTTTAAGCAGTTCATAATCATCCTTAATCTATGAATTGAAGTTGAAGTTAAAATTTGAATCCTATGCCAGCACCAAATTCCGAGGCGCTTGGATCAACATTTACGGAGCGATACACGATGAAAGCAGAATCAAGCCAAGTAGGAATTTTTCCATCGTGCCCGAAATGATAGTGAGCCTCGGGTCCAAATGTAAAACCAGAGCCGTGGCTACCACCCCAGAATTGAGCTCCAACAAATAAACGCACATCAAATGATGAGTTGAAATGATATGCTCCGAAAAGCGAAAGCTCCCCTAGGCCATTCACTGAAGAGTTCACTTTTTCTTTTACCGCCGAAGCCATCACCGACAATCCAGTAGAAAATTTATCATTGAAATTTAGCTCTGGAAGATAGCGCACAAAAGGGCTGACGCTCGAGCCGCCACCTTGATTGATATCAAAACCACCAACTTGAAACTGTCTCAATGACTGTTCATATTGAGCAGCCGTCGCCACACTACTTAAAGAAAGAGCTGCAAGACCGAGCAACAAAGACTTAAACACGAATTTAATCACCAAGCGATTCACCAAGGACATCCTTTCACGATTTCTAATATTTTTTAATCGTTACAGGATTGCGGGTAGCTGTCTGTCGTCCCAGGTACGACATAGTTAATTTTTGGCACCCAAGATGCTATGTCTAGGTCAAGTAAATCACAGAAACTCGGCGCTTATGAGCGGATCATTACGAAGTTTGCGAATGAAATTAGAAAGAGGACTTCAAAGAAGCCCTCAAGAGCATTAATTTTTAATGCAGTAGTTTACGTAAACGATTTCACCTGCTGTTGCATTCAAGACATTATCTTTTCCTACCACTTAAAAACTCTTTATCGACAACGAATAAGTAACGGGCATGGCAGTTGAGTCTTCAAATGCCAGATTTCATTTGAACAAGTGGGACACACGGGGGGAATGGGTTCCCCGAAGCAATACCCGTGTGTCCCTGGGAACTAATGTTTCAATGCACACCTCCCTAATTGAAACATGAGCAACCGCTTCGCTCTGTCATCCGAAAGGATGATAAATAAAAAAATAGCGATTCCCGGGGGCAAATCTGGTCCTATGGCACACAAGATATGACTTTCTAAAAAAGGGCCCATTTCCAGAGCACTAATTCATTAAAACAGACCCATCTTATTTAAAACAAACCCTCATCTTTCCGAATAGCTAGAGAGGCGATTCAGCACCCATATCCACTCTTGAAATGTCTGAAAGGAGATGCGGGTGAACACTCAAAGGCTCACACTTTCATCTTTTTTGGTCTTTGTGATCGGATTTCTTGGGTTATTCGCTCGGGCTGCTACGCCACTGGCGTCAACAAACTCTCTGACTTTTCAGGGGCGAATTCTGAAAGCGGATGGAACTCCCCTACAATATAATAACGTTAGTTTTCTTGTGAAGATCATGGACCCTTCTGGCTCGTGCGTGATTTATCAGGAACAAAACAATGGCATTGATATGAGCAACTCGAACGGCGTATTCGACCTTGCCATTGGCAACGGCTCGGTTCAATACATCACGGGTGCTGGAGCCTCGACGATCACCGATGTTTTCAACAACAGCATTTCTTATACCTGCGGTTCTTGCACAAGCTCTGGCAACAGTTATACGTGCTCAGCGAATGGTTCACCTTATGCGCCTCTTGCGACTGATGGTCGTCTTTTACGTGTAAGCTTTTACGATGGCAGTGGTTGGAATACGATCACGCCTGATAATGAAATTCGTAGCGTTCCCTTCGCAAGTTATGCGACCTCGTCACAAAAATTGGGTTCACATGTCTCGACTGATTTTGTTTTGAAAACAGATGTTAATAGCTCAGCAGCCTGTAGCGCTGGTCAGTTTTTAACTTGGAATGGATCGCAAATGACCTGTGGAAGTGTCTCTGGTGCAAGCGGCGGTACCGTAACAAGCATCACCGCCGGCACCGGTTTGAGTGGCGGCACAATCACAACTTCGGGAACAATTGCGCTGAGCAATTCAGGAGTCACAGCGGGAGCCTACGGTTCCGCAACTCAAGTTCCTGTGCTTTCTATTGATAATTATGGTCGCGTGACATCCGCTGCAACAACAACGATTTCTGGAGTTGCGCCCGCGGGCGCCGCGAGTGGCGATCTTGGTGGAAGTTATCCATCTCCGACAGTCGCGGGCTTAGACGGCAAAGCTTTGTCTTTGACTTCTCTAACAAGTGGCAATTTTTTGAAATACAACGGAACAAGCTGGGTGAACTCGAATATCGCACAAAGTGATGTTACGGGATTATCCACGACCCTTTCTAATTATTTACCACAGAGCACTTTTAACTCTTACGTCGCTGGCGCCTCTTGTTCTTCGTCACAAACAATGTACTGGAATTCCGTATCTGGAAGTTTTGCCTGTCAGAATATTTTAGTAAGTGGCTTCACTGGAAGCCTGGCCGGAGATGTGACTGGCACTCAAGGTGCTACAGTTGTCGGTGCTCTACAAGGGAAAGCCATCGCCTCTACCAGCCCGACAACAAATCAGGTTTTACAATTTAACGGTACACAGTGGACTCCAGCGACTCTTCCAGCAAGCTCGAACGGCACAGTGACAACGATTTCTGTGACATCCGCCAATGGTTTTGCAGGATCTGTTGCAAATCCGACTACGACTCCGGCGCTGACTCTTTCAACGACTGTTTCTGGATTGATAAAAGGCAATGGCACGGCCATCTCTGCTGCAGGCTCTTCAGATATCACAAGTACTCTGGGTTATACTCCTGTGAATAAAGCTGGGGACTCTATGGGTGGAGATTTAACTTTCGTTGCAGGAAAAGGTGATATCTTTACCGCCGGCTCTGGATCAAATACTGTGTCTTTGGCAGGCCCTTCGGGCTCTATCGGTACCAGTTATGTTTTAAGACTTCCGACGTCAGTTGCATCTTCTTCGGGACAGGCCTTGGTTTCTGATACTTCAGGAAATCTTTCTTGGACTTCTTTAAGTTCCGTTGCCACTTCAGGAACCGTAAACAACTCTAATTGGTCGGGATCTCCGTTGAGTGTTGCGAATGGCGGTACAGGCACAACTTCATTCACTAACTATAGTGCTATCGCATCTGACGGCTCTGGAAATTTAAAGGCAGTTGCGGGTTCTGTTTCTGGTTCAATATTGAATTGGACTGTGACAGGCCCCGCTTGGACAACGACAACCTATCCCAATAGCACGACGGCGAATCAATTACTTTATTCTTCCGCCAACAATGTCGTTAGTGGATTAGCGACGGCAAACAATGCCGTTCTTATCACGAATAGTTCTGGCGCTCCGTCTTTCACGGCGACCTCCGGTGATTTATTCTCGCAATATGCATTGAATTCAGGACGCTCTGGGGGACAGACACTTAATGGTGGAACTGGTGTAAGTGAAAATCTGACTCTTAAAGGCACTAGCAACGCAACTGCTGGAAATATTATTTTGAATCCCAGCGGCGGTAACATCGGCATTGGTACCACAAATCCCACTGCACAATTTGATATGCAGGGAACTGTCGCTACTTTTTCTCAAACACGAGCTATTGCAAGTGCATCAGGCCCGGATGTTTATTTGAATAAGGATCGCGGTTCTGTCGGCGCCCCTGCTGTTATTCAAAATGGTGATGCTTTAGGTAATATTAGTTTCCGTGGATATGACGGCACCAGCTATGTTCGTGGAGCACTCATTCAAGGTGTCGCAACGGCTGCTCCTGGCTCGGGGCAAATGACGGCTGACCTAAGACTCTTAACAAACAATGGGGGCAGTGATGTGACAGAAACAATGCGCCTCACTGCCGCTGGCAACGTCGGCATCGGCACTACAACTCCTGCAACCAAATTAGATGTGAATGGCGGTATACGTCCCGGCTCTGTGACGACAGGTGCTTCATGTGCGGGAAATGGCGAAGGAACTTTCGCCTACGATCCAACAACCCATGCACCAGTCTATTGCTCGAACGCAGGTATCTGGGCGCCGATTGGCAGCAGCGGCGTTGCAAGCTGTCCGTCGGGATTTACTCTTGTAGGACCCGTAGGTGGAGCGAACAGCTATTGCATTTCGACGGCGACTGAAACCGCGACAACCTACTGGAGTGCATGGACAACATGTTCAGGAAAAAACACCGGAGGACGTGGTTACGCAAGACTATGTTCAATAGGCGATTGGATGGTTGCATGTAACAACGGTGGAATTTCGGGCTTCGCGACAGCTCAACAATGGGTGCAAGACTCTTCAGCCTCTGATATGGCCTCTTATAACAAGGCTCTTCTCATGGGAGGCGGCTCATGCACAGGTCTTGGCGTCGATACGATATCAAACAATAATAGCTTCCGCTGCTGCTTCCACTAATCAAAATCAAAGAATGAACGGAGTTTTCTGCTGGCGGCAGAAAAAGACAAAACCGAAATTTACCTAGATAGCGGGAAGCTTCAGAAAATACTTCGACGAAGTCGAAGTGCGATAGGCTGAAATTAAAAAAGCCGCCATGGAGCGGCTTTTTTAATTTGGTAGGGAGTACAGGATTCGAACCTGCGACATCCACCTTGTAAGGGTGGCGCTCTACCAACTGAGCTAACTCCCTATCGTTGGAAGGACCCATGTTTAACAAAGGTCCGACCTTCTTTGCAATCTCTTTTTTTAAAAAAACTAATTTTTTACGTCCGCAAGACAGGCTTTTTGATCCAAATGATCTGAAACCTTCACAATTTGCATGTGGACCATATCATCAAGATTTACTTGGCTCAGTTCACCCATAGATAGAACCATCACAGACTCAGTGTAAACGCTGCCTTCAAGAGGCGGTTGTGGAGAGTCTGAACGTCTAAACGCCGTCAAATTCAAACGGTAAATCTTACCAGCTTTGCTTGTCATTTGAGCATAAACTAGAGTGCCTTTTTCAACGCCTACGCCTGTCGCGATTGTACGGCATTGCTCACCATCGATTTGTTTTACTTGAACTTGTTTTACGCCGTTCTTTTGTTGAACAACTTTGAAGACGAAATATGAAACATAGTCTTCTTGTTCAACTTTCCATGTTCCTTGGATATCAGACCATGGGAATGGCTGAGCTAAACGCCAAGGCCAATGAGTCCAACGATCATCGCTGGCAGGCATAACATGCTCTTCATCAGCGGTTTGTTGTGCACAAGCTTGCGCCGTATAGGTCGTCACGCTCGAGAAAATAAGTAAAGTAGCTAGCAAGATGTAACGAAACATGAATCCCCCCTAGTGCTCGAAGTGTACTCGAGCCGCTTTATTCATGTAGTACCCATTTTTGGCTCTGAAAATATATTTTGGTTTTTCGTAATCAGGCTCGATCAATTTACGAAGACGTTTGATCGTCACGTAAATCTTATTGTCGTGGATTGCAGGATCATATGGCTGCTTCCAAACATTTTCGACCAAGAATTCCTTCGAATAAATTGTGCCTTGATTCGTAACGAACAGACGCAAAAGATCCAAAAGAATGAACTGATTTTTGAAATCGATACGACCGATCTTCTTTTCGATAACAGCGTGGTTTGCTTCATCGAAAATAAGATCGAAGTTTGATTGAGATTCGCCGCCGATTTTTTCTGCCAAGGATTTCGCCATACGAGCAGTTCTGCGGTGATTTTCTTGGTCGATAGAGCGCATCGCAAGAGTGATGTACGTTCTTGCCATGTCTTTATCGCCGATTTCGAAATACGTATCAGCCAAGGCACCCATCAAAACGTTGCTCATCACAACGTTACGAGTTTCACGGATGATGTCGTAAGCACGCCACAAGATCTCAATCGTCTCGTCGTACTTTTTCATTTGTTTCAAGATGTCAGCATTCAAAAGCAATGAAGATGCCTGCAGCTCTGGCATTTGGTACACTTGGAAGAAGACCTGAAGATTGTAGATTTCTTTCAAGGCGTCAGTTTGACGGCCAATTTTTGGATGAGCGTAAACCATCGCAAGACCGAAGATCGCATGACAGATGTCTTCCTTGTTGTCGGAAGCAAGAGCGATCGCCAAAGCTTTTTGAAGATAATCAAGAGCCGTATCTAGTTGACCCTTGTATGAAGCGCACACTGCGAGTGTGTAGTAAGTTTTAGAATTAAGCTCGAAGCCTTCTTTCAAAACCAAGTCTTGGAGTTTTTCTTTGGTTTGATTGATGTCTTCGAATTGTTCGCGCTCGGCAAAAATGCGCAACAACAAGTTCATGCACTTGAGATATTGAGAGAAATTTTTCTCGGCGAAATAGCCGTCCGATGCCTCGCGGAGATGATCTATGGCAGGGCCAAAATCTCCACGATCGCAGTACAGCTTGCCGAGCTCGAAAGCGCGATCGAATTGATTCATAAATTATTAAAACTCCAAAACAAAATCTAAATTACTCGCAGGGGTTCGATTTCTGTCAGATTGTCAGGATTTCGTCAATGCAAGACGCGGCCAGTTGCTCATAAAGTAGGCAGTATGAGAATTGATTTCAGCAATTTAATGAAATCCCTCAGAGATTACCGCCTTGCGTGGCGCGTCTAAGGAAGGCTAAGCAGCAATGCACCGACACCAACTGTGAGCGCACCAAGGATTTGCGGGCGGGTTAAAGACTCGCGAAGGAAGTACGATAGCACGATGGCAAAAAATATCGACGAGTTACGAAGTGATATTGCAAACCCCGGGCCCGACGCCTTCAAACCATAAAGAAAAATCACGAACGATAAAAATGCGGCGATACCTGTGATGACAACTCGCCAAGAATGTTTGCGCAAAACTTCTTTCATTCGCGGAAGATAATTTCCACCAATCGCAAGAATCAAGAACGGCCACGAGATCATCATAGCGAGTGCAAATAAACTTTTCGGATCTGCCTGTCCCTGCAAAGCGCGATGATAGCACAAGTGATATCCACCAATGCAAACAGCGCAGATCCACGACCAATAACTTTTTCCGCCAGTGTTTCCTTGAGGTCTCCCGAATGAAAATCCATTCAAAAACAAAATGCCAATGAAGACCAAAATCGCACCCAAGCCTTGAATGAGTGTGGCACTTTCTTGGAAAAAGAAAATTGAAATGAGCCACACAATCAGCATCGCCCCACCACGCATGATGGAATATGATTTTCCTAAATCACTTTGGCGCAGAGCTTTTCCCAACGTCACAAAGTAAGCTCCCTCAAACAACCCCGAGAGAATTGCAAAGCTTACGTTGTCACCAATGTGAAAGGCACCTTGATGAAGAACGGCGATGCAAGCAACGATGTTACTGACTGTCATCGCCAGAAACAAAAATGTTTCTTTGTCTTTGCTGCTTTTCGCGATGGCATTCCAACTCGCGTGAAGAAAGGCCGATGTTAAAAGAAGAAGTACGCTTGAATTCATGAGGCTTGATTATAAAGAAAGGGCTGATTGTTAAACCAGCCCTTTCTTTAAAGCGCCTCAAATTCTTCAGTGCGGAGGAGAATCAGAAGCGGACCCTTCATGATTTCACAGTAGTCCCCAGATGAAATGTCAGCAAACTGTCATTTTAAACAAACCGCCAAAAAGAGTGAAAAAGCGCGAGTTTTGTGTCGAAAAAAACAAAAAGGCCGGTTGTTTTTCAACCGGCCTTTGTTAATAGACTGTTTTTGGAATCTTTTTCTACAGAAACAGAACCCAATTATCTAAGAAGTCATCACAACTTGCTACTCTAGCGAAGCTAGAGTGTAAGCTAGTGATGTGCCACGTTTTGTTGGCCCGTGTACTGAGCTTTCACTCCGAACTCGCGCTCTTTTTGAACCTTGAAGATCTCTTTTGGATTTTTGACGTCCAAAGCGTTGATCAAAACTTGGTCCACGTGATCGACTAGAATAACTTTCAAGTCTTTCATCACTTCCTTAGGGATATCCTTAAGATCTTTTTCGTTCTCTTTAGGACAGATGATCATCTTGATACCGCCACGGTGAGCTGCAAGAACTTTTTCTTTCAAACCACCGATAGCCATCACTCTACCACGAAGAGAAACTTCACCCGTCATCGCAACTGTGCGTTTCACAGGGATTTTCGTAATCGCTGATACGATCGATGTCGTCAATGCGATACCCGCTGAAGGACCGTCTTTAGGAACAGCGCCTTCTGGCAAATGGATGTGCACGTCGATGTTCGAGAAGTACTCTTTATCCAAGCCGAACAAAGGACCTCTTGAACGTACGTAGCTCATCGCTGCCGCACAAGATTCTTTCATCACATCACCCAATTGGCCTGTGACTGTGAATTTACCTTTACCAGGAACCACACTCACCTCGACAGCTAGAAGGTCACCACCCACTTCTGTCCAAGCCATACCGTTCGTCAAACCGATTTCATTTTCAGATTCGATCATACCGAACTTGAATTTGTGAGGACCCAACAACTCTACCAATTTCTGAGGAGTCACAACGTAACCTTCAGTCTTCTTTGTCGCTGTTGCTGTTTTCGCAGTTTTACCTTTTTTAGCAGCAGCTGTTTTCTTACCTGAAGAATTTGCCTCTGCTTTGAAGTTTTCAACTGTCTCGCCCATCACGATATCTTTAGCGACCTTACGGCAAACGTTTGCCACTTGTCTTTCCAAGTTACGCACGCCCGCTTCACGGGTGTAGTAACGGATGATATCGCGAATCGTTTCGTCCTTCACAGACACTTTGTAGTCTTTCAAGCCATGGTTTTCCAATTGTTTTGGAACCAAGTAGTTCTTAGCGATATGGAATTTCTCCTGCTCGATATAACCCTCAAGCTGGATGATTTCCATACGATCCAACAATGGACGTGGAATCGTATGCAAACTGTTCGCAGTCGCAATAAACATCACTTTAGAAAGATCGTATTCAACTTCCAAGTAGTGATCTTGGAATGTCGAGTTTTGTTCTGGATCCAAAACTTCAAGCATTGCCGCCGATGGGTCACCGCGGAAGTCATTTGCCATTTTGTCGATTTCATCCAGCAACACAAGCGGATTACCTTTATCCACTTTGCGAAGAGCTTGGATGATCTTACCCGGCATCGCTCCAACGTAAGTTTTTCTGTGACCGCGGATCTCTGCTTCGTCACGCACGCCACCCAAAGAGATACGTGCGAACGGACGATTCAGAGATTCAGCGATAGACTTCGCCAATGAAGTTTTACCAACCCCTGGAGGACCCGCAAGGCACAAGATAGGGCCTTTCATGTCTTTCGAAATCGAAAGAACCGCAAGGTACTCAAGGATACGATCCTTCACTTTTTCAAGACCCCAGTGCTCGTCATCCAAGATGCGCTGAGCATTTTTAAGGTCATGCTTTTCTTCAGAATAATCCTGCCATGGTAATGACAAGATCCAGTCGATGTAGTTACGAACCACAGTCGCTTCCGCAGACATAGGTGACATCATTTTGAGTTTTTTAATCTCTTTCATCACTTTGTCTTTAGCTTCTTGAGACATTTTCTTGTTTTTACATTTAATCTCAAGATCTTGAAGCTCAGCTTGGTAATCGTCTTTCTCACCAAGTTCTTTCTGGATCGCCTGCATTTGTTCGTTCAAATAGTACTCTTTTTGAGAGCGCTCCATTTGTTTCTTCACGCGAGTGCGGATTTTCTTTTCTACTTCTAGAATTTCAATCTCGCCCGTCATCAAGTTCAACAAGTGCTCAAGACGTTTACTTGGATCAATGATCTCAAGAACCGTTTGCTTGTCTTCAAGTTTCAAATTCAATTGAGCTACGATGATATCTGCAAGCTCACCTGGATTCTCGATGGTAGAAACACGCATCAGAATTTCTGGTGGGATACGCTTATTCAATTTCACGTAAGTTTCGAAAGTCGTTTTTACGGAACGAACAAGAGCTTGCGCTTCAACGACGTTCACTGGGTCTTCATCCAAGGCTTCCACGGCCACGACGAAGAAGTTGTCGTTGTTTACGAAATTCTTAATCTTTACACGACGTTTACCTTCAACCAAAACTTTCACTGTTCCATCAGGAAGGCGAAGAAGCTGGATGATCGTACCGACTGTACCGATCGCGAAAATATCTTTTGCTTCAGGATTGTTCGTCTTAGCGTCCTTTTGAGCCGCTAGAACGATATCTGTTTGCTTGCTCATAGCTTCTTCAAGAGCGTTGATGCTCTTTTCACGACCTACGAACAGAGGCATCATCATATGTGGAAAAATGATGAGGTCTCTCAGGGGCAAAAGTGGTAGTTGCTGTACTTTTCCCTCGCTCATATCCTCTCCCTCCCTTGGGTTAACGAGCTTCTTGCGTATTAGGACACAAGAGGATCTCCATTCAGGTTAATATCCTTATCAACCTTCGCGAAGCCTACATTAAGTTTAACTATGTGAACGATTGCTGGGAAGTAAATATATTCAGGAAAAAAATAGTTCTGGTCCTGGCATACCGAGAATGTGCTCATATTTTGGGCACTATAAAGGAAGCTAATGTTAACCGAAAACTTTTCTGATTTGTGGTAACTTTTTGAAGCTTTCGTATTTGTAATACCGCAAAAGAAGATTTTCGTCCCTTTTTTACGCGTTATGATCGATAAGTGCACTGTGACACGTAACGAATCGCCTTGGGTGCGCACCAATTCTTTATCTCTAAAGCTGCTTATAGCGACTTGGGCCATTAGCTCTTTTGCGACGCTGATCTTAACAGCCGCTCAACTAATTTTAGACTACCAAAAAGATTTTGATAAACTTCAGAACAACTTTTCCATTATCAAGAATTCTTATCTGGACTCCATGGCCGAGCACTTATGGTCTTATGACACTCGTTTGTTGGAAATCCAATTAGATGGCTTAAGTCGTTTGCAAGGCGTGAGTTACCTCAAGCTCACGGCAGACAACAAAGTTATTTACGAATCGGGCAAGACCGACCCTACTGAAGAAAGTCATAAAAGCTTCGAGATCCGTCATAAAAATACCAACGAAGTCTTAGGAACATTGGATGTTGAGCTTGATACAAGAAATTTGCGTGATCGCTATTTCCATGAAGCGATTTGGATTTTTATCCGCCAAGCTGCGAAGACCCTGGTGGTCGTCTTCTGCCTGTACTTCATTTTCAATCAAATCATTGTCGTTCATATTCAACACATTGCTGGATATCTGAAGACTGGGATTAGGGAAAATAAAAATCTCGTTTTGAACCGGCCCCCTCATACTGAAAAAGACGAGCTGGATATCCTTGCTGATTCGATCAATCAATTCCGCGTCGAACTGTTAGAAGCCAATCGCCAGCTTGAACAATTGAACCAAGCCTTGGAACAAAAGGTGACGGATCGTACACGCGAGCTTACAAACAAAAATCAAAGCTTGGAAAAAGCCATGTTCCAAATCAAACGCATGCAGGCGACCCTTGTGGCACAGGAGCGTTTGGCTTCTTTGGGTAGTTTGACGGCCAGTGTGGCCCACGAAATTCGCAATCCACTGAACTTCGTTTTGAACTTTAGCGAACTTTTAACAGAATCCGAGGACGCCGAGGAAATCAAAGAAGTGAGCCGTGTGGTTCTTAAACACAGCCAACGTATCGATCAGATTGTGCGCTCGATGCAGATTCTTTCAGGTTACGATAGTGACGTGCTGGAAGAGGTCGATGTGAACGAGATTGTTAAAAAAGCTTATCAACAGACAATTGCAAATCGCGCGTTAGGTTCGAGCTATGTTCCCCCGAAAGTTACCTATCGCCTTGGGGACAATGTTACCGCGCAAGTTTACTCCATTTCTTTACAACGTGCGCTTTCAAATATCATCGACAATGCGATTCACGCTCTTGAACGCAAGGCCTTAGCGCAAAAAAGTTTTGAACCTGAATTGAGTATTTCAACCGCTGTACGTGGCGAAAATATCGAAATTGCGATTCGTGACAATGGTATCGGGATCCCTGCCATTCTTGGGGAAAAAATCTTTGATCCATTCTTGACTACAAAAGCTCCTGGCGAAGGGGCTGGTCTTGGTTTAACTGTCGCATTTAACATTGCACAGAAACACGGTGGTACTTTAAAGTACACCAGTGAGTTCGGTCATTGGACCGAATTTGTGATGTCTATACCGCTCGATCACGAAAGATTGCATACATGATTCACATTGTGATTGTAGATGATGAGGCCGATACTCATCTGCTCTACAAGTTGAAATTCAAAAAATTTTTCGCGTCATTAGGAGATCTCAAACTGGTTTCCTTTTTGACTGCGAAAGATTGCCTTGATTACCTCAAGCGCTCTGACACTCCTCATGTGGATCTGATTATGTCTGATATCAACATGCCTGAGATGGATGGCTTTGAACTTCTACAAGAAGTCCGCAAGATCGACAAAGCAATGCCGTTCTACGTAGTCAGTGCCTATGAATCCACAGAGTTTCGCACAAAAGCAGAAAGCCTTGGCGCTCAACGCTTTTTAAGTAAGCCAGTCGACTTCAATGCTTTGAATGAAGCTTTGCGAACTGACCTAAACCTTTCTATTTAATTTAGCAGTCATCTGTATTAACCCAGAATTCCCGGTTTTATTTTGTCCGTCGATGCACTTCTCCGTTATAAAAATTCATCTATCAAACGGAGGATAAAGATATGATCAAGTACGTACTAACATCAGCACTTTTGTTTTTTTCAAGTGTCCAAGTTTTTGCAGCAACGGATCTGACTCCCGGCAATTTGGTGGGACGTTATAACGTGCAAGCGAAGGCAGGCTTTCAAACGGTGTATATAAAATTCCGCGTGCTCGACACACGCGAGTTTGAATTACAGCGTACATACCCTGACGGACATAGCGATGAGGTTTGCAACGGCAGTTATAATCTCAATAACAGCCTTTATCTGGATGAAGAGGCTCTCTTGGCAAAGAGCCACACTTTCAACGGCATCTTCACATGTCCAAGTGATCGTAGCAAAAAAATTGATTTCAATATCGACTTTGGCAGAACGACAGTAGAGGACCTTGCAAAAGGAACGACCGTATCAGTCACGAGCTCGATGGCTCCCGGAATGCGTCTGAGTGCTTACGTAAAAAAACAGTAACTTAAAAGGTAAATTCCGCTGAGAGGAAGACTCAGCGGAATTTCTTTACTCCATTTTCGATAATTCGACTCAATAGAATAAAAATCTAGAAGACGTAATAGGGACCTGTTCCGAATGTTGACGCTTTTCCGTCGATACCAAAACCAATCGTCTTGCCAAAGAAGAATGGCAAGCCCCAGTCAAATCCAGTGCTATAATCACCGCCCAAGTCCGGATAGACAGAGTTTGATCCAGCATAAATCGTATTGGCGCTCAAGACATAGAAACTTGTAGAACTACTAACAGTTTGAACGGCGTTATAAATCGTCGCGCTTAAAGTGGTTAAACTTGCCGGGCAAAAGAAGGAAGACAAGCTGCCCGAGCATGTCGTCAACACGGCACTACCGGGAAAATACAATCCATTGGAGCCGCTATCGATAAATGCCGACTTTCGCGAACCATTAAATGCAGTGACTATATCGCCTGACGAATCTGTTGCATACATCACGGCACCTGACATGGTGTTATTGGTCGAAGTCCCGATACCCATAATCAATACACCGGTTGCAGAAGCCGCGCCGCCAGTAGGCACATCAGGCAACTGCAAGATCACGCCATTGTTGTAACCATTCGGCAACATCGACACTGGATTTGTGACTTGCAAAGAAATCGGCATAGCGGCTTCAGAACAACTGCTTGATGAACAAAGGTAATAGTATTTTGTCGCCGCACTAGAACAAGCTGTTCCGCAATCTTCAGCGAAAAGGCCTACACCTAAAATTCCGTTAAAGCCCGCTGCACTTGGTGAATTTTCGACCTGGCTAGCGGTTCCGCAATTTGAGTTGGGACCACCCGCAAAGCTTCCGTCGATCACTTGGATGGGAACGCTAGAAGCTGTGAGGCTTCCCATCGTGATATCCGCTTTTTGCACTGAACCCCATTGAATACTTCCGTCCATATACGAAACGCATGTTCCATAAGTATTCGAACCATTGGTTTCAGGTGATAAACTGATACTTAAAACAGACTTGAAAACACGAAGCCCATAACTTCCAGTATCCACTAACAAGTTATCAATCGTCTGACATGTCGTGGTCCCAGGGGTACAAATCGTCACAGAGGCACAGATCTCGTTAATGTATCCGGAACAAGCTCCGCCTACGGTCACTTCCATAACGTTAGACCCTGCGGGAACAGATACTGAGTAATTGCCCCCCGCTGACGTGCTCGATGTCGAGAATGAATTCTGACTACATCCTGTCCACATAAGTATAGCAATTAGGAAGAAAGCCTCTTTTAAATTTCTCTTCGTTAATTTAATCATAAAGATAAATCCTCAACTGAAACGCCTTCAGGTACGAGACTAGAAACGTAAGCAAGGCCATGCCATGAACGCATGTGACCGAACTTGCGTACTTTCATTCTTGTGGTTTCAATATTCAGATTTCTTTTGGTCGCCGCTGACTTCTCTGTTGTTCGAAGGGCTTGCGAATATTCTGTATAGTAATCGCCAAGAAGACTGGAAAGATCTGGTTCAATTACGCCTTGCCAGGCCACGGCAAAAACGACTCCATCAGAGTTTAAATATTCACGAATTTTTGTGCCATTCAACTCCACATCTTGTGCAGTGTAGGCTGACGACGAAGTTGAAGCGGCTTTGATTTTCGCTTTCATTGACGTTGCCATTTTGACAACTGAATCAGAGCGTTGGCCAAGGACTGCAAACGCGCTCGAAGAACTCAGCAAACACAGTGCTAGTGCTATTTGAATTCCACGTACAGGACCAGGACCCTTATGTTCCTTCATAGAGATCTCCCTCCCTTATAGGATAAGCTTCCTTTGTGGAGGGTCCATGGAGTGATTGCACAATCGCCTTTTTATTCTTAAATCTAGACGTTTGAAGGAATTTTTGACTCAAAATAAGATGAAAAGTCGGGCCTAAAATATAAGTTTTTCCTGGTCTAAAAATAAAAAACCCAGGGTTTTTGGTCCTGGGTTTTTTGAGCTTATAATATTTGAGCCGCGGTCTACGCAGAGCTCTTCTTTTTAGCTTCTTCTTCAGCTTGAATTTCTTCTTCAGTCTTATAAACAAGCATCGGAGCGCCGCCATCGTTGATCACGTTTTCGTCGATGATCACTTCCTTCACGTTATTCTTAGATGGAATGTCGTACATGATATCGAGCATTGCCGTCTCTAGAACGCCGCGAAGACCACGGGCACCCGTTTTACGTTTCAAAGCCATTTGTGCCACAGCACGAAGAGCTTTGTCAGTGAATTTCAATTCAACGCCCTCATAAGAGAAGAGTTTTTGATATTGTTTTGTGATCGCATTTTTTGGTCTCACAAGAATATCCATCAACGCTTCTTCATCCAATTGGCCAAGGACCGCGATTGCCGGCAAACGACCAATAAATTCAGGAATCAAACCGAACTTCGACAAATCGTCTGGTTCAACCTTCGCAAGCAAGTTCGACGACTTCTCAACTTCTTGAGCTGTGCGAATATCTGCTGCGATACCCATTGTTTTATTTGATGTTCTGTTTTCGATGATTTTATCCAAACCAACGAATGCACCACCCACGATGAACAAGATGTTTGTTGTATCCACTTGGATAAACTCTTGTTGTGGATGTTTACGACCACCTTTCGGAGGAAGATTTGCCACAGTACCCTCTAAGATTTTTAGAAGAGCTTGTTGCACGCCCTCACCCGATACGTCACGCGTGATAGATGGGTTTTCAGATTTACGAGAGATCTTGTCGATCTCATCCACGTAGATCACACCTTTTTGGGCTTTTTCTACGTCGTAGTCTGACGCTTGAAGAAGGTTTAGAACGACGTTCTCTACGTCTTCACCGACGTAACCTGCTTCAGTTAAAGTCGTTGCATCCGCCATAGCGAATGGAACATTCAAAATTTTTGCAATTGTTTGTGCAAGCAAAGTCTTACCAGATCCTGTTGGACCAATAAGCAAGATGTTTGATTTTTGCATTTCAACGTCAGCAGATTTTTTACCGCCAGACATTGCGTTCACACGTTTGTAGTGATTGTGAACTGCAACCGCCAAAGTTTTCTTCGCTTGAGTCTGACCGATGACGTAATCATCGAGGTAAGTTTTGATGTCCGATGGTTTTGGTACTTTAAAGGTACCTTTGACCGCCGTCTCTCTTTCTTTTTCCTCGTCGATGATGTCGTTACAAAGATCAATACACTCGTCGCAGATGTAAACGCCCGGGCCAGCAATTAGTTTTTTAACCTCTTTTTGGCCTTTACCACAGAAGCTACATCTTAGTGTGCCGTTCGTGTCTTTAGTGCTCATCTGCTACTATCCTTTATTTGCCTTACGAGATTCTACCACGTGATCAAGCAAGCCGAATTCTTTAGCTTGGTACGGATCCATAAAGTTATCGCGTTCCATTTGCTCTCTCAAGAAATCGTAGCTCTTGCCTGTGTGCGTTTCGTAGATGCGAGTGAGCTTCTCTTTTGTACGAAGAAGTTCTTTCGCGTGGATTTCGATATCGGTCACTTGTCCTGACAAACCGCCTCCAGAAAGGAGTGGTTGGTGGATCATGATGCGTGTGTTCGGAAGGCTATAGCGTTTGCCTTTTGTACCCGCTGTCAACAACAACGAGCCCATGCTTGCAGCCATACCCATACAGTAAGTCGCCACGTCGCATTTTACGAATTGCATGATGTCGTAAATCGCCAAACCAGCGGAAACGCTACCACCCGGAGAGTTGATATAAAGATGGATATCCTTTTCCGGATTATCCACTTCAAGGAATAGAAATTGCGCGATAATGGCATTAGCAACTTCGTCCGTCACTTGCGATCCAAGGATCACGATACGGTCTTTAAGAAGGCGTGAATAGATGTCGTAGGATCTTTCACCCTTTGAAGTTTGCTCGATGACGTATGGAATTAGTGCCACTGCTGTCTCCTGTGGTTGTCTGTACTTCGCTTGTGCAAAGTTATAAGTCTTATGCTTTGCTACCTATCGGAATACTCCAGCAGGACTTTATAAAAAAGCCTTTGACCCCCAACACTGCTATGTTACATCTAACAATGCTTCATAAACCTGAATCATTTTAAGGGGTTCACATGGCAATCAACTTACTGGTTAAAGACATCGATTCTCTCACAAGCCCGGCTTTGGTCGTGTTTTCTAAATCTTCTGCGCAAAAAGAAAAGCTCGCAAAAGTGACTCATTCTGAGCTCGGCAAAAAATTCGCCGAAGCTATCGCAGAAAAAACAATCACTGGCAAACATCAAGAAGCTATCACTTTCCGTGAAATGAACCACGGTGGTTTCCGCCACGTGATCGTTGTAGGTCTTGGTAAAGAAAACGAAATCACTCACGAAACTGTTCGTCAATCTGCGGCGACAGCTTTCGAGGCTATCAGAGCTTTGAAAGTGAAAGAGGCTGTTGTTCATTTCGACGGTATCTCTGCTGGTAAAAAAGACGCTGCAAACTTCCTTCAAGCCGCTGCTGAAGGTATGGTTTTGACTTCTTACGTTTTCGACGAATTGAAAACTGCAAAAAAAGATGCTGAAGAGTTGAATGTTCACCTGGTCACTAAAACTGCTGACAAAGCGGCTAAAGATGCTTTCAACGAAGGTGTTATCTTGGGTTCAGTTGTTAACTTCTCTCGTCGCTTGGGCGATTTGCCAGGCAACTTGATGACTCCGACAATCCTTGCCAACTCTGCAGTTGAAGCTGCTAAAGGCATCGCAAACTTGAAAGTGACTGTTTGGGATAAAGCTCGCGTCAAAAAAGAACGCATGGGCGGTCTTCTTGGTGTTGCCGCTGGTTCTGATCAAGAGCCTCGCTTCATCATCATGGAATATAAAGGTGCAGCGGCTTCTAAAAAGCCAGTGTGCTTCGTAGGTAAAGGTCTTACTTTTGACTGCGGTGGTATCTCTATTAAGCCAGGCGCAGGCATGGAGGAAATGAAATACGACATGTGCGGCGGTGCAAACGTTATCGGTACTTTGCTTGCAATCGCTAAATTGAAATTGAAAGTAAATGCTGTAGGTCTTGTTGCTTCGACTGAAAACTTGATCAATGGTTCTGCGACTAAGCCAGGTGACGTTCACACAGCTCGTAACGGCAAAACGTTCGAAGTGAACAATACAGACGCTGAAGGTCGTTTGATTTTGGCTGATGCGTTGTCATACGCAACTGAACTTGAGCCACAAGTTATTTGTGATGCTGCTACTTTGACTGGCGCTATGGTTATCGCTTTGGGCAATACACACACAGGTTACTTCACTCGCAATGCTGCATTGAAAAACAAAATCGAAAGAGCTGCAGGCGAGTCTGGCGAGTGGGTATGGAACATGCCTCTTGTAGATTTCCACGTAGCTGACATGAAAGGCGTTTACGCTGATCTTTCTAACATCTCTTCCGGCAAAGGTGCTGGCTCTGCAACGGCAGCGGCATTCCTTGAGCAATTCGTTGGCGAAGGCATCCCTTGGGCTCACTTCGACATCGCGGGCACTGGTTGGGCTGTTGGAAACCGTCTTCCATACTGCACTAAAAAAGGCGCCTCTGGCGTAATGATCCGCACTTTCGTAGAAATCGCAAGACAACACGCTTAAAGGTACGCCGTACCTTTTTGCGATGCTTCGTTTCAAAAAAGAAAAACCCTTCGTGATGAGCGAAGGGTTTTTTTATTGTTCAAATTGCTAGAGGAGTTTTAGAAGGTCAGAACAAGTGGATGTCCGAGATAGCGAGCCACTTCATCACTTTGAACAACGATACCCTCGTTAGAATTATCGTTTGAAAGTCTTACTGATTTTAACAACCAAGATTTCGGCCACTCTTCAGGCAGATTTGTGAAACGCACGGTGATCGCGTGACCTTCATTGAATTGGAATTCCCCATCACCCGGCTTTTCATTCAAGATTTTTGCAACGGGTAAATATAATGGATTGATCTTTGTCATGTCCGGAGAAAACTCGCAGCGCCCCTCTAGTTCCATTGAAGGTTTATCCCCCGCAACGGACATACCCTCAGCTTCGAAAGTCAGGGTGACCTTGCCGAACTCTTGGCAAGCTAGCTTCTTGTCTCCGTGGGCATCCATAAAGACAAAATGACCCAGGCCGATGCCTGTTCCCTCTGTATTTTTTCGGATCTCAAAGCCCGTAACAAGTCGTTGCTTGGCGGCCTCTTGAAGTTTTTCACCTGTCAGATGGGAGAAGTCGAAGTTGGTGCGCACAGCTGCCGGGTCACGGTTGATCTGAGATGGGTCTGTTGTGTAGCGTAGGAATGAATATCCCATCGCAAAGCAGATTATGAACAGCCCAAAAATGCCCGCAAATTTTTGCATATAGTCCCTCTTATCTGTAGGATAGCATGCTTTCCCTAACCTCCCTCGAATTTCAATTTATGGCCAGCCATAGGTCCTAATAGGCAAGGTTTTCAAAAAATAGCGTAAGTTTCCTTAACAACGGCGAATTGTTTGCCTTCCAACCCAGGCCTGGTACACCTTGCTCCATTCGTTCTAGGGGGTTCGATGAAACTAATCAGTATTTTCGGAATCTGTTTCGCTATGTTGTTAGGTCAAACGATATTCGCCGCAGATTCAATGTGTACTGCTTCGGAAGACTTTGTAAAATCGATTGATTGCCCCTCTTCAAGCCTTCCAGTGAAGGGCAGCTATCTGACTCGTACAGTGAAATTTGCCCTTCCCAAAGGAACAGCTCCAGAAAACGGTTGGCCGACAGTTGTGATCTATCAAGGCAGCTTTTTCGCTGTTGGGTTTTCAGGCATAGAAGGCATGCCGTTCGGTGGCTTCAATCAAATTCGTTTAATTCAGGATTTGCTTGATCATGGTTTTGCTGTGATTGCTCCACCCGCGATGTCAGGTCTGGCTTGGGAAACAAATCTTGTTGGCGTGACTTACAAAGACTCTGAAGACGATATTTTCTTAAACAACCTTCTTGCTGAAATGAAGAGCGGTAAATTCGGCCCTATTGATATGAATAATTTGTTTGCCACAGGAATTTCCAGTGGCGGCTATGAAACAAGTCGCATGGCTATTTCTATGCCGGGAGTCTTCAAGGCTTTGGCTATCGAGTCCGCCTCCTACGCAACTTGTGGCGGAGCTTTATGCTTCGTTCCCGACGACTTGCCCGTGGATCATCCACCGACAATGTTTCTACACGGCGAAGCTGATATGATCGTTCCAATCAGCACGATGTGGTCTTATTACAAGCGCTTGAAAGCCCATAAAGTTCCTGTCTCGGCTGTAGTTGATAAAACAGCTTCACACCAATGGATTGATCAAGCTCCAGAGGCGATCACGTCTTGGTTCTTGAATTATAAAAATTAATTTCGCTTTTCGATTTATTGAGGCTTTTGATAAACGATGGCTCGCATGAAAAGCGGGCCATCTTGCTTCTAAGATTTGGGCCCACCACAAGGGTTTTGGATATAGCCCTTATAACGTGCACCTAGTTCTTGAGCTTCGTGCGCAATTGCCAGCAATCCCAATTTCGCCGTCCAACCATATACGTTTTCTTGAGGGCATCCGGGAGTATTGATGGCAAGATCAGAGACACACAGACGCTTATAAACTGCGCCTGGACTATTCAAACTATCTGTTGAACTTTTCTCTGAATGCGTGCGGAGGAATCCACCGGCAAGCTCGCAACCGATCATGTAAATACATGGCTCTGCGCTTGCGCCATCTGCTTGAACGATGGAAGGGATTCCTTCTTGGATAATCACTTCTTCAACATCACGACCGCCTTTGGCAGCTTTCATTTTTTTGCGGGATTTATAAGACCATTCCTTCACTTCGGCACCTGATCCCACACGAATCACCGCCAAACCGTAGGTCCCCGCGTTGTTTTTAACAAAAACGAATGGTTCTTGATTGATACCGCGCTTTTGGTATTCACCACGCAATTTTTCTATCATCGCGTCTACACGATTTGCCAAAGCTTCGCGGCTTTTTTCATCACCGATGTCGAAGTGCTCGAAAAGCTCAGTCTCTACTGTCAACAAGAACGGGTCAATCTTTGCGATGGCAGAGAATTCTTCCACAAGTTGATTGTAGTACTTGAAGTAAGTACTTTTCTTTCTTTGATACCAGCCCAACTCATGCGGCGGGTTCATTGGATAATCAAGAACTGTCTTAGACCACTCTTCGTACTGCTCAGAGAAGTCATTATTGCTGATGATAAGATCCGGTTTGAATATTTTCATCAAAGGACCCTCGATCAGGGCTGAGTTCACTTCAATTTCATGACCCGTGGCACTTGTGACTTTTAGTGGTTCTGGCAATTCGCGAGGAATTGCCACCTTCACCGTAATACCCGCGGATTCAATCAGCGATTTAATCGTATAGACATTTTCCCAATAGAACGCATTGTTCGTGTGCTCTTCAGTTACAAGCATGATGTTCTTCACATTGCCATAGTGACCTAGAATATATTTCGCCATCAATCCTGCTGACGTCTCTTTGTCTGTCGGACAAATATTGTTGAAGCCTGCTGGGAAAATATTAGCGTCAACGTTTGAAATCTTATAACCCGCATCGCGGATGTCATAGCTTGAATAAATTGGATACGACAAGTTCGCAGTCTTTGATGAGAACCAAGAACAGATTTGATCCATGTTGGCGAGTGTTTGTTTGTGAAGTGTGAGCTTCGCCATGTTTTCTCCTTACAGGTTCGGGTCTTCCGTGGGAACAATTTTCGGAGGCGTTTTTATCGGCAGAGTTTGTTCTTCCGGCAAAAGCTTTTCAGCTTTCACGCGACCCGCTCTTTTAAGACCGTTGAGTTTTTGCGACTCTTCAGTCAAAGACATCGTTGCTTTGGATTGATATAAAAGATTTTCGGTTTTTGTTTTTACACTTTTCGCGAAGGCAAAGAAGTCCTTCTCTTTCTCGCTGACTTTCTGACCTGAAAGTGGTTTGAAAAGTTCCGCCTGATCTATAAGGTCAATCAAACTTCCGCCCATATCAGCTTGAGTCTGACGATCACTTTGAGATTCAACTAGGGTATAAAGATTTTGATATGTCTTCTTGGCTTGATCCACGGCACGAAGCGACCACGTCGCATCGTTTACTTGAATTGCTTTAATCAAATAAACCTGCACCATCTTTTGACTTTCGATCACGCTGTCAAAGGTGTCTGCAGAAAGCTGATTTGTCGAAACAGTTCCCATTTGCAAATAGGTTTTTGCAAGCCAGACCGTATCGACTTCGTGCTTTTCTGTGCGAACTTGATCGATACCTTTTTCAGCTTCGTTCAAGTACTTTGTCGCCTCTTGATCCCGCCCCATACGGCCATAATAAGCCGCTAGGCGCGCTGGAATCTCGGCCTTTGAAATTTCTGGTGGGAGATATTTTCCATTTGAATTCGCATCAAGTAAGCACGCCAGAGCTTTCATATCGTCACCAGTAGCTTCGTAGGCAAAGGACATTCTATAAGAAGCCAGAGCTGCGATTTCTGGTTGAAGTTTGTTTGTCTTTAAATAGACATCACGGTCAATTTTGATCGCCATATCCCAGTTCTCAAGATATTCGAAAGCTTGCGCCTCTCCTAAACGAGAAGACTGGAAGTATCTTGATTGGGGAAAATTGTTTTGGAAATTGATGAAGGCGGAACGAGCCTCTTCAAAACGACCCAACGCCAAAAGTCTTTCAGCGTTGTTGATCTGATTTTCCTCTTCGTGAGCTTGCATATTCTGCGTCACACCGACTTCACGCTGAGTAGAAATGTGAGCGCAAGACGCTGCTAGAAAAGAAAAGGGAAGCAGGCCCAAAGTGAAAGACTTCAACTTCATTTTTTCAATTCCCTTTCCTTAATAAGCTGACTGAGTTCTTCAAGTCCCGAAAGGTCAGAGATATCTTTGACCAAATCAGGGATTCTTAGAATGCGCGCCTCTTTCTGCATTCTCGACTCGAAATGTTGATACAACGCATCCCTCTGATTGTAGAAGGACTTCATTTGCTTATACAAGTCGACGAGTTGCTGATCCGGTCCGTTCTTTTCGGAACCTGTGCGCAAGTCTAGCCAGTAAGGAAAGATGCGATTCAAAATCACAGTGTCAAGGTGGTAACCACCTTTTTTTATCTCGCGAGAAAAATACTCGGCTTCTTTTAATTTGGCCTGATCGAAGCTCGTGACCAAAACAAACTTCGTAGTCGGTGCCACCATCATGCGCTGAACCTCAACGGTTCTTTGCAAAAGTTTTCCCTGCCACTGCTCGATATTCACAAAGAAATCGCCCAGTTCGCGAATAAATTGTGAGCCCGTCAAAGTCTCTAAAACTTTCAGAACCTGACGGGTCCCCGTTTGCAACAAGTGCCCAAAGAAACCTGATTTTTTTCCTTCAGGATCGCGGAACCATTTTGCTACACCCTCGGAAAATAATGCTGCCAACTTCTGCGGGGCACTTAGGAAATCGATGGCATGCTTCGTTGGTGGAGTATCAAGAATGATTAAATCGAAATCACCCGATTCATAGCACGCGTACAGCTTTTCTAAAGCGGTAAACTCTTGCGAACCACTTAGATTTGTCGAAAGCTGTTTGTACAAGCTATTTTGGAAAATCTTTTTTGCAGCTTCTGATTTCTGGGCGGCCCTGGAGACGAAATCATCGAAAGTTTTTTTATGATCGATGACCGAAGCATAAAGTTCGCCCTTGAAATTCTGCCCTGGAACTTTTGTGATGTCTTTCGTGCCTTCGATTCCCAAAGTTTGCGCCAGACGTTTCGCAGGATCAATGGTGAGAACTAAAACGCGCTTGCCTTCTTCGGCCGCCATGACCGCTAGTGAGGCAGCTACCGTGGTTTTGCCCACTCCACCACTGCCGACACAGACAAGGACTTTGGCATTTTCAAAAAGAGGATTGCTCACGCAAGCCTCCCTGCAATGGAGGAAACAATTTTCCAAGGGTCTGTTTCAAAAAATAATGGCACCGTTTGAAGACGATCGGTTTCTTTTTTTGCTATCGACAACATTTCTTTCTGACGAGTGCTGTGATGTTGTAAATACAATGCAAAGTCGCGAAGATTTGGATCGCTTTCCGCTTGTACGATTTTTTCATCACTGACTGGAATCTCGAGCATTTTATTGAGAATCAATTCCGCATCGATTGAAAATTCTGATTTCAAATCATTGCGAAGCTCGATGGCTTCTTTCAATGGCAACTCTTCAGGCAAAGTGACGATATGATATTTGCAAAGTTCACTGTCGCGAATACAACGATCAATGCTGCGGCTTTGTTCTCCCATCGGGCCAAATTGAACGGCCTGGGCCATTCCCTTTGGCGCTTCAAGCAAGGCTTTGAAGTGACCTGTGGCAAAGGCATCTACGACAACGCAATCAAATGGAAGAGGCGGACCATGCTTGCGCGGACCACTCGTGATTTTTCCCATGATCGCTAATTCAGGTAATCCGGGAGCGACATTGATGAAGGCTCTCATCACTGCATTATCAAAGAATAGCTTCGACAGGCTTTCGACTTTGATTAAATATGTCGCATATTCGCGCAGACAGGTATCACCTGACCACAAAGCCAGAGATAAATTGGGTCTCATTTGCATCGGCTGAAAGCTGACATTGGGAAGATCGAAGAAATCACGAAAGAAGCTCTGGTCACCCAGTTCGACTAGGAGGACTCTTTGGCCAGTTTGGCTGAGCTTTAAGGCCAGGGCTGCGGCAACGGCCGACTTTCCCACGCCTCCTTTTCCCGTCACGAAGTGAATCTCTTGCTTCATAGATCTTTAAGTGTCGCTGACCTTGGAAATATAGGCATTGCGCTAGGCGTTATCGGGTGCTATTGGAGCGTGCATCTTCTAAGATCCATCGGTTTTAACGCATTCCGGTTGATCCGGAATTAGCTACCTGAAGTGTTAGGAGTAATAACATGAAATCAAATGTAGAAAAGGTTTCCAACCTTTCAAGAAAATTGAACATCGAAGTTCCAGCAGCAGTTGTTCAGTCTTCATTCCAAAAAGTGTTCACTGGCATTCAAAAAGATGTAGAAATCAAAGGCTTCCGTAAAGGTAAAGCTCCTTTGAACACTATCAAAAGTATCTATGGCGATCGCGTAAAACAAGACGTTGTTCAAGACTTGGTTCAACAACACTATGCCAAAGCTTTGGAAGAGCACAAAATCGATCCTATCAGCTATCCAGAATTCGAATTCGCAGATCCGTCAGAAGACAAAGACTTCTCTTTCACAGCAACTTTTGACATCCGCCCAGAGATCAACTTGAAAAAGTATGAAGGTCTTGAAGTTGAAAAAGAAAAGTTGGAATTCGATCCCGCTAAAGTTGAACAAGTTCTAGAAAACATCCGCGCCTCTCGTGCGACTTTTGAAGATTCAAAGGAAGACCGCGCTGCTAAAGTTGGCGATACAGCAGTTATCGACTTCGTTGGTTACGTGGGCGGTAAAGAACTTGAGAACGGTGCAGGCACTAACCATCACCTTGAGCTTGGCGCAAAACAATTCATCGAAGGTTTCGAAGATGGCGTTGTTGGCATGAAAAAAGGCGAAACAAAGACAATCTCTTTGAAATTCCCAGATCCGTACCATTCTGCAGACCTTGCTGGTAAACCGGTAGAGTTCAAAGTGACTTTGAAAGAAATCAAAGTGAAAGTGTTGCCTGAACTAAACGAAGAGTTCATCAAATCTTTGGGCGGCCCCGACACTTTGCACGACTTGAAAAAAACAATCCAAGAAGATCTTGAGCAAGGTGAAAAGAAACGTATCGAAGACGCTTTCAAAAACCGTCTTTTGAAAACTCTTGTAAAAGAAAATCCGGTTGAAGTTCCTCCTTCATTGTTGAAAGAGCAAAAAGCTTCATTGGTTGAAGATTTCAAACGTCGTATGTCTGAACAAGGCATGGGCGAAGCTGATTTCGCTTCTTACGTTGAAAAATGGGATGGCGACTTCGCAAAAACAGCTACTGAAATGATTCAATCATCATTCCTAGTAGATGCTATTGCTAAGAAACACGATCTTTTTGCGAAGAAAGAAGATCTTGATGCTAAATTTGCTGAGTATGCTCAACAAACTGGTATCGAAGAATCTCGCATTAAAGAATTCTACGGTCGTCCAGATCAAGCGAGCCGTCTGACTTACCAAATCACAGAAGAGAAAGTGATCAACTTCTTGAACCAATCTGTAAAAGTTAAAGAAGTTCCAGCTAGCGCGTTGAAAGACGAAGCAGCCAACTAATTTAGATTTCCTAATCAGACTTCCAAAGGCGTCAGGTTTCCTGACGCCTTTTTTGTTTTCTGAATCTGATGTTTCACAAAAAACTGTTTTGTTCCCATTTATTTGTGCGAAGCAAATATTACGTCTACTCCAAATGTTCCATTTTCATTGCCTTCATCTTCGAGAACAGTTTAGCGTTCACTTATGAAAACTTTTAAAGCCTTTACACTAATATTGGTTGTTTCATTATTAACATCCATCGCTGATGCCTGGAGCTTTCCTTTACCTGGGATGCCAGACGCCGCAGATCCTGGCTCGAAAGCGACTCCGTTGAAGTCCTATTCAATTGATCCTTCTGGCATTACGATCTCGGGTGTATCTTCTGGCGCTTATATGGCCGTACAAATGCAGGTCGCATATTCGCAGACGTTTGCAGGTGCTGCGAGTATCGCCGGAGGAATCTACTGGTGTGCTCAAGGCGATTCACAACGCGCGCAAAGCGAATGTATGGGAAGTCCACAAAGTATAAAATCGGAAACGCAAGTCGCCAAGGCGCGCGAGCTTGAAAAGTCAGGCGCTATCGATTCCTTGGCGAATTTGAAAACACAGAAGATCTATATCTATGCAAGTCCGAAGGATTCCATCATCAACCCAGTGAATAGCGATAAGCTTCGTGAATTTTACGGAGCATTGGCGAACACTGCGAACGTCGAATTCGTAAATAGCGTAAGCTCTGCTCACGGATGGCCGACATTAGATAAAGGAGGCCCTTGCAGTTTCCCGATGTTGCCATGGATTTTGAACTGCAACTATGACGGTGCCGGGGAAATCCTAAAACAAATGTACGGCAATCTTGCACCTCGCGGTCAAATGGTCGCTTCGCACTTGTTAAAGTTTTCGCAGTCTGATTTTGGTGACTCCTCAACACCTTTATATAATGAGGGTTGGGTGTATGTTCCCGCATCTTGTGCTCAAGGCGAGCCATGCAAATTGCACGTCGCTTTGCATGGCTGCCAAATGAATCCTGATTATATTCAAGATAAGTTTGCAAATATGTCGGGTTTAAATGAATGGGCTGAAACAAATCACATCATTGTCTTGTATCCACAATCAGCGAAGATCATGGGTAGCAATCCTTATGCTTGTTGGGATTGGTTTGGATTCACCGGAGATAATTACGTGACCAAATCGGGCACACAGATGAGTGCTTTGTATAAAATGATTCTGCGTCTTGAAGGAAAATAATCTTCACGTGCTCATGATATTCTGAAATAAAAAAACCCTGCTTCGTCAGGGTTTTTTTATTATTATCCTTTTCAGTCTTTACGCGGACGAGACTTATAACTGTTTCTCGAAGGATTTCCAGAATACATCTGGGGCTTCTATGAAAGGCACATGACCAAGATCTTTTAAGGTGATCAGTTTACATTTCGGGATCATTTTTGAAACGGTCTTGCCCATTATGGGATAGTTTCCCATTTTACTTTTCATTTTCTCTGGAGCCCACGCTTTACCAAGCGCCGTCTTATCATGAGTTCCCACCCACAACACCGTCGGTACTTTCAAATTCTTAAATTCATAATAAACTGGTTGGGTAAAGATCATGTCGTAAGTCAAAGCCGAGTTCCATGCAATCAAGGAATAATCAGAGCCTTCCAACCAACCTAGTGGAATGCGAATGTATTTGTCGTACTCAGGTTTCCATTTTCCATCGTAATAACTTTCAAGTTGATAGTCTTTCACACGCTGAGGAGAACTTGAAAGCTCCGCCTGATAGAACTGATCGATAGTGCGATAGGGAGTCATAGTCTTCCAGTCTTCGAGACCGATGGGGTCGACCAGGAATAATTTGCTCACACGCTCTGGAAACATCAAAGCAAATCTTGTGGCGACCATGCCGCCCATCGAGTGGCCCAGCAGTTGGAATTTTCGAACTCCGATGCTGTCTAACAAAGCCGCCGTGTATGTCGCCAAAGCTTGGAATGTATATTGGAAATTTTTTGGCTTTGTAGACTTACCAAAACCAATTTGATCGATCATGATCACTCGATAGCCGTTGTCCATCAAACGATGAGCAAGGTCTTCGAAATACTCTCCGGAAAAATTTTTGCCGTGAAGAAGAACCATGATCTTATCGCTGTTCTCGAGTCGAGAAGCGTCCATATAGGCCATGCGCAGATCTTGTTCTTGCGCACGGAAATTAAAGTACTTCACAGTAAATGGATATTCGTAATTAGTAAGATTGGCGTCCAAACCCTTTTCCGCAGGTTGCGGGTTTTCCACGGGCTTTGTAGTACAAGCAGCAAAAGCAAGAACCATTAGAAGGCAAAGATGAAACTTCATAGTCTGACTCCCCTTTTATCAGGAAATCATAGACCTCATTTCATCTTATCGGCAATTGTTGTATTGCTCGAAATACCTTTGGCAGATTGAATACTGTGAATTGCAGTCTGTCACATCTGTCGAGTGATACTGAGTTGTTGGACATACGCGAGTAGCTGCGCGATTCACCATGACATCGAAATCTCCAGAAGCGAACTCCTGAAAACTTGGAGAGTTTGTGTAGATCGAATAATGAACGTGATTCACACCTGCCATCAACAATGGCTTTTGAAACAACGATGAGATCCACAAATTAAATGTCGAACTTTTTCCAGAACGACCGTCATAGTTATTAATTTTTACGCGACTTGAGTTGTCTTCACGAACCGCTTTCAACTCAACCTGTGTTGCCCGGTTATCGAGAGGACCCACAAAAATATCAGAATTTTGCGGCTCCAGAACAACATCACGGCATGTGTAGTTGGCCTGGCTTGTGCCATTGAAACCATCACAAGTCATTAGGACGTTGCCTTCAATTGGAGTTGCTTGGAATGTAGAACCTGAAGCAAAGCCGGCATAATCGGCAGTTGCAACGGACGAAAGCAATAAGATGAACGAGACCGCTTTTAACATAAAAGGCCTCCCCTCTTGCCCCCTAAGTAGGCGGCTAGAGTAGGAGACCTAAATACCGGAAGCAATAACTAGCGCGTCAAACCTCTCATGGTTGTCCATGCTTTAAGATAGTTAAATGCTTGATATGCTTGATAATCTGACTTCAACAATTTGTCGCGAGGCGAAAGATGTTCTTCTTTTTTATTCCCCAAATCTTTCCACCAAGCCAAAGCGCCCTCTTCTGCACCTTTTTTAAGATCCAGTTTTTCAGCGGCTCTTTCTTTATCACCTTTTAAGTGACCTGCAATATCACCCTCACGAGTTGTTTGACCCTTCATAATCGTTTTGGCGAATGCATCAGCATCGACATCTTCAATTTCAACATCTGGATGGATACCTTCCGCTTGGATCGACACACCACTTGGAGTGTAATAACGAGCCACAGTTAATTTCAGACCACTACCGTCACCCAATTTAATAACTGACTGAACGGAGCCTTTACCGAACGTGCGTTGACCTACGATCAATGCGCGTTTGTTATCTTGAAGAGCTCCGGAAACGATCTCACTGGCAGAAGCTGTGTATTCATTCACAAGGATCACAAGTGGTACATTCGTGTACTTACCTTTTTTAGAAGCCACAGCGACTTCCTTTTCGGCTTTATTTCGGCCGATGGTGCTAACGATGGTTCCTTCTTTCAAGAACATATCGCTGACTTTCACTGCTTGATCAAGCAAACCACCTGGGTTTCTGCGAAGATCGATCAAGATACCTGCAATGTGGCCTTTTGTATTTTTCTCGTGAAGCTCGATGGCTTTCTCAAGATCCTTCGCAGTATTTTCAATGAAGCTTGTGATCTTAATATAGGCATAACCGTCACCCATATCTGTATATTTCACGGATTTGATTTTCACACTGCCGCGAACAACGGTGATATCACGTGGTTTATCTTCGCCATCACGCACGACACGCAATACGACTTTGCTGCCTTTTTTTCCACGCATCAATTGAGACGCTTCGACAAGGCTCATACCCTTCGTGCTGGTCCCATTGACCGCCACTACTTTATCACCCGCTTTGATACCCGCTTCCCAAGCCGGAGCATCTTCGATCGGAGAAATAATAGTCAAAATACCATTTTGCACAGAGATCTCGATGCCCAAACCGCCAAACTCGCCGCTTGTTTCAGTTTCAAAATCCTTGAAAATATCCGGAGGCATAAAGTTTGTGTGCGGATCAAGCTCGCGCAACATTCCTTTGATGGCTCCGTAGATCAACTTTTTAGTATCTACTTCTTCCACATAGTATTGCTGCACGAGATTCAAAACCTTGCTGAAATTTTGAAGATCTGCGTATCTTTCTTGCGCGAATGCTCGGACTTGAAAACCTGCTTCGGCCATAATGAAGATTGCCATGATCAGAACGAAGCCGATCACATAGGTTTTCCAGTAGCGTTTCAGAGATTGCATGGTGTTAGAGTCCTTTCATCCACTGCTGCGGGTCGTAGGGTTCAGAAAAATGTCTAATTTCAAAATAAATTCCTGCAGGATTGTCGGCAGAAGAATTTCCTGCGGCGGCAATAACTTGGGAGGTGCTAATTTCATCGCCCACGTTCACTTTCACACCTTCCGCGTGCCCGTAAACCGTGTAGTAATGATCTCCGTGGTCGACGATTAATGTCTTTCCAAAACCAGGGATGTCACCAACGAAGGAAACTTTTCCTTCAAACACTGACTTGATCGGACTTCCTGCTGCGGCAGAAATAAAAATGCCTTTATTCGATACAGTGTACGGGTGATCCTGGCCTTTCATAAGTCCAAATTTGCGAGTCACGACCCCAGCAAGTGGCGACGTTAGCTCTCCCTTTTGATCCCCGAAAGATGGTTTGAATAGCAAATCGAAAATGCCGGCATCATCAATATTGTTCTGCATGGATTTCGCGCGAAGTCCGTCGATTTGCTTCAAAGCGAACAGTTTGCTTTTGCGGATGCCATCAAGAAGCTTGTTCTTCACATTTTGTTCCGCAATAAGTTTCTTTTCTTGAGTAGTGATTTTTGCTTCGACCGACTTAAGATTTTCAAGTCGCAAAGCTAGACTACGCTTTTTGCTTTGCAAGTCTTGAAGGTCTGTTCTGTAGTTTTTAATCAAGGCGAGGTCGCGCTCAGCTACAATTCCAAGAATTTTCAGATTTCTTTCCAACGAGGCCGAATTATTCGAAGAGAAAATATAGCGAGCTACAGAGGGACCACCCAGCTTGTAGATCGCACGCAAACGCTCAGCCAACAGAGTTCTTTGCGCCTTGGATTTTGCCTCAAGATCATCAACCTTTTGCGCCAAATTTTTGATGTTCACTTCAAGCCATGCGCGCTCTTGAGATAAAGAACCACGCTCAGTGACCGTTTTTTTAATTTTTTTATTAATCTCGAAAAGTCCTGAAAGAACTTGGCGCTGCTTCGTCTCTGCCGCTTCGATTTTCTTTTTATTAGCCTCGAAATCCTTCGCAATAGAATCCGCATTCACAGAGGTTGCACCCTGCGCGGTTGAAGCTAGAAAGAAGAAAGCCATCATGGCTTTTTTAAGATTCAAAACAATCACCCCTGACTAGCTGCCCAGCCGTCATTGATTTTTCTAACGCACAGATAAGATCCGAAAGCTCCCACCGCAGTTCCACCAATGATCAACAACGCAATGGATGTCGGAGTGATAAATGCAAGATGCTGCCCTAGCTGTAAGAAACTCAATTTGCTTACCAATAAATTTCTAAAACCTGTGTAACTGACGAAGCAAAGAATCACTGCCAATGTCGATGAGATAAAGCCAAGCAGCGCGCCCTCTTTAAGGAAAGGAGTACGGATCATCGAGCTCGTCGCGCCGATCATTTCCAGGACAACAATTTCATCTTTTCTATTCTGAACAGAGGCACGAATCGCATTGGACATCACAAATAAAGAAGCCGCCAAAATCACAACGCCTAAGAGCTCCATCGTGATTTCCATCGCGGAAACCAAGGCACCATATTTTTCGACCCAGTCTTGACCAAAGCTGACCTCATCAACGCCCTCTTTGCCTTTTAGATCTGCTGCCAACGACTGTAGCACCTGCATTTGATCTTTGGTTTGAACATTACTTGCTAATGTCACTTGCAGACTTGATGGAATTAATTTTAGAAGTTCATCGTCCCGACTGATATCTGGGGCATAGCTGGCCAGTTGAGTACGGAAGTCGCCTAATGCTCGCTCTTGATTGATATATGTAACCGTATTTACTTTGCCAGTATTTTTTAAGAAGTCTTCAAGACTTTTGCGACCTTGTTCAGAAATATCTTGGGATAGATAAACGGTCATCTGGACGTCTTCACCCCACATCGTCAGAATGTTTTTAAAGTTCTGCGAAATCAGAAGTGATGTGCCCATAACGATGAAACATGCGGTTACAACAACCAACGTGGACAACTTCAATGCGAGATTTTTTTGTGGAGGCTTCATTTTGTGTCCCCCACGATCATTCCTTCGCGCAACTCTAAAGTTCTTTTTTTCCGGCGTTTAACCATCTCGTGATCATGGGTTGCTACAAAGACAGTTGTTCCTTGAGCGCAAACTCTTTCAAGAAGATCCATGATCTCTTCGCTTAAACGCGGATCTAGATTTCCTGTCGGCTCGTCGGCAATCAACACTCCGGGCTGGTGAATGATAGCCCTGGCAATCGCTGTTCTTTGTTGTTCACCACCAGAGATGAACTCCGGATACTGATCATGTTTATGAGCAAGGCCTACTTGCTCTAAAACTTCGTAAACTCGGCGCTGAATTGCGTGCTCTTTGTCGCCGCGAATTCTGAGTGGCAATGCTACATTTTCGAAAATCGTGCGATCTTTAAGCAATTTAAAATCTTGGAAGACCACACCGATTTTTCTTCTGAAGAAGGGGATCTGCCCGTCCTTAATTTCAGCAAGATTATAGCCTGCGACTTTCAATCCACCCGAAGTGGCAACATCATAAGCAGAAATCATTTTAAAGAGAGTCGTCTTCCCCGCCCCGCTTGGGCCCGTTAAAAATACAAATTCACCTTTGTCGATGGTCAAATCGATATTCTTAAGAGCATGAATTGCTCCAGGATATGTCTTATATACGTGAGAAAATTCGATCATTCTTTTATCTTATGAAAGATGGTGATGATTGAATACTCGCCTTCAGTCGAGGTTTTGATTATTTCTACAGCTTTATGTTCTTATGGCATCCCGCCAGCCATCAATGTGTCGATGATCGTGGAGTGTTGACGGTGAAGAGCCTGCTTAATGGCTTCCTCACGCTGTGAAGATCCGCTTCTCAAAACTTGCTCATGAGGAATTTTAATTGTCTTCATCACAGCGCCATTGCAAAAAATACGGCTTACTAAAAACGGGTTTTGAGCTCCCCAATCTTCTGTCTGCACATGGAATTTTTGACCGCGAACCGTGATATCAGAATTAAAACCTTTTTGCATTACCAATAACCTCAGCTTTGAAATCTAACAAAAAATCAGTCAGATCTCATCATTTTTATTTCTCATATTGTGTTGGTGCGTTTGACTCGGCCATAAATTCTAGACCACACTTACAAGATTAAAGGAGGTCTCATGCACAAGCTCTTATTGTTGGTATCTGCGTTTTCTCTTCTTACTTCCTTTGCCCACGGTCAACAACCACCGTCTGCATTGCCACCATCTCCACCGCCATTTCGTGGTGAAGCTGAAGCCGGTGCTATTCTTGTCAGCGGTGCTTCAAGTTCGGAAAGTTATGCGGGCAAATTGAGCATGGCTTATACACAAGATAAAAATATTTACTCTGGCGCTGGCGCCTACATTCGCTCTGAAGCAAATGGTATAGAGAGCGCTCGTAATTGGAATTTGGGTGTGCGCTATGATCGCGAGCTGTCGGATTACTTCAGTGTTTTCGTCGGACAGAAAGTTGAAAGTGACGTGTACTCTGGCTACACACAAAGGGATTCGACTGATTTGGGCGTGAAATATTATTTGATCAAATCGGACAGCTTGAATTGGACTGTCGAGGTCGGCGATCGTTATTCTAAAACCCAACCATTGCCAGGCACACCTCAATACGCCAATTACGGACGTCTTTATTCCGAGGTCAATAAATCCTGGGATAAAAATCTATCTGTTAAATATTGGGCGGAATATTTGCCGAACTTTACTGATGGCCACGCGTACTTATTCAATACCGAAGCGTCATTGAATATTATGTTGAATTCCATTTTTTCTCTTAAACTTGCTTACTTGTTACAATATCAAAATGCGCCTGCAGGAAATGCTGACTATTCTACAAATACGACTACAATGAATTTAGTCGCTAAATTTTAGTTGAAAGGAATCACCATGTGGAAAGAGTTTAAAACCTTCATCATGAGGGGAAACGTTTTAGATCTGGCCGTCGGTATCATTATCGGTGCGGCCTTCACCAAAATCGTTTCTTCATTTGTTGCTGACGTCTTGATGCCGGTCCTTAGCTTGGCCATGGGCAAAGTGGATTTCTCGAATCTATTTATCGCTTTAAACGGCGATATTTATCCGACTTTGGATGCAGCAAAAAAAGCCGGGGCTGCCACGGTCAATTATGGTCTTTTCTTAAACGCCATCATCGACTTTTTGATTGTCGCCTTTGCGATCTTCATGTTGATCAAAGCAGTGAATCGCCTTGAAGGAAAGAAAGAGGAAGCAAAAGCTCCTGATACGAAAGAGTGTCCAGAATGTCTTTCTCAAATTCCTTTGCGTGCTCGAAAATGTAAATACTGTGGCAGTCTTCAGACGTCGACTATGTACAGCGATAAAGCTTCAAATCCGTCGCTGAATCTTTAGTTTGTAGTCTAGCTAAATTCAATTTTTCACCGCGAGGGACAATGTATTCGTGCATTGTCCCTCGTCTCATTTTGAGCCGTAAATATTTTCCGCACACCTGCCGATAATTGGTACTGCAATTGCACCACCTATTTGCATCGGGGGGAATTCAAAATGAACAACCTTACACGCTTTAAGAATACGACAACTGTTAAAATAGTAAGCAAAATCATTTTTGTGGTTTCTTGTTTGGTTGCGGACCATTCTTTTGCAGCTGACACGCAAAACGCGAGCGCCGCTGCGGGCATCAATCCTTACGCCTTATCCGCAGTATCTCCATACGACGACGTGTGTAACTCGCAAAGCTCTTATTACAATCAAATGGCCTGTGAGCGAAAAAAGCGCGGCATTGTATGTTCGTCAGTACAAAGTCAATTCAACTCCGCAAATAATGCTATTAATAAGGCCTGTGGCAACGCCGGTATCAGCACTAAAACTACTAAGTTAACAAGTAAAGACGATGCTTATTATGATCAATCTACTAGCAATGACGGAATTCAGAAGCAATCCTGCCAAGATCAAGTAGCACAATGTAATTCTAATATGAGCACTGGCGCTTCGGGATCCATTCTTTCTAATACTGCTGCGGCTTATTTGAATGCCACCGGCTCAGCTTATGCCGGTATTGCAGGTGCTTTGGCTAACGGCAGCAGTTCCTCTAGCTGTCCGCAAATGTCAGGTAAAACTTATTTCAACCGTAAAGACAGCCTCGAAAAAGATATTGATAGCACTCAAAAAGAACTTGCTGACTTGAATGATGATAAAGCAAAGGCTCAAGACGATTACAATAAGCAGATCTCAGATATGCAAGATGACGTCAACAAGGCCCAGGAACAACTTGATCAGACTAAGCTTGATATTAAAGATAAAAAACGCAAGCAATTGACTGATTTTCAAACTCAACAATCTCAAATGAAGGATCAGCTTCGCCAAAAAAGTGCAGATGTTTTAAGCTTACGTGGTCAACTGATTCAATCTCAACAGGACCAGGCCTTAAAATTGATTGCCATGACGGATGCTTCCGGCAAGCGTGCTTGTATGAAGGCCGTTAATGACGCCAACAAAGCTTATGGCGCCATTTCTGGATCCACTTCAATTGCTGAACAAAAAACCAAGAAAGCCGACCTAATTGCGACTTACAATGACTGTATGGACGCCTTCAATCAGCAACGTGTCGCTTTGAATAAATCCAAAAAACAAGAGCAAGACCAAATCAATCAACAGATCACAAACACCCAACAGTCTATTGATGATTTGAATAGCAGTTTGAATACAGCTTCCGAGCAACTGACAGAAATGCAAAATGATGCCCAGACGGAAGAGGACAATGCGACTCAAAAAGTCGTCAAGCTAATGCAAACGACTCAAACAAAGATGGCGGCCGCTCAGCAAAAATTGCAGTCAAATTTGCAAACCATTGAAGCTAAAAATACGTCTTTGTCTCAGAAATTAAATCGTTTGAACTCTGAACTATCTGCTTTAGGTCCAGTTCCTCCAGAAGACTCTTCAGAGTCAGCCAGCTCTATCGGTAGTGAAATTACTTCGAATCAGGAAATTATCAACGACATCTTAAGTGACTCGGCTCAGGCCGACTGCTTATCTAAAGGAACACGGGATAGAGCCAAAGCGAACGGCGCTATTGCCAACTAATTTTTCTATCTCGTCTTCGGACCAGTGTCCCTAGACCCATTCAATTAGCACTGATAGAATGGGGGCCTCGTTAAAGGAGCCCCCAAAGTGCTTAAGAAAATCATCCTCCTGCTCGTCGGCCTTGGCCTCGTCGGAATCTTTGCTTTATTCTTGGTTTATCAATCAGTTAAATCGAGTCTTCCACAACTCATCACAGTTAAAGACTATGAGCCATTGCTTGTCAGTCAGGTGTATGATCGCAACGGAAAAAAGATCGGCGAATTCTTTCGTGAACGTCGCACTTTAGTTCCTTACGATAAAATTCCAAAAGATCTCGTTCACGCATTCTTAGCGGCAGAGGATGATCAGTTCTTCCAACATAAAGGGATCAATCCTCAAGCTATCTTCCGTGCAGCACTTGCCAATCTTAGAGCCGGTCGGTCAGTTCAAGGGGGATCGACGATCACTCAGCAGGTTGCCAAAACTTTGCTTTTAACTTCCGAAAAAACTTTGACTCGTAAGTTGCGTGACATCTTGCTTGCACTTGAGATGGAAAAAAATCTTAAGAAAGAAGATATTCTTTATCTTTACCTGAACCAAATTTATTTCGGCCAAGGTGCTTACGGTGTTGAACAAGCAGCTCAAACTTATTATCGCAAACCGGTTTCCAAATTAACTCTGCCAGAGATGGCGATCCTAGCGGGTCTTCCACAAGCCCCAAGCGGATACAGTCCGGTCCGCAATCCATTACGCGCAAAGGAACGTCAAATGTACGTTCTTCACCGAATGGCTGAAGTTGGTTTCATCAGCAAAGCACAAGCTGACGAAGCTATTAAAACTCCGGTAAAAGTGTATGTTCGTGAAAACTTCGAAGAGTATGCTCCGTTCTATCTAGAAACTGTTCGTCAGCTTTTAGTAGCTCAATTAGGCGAAGATATGGTTTTAGATAAGGGTTTGAAAATCTACACAAGCCTTGATTTGCCGAAACAATTGGCCGCACAAGATTCCGTGATGGCGGGTCTTAAAAGTTTGGATAAGCGCCAAGGGTATCGTGGTCCTCTGAAGAATTTGTCTAATGAAAAGGAAGTCGAAACATTCTTGAAAGAAGATCGCGCGAAGCTTGTTAGCGATTCGACTCCAGAACGTATTATCAAACCTGATGGCAAGTTTGCAGATATCGTTCCAGCGACGGATAAATCGAAAGCTCATTCGCTTCTTCCATCCTACATTAAATTGCAAGACTCTGTTCAAGGTGTCGTTGAAGGTATCGACGATGCGGCGGGCCTTGTTTACGTAAGACTTCCCGATGCTCAGGGCTTAATTGACTTCGATACAATGACTTGGGCGCGCAAGCCTGACTCTGATAAGCGCTATGATCTTTCGACTATCAAGAGACCCTCTGAGGCTTTAAAAAAGGGAGATGTGATCTTGGTGAAGGTCGTGGGCGATAAGTTCTCTCCTTCACGTGTGATTTCATCTAGCAAAAAGAAAAATGTGGCCGCGCTGAAGCTTCCTGATTTTTCTAAATATGTCGATCTTGAGTTAGATCAAGAGCCGATGGTTGAAGGGGCCCTGCTTTCTATCGATCAACAATCTCAGGATGTTCTGGCGCTAGTTGGTGGTACGAATTTCGCGAAGAGCGAATTCAATCGCGTTCTGCAAGCTCCTCGTCAGACAGGTTCTTCGTTTAAATCAATCGTTTATACTTCAGCTTTGGATAAAGGATATACTCCTGCAACTCCGATCATGGATGCTCCTCTTGTCTACGAAGAAGGTGGGAATAACAACGGCGATGATGAAGGACAGGGAGATCCAAAAGTTTGGAAGCCTGCGAATCACTCGAAAAGTTTCGGTGGCGATATCATCGTAAGAAATGCTTTAGCTCAATCACTTAACGTGCCTGCCGTGAAGGTTATCGAAGATGTCGGCGTTCCTTGGGCTACCGAGTATGCCCATCGTTTGGGAATTTACAGTCCACTGAACCCTGACTTCACATTGGTGCTGGGTTCTTCGAGTGTAACTTTGTATGAGATGACAAAAGTTTTCTCGGAACTAGGTCGCTTGGGTAAACGCACTCGCCCGATGCTGATTCATAAAGTGGAAGATAAAAACGGCAAAGAGCTCATGGAAAATATCTCTTTGGATACTCGTTTTGAAAAAGAGATCAAAACTTTGGATGACGATTTCGAGGCGCGCAGAAAAGATTATCTTGCGATCGCGAAAGAGCCCGCAAAGTTAGAAGAATTCAAAAAGAAAGAGCCAAAAAAATCGGCTCTAGCGGCGAACTTCTTCTTTGATGATCCAGAGCAATTAATCAAGCCAACAACGGCTTATGTTATGACTTCGCTTTTGAAGGGCGTCATCGAGGATAAAAAAGGTACAGGTGCTCGCGCTCGTGCATTGGGTCGTGAAATCGCAGGGAAAACTGGAACTACGAACAACTATTTTGACGCTTGGTTTATTGGTTACAGCCCGCAAATCGCAACAGGTGTATGGGTGGGCTTTGACAAAGAGAAGAGTCTAGGTCGTGGCGAGGTTGGTGGTCGCTCTGCGTTGCCGATCTGGATAGATTACATGAAAGCTGCTCACGAAGGGCTTCCTCAGATGACTTTCCCGGTTCCTGAAGGTATCGTGTTTGCGAACATTGACAGTGACACTGGCAAACTTGCCAATGCCTCGACGAAGAATATTCTTCGTCAGGCTTTCGTTGAAGGAACGGAGCCCACGGCTTCATCCGGTAAGTCGGAAGAAGCGACGGACTTCTACAAACAGGATCTCTCTGAATGAAAGATATTCACCTCTGGGGGGTGAAACAGAACAATCTCAAAAATATCGAGGTTAAGATTCCCGTTGGCTCGATGACGGTGATCTGTGGCCCGAGTGGATCAGGGAAATCTTCTCTGGCATTTGAGACTCTTTTTGCCGAAGGACAGCGTCGATTTATCGAAAGCATGTCCAACTATGCTCGCCAATTTTTGAATAAGGCCCCAAAGCCTGACATCGAAGGCATCAGCAACATCCCGCCGGCAATTTCGATCGAGCAAAAAAACACTGTAAAGAGTTCGCGATCTACTGTCGGCACAACGACCGAGATTATCGATTACCTTCGCTTGCTTTATGAAAAAATTGGCAAGTCTTATTGTCCTACCCATCACTGCCCGACGGAAAAAGAAAGCGTGACCGAAGCGACAGATAAAACGATTAAAAGTTTTACTGGCAAACGCGGTTATATCTTGGTTGAGATCAGTGCGGAAGGACGCGTGGCTGAAGGTAAAAAACTTCACTCGCTGCTTCTTCAAGACGGCTACCTAAGAATTTATATTCCTAAAGTCAGTGAACCGGTTAAGAACACGACGAAGGCCACTAAAAAAGTCAGCGCCAAGAAGACTTCCAAGAAGGAAGTTGCTCCAGAAATTCCAACTCCTGTTGTTGGATCTAACTTGGGAGTTCCCGCGGGTGGCGTGACTTCAGAAGAAATGGGCACCGTTGTTGAAATCGGCGATCAAGCTGCAATCAAAAAAGGTTTGCCTAAAGAAAATTTCTATCTTGTGATCGACCGCATGAGCTTCAACGAAGAAGAGCGTGGTCGTATTGCTGACTCTTTGACTCAAGCTTATGAAGCAAGCATCAAGTACAACACAAACTTGACGACTCGTAAGGCAACAATCTTGACGACAGAAGGTCAACGCTTGCAAGTCAGCGAAGAGGCTTCTTGTCCTGTGTGTGGCTATACTCCGCCGCCGCTGACATCTCGTCTTTTCAGTTTTAATTCTCCGATTGGAGCTTGTCCTACTTGTAAGGGCTTCGGAAATATTCTTGATATTGATGAAGGCAAAGTGATTCCCAATCCAGCGATGAGTTTGGCACAAGGTGCTTTGAGCCCGTTCTGGATGCCAAGCGCCGCTCACGAGAAAAAGCAGCTTCTGACTTATTGTAAGAAAGCGAAGATCGATGTTCACACTCCTTGGAAAGAACTTCCTAAGGATCAGCGTGATGTGATTTGGAATGGCAATAAAGAATTCTTCGGTGTACGCGGTTTGTTCGAGTACCTTGATCAAATCAAATATAAAATGCACGTGCGTGTTTTCATCGCACGCTTTAGAAGTCCATTCCTTTGCCCGACGTGCAAAGGTGCTCGCCTTCGCGAAGAAGCTAATCACGTTTTGATTTCCAATGCGAATATCAATCAGTTGTCTCATATGACGATTGAAGATTTGAACCACTTCTTCCAGAAATTGGAATTAGCTCCGCATCAATTGGAAGTGGCTCATGAAGTTCTCAAGCAGATTCGCTCTCGCTTAGAGTTTTTAATGAGGGTCGGAGTGCACTATCTTTCACTCAGCCGTGAAACAAGGACCCTGTCTGGCGGTGAATACCAACGTCTGATTCTTGCGAATCAGCTAGGCATGGGGCTGTCGCAAGCCCTTTACGTTCTTGATGAGCCAACAGTGGGTTTGCATCCGCGCGATAATGATCGATTGATTTCGATCTTGAAGGACTTAAAGGAACTTGGAAACACTTTGGTGATCGTTGAGCATGACCATGACGTGATCAAAGCCAGCGAAAACATCATCGAAATGGGACCAGGATCTGGATATCTTGGTGGAGAAGTCGTTTACTCTGGCGCCACTGAAGACTTCTACAATTTCGATAAATCAAACACCGTTCCTTATTTGAAGCCGAGCAAGAATAAAGCTCCATTAAGAGTTGTTCGTCCTGTGGATGTCGACACTTACAAAGTGAAATTGCTTTTGAAAGGCGCTAAAGGCCACAACCTTAAGAATCTTGATGTTGTGTTCCCTTTAAATCGTCTGGTGACTGTCACTGGTGTGAGTGGTTCTGGGAAATCGACTTTGATTTCGAAGACTCTTTACCCGGCGCTGGCTCGTGCACTTGATATTGAATACATTCCGTCGCAAGAATATTCGGCTCTTGAGGGTGTTGAACATATTAAGAACGTGCTTTTGATCGACCAATCACCGATTGGCAAATCTGCGCGCAGTTCACCGATCACTTATCTAAAGGCTTTCGATGCTATTCGTACCATTATGGCAGCGACCCAGGAATCGCAATCTCGTGGTTATACTCCGGGAACATTCAGCTTGAACGTGGATGGCGGTCGTTGTCCTGCTTGCAAAGGGACTGGCTACGAGGAAATCGACATGATGTTCATGGATAACGTTGTTATCCCGTGTGACGTTTGTGATGGTAAAAAATACCGTCCCGAGATCCTCGAAATTAAGTATAAAGACAAAAATATTTCTGAGATTTTGAGTATGACTGTGAATGAAGCCATGAACTTCTTCGTAGCGCATCCCAATATCAGAAAACCCCTCAGCGTCCTTAAAGAAGTGGGTTTGGATTACCTACAATTGGGTCAACCGGCCAACTCTTTGAGCGGCGGGGAATCTCAACGCCTTAAAATCGCTAAAGAGCTTTCACAGGTGCAGCAAAAGTCGACTTTGTACATCCTGGATGAGCCTACAACGGGCCTTCATTTCCGTGAGGTGGATCTTCTTATGAAAGTCCTCAATAAACTCATCGAAACGGGAGGAAGCGTCGTAGTTGTGGAGCATAATTTGGACGTGATTCGCGGATCTGATTATGTGATTGACCTGGGTCCCGAAGCAGGTAAAAAAGGCGGAAACATTGTGGCCCAAGGAACCCCTGACGACATCATGAAGGCTAAAAAAAGCCTTACGGGCCAATATTTGAAACGCTACGTGGAAGAACACACGGGCAAATAAAACGGAAATCACAGAATGTTAGTTGAAGTTAAAAAGATTCTTGCTGAAGCAAAACCACACAAGAAAATCCTCGTGATTGTTGCCATCGGCGGTATCGTCAATGCGGCGGCCTCTGCAAGAATGGCTCTTTTGATTAAGCCCCTGTTCGACAACTTAGCGAAAGCAGAATTCCATCAAGTTATTTCATTAGCGCCGTGGGCATTAGGTCTATCCATCATTGCGGGTATCGCACGTTACTTCCATATCTATCTGATGAACTATGTGGCGGAGTGTATTACTCAAAGCCTTCGTCAAAAGTTGCAACAGAAATTCATGAAATTGAATCTATCCTTCCACAACAGCTACCAAACAGGATCTGGTGGTTTGATCAGTTTGATCTTAAATGATATCGGCGCGATTCAAGATGGTCTGCGCATGGTAGCGGATACGTTCTTGCATCCATTGTTGTTCATTTTCCTTTTGGGTAATTTACTTATCATCGACTGGAAGTTGACTCTTGCCACTTTGGTTTTGGTGCCTATCATTGGAACTTTCCTGAAATCCACTTCACGCAGCCTTCGCAAGTACACTCCAATCGGTCAGGCCTATCTGCAAAAGATGACTTCGACGATCAAGGAAAGCATCGACGGCGTACGTATTATCCAATCGTTCAATCTTGAAAAAGTCATGGCTGATCGTTTGGTGGATGAGTCAAAAGACTATTTGGCAACTCGCAAAATAGTACATGCTCGTACTGAAATCATGGGACCCGTGACAGAGACTTTGGCCACTGCCATCGTGATGTTGGTTCTTCTGTATGAAACTTACGAGGTATCTCAAGGTCGCTCCACTCCGGGCACGTTCGTGGGCTTCATCGCTTCGTTGTTGATGTTGAATGCTCCGATCAAAAAATTTCAAGAATCTTACGTGCGCATTCAATCCGTAGCTGCAGTAGCAAGACGTGTTTTCGACGTCCTTGAAGATCCAAATGAAGTTCCTCTTAGCACTGTGAATGCTCCATTCCCCAAGGACTGGAAAAAGATCACTTATAAAAATGTCTCTTTCTCTTACGGTCGCGAGATGATTTTGAAAAACGTCAATCTTGAGATCAAACGCGGCGAAATGCTGGCCCTTGTGGGCGCCAGTGGCAGCGGCAAATCAACAATCGTAAACTTGTTGGAACGCTTCTTTGATGCCACTTCAGGCGATATCTTCTTTGATGACGTGAATATTCGCGACATCGAATTGACAGATCTTCGTCGCAATATCGCTCTAGTTACTCAAGATGTGTTCTTATTCAGCGATACTATCGAAAACAATATTGCTGCTGGAAATCGCGATCGTGATAAAAAAGATGTGGTTCGCATGGCGACCTTGGCCAACGCCAATGATTTCATCATGAAAATGCCCGAAGGCTATCAAAGCCGTGTCGGCGATCGCGGCAATCTTTTGTCTGGTGGTGAAAAACAACGCGTGAGTATTGCTCGCGCCATGTTCAAAGATGCACCTTTGTTGATTCTTGATGAAGCAACAAGTGCTCTTGATACTGCGAGTGAGATTGAAGTTCAAAAAGGTCTGGATCACTTAATGGAAGGTCGTACAGCGCTTGTTATCGCTCACCGTCTTTCAACTATCCAAAAGGCAGACAAAATCGTTGTTCTTAAATCCGGCGAGATCGTTGAGATCGGTAGTCACCACGAGCTTCTGGCTGAAGAAGGTGAATACCACCGATTCCACAGCCTTCAACACACTTAATTCTGTAGCTTATATTTTCGGACAATGAAAAGCGCCATCGCTGCATAGATGATGGCGCAAAATAATCCAGACTCTCCACCTAAATACGGAACCAACGGACCTGCTTTATAGAAGACAGGAATTACGGCCTGCATCCACACATTGTGACCAGCATGAGCCAGTCCCGCTGGAAACACTGAATTCGATATTGAACGCAAATATCCTAAGAAAAAACTAAAGCTTGTCACGGCAACGGTAAAACAAATGACATTCACCCATGGCTTCTCGGAACTTGCGTAATTCGCGAAAAGAATCAGCGGCCAATGCCACACGCTCCAAATCAGCCCTATAATCAGATTGCGCTTATTAAAGCTTAACTCTTTTAATTTTGAAGTTAGAAATCCTCGCCAGCCGATTTCTTCACCTATGGCACTTAGAAATGAAACAGCAACACCCATTGTTGGCAAAATTAACAAGGCCTGAGCTAGAACCAAATGCACACTGCCTTTCTTTAAAATTAGATCTTCGCCAATTTCAAATTCTGCGACTCGTGAAGCGATTAAGAGCAAAACGATTAGCATCGCAGCGACGGCCGGGACACAATATGCAGCTATAGTCGACTTCCAGTCGGGATTCTTAAACCCAAGACTTTGCAAATTGCGATCGAAGATGAGAGCTAATGCGAATCCGATCAGACCCGGCGTCCACATAATAGCCACGATCCGCAGAAGATCGTTCATGCCGCTATCTCGAATAATGAAGTACTCTTCGATTGCAGAGATGATGAAGGTTGCGAAAATGAATACAATAGCTTGAAATTTTGGCTTCACGTCGATCATTTCTTGATCATAGTGTAAGTATCCTTGGCAGACCAAGATCTAGTTTGTCTCAATTTGCATCGCTCAGCTGCAGATAAAATGTTTTAACTCGCAGAAGTCGAGGTTTGCATGATTTTTAGACATCTTCGCTAAAGTTCGTCTAGTTTCTTGACGATAAAAGAATCGACACTTTTTTACGGTCAACGACTGGAAGGGACATATCATGATTAATTGGGATGAGTTTGAACATATACATGTGATCAAAAAACTCAAACATATCCTTAGCGCTTGGTGGAATATCGACGTTGTCTTCACTGACGAGCGCGGAATGCTTAAAGGCTATGATTCAGATAAAGCGGGGTTCAATAACCCAGCAATCGCTGCTCTTGTGAATAAAGAAGCAGGCCAAGCAAGCATCGCAGACCTGGTATCTAAATCTTTGGATGATCTTCGCACTTCACAAAATCGTTACAGCCTGCGCAAGTGGGACATGGTTGGTTTTGACGTTGGTGTCTTCCCGATTATGATCGAAAATGATTGCGTAGGTACTGTGGTAGCGATGGGCTTCTTCCGTGAGGCAAACTTCTCTTCTCGCTTGCACGAGATTCGTGATCGTTTGGCTGCTTTTGGCATGTCAGGCGAAGTGATCGAAAAATGCTTGGGTAAATTGAAGTTCCTTGATGATCACGAGCGCACTCACTTTTCTGAGCTTTGCGAACTTGTGGCTCAAGAGATCGTGACTCTTCACTTAGAAATCTCTTCTCGTGAAGACCGCATTAAAGAATTGAATAAAGAATTGGGCAACAGATTTAAATACGACAACATGATCGGTAAATCTAAGCCAATGCAATCTTTGTACGCTTTGCTTGATAAAATCAAAGGTGCAGATTCAACAGTTCTAGTTCAAGGGGAAAACGGTACTGGTAAAGAGTTGATCGCGAAATCGATCCACTACAACTCAAACCGTAAAGACAAACCTTTCATCATCCAAAACTGTTCTGCATTCAATGACAACTTGTTGGAATCAGAATTATTCGGTCACATCAAGGGATCGTTCACTGGCGCCTTGAAAGACAAAAAAGGTCTTTTCGAAATGGCCGACAAAGGAACATTCTTCCTGGATGAGATCGGTGATACTTCACCACAAATGCAAGTTAAGCTTCTTCGCGTATTGCAAGAAGGCACTTTCATGCCAGTAGGTGCGACAGAGTCTAGAAAAGTAGACGTGCGTATCGTGGCGGCGACGAACAGAAATCTAAAAGAAATGGTTGAGCAAGGTACATTCCGTGAGGACTTGTACTACCGCTTGAACGTTATCAACATCCGAGTTCCACCTCTTCGTGAAAGAAAAGAAGATATTCCGTTCTTGACGGATTTCTTCCTTAACAAAATTCATGAACAACAAGGTGGTCAAAAACGTCAGTTGACGAAACGTGCCTTGGAAAAATTGTATGATTATCCATGGCCAGGTAACGTGCGTGAATTGCAAAATGAAATCGAAAGACTTTGTGTTCTTTCTGGCGACGAAACAAAATTGATGGCTGAACTTCTTTCACCAAAAGTTTTGGAAGCTGGCGAGAAAAACAAAGTTCAGGGCTCTCGTTTGCAAGGTAAGTTGAAAGATGCGTTGGAAGACCTCGAGCGCGAAATGATTCGCGAAGGCCTTCGTCGCACAGGTTGGAATAAATCCAAGCTTGCAAAAGAACTTGGCATCAGCCGTGCGGGTCTTATCATGAAAGTTGAAAAATACGGCCTTGATAAACGCAAAATCGCTCGCTAACCCGAGCTGATAAATTTAACATCCAGAAGGGGCTTTAAAAGCCCCTTCTTTTTTGGACGTCCTTATGTCGGTACTGAAAATTTTCGTCTCTGCTGCACTTCTTAGCTTCGCGCTTTCCGCCAGGGCTCGCCCTGCGTGTGAAGATATCAACGTCAATGACCCTTCTGTTCCCGAGTGCCCAACAAGTGGTTCGACTCTTCTGCCTGAAACATATCCTTTGATGGCGGCCGTTGTAAGTGACAGTGACGGCGGCTCTGAATGGGTTCGCTCTTATGTGATGAATGTGCTTAAAGCACAATCAAAGAATCCTCCGCAATTTATTCTTCCTGTCAGCGATGAAACTTATAGCTCTGTTGTTGCTGCTATTAAGAAACAAGCGCCGAATGCAGCCACCGCGCAAAAATGGTTGAGTTCTTTAACCCAAGTGCCTGGCGATCGATACAACTGGCAACAGGATTACTTTGAATCTTTCTTTGATAAGAAAACTGGCAAACCTGTCGTACGCAAAGTACAAGGTTATGATCGTGACGGAAACAGCTTCTTGAATCTTTCAACGGGTCTTCAAAAGAACTGCAATATCACGACAGATGGAATTCTGCCGACGCCAGGTGAAGGCGACAATGGAATCCGCCCGGGCTATTATGGCGGTAATATTGAAGCCCTGGGTGACTTCTGTGTTTTAGGCGACGACCACTTCGAGGGTCATGAGTGGGATGACTATCACAAGCAATTTTGCGGCAGCGATAAAAACGTTATTAAAGCTCCGACAAGCTTCTTGATGGTTGGTCACGCTGATGAAATGTTTAAGACTGTTCCAGTTCCAGGCAAAAAAGCTCCGTGCAATATCGCGGTTGCCGTAGCCTCCCCTCGCAAAGCTGTCGATTTAATGAGGGCCAATCCTAGCGAAAAGACCTTTGATTTCATGGGTTCTTTAAAGGGTCACGATCTGACAGATCGCATGCGCTCGACATCTTACGCACGAGCTTGTCATATGATTAACGGTGACGTTCAGCAAATCGATACTCGAGATAACGGTGCTGTTTCTTTGTTCTATTCTTTACTTAATAAAATGGCTTATGCGGGCACTATCATCGGCGGAACAACTGACGAAGACGCCCTTCGCTGCGCTAATATTAAAAATGGCGATTTCGTGAGGGCCTTCGAGCAGGATTCAGAACTCAATCAGTTCAATAAAATTGTTCAATCACAGATGGACTCTTTCATTGCTGACGTTAAAGCCAAGTTTAAAGAAAGAAATCACTGCGAACCACAGATCATTGAACTTCCCTATTTATTCCAAGGCAGTGTCGTCAAAGAAAATGGTAAAGTAACAATCGAGGAAGGAACGGGTCTTTCTATCTTCCCAAATCCTTCCAATGGCGAGGTTGTGGGATCTACCATGATTCTGCCCGATCCTGCGAATTCAACATTTAGAAAATATATTTCTTCTGAATATCAAAAGCTAGGATTGAAGACTTCTTACGTGGATACGCAGTTTGCGCATTCTCTTTACGGAAACCTTCACTGCTCTTCACATGCACTTCGCTATTGCAGGCCGAAGAGATAAAAGGTGCTTATGAAAATCATCTTCTTCGCCTTCTCTTTACTGACTTCCACTTCCGCTTTCGCCAAAGTTATTGTTTGCAATGGAGCAGCTGAAGGACAAACACTGACGATGGAACTTACTTCCAAACGCCAAGGGTTCTTGCTCATTAAAAATGCTCAAGGCGAGAAGACTTCATGCGAGCTTTCAGTGCTCAGCTTGCAAGACAATCGCAAAGGCCTTGTTTCAATAATCATGACTCAGTTCGTGCGCGAATTTCAGTGCACACCGAAGACATCTTTGGAAAGTTCGATCCCGAAGACGCTGGATTTCCGCTTGAACTTTGATCGGCATGGCAAAGTTCACGGCGACTTCAAATGGAAGTCTTACTCGCCTCATGTGAAATGCGAAGTCACTCAACTCGATCTGCAATCAGTCGGAATGCCTGCGGCACCCGGTGCCCTTAAAGGTCCTCCGCCCTAAAGAAATTACCTTGTTGAATTAAAAGTAGCGATGTTTTGAGGTCTAAAATGCCGCTCTTTTTTCGTGCAGGTGCACGACCTATCTATTTGAAATCTTGCGCTATTCCACAAACTCGCCCCAGTTGGCATTGCCTTTGTATATTGGAATCTGTGAGTAAGGGGTGCTTGGTCTATGCAGAACTCAACGTTAGATAGTTCATTCGTGAATCGCTTGAAGCAAATCCTAGCAAGTCGCTATGGGAAGGGGTTGCAGATTCGTCAATTGATGGATCTTTCTGAGCTTGAATCCGAAGAGGAAGTTTTCACGCGGGGGCGTGACCTTCATGTACCTATTAAAGTGAACGGGGCATTTTTAGGTACAGCCGTTGTTCCTTCTGCAGACGACCTGAATTCAGAAAAACGCCAAGGGGTGGCTCAACTTATCCGCATGGTTTTGGAACCTGCGATGTACAAATGGTACCTCGATCAACGCGAGGCCAATCTTGCCGAAATCAGCAAGGCGAATGTGTCTTTGGATAACGTTCATCTGTTCGCCGAAGAAATGCCTTCTATCGAAGAACTTATTGAAGAAAATGAAGACCAGGTCCAAAGCCCAGGTTTTGAATTGATCTCTCAACTGATTCATTTGGAAGGTCATTCAGACACCACAAACAAGAAAGTCGCTTTGCAGCTGCATGAGATGACAGGACGTTGGGCATTCGTTCCGTTCAACGATATTAAAGGCCAACTTCATTCAGCTTTTGATATTTCTAAAATGGGCGGCATGACGATCTTCATCGAAAATGCAGACCAACTGAATGCCGCTGAACAAGAGCTCTTAATGGAATACCTTGCTGAAGAGCGTGGCTCTGAAGAACCTCTAATTATTACGAGCTCTAAGCTGAGTGCTGATGAACTTGAAAACATGGAAGGTCTTTCCTCAGCCTTGGTCGATGAGTTGACTGTGAATGCATTCGAAGTCGATCGCGCTCCGTTGACAATGCAAGGTTTGAAAGAGGTCCTCGAGCTGTTCTTCATTAAAGACGGACCCATCGACGCCTAGTCCATCCAGGGAATCCCAGCGAGGATTTCCTCTTGAAAATCAAATGAGTGTCTGTGAGAATTTTTCTTATGGTCACTCATGATGAATATTTAGTTCCATTCTTAGATCGTTCCCTGGGCTCTAACGCTTACAAAGTTTTCTCTTTGGCGGGGGATGCTTCCAATCGCCGTTATTATCGCGTCGTCCTTGATCATCAGTCTTGGGTATTGATGCGTTGGGAACCATTCGATCCCAAGAATTATCCGTTCATCAGTGTTTTGAATCACTTTGCAAAAAACGGTGTTCATGTTCCAGAGATCATCTCGATGTCTCCCGAAGAGGGCCTAGTTCTTCTTGAAGATCTTGGCGATTTGACCTTGGAAAGAAAATTCTGGGAAAGCCAACAACAAGAAGCCTCCATGGATTTCTATAAAATGGCCGTCGATGAAATTGTTAAGATTCATCACCCTGCTACTTTGGACCGATCTGACGATTGCATAGCATTCAAGATGCAGTTTGATACAGAAAAATTCCTCTGGGAAATGAACTACGGCAAAGACAATCTTCTTTCTGGGGTTTTGAAATTTCCATTTTCAGAAAAAAGCAATAAGGAAATCTCTGACATCTTCCTTGATATCTGTTCGAAACTTCATCAAGAACCAAAACGCATCGCTCATCGCGACTATCACTCTCGAAATCTGATGATCAAGCTTGATCAAATGGAAGTGATTGATTTCCAAGATGCTCGCCTGGGTCCTATTCAGTATGACCTTGTCAGCCTCATGCGTGACTCTTATGTCGACATGAATGACTCGATGGCAAAGACTTTGATCAATTATTATCTTGATCAGTCGAAACCCTACTTACCAAAAGACTTCTCGCGCGAGCACTTTGATCGCATCTACGAATTGCAATCAATTCAACGTTGTTTTAAGGCTTGTGGAAGTTTTGCTAGCTTCTATCACCTTCGCCAAGACAAACGTTATTTAAAATATCTTTCCGGAACTCTTCGTCGTGTGATGAAAGCCATCAATGAATTTCCTGAATACAAAGTATTTGCGGATATCTTGATTGATTCAGGTGCGTTGGAAAGAAAGTACGAATCTTTATGAATGTAATGCTATTGGCGGCAGGCGAAGGCACCCGTCTTCGTCCTTACACGAATCAGTTGCCGAAACCGGCTATTCCTTTTTTGAATCTGCCACTAGCTTCACACTCTTTGGGCTTCTTGCGTGATCTCGAGATCAATAAGCTCGTCGTTAATACATTTCATCTTCCTGAAAAAGTTCACACTCTTTTCCACAAGATTCCCCACAATGCGAAGTCCCTGCATTTTTCTGACGAGGTCGGAGAAATTTTAGGGAACGGCGGTGGCCTTGGAAAAGCTCGTGAACATTTCCAGGGAGATGGCGATTTTATCATGATGAACTCGGATGAAGTGATTCTTCCGAAAGATTCTGAATGTGTGAAAAAAGCGATTGCCCAACACAAAGCTAGTGGTGCCATTGCTACGATCATGGTTATGGATCATCCAGGCGTAGGCACTCAGTTCGGCGGCGTTTGGGTTGATGAAAAGAATCAAGTAAAAGGCTTCGGCAAAACTGCTATCGAAGGAGCTAAAAAAGCTTGGCACTTTATTGGTGTACAGATTCTTTCCGAGCGCATTTTTCAATATATTCCCACTCAAGGTGCTTCGAATATTCTGTATGACGTTGTGGCCGTTGCTATTGCAAACGGCGAAAAAGTGGAATGCTATCCTTTTGAAGCCACGTGGTTCGAAACGGGAAATCCTAAGGATTTCTTGGAAGCCTCTGAAAAGTGTCTGAATTATTTGATGGATGCAGAAAATATTCTTGAACGCTCTGCCCTAGAGTGGACACTGAAACGTTATTCAAATTCGAAAATGATCTCGCAAAACTTTGAAGGTGCTCACTTGCACTTTTCAAGTGAGGCACGCATTGATACAACTTCTAAGTTTTCTGGATTTGTTTGTATGGCAGAAGGCAGTCGTTTGCCGTACGGATGCAACCTGAAGAATGTCGTTGTTGGCGAGGGCGTTCATGTCGCCCCCGGCACGCAAGCAGAAAACACTCTGCTTTTATAATTACTTATAAAGAAGATATTTCTTACTTTCTTTCACCCAAGATTTTTCATCTTTGGCTAGCTGCTTATCCAAATCAGCCGGCTTGGAATTTTTATTTTCAATCCAATCTTTAAGCGCAGGTCCACCATTGATCACATTGAAAGCCAATTTATCTTTCACGTATTCATAAGCGAAATCTCGATAGATTGGATAGTCAGGATAAAGCTCTCGAATCACTTTCAGCATCAATGCCACCAAACGGAATGGTTTAAACTGCGCATGATTGTAAGCATCGCAATCTGTGTGGAATTGAAATCCGTGACACAGTTTTCCTTGATGCTTGTGGAAAGTGGGCTCAAAGAAGCACTCCCGCAAGATAACACCCTTGTGCCATTGCGGAGCTTTCTTTTTCATCTCTTTCAAAACTTTTCCGAAGTCGATGTCAGAGGCACCGATGATTTCCAATGCCCTTGTTGTTCCACGACCTTCTGATAAAGTTGTTCCTTCGATAAGGACAGTGCCCGGATATGCGCGAGCCATGTTCAATGATGCCGCATTTGGTGATGGATTTACCCAAGGACGTTTGATGTCCCAGCCAAAACCTGGCGCTTTATTTGGCGCATAACCTTTCATCTTGATGATGTCGAGCTCAAGGCTTAGTTGATAATGATCTTTGAAGTAAAGTGCCAGCTCGCCCACAGTCAGACCGTGACGCATAGGAATTGGAGCAGCCCCAACGAAAGACTCCCAGCCTGGAAGCATGCGGAAACCTTCAATCACGCGACCCGCCGGATTCGGACGATCCAGAATGATCATTCTTTTATTCAATTTTGAACACTCTTCCATCATGTAAAGCAACGTCGTGATGAAAGTGTAGATACGACAACCCAAATCTTGAAGGTCGAAAAGAACAACATCGAAGTGTGACATCATCTCAGCTGTCGGCCTTCTGACTTCACCGTACAAGCTGAAGATAGGGATTTTTAAAACAGGATCTACGAAGTCAGGGCTTTCCACCATGTTGTCTTGCTTATCGCCACGAACTCCGTGCTGAGGTCCGAAGGCGCATGTGATGTTCAGCTTTTTTGAAAGAAGATCTAGGCTGTGCCGAAGTTCAGAATCAACACTAGCAGGATGGCAGATCAAGCCAACTCGTTTGCCTTTTAAAGATTTCAAACGTTTCGCATCAGATAAGAGAACTTCAAGACCCAATTTCATAACTAGCAATTCCTTTTCGTTATTAGTCTAACGAGAAATTGCTCATTGGGTATTATTTTTTAAAAATTTCGACTGAGGATTGTGAACTGAGTGTTTTGTTATACTCACTCAGCCCATAGATTTACTTTTGAAGGGCAAGGTCTGCAGCACCAAAGAAAGAGTCTTGGCTTTCTTTCACTTTATAACGACGACTCATCATCAAGAAAATGCTATCAGCGGCCACACCAATTGGTTCGCCGTTATAATTCTTCGACATACCTGAAAAGCTTGAAGGATCACGACCGCTGTTTTTTCCAAGTCCAGTTCCCGCCATACGACCACCACCCATTCCTGGATCGCCGCTGCTTGAGGATGAGCCACTACTCCCACCGCCGCCAGCGCCACCGCCATCTTCATAGCCGTTTTCTTTAGTGGCCGCCGCGATGTTTGGATTTACTTTTTCGAGTTTTGCCAGAGCTTTCTTTTCAGCTTCGGCATTGGCAGCCATTGCGCCAGCGATAGCGCCCTGAGGAATGCCGGCAGCGGCCATATTGCTCGCCGATGAAAGATCCGATGCTGAATATGTTTTATCGCCAACAGTAAAGGCACCTGTTTTGGGATTATAAATACCCTGTGCCTCAAGAGTTTTTAACGTAGAGCCCACTGCCTGATAGTTTGGATCTTTAACCGCCGCAGATACATAGGGATTAGAGGAGTCTGTTCCACCAGAGGGATTCAACCCACCGAATCCGTCCGTCGCAAAGCCTGTGGCGTCCGCAGTCCCAGCGGCTGATCCATGCTCGTTACCTTGGGCAATGTTAGTAAGACCCATACTTACCATCAATACTCCCGCAGCCACTTCGCCCCAGTTTTCGCTTGAACTACCTGCCTTAATCATCATCCCACCCATGACAACTTCAGCACCGCCAGTCACATAGTTCAACGCCTGAGCCATCCCATTGCCGCTACTAGACTGATTTGCACCTTGATTCACCGTTGGTTGAGAATCTTGTGTGGCTGTCGTGGTTGTACCCGTTGCGAGACCACCGGCCGCGCCTGCCTCATAGGAACTTATAAGAATGCTGACAACACAAAGAGTTGATACTATTTTTTTATTCATAAGAACCAACCTTAGTTATTAAGAAGAGTCGCATTATTATCACGGTAACGATCTTTAACTTTTTCCCAGTTCGATTTGCCGCCTTGGCCAGTAACCTCTTTGGTCCAAGCCTGTGCGCCTGCGGCTTTATTCGGGTCTTTTTCTCCTCCAGGAAGATACGGACGATACTGAGAACTAGAGGATCCAGATCCTCCACCAATTCCCCAGCTTCCACCGCCACCGCCGCCTCCAGCGCCACCTAGAATATTCGCATTCAATGCTTTTTTCGCATTGGAACTATCAGCAGCAGATCCACTGCCTGTTCCACCGCTGCCGCCACTTAATGCGCCACTACCACCGCCGACTGGCGCTCCAGCCCCTTGAGCCGACGAATCACCCGTATTAGTGTTTGTAAGACCATCTGTTCCTGTTGAGGCAAGGTCGGCAGATGTCAGGCCACCAGTAGAGCTCGTCGTTCCTGCATTCGGAGAAGAAACTGCCTGCATAGCTGCGGTTGTACTTTGTCCTGATTTTTGAAGAGTGTTATCACAACCCGCCAATCGAGGATTTGCTTTACAAATACACTCTGGCAACTGTGCATTCGCCGCAATTGAACAGGTATCAGTATTTGTCGCAGTCGCCGAAGCCGTGCCGTTCGTATTGCTATCACATTTATTACTTTGCGCGAGTGATTTTGCCATAGACGCTAAACCAGCGACCGCCGAGAAAGCAAGCTCCGCATATTTTCCCTGACATACCTTCGCTTTTCCAGCTACCGACTTATTATTGGCTTCTTTAATCTCTGCTTCGATAGCATCTTTAAGAGGCTGAAGGTGGGCATTATAATTAGCCAAAGCACTATTGCAGGTCGTATCGGACGGATTTGCACATATTGGCTTGGCCGTTTCTAATTGTTTTTTCATATCTGCTACTGCATCGCGAGCTTGGACACAAGAATATCCACATCCCGCTTTCATCGCGCCGCAAACTGCTGTGTACGCAGTCATAGCATCCTGTGCGATACCAAGTGCTTTTGAGAAAGTACTGCAGGAATCATTTACTGCAATACCAGCCAAAGATGCTAACGGATTAATTGTTGTAATCGCTTTCTGAATAAGTGGACTGAAGTTTTCCAAACATGCGCAGGCAGCATAATGCTGTCTATCAATACAGTTTCCTATATTTTCAGCGAAGGCAATGCTGTCTTTTTCTATTGCTGCGCTTATAGCCGCAACAGATGGAATTTGCTTCCCAGCTTTTGCAAGAGCATTTGCAGGACCTGTGATGTCTGCACCATTTTTATCAATAGCTTCACCGGCTCCGTCTATCCCTCCTGTATCGCATAACTGTGCTCCCCCGGAGTCGACCTGAGAATCCATTTGCGAATACTGAGAAGGATCTGTTGCTGGTACCGGAGTAGCGCCGTAACTTACATCGTCACCCATTTTCGTAGCGCCTACTTCAGCAAAAGAAAGAGAACTCGTCGCTGTTATCGTGACGAACATACCAAAAATAGCAGTAAAAGTAGTGAGTCTAAACACACTTAACTTTTTCATAAGATTCCCCTATGCCCTAACTAATCGGCCAAAGGTCTTACAATCTTAAAGAATTTCTCAACAATCTCAGAACGAGACGTTTAATTAGAAGTCGTCCGGTGGAGGGTTAAGTAAACCACCTGTAGTATTATCGCCGCCAAGATGCAGATTTGTAGCTTTTAAAAAATCAGAAGAGACCATCTTCACAGAATAGCCGGTACTTCCTCCCACCACACAGTTCCCCGGCGTAGGCACACCGTCAGCGGGCTGAGTCGCACATTTCCCAAAATGATCCGTGTTGAGTGAGTAATCAACCAAGTCCTTACCTGTCCAGCCCGTTAGCACATTTGCCCAATCAAGAATCGTGTAAGTAAACTTTGACGTTATCGGTAACAAGGGTTGGGTAGTCTCTGAAGTCTTTGCGAAATTTTGAACCTCCGCAATCTGGTCTTTCACAGAAAAAGTTTTGAAATTATAAGATCCTTTATTAAAGTTAGCGTGAAAGCCAATATCAGGTCGCAAGCTCGCACGAATTGATGATGCTTTCTTCGACATGAATCCCGGACCAAGTTTAGCAAAGTAGTTATTGTAGTAATCAGGTTCAATAGAGTAGTAAGTCGCATCGAATGCATTTGGTACTACTGCTGACATTTCGAGTTCTCTCATTGTTGAAGGAGCATCATTTGTCGCATTCCAAGCCAAAATGTCGCCTGTTCCCTGGGTAAATTTAAATGGAAGAGCATCCCAGTCCGCAAAGCTGGGGGCACTGTCTCCTTGATATAATCCGTTAGCGCCGAAACTTATATTTCCATTTCTCCATGACGGATCTAATTGATAAATTGAGCGCGAATAGTAACCGATCATCATGGCCGACTTCAATCCATATGGATCACCAACATAACGGCTGTAATTAGCAGCTCGCACGGCTTTATCTTTAGCCGTAGTCAAACCACCAATATTAGCAATATCAGTGACCCGCGGTGGAACAAGTGCATCTGTTTTTTCTGCACCGGATGCTGATTGTGACTCTGTCGGATTCCATTGATTTGTATACCACGGGCCGACTCTTCCCCCGAACGGTTTGAAAAATGCTCTTGCAGAAAGAGTCACTTTATCAAAAGGACTGAATGGGATTTTCGGCTGGGTTGATGCGCTGACACCAAAATAGGCTACGCACCATGGATTCTTCTCAACACCTAGCGAGAAGTTGTAGGTGTCTGTTAATGTTTTCGTATATCCAACATATGGAAGAAGTTGTTTTATTGCCGCAGTCAATTCGGCAATGTAAGGATCGCCATAGTGGAACGGAACGCCAGAAGTCGCAGCCGGATTGTTCGCAGCATTTTCATCGCCATTAAATTCTTTTCCTACTGGTTTGATTTCCAGATGATTGCATTGAGTATCAATATAATTAAAACCAGGATAAATTTTTATCGGCCTCAGCCACTTGGTAGGACTGTTGTCATCTCCAGTAGACCCACAACTCGAATGAGCCAACGAATTATAAACTTTAAATTTTGTAATGCCTTCTCTATTTGGTGCAGTTAAATTATTTTGAAAAGTAGTTTGAGTTCCTGCCGCTACGCTATCACCGTTAATATCAGAAAAATCATCAGTGCTTGAACTCATATCTTTCGATATCGCATTCATCACGAGCATGCGATCCCTCTGGTCCGCATTATAAGCCACCACAAATTTAGCCAGCATCATGTAATTATAAGAACCAAAAACCTTGCAGCGATTTGTCGCGTCCTCTAAAAGCTTTGTCGAAACTGCATTCATCGTGGCAGAGACCTGCAAGAAACCAAAAACTCTAGGCGGACTAAAGAGCTTTACTCCGCTCATCGTAGCCATATCACGACAGGTATTTTCTTTCGGTGGCATGGGTTTAAAAGGAATGTAAGTAACGCAGAATGAGGGGGCCTCTTGATAATCATCCATCGTAGGTTCCGAAGTATACACAGTGTCGATAGCCCTTTGATCATTTAAGTGCCCCGACGATCCACCCTCAGTTCCCGTCTTCTGCCATGGATTATAATTCCACTCCCCCGCACTGCCCAACATACGATAGCGCCATGCGAGCAGCTTCCAGCTTTGGCGAATTTGATAATTCATGTGCGCAATCGCATTTAAATTTTCGGCTTGTTTTGAAGCACCATAATAGGCAGCAAGGTCCACAGAGTTTTGTAGATTGATTTTGTGATGAACCAAAAGACCGACGTTAACGACCATCGCGAAAAATAAAAACAAAACTTGAAATACCAAAGCAACAAACAAAGCGACTTGGCCGTTGCGATTTTTAAAACGTAAAAAAGGAGAGCGATGGTTTTTCTGCATTGCGCTTTCTACTTTGGTGAAGCCAAAGTGTAGATAAACATTGTCTCTTATCGTCTAATGAGAGGCAATAACTCGACCTCGAAAACTTTGACTTGTTCTATAGTGAGATGACAGACTTTTAGCCATAGTTCTAAGGAAGGAACTCGACCATGGTCCGTGCGTATGCTGTCATTCTTTTAGCCATTCTTATTGTGCCTTTAAACTCCCACGCAGAAATTCTTTTCGAAGGATATTCCAAGATTCTTTCGGGGGACCAGCACATTGGTTACGTAGTTAGTCGTTATGAATTTGATTCAAAAAAGAAGCAATTCATCTCTACTTATCTTTTGAAAACGGGAAAAGGAAATGGCGAAGTCACCGAAAGCCTTCATGCTGTTGCTGACTCTGAGCTCGCTCCTATTTCCTACGAGTACACAACTCTTGCAGGTAAAGATGCAAAGACAATCGATGCACGCTTTAAAGCCGGCACTTTAAGCGCTGTCATCAAAACTGGTGGAAAAATTCAACGCATTGAAAAGAAAATTCCAAAAGGAACTTTCCTTTCAACTTTCCTTGTGTACCTGATGCTAAAAAGTAAAGATGGATTAAAATCAGAAACAAATTATGAGTATCAGGCCATCGCCGAAGAAGATGCTGCCATTTACAAAGGGCAAGCACTTGTAGGTAAGGAAGAAAATCACAACGGCTTTAAAGCTTTCAAAATTTTAAATACGTTTAAAGACAGCAAATTTTTAAGCTTCGTCAACGAGCGCGGTGAGGTTCTTGGAACAAATGCCATGGGCCAAAACATCACAACAGAACTTGTCGCAGATCCGAGCGATGCAACGACAGGCCAAAGTTTCAGCAGCACAATCCTGAAAACTCTATTTGGAAATGTGCCTGCTGGAACAACTAACGTGGTCTCTCGAAATGAAAAAATAAAATCCACACCAAGTGCAGCTCCATCAAAGCAATCTGGAGTTCCACAAGGCGAAGGCACAAATCTTAAAGCTCAACCTCAGAAAAGCGGTCAGTAAAGGAATCTTGCATGAGCATTAAAGCAACGATTGGTCAGCATTTATTCATTGGCATTTCTGGCCATGCGCTGACAAAAGACGAAAAAAAATTCATCGTAGAAAATAATATCGGTGGCATTTGCCTCTTCGGCCGTAATGTTGCCGAACCAAAACAAGTTCGTGAGTTGTGTGCGGAAATTCAATCACTGCGCCATCTTCAAGCCGACAAAGCTCCCCTATTTATCGGTATCGACATGGAGGGTGGACGGGTTCATCGCCTGAAGCCACCTTTTACCGTATGGCCACCCCTTAGAAAACTTGGCGACTTGGATGCACCGACAGCCTCTTTCCATTTCGCAAATCGCATGGGCCAAGAGATGAAAGCCGTGGGGATTAACTTGGACTTCGCTCCATCCGTAGATGTTTTCACAAATCCAGCCAACACGGTCATCGGAGATCGCTCTATTAGTGATGATCCCGAAAAAGTTGCTCGTCACGTTTCCGCTTTAGTTCGTGGCTATATCAAGTCCGAGATCATTACCTGCGCAAAGCACTTCCCTGGGCATGGCAATACCATCGTGGACAGTCACTATGATTTGCCGGTGGAAGATCTAGATATGCAAAGATTGGAAAGCCTCGAGCTGATTCCGTTTAAAAAGGCATTCAAGGCTCGAGTCGACATGGTCATGACATCACATATTAAATTTCCGAAAATTGATCCCGAATGGCCAGTCACTTTATCAGAAGTTTTTATTAAAAAGATCATTCGCGATGAATGTCGTTATCGAGGGTTTGTCATCACAGACGATCTTGGAATGAAAGCTATGGCCAGCCACTTTGGTATTGAAGAAATTCCCGTTCGCGCCCTGAAAGCTGGAGCCGAACTTCTTCTTTACTGCAACGAGCCGGAGGTTCCTCCCCAAGCTTTGGAAGCAATTTTAGGCGCCACAGCACAAGGAGTCCTAGATCAGGCCGAGCTGGAAGCAACTCACAAAAAGATTTTGGATTTCAAAAAAATAAAAATTCCGAATCCAGATCCATTATCTTTGGAAGAAGTGAATCAAATCGTCGGTAGTCCTGAAAACATCAAGATCGCCACGGCTATTGCTAACGGCACAATGCCTGAAGGTCTACTGCCAGAATAGGCTGACAAGCGCGCGAACATCCCTGAATTAATTACCCTCCCCTAGTGGTTCAACTGGAACTAGGGGCTTCTCGAGATGGCCTGGGAATTGATAATGCTTCCCTTGATGCCAGAGGAGTATTTATGGGTTTTGACGCAAAAAGTGGTGAAGAAAACCACGAAAATCAGTTGAGTCTTTTCGAGTTGCCGCAAATGCAATTCGTAGAAGAAAAGGCCGTTTCGACAGAAACGACTGAAGTCACTCCAATCACTTCTGCTTCGGCGAAATCTTCGATGAGCGAAGGTTCTAGCGCCATCGATTACAATTCTTGGGTTCTAGCTCATAGCGAACCTGAACAAAGCAAAACTTCAAAATTCATGACGATGTCTATGGCTCTGCATGCCGCAGCCATCTTAGGCATTGCGATAATGAGCGTTCCGCTAGTAGAGCAAGCCAAGACTGAAACAATCACCATTGAAATCGCTGAGCCTGCCAAGCCTATTCGTCAAGCTCGAGGCGCTGACGTGATTCCTACCAAAGGCGGTACTCCTGTTCGGCAAGAAAAGATGATCCAGCCAGCTCCTGCCAAAGACGTCGGCGGGCCTGGAGATGTAGTTGTCGCGGCAAAGCATGGGAAAACTGTTAAAGTTGCGAAGGCCGTGAAAGCACACAAAGCAGCTGCCCCGAGAATGAAAGCGGCTGCTAAATCCGCGCACAGTGTTGCCGCGAAGACAAACTTCAAAGCCGTTCCTATGACGATCGATGATATCTCTGCTCCAGAGTTGGATCAGGGCGAACTTGCAAAAACGAACGTGAAGTCTGAGTTGAACGAGGACTTCAACGACGACTTTGCCTCTGTAGATCGTAAGCACAAAAAAGCCATTGCTGCTGAAGAAGACAATTTAAACGCAATGACTTCTGCATTAGCTGCAGAACAAGACGACGAGTTGAAGTCCGTCGAAGAAGAAAATAAAGCAGATGCTGCTCGCCTTGCAGCACTTCAAGATTCCATAAAAAAGAATAATGCTCAGGCGATCGCTTCCGCTGTTGCTTCTGAAAAAGCTGCGGCCGCTGCGGCTGCAAAAGAAGCGGCCGCTCGTGATGCTGCCGCAAGAGCGTCAGCCCTTGCCGCCGCGAAAGCGAAAAAAGCTGGCATCGGCCACGGTGGAAGCGGAACTGGAAATGGAGAAGGCAGTGGTGCTGGCAAAGCAGGTGCTGTTGGTCCAAGCTCCCAAGTCGCGGGTGCTCCAACAGGAGTACGCAGCCTTGATCAGCTTCGCCAAATGCCAGGAAACCCACGTCCTCAATATGATCGCGACGAGCGCAAGCGCGGCGATGCCGGTGAAATCGTATTCCATGCTTACGTAAGCAAAGATGGATATGTCTCCCAATTCCGTATGATGAGATCTACGGGGTTCCGCAACCTTGATGCAAAAACTTTGAATGCATTAAGAAAATGGAGATTCTATCCAGGCCAAGAAGGCTGGGTGGAGCTTCCGTTCCGTTGGGATATTAAAGGTGGAATGCAAGAAGACGGCGGTCGCCTAAGAACTTCGGTCAGCCAAAGATAGGCTGACTGATCACCCAAAAAAGCGACAAAGAACAAAAGGAAAAAGCCTTTGGCCAGATGACCAAAGGCTTTTTTATTATCTAAATGCCTAAAATTACTAAAGAACTAGTCTTTGAAAAGAGTCTTAGCAGATTTAGTAGAGCCTTTTGTGCGAAGAGCAGCCTTACGTTTTTTACCGCTAGTAGATTTTTTCTTTTCGCGAATGTACTCAGTTTTCTTTGTTTTAGAAGCCATCGTTAACCCCTTATTATTGACAGAACGAGTTAGTTATCAAAACGGAATGATCAAGTCAATCGAATGCCTATAATCTCCCGATTTTTCGGTATTAGCCTGATAAGCATAGTTAATTTGGAAGCGAGGACCATTAAAACCGAGCCCCGCAGTCACTAGCTGCCTTTCATCATCCGTGTCATCCGAGTACCCCATGCGCCCAATAAAGAACCTATTGAAGTACATCTCCAAACCGGCCTCGTAAACCGACTCTGAGGTGACGTCTAAACGGAATCGCGTAGAATCGTGATAAATATAGTTAAGGCCCCCGGCTGCCGATGTTTTTGGGCGGAATTCTTTTGGAATCGAGTCTTTCTCACCAAAAACATTGTAAACCACCAGGCCGAATCCCAGATTATCTCGCGGAGTATACAAAAAACCTAAATCCGCATTCGTCTGGCTATAGTTTGCAGTCGGAACATTCATTGTTAGATAATGACCCGTCAAACCTACCGTCCACTTTGCGAAGAAAAATTCTGCAAAAGTCACAGCAAGATCTTGTTGTTTCAAATCGCCCATCGAGCTTGTTGATTTCTTTTGTACGAACGAGAATCCAGCTGGGATCGTGCTTTCTTCAGTGTTGTCACTCAAGCTTGCAGCCAATTCATCTTTTGCAAATGAAGTGAATAGAAAACGACCTTTGAGATGTGGCACAGCTGCGGGATTTAACAATAAAGAATCACCAGGTTCTATGGCCGCACGTCCAGTTCCTCCCGTCGCTGCCGAGATTGAAGACGTATAAACTTGGGCGAAGGCCATGTTCACGCTAAGATAAACAAGTAGAAAAACAGGAAGTTTAATTAAGCTCAAAGGACGGAGCATGATGAATCACCTCGCACAAATTCTGTGTGCATTTGTTTTTGCATCGATATTCTATCCATCGGTCCAGGCGTCAGCCAACACATTTACTGCAAAACCTGTTCGTTCCGGTGACACACTGATTTCAATTTTGGCTAAAAATGGATTTTCAATGCGTGATCGCGAGGTTGTTTTGCGCTCAAGTGCGGGCTTGCGCACTTTATTTCTGACTTTGGATACTCAATACTTAGTACGCCGGGAAAAAGGCGAAACCGAGTTGCGCGTTTTTGACTCGCAAACTTCGGCGGCTTTCAAAATCCTGAAAAACGCAGACAAAGTTTCCGCAGTGAGCTATCGCCCCGATTATAAAATCACTCTTCAACGTATTGAGGGACGAATTTACGGCTCTGTTTTAGGAAGTGTTCTTTCTAAAGTGAACAGCAATTTTGTGGCGAGTCGTTTTACTGATGCCTATGCGTTCGATTTGAAATCGGGAAAACATTTAAAGCGCGGAGCCCGCTATTGGTTCAACGTGCAAAAGAAATACGAGTCCGGTCATTTCATTAAATACGGTGAAATTCTTCAGACTTCTTTAGAGGTCGATGGGCAGGATCTTCGCAAACGTTTCGTGCGTAACAATGACGGCGGAGTTTTCTTCAATGCTGACGATTTGCTTGAGAAACGGCCGCTCTATGCCCCAGTGAACTATATCAAAATCGCCAGTGCCTTTCAGCCAAACCGTGTGCATCCTATTACAGGCCGAAGACAGCCTCACTTAGGTGTCGATTTTGAATTGCCTGCAGGTGAGCCAGTTCTGGCTGCTCGCAAAGGAGTCGTTGTTCGGTATGGAAACAATCACGCGGCGGGAAATTACATTGTGCTTCAGCACTCGAACGGCATGGAGACAGCCTACGATCATCTCTATAAGATCGATAGAAAGATTCATCAAGGGTTGCGGGTAAATGCCGGCGAGAAGATTGCTGAGGTCGGTTGCACAGGATACTGCACTCGTGCGCATCTGCACTTTGCAGTAAAGAAAAAGGGCCGAATGGTCGACCCTCTTTTTTATATCAAATCATATCCGTATCATATGGAAGAACAGCTTGAAGCTCGCGTTGCTCAGAACTAGTAGCGCGTGCAAATTGTGATGTACTGAGCACATCTCGCAGTTGGGATGACTCCACCGGTGTAGCCACTTGCGCCGACTAATGGGTTATAGCATTGTTGGCTTGGGTCGTAATTTACACCCACTGCCGTGCCGTTCAAAGTTTCTTCGTCATAGCAAGACACTGAACCTTTAGGAACTACACAGCCGTAAGAGGGGTTCACATCCCAATCAGTTGCATTCAATACGTGACGTGCAATTTCCACTTCACGACGAACTGTCGCATCAGAAATTTGAGCCCACGTTAAAGCCGGACAATAAGTTGCACGGTCAGCCGCACGAACCACTTTGTACTTGCGATTGCAATTCCAATTATAAGTTATTGAAGATGATGAAAGATCAATCTCTTGTAGGGTGCCGATTGTATTTGCTGGAAGAACTGAACTCGAAGTGCTTGATACGCCGCTTGGCCATGTAAATGTCGTTTTATAAGCGCGACCGTAAGCTGTTTTTACCGGGGTCGTCGTACTTGCAGCACGGATCAAGTTTGGATCCGAAGTACTTTGCAAATAAGTTAAACTCAACTCGCCGTCATTATTAAGCACGTTACGGAATCCAGCCGCAGTTCCCTCATCCGCATTAAATGTCAAAGTGCCTTCCAAGGTTCTGTTGCCAGCCGAGAACGGGAAATAGCTATAGTAAGAAGCATAAGGCGAAGCTGTTCCTGTTTTAACGACATACGTGTCCATCACCAAGGGATCTGTCAAACTGCTCACCATACTGATCACATCAGTACCCAGAGTTACTGACGATGATGATGAGTAAACATTAAAGAGATTTGCTTTCGAGCGGATTGCCATATTTGGCACAGCCGCAGAGTTCGCTGGCGAATCACCAAGATATTGTGAATATTGATCAGAACTTAAAGTCGTCGCTGGATAATTCGGATGGAAGTTTGCATCCATGTAAGTAAAAAAGCCATCAGCCAGTTTAACACCCATAGTTTCGTATGCACCCGCTTTGATTGAATAAAAGGCGCTGTTTCCGGTCAAACTAGAGTTTGCACATGAGTTATAAGAAATCGTGTCAAAGCCCGAGTCAAATGCGAAGGGAATTGCAGATACGAGTGCAGCGACAGTGTCACCATATTTGGCTGAAAGCGCCGCATCGGTACTGGTCACATTTATACCATTATCCAGTGAGGAGTCGAAACCGGCTTTACCGCAGTTTTGAAACGACACAACAAGAACGCAGCATGCCGCAACGGCACCTAACGTACGCCACGTCGTTTTATGAAAACGTACTTTCATGGACTGATCCCCCGAACTCTAGGCTAACATGCTCATCGGAGTTTTGTTGATAAATTACAGTCTCATTCTCAAGTTAAGACGGCACTCATTATGGCTTGTCTTAGAATGAAACGTTTGAGATTTATATAGGGATGCCAAAAATTAAAAAAGCCATTATCCCAGCCGCAGGTCTAGGAACACGATTCCTCCCTGCCACCAAAACAGTCCCGAAGGAGATGCTCACGATCGTTGACGCTCCGATCATTCTTTACGTTGTTGAAGAAGCCGTGAAAGCAGGCATCGAAGACATTGTATTGATCGCGGGACGCGGTAAGCATGCTATCGAGGATTTCTTTGATACCTCTTATGAGCTTGAAGACAAGCTTGCAAAAGATGGCAAAGATAAGTTGCTCGAGCGCGTAACTAGAATCCGCGATAAAGCCAATATTATCAGTATTCGTCAAAAGCATGCTTTAGGTTTGGGTCATGCCGTACTTTGTGGTCTTCCAATTATTGGCAAAGAACCTTTTGCAGTTCTTTTGGGTGACGAAATTACGATGGAAGCTAATGGCGAACCTAACGTTACGGAACAGTTGGTGAAGTCTTTTGAACAAACAAGCATCTCGACAATTTCCGTGATGAAAGTAGCTGATAAAGATGTTTCGAAATACGGTATTGCCGAAGTTCAAGAAAAGTCCCCTGGATTTTTCAAGGTAACTTCTTTAGTGGAAAAACCAAAACCGTCAGAGACAACGAGTCGTTGGGCCTTGCCGGGTCGCTATGTATTCGATAATGCCATCATGGATATCTTGCTTAATGCAAAGTCCACTTTGAACGGCGAAATTCAGTTAACTGATAGCATGAAGCTTTTGTGTCAGCTTCAAGGTCTAAATGCGATGACTTTCACGGCGGATCGTTACGATGCCGGTGACAAGTTGGGATACTTGCAAGCGAATATAGAGCTCGCTTTAAAAAATCCAGAGTTGGGCCCCGAGCTTTCTGCTTATATTAAAGAACTCGTAAAACGTTTTTAAGGATGAAGACTGTTATGAAAAAAATGTTGGTTACTTCTTTCTCCTTCTTCCTAGTGCCGCTGATGGCCTCTGCTTACATCATTCCCACAAGAATGATTTTGCAGAGAACATCTGAAAACGCAGGCTCTGGCATTTACGCTATTGAACAAGAAGTTCAATTTGCAAATGGTGAAGACACAATCCACTTAAAAGAAACTTGGCTGATCGACAGCGATCGCACCATGCGTCTGACAGTGACCGGCACTAAAGAGCTGCAAAATACTTTCAAATTACAATTCGTCTACGCTGGTGGCCAGCGTTGGAGCTTGGTGAACAACAACCGTCACTCGGATCGAATGTCAGAAGATTTCTTAGAGAAATTTCTGAACTTCAGAAGTCCGGAAGTGATGGCGCAGTCTTTAGCGCACTATAAAATGATTCCTGCGACTGCATACAACCGCAAGCCTTCCGCCAAAACAGGTGCTGAATTTAAATATGAACCCGAGTCTTGGGTTCGTTATTCCCGCACAGGCGGAGTTCCAAACTATGCTTTGGGTATTGCAACTCCGGTAGATCAAACGGCAGGCAATCCTGGTATATGGATCGAACAAGACCAATTTGTTATTCGTAAATTACGTTTACCAAACCAGGTGGAAATGACAGCGGACAATTATAACCAGTTCGCAAAAGGTTTATACTATCCTCGTCAGCAGACGATTCGTTGGGGTAACAACACTGTGAATATCCGTCTCATCAGCGCCTCAGCCCGTCCCGCTTCCGCGAATAGTTTGTTCCAGCCTTCTTCACTGGATTCCAATCTAAAACTTGATGGCCTTGAAGGTTTGCCCGCAAAAGAAGCCATTATTGAATTTTATTCGAGGTATCGATGAGTGATACGCTTTGGAAGGTCGCAGTTGATGCTCCCCTTCCTGAAGCCCTCACCTATAAATTTTCTGAGTCTTTGCAACGTGGTCAGCTAGTTGATGTTCCCCTCGGAAAACGCAAGGTCAAAGGCCTTGCACTGGGAACAACAACTGAAGTTCCTGCCTTTGAAATCAAAAGCATTGCATCCATTGATGAAGAATATCGCCCACTTCCTGAGCCGTTTGTAAAATGGCTTGAGTGGTTGGCCTCTTATTATCTGCACCCAGTCGGACAAGTTGTTCAGTCTGCTTTTCCGCCGCTCAAGAAAACGGACAAGCAACGCGCAAGCAAACGCGCACCGGTTATTCCACAACTGTCAGCGGATTCAGAATTGGATTTAACTCCGGAACAAAAGACATGCTTTGAGTCGATCTCACAGCATTCGGGATTTTCTACGCACTTACTTTTCGGTGTTACGGGTTCCGGTAAAACCGAAGTATATCTGCGTCTTCTTGACAAGGTTTTGAAGGAAGGAAAGCGCGGTTTAGTTCTCGTGCCCGAGATTTCTTTGACTCCGCAGTTGGTGCAGCGCTTTGCTAGACGCTTTGGTGACAAGATCGCAGCAATGCATTCACAACTTACGGACCGTGAACGCACGAATCAGTGGTGGGACATTGTCGATGGAAAGAAATCTATTCTGATCGGAGCACGCTCTGCCCTATTCTGCCCTATTGAAGATTTGGGTCTCATCATTGTCGATGAAGAGCACGAACCAAGCTTTAAGCAAGATGAGAAATTAAAATACAACGGCCGCGATGCCGCTGTGATGCTTGGAAAAATGATGAACTGCCCTGTGGTTTTAGGCTCGGCGACTCCAAGCCTTGAAACCTGGAAGAATGCTCAAGAGGGAAAATATCACCTTCACACCTTAAAAAACCGTGTGGCCGGTCGTTCGCTTCCGACAATTGAAGTGATCGATCTGCGCGAACAAAAGGCAGACGACGATCAACAGAAATTGATGGTTCACAAGTACTCTCATCTGCCATTCTGGTTAAGTCCGCAACTTTATGAAAAAATGAATGTGGTTTTAGAGCAAGGCGATCAAGCCGCCTTATTTTTAAATCGTCGCGGAATTGCACAGATGGTGGTCTGTCCTTCTTGCGGCCATACTCGCGAATGTCCAAACTGTGATATCTCGCTGACATTACATGCTGGATCACATCTGATTTGCCATTACTGCGACTATCACGAGAATTTTAAAACACGCTGTCCTGACTGCAAAGAAGGTGAATTAGAAGCCATCGGCCTTGGCACTGAACTTTTAGAAACAGACCTAACAAGACTTTTCCCAGGAAAGACAATTGCTCGCGCTGATCGGGATGAAATTCAAAATCGGGCTGATCTTGAAGATCTGATTTCAAAAATGGAGACCGGTGAAATTGATATCCTAGTAGGTACACAGATGATCGCGAAAGGTTTGGATTTTCCAAAACTAAAACTTGTGGGACTAGTTCTTGCGGATGTGGGCTTCAATCTTCCTGATTTCCGTGCGACTGAAAGAAGTTTTCAGCTCATCACACAGATGAGCGGTCGCAGCGGTCGTCACGTGAAAGAAGGCGAAAGTCCAGGCTACGTCATCATTCAGACTTTCAATGCGGAACATGAAAGTATCACTTTCGCACGAAATCACGACTATGAAGGCTTCGCGCAATATGAACTCAATAACAGAGCAGCACTCAGTTATCCTCCAATGGGGCGTTTGGTGAGCTTCCGAATTCAGGGTACTCATCTCGGAAAAGTCGAAGAAACCGCACGACTTTTAGCGAGAAGAGCACACAGTTTGAAGGCTCAATTCCCTCAATACGCGCCTATGGAGATTCTAGGACCTGCAGAAGCAGCACTCGCAAAACTTCGAGGACAATTCCGGTATCATCTACTGCTGAAGACGAACCAAGGCTCTATTGCCAATCCATTTTCGAGACAGCTTCTTGGAGATCAAGAGTGGGTTCCTTCGGGAATTAAAATTTTGGTCGACATAGATCCAATGAATTTGCTTTAAATCCAAAGCTTTCCTAGAATGAAGGCTTGAGGATTTAGTTCATGATTCAATGCCCGCGATGCGGAATACAAGTAACCGAGCTTCACCCTGTAGATCCTGATTTAGTTGAAAAGCTACAGGCTGCCGGTGAATCCAATTTGCCACCCCAAGTGTGTGCCGGTTGTATTTCCGATTTGCGCAGAACCGTAGCAACAAGCAGCGGTGGCGTATTGATGGCGCAAGAGCGCGCTCGCGAGCAACATCGTTTAACACTTTGGAAAAGCCGTGTGCAGCTCATTAAAAAAGCTCGCATGTGCATGAACTCGAAACTTTATTCTGAAGCTGCCATTGCTTACGAAAAATATCTAAAAATTCTTGATATCGTTTTTGAGGTTAAAAAAGGTGATCGCCTTCGACCTGAGGCTTTCAAAGAAAGTGCACGTACGACAGAGCTAACGGTTGTAGCGTCGGTGTATTGGGATTTGATGCGCATCTATGACACTCACGAAAAATATCAAGATCGTATGTTGAATGCGGCAAAGCAACTGGCAATTTTCATTCAATTTACACCGATTTATCCAGATATCATCAAGAAGGCCGAATCGTTCGTTCGCTCTGCCAATAATCCAGGTGTTGTTAAACAATTCTTGAAAATGTCGGATAAAGAGCGTCCTCGTTGCTTCATCGCAACTTCCGCTTTTGGTCCCCAAGCTTTAGAAGTTCAAGAGCTTCGCGTGTTCCGCGACTTCACTTTGAAAAGCTCGGTGGCTGGTCGCAAGTTTATTTACGCATACTACAAAATCTCTCCCAGCATTGCTTGCTTATTGGATAAGCAACCTTGGCTCAAACCCGCAGTGCGAGCAGCTCTCCGTCTTTTGATTAAATGCGTTAGCTAAGTTTTCTGTCCTTTGAGGCTTGCAAAGATCCGCTCTTATGAGGGAAGGTATTTGCATGGCTCAACATATCTACGACTATGCAATCATCGGAAGCGGACTTACAGGACTTAGCATCGCAGCGGCACTTAGCCGCGAAACAAGCAATATCGTTTTGCTTGAAGGCGCTGACGTTGCTGGTGGCGTGAACAAACAAATCAATTTCCCAACTGGCTCAATCAATAATGGCCTGCGTTTTGTTCCTGACTCTGTCCTTTCAGAAAAAGCGATGAGATTCTTGGAAAGCTTGCTTGAAACAAAAGTTGTTGCTGATGTTTCAGAAGAAGCCCCGATCACTTATGACTCAGGCAATTTTAAAACATTCCTTGGTTTCGGCGAAAACCCGCCTGCATTCTATGAAGAGTTGAACTACTTCACGTCTTCAAAGAAATTGGATCTTGCGGTGGAACCTTACCAGTGGACTCAGATGTTGTTACAAAAATTCACAGGCGACTTCATGCCACGTTCTTACGTGACCAAGTTCCACCAAGAAAACGACAAAGTGACCAGCATCACAATCAATGGTTCCAAAACTTTACATGCTCACAACTTTATCTTTGCGGGAACAGTGAAAGATCTTGCGATCCTATTGCCTGAAGACGCTGTCTCTGTTCGTGCTCGTTCCAAACTTGCAAAAAATAATTACTGGACAGCTTTGTGCTTGGATCTTTGCCATGGCAAGGCTGTGACCGAATCAACAGCGATGCACGTATTGAATGGAACAACTCAAGACGAAATCGGACCTTGTGCAGGTCGCTTCCTGCCTGCTGTTGAAGTGGAAGGTCAAACCTTGCAAGCATCTCAATGGATCACATTCATCGAGTCGGAAGTAACAGACGATAGCGAATCTGTGGGTCTTGCTTTGAAGAAGATCAAGCGCCAAGTAAAACGCGCTTATCCTGAGGCGCTGGATGATTTGAAGCTTGAAAGAATTTTCGTTTCTCCGATCATTGCGGGCAATGGTGATTTGAAATTGAGTGCGAACATGACAATCCCAAGCCTTGAAAATCTTTGGATTGCTTCTGCGACTGTGAATGAACAAAAGAATCTTGTGGGCTCTTTATTACAAGCGGAAATGATCGTGGCTTCATTGGGATTCAAAGTTCAAGAAGTTGAACACTTGGAAACTGATTTTCAAGAAGCTTCAATGTAAGCAAATTCAAAATTAAAAAAAGAAAAAGGGTGAAGTTGTCTTCACCCTTTTTCTTTTATACCGCCATCTTCTGTTCGGGACTTGGGGTATAACCTTCTTCCCGCAGATTCTTCACGACCGAATTTCCGAAAAATATATAAGATGTATTATTGTGTGAGTATTTTGCATAGGTTGGATGGTCCATCAATATTTGATGAAGCCTGCCCAAATTGTACTGAGGCACCGTCGGAAACATGTGATGCGCCAGATGCAAACGTACATTGTGCGGGCCAAAGAGGAAGCTTTGCACAGGGCCCGACATTACATTTCTTGTCCCGTTCATCTCATGTTCATATTTCAATCCGAAATGTTCGGCGATACTGCGAATGCGTTGAATTGTTGGAAACAACGTCAACATTGGAACCATCCAATAAAGAAGAAAGCCTTTCCCATATCCCGTCATCACAACTGCGGTTGCCACCACAGCCCAATAAGCCATTTTCTTTTTATCATTCTTAGAGATCATATAAGCCAAGACCATCCACTCAAGACCACCGACCATGAGTTGACGACCTAAAACTTTCGCCATCGTCAGTGGACGTTGTGGATACTGCCATTCAGCCTTAGGAATTTTACGAGCCCAATCAGGATCTTTCTCGGTATTCGTAGCACTGTGATGAGCCGAGTGATTTCGACGATATGCCTCTGTCGTCATAAAGGTCGGATAAGCACAGACGAAATCAACAATCATGTCACCCCAAGTGACATTCTTAAAGACCCGCAAGTGAGCCGCCTCATGCATTAACACCAGAAGCGCATGCTGACGAGATGCAATCACCACTACAGTCAACGCATACAACCACCAACTAAAATATGTAGAGCACACGGCAATCGCCGCGGCAATAACGGCCCAGTCAAAAATGACTGGAATAAACTGTCGAGCCGGATTTACCTTGGAAAATTCATTCACGACTTTTCTAACGCTGGGATCTTTTTTAAAAGCATCGATTTCGGATTGAATCTGCGGGTTCTTTATCATGATCATTCTTCCTTTTGCCTAGTACTTTTCGACACAAACAAGATCACGCTGAAGACTCAAAGAACAATTTTTTATTTAGTTCAATTTGAAGCACCTTTACTATTTTTTGTTCGCGAATGTTTGGGAGACAAAGATTACATCTGTGCAGAACTTAAGTTTCGAATGGAAGTGTAAAAGAAAATGTCGAACCTTCGCCCAATTGGCTTTCCAAAAATATTTTACCGCCCATAAGCTCAATCAGATTTTTCGAAATCATCAGACCCAATCCTGATCCGCCATAACGACGCGAGATGGATGGAGTGGCTTGAGTGAAATTCCCAAATAATTTTTGCTGGTGCTCTTTCGCGATACCAACTCCGGTGTCTACAATCTTCCAGTGAAATGACGAAGGCACGTTCATATCTCGAGTGACGTGGATTGAAATGCCTCCTCGCTCTGTGAACTTCACGGCGTTACCGACTAGATTTATAAGAATCTGCTTAATACGATGAGAATCACCCACAGCAAGTTGCGGCAAATCTTGATCTAAAACCACCTCGAACTCGAGGCCCTTTTCGCGACAACGAACCAAAAACATGTTCCTCACATCGTGATGAAGTTGATGCAAGTCAAATTGATGTCGATCGATTTGCATCAATCCATTTTCGATTTTTGAAAAATCCAGAATATCATCGATCAAAACTTGCAGGGATTCCGAGCAGCGATGGATGGTTTCAGTATACTGTTTTTGATCTGAATTTAACTCGGTGTCGCGCAGAACATCCGTGAATCCAATAATGCTATTTAATGGAGTGCGAATCTCGTGGCTCATATTGCTCAGGAATGTGGATTTTAACGTGGATATTCGCACGGCTTCCTCTTTAGCGACTGTCAGCTCGTACTTCGAACGCGCCATATCCCAAAGTTCTTCACGAATTTTGTGAATCCCCATGAATAAGACGACATCTTCAAAGATCACCCACAACGTATGTTCGACCCACCGATGATGGGCATCTGTATCGGTTCCATAGATGGACATCGGAATCCAAAAGCCGCGCAGATAGTGATCTGAAGCCACAATAAACGACGCAATTACCAAAAGCCCAAAGTCTTTATAAAAAGCCAAGAGAGCCAATGACACGAAAATATGAAAGTGGGTTTCGATCCGCCCTCCCGAAAGATGAATAAATAAGGACGAAAATAGAACCTGGCAGATCGCGATCGTGTAACGTGTGATCTTCTCGCCCGGCGCGCTCCACGCCAGAAACATCGGAGGGAGTGCGAAAACTCCCCCCAAAACAAACCCTAAAATAAGTCCTTCTTGTGCATGATTGGCAGGCCCCAGCCACGTTGATGGCGAAATTAGCCAAGCCGTCAGAATGGCTCCAAACCATTGAATTCCCATCAAAAATGCGAATGCCTGATCTACACGAATGCAGATTTCTGTGGATTGTTCTTCAAAGATCTTCCTGATCTCGGGGTTGCCTTTAGCAAGCGCGAGTTGACGATCCATACCCTTCCGATCAACGTGAAAATTAGGGATAAAAAGGTCGCTTCAGCTAGTATGCTTCACAACGCAATACGTCTAAACAATCTTTAATACGGGTCGTGAATTTGTAACGAAACTCGATCAAGACGAGACAGGTCAAAGACTTCTTGCTCTGCATGAGTCGCTATGATATCCCGTGAGTCCAACAATAACACACTCTCGAGCATTAACTGGTCCCCCAAGTACTGAAAAAGGGGGTCTTCCGGCGAAAAAAAGAAGCTGGCTCTGCACGAGAGGAGGAATAACCAGAAAGGAAGTACTACCATGGCACAAGTTACCATGAAAGAAATGCTAGACGCTGGCGTCCACTTCGGACATCAAACACAGCGTTGGAACCCAAAAATGAAACCTTACGTTTACACAGCTAGAGGCGGTATTCATATTATCGACCTTCAAAAAACTGTTGTTCGTGCGAACAAAGCTGCTGACTACGTAAAAGAGATCGCTGCTAACGGCGGCCGTATGATCTTCGTTGGTACTAAAAAACAAGCTATCGAGCCTGTTCAAGAAGCTGCTGCAAAATGCGGTCAGTACTATGTTACTAAACGTTGGTTGGGTGGCATGATGACTAACTTCGAAACGATCAAATCATCTATCGATCGTCTTCGTAAAGTTGATCAAATGAAAGAAAAAGGCGAATTCAACTACCTTACTAAAAAAGAACGCGCAAAAATCGAAAAAGAATACCTTCGTTTGTCTGAGTTCTTGAACGGTATCCGTGACATGAAGGAAATGCCTTCTGTTATGTTCGTAGTAGATCTTCCAAAAGAACACATCGCAGTTGCTGAAGCAAAACGCTTGGGCATGTCTGTAGTTGGTATCGCTGATACAAACTCTGACCCAGAATCTATTGATTACCCAATTCCAGGTAACGACGATGCGATCCGTTCTATCAAATTGTTCGCGAACCTAGTTGCTGAAGCCTACTTGGAAGGTGCAAAAGTTTGGGAACAAAAACTTCGCACAATGACTGACAAACAATCTGACGTTGCTAAAGAAGCTAAAGGCGAAGAAAAAGCTGATGCTCCTAAACGTCGCGCTCCTGCAAAAGCTGGTGCTAAAGAAGCTCCTAAAAAAGCTGCTGGTCCAGCGGTTGTTAAAGCCAACAAAGGTCGTAAACTTGTTGCTGCTGGTACAGCAGAAGAAGTTGAGATCCAAGCTGAGCTTGAAAACAAAGACGAATCTGCTGAGTAGCCTCCTACGCCAAGGCTACGGCGACCAAGTCCCCGTAGCCGCATAGGTAATGGCCTGTCCGCCGAAGCTTCAGCGACGGCGGAACCACCCCCGGGCATCACCGGGGGATTTTTATAAAGATCTTTATTACTGTTCTTATTATAAGGAGTCTTCCTAATGTCTATTTCCGCTACTCTTGTTAAAGAGCTAAGAGAAAAAACCAACGCAGGTATGATGGATTGCAAAAAGGCGCTTGAGGCGACTTCTGGCGATTTCCAAGCTGCTGTTGAATGGTTGCGCGTAAAAGGTCTTGGCGCTGCTGCGAAAAAAGCTGATCGTATCGCTGCTGAAGGCACTGTATTCGCACAAGTTGTTGGTAACACAGGTGTGATCCTTGAGATCAACTCTGAAACTGACTTCGTTGCTCGTAATGATGGTTTCAAAAACCTAGTTACTGACGTTGCTCACCACGTATTGAACGCTGTCAACGCAGTGGGCGACATCTTGGAACAAGCATTCCACAAAAACCCAACTAAAAAAGTTGGCGACATGTTGAAAGAAGCTATCGCAACTATCGGTGAAAACATCGTTATCCGTCGTTTCGAAAAATACACTGCTTCTGCAAACACATTGGTTCACACTTACATCCATGGTGAAGGTAAAATCGGCGTGATGATCGAAGTTGCTGCTGCAAACCCAGCTGCTGTTTCTAATCCTGCTTTGAAAACTTTCGCTCAAGACGTTTCTTTGCACATCGCTGCAATGAACCCAATGGCTATCTCTTCAGATCAAATCCCTGCGGATGTTGTTGCTAAAGAGAAAGAGATTTTGACTGCGAAAAACATCGAATCAGGCAAAAAACCAGAAATGATCGAAAAGATCGTTGATGGTCAAATCCGTAAGTTCTTGGCTGAGAACTGCTTGATGGACCAAGCTTTCGTTAAAAATCCAGACATGAAAGTTTCTGATTTGGCGAAACAAGTTGGTAAAGAGCTTGGCACTGACGTTACAGTAAAACGTTTTGTACGTTTTGAATTGGGCGCTGGTATCGAGAAGAAGTCTAACGACTTCGCAGCTGAAGTTGCTGCTCAAATGAAAGGACACTAATTTGAAAGAGCCTGTTTATAAGCGCGTATTGCTAAAGTTAAGTGGTGAGGCTCTTGCTGGAAAGCAGGGGACTGGAATCAACACTGCGACGATCACACAGATCGCGCAGGACGTGGCGGCGGCTTACAAAGCAGGCGTTCAAATCGGTCTCGTCATCGGTGGCGGCAATATCTATCGTGGTGTTGCCGCTTCTGCTGAAGGCATGGATCGCGCAAGTGCAGATTATATGGGTATGCTTGCGACTTGTATCAATGCTCTGGCTCTTCAAGATGCTCTTGAAAAAGCTGGCGTTCCTACCCGTGTGCAAACAGCTATTGAAATGGCTGAAATTGCTGAACCTTATATTCGTCGCAGAGCTATCCGCCATCTGGAAAAAGGTCGTCTTGTTATTTTCGGTGCAGGCACTGGAAATCCATTCTTCACTACAGACACTGCCGCTTCCCTTCGCGCGATGGAAATCAATGCTCAAGTTATTATGAAAGCGACAAAGGTTGACGGTATCTACGATAAAGATCCGGCAAAACACGCTGATGCGAAGAAATTCGACAAGATCAGCTACATCGACGTATTGAACCGCGGTTTGCAAGTCATGGACTCGACTGCGATCAGTATGTGTATGGATAACAAACTTCCAATTATTACTTTTGACCTTATGGTTCCAGGAAATATTCTGAAAGCCGTTCAAGGTGAAAACATCGGTACACTCGTACAATAAACAGGAGTCATCTATGTCAATCGCTGATGTGAAAAAGAATGCTCAAGCCAAAATGGAAAAATCTTTGGCATCATTGGGCGAAGAACTTAAAAAGATCCGTACAGGTCGTGCGCAAGTTTCTATGCTTGATAACGTGCGCGTAAATTACTACGGCAATCCGTCTCCACTTTCTCAAGTTGCATCTATCTCTACACCAGATGCTAAATCTTTCCTTATCGCTCCTTGGGAAGTTTCTATTCTTAAAGATATCGAACAAGCGATCATCAAGTCTGAATTGGGCATGGCTCCAATGAACGACGGTAAAGTGATTCGTTTGAAAGTTCCAGATTTGACTGAAGAACGTCGTAAAGACTTGGCAAAACAAGTTAAGAAGATCGCAGAAGAAGCTCGCGTTGCTGTTCGCATGGCTCGTCGTGATGCCAATGACGAAATCAAAAAGATGAAGGCTGATAAAAAGACACCATTGAGCGAAGACGAAGCTAAAAAAGCGGAAACAGACATTCAAAAAGCGACAGACGATATGATTAAGAAAGTTGATCAAGTAGCTGACGAAAAAGAAAAGTCGATCTTGACGATCTAGGTCCTAGGAGCCCATGACTCTACCTAAGCATATTGCAATCATTATGGATGGTAACGGTCGTTGGGCTCAGCTCAAACGAAGACCTCGCACATATGGTCACATCAAAGGGACACGCGTTGCTAAGAAGATTATCACTGCGTGCTCTCGCAAGGGCATTAAGAACCTGACTCTTTATGCTTTCTCTACCGAAAATTGGTTCCGTCCTCAGACTGAAGTGTCTTTCCTGATGAAACTTCTTCGTCGTTATTTGAAACGTGAAACTGAAAACCTTGTGAAGGAAAACATTCGCTTTTCTGTGATCGGTGATCTGACTCGCGTGCCAGGTGACGTCTATCAAGCTATTGAACAGGCTCGCGAAGCTACAGCTCAATGCACAGGCCTGAACTTGGTCTTTGCCTTGAGCTATGGTTCTCGACAAGAAATCACCCTCGCTGTTCGCGAAATCGCCGAACGAGTTGCTAAAGGTGAAATTTCTGCGGACGATATTGATGAGGCGATGATTAGCACGTCATTGAGCACTTATCCGACTCCTGATCCGGATTTGATTGTTAGAACAAGCGGCGAACAACGTTTGTCGAATTTCCTAATGTGGCAAGCTGCTTATTCTGAATTCTACTTCACGGAAGTTCTGTGGCCTAATTTCACGGAATCTCATCTCGATGAAGCGCTCAGTGCGTTTTCCGTGAGACAACGCCGTTATGGCAAGGTTTCTGTAAATGACAACTCCATCGACAAAAACAACTTGGAAAAGCTTCCTAACTAGAGCGATCTCTGCGATCGTTGCATTAGGGCTTATCATTGGTCTTTATTTTTACTATGGTATCAATGGCCTTAAGATCATCATTGGCGCAGTTGTTTTGATTGGCGCGTGGGAACTTCTCGGTATTCTTTTTAAAAATGAATCTTCTGTTTTTCTAAAAATCTCTTTCTTCGTTCTTTCTGTTTTGACGTTTGCGATTTCTGCGGTGGCTTTAAATGCCGGAGTTTTAGTCTTCGCGATCTCTTTGATTCTTCTTTGCATCTTCAGTCTTCTGGCACTTAACAAATCCGGGGAGCTTCAACGCATTGGTGATTTCCAGGCAAAGTCTTCGCTAGGTTTAGTATACATTGGTCTTTTGCCTGCGTTTGCATTCCGCCTTCTTGACCTTGAGCAAGGGCTTTCATGGTTTGTGTTCTTATTGGGCGTTGTCTTTGCGGGCGATACCTTTGCCTATGTATTTGGTGTGTTGCTTGGCAAACATAAGGTGATGCCTTCTGTATCCCCGAAGAAAACATGGCAGGGCTCTGTGGGCGGTATTTTGGGATCTATCGTCGCCGGTTACTTGTGCTGGAATTATCTTCTGGGTAACTTCAACGTGGGTTTCATTTTAGGACTTTCGGCTGTCTCAGGATTTGTCGGTCAATTTGGAGATTTTTTCGAATCGCTTCTAAAACGTATCGCAGATGTTAAGGACTCCGGAAAGATTATGCCGGGCCATGGCGGCGTATTAGATCGAATTGACGCTGTCCTCTTCGCAAGTCCTGTAGTTCTATTTGGCGTTGTGATCGTGTCTCATCTTTTGTCGTAAGAGAAAAGTCGAGAGCGTCAGCATAAATTATGTAATTTCCTAGCTCCTCACATCCTGTGCCCGTTACAATGGGCGGATGGATATGCTTCTAAATTTCTTACATCAAGGTCTTTCTGCTATTGTCCCGTTCGTAGTACTTCTTGGAGTGCTCATTTTTATTCACGAATTGGGTCACTTCCTCGTTGCTCGCTGGTGCGGCGTACGTGTCGAAGTTTTCAGTCTTGGATTCGGTAAGAAAATTTTAAAATATAAAAAAGGCGATACGACTTATGCTCTTTCAATCATCCCTTTAGGTGGTTACGTCAAAATGTTTGGCGAACAACCAGGCGATCATATTTCGGAAGAAGATAAGAAGTATTCATTCACTCACAAAAATGTATGGCAAAGAATTGCTGTCGTTCTTGCGGGTCCTTTGATGAACTTCTTCTTTGCGATCTTCATTTTCTTTTCGGTAGCAATGATCGGTGAAGATGCGAAGACGCCAGTTCTTGGCGATGTGCCCGTTAAGTCTGCGGCTTACAATGCAGGCTTCAGATCTGGTGACCGTTTGGTTTCTGTGAATAATAAGCCAATCAACACATGGGAAGATTTCCAACGCGTTCTAAATCAAAAGGAAAACCGCGACCTTCATTTGGACGCTGTGGTTCTTCATGAAGGTTCAAAAGAGCAAACTAAAGTTTCTGTTGATGCGAAATCAGAGCCGAATCCAAATGTTCTAAGCAGCTACGACTACGTAGCAAATGTCGATGGTTTGAGTCCAATGTCTGCAGGCACTACTGTGGGCGTGCAAAACACCTCTCCGCTGTATGCGATGGGTTTGCGCACGGGTGACACTCTAACCGCAATCAACGGTCAGAAGATCACTTATTGGAGAGAGCTAGAACCTTTGTTCGCAAAGCTTTCACCAAAGGAAACTCTTACTTTGGAAGTTCTAGGTGTTCGTGAAGGTGATAAGACTGAAAAGCCAATCACAATCACGATGGCTCCGATTGAATCTATTAAGTCTTATTCTATGCAAAGCTTGGGTCTTGAAAGCTCAGAGCTTTACTTGAGCAAAGTCATCCCAGAGTCCCCTGCCGCAGCCGCAGGTCTTCGTGAAATGGATCGTTTGGTTTCGATCAACAATATCACTTTGACGAAGTGGGAAGATGTTTTAAATAACATCCGTTCTTTCGATGGCAAAAATCCGGTCAGCTTATCTGTTCTTCGCGATGGTCAGACGATCAATCTGAAAATCACTCCGAAGATGACGACTCAGATGACTGCGAATGGTGCTGAGGAAAAGCGCTACACTATCGGTATCGCTCCTGTTGTGAACTTGGCAAATCCAGAATTGATGACTGTGAAGATGACAAACCCAATCGACGCTTTGGTTCGTGGAACTCAAAGAACTTGGGAAGTCTCTGTCATGACAGTTATGAGTTTCGTTCGCTTGTTCGAAGCGAAGATCTCGCCAAAAAATATCGGTGGCGTTTTGTCTATCGGCCAAGCTGCTAGCGAGACATTCAAGATCGGTATGACTCAGTTCTTGCAAATGATGGCGATCATTTCAGTGAACCTGTTTATTTTGAACCTTCTGCCTGTTCCCGTGCTTGATGGTGGACACTTAGTGTTCTATGTCATTGAGCTTGTGAAGGGGGCGCCTTTAAGTATGAGGAAGATGGAAGTTGCACAGCAAGTGGGTCTGGCTCTGTTAATGAGCCTGATGATCTTTGCTTTGTTCAACGACTTTACGCGTTTACTTGGCCTATGAAAATTCTAGCAATGGAAACCAGCACCCAGCTTGGCGGGGTCGCTGTCGTTATCGATGGTCGCGTTGTCGCAGAGGAGTCTTCTCTGCGACAAAAATCACATACCGAAATTATCTCTCCTTACGTTGATGAGTGCCTCAAAAAAGCCAGTTTAAAACTTGAAGATATCGATGCCTTTGCCGTTGGCCAAGGTCCTGGAAGTTTTACCGGAATTCGTGTTGCCGCCAACGCCGGAAAAACCTTTTCATACAGTTTCAACAAGCCCCTTGTAACAATAGATTCTTTAGTGTTGCTTGCCGAACAAGCTCGCGGCTCTTCCTATCCGGTTCTTTCTATCATTAATGCCTATAAGAATATGGTGTATCTAGGATTGTTTGATATGAACGGCGATGAACCGACATACGTCAAAGGTCCGGAGGCTATCCCAGTGCGCGATCTTTCCAAGCACATTGACTGTGATGTCACAGTTGTCGGCGATGGTTGGGAGACTTATCACGAATATTTCCCAGAAGAACTTGCGAAGAAAATGCACCGCCCGACAGAGCCTCGTGACTATCCCGAGGCAAAAACTCTGGCATTGATGTCGGAAAAGCGCGCCTTGAGTAAACAAACTTTGGACTGGAAATCATTTATCCCCCTTTATATTCGAGCCTCTGAAGCCGAAGAGACAAAAAAGGGAATTCTTATTTCCCCACTAAAGTAATCAGAGGAATCATGGAAAGAGACTTTGAGAACGACAACGTAGAAGCGCTTACATTTAAAAACTCTTCTGATAAGCCCCATCAAGCCAAACTTTGGGTTGTGGCTTCTGGAAAAGGCGGCGTTGGTAAAACGTTTGTCTCTTCAAGTCTCGGTCTGACACTTTCTAAATTGGGCCATTCAGTTGTTGTAGTGGATTTAGATCTCAGCGGTGCGAATGTGCACACAGTATACGGAATGAATCCATCACACATGAACATTCGCCACTTCTTTGAAGGTGTTAAAACTCTTCAAGAGCTGGTGATTCCAACTCAATTTTCCAGACTGTCTTATGTTCAAGGGTTCTGGGATTCTTGGACACCGATTGATTTCTCGATGGCGCAAATCGAAAACCTGGTGCCACAGTTGAAATCTCTTCGCGCTGATTATGTGATCGTTGATTTAGGTGCGGGCGCTTTGGAACCACATTTAAATTTATTCAGAGCTGCTGATGAAAAGTTTTTGGTAACCACACCAGAACCAACAAGCATTGAAAAGACGTATCGCTTTATTGAGTCTTACGTTTGTCATTCTTTGAAAGAGAATGCGACGCCAGATGCTTACGGCAATATGATTTCCACTTTGCGCAGTCATCGCCAAAGAACTTTGGCAAAACCATTTTCGTTCCGCTCTTATTTGAAGGATCAAACAGGCATTCACTACGACTTCTTTGAAAATCTAACAACGTCACCAGTTCGCCTGATCGTGAACTCAGCTCGAAGCCAGACAGAATGCGACTTGGGTCACTCAATGAAAAGTGTTTGCAATAAGTATTACGACCTTGGTCTAGACTTCCTCAGCTCCATCGATTACGACAATGCAGTGTGGCAGTCCGTTAAAGGCCGTGAGCATGTGTTAATTGCCCAACCGTTCACGCCACTTGCGGGACAATTTTTGGCCACATGCAAACAACTTATTGCTCCAGAGGAACTTAGAGCCGTAGTATAATACCTACGATGCAAGCGGCTCGATATAATTATTATGAAATTCTAGAACTAACGTCCGGTGCACCTCAACACGAGGTCACTGCGGCTTATGAGCGCGCCCGCAGCACGTATTCAGGCGATAATCCCGCGATCTATACAATTTTCTCTGAACAAGAAGCCCGTGAACTTCTTGTGATGATCGAGGAAGCCTATCAAATTCTTGGAAACAAAATCCTTCGCAATATTTACGATCAACGTTTGTTAAGTGGTCGTGCCTCTTTGAACGACCTTACTTACAATTCGATCGTTGAAGCGAGCAAGCAACTTTTCCCTGAAACTAAAACAGAGAAAAAAGAAGCTGCTTATACGAAGGACCCTGCATTCGAAAAAGAAATTTCGTCGCAAGAAAATTGGACAGGCGAATTCCTTAAAAAGGTTCGCGAATACAAGCAGATCTCTGTTGAGCGCATGAGCGAAATCACAAAGATCAATTCTTGGTATGTCACTGCGATTGAAAGAGTCGAACCAGCAAATCTTCCAGCTGTGGTTTTTGTACGCGGATACGTTGTACAGATTGCCAGAGCTTTGAATCTTGACGACAAAAAAGTCGCCGATTCCTATATGAAGATTTTCAAAAACTCCCTTGGAAAATAACACCCCTGTGACAACTTTAAAAGTAACTGCCAGCGAAGAGATGGCCGGGCTTCGCCTTGATAAAGCTTTGTCTTTGATTCCTGAAATCGAAACCCGCTCTCGAGCTAGCCATCTTATTGATAATTCACATGTTCTTGTAAACGGCAAAACGGAAAAAGCTTCTTTGAAAATTAAAGCTGGCGATCTGATTGAAATTCAAATGCCAGAGCCGACTCCGTCAGAGCTTCAACCCTATGATCTAAAGTTGGATGTTCTGTTTGAAGATCAAGACGTCATTGTAATTAATAAGCCCGCGGGCCTTGTTGTCCACCCCGCTGCAGGCCACGCGCATGACACCTTAGTGAATGCTTTGATTTCACATACGGATGATTTGTCGATGAAGTTTGGTGAAGAACGTCCTGGCATCGTTCACCGATTGGATAAAGAAACGAGCGGCATTATTGTCGTCGCAAAAAACGACAAAGCTCATGAATCTTTGACCGCTCAATTTAAGGAACGCAGCACACACAGAATTTATTATGCAGTTTGCATTGGCACCGCTCGCACAATGACTGGAACTATTCGCAGCTATCTGGCTCGCCATCCAGTTGATCGCAAACGCTATGCTTCTGTTCGTAATGACGAAGGCCAAATTTGGACAGATCCCGATGACCCACCAATGATTGGCAAATGGGCTTCGACACATTACGAGGTTCTTAGTCGGAAAAGCAATTTGAGCTACTTGAAATTGAAACTTGAAACAGGTCGCACACATCAAATCCGTGTGCATTTGTCTGAAAATAATTTGCCAATTGCCGGTGATAATCTATATGGAGCCGACAAAAAAATAAAATCCGTTGAGCAAAGGGTTATTCAGGAAGATCTTAGAGCTCTTCCAAGATTTCTTCTTCATGCGGCAGAGCTTGGGTTTACACATCCTAGGACGGATGAAAGAATGTTCTTCAAGAAGGATTGGCCTGAAGACATTCTAAGCCTCATCAAGAAATGGGGACTGTAGTGAATATCGAACAAACAAAGCTGGGATATGAAATTCGCACGCCTCATCTCGTGATGCTTTTCGGTGCTAAAGAATCACAATTAGATAATTTGAAATTGGCCTATCCTGATTTTGATTTCACTCGCGTAAAGCAAATTCACAGCGATGCTGTCGTTGAATCGAAGGACTCTTCTCAAGACTACCAGCAGATCGCTGATGCTCATTTTACTCGTACAAAAAATTTGGCTTTGTGTGTAGTCACTGCCGACTGCGTTCCTGTGATGTTCTATCATCATAAGACTGGCTTGATTGCAGGAGTTCATGCTGGATGGCGCGGCGTTGCCAATAAGATTGTTCTTAAGACAATTGATCAATTAGCTGCGCAGGGTGCACCCACTAATGAATTAGACGTTATTATCGGGCCGCATATTCAAAAGAAAAGTTTTGAAGTGGGCTTTGATGTCCGCGATCAAATTCTTAATACACTTGGCTCTTTAACTGAATTACAAAAGGCTTCTTACACAGAAAAGATTTCTGACGACAAAGCTTTGGTGGATTTGAACCAAGTCGTCAAAGCACAGCTACAAGCTGCCGGTGTTGAAGCAGATCGTGCCTTTGACTTACATATCGACACATTTACGAACGAGGATTTTCATTCGTACCGACGAGATAAAGAAAAATCTGGACGGCAGATCAGCTTCATCTGCCGAATCTCATGATCCTGCCTCAGGAATTCTATTTCGAGGACACTGAATCCGTTGCGAAAGCTCTGCTGGGAAAAGTTTTACATATCAATATCACTGGCAAAGAATCTCGCGCACGCATTGTTGAGGTCGAAGCTTACCTCGATGTCGACGATCCGGCTGCACACACTTTCGGTGACAGAAAAACCCCTCGCACTAAATCGATGTATTTGGATGGCGGACATTCCTATGTTTATTTAATCTATGGTATGTACAACTGTTTGAATGTAGTGACTCGCACTATCGATCATCCCGAGGCCATACTCATTCGTGGAGTAGAACCGCTGCCTCATCATACAGATATTAAGAAAAAAGATCTAAAAACGAACGGGCCCGGCAAGCTTTGCAAACACTATGGCATCACTCGCGAACACGATGGCCTTCGCTTGTGGAAAAAGAAATCTGCTTTGTATATAAGTGATGATAGCTTTGAAGTTTCAAAGAAGCAGATCGAAATAAAGCCTCGAATAGGAGTCGATTATGCTGGCGAGGCCGCCAAGTGGCCCCTGCGATTTTATTTAAAAGATAATCCTTTTGTTTCGCGAAAATAAAAAAGGCTCCTTATCGGAGCCTTTTTTTAGTTTCTAAATGTACATTCATCCGGACCGAAGCTCATTGGCATATCATAAGACATTCCATCTAGAATGAATGAAAAGTTCACTTCGTTTGTTGTCATCGTGTATTCATAAACTTTTGTCGTCACAACTCGAGTCACGAAACCGATTCCTCCGACTTTAACACCATTTATTTCAACATCGTCTCCGTGCCCGCAAGAGAACAATTGATCTCCGTGTTTTTCACACTCTACTTTTTTAAATCTCACAGTGAATGTGTTGCCGAGTTTTTTCATGACATCCGCCTTCTCTTTCAACATCGGAAAATCATGAGCAGTAACAACTCCAGAAAAGATCGGAGCATTTTGCGCACCAAAATGATGCTCAACTTTGAATTCAACAAGTTCATCACCATCCTGGTTCTTAATAGGCTTCGAATAGAATGCCGTCGTTGGCAATTCGTTCATACACGTGAAATCAGGAGTTACATTAGGACCTGCAAATGCAAAACAAGGAAACGCCAATACTGAAAGAATGAAAAATCTCACGAAAACCTCCACAGCCTTTATGCTCCAGGAGGTATCGTATTGAAGCTTTGAATTCTTGCCTAGAGGATTTCGAAAGCAGGTGCCGCGTTATTTTCGCGGAAAACATAACGAACAGACCGCAGGGGAACCCCCGTCTTACACTTGTTCGGCCTTATAATTATTCCCTGTCAAAATCTCTGACAGTGGCAAAATGCGCCCTCATTAGGGTATAAATCAACTTCCATTTGGAGGTCTCCGTGAGAGGTATAACAATAGTAGTCGTTTTTGCCCTCAGTTTAGGTGCATGCTCCTTTAAAAAAGACTCTGATAAATCCTCTCCAGCCGCACAGCAGGACGTCTTACAGACCCTTCAAAATGAGCAAGAAAAGCAAGCCGCCAATGGCAACTTAAACGATAAAAATGTTGCCGTTAAATTTACGGAGGATGAACCTGGTTATTACATCATGCACATTACTTGGCCTTCCAATATTTTCAGAGTGAAACTACAAATAAATAATCGCTCACAGCAAATTTTTACGCGTGTTTCTTCTTATGAAGAGAAGGTTGAAAATAAACGGAAATTCAAAATTGTACTAACCTCTACAGATCAAATCGGCAGTGACGTTTCTAGTTTAGAAATAAATAAAGCTGCGCCGACTGATTATTTTGTACAAGGCGACCAGGATTTAGAAGCCAATCTCAATATTGAAGCCAATCGAGTATTTTTTGATTCAACGTCTCGTTTGAATTTGAATGGATTTACATTAAGTATTTCTACGAATTATCTCTTTATGGCGAACAAAAATGTTGGCTCTGACATTTTTGCGACATCTGCAAATATCATTTCAAATATTCCAAACACGGCCGCAAAAGATCTATCTCAACTAATCGGTTCTTCAATCGCTATCAAGGCTGCTCATGCCGAAGGACTTCTTCGAGTCGCCCTAGTAGGTGCAGATGGTATCAATGGTCGTAATGGTTCTGATTTAGAAAAAGCCCAAGGAATTACACGTGATCGCAATCCTGCTCTTGCCGGCGCGAATGGTGCCGATGGAAAGTTGGGAATTATTGGCCACGCATGCTCTCGAGCTAATATAGATAGTGGCTGTCAAGGAGCTGAAGCTCTGTCATGCGTAAAGAAGCCTGAAAATGGCCTCGATGGCAAGCAAGGTCCTGCGGGCATTGATGGCGAAAACGGATCAGACGGTGGAAACTCCGGTTCGCTTTCTTTGGTCATCGATGATTCAAAGAATTTTTCCGTAGAAATTGGACAACATGTTGGACGCCCTGGAAAAGGTGGGGTTGGCGGAGCTGGTTTCCCCGGTGGAGTTGGTGGAAAAGCCGGAAGTTTTCCTGGCGAACCGTGCATTCGCGCTAACGATGGCAAAGAAGGCGCTCCAGGTATTGCTGGAAAAAATGGAGCTGACGGTCAACCTGGCAAAACAGGCACGATATTGACCGGCTCAGTAAAAACTACCATCAAAGACATCTAATTTTTATTGAAAGCATTTTGACTGAATGACTTGCTAACGAAGCTTTTCTTGAATCTATTAGATGTTTGCGGATTCTCTACAAAGATATCGCGTTATTTCCGCGGAAAGTGCTTATAGTAAAGATCCCACGCATCGATCATAGAACCGTCGTCGAAAATGCAATAGTCGTATTCTTTATTATCGGATGACTTCAAGATTCTATTCTTTGCACCAACATCCCAACAGTAATGAGCCGCCGGATCACCCGCAAGTGGCGTGTTCGCTTTAGTATTTTCTTTCGGTTTTCCACTGTATGTAGCCCAGGCCTGACAGTTTGGTTTTCCGGATTTTATGCAGTCTGAACCAAGATGTACCTTTTGAAACTCTGTAATCTTGATGTCTTTATATTTTTCGTTTTCGAAAAGCTTAAGTGATGTTTGAGCAAATGCCGAGGTCGAGAAAAGTGATATCAGTAAAAATGACTTCATAACTACTTCCTGTCACTCAACCAAACTAGCGAAGCATCCTGATATTGAGTTCTATCTAAGAGTTCTTTGGCATCCACCCAACCCTGACTGTTTTGGTCTTGCCAAGATTGACCCCAACTATTAACGACCTTGACAGCATCATAGCATCGAGATGGGTTGCAGACATTTCGATATCCGGCAATCACTAAAGAATGTACATTGCCACAATTATTTGAGACCTTTTGATCCAAGCATATATTATTTAAAGCCAACGGTCGTTTTTGCTTTAGGACTTCATGAATCTTATCGATAGCTACTTGATATTTTGTTTTTTTCTTATCTTCGTCAGAGATCGGCTTACTACTATCAGGATATACTTCGACGTTAACTTTATTTTTTCCATCAAAATTAACCATAGCAGATAACTTATTGCATTCTACTGGAAGAAATAATTGCCCTAAAAATTCTCTATAGCTATCTTGTGCAAATGCCCTTACGATTTCATCGTTAGTTTTATTTATATCGAAATTTTCAGTGATATCATTTTTTTCTTTACCCGCCGCCCACATCTCAGAAGCGCAAGTTGGACAGCTCTTTGCCTTTTCATGATACTGATCGTAATATGATTTCAGACGATCCCATAGAGCCTCCTGCATGTGATTTGCATCTTTAGCTCCACCGACTTTATCTAAAATTTTATCTAGAGAAAGACATTGTTCAGACGGCGCTCTTCCAGCACTGTAGGCAACTTTCTGTAGAACTAGAGAAGTGCTTCCGCCAATATTTGAACCTACATGCTGAGCAGAACTATTCGTTGTTTCGGAGCCCTCTGCAAACCTTACTAGACCGATAGGAGAAAATATCTGGCTCGGAGGCAATGACGAACAATCTGTTCCTTTTGCTCTGCAATTTTCTGCTGTTAAAATCGTCGAGGCAGCGAATCCAAAGCAAATCCCTAAAGTATCTTGTGACATTACTGGGGGAAGATTATTTACCAACTGTTCTTCACCTTTTGGAATGTCTTTACTTCCAATAGGCTTCAACCCATAAAGTTGGTCGTCATTTGCATTGGCTGCTATCGCAACAGTCAGCGTAAGGGCAAAGAAAAACAATGATTTATTCATAATATTTATGGTGCTGAATACTCGACCGTTCTGAAAGTCCTGAATTAAATCCGAGCCCTATGTCCAGTATCCACTTGAACCTCTTAAACGAAAGCAACTTTGTACCGAAAAAGAAGCTGTGTTTAAAGTACTTCTAGGCACTTTATTTCTATTTCAAAACTCTTGGGCTGTTCCATACAAACAGTCGTCCGCAGCCATTATCAACCCAGGAAAAGCATTTGTAAAAAATGAAGTCGGCAAATCGATAGTTTCTTATCGAGATTATGCTGACACCAGAATTGATTCAGATCTTGATGGCAAGGTGGATTATTGGTTACTTAAGAAAGGTCCGCTTGAAGTAGCCGTAAGATATGTACATGGAACGCCTTCATTTATGAAAATAAAAAAGGTTCTCCCACATCAAATCCTTGAAGCGATTTATCAGCCCTCTAAATTAAAAGACAGATCATGGGAGCTTTTGGTAGCCGCTAAACGCAAACCACTTTTAATGCATGGAGATCTGTCGAATACTGATGGATTTAATGATCCTAAACTCTGCCCAATTACCAAATCTAATAATAAAAATGATCTCATTTCTCTCGCAAAAAAAATGCAAAAAGAAGATGTAGCTACAAATATCGAAAAATACGATTATATTGACTCAGCTTCGTGTGCCGATCAATTCATAGACATCGAAAGTGCTTTGGCTGATCTCACATTTACAGATGCATTTAATCAATCCGACGATATTCCAAGTCCTGTTTCAAATTGCATCGAGAAGAATGGCGACACTTTCTTTGGCAAATCTGAAGATGGAAAACTTGCAGCACAATCCGCTTCCGCCAGTTATCAGACAGAAATTGCATCTTTGGCAATTGGTGATACCGGTTTCAAAAAAGGGATCACCTGTGAAGTGTCTGACAAAGCTACCGAACCAACTGCCGTACACCAAGAAGGCGGAGGAATCAGGATTACATTTCCCAGGGTGGTTGACGGACAAGAGAATAAATTAAAGGACCTTTTGCTACATGAGCTTCTTCATAGAACAAATCTTAAAGACGAGACAACTGTTAAAAAAATTGTGCACGAATGCACTATAAATAAAAATCGAGCTATCATTAAACATGGAGATGAGGGATCCTCTTTTAATTTTGGAAAAAATTCGGTTCAAAATGCCGCAGATAAAATCGCCGCGAAAGGTTCCACAGAAGAAGTTCAAAAATTGGCCAATGCGAAAACGTCAACATTCGGACTTCCTGTATCAAAAGAATTCGCTGTTCAAGAGCTGAAGACACCTGAAAATACCCCGGTCGATATGGCGAAAGAAATTGCCACTGCAACGCCAATTCCATCCGCCGAAACTCTAGCCCAGACTACAGTTCAGAAAACTCCAGAAGGAATTTCCGATGCTGTTAACAATAGCTACTCGGAAGGCGCGCCTGTTTTAAGAATGGCGAATCAAGTGATGGGCACAATGAATACGCCTGCACTTGCTGACACATCGACTGGAAGTTCAAGTGACAGCTATGTCTCTTCTTCGGACTCGTACACGGATTCTTCAAGATCTACTTCACCTTCTAGAACAATCGCTTCAACTAGCAACGGTCGAGTTGCTAATATCACGTCTAGAAATACGTTGAAGGCAGACGAAAAAGTTGTTGAACAGATTGATCTTTCAAACTCAAATTCCGCGATGGCACCGGCTGCCACCACTGTTTCTGACAATAACAACACATCTTCTACTACATCTGCTTCACCTCCATCGAATGACTCTGCGATGGCAAAAAGAGCAGCCTCTGTCAGCAGAAGACCTGCATCTAGTGGAAGCGGAAGCGATCTAGCGGCGGCGGGAGTTTCAAATCCAACAGTAGGATCACTAAGTTCTGGGATAGCAAGTGCAGACTCTTCTGGTCCAAGCGCTCAAGCACAAGCTAGAACGGCTACTTCAGGAAGGAAAGCGGCATCAACAGCATCCTCGGGGACCCCTAGTAACTCTTCATCCACTGGGGCATCAAAGGATGAAGTCGTCACATTCATATCCAATGCGAACTACGACACTTCGAAAAACAAGCTCAAGGATCCGACTTTCGTAAATACTTTAAAAGTTAACAAAGTCACCATCGTCGATCTTTACGGGAACTCTTACGGGGCTGATAAAGGCGATGTTATTTTCTTAGATGAAGGGAATCGTTTTGTCCGTCAAAAATAAACGCAACAAATCGATTGTCCTTTTAATCGTGGCAACCTTTTGGTTTTGCTATGTAGGTCTGACTTTAGGTCAATTTTATTATAATGTTTCTGGAATGGTTGCTGACATTATTCACGACAAGCAATCGCAGATGATCTATGTGGAAGACAATCAAGTCCCACAACTTGTGACTGAAAATACAAGTTTAATCACGCAGAACTTAATGAAAGCTAAGGACCTGGGTCTTATTCACTTCTTTATCCTTCAAAAAAATGCCGAGGTTATTAGTTCTTACAGTACCAACGGAGATGTCGGTTCTTTAAACGCGGATTTTAAGGTTTTTAATCAAATCCTAGAGACAAAGAATATCTCTTTTAGAACAATCAAAATTTTCAACTATCGTCTCACCGTAGGGATTTTCCAAAACCGCAACGACATTATTTTGCAAACCTTGAAAGATCTTAAAGGCCCCATTCTGCGCGACATTTTAATGGTGACTTTGTTTCTGTCATTTATCGTCTATGTTTTCCTAAAAGATATCATCGATCTCAGCAAAATATTGTCTGCTAAAAATCGTTCTGAAATGAAAAACGTAAAAGCTGTTTCTAAAGAAGCACATACCCTGCTGCAAGCAGCAAAGTCTTACGAGACGACTAAGAAAACGTTGGAGTACGAAAACAAAGTTTATACTGAGTCTCTGACCCCAGCTATCGTTCACGAAATGAGGTCAGGCAAAAAAGCCCCCTACTCATTCCAAACATCCATGATTCGTGTCGATTTAAATGGCTACACGCAAATCTTCCTTGATAAGAAGGACGAATACGTCACAGATATGATGAATACCTATTTCGTGCGCGCCCGTGAAATCATTGAACGTTATAACGGTTTAGTATATCAATACGTCGGGGACGAAATTGTTTTCCACATTAAAGAGGGAAAAGCGAACTCACAAGCCATGGCCGTCGCTTGTCTGCGTAGTATCTTTGAAATCGCACAAGACATCGAAGATCATCTGCCCGCTGGAGCCGACCACTATTTCAAAGTAAAAGGCAGTTTTGTATTAGGAAAAATTAGATTTGTACCACAGGATTCGGGATTTGGTCTTTCGGGTTTGCCGCTAATCGAATCCGCACGTCTTTTAAGTCAAGTTGAAGATAAGAAGCATAGTTCTATTACATTCTATACTGACAGTATCGAGCAGGTTCAAAATTTAGCCAAGATCGGCGAGTCGAAAGAAGTCCTACTCAAGGGATTCGACCATCCAATCAGTATTTCGAAATCCACAGAGTTTTACACAGTAAACGATGTTATCAATAACGGCTCCATCAAGCTCCTGGACTACTTCCGTGGTGATAAAGATCTGATTCATATCTATTCTTACCTTGAGGAATGCTTAAGCAAAAATGACGAAGTCTCTTTCTTCAGCGTTTTCGCAATTCTTAAGCATTTTAAAGTTCGTCACACTACGGGCGACCAGGTTTATGCATTTGAAAAGCTTTTATCTCGCGGAATCCAAGCGAACCGCACCGCTGGGCTTAGCGAAAAAGTCTTAGCCTCAATCATTTCACTTTGCTCGAATCTAGTTCCACCTAACTTTGTCCAAGAATCGCTCATCGACATGTTGACGGCGTGCTTAGATCATCAAGATCCTCGCACGCAGGCGAATACGATTATTGTTCTTGGTGATTTGGCGAAAGACACTCGCTTCCTAAGAAAATATATCTATGCTAAGCACAACCGTGTCTCTGCCGATGCATTGCTTGTATCTGGCAAAGAGAACTTCGACTCTGAACTAGCCGGTAAACTAAATGAGTTCTTAGATTCAAAAAATCCACTATTCCAAGCCAGTGGATCTTTTGTAGTAAAGCATTTAGCCGAATACTATAAATCCACAGATCCAGTATTCTTCGAAACAAATCCGGATCTTAAAGAACTTCTCAAAAAGGCCGCTTAAATTATAGCCACATGGTATCTATCGAACAATCGCTGTGATTTGCTCTTCGGAATAGCCACATGATTTGATCCTATACCCTGCCTCGATGGCTTCCTCTAGATTCTGAATCGAGGAAAGTCCTTGTAGACATTTTTCTATTTCAGACCTTTCAGCTCCTTTTCCACCGGCACCTCCAGAAGATCCGCCACCACCCTGGCTACAAGCACACAACGAAAGCATCAGACCACTGATTAATATTAATTTTTTCATCGGGCATTCCTATCTTTTCACAATCAGATCAAAGTATCGCGTACCTTTAAGAAGTACGTTTTGGTATCGAACCTCGACAACAATCATTAACGTTTTTTGTAGCTCACACACTTCCAAAGAACTTGCCTTATTTTTATATGAAATATGAATGCCCTCTTCATCCGAAGTCATCGTCAGATTGCCCAAGAGGTCGTCTCGCTTCGCTCCCATCAGATAGACGCCACTGATTTCATAATCTCTGATCTTAAAGCCACCCATATGAGGGCCGATAAGATCCTTGAAATCATAAGCATCAATATCCCATTTTATATCTTGGTTAAATCTTGCAGTCGTCCAAGCTTCACTAGAAAGGCTTTCTACTTTTTTCGCATTTTCTGAAATACGATCTGCAAGAGCTCTAATTTCATCTTCCTTAGTATTCAGCTTTTCATCCGAAAGAATTCCCAAGATGCGATCTGTATCCTTTTTGATCCTGGCCAACAGCTCGAAGATATTTCCTTGTGCTTTCATATCAATGCAATCTTGTACCAATGTCTTTTTATCATCCGCAGTCATATCAATGCTTGATTGACTGGATGACTTGGTCTTAAGACATCCCGTAAGACTAAACAAAACCAACAAAGCCAAAATCCAGTATTTCATAAGTTCCTTCTTTGCAAAAATCAGTTTCGTTCAAGCTCGCGATCAATCAGAAGATGATGAAGGGCCGTATTGATGCGAATGATTTGCGCCAAGTCCCTTCTTTCGATTTGCGAAATTCTTCCTGAGTTGGCCTTTTCATACAGATCGCGACTTTCTGCGATTTGAGATACACGAACGATTTCGGCTCGAAGCTCTGACTCGCTCAAAGTTCGATACTGATCCATAATGCTATTTACCGTAGGCAACCCAGAAAATGAATCTTCATGGGCTAAACCGATTTCATGCAAACTCGCAGAATTTCCCACCACAGTACTTGTAGAATTCGAAAGAGGACCACTCGAATCGACTGTCTTCTTGAATAGTTCTGCCGAGCCCGAAAGCTTTAATTCTTCATTTGCTTTAAAAGCTAGAATGACAATTCCCATAATTAATACACCAGCTATTAGTTTTGTCTTCATAAGATCACCCTTAGTTTAGAAGCTCGACCGTCACAGGTTCTTTAACCGAGGTTCCAAATACAACTAGGCTGTTCTTTCCGTCGAATCGGCTCCACACAAAAGATGGCTCTAAAGTATTTTCACCAAAAAGAAGTTTGAATAAAGCCAATGTACTTTTCTCTACTTCAACGGAATAACCACTTGTTGGCGAAATCAACTGACTTAGCCTGAATCCCAATCTGGCTGCTTTAGAAAATTTGCCTTCGTCTAAAGACAAAACGCTGAGACTTTGGCTCTCTACCGAACTATAAAACTCGTTCAAAGCAATCTGGCTTTTTTGTGGCAATTGAACTTGGACCGTCCCTTGAGCACGAATGATTGTCGCATGATTGACAATATCACAAGCGGTATCTCGACCATCTACTTTGAGCGCTACCTTTCCGGCAACATAGATCAGGTGAATGGGTAAAATTTGAAGGCCCAAAGAAGCACTAACCGCCTGCAAAGAGCCCGCACCATACGAACTTTTAAATCCGAATAAAGATGAGGTAATAACCTCGGAATGAGAGCTGGTCTGATTATAATAAGGAATAGATGACAAAGCAGTGGTAGGAATGTCAGCAACAAGATCTGTTGCCACTGAATTTCCCAAAATAAATACCGCAGAGAATGAATCTTCCATGGAATCATCCGAAGAAAGCTGCCTTAAAGTATCCGCACTATTGGCCGATACTTTCACTGAACCATCAGCAGCAAAGATGTCCTTTTTGAACTCCTCACACTCTTTGATTAAAGAGCTTTTAGGATTGATCAGGCTTACCTGCATCGAAGTCCTAAATGGAGCCTGCCAGAAACTAGATTTAGCGATGGCGATGTCATCTGCGTGAGCTTGTAGGCTCACGCACGCAATTACAGAGGCAAGAATCATTTTTTTATTGTTTAAGTAATTCATAGCTCGATCCCTTTTATATCTTTACTGATATGAAGTGATTGCAGGTTTGTAGACAACTTTAGAACGCGAATAGCTTTCCGTCAGATCGGCATCATACGTCTGTAGATATGAAGATGTTGCAGAGCTGCTACCGAAGATAGCGTCTAGAACATTCATCGCAATCGAGGCGCCGATGCAATATGCATTTCCTGGACATGTTTTCATCAATGAATCTGCTAGTACTAGAGAGCCATGCTTCGGAGCGCCCACAGCTTGAATGATTCCGTTTCTGTCCGGGCTTTGAGGAATCACCAAATTCGCTATGCGATCAAAAATCCCTTTTCGCATTTCTGCTTCGATGTCTGCTTTCTGTTCGTCTGACAACGAAAAACTTGGATCTTGTTCATCCCACTTCACCGTGAATGAATCTTTGAACATGTTTTTTTCTTCCACGTTCGTCCAAGATCTTGAGCTAAAGAATCCACCGCTAGAGCCACTGGATACAATTTTTTGATACATCTTGTACATGTTGTAGTGAGCAACGGCACTTACCGTGAAAGTCGTCGGATATTCATAACTAATAGTCAGACCGTATTTCATTTGATCTGTGGCCGTTGATTGAGTATCAGGAATTTCGTACCAGTCTTTGTGCAATACCGGGCACGCGCCAACTAGGCTAAGAACAACATTGCCTGACAATGATTCCGGATAACTTGAAAGTTTTAAAACTCCATTGACATTTTGTCCGCCTACTTCATAAGCCAAAACAGCTTCTGCACCAGGGAGGTTTTCGATTGTCAGGCTCGATAGCACCTGAGCATTCTGTGTCGGTATTTTTTCGAATTCGATGCCCGGATTACTAGCTTTTAGATTTGCTACGTTTTGATTCCAATCACTCTTAAACGAAAGGGATGCTCTTGCGCCTTCCATCTTTGCAAAGGAAGAGTACATATCTAGAAAGTCATTGCGAACCTGTTTCACGCGAGTGCTGATTTTTTGCCAAGAACTAGTCAGATCATCCAGGTTTTCTTGGAGAGCCTGTACTTGAGCTTGGTATTTTTCGTAAGTGCGCATGTCCGCCGCATGAGTTTGCACCAGCGTTCTGCGATTTTTCATAAGCTCTGCTTTATTTTTAACCAAGTCATCAATCTCTTGATTGATTTCATCGCAAGTCGTTTTACAGCTATTGGCTTGATTATATAAATCCGAAAGACGCGATTCGTTTGTCGCGATATTTGAATCAAGATCTGCTAAATCTTGAAGCCTAGCTTGGATCGTGAATTTCGCCGCTTCTTCTTTTGCTGCAAATAATTTTTGGCGGACAACATCGGCGTCTTTTTTTGCGTCCGTTTCTTGTAAAGTTAGATCTTTGATTTTCCTGGCAAGAGCTGCCGAGTAGTCTTTGTCATCAGCCATCTCGCGGCAGAATCCCAGGTTCGCACTGAGTGTATGAAGTCCACCGATTTGAGAAACGGCCACGGACGGTGGCATGACGTAAATATGTTTTGAATCCACAGAGTCAGCCACGATATTAGACGTCGTGTTGTTCGTGATACTAGAAAGCGTCGTCACAGATGTCGGAAAAATCGTCGGAGCCGCGAAAGCCTGTCCGCTAATAAGTAACAGTAGGGCGGTTTGTTTATACATGGGTTTTCCTTTGTCAGCGAATCGAGCCATTCGATCGCGACTATTCCCATGAGCAACGCTTGGGCCATAACAAATGTTAATTCATATCGATTTTAGAAGACCTGAAGACATTTTTCGGATTCCAATCCTCTTTTCCGGACCGGAATCCAAGATTAGACAGAGAGGCCTTACCCGAAGCGACCCGTGATGTAGTTTTCTGTGCGCTTGTCTTTCGGATTCGTGAAGATTGTATTCGTCTGACCGAACTCGACAAGATCCCCCATGTACATAAACGCAGTTTCATCAGAGATGCGTGCCGCCTGATGCATATTATGAGTCACGATAACGATAGTGATCGTCTTTTTAAGCTCGATGATTAACTCTTCAATCTTCGCTGTAGAAATTGGATCAAGGGCAGAGGTCGGTTCATCCATCAAAATCACTGGAGGATTGATGGCCAATGCTCTGGCGATGCAAAGACGTTGTTGCTGACCACCAGATAAACTTAAGCCTGGGGCTTTCAATTTATCTTTTACTTCTTTCCATAATGCTGCTTTTTTCAAAGACTCTTCGACAACTTCGGCGATGTAGCTTTTCTTACGAACGCCACGCAAAGTAAGGCCCGCTGCTACGTTTTCATAAATAGACATGCCTGGAAATGGATTTGGTTTTTGAAAAACCATTCCAACATGGGAACGCACATCGACAGGATCTAAAGAGTAGATATCTTTTCCCTGAAGAAGAACTTCACCCTTTACGTGTGCACCTGGTGTTTCTTCATGAAGACGATTCAAACAACGAAGAAACGTCGATTTGCCGCAACCAGAAGGACCAATCAGCGCAACCACGTGATTAGGCAACACGTCGATAGTCATGCCATTCACAATGCGAGTTGACCCAAAGTAAGCCTGAAGATCGCGCGCAGCTAAAATAGGTGTTTGTTCTAAAACTTCCATACGATTACTTTCCAGATCCCGATTTACGATCACGTAAAATCATACGTGCAGTGATATTAATAACAAAAACCAATGTCACCAAGACAAAGGCTCCGCCCCAGGCCTGCTGTTGCCAATCCTCATAGGGACTGATCGCGTAGTTGTAAATCTGTACAGGCAAGGACGCCGTAGGTTGTGAAAGTGATTGGGGCCAGTTTCTATTACCGAATGCGGTGATTAACAAAGGAGCTGTCTCCCCCGCGATACGGGCAATTGCAAGAACAACACCTGTAATCACGCCAGAAACGCTTCCGCGCAAAACGATAGAAACAATCACGCGCCAACGGGGAATTCCTAAAGCAAGTCCCGCTTCACGCACGTGTTGCGGTAAAAGCTTTAAAACTTCTTCTGTTGTTTTGATAATGATTGGAATCATCAGAATGAAAAGTGCGACGGCACCACCATAGGCAGAAAAGCCTTTCATTGGAACAACTGCAATCACATAAACGAAAAGACCGACAACGATACTTGGAAGACTGGCAAGCAAGTCCACGACCATGCGGAAGACTTTCGGCAAGTTTCCGGTTGGATATTCGGCTAAGTAAACTCCCCCGAAAACACCCACAGGCACACCGATAATTGTTGCCATACAAATCATGATCAAGCTTCCTAGAATGGCATTCCCCATACCACCACCCGTTTCACCTGTCGGTGCCGGTAGATGAGTAAAGAAGTTCCAATTCAAAGCCGGCGCACCTTTTTGCAAAACATAGATGAACACGGCAAACAAAGGTACTACCGCAACAGCAGCCGCCAAGCCGATCAAGCTTTGCATAATATAGTTTTTGATTTTGCGACGTCGTGAAACGACGTGCTCGAGGCGACGCAGTTCCATTAGTGCCTCATTTTCTTTTCAAAGCGATACACGATGGTGCGTGCAAGTAAGTTCACGATCAAAGAAACCAGGAACAAGCTCATGCCGATGGCAGTTAATGCCGAAAGATACATCTTCGTGCTGGCTTCAGGATATTCATTGGCAATCACACTGGCCATTGTAGCGCCCGGGCTAAAAAGTGAAGCCGTGATGTCGGCGCGATTGCCGATCACCATTGTCACAGCCATGGTTTCACCCATCGCACGACCCAGACCAAGAACTACAGCACCAAAAATACCTGGAGTTCCCGCTTTCAATACAGACATTCGAATCGTTTCCCAACGACTCGCGCCTAAAGTTAGCGCGGCCTCGCGATTCAATTGAGGAATAGATGTAAACACCTCACGCGACATAGACGTGATAGTGGGAAGAATCATAATAGAAAGAATGATACTTGCTGAAAGAATCCCGATACCAAATTGCGGGCCTTCGAAAAACGGCAAGAATCCAAAATGCGAAGACAAGAATGGCTGCACATACATGCGAACAATGGGAATTAATACAAAAATTCCCCATAGACCGTAAACAACGCTTGGAATGGCAGCTAACATTTCGATCAAAAAGCTTAATGGAGCTTTCAACCAACGAGGGCTTATTTCAGTGATGAACAAGGCACATCCCACAGAAACAGGAATTGAAATAACCAATGCAACCAATGAGGTCACAACAGTTCCATAGATAAATGGCAGCGCCCCATAAACTTCTGCTACGGGATTCCATTCGCTATGCCATAAGAAGCTCACGCCATCGCGCAAGAAGATCTCTTTTGATTCGACCATCAAAAAAACTAAGACTGACAAAAGCAGAATGATAATAAGACTCGCTAGAACCTTAAGCGAAATAAAAAAAACGAAGTCAGATTTTCTGACTCCGTTTTTTAGTTGTGTTTGAGTTTTAGTATTCGCCACTAACCCCAACATAACCTATTTTGTTTCGATTTTCTCGATCTTTTTAAGGACTGCCGCTCTTAGGTCTTTTGGCACAGGAGCATAGTTAATTTTGCTAGTAAGGCCTTGAGCCGCTTCGCCTTGTGTCCAAGCTGCAAATTTCTTAACCGCAGCGCCTTTTTCTTTATCCATTTTGTTGTAAACAAGCATCCAAGTGAATGAAGAAATTGGGTACGCTTCTTTACCTTTTGCATCAGTGATAGAGATTTTGAAATCTTGAGCTACTGCTTCTTTAGTTGTACCAGCTGCGGCATCAGAGACTGATTTCGCTGATGCAGTAATGTATTTGCCAGCTTTATTTTGGATTTCAGCGAAAGGAAGTTTGTTTTCCAAAGCATAAACTAACTCAACGTAGCCGATGGCGCCTGGAGCTTGTTTTACAAGACCCGCAACACCCGCATTACCTTTGCCGCCAAGGCTGCCTTTGAACCAGTTCACAGTTTTGCCGTCTTTACCAACCCACTCAGGGCTTACTTTTGCAAGGTACTCTGTAAATACAGCAGTTGTACCAGAGCCATCGGAACGAGTCGCAACCGCAATTGACTGGTCAGGAAGAGCAACACCTTTGTTCAAAGCTACGATTTTAGCATCATTCCATTTAGTGATTTTACCATTGAAGATTTCAGCCAATACAGGACCCGTCAATTTCAAAGGAGCTGTCAGGTTCAAGTTGTAAGTTACAACCACGGCACCCATCGCGATTGGGATGTGCAAAACTGGAGCTTTCGCCTGAGACGATTCTTCTTTATTCATTGGAACATCAGAACCTGCAAAATCAACCGTACCAGCAAGCAATTGTTTGATACCCGCGCCGCTACCAATACCTTGATAGTTGAATTGAGCACCTTTTTCAGATTGTTGATACTCACCAAACCATTTTGTGTAAACAGGTTCTGCGAAAGTAGATCCTGCGCCGTTAACCAAAGTTGCTGCAGAAGCAGAAACCGCAAAAGCCAATGTAAGCAATGAACCTAAGATGATTCTCATGTAGATATTCCTCCCAATGAAGCCGAATCTAGCATTAATAGAAAATCGCAATTGTTAGTATTTGGTTAGGGTCCTGTCGCTTTGAGACAAGAAATCTAATACATCCAGGTTATAGAGCTATTACTTGTGACGGTTGACACCTCTGCCGAAGCTCTATCACTTAAAAATATGTCGGCTATCGACTCAAAAAATCACGTCGAGAATTGTTCAAAACCAAAAAATCCAAACCAATTGGAGTCGTTAATATCTTGAGATTTTATAGGGAATTTTTAGGGAGAAAAATGGTGGCTTGAGACGGAATTGAACCGCCGACACAAGGATTTTCAATCCTCTGCTCTACCAACTGAGCTACCAAGCCACTGGATACGTTCAAAGAGACCAAAGGTTTATCTTTTGGCCTCTTTGATGTCAACACTTAGGCTTTATCAAATGCAGATTTTAAATCGCCAAGTAAGTCATTGATGTCTTCAATACCCACAGAAAGGCGGATAAGAGAGTCATCAATGCCCAGAGCCTTGCGATTTTCCGGAGGAACGGAGGCGTGCGTCATGATTGCTGGATGCTCGATCAAGCTTTCCACGCCGCCCAAACTTTCCGCAAGAGCAAAAACATTCACGTTTTCTAGGAACTTACGGGCCGATTCCAATCCACCCTTAATATAGAACGTAATCATCCCACCGAAACCATGCATCTGTTCCCTCGCCAAAGCATGTTGCGGATGGCTTTCCAAGCCTGGATAGATAACTTTTTCAACTTTGGGATGAGATTCCAAAAATCTAGCAATCGCCATCGCATTTTCCTGGTGTGCCTTCATACGCAAAGGCAACGTTTTCAAGCTTCTCAAGCACATGAAGGAATCAAATGGACCTTGAACTCCTCCCATAGAATTACTTAGAAACTGTAACTTTTCCGCGAGGTCCTGACGGGATGTCACTGCAATGCCACCAACCACGTCACTGTGACCGCCGATATATTTAGTGGCAGAGTGAACAACGATATCCGCACCTAATTCCAAAGGTCTTTGAAAATAAGGGCTCATGAAAGTGTTGTCTACAGCGACTAAGATACCTTTCGCTTTCGCGATAGCCGCGATTTTTTTGATATCAACCAATTTTAAAGTAGGATTTGTCGGAGTTTCCAACCACACCAACTTGGTATTTGGCTTGATCGCCTTCTCGAAGTTTTCAACCTTCGTCAAATCAGTGAAAGTGAATTCCATACCGTCATGGCGCAAAACCTTATCGAACAAACGGAAAGTACCGCCGTACATATCATCCATCGCTATGACATGCTCGCCACCTTTAATAAGATGCAAAATAGTAGTTGTAGCCGCGCAACCAGAGGCAAACGCAAAACCGAATTTTCCGCCTTCAAGATTTGCTAAGCAATTTTCGTAAGCCTTACGAGTTGGATTATGTGTACGAGAATACTCCCACCCTTTATGAACACCCGGAGATTCTTGTACATAAGTCGAGGTCATATAAACCGGCGTCATGATAGCGCCTGTTGTTGGAGCGGGAGTTTGCCCTGCGTGAATAGCTCTTGTTGAGAAACCCAAGTTATCGTTCATTTTTTTCATAAAAATTCCTATTTTGAATATAATTTCAAAGCATCTTCAGCAGACATCACGCGATTGAAAGCGTCTTTGATCTGCTCTTCTTTAAGAAGGCCGTTTTCAACCATCCAACGATCGTTGAAGGCCTTGCTTAGATACTGACGACCGCTATCCGGGAACACCACAACGATGTTTATTGGCTTTTCGATTTTTTCAGAGAACTTCAAGGCGCCGATTAAAGCTGTTGCGCTTGATGGACCTACCAAAAGACCCTCTTCTGAAACCAATCTTCGAGTCATATCGAAAGCTTCCTGATCATTCACGCGAACAAAGCCATCGTAAATATCCAAATGGACGTTACCAGGCAGCATATCTTCGCCAATTCCTTCAACTTTATACGAACCCGGTGGATCAACGATCTTCTTGTGATAGTACAAATCGTAAAGAATACTTCCTACCGGATCGGCACAAACCACTTTGATATCTGCGCGCTTTTCTTTGAGGAATTTCGCGCAACCCGAAAGTGTTCCACCCGTTCCTGCACCGCCAACAAGCATGTCGACTTTGCCATCCATTTGTTTCCAAATTTCTGGTCCAGTTGTTTCATAGTGTTGCTTTACGTTGTCAGGATTGAAGAATTGATTCGCCAAGAATGAACCCGGGATTTCCGATACGATCCGTTTAGAGACATTATAATGGCTCATCGGATGTTCTGGCTCAACCATCGGAGTGATCACAACCTGTGCGCCATAAGCACGTAATAGAGAGCGTTTTTCTTCGCTCATCTTTTCAGGCATCACGATAATGCACTTATATCCTTTAACTGCCGCAGCCAGTGCCAAACCAACACCCGTGTTACCGGAAGTGGCTTCAACGATTGTTCCACCCGGCTTCAATTCACCGCGCTTTTCGGCTTCTTCGATGATTTTGATCGCAACGCGGTCTTTAATGCTGCCGCCGGGATTAAAATATTCGATTTTTGCGAAAAATTTATGTTTCGAACCTTTAGTGACGTTATGAAGAGCCACGATCGGCGTATCGCCGACAGTTTCCAAGATGGAATCAAGAATATGTGACATGAAAAACTAGCTTTCTAAGTCTCGTCTTCTGTTGGAAGGAAGATAGACTGAATTCATCGACTGCAGAACTGTATTCATTTGAGTCAACGGGTCCACGGAATAAGCCAAGCCTAGTTCGGTAGTCAGTTTCTTGATTGTTTGACGGCTTGGTTGATCTTTCATCAACTCGTCCACCAATTTCTCAAGCGCAACCTTCTTTTCTTGAGCTTCAGCCATGGTTACCTCCAACAGGGCCACTCTATCACCCGCCTCCGAAAGAGTGAAAAAAATTTTTCAGCAGCGGTCCAAAAAGGAGCAAGAGAAATGCTGGAAATTGAAATAAAAGCAGCGGAACCAGCAGAATAAAGGGAAGGCGCGCCAATTTATTCGTAAGTTCTTCATGACATGCCTCTAAAATCTCCTCTTCAAGGTTGAGGAGGATGTTGTAAATCGCCTCACCGCGCATACCGCGCTCCAAAAGCTGCAAAAGAACCTGGCGATGTTGCGATGATAAGCCGGAAATCAGCTCCTGCGTCTCTTTTCCTTGCTGCAATAATGCCAACCACCGCGCCACTTGCGCCGGAAATTCCCCCTCATATCGTTTTAAATATAAATGGACGCCGTGTTTTGCGGGTTGTCCTTTTTCCAAAGTACGCTTCACCGCCAATAAAAGTTCCAGTGGTGGTGCTACACCTTCCATTTCATCCTCCGACCGACATTAAAGATCCAAAAAAGACCCGTAAAGAAAATCAAAACTGATGCCAAGATTAATTTTCGGTGTTCAAAAAAGCCAAATTGCGCAATTACAAAAGAAAGAAGGGCGAAATAAAGGGCGGTGACAATTATCGCCTGCATTTTTATTTGCTGTGTGACCTGTCCAGACCTACGTCGAAAATTTTCTTGAAGCTTTAGGTGCCTTCGCAGCGCGCGCACCTGATCAATCGTGCGATTTTGCGAGCGATCTATTTCCGCAAGCTCTGCCAGCAAATCCTTGAGCAGAGCGGATTTCACAGAGGTGGATACTTCCGAAGTGATCAGCGAGTTGTAAATTTCGCGCATCTGATTTCTGCGCCAACCGTTTTGATTCTCGATCGCTGCCTGAAGTGAAATGCGGAAAGATTTTCCTGATTGAAGACCCAAAATCACGCTATCAAGCATCGGAATCAGCGCGCTCGAAAGTCTTCGCATCAGAAAAAAACGCAAAATCGGTGAAAAAAACTTTAAAGATATTAAAAGAATGCCGATGAAAAGCCAGAGCGCGACTGGTGATGAGTGAAAACTCACAAGAACCGACGTCAGCAGCACATTGAAGATCATCAACGACCTCAATGTGTGTTGAGAGATCGCAAATTCTTGCGCAATCACCGAAAGAATTCGATGAACGAGCATTTGTCCGAGCATCGAAATCGAAAAAAGCATCAACATCAGCCGCCTCCATGGACCGCGATGCTCGCAAAAAATATGCAAGCAATTTTTTTGTTGACGTCGATGGTCGAATTAGGAAGACTTAGGGTAAGTTAAGTTTTTTTATAACGTAAGTAACAACAACAACGTTTGCATCCTAGGAGGAGCACATGGCAAAGAAAGCAGCAAAAAAAGCTACTAAGAAAGCAGCTAAAAAAACTACTAAAAAAGTAGCAAAAAAAGCGACTAAAAAAGCTACTAAAAAAGCTTCTAAGAAGTAATTCTTAGGTACTAGCTTAGTACTTAAAACCCCAGAGGCAACTCTGGGGTTTTTTTTTGCTTAAACACTTCTTCCTCTGTGAAACCCTTAATAGACGCGGATTTCATAGCCTGCCATTTAAAACCCTTGCCAGATTTTCCCGATAAATTTGATTTTAAATTTTACAGCGATAAAGAATTTCTGATGAGCGCTTTGGAAATGAAAAAAGGAGCCCTGAAGCTCCTCTTTTTTTCATTATTTTTTGCCGAAAATTTTAGAAGTAATAGATCGTTCCAACCGCGCCTGTTGGGATCAATTGCGCGCGTTTCACTTCATACATTCCCATCACTTCAGCAAAGCATGAGAAACCAAAAAAAGTGCCGGAAAGTTGGTTATATTGAAGTCCCAACGCCGCATTTACGAAATCTGTACCAAATCTGCCCGTATTTTTTTCGTCATCTGTCAAAACTCGGTCCAGGATGCTGGAATCTTTGAAAGCATCGCTGTGACCGCGAGAATTATACCAACGAGAATATCCCGCAGTGACGTATGGGGCGAGATAATCGCCTTCAAAGGCATGTTTCCACGCCAATTGAACTGAATTATAACCCGGTCCCGTTCCAAAACCAGCGATCACACTATTTTCGTCTTCGAAATTAAATTCAGCATTGATACCTGCCAGGCCAAGAGCACCGCCCACTGTGACTCCAGCGCCCATGCGTAGATCTTGGCGCATCTTCAAAGTGGAATCGTAGCTCATTGAAGTGGTGTTGCGCTCGTCGCGCATGTCCTGACTGTAGGCTTTTTCAATGGAAATTGCCTTAGTGGAGACAGTGTTCGAATCCGCACTTAAAGATTGAGCTTTCGCGTTGATTGCGAATGCGCTGATAAGCAAAACGGCAGCAAAATGCGCAGTTGTGTTTAACATGGGACCTCCCCGTTTATGCTGAGACCGCTAGAACACACGAGCTCGGACCCCTTCTTCTTGAAAAAACTTTTTAAGCAAAGGGCCGTCAACCGGCTCAAGTCGAAACAGAAGCTTATGAACTAGATCGTAAGTTTCTTCTGCCTTCTTGGATCTCAGGTTGTTGGTTAAGTAAGCCAAGTCATCGCTGATTTTGATGGCATTATCAAGCAATCTTGCCATTTCGCGATTCTTCGTCGTTTTATCCAGCAGAATGAGCGTTTTATTGAAGTTGGTGGTCAGGTGATCCAATTGCTGGATGACGTTTGTCACAGATCCTTCATTTTTTTCGACAATCTGAATCAGTTTTCCGGCTAATCCGTATCCTTGAGAAATCAATTGGTCAATTCTTGGAGGATCTTCTCCACGGACGTAGTCTCCGTTAGAAAATTCTCCCGCATCGACTGATCCCGCAGAGATTTCCAGAAACTTCTCCCCAATAACGCCAGCCAAATTGATATAAAAGCGTGAATCCTTACGGACACTAGTCCAGGCTTTTTTATCAATTGTGACCGTAAGGCGAAGTTTCGCTTCTTCACCATTTGGCATTTTATATCCGGGATCAAAAGTGATGGCTTTTACTTTGCCCACTTTGATACCCATAACTCGAACAGGTGAACCCTCTTCAATGCCACCCGCGTAATTGTACATAACGTTTAGTTCTTTGCTGTTTGAAAATGGCGAAATGAAACCCATAAGGTAAGCAAATATGGCGATGAGAAATATACTTACCAACGCTAACAAACCAACCTTGGTTTCAACCTTCATAAACGCTCCAAATGCTCTTCAATCCGTGAAGAGCTCAGTAAAGATGACTAAAAGTATAAGATAAAACGAAATCAATCACAATAATTGCGATAGAGGCGATAACAACTGTGTTAGTCGTAGCTTTTCCCACGCCTTCAGCACCTTGCTCGCAGTTAAATCCAAAGTAGCATGCAACGAGGGGAATCACGGCTCCGAAACAAGCACCTTTGATCATCGCAAAAATAATATCTTTAAATTGAATAAATCGATGCATCGAGGACAAGAACATTCCCGTCGTGTAGCCAAGATAGCTTTGACTGATCAGCATCGCTGAAAACAGACACGTCATATTCGCGACTACAGTTAAAATGGTTGCACCAACGATACACGCAAGCAGTCTTGGCACCACAAGGTAATTAATGGGATCAATTCCTAGCATTTTTAGTGCGTCGATTTGTTCGGTGATCCGCATCGTTCCCACTTCAGATGCATATCCTGCACCCACTCTGGAAGCCAGAAGTAGCGCCATTACCACCGCAGCCAATTCCCGCAAAATCAGAACAGCAGCAAAACCTGGAACCATCGAATCATTTTGAATGACGAGTTTCATGTGGAAGGAAGATTCAAGAATGGTGACGACCGCTGCGAAACACACACAGAACACGATAATAACAAGGCTGCGATTCGCTACAAAGTATGTCTGCTGAAGGAATTCTTTCCTACGAAATGGAGGCGAAAAAATGCCGAAAAAAGTATCCGCTAAAAGATGAATCATGAGCGATACCCTCTGAGAACTTGTAAAATAATATCGCCAATGAAACTTGTGAACCAGTCCATTACTACGATGCAAATCATGGTCATAACGGCTGTTGAAACAACTGATCTGCCAACGCCCTTCGCACCGCCTGTCGTCGAGTATCCTTTAAATGTACACACTGTTGCCAGAACCACCGCAAAAGTGCCGCACTTAAAAAGTCCGCTTAAAATCGAGACGGGACTTACAATTGTAGGAATGTGCCGAAAGTATTCTTCGAAACTCACCCCAGCAAAAAGGCTTCCTAAAAGAGCGCCTCCGAAAACAGACATAATCAAGCCGCTGCCAAGAAGGAAAAAGCTTGCGATAATAATGCCAATAAAACGAGGGGCGATGATTTCCTGCAAGGGATCGGCTCCCAAACAGCGAACGGCGTCGATTTGTTCGGTGACCCGCATTGTACCTAGTTCTGCCGAAGTATAAGCGCCCACTTTTCCACTGAGCATAAATGCAATTAATAAAGGACCGACCTCTCGGAAAGTCGCGCTGGAAGCGAGCCCCCCGAGATAACCCAAGGCTCCAAATTCTTTCATAAGCATTGCGAATTGCACGCTCATGATCGCGCCAACAAAAAATCCCGCCATCGCTGTCGTTGCAAAACTCTCTACGGTGACTTTCCAAATTTGTTCGAAAACGTCGTGGGATTTTGGGCTTTTTTTAAATAAAGTTCCCAGTATTTTTTTAAGAAATAAAAGAGTTCCCCCGACTTCATCGAGAACGGAAATAAAATAAGTCATGAGCTTAAGGTCTCCGCAAGGAAATCTTTGACTAGCGGGTGATTCGATTCTTTCAGCTCATCTGGTGTTCCTGAGGCGACAATTTGTCCTTTATCAAGAACGACGATGCGATCCGCGATCGTCAATGCACAATTCATATCATGACTGACAACCACCGATGTTGTTTTCAATTCGCGTGAAAGACCTTGAATTAACTGGTTCACGGCCGTTGTCGTCACCGGGTCCAGCCCTGTCGTGGGTTCGTCAAAAAGTAGGATTTTTGGTTGTAAAGCGATGGTACGCGCAAGGCTTACGCGCTTTTGCATGCCGTACGAAATTTGTGCGGGTTTTTTCGCGCCGATATTATGCAAGTGAACTAAGCCTAGTGCTTTTTGCACTTTTTCGACGACTTCCTCTTCGGGAAGTTGAAAATGACGACGCAATCCAAATGCAACATTCTCAAAGATAGTTAAAGAATCGAACAGAGCTGGGTGTTGAAAGACCATCCCGCATTTTTTTCGGATGGGAAGATATTGTTCTTCGGTGAATTTAGAGACTTCTTCGTCGTCGATCCAAATTTCGCCTTCATCAGGACTTAAAAGACCGACAAGATTTTTAAGTAAGACAGATTTTCCGGTGCCCGATGTCCCCAGAATAAAGATGATTTCTCCCTCGAGGATTTTCAAACTCAACCCATTAAGTACAGTGCGAGTGCCGAATCTTTTTACGAGGTTCTTAAATTCAATCACAACTCATCGTAGGGTCGGCACCTCAGAGGGTCAATCATATAAACCGTCGTCGGAGCTGCACGAACATTGCGATACCGGTTTAAAAAATGCAACGGCGACTCTTGCTTTTGCAGGGTCGCCGTTAAGATGGAACTCCCTTCCAATTTTCCGGAAGGAGGTCCGATATGAATCCTCGTTATGATTCTATTCGGCAGGTTTTGAAAATAATTAAGCAAAATTCTGTTGTTAACTTGGTTGCCTATCAAAATTATTCGCGAAATCTTTTGAAATAAGATTGCGTGAAACCTCTGGAACGTTCTTGCGCTGATAACCTCAGCAAAACAGGACCATGGACGGGACTGAAAATCCCTCGAAAGGGAAACAGGTCGATCCTGCAAGAGCGCCATCCCGCATTTTTATACTGTGGTGAGTGGGCCTTCCGTCAGACCGCGCACGAATTGATGGACTCGTGGATCGCGATGATTTTTTGTCTGCTCTGGAGTTCCGGTGATCAGAACTTTTTCATCGACAACCATCGCAATGCGATCTGCAAGTTGATATGCGCGATTCATATCATTCGTTACTGCAATCACTGTTGAGCCTTTTTGCTTTTTCAACTTGATGATGAGCTCGATTATTTTTTTCGACGTGATGGGATCAAGTCCCGCCGTAGGATCATCGTAAAAAATTATTTCTGGATCTAGAGCCAGGGCTCTAGCGATCCCCAGGCGCTTTTGCATTCCGCCGCTGATTTCGTCAGGAAATAAATCGCGCGCGTGAGAAATTCCTACGGCTTCCAAGAAATACTCAGCCTTTTTTGTGATTTCAGATTCTTCGAGATCCGTGGTTTCGCGCAAAGGAAACGCAATATTCTCGATACAAGTCAGTGAGTCGAAGAGAGCATTTTTCTGAAATAGAATTCCCATCTTTTTCAGTAGCGGCAAGCGCTGCTTTGGGCTTAGCGTCAACCAGTCCTGCTGTTCAACAAAAACTTTGCCATTCTGCGGAGTTATCAACCCCGACAAAGTTTTCAACAGAACAGTTTTACCTTGTCCGCTTGGCCCTACGATAACAAAGGATTCCCCTGCTTTGATTTCCAAATCAACGGACTTCAAAACTGTTTGCGAATCAAAAGTCACAGTCACATCTTGCAGACGTATAATGCTCACGTGTTCCATTCTGAAGGTGGCTATTTTCCTAAGTCCTGCGCCAAGCAGTATCCCTTGTCACTGTTTACGATTTGATATTGAATGGGTCATCGACGCAAGTTTTAATTTTTTTCATTCATTTTAGTACGTTGTAGCGTTGATTTTATTCGCACGCATCCCCCCGAGGTGACGAAGATAAAAACAAGGCTACAACGTACTGATGCCTTAAGGAGATTCATCATGGCACATAAGAGAAATAAAATCGCCGTTATCGGTGCAGGTTTCGTAGGTTCAACTACTGCTCACTGGGCAGCTCAAAAAGAACTTGGCGATGTTGTCGTTCTTGACGTGAACGAAGGCGCTGCAATCGGAAAAGCCTTGGACTTGGCTCAAGCATCTGCAATCGAAATGTTCGATACAAATGTAAAAGGTACTAGCAAGTACGAAGACATCGCTGATGCTGATGTTGTCATCATCACTGCAGGTATGCCACGCAAGCCAGGTATGAGCCGCGATGAACTAGTTGGTATCAACGCGAAAATCGTAAAAGACGTTTGTGAAGGCGTTAAAAAATACGCTCCGAACTCTTTCGTTATCGTTGTTTGTAATCCTATGGACGTTATGGCTGTTTACGCGAAACAAATTTTGGGCTTCCCTCGTGAGCGCGTCATCGGTATGGGCGGTTGCTTGGATTCTGCTCGCTTCCGTACATTCATCGCTGAAGCATTGAATGTTTCTGTTAAAGACGTAACTGGTGTTGTTCTTGGTAACCACGGTGATGCGATGGTTCCAATGGTTCGCCACGCTTCTGTATCTGGCATCCCTTTGACTGAACTATTGCCTGCAGACAAAATCGCAGCCATCGTTGCTCGTACAAAACAAGCTGGCGCTGAAATCGGCGGTCACTTGAAAACGGGCTCTGCTTACTACGCTCCTTCACGTGGCGCAGTTGAAATGGCTGAAGCAATCTTGAAAGACCAAAAACGCGTTCTTCCAGTTGCAGTTGAGTTGACTGGTGAGTTCGGTGTTAACGAAGGTTTGATGGTCGGCGTTCTTGCTACTATCGGTGGCAAAGGTGTTGAGAAAGTTCACAAATTCGAATTGAACCCAGCTGAACAAGAAGAGTTCAAAAAATCAGTAGATGCAGTTCGCACTCTAGTATCAGCTCTTAAAACTGTTCAGTAGTAAGGAATTAAAATGAATATTCATGAGTATCAGGCCAAAGAAGTCTTGAGAAAGTTCGGAGTAGCAACGCTTAAAGGTAAGCTTGCTCACTCTCCAGAAGAGGCTGTTGCAGCTGCGAAAGAAATCGGTGGATCCGTATGGGTTGTTAAAGCTCAAATCCACGCTGGTGGTCGCGGCAAAGGCGGCGGTGTTAAAGTTGCGAAGTCTTTGGACGAAGTTGCTGACTACACTAAAAAAATGATCGGCATGACTTTGGTGACTCACCAAACAGGCCCTCACGGTAAAGTTGTTCAGAAAGTTTTCATCGAACAAGGTTGCAACATCGCGAAAGAATACTACGTTGCCTGCTTGATCGATCGTGCTACTGGAAGAGCTGCAATGATGGCTTCTTCTGAAGGCGGTATGGATATCGAGGAAGTCGCTGAACACAATCCCAACGCAATCAAAAAAGTAGACATCGATCCAACTGTTGGTTTGATGCCTTTCCAAGCTCGCGAGTTGGCTTTCGCTATCGGCATGGATGCAGCTCTAGTTGGTAAAGCAACTAAGTTCTTCCAGGGTCTTTACAATGCATTCATCGCAACTGATTGCTCTATCGCAGAGATCAACCCACTTGTTGTGACTAAAGAAGGCGATGTTTTCGCTCTAGATGCAAAAATGAACTTCGATTCAAATGCATTATTCAGACATCCAGATATCGTTGAAATGCGCGACTTGAACGAAGAAGAACCTTCTGAAATTGAAGCTTCTAAATTCGATCTAGCTTTCATCAAACTTGATGGTAACATCGGTTGCTTGGTGAACGGTGCTGGTCTTGCAATGGCGACTTTGGACATCATTAAATTGCACGGTGCTGAGCCTGCAAACTTCTTGGACGTTGGCGGTGGCGCTAATAAAGAGAAGGTGACTGAGGCGTTCAAAATCATCCTTAAAGATCCAAACGTAAAAGGCATCTTGGTAAACATCTTCGGTGGTATCATGAAATGTGACATCATCGCAGAAGGCGTTATCGCTGCCTCTAAAGAGCTTGGTTTGAAAGTTCCACTTGTTTGCCGCCTTGAAGGTACAAACGTAGAACTTGGTAAGAAAATGTTGAGAGAGTCTGGCTTGAACATCACTCCAGCTGACGACCTTACAGATGCAGCTAAAAAGATCGTTGCTGCGATTAAAGGATAATCCACATGTCAATTTTGATAAACAAAAACACAAAAGTTATCTGCCAAGGTTTCACTGGTGCTCAAGGTACTTTCCACTCTGAGCAAGCATTGGCCTACGGAACTAAAATGGTTGGTGGTGTGACTCCGGGTAAAGGTGGCACAACTCACATCGGTCTTCCAGTGTTCAACACTGTGAAAGAAGCTAAAGCAGCTACTGGTTGCAACGCTTCTGTAATTTTCGTTCCCCCTCCATTCGCTGCCGACTCTATCATGGAAGCTGTTGACGCTGATTTGGATCTAGTGATTTGTATCACTGAAGGTATCCCTGTATTGGATATGGTTAAAGTTAAGAAGTACATGCAAGGCAAACGTACTCGCTTGATCGGTCCTAACTGCCCAGGCGTTATCACTCCAGGCGAATGCAAAATCGGTATCATGCCAGGTTCAATCCACAAACCAGGTCGCATCGGCGTTCTTTCACGCTCTGGGACTTTGACTTACGAAGCTGTGGGCCAATTGACTGCACTTGGTTTGGGCCAATCTACTGCGGTAGGTATCGGCGGAGACCCTGTGAACGGAACAAACTTCATCGACATCTTGAAGATGTTCAATGAAGATCCAGACACTGACGGTGTTATCATGATCGGTGAAATCGGTGGTTCTGCAGAAGAAGAAGCCGCTGAATACATCAAACACAACTTCAAAAAACCAGTCACAGTGTTCATCGCGGGTGCAGCTGCTCCTGCTGGTAAACGTATGGGTCACGCGGGCGCGATCATCAGCGGTGGTAAAGGTACTGCCGAAGCGAAGTTCGAAGCTCTTGAGGCTGCCGGTTGCAAAATTTCTCGTTCACCAGCTGACATGGGAAAAACAATGCAATCCATGTTGAAAAAATAAAAGGTACGCCGTACCTTTTTGCGATGTTGCGCGTTGAATGGCGGGTCTGTGAAAGCAGGCCCGCTTTTTTTATAGGTCGTAATCAGGATCGTTTCGATAGTTTTGGAAGGGATCGAAGTCTCCGGCGCGAAGTGCTTTTTTCTTTTTATATTTCTCTAAGCGTTCGGCGATTTGATATGGATTTTTTAGATTGTCGGCGTCCAGTAGCGTGTCTGTTAAATTAGATGCCGTAGGTTTTTCACTGGTTGCGCGTTTGAAGACCAAAACTGGTTTTCCGAATTCCTTTTGTTTTTTGGAGTTTACTGAACTATCCCCGTATAGAAATTCGAACTTTGCTTGAAGGACAGCAATTTTTCCCGAAGGATTCCATTTCGCCTTCACGAAAGATTCTTTTAAACCTTTTCTAAGTGCACGAATCACATGCACCTTCAAAATGGGATCATCAGCTTTGGCTCTTAAAGCCGTCTCTACAAAGTGGCCCTCAGCATCGACTTCGAATTCTAGGAAGACGCTGCCGAAGTGGTTATACTGCGCAAGAATTGAATCAAACATCAACTGACTGTCGATACGCTCAAAAATCTGGTGATAGAACTCCCACTGATCTGTATCAGCAAGCATGTTGTGGCTATCGAATATATAGGTGTCTGAACTTTTGAAGTCTGATTTCGCAACGGGATTGCCATCTCCAAGGCCTTCTCCATCCGCTGATTCATAGTGATATTGTGGGCCAAAAAGATTTATTCCCTTAAGAGAAACATCTTTTCCTCTACCATTTTGTCCATTCTTTGCGGAATGACTTATCGATGCAGATGTAGCGCTTATAGATTTCGTTGTGGAAGAGGTTTCTGTATGGGTTGCTTCTGCTATTTCGATTTCAACAACCCGCGAAGAGCTTTTCTGCGCTTTCATTCCAAAGACAACTCCTAAGAGCAAGCCTCCGTGAAGAATCGTTGAATAACTCAGCCATTTTGAAATTCTCATGGGAAAAGCCTATGAAAGCGCGCTTTTCATTTCAAGGGAAAATATCGATTTCCTATTTTGACACCGCGGCCTGCGGACTGGGTGCGGCCTGACTTCGAATAATCGCAGAGAAAGATGAAAGGTTGCCCATGAATTTCACATGATTCACGAAACTTTGACAAATCTTTCAAGGCCGACATAAGTTAGCAACAAATGAAAGCATCTTCTTTTACCAAAAAATACTTATCAAACGTTCCTTTTGCCGAAGAGGCGAAACATCACCTGTCGGTCATTGATCAAAATTTCGATGCCGACTTTTCAACTTCGGGCCGCGGGTACTTTTCGTATGAAGATCAGGAAAAGATTCAAGAACAGGCTTGTCGCCTTTTAAAGGAAAAACTAGCAGAGCAAGCAACGCCAATCCTTGGCGACGTTCTTCGTGAAGCTTGGGCTGAAGTCGTCGCAGATTTTCATCGACAGGAATTCTGGGGCTTCCAAGTGCAGAAATATAAATCCAAAAAGCCATTAACGGAAGAACAAAAGACCTTTCGCGAATTGGGTACTTATATCGGTGTTCTTATTGGATCAATGCTTATATTAAAGACAGCATTTTTCTATTTCGGAATGCACGCATCAAGTAACCCTACTGACGAAAACATAGTTTCCTTTGTCGTAACGTTGATATTATTCTTGAGTATTTTGGGTGTTTTCCTATGGAGAAAGACTCGCCGATAGACCTTTGCGGACTTAATTCGCTTTTATCTCTATAGATCTCATTAATGATCTTTAGATATATTATAGTTATTTTCTATATCATCCATCAATATTGAATATTGGATACATACGCAAAAATGACCGATCCTTATGCCACAAGGAGATACTGTTTTATGCGTTCTTATTCTGAGTATCTTAAAAGCAAACAAGATGAACCACTGCTATTGCAAGCCGCTCGCGTTGGAGACATTGGAACGATCGCCAGAGAAATTCTAGCTGGCGCTAACGTGAATGAAAAAAATCACCGCGGATATTCGGCGTTAATGCTAACCGCCTATAACGATCACTATGACGCCGCCGTTTTGCTTATTGAATCTGGGGCTGACGTTAATACCTGCGATAAGGGCGGAAACACAGTCCTCATGGGGGCTGCCTTCAAAGGACATTTTGAAATCTTGCAGCTTCTTTTAAAAGAGGGCGCTGACATTCACCTTCGCAATTTCGCAAATCAGACAGCATTGGATTTTGCAAAAACATTTGGGCGAAAGGAAATCATTCCACTTCTGGAAAGACACGGCAAAGTTCCCAACATCTTTCAGCGCATCGGTCATTTCATTTCATTCTTCCTCAATCAACTCACATACAAAATTAAGAATACTTAGGAGAAATCATTATGTCTAAAATTAAAACGTTAACAACTTCTGCTGGCGCACCCGTTTCTGAAAATCAGCACTCTTTGTCTGCGGGACCTCGTGGTCCTCTTCTTCTCCAAGATATGCATTTAATTGAAAAACTTGCTCACTTTGCCCGGGAAAGAATTCCTGAACGCGTAGTGCATGCAAAGGGCTCAGGTGCCTACGGAACTTTGACGATCACTCACGATATTTCCAAATATACAAAGGCAGAAGTTTTCTCTGAAGTTGGCAAAAAAACAGATTTATTTCTGCGCTTCTCGACTGTAGCTGGAGAAAAGGGCAGTGCTGATACCGAACGCGATCCACGTGGATTTGCGGTCAAGTTCTATACAGAACAAGGAAATTGGGATCTCGTTGGCAATAATACTCCGGTGTTCTTTGAGCGCGATCCTTTGAAATTTTCGGATTTTATCCATTCGCAAAAGCGAGACCCGCAAACAGGTTATAAAAATGCGACAAGAATGTGGGACTACTGGCAATATGCTCCGGAAGCTCTTCATCAGATTACAATTCTATTTAGTGATCGCGGTACCCCTGATGGTTATCGCTTCATGAACGGATACGGCAGCCATACCTATAGCTTTATTAATTCTAAAAACGAACGCTATTGGGTCAAGTTTCACTTCAAAACCTTGCAGGGAATTAAAAACTTAAGTGCTGAGCGCGCGCAAGAGCTGGCGGGCACTGACCCCGACTATGCAGGTCGCGATCTTTTCGAAGCGATTGAGAGAAATCAGTATCCTCGTTGGGCTCTGAAGATTCAGGTTATGTCAGAGACAGATGCCGACCATTATAAAGTGAATCCCTTTGATCTTACAAAAATTTGGTCACACAAAGACTATCCTTTGATAGACGTCGGCGTGATGGAGCTGAATCGCAATCCTGAAAACTATTTTGCTGAGGTTGAACAAGCCGCATTCTCTCCGGCCAATGTTGTTCCTGGCATTGGATTTTCTCCTGATAAAATGTTGCAAGCTCGTCTATTTAGTTATCCAGATGCGCAACGATATCGACTCGGAGTCAATTATCAGTCTCTTCCCGTAAACCGCCCCCGTTCTGAGGTGAACACTTACCATCGCGATGGTTCCATGCGATTCGATGGCAATGCCGGAAGACAGACGAACTATGAGCCGAATGGCTTTGAAGGTCCAGCTCAGAACGCGGATTTTGCTGAGCCTCCATTGAAAATTTCCGGAGATGTTGATCGTCACAATGCTCACTTAGGTAATGATGATTTCTCGCAGGCGGGTGATCTGTACCGCTTGTTAACCCCTGCCGAGCGTGATCGTTTAACAACTAATATCGCAAATGCCATGAAAGGCGTCCCGTCTGACATAGTGCAAGCCAATATTCAGCATTTCCTTCAATGCGACCCAGAGTATGGTCAGTCCATCGCCAAAAAGACAGGTGTTCCACTAGAATAAGATAACGAAGAAAGGGGGATTATCTTCCCCCTTTTCCCTATTGCCGAGGTATTTATGAAAGCGCTAGCATTAAAGCATGAATCAAGTTCTTTCCCGGGACTTCACATGCTGAAAGAAATCAAAGCAACCTACAAAAAAAGCGGCTTCAGGGGCCTGCGCAAAAAATACGGCTGGAAAGTCTTTGCTGCTGTAATTGCTTACTATTTGATTCGTGACCTTACAATTTACGTAATTATCCCCTATTTAATTATCGATCACGTTTAAAAGGAAATGCGCCATAAATAAATATAATAACTTGTAAGCAAGTCGCAATTATTCCACTGATCGAAAGAACATCCTTAACATCAATTATAGACGACAACATTCCTGTCATAAATCCCCCGAGGGCCATTCCTCCCTGAAGAGACAACTGAAATAAACTAATTATCTTCCCACGAATCTGATTTTGAGCCCTTTTCTGCAAAAGGGAATTCACAACTGTATTACTGGCCGTCAAAAAGAGACCAAGACAAAAAAGCATCAAAAATAATAGAGAAACCGACGATACAAACCTCACCAGCAATAACAAAATCCCTGTCAATATAGCAATGCCGTGGGCTGCCAATCTCAATCGATTGTCCCTTTCGCTCAATATTGCAGGAAAGATCGCGTCAATAACTCCTCCAAAGCCAAAGCAAGCCATGGCCCAACCTAACTGAGAAGCATCTCCGTGAAATATATTTTTTATCAGCACTGGTGCAAATGTCATCATCGGCGCACATAGGGCCATCGTTACAAACACCGTCATCAGTGGCGTGTTGAAATCCGGATCTTTCAAAAAAAGAAGGTACTGAGTTGGTTTCGTTGAGACGACAGGCTCTTTTTGAAAGCCTGATTTTGGATATATCCAATAAAGTGAAAGGAAAAATGGAATATATGAAACGAGATTTGCGCCATAGCATGCAGTCACGCCATATTTCGAAATTATCAGCCCGGCAAGTGAAGGACCCAAAGTTCTAGAAAGATTAAACTGAGTAGAATTAAATGAAATCGCCTTGGGAATTTCATTCTGCTCAACCATTGATGGAATAATTGATTGGAATGATGGCATCGAAAGAGAATCCGTGCTTCCAATAATGAAAGAGCAAACTAAAATTATCCAAATTTGTGCACGGTTCGAGAGAATCAGAATGAATAGAATCAAAACACATAAACATTGAATTGACTGACACACTAGAACTATTTTCTTTCGATCGAATCTATCAGCTATGTAGCCTCCCCATAAAGTGAGAATCCAGCCTGGAGCATTAAGCATGAAGCTATCCACACCAACCCAGAAGGAGGAATGGCTGATCGTTAAAATAACCCAGGGTTGTGCCACCTGCTGCATCCAGGTTCCTATATTGGAAAAAAGACTTGAGATCCAAAATAGAAAATATCTTTTGGTTCTAAGGAATGACGATTTTTTTTCGAGCTGAACTTCCCTCATTCTTCGAAGCTATACACCCTCCACAATAAACGCGACTTATATTTTAAACATTCATGCAGTTCTTTGCGCCGTTACAAGGTGCCTATCAAAGGAGCCTGAATCTGGTTGCTTGACCATATGCCCTGATAATATGCTGAAGCCGATTGGCAGGATTGGAGTGGAACTAGAATGGGAAACACAGCGGCTCAAAATATTGAAAAATGCAAAAACTGGCTTTCAAGGGACGTGTATCCTTTGTGGAGCGCAAAAGGTATCGACAAATCAAATGGAGGTTTCGTTGAGAGCCTAACATTTGAAGGCCAGCCAATGGATGTTCCACGCAGAGCCATGGTGCAATCTCGCCAGATTTATTCTTTCCTGACTGGCGCTCGTCTCGGTTGTGTTTCAAAAGACTTTGCTCATTCGGCGGCTCTTGCAGGAACTCGCTATATGATTAAGAATTTCATGCAGCCCTCTGGAGCTTTCATTTACTCCATTAATCCAGATGGAAGTGTGAAAAGCGCAAATCCTGATCTTTATACTCAAGCTTTTGCATTGTTCGCATTGGCGCAAGCTTATTCGATTTCTCCAACTGCAGAATTTAAAGATCCAGCAAAAGCGTTGGTGAAATATCTTTACCGCGAACGCAAAGTTCAAGCCGGTGGCTTCACGGAGCTTGATGAAAAAGGCACCATTTCCTACAAGTCAAATCCCCACATGCACATGTTCGAGTCTGCAGTCGCATGGATGCAAGTAGATCAAGATCAGGAATGGAAAGACCTTGGCCATGAGCTTGTAACTTTAGCTTTAGAAAAATTCATAGATCCTAAGACTCATGTTCTTGGTGAATATTTCGACAGCCACTGGAATCATAAGATGGAAAACGGAAAATTTATCTATGAGCCCGGTCATCAATACGAATGGGCTTGGTTGATGTTCCTTTATCAAGAACTCACAGGTCGTGATTTGAAAGCTGTTCGTCACAACCTCTTTCAACTTGCAGACAAGTACGGAACTTCACCATCACGTAAAATCGCTTTTGACGAAATGTGGAGTGATTACACTCCGAAACTTCAGTCATCTCGCTTCTGGCCACAGTGCGAGCGCATCAAGGCTGCGGCACGATTGGGAACTGAGGCCTCTGCCGATCAAAAAGTCACTTATGCAAAAGCTGCCGATGACGCTTTGGAAACACTTTTCAAATTTTTTGAAACTCCGATGAAAGGTCTTTGGTACGACCAGTTGTCAGCTGAGGATACCTTCAATTCAACAACGGCAAAGGCAAGTTCGCTTTATCATATCGTTAATGCCATTGAAGAATATGTTCTGTATCGTCCGAGACTTTAGCTGCAACAAATCGCATACGTTCGGCAAACTCCCGAATTACCTTCTGAGCAGGTCATGGTTTGGCCGCTAGGCACGCAACTGCGCGTGCCTATGACACGGCCATCGCCACCCCTTTGCATTTCACAGCTTCCACCAGTTAAAATTTTCCCTGCCGGGCATGTCGCGGAGGCTGAAGCCCCCCAGCCGCTTGGCACAATCGTGCAAGATGAAATTCCACCCATGCCTTTCCAGGCACTCGTGTTATCGCAAAATTCCATGGTCCCTGTGGCATTGGGGTTGTATCGAATCGCCCCAGGTGAACACGTGTTCGAATAGCCCATCTTGATGGCACCATTCACTTCCAAAGTTGCTTGAGGCGTTGTCGTCCCCACTCCGACATTGAGTGTTGCCGGATCCTGATAAATATTACTGTTCTTCATTGAGGTGCTGCTTTCCCACAGCGGAACATAGTTCGGCGAGCCACTTCCATTGGTCATTGCACAACTAGATATTGAGGTATTTGCATTCGCTCCTGACGTTTGCAAGAGCATTGGGTAAGAAAGATCTGGAACCACGCGCACTGTTCTCGCAGGATCAAATGATACGTTCAATGTTGCTAAATAGTGATTAGCATCAACCTTTTGTACGACATTCACATAAATCGAGTTCACATAGAGTGAATTCGAAGATGCCGATGCCTGTTGATTGATCTGAGCGATCGGAGCCGACGAGCCTCCACGAAGAGGAATCTGATTTAAAGTGAAGGCATTTTTCTTCGGAAGAGTCGAAGCATCAAAAGTTGCATTGACCGGCGAGAGACCGACGGAAGATCCGTTGGCAAACATAAAGCTGCAGATCGTTCCATCCGCAAAAACAGAAATAAGGTTCTTATCCAATTCTGATTTTGCCAATTGCTCGCTGAGCGCTTTCACCTCTTTAGACTGGTGGCTCTGTAAGGTCATCATTCCACCCATAATGATTCCCATGACTCCGACGACAACCAGAGTCTCTACAAGGGAAAAGCCACTTCGGGATCGAATAGGGGCAAGGATCGATTTACATGGTTGAATCATCTGCATATTCCAGTGCTAGATATGGTCATTACTTTATTTATGATAAGGTCTCGACCAACTCAAAACCACTGGTTTACCATCGATAGATTCAATATGGGACAATGCCAGAAAGTTCCAACAAGTGAGTTTGTTTACTAATATAAATATTTAAAATCACTTGTGAATTATAATACAAAGAGGATTTTTTCGACATCTAAGACTCGAGTCTCGCTCCAAAATATGCGCGGGAAAAATAACGAAAAGTAGACAGGCTTCCCGCCTTTCGCTACAACCTCTAGGATTCATTAAATTTTAATACTGTTTGTAATAAACAAGGAGATATCTAATGGCTATCGAACAAACATTCTCAATCATCAAGCCAAACGCAATGAAGAAAAATGCTATCGGTGACATCGTAAGCATGTTTGAAGCAAACGGTTTGAAAATCGCTGCTGCAAAAATCACTGTTTTGACTGCTGATAAAGCTGGCGAATTCTATGCTGAACACAAAGCTCGCCCATTCTTCGGCGAACTAGTTTCTTTCATGACTTCTGGCCCAGTTATGTTGATGTGCTTGCAAGGTGAAGGCGCCGTTTTGAAAAACCGCGAAATCATGGGTGCAACTGATCCTAAAAAAGCCGCTCCAGGCACAATCCGTTCTAAATTCGGCGACAACGTAGGCGAAAACGCAGTTCACGGTTCTGACTCTGTTGAATCTGCGGCTCGTGAACTTGCTTTGTTCTTCGAAAAACGCGAAATCTGCAACACATAGTTAATGGTTTCCTCTTCTCAGATCAAAATTAAGATCGAGAAATTGGCCATCGGAGGCGCGGGCATCGCCCGCCACGATGGCCTTGTTATTTTTGTACCGCTTGCTGCTCCTGGCGATGAACTTCTCGTCGAACTCACGACTCAAAAGAAAAACTTTGCTGAAGCTCGTATCATCGAGATTCTAAAACCCGGTCCCGCACGTCGTGAGCCCCCATGCCCTGTTGCGCTTGTTTGCGGTGGCTGCAACTGGCAACAAATCACTGAAGAAGAGCAACGCAGGCAAAAGGAATCTCTAGTTCTTGAGACCATCAAGAAGTTTAATCCTTCTTTGGATTTTGACTATCTTCCTTTGAAAGAAAGCCCCCGCGTTTTTCGTTATCGCAACCGCATTCAACCAAAATTCAAAACCGGCAAATTCGGTTTTTTTGCTAGAAACTCTCACGAGATCGTGGAAATCACAGATTGCCCAATCACTGAAGAAGCTTTGACTCAAAAGTTTCCCGAAGTGAAGGCTTGGGTGGCTGCCAAAAACTCGAAAGACCTTTTGCGCCTTGAGATGTATATCTCGGATCAAGAAGAAGTTCGTTATGGACTTATCACTGATGAAGACGACGGCGTTGGGTTTTCGCAAGTCAATCGCTTCCAAAACGAGGATTTGCTCAAGACCGCTTTAGAGTGTGCCGGCGACTCGACTTACAAACAGATTTTTGATCTGTACGCCGGTTCTGGAAACTTCACCTTCCCGCTTTTGAATAAGTATAAAAACTCTCCTGTAACCGCGGTGGAGCTCAATCCAAAATTGGTGGAACGCGGTCGGGCGCAAAACAAAGACAAGCGCCTTCGCTACTTCTTGTCCGATGTTGAGAGCTTTATGAAGCGCGCAACAATCACAAACCAGGACCTTGTTCTACTAGACCCCCCTCGCGCCGGTGCTAGCGAATATATTATGCGTGCCCTTGCCGCAGGAAAACCCGAAAAAATCATCTACATCAGTTGCCATCCCGTTTCACTCGCAAGAGATCTGAAGTGGTTCTTCGAATGGTCACAGAAATTGGGTCACAAATACCGCCTTTCGCGGGTTCAAGCCTTCGAGATGTTCCCGCAGACAGATCACGTAGAGACTATTGCAGAGCTGAGGGTTGACTAATCCCCCTCGAGTGATACCTTTTTATTCATGCGTAAATGGATTATCGCTCTTTGCGCGTTGACCTCGTTCAGCACATTGCTAACAGGCTGCGCAAGTTGGAATCAAGACAAGGACAAAGCCGAGCTTTATATTCGAATGGGAAGTTCCCTTATCGAAGAGGGTAACTATCCCGGAGCTCTGACTGCGTTGTTAAAAGCAAAAGAAATGGATCCAAGCAACCCACTTGTCTATAACGAGTTGGGCCAGGTCTATTTCATGCGCGAACGTTACGAGACTGCTGAACAGCAATTTCGCAAAGCCGTTTCGCTTCAAAAAGAATACACCGATGCTCGCAACAACTTGGCCCGCGTTTTGATCGAAGAAGGTAAATACGCTGAGGCCGAAAAAGAGATCAACACCGTTTTAGCAGATCTTACATACGGTTCTACGGATCGCGCCTACGTCAATTTGGGTTTGGCAAAATTCAATCAGAAGCAATACCCACAAGCTGAAGATGCATTTTTTAAGGTTTTGAAAATCAAGCCCGATGATTGCGTTGCGAGTGACTATTACGGCCGTTCTATCTTCGAACAAAAAGATTATGGACGTGCCGTCGAGGCTTTAGACCGCGCCATTGGCTTTTGTCAAAAAAATCTATTTGATGAGCCTCATTTTTACAGCGCTCTCGCATACTATCGTTTAGGTGATAAATCCAAATCAGCCGCTCGCTTCTCAGAAATTATCAAATATTACCCTGAAGGGAAATATCGCGAGAAGGCCAAGGGCATGTTGGATTTGATTCGAAAGGGAAATTGATGAAAAAGACTGGTGAAATCCTCAAAAAAGCCCGTGAAGAAAAAGGACTTTCCCTTAACGAAGTTGGCCTTTCGCTTAAAATCAGCAGCAAGGTTCTAAAAGCTATCGAAGAGGGGGATGAAAAAAATCTTCCTGCAAAAACGTTTCTTCGTGGTTTCGTGAAAAGCTATGCGACATATTTGCGTCTTGATGCTGACAAAGTTCTAGAAACTTTTTACGAAGAGGTCGGATCAACTCGACCTCAGCCTTACATCCGTCAAGGCGAACATGCCAAAGAAATTGCTGAGGATAAAATTTCTGAACCAGTGACAGCTACATCTCTGCAATCTACAACATCTGAGCCTGCTGAACCCGAAGCGACAGTGACACCAATTCGTCAAACTCGCCCCGAGCCTGTGCAAGCTGCTCCGACCCCCGCTGCGCAGCCTTCTCGGGCACAGCCTTACAATCCACTGAACGAAAAGAAGAATACAAAAACTATTGCTGTTGTTGTGGTTCTTGCGATTCTTGTGGGCTTAATCATCTTCACAAAGAAAATGATCGACAAATATTCTAAAGAAGCTGAAGTCCCGACTTCTCAGGTGGCACAAACGATGGAAGGTGCAACTCCGGTTGCAACTGCGTCCGGCGCACCTGGCACCTCAGAGACCCCTGCACCTGTTGAGTCCATGACCCCATCCGCTAATGCGGCAACAGAGGCGACACCTGAGCCTTCTCCATTAAGTACTTTGACAAAGCCCGCCCACACTTCAGTTCCCGCGACGATGGCAACACCTTCCGCAAGTCATGTGACAACTCCCTCTATAGCCGCGACATCTCCAACACCTACTGCGAAGCCAACCGCAAGTGCCACTCCGACGGAAAAACACGCTGAAGAAGCGGCCGCGACTCCAACAGCTTCGCCGAGCCCAACTCCGAAGGAAGAAAAAAATAAACCTGTCGAACTGATCGTAGAGGCTTTAGATACGGTTGATATCGAATACTCGGCACCAAATGGAAAGCCACAGAAAATTAAGCTGTCCGCCGAACAGGTGCATACATTCAAAAGCCGCAGCGGTCTTCGTATCAGCTTCTCTAACGGTGGAGCTGTGAATTTGATCGTGAACGGTAAGGATGTCGGCATCCCAGGCGATCTTGGTAAGCCTATTAAATTGAGCTATTAGTCTTGAAAGATTTAAAACGCATTTGGTTCATAAGCCTTCTTGTGAAGCTAGTTTTATCCGCGCTTATTCCGTTAAGTGCGGATGAGGCTTATTACTGGGTCTGGTCACACAAGCTACAATTGAGTTATTTCGATCACCCACCTATGGTGGCTTGGCTTTTCTATGCGGGACATTTTTTAGAGCCTTTCATGAATGCCGTTCGCTGGCCCGCAGTTCTTCTTGGGCACTGCACACTGGGAATCGGCGCTCTTCTTTTGAAAGAACATTTTCCCCTCGAAAAAATTCGCTGGTGGATGTATTTGGTTTTATTCTCTCCTCTATTGGGGTTTGGCTCAATGATCGTCACGCCGGATTTGCCGGTAGTGTTCTTCTGGGTTCTTTCGCTCTATATTTTTCAAAATGTTTTGGAAAGGAAAGATGCCTCGAGCTACGCAGCTTTGGGAGCAGCACTAGGCCTTGGTTTCTGCGCAAAATATCACATCATCTTGTTCGTCCCGTGTTTGATCACTTATCTTCTATTCGAAAGAAAATGGAAAGAAGTCCAATGGCGTTGGGTTCCGCTTACAATCATCACGGGTATTTTGTTCTGCACTCCTGTGCTTTTGTGGAATTATCAAAATGATTTCGCTTCTTTCACCTTTCAGTTGAAACACGGTCTGCAACGCGATTCTTACGAGTTCAATTGGACGAGCTCTTACGTGCTGGGACAAATTGGAATCATCTTTCCTTGGGTGTTATGGGCCGCTTTAAAAGCAAAACTTCCAGAGAAAATACGCTATTTGTACTACTTTGCGTGGTTTCCTTTGATTTTCTTCTTCCTCACTTCATTCCGCGCTTTGGTTGAAGCGAATTGGCCGATCGTCGCTCTGCCAGCAGTATGTATGTTGGCGGCCTATCATCCAAAAATTCAGAAATGGCTGCGCTATTACGTCGGATTTTGGAGTGTCATCATTGTAGTTGTTTTAACTGCTCTGTTTGTCCCAACTATTCGTAATTCAAATCCAAAAATCAGCGAACCATTTCAGTTTCAAGAACTAAGCACTTTAGCGCATGAATATTCACCGCTGTATGCGTCGTCTTACCAAATGGCATCATCGCTTTGGTATTTCAGCAAGATTCCGGTGTTTAAACTTCAAGGTATCAGCCGTTTTGACTTCTTTGACACACTTAAAGAGTCCATACCCGCCGGAAATCATTTTTATTTGGTGGAACATGAGACAAATGGTTTACCTGAGTGGCTTTCTCAACAACAATGGACTCATCGGGAAATCAAAAGGATTGCCCCAGATTTTGTGTTGTTGGAATTCACTCGCCCATGAAGTCATTACTAGTTGCCGCATTTTTATTAGTCGCTTATTTCTTGTACGGGTTTTATATTAACCAGTACGAAGTCAGCACTATTCCAAAGCAGCTTACTGCTGAACACGCACCGAACTATTACGACTACAAAGGCGTTATCAATGTTCATACCGAATTGAGTTCCGGTTCTGCACCAGCAAGTTTCGTTATCACTTCAGCAAAGCTTGCGAATCTTGATTTCCTGATGTTCACCGACGTGAATATGTTCAATATGCCAACGACGTTTGAATCTTATCATGGCAATTTGTTAGTTTTCTCTGCGGGCAAGTACAGCTATCTTGATTCACGTCTGATTTATTATTCTCTTAATCAGGAAAGCATCGGCAACAACTTGGGCGAGGCCCAAGTAAAACTTGCCGATCTTCTTTCCCAAAATACGGGTGCAAGCAAAGACACATTGACGATCTTAGCTCACCCCTACAAAGCAGGATACAGCTGGAACGGAGAAATTCCTTCCGGCCTTGACGGATTTGAACTTTGGAATCAAAAAAGTTTATCTAACCGCGCTTGGGCTGAATCAAAGCTTTCAGTGGTGTGGTCTCTACTCACTTATCCATTCAATCCAAAATTGGCTTTACTTCGTCTATATACAGAACCAACAGATGAAATCGCGTTGCTTGATAAAATGAGCACTCAGCGTAAAATCAATATTTACGCAGGAACAGAGGCTTCGGCCCGCGCAATTCCACTTGCGAATTATTTAATTCGTTTTCCGAGCTATAAAAGAACTTTCGAAGTCATGAGCAATCACGTTTTGCTTAAGTCCGAACTTACTGGAAGCTTTAATAGCGATCGGATGAAAATTTTTTCAGCTCTTAAGAACGGAAACTTTTATATCGCGATGGACATGTTGGGTGATCCCAAAGGTTTTGTTGCGACGATGGATGAGGGCAATCATTCTTATTTGATTGGCTCGGAAGTGAAGTTCAAAAAAGGAATGCAGCTGAAAGTAAAACTTCCTGCGACTCCGAAAGATTTTTTTGAGATTGTGATTTATAAAAATGGCGAATCCGTTGCGAAGATCAACAAACCGGAAACAAGTTACGACGTGACCGAGCCCGGAACTTATCGCGTGCAAGTGCGCGTAAGCCCCATGATGCCTTTGCCTGACGCGAAAAAATGGATCACTTGGATTTACACAAATCCTTTTTACGTTAAACCTTAGATTCAGGAATTTCCAAAACCAGGCCGTCGATGGGTTCCATCTGACAGCACAGACGTTCTTCATCGGAAAATCCACGATCAGAAGCTAACTCGGCCTCGATTTCATTTCGCGGCGGCAGCTTCTCTAAACCTTTTCGCACAAAAACCATGCAGGTTCCGCAGGTTCCAAACCCTCCACAAGTATGATTTAAAGGCAAACCCACGCGCAGAGCCAACTCCAAGACGCTTTGATCTTTATGACTCACCTGGACAATTACGTCGTCCGGCAAAAAGGTAATAGATTTTCCAGACTTAGAAACCACGTCCGAGAACTCCTTGAAAAGGACAGTCTTTAGTTGAATCAACCCCTCCCATTTTGTATCAATGAATTCATGAGATTCATAGCTTTTGACTTCGAAACTACAGGTACAGTTCCAGGCGTCGATCAAATCGTAGAGATCGGTGCTGTTCGCTTCGTTAACGGTGAGCCCGAGGCCGTATTTTCTACCCTTGTAGATCCTCTTCGCCCCATCCCGCCAGGCGCTTCAAATGTGAACGGTATCTTTGACCACATGGTTAAAGGCAAACCAACAATCGATACTCTTCTAGAGTCATTTGCAGAGTTCTGCGGTGACGACGTGATGGTCGCCCACAATGCGCCATTCGATGCTCAGTTTCTAACCGCTGACATCAAGAAGCACGAATCTTCTGCTCCGAAGGGTTTGGTATTGGATTCTCTTCCGATCGCTAGAAAAGTATTCCCAGGTCTTCCAAACTACAAATTGGGAACTTTGGTTCAGCACTTGAAAATTCCAACAGCCGAATTCCATAGAGCGGAAGCCGATGCGACTTATCTAGGTCACATGTTCACGGCGATGGTAAAAAGAATTTCTATTGGCGGCCAAGCTCCGCAAATTGCGAATCTTGTCGCTTTGACTGGTAAACCCGAATTGCGTTTTCCACAAATCGTGCGTCAACCAAAACAAATGGATCTTTTCGGCGCATTCTAATTTCTTTGAATTCTAAGAAATAAAAAAGGACTGGCAGTGATGTCAGTCCTTTTTTTATGTCTTTACTCTTTCGCCTTATGAGCAATCGGATATCTGCGCCCGCGCCCGAAGGAATGCCCAGACACTTTCAAAATCGGTGGAGCTTGCCAGCGCTTAAATTCAGTTCGCATCAAGATCGGCATCAGCCACTTATCAGTTGCTGTTTTCACAGCTCCTTCTATTTCAACCAAGTTTGTCACGGCCTTATCTAAATCAGGATAAGGCGGTAACGAGTCTTGGTCCTTCTGATTCGGGCGAAGCTCTGCCGAAGGCGCACGATCGATAATCTCTGTCGGGATTACTTCGCCTTCTTTGTTGTAGTGACGAGCTAATGCATAGACTTGTGCTTTCGTAAGATCCGCAATCGGAGCCAAACCACCGCACATATCACCGTACATTGTCGAATAGCCCGTGGCATATTCACTCTTATTTCCGGTCGTTAAAAGCATGCTGCCGTCTTTGTTCGAGAACGCCATCAAAGTCATTCCGCGAAGACGCGCTTGAAGATTTTCATTTACGAGTGAGAACCCTTCAATCTGAATTCCCTTCGTCAAGGCCTTCACCGCTTCGTCATACATCGGACCAATTTCAACAATTTTAAAATCAATTCCCAAATTTTTCGCGAGTTCATGCGCCAGTGACAGGCTTTCTGGAGCGTTGAAGGGACCCGGCAAACCAATGCCTGTCACATTTGCGGGACCCAAGGCATCCACCGCCAATGCCGCTACCACGGCGGAATCAATACCGCCACTCAGGCCCAAATGAACTCTCTTCATACCAATCTTCGCACAGAAATCACGAAGACCTAAAACAAGGGCACGACGAAGCTCTTCGTTCACATCAATTTTCGGAGTTTTATTCCAAACTTCCAGGGTATTTAAATCGATCACGTTCATGTCCTCTTCAAATGGAAGACATGTCATCAACTTCTTACCTTTTTTATCCATGATATAACTTGCGCCATCAAAGATGATTTCGTCCTGAGCACCTACAAGATTTGCATACAAGATCGGAGCGTTAAAGTAAGCCGCTGTTTTCGCCGTCACGTACTCACGCTGTTTCATTTTTCCGATGAAGTAAGGTGAGGCGCTTAAATTGATAACCATATCAACTTTCTGCTTCTTCACCTTCGCCAACGGGTTCATTTTGTATGGAGAGTTCCCTTTAGCATCAGGCCAAGCCCAAATATCTTCACAGATCGTCAGGAAAAACTTTTTGCCATTGAACGAAAAATAATTTTTAGAAAAATCTCCGCTTTCGATAAAGCGTGCTTCATCGAATACGTCCCCGGTTGGCAAAAGTTGCTTGTGGAACATGCGAGGCTTCTGCCCCTTAACTAACAATGCCGCAGAGTTGTAGTAAGGACGACCCATCTTGCTAGGATTCTTAGTAATCAAACCGATGATAACGCCGATACCCTTAGGAATTTTCTTAATGAGGTCTTTGAATTCGGCTTCTTGTTTTTTAACGAGCTCGGTGCGCTCTAAAAGATCAAACGGATGATATCCAAAAAGAGTGCACTCTGGGAAAACCACAAGTTCGCACTTCTTCTGTTGCGCTTGATGAACAAAATCTAAGATTTTTTCTTTATTAAATTTAAAATCAGCTAAAGTTGGATTTACTTGTGCTAGGGCGATTCTCATTCAATGACTATACGCCCAGAAAATCCGTCTTGGTAGCCATGGCAATGATTTATTTCAGTCTCTGGGTATTTCCAGCAGAAATAGCCCTTACCATTGTCGAAATCGGCCATCCAAAGACCCTTAGGCTCGCCGCCCAATTTCTGGATTTTGACCTGCCAACGCTCAATGATGGCATTGATTTGGGCTTCGATCACGGTCACCGATGGGTGGGATTTATCCGAGAACGCTTCGATTCTGTTGACGTGGGCTCTTACCTCACGGCTGGACTCTTCTGTGAGACGGTACACTATGGGAAGCAATTGACGTGCTTCCACCAAAGTAAAAGTTTTCTTGCGATTGATCTCAATCACAGTCTCCAAAGAATCCCCCTCAAAATCTGTACGCGATTCTGTATGTATGAATAACCAGGGGGTTTCAAGAGAATCTGTTCCGTGTAAGAGAAGTTAAGAAATTGTATGGAAAAATTCTAAACGCGCGCAGTTAATTTTTCGCATCTTTCGACATTGAAAGTGCCTGACCACCAATGAAAATCACCAATGCAATAATCAAAGCGGCGATGAATAAGTAACGTATAAAATTTCCAATCGTAAACGGCTTATCCTCTTCCTCAACAGCTGCTTTCGGCGGAGGAGGTTTCACGCCAATCTTCTTCGGAGCAGGGCCCAAATCCCCCGTCGCCACAGAGGTCGTGCGACCTGTATCATTCGCACGCTCGAGCTTTTTCTTCTCAGCATCCGTCCAGCCCGCCATATTCACAGCACTTTTCTTATTTTGTCTTTGAATGCCGTAACTCGCGGCGATTTTTGTGTTAAAGAAACCGTTCCCAGCACCTAATTGTTCCACTTGAATTTCGGTAACTTTATTATTGGCCCCCGAATCACCAATTCCAGCAGCGGCCCGACGTTGTCTTAGGAACGATGATCTGCCTCCGCGGCTTGGAGTCTGTGATGAGGAAGAAGATGACGAACTAGAGCCGGAACTAGAACCACTCGAAGAACTCGAAGACTTATCAGAAGAACTGCTATCAGAGCTGCTAGAAGACGATGAATTACTTTTCGAGCCTGAAGAATTGCTTCCGCCGACCGAGGCCATCTGTCCCATTTTACAACCCAAATCGGCGGCGGAGGTGTCATCACCACCCAACGATGGCAAAGCACCTGTTTCCAACAAGCAGGCTGTATAGTCACCAATTGTCGACTGCAAGTAATTTTGCAGAGGAGTAAAAAGTTGTGTCACCAATAAAGTCAGAATTGCCACCGACACAACCAATAGCAAAACATACTCAATGGCCGCCTGGCCTTGATGATTGAATAGTCTAGCTGAGGATATTGGACTCTTCACTCGAGAGGGCATTTAAGTCATACTACAACATATGAATAACAGACTGAATTTCAATCGCAGCGTGTTTGCCTTGTTCTTGGCTTTTGTCTCATTTTCGAACGTTTCTTTGGCTGCCTCCTCGACTTCCGATGGGGAGTTGGATCTAGACACCCCAGTCAAGGTCATCGGAACAATTAAAACAAATGATTCTGCCTCGTCAGCAAAACCTTCCAGTGAGTCGGATTCCTCTGCAAGTGGCGGAGGTGCGACCATGGCAGCCCCACCGTTACCTTCGGCGGCGGCTTCAAAACCTGCGACCACGACCTCTGTCACTGATAACGATCCAAAGATCGAAAAGATGAAGGAAGAAATAAGAAAGAATCCACGCAACATCAAACTGATCGTGGCTTTGGCTGAGGAGTTTTATAAAAAAGGCGATTACGAAAAGACCACTCTTCTTTTGTGGAAGCAAATCGACAAATTAGATCGCAATGCCATTATTCTTTTAATCAAAGCCCATCAGAAAAAGAACGAGCCTGGCGAAATGATCCGCGCTGCCAATATTCTAGTTGGCAAGAATGAAAAGGATTTTCAAGCTTATACCTATCTGGGCGATGCCTATCACATGCAAAAGAAGCACAAGGAAACTCTTGAAAATTACAAAAAAGCCCTCGAGATTAATGAAAAATACGAACCCGCCTATTACGGCCTTGCCGTTTTCTATGACAAAGACAAGCCGAACTCTTACGAGTTGCGCACTCTCTATTCAGACATGATTGAAAAAATAGGTTCGAAACCAGAGTATTGGCAAAGGCTTTGTGAAATTGACTCCCGCGATATGGCAGAGGCCTCTGTGGATTCATGCAAGCAAGCTACAATCAAAGATCCCACACACGCCGACGCCTTTGTTTATTTAGGTAAAGGCTTGCGCGCTTCAGGCAAAGAGGAAGAGGGCATAGCGGTACTTAAGAAAGCCGCAAAAGATTTCCCTAAGTCAGAATTAGCGCAATACACATATGGCAAAATCCTAGAGGACGACAAGAACACGGTCGATGCCATGAAGTTCTATAAAACCGGCGTCGAGGCTGATGATAAAGCTGCACGCAGCTGGTTGGGGCTTGCTTCAACATCATTTGACTTAAAAAAATACGAGGTATCGCTGATCGCTTATAAGAATGCCTGCAAGTACGACAAAAAAAATGCGGCTGCCTTTAGAAAAGCAACCGCCATTTTAAGAAACAATCACGTGAAAGACTGGATCGACAAATTCGAAGCCGCGTCTGACAATTGTACGTTCTAGTTTTCTGTTACGATCTCTCCTAGAAGGTCGTACTCCATGCTGTCGGTGATGTGAACTTTAACCATGTCACCTACCTGAGCTTCACCGTCATTGATCAACACAACACCATCAATATCGGGAGCTTGACCCCAGAAACGACCTTGCAACAACAAGTCAGTCTCTTCAGAGAAACCTTCAACGATCACGTCGATAGTTTTGCCAACAAAATCACGGTGTTTTTCGCGAGAGATATTTTGCTGAACTTCCATCACAGCATCATGACGGTACTGCTTAACGTCTTCATCAATTTGATTTTCCATACGTCCACCTGGAGTGTTCTCTTCAGGAGAGTATTTGAAGCAGCCAACACGGTCGAATTGTTGTTCAGCTATAAACGCCAACAACTCTTCGAATTGTTCTTCAGTTTCACCAGGGAAACCAACAATGAATTGAGTTCTGATCACAGCCTCTGGAATGTGTTCGCGGATGTTCATCAAAGCCGTTTCAATTTCATCACGAGTCATTTTACGATTCATTGACTTAAGAACCGCATCGTTGATGTGTTGCAAAGGCATATCGAAGTACTTCACGATCTTTTTGCTGTTCTTGATCAATTGAACCATCTCTTGAGTGATTCCATCTGGATATAAGTACATCAAACGAATCCATTGAAGGCCTTCAACTTGATCAAGGGCTTTCAACAATTCAACAGGACTTTCTTTGCGAGTGGGATCTTTACGACGGATATCGAAACCATAATCAGTGAAGTCATGGCTGATGATGATCAGCTCCTTCACGCCGCCAGCAACCAAAAGGCGCGCTTCTGCAACAATGGCGTCGATTGAACGAGATTGCAGGTTTCCGCGAATCAAAGGAATCGCACAGAATGCACAACGCTTCATGCAACCTTCGGAAATTTTCAAATACGCTCGGTGACCCGGCTGAGAGTTCACACGCGGAGTTTCTTCTTGCTGCAGGTAAGTTGGCAAATTGAAGAATGTCTTCTGCTTTTCACCAGCGTCAGAGTTTTTCAAAATTTTAGAGATGTTTTGGAATTCACCAGAACCTACGAACAAGTCGGCCTCTGGCAAACCTTCTACTAGTTCGTCTTTGTATCGTTGAGTCAGACAGCCGGCTACAACGACTTTCTTAATTTTACCTTCAGCTTTAAGATCGCTCATATCCAAAATGCGTTGGATAGATTCTTTCTTTGAATCTTCGATGAAACCACAGGTGTTTACGATAACTGTGTCGGCTTGATCCGCTTCACCAACAACTTGGTAACCGTCTTTCATTAAAGTACCGGCCATAATCTCACTATCAACGAGATTTTTGGGGCAACCCAAGCTGATAAAATGAACTTTGTTATTTTGAGTTGTTTCTTGCTTCATAGGTCCGTCACCTGTGCGTCTTTAGGCACTTGAAATTTGAACTTACTGTTATCTGCTTTTTTTGAAAATTTGATGTCAGAAAACTTCATTGTTGTGAGGTTTCCGATATCGTCTTGATACGAAATCTCTGTCAGCTGTTTCTTCTTCGTATCGATCACGAGATTCAAAGACTTCACTTGAAGGTCTCCGCCCTGAGGCTCGACTTGAATCTTAGATGTGTCACCGGATTTATCTTCCTTCACAACTTTAAAGCTTTTCTCGATGTCGCCACCAAGAAGTGAGGAAATCAAAATTTGAGATTTTGTTTTCTTATCAACTTTGCCGCGAGCTACTTGCGGAGCTCCGCCAAATTCTTTCGGAGGATACTGAACACTCCAGATTGTTGTGCCGTCGAAGATCAAAAGCGTGTTTTCAGGCTTCGTGTTTTCCCAACGGAACTTTCCGTTAGCAACAAAGATAGTGCCTTCGTACTTTGTCTCGCGGCCCTGAAGTTCAAGCTTCACGGTTTTTTCCACAGACATTTCAACAAGCTTAGCTGTGCGGTAATTTTTTGATAGTTTCTGAAGTGTCTCGTTTGCTTTAGGTTTAGCCGCAAATCCCGAAACGGAAATGCCCAGAACTAAAAGCAAAGTTCCCATAGTCTTAATCATTCGGGCGTTATAGCAGATCGATGGACGCTCCGCAAGAGAGGCTCCTTCGTCCTAAGACCCACACCTCAAAGTGAGGGGGACTTCCAAGAGCCTCATAAGCGGCGTGCGCCGTAGCGCCCGTAGTGAGGATGTCATCAGCGAAGATCCACAGGCAGCTCGACCAATCATTAGACAGGTCTGAATAATTTTCACTTACGTTCAAGCGCAGGCGCCGCCTCTGGTCACGAGAGGCCCCCCTTTGATGTTTCGGGGCCCGTTTTACCAGGCAATTTGCAAACTCCCCTTGAAGAGTATCGGCTAAGGATTCAGCCCAGAAGTATGCATGGTCCTTTCGACCTGTCGATGACGGCGCAGGCACGATTCGCACAGGTCGATCCTCCCACATTGGTTGTGCCAAACGCTTTCCTAAAAAGTTGGAGGCAAAACTTTGCCATCGATTTTTCCCAGCTGTTCCTTTCATAGAAAGAAACAATTTCGAGAGCATGTCGGACTCACTAGGACGCCAATCATACAATGCATAGATCGGATATGGAGCTTCATGAATCTCGTGCAAGGGATCTCCTACAAAGCGTTTTAATGAATTCAAACATGGCTGACAAAGGCCAACGTTGCTGCTGCGGAAAGATCCGCAATAAAGACATGGAAAAAGAAAGGGACGAATGTATTTTGAAATGGACTGCATTCCTTAGGGACTACGCAAAATCCCCGCCATCTTTCTTTGACAAGCCTATGGCCTCATCCTAAAAAGTTTTAGAGGGGTTTATGAAATTTTTTATCGTTGTCTTTTTCACATCTCTAGCGCCGTTCGCGGTTTCGGCTCATGGGCTTTCAGCCCATCGTTCTAGCAACGAAACCTATCAAGACGCTTATCAAAGAGTTCATGGCGATCGCATCGAAGACGCAGACAACCAAGATGATGAAGCTCAAATTGAAAAAGCCACAAGCCCTGACCATGTTAAAAAGAATATGAATAGCTTGAATTTGAAAGAGATCCCAGATGTTGGTTCTTTGGCAGATTTGATGACTCAGTTCCAGTACGTACGTGACACTCGCTTCTTGCAAACGGATGACCCTAACTTTCCTCGCCGTCTGACTTGGTTATTTCCAGACGATGGTTGCTATGCTCGTGCAGAGATGGCTTCTCAAGAATTAATTGCTCACAATTTCACTGCTCCTAAGAAAATTTTTGTTTTTGGAAACTTGAGTGCTGATACAACCAACGCACCAGGCGGCTCTGTTCAGTGGTGGTATCACGTTGCCGTGATCTACCGTGTCGGCGATACGCCTTACGTCGTAGATCCCGCCTTGAATCCAAAAGCCCCAATGACGTTGGTTCAGTGGAATAAAGCTGTAGGTGGAGAAAAAACAAACGTACAGTATTCAATCTGTTCTAAAGACACTTTTGATCCAGATGCCGACTGCTACAAACCAACTCCAACAGATGCGGCTCAAGCAGAGTCTGAACAAAAAGGTTTCCTTCAAGACGAATGGGATCGCCTGTTAGAGCTAAACCGCAATCCATCCAAAGAGCTAGGCGATTCGCCACCTTGGTTGAATAACTAAGAAATAATAAAGGCTCCACTTCGGAGCCTTTTTCTTTTTGACAGCAATCTATCATTCGACGAACACACACAACTATGTTGCCTGCTAAATATTGTGATAAGGAATTTTCTTAATGATCGTGAAGGCGCGATAGATTTGCTCTAGGCTCATCGCTTGGGCCATCAAGTGATTCATTACCATTGGCGACAAAGCCACTTTCAAATCCGCACGTTTTCGCACGTCTTCGTTAACTCCGAAGGCACCACCGATAATGAAGATCGCACGCTTTTTAGAGCTACCTAAAATTCCTTCCACTTTTTTTGAAAATTGAATGGAATCAAGAACAGAACCACGTTCATCGAATAAGACAACATAGTCGTCACTGTTGATGTTTTTCAGAATGAGTTCAGATTCTTCGTTGCGTTTAAAGTCTGCGTCTTCACGAGCGGACTTCTTTGCTTTGAGAGATTGGATCTCGAATGGCATAAAGAACGAGATTTTTTTCTTGTACAACTCGCTGACCTCATCAGCCCAAGCTTCTTTAGCCGTGGCGAGGTTGTACAAGATGAATTTCATGACTACTGTCCTGGCTTGCCGGCGTAAGGATCTTTCAAGCCAAGGTCTTTACCTTGCTTCCAAAGAGTCTCTAGATTGTATTCCTGACGAACAAAATCATAGAACAAGTGAATGATCAAAGAACCATAATCCACTAGAACCCAACGACCTTCATCAATACCCTCAACACTTTGGGGGTGAAGATTGTATTCTTCTTTAACCGCCATCACGACGTTCTCAGCCATAGCAGCTGCGTGACGAGTTGAAGTACCGGAAGCGATCAATGTGTATTCGCTTGGAGCTGCAACACCCGTCAAATCAAAACCACGAACATTGATACCTTTTTTCGAGAACAAAACGTCAGCGCAAAATTCAGTGAATTGCTTGAAGTCACCAATGCGCTCGCCAAGGTTACGATAAAGCTTGTGCTCTTTGATGTAGGATTCGACAGAAAGTGGAAGATACTTTTCAACTGGCTTACCAGTGCGAAGCCATTTTCTTACTTCCGAAGAGGAAACTTCGATATCACGCAAGGTGATGAACTGGATATTACGGCCCGTCGTCAAATCAATGAAATTGAAATCAAAGTCAGAAACAAGAGGCTTCAAGTAGCCAGGCATTTCCTCTAAAGATTCAGGAACATCGTAACCAGGACGAGTTGTAACAACCAAGTTCGTCTCAGCCAAAAGCTTTTGATAGTCTTTCCATTGGCTCAACTCTTCAAACTTGTCGGCACCAACGATTAAATACAAATCAGAAGCATCATAGGTCTTGCGAAGACTCATCACTGTATCGATTGTGTAGCTCAATCCGCCGCGAGTAAGCTCTTGATCATCAACAAAGTAAGTATCGCCATATTGAGCAAATGCAAGTTTCGTCAATTCAAGACGCTGTTCTGACGTTGGACCTTCTACTGGAGTCTTCAAAGGATTTTGTGCCGCAGGAACGATGTGAACTTTGTTTAAGCCCATTTTCTTTGCCACTGTCTGAATGGCATTGATGTGTCCCATATGAGGAGGATTAAAACTTCCGCCAAAAATACCGATTTTCATTATTCTTCTTCCTCTTTCAAAATTTGACGACCCAACTCAATAACAAGTTCATTAATGTTTTTGCCTGTCACTGCGGAAATAGCCAGCGGAGCAGTACCCGTTACTTTTTTGAACGAGTTGATAAGCTTCTGCAGTTGATCAGTGCTGAGTGTGTCGATTTTATTCAGAACAACAAATTGAGGACGCGTGGATAGAGGGAAAAAGCCCTCTTTGTCCTGGTTGTTCTCGTCGTACATTTTTAATTCAAAGTTAATGTCTTCATAGTCTTGGAGTGGATCGCGACCTGACATACCCGAAGCATCCACCAAGTGAATGAAAACGCGTGTACGTTCAACGTGTTTCAAGAACTGAATACCAAGGCCTACACCTTCGTGAGCACCTTTCACAAGACCTGGAATGTCAGCTACAACGAATGAACTGTAATCACCCGCTTTAACGACACCAAGATTCGGAGTCAAAGTTGTGAAAGGATAATCCGCGATCTTTGGCTTTGCAGCCGAGATACGAGAAATCAAAGTAGATTTACCAGCATTTGGGAAACCAATGATGCCGACATCAGCGATAAGCTTTAATTCAAGCTTCACTTCGATCTCTTCACCTTCTTCCCCCGGCTGAGCATGTTCAGGAGCTTGGTTCACGCTGGTCTTAAAGAATTCATTCCCTTTTCCACCACGGCCACCTTTAAGAAGAAGGTGTTCGTCGATACCCGTCATGTCCACAATGATCTCGCCTTCAAGATTGCGAATGATTGTTCCTTCAGGAACGATCATGACAAGATCTTCGCCATCATGGCCGGCCTTTTGGCGACCGAAACCCATCTCACCGTTTTGAGCGGCGTAACGTTTGTTTTGTCTTAAATCTACAAGGGAGTTGATGTGGCGAGAAGTGCGAATGTAAACATCGCCTCCTTTGCCGCCGTCACCGCCATCCGGACCGCCACGAGGCATACCAGATTCTCTGCGGAAACTGACGCAACCAGGGCCGCCACGACCCGAGGCAATTGTGATTTTAACTTCGTCGATGAATTTCATTTCAGCACCATTTAGGTCAGGACATATACAACAAAAAAGGAGCCCGCGACGGCTCCTTTTTTATGTATTGAAAATTTGTCTTGGTGCTTATCGTAGCAGGAGGTCTACAGGCAACTTCCTAGAGGGAAATCGCCGAGGCGTAGACTAAACAGCTTTAGGATAAACACTAACTTTGAAACGCTCTTTAGAGAAACGTTCAAATTTAACAAGACCATCAATTACAGAATAGATCGTATAGTCGCGACCCATTTTAACATTGTTACCCAAGTGGAATTTTGTTCCACGTTGACGAACGATGATTGTTCCTGGAAGAACTTTTTCACCACCGAAGCGTTTTACGCCAAGGCGTTTACTCTGTGAATCACGTCCGTTCTTTGTACTACCACCGGCCTTCTTACTTGCCATGACTAACCTCTCTTAAAAAATAAATTTAATTACGCTTTTTTAGAAGTTTTTTTAGCTGCTTTTTTCTTCGCGCCAGTTTTAGTCGCTTTTTTTGCAGTCTTTTTAACTGCTTTCTTAGCAACTTTCTTTTTCGCTACTTTTTTAGCTGCAGCTTTAACAACTTCTCCGCCTTTTGTTTTGTTAGCAGCGCGTTCTTTGCGAGCAGCGATACGGCCTTGTTCAGCCTCAGCGCGTTTTGCAGCAACGTCTACTACATTTGGCGTAGCATCTGTTTTAGTTACTTTACCGTCTGGAGAAGTAATTGCTTTCACGAAAAGTTCTGTGAACTCTTGTTTGTGAGTCGCAAATTTTCTGTATCCTTGACGACGTTTCTTTTTGAAAACGATTTCTTTTTTAGTTCGTGCTTGTTTAGTAACTACAACAGTTACTTTCGCACCTTTTACTAGAGGTTGACCAACATGAGTGGACTCACCACCAACCATCAAGATTTCGTTGATATCAAACTCTGAACCAAGCTTGTGTTCAACTTTATCAACTTGAACAACATCACCAGCTTGTACTTTATATTGTTTACCGCCTGTACGAATAATCGCGTACATGTCTAACCTCCAGCTACCCGAATTAAGCCAATGGTAAATGCCACCTCGCACTAGGCTTTGTCAACCTATTACATGCTATTTTTTTCAGCTTTTAGGGAGAAGAAAGAGGTTAGCTTTCTGACTGAGGGTTGGCAATAAAAAAGAAAGCTTTTTTAAGATTCTAGATGTTCTTTAAAAAAGCCCTTTTTCTATACACTTAGCTCTAAGCTAGGGCTTCAAAAGTTCGCGCTTGATCGCATCACTCGTTCTGAACTGAGGATTGTTCAGCACGGCCTCAATGAGCTTACGTTGGTTCTCATAATTTTGTTGGGCGGCGGCGTTGCCGGGGTTTTGGAAAGCAATAACGCGTAGCTCGTCTTTTTCTCGGCGGAGAGCCTCGAAAACGGCATCTACTTTGTCGTTATCCCGCATCTGTCCATAACTCTTCAGATAGTAATCTGCAGCCTTATCAAAGCGGCCTGCAGAGCGATTGATACTCGCGCCGACGGCGTAATCCCTTGAAGACTTAGGGTATTTTGGATCTTTCATTACCACTTCATAGGAATCGGCCGAAGACTTATATATAGAGTCTGCCTGTTTCACATCGCCAGAGGCGCTAATTTTTTCGGCTTGCAAGCGAAGAGTGTTGTATGTGGTCTTCGCTTTTTGCGTATCGCTTAAACTTCCTGCGAGTCCTTGGCGCATCAATGTACTTCTTTCAGTATCACTGAAACCCGCCGTCTTAAGAATGTCTGCTTTCTGCTTCAAATCAGTGGCGCTGTAAGTGCCGTAACCGCGACCCGTGTCAGCCGCGACATTATGGGCATCAATCAACGCCTGCTTTTCAGCCGTCGTTAAAGGACGCCCCAATGCTGACTGTGCAGCGGCGATGCGATCTGCGTTTGATAAAGCCGCCGCTTTTTCGAGATCTGCGGCGCTTGCGACAAAACGACCGCCAGCCGCTGCGGCTACACCCGCTTTTTCAGCGTCAGCAGCAACACCTGCAATCTCGAGAATGTTTTTTACTTTTGCTGCTTTCAAAGCTGCACCTGCCGGCCCTGCCGCCAGAGATGCAACTTCAGCAACTGCTTCACAAATCATCGCGGCACGTTCTTGGGTGTTATAACATTCTAGTTTGACGCCAATGTCTTTGATCTTTTCTTTCGCCATGGCAATCAGATCAACATTTGATTTTGGAATTTTCGACTCATTCCAAGCTTTCAATTCTTGCTCCTGTGGAGTTAAGGGAGCGTTCTTGGAAAGAGTGACCTTACGAATTAATTTACTGTTGGCTTCTTGCTCTTTATTAAGCTGGATCAGCTTGAGTGTGGATTTAATATTCGCGCACTTCAAAGATTTGATCATTTCATCTGGCGGAACAGTCGTTTGCAAAAGTGTTGGGACACTATCGTTATAAATTTTAAACAGGCCTTTTTTTATGTTGAAATCTGCATCACAGGCATCGTTTTCAGCCTTTGCATTTTTGGCATCGATCACGATCTTCGCGGCACCCTCGCCGATTGCTGTACCAATGCTGACGAACGTATCTTTGATAAAGTTCCAGCCACCAATGGCACAGCCCACGCGGAAATCGAAATCATTTTCGAAAGCTTCTGCTAGAGCACTTCTGTCATAGCATTTTAAAGCCTTGTCTTCTGGCTTTTCACCGGCAGCTCGCATCTTAGAGAATAGATCTTGGCACTCTTTAGATTTGAGAGTGTCTTGGCAACTTTGCTTTGAGATAGACGCCAAACCCGAAAATGGAGAGTTCGGCTGAGTCATGCACACTGGAGTGTCGGCGTAAGCAGTTTTGCTTAACACAAACACAATTAGTAATGAAAGAATCCATGCGACACGATTCATATCTTACTAATCGGCGGTGAGCTAGGCTACTAAACAGGTCCTTGGTCACGATATGGATCAGACAAAGAAAATCTCGTATTGTTCAATGTGGTAATTTGGCTCAATTTTAAACGCTACAGACCGGCCCAGCTTCTTCTCGATGCCTTCCAGGCTTTCGCCTTCCACTTCGTAGATCCAATCGACCACTTCACTATGACAGTGAACAACGACGTTTGTCTTTTTATTCGTCAACATGTCGGCATCACGTTCAAGTTCGCGGAAGATTTCATTTGCCACAGTCGATTTGCGTTTGATGTAACCTTTGCCATCGCAGTAGGAGCACGGTTCGCACAATGTCTTAATCAGACTTGGGCGAATGCGTTTGCGAGTCATCTCGACCAAACCCAATTGAGACATCGAGACCACATTTGTCCGTGCTCGGTCTTTTGAAAGCTCTTCAGACAATGCCTCCATCACTTTTTCACGGTGGGATTCTTTTTCCATGTCAATAAAGTCGATAATGATAATACCGCCACAGTTACGAATACGCAGTTGATGAGCCGCCTCGCGAACAGCTTCAAGATTTGTTTTTAAAATTGTTTCTTCCAAATCCTTTTTGCCGACGAATTTACCTGTGTTCACGTCAATCACCACCAAAGCTTCCGCTTCGTCGATGACGATGTAGCCACCCGATTTCAACCAGATCTTTCTTTCCATTGAACGAGAGATCTCGATATCAATGTCATAGAGATCAAACAATGGTTTGCGCTCTTCATAAAGAACAATGTTTTGCTTATACTTTGGCATGAATTGAGATACGAACTTCACGACTTTTTTGTGAATTTCTAGATCGTCAACCCAAACGCTGGTCACATTTTCACTCATCAAATCGCGAAGGGCTCGAAGTTCCACATCAAGCTCGGTGTGCAATGCACCTGGCGTTTTCTTCTTTTCGTAGTTTTTAAAAATTTCTTTGCTTAAGCGATCTAGATATTCGATGTCGGCTTTCAACATCTCTTCCGAAGCGCCATCCCCCGCAGTTCTTACGATCACTCCACCTGACGGATTGATTTTTTGAACTAGCTTGCGAAGACGCTCACGTTCACCTTCATCTTCGATTCTTCTAGAGATTCCTAAGTGACGAACTGTTGGCAAGAACACCACGAAACGACCTGGCAACGAAATGTGCGTCGTTAAACGCGCCCCTTTTGTGCCCAATGGATCTTTCGCTACTTGCACAAGAATGGATTGGCCCTCTTTAAGCAAATCCTGAATCGGAGTTTTATTGTGATGAGTTGGTGGCTTGTCATCATCGCCTTCCATTTCAAGAGGCTCGTCACGGTCTACGTTAGAAAGGAAGTTGTCATCGACATCCTCACGAATATCTCCCACGTAAAGGAATGCCGCTTTCTCTAGACCAATGTCTACGAAGGCTGCTTGCATGCCAGGAAGAACGCGAATCACCGTCCCGCGATGAATGGAACCTACTAAGGTCGGGGAAGTTTTTCTTTCGATTTTTAAATCCGATAAGATTCCCGTATCCACATAGGCTACGCGGGTTTCTTGAGGTCTGACGTTGATTAGGATTTCTGCTGACACACTTCCTCCGAAGCTCCTGGACGAAACCGGATCACATTCATAGGTCCAGAAACAAGACTCATAACAAATAATATTCAATATTGAAACACAACTTGCCGAAAAGATCACTGATTTCGAACTCATTTAGAAGCTCAGCCGCAAGGCACGAGGAGGATGGCGTACAATTTGTGCGCTGACGACGAAGTAACGCCGTGGGTGATTTTTTAAATGAGTTCTAGCATCTTTATGGAGTGAGTGATGGCTACAATTGATGAACTGTTCAAACTCATGGTTGAGCAAGGAGCTTCCGACTTGCACGTGACAAGCGGTGCCGCACCTTTTCTTCGCCTCCATGGTAACATGGTGCCACTCAACTATCGCGAACTGTCGAATCAAGATGTGCAAGGATTGATCTTCGAGATCCTTTCTGAAAAGCAAAAGAAAGCCTTCGTTGAAAAATGGGAACTTGATTTTGCCTACACTCTTGCTGGCATTGGTCGTTTCCGTTGCAACATCTTCATGCAGCGTAAGGGCTTAGGCGCGGTATTCCGTATCATCCCAGAAAAAATTAAAACAGCTCAAGAATTGGGATTGCCTCCGGCGATCATGGACATGATCGACTGTGATCGTGGTTTGATTCTAGTAACAGGTCCAACAGGTTCTGGTAAATCAACAACGCTTGCAGCGATGATCCATCAGATCAACGCGACTCGCGAAGCTCACATCATCACTGTCGAGGATCCGATCGAGTTCGTTCATCCAAATATTCGTTCCCTGGTGAATCAACGTGAAGTTGGTAGTCACACAAAAAGTTTCGGCAATGCCTTAAAAGCAGCTCTGCGTGAAGACCCGGATATCTTGCTTGTGGGTGAGTTGCGTGACTTGGAGACGATCTCTTTGGCGCTGACTGCCGCTGAAACAGGTCACATCGTATTTGGTACTTTGCATACGAACTCTGCTTCGAAAACAATCGATCGTATCATCGACGTTTTCCCTGCGGGACAACAAGCGCAGATCCGTACAATGCTTGCAGAAAGCTTGCGTGGAGTTGTAGCGCAAACTCTGTTCTCGCGTGCGGATGGCCAAGGTCGTGTCGCCGCTTATGAGATCATGAGAAACTCAAAGGCGATTGCCAACTTGATTCGTGAAGGTAAAGTCCATCAAATTGCTTCGGCAATGCAAACGGGCGCAAACCAAGGTATGATCTTGTTCGAGAAATACATCGAAGATCTTGTTAAAAAAGGAAAAGTTTCCGCAGCAGATGCGAAAACGTTCTTGGGTCAAGCCGGTGGCGGCGGTGACACTGTAGCGGGTACAATGGCTGGCGGTGTGGCTGGAAAAAAAGTCGGATAAGACTCACTCCGACTTCGTCGGAGTGTAGCTCGGTCTAGCGGAGGGTATCCCAGAACTTGTGGATGCTCTCTTGATCAGAATTATTTGATTTTTTAGAAAGTCTAAAAACCAACGCAAGAGGTTTCGCATTCAAAAAACCCGCGATCACTCTGCGTTCCGGGATTTTCGCTTCTTTATCTGCATCGTCGATTTTGGCATCACAAGTCTTTCCCGTGTGCGAAGTGTAGATATCGATATGACTTACTTTCAAAGATATTTTATCTAAATCACCGAAAATTCGAGTTAGCATTTTCTTGCAAACAGCCTCATTCATCGGCACTGCTTCGATATTTTTAAATTCATATACATCGACAAGTTTTTTGTCGCCGACCTCGTGATTGCGCGTGACGACTCCGGAAAAATCATCGGTCTTTGCGAAGTCCAAAAGTTTTTGGTCACCTTTAGCCGTGAAATCAATCATTTCGGAAGATGTAAACGGAGCAGACGTTAAGTTTTTCGCAAGTGCTGTGATGTTAAAACAGAGAAAAATTCCTAGCGCGATCACCTTCAACATTAGTTCACCCCTGCGTTGCCAGAACTTCCACTCCCGACACCCGTTTTCTTTTCAATCGCTCCTTTTACTTTCTCTATAATGCCTGCGAATTTTGCGTCCGAGGATTTTTCGAAAGTGATTCCTTGAATGGATACGGATTTATCGCCTTTGATTTTGGCGGCGTATGATTTCCCGTTTTCAAGCGTGACATTGAAGTTTACGCCATCGAAGCAGGCCTGTTTGATATACGCATCGTCAGTGTAAATGTCGCCGGGCTTCCAAACGTAGCCTTCCATTTTCAATTTATCCCCTGCCGCTCGAATTTTCAGACCTGCAGTAACCAAAAAACCATCCGTCGTCAGCATTGTGGGAAGTTGTTGAACTACGGAGGGAAGATTCTTAGCCTGAGCAGCAAATTCTGCGGTGTTCGAGACGCACACATCGGCAGCAAGAAGTTTGGTGGATAAAAGGACTCCACCAAGAAGTAATGATCCGGATAGGAATTTGCATTTATTCATATTTCTATGATGCCGTTACGGGGTTAGAAAGTAAACCCATTCCCGTCTAGCGGCCATTAGTGCGCCTAATAAAGCCCTAGTGACAGAGGTCTCGATCTGAGATAGACTTTTTCTTTACATCAAACCAGGGGTAAGTCCGTGGAATTAAGTCGTTATATCGATCACACGCTTTTGAAGCCGGAAGCACAAACTGCACAGATTGAAAAATTGTGCCTCGAAGCTCGCGAGAATAGTTTTTTCAGTGTTTGCGTGAACACGTCTTATGTGAAGACATGCGCAGAGATCTTGAAGGGTTCAAACGTTAAAGTATGTTGCGTGGTTGGCTTCCCTCTGGGTGCTATGGCCACGGTTTCAAAAGCATTTGAAACAAAGACAGCCATCACAAACGGCGCACAAGAAATCGACATGGTTATACAAATAGGCGCATTGAAAGATCGTCGTTTGGATTACGTTCGTGATGATATCAAGGCTGTCGTTCAAGCAGCTCACGGTCACACTGTGAAAGTGATCATCGAAACTTCTTTGTTGAATGAAGAAGATAAAATTCTTGCATGCAAAGCGGCCCTAGAAGCTGGTGCGCATTTTGTGAAAACATCCACTGGATTCGGCGGAGGCGGAGCGACGGTTGATGATGTGAAGTTGATGAAGTCTGTTGTTGGCTCACAAATGGAAGTGAAAGCTTCCGGTGGAATTAAAGATATCGAAACAGCAAAGGCAATGATTGCCGCTGGTGCGACTCGCTTGGGAACTAGTTCTGGCGTTGCACTGGTTCAAGGTCAGAAAGTTCAAGGCGGTTACTAATGGCGTTTCTTCCAGCAGAGATTATTAAAACAAAGCGCAATGGCGGAGCATTGACGCCGGATGAAATTAATGAATTCATCTTAGGTTATGCGCGTGGCTCTATTCCTGATTACCAAATGGCAGCTTTACTGATGGCAACATTCTTTCGCGGAATGACGAAGGATGAAACTTTGTCGCTGACAAAAGCGATGCTTCACTCGGGTGAGGTTGTGGATTTCTCTTCAGTACCTGGCTTTAAAGTTGATAAACATTCCACAGGTGGCGTGGGCGATAAAACAAGTTTGATCTTGGGTCCTATCGTTGCGGCAGCGGGTGTTCCCGTGCCGATGATTTCCGGTCGTGGTTTGGGGCATACGGGCGGAACTTTGGATAAGTTGGAATCTATTCCCGGATTTAATACTCAAAAACCGTTGAATGAATTCGTTGATCTTGTTCGCAAACATGCGATCTGCTTCATCGGTCAAACGAAAGAGATCTGCCCTGCTGATAAAAAAATCTATGCTCTTCGTGATGTGACAGCAACGGTTGAAAGCTTGCCTTTGATTTGTGCTTCTATCATGTCGAAAAAATTAGCTGAGGGTATAGACGGTCTTGTTCTAGACGTGAAATACGGTTCAGGTGCGTTTATGAAAACACCTGCATTGGCAGAAGAACTTGCGGTCAACTTGATGTCAATTGCCCGTGGTTACGGCAAGAAGGTCACTGCCCTTTTGACGAACATGGATCAACCCCTTGGCCGCTACGCAGGAAACTCTGTTGAAGTGGAAGAGTGTGTGGCCATCATGAAAAATGAAAAATTCATCGGTGCTCACGGATATGATCTTTACGAGGACACTCGCGAGTTAAGCCTTCGCCTTTCTGCTCATATGTTGCTTTTAGCGGGTGTAGGAAAAAATGAGGAAGAATCTTACAAAATCGCGACGGACATTCTTGTGTCTGGCAAGGCCATGGCGAAATTTGAAGAGCTTTGCTCAATCCACGGTGGTAACCTGAAAGCCTTGCCAAAACCGAAGCACAGCGTCGTTATCAAAGCTGATAAGTCAGGTTTTATTCATGATTTCCATACAGAAAGCATCGGTGTGGCTGGTATTTTGATTAAAGCTGGCCGAGCACAGACAACGGATATAATCGCCCCGACTGCGGGAATTGAGTTCCACGCGAAGGTGGGAGATGAAGTTCATGCGGGCGATCCGTTATTTACTTTGTGTGGCGATGATAAAGATTTGCTTGAATCAGCAGTGCCTATGTTGAAATCAGCGATCAATATTTCCTTGCCAAAAATTACAAAGCCTAGTTTGATACTCAAAGTTTTGAGCTAAAGCTCGAGGACAAAAAAGGGGAGCGTTTTGGTACTAAATAAACTTCAGGAATCTGTAAGCTATATTCGCACAAAGACTTCGGCAAAGCCGAAGATTGGCGTTGTATTGGGCTCAGGCTTGGGTTCATTCGTAAAAGACGTCGAAGTTGAAACAACAATCCCTTACAAAGATATTCCTCACTTCTCTCCACCAACAGTTGAAGGCCACTCTGGAAATTTGATTTTCGGTAAAGTGGGTGGTCAATCGATTGTGATCCTTCAAGGTCGCAATCACTACTATGAAGGTCACAGCATGGAAAGTGTTGTGCACCCGACTCGTACATTGGCTTTATTGGGTGTGGAAAGTTTGATCCTGACAAACTCTGCAGGTGGCTTTGGTGAAAATATGTCGGCCGGTGATTTCATGATCATCGAAGATCATATCAATTTGATGGGCACGAATCCTTTGATGGGACCGAACATCAAGGAACTAGGTCCTCGCTTCCCTGATATGACTGAAGCCTACGACAAACGTTTAATTACAGTGATGGAGCAGGTTCTGCAAAAACAAGGAACTCGTTACCACAAAGGTATTTATTGTGGCGTAAGCGGTCCAACTTACGAAACTCCAGCGGAAGTACGCTATTTGAAATTGATTGGCGGAAAAGCTGTAGGCATGAGTACGGTTCCAGAAACCATCGCGGCGAACCATTTGGGTCTTCGTGTAGCGGCTTTGAGCTGTATTACAAACTTGGCGGCGGGAATTTCTTCACAAAAACTTTCCCACGACGAAGTGACTGAAACTGCAAAACGCGTCGAGATGCAGTTCACATCTTTCCTTAAAGAATTCATCACAAACATTTAATTGGTTTTAAACCTTAAAGCGTTCTGAAAGCCGCTCTAGCAGCGGCTTTTGTCGTTTTACTAGACCTTGTTCTGGGTCTTTCTTACAGCTTAAGAAATCTAGCCTCACAATAAGACACATTTTTTCCGAAGAGCTAACCGGTGCGGGTGTTTTAACACGTCCTTAGGATGGGACCGTTGTGGCCCGCACAGGGAGTGAACATGGATGTTCAAAAATTTCTGTCGGCGGTCGCCTGCGTCTTTGTACTTTCAGCTTGTGGCGCGAAGTCAGCAGATTCAGTTTTTTCAGATAGCTCTTTAGATTCTGCAGCCTGTATGGGCGAGGCAGTCAAAAGCAAGTTCATCGTTCAATGGGAAGACGGACATTTTTCCGTCGAATCCGCAAAGGACGCTGACGAATTCAAAGAGAAATTCATCAAGCCAAATTTAGAGAGCATCAAACAAGTCGAATATGATCGTTTGATTCAATTGGATAATTCGACCACTGTGACTCCTTCGACGACAAGTGATAGCTGGGGTCAGTATATGATCCATGCAGATGCTTTGTGGTCACAAGGTATCTACGGTCAGAATATCCCTGTGGCCGTTGTTGATGCGTATGTTGATGTGACTCATCCGCAGATTGCTCCGCGTATTTTGATTAACTACGGCGAGGTTCCTAACAATGGAATCGATGACGATAAGAATGGTTACGTTGACGATTATTACGGGAAAAGTTTCGTTTCAAATCCCGGCACGACAACAACTCCAAGTCCTCACGGAACGCACGTCTCAGGTATTATTGCCGCGGACCCAGGTTATGGAAGTATTAATGGAACGGCTCCTCGTGCACAGATTATTCCTGCACAATTTATTTCGAATGATGGTGGCGGTTCTTTGGGTGATGCAGTTCTAGCTCTGCAATATGCGGCGGCTCGCGGTGCGAAGATCATCAATGCGAGCTGGGGTGGTGCTCCGTGTGTAGCCTCGTTGCGAAGCGCTTTTCAGCAACTTGAGGCCAAAGGTATTTTGATCGTGGTTGCTGCCGGCAATGATGGCCAAGATATCGACGTGAATCCGCAATTCCCCGCTTCGTTCAATTTGACGAATCAAATTACTGTAGCGGCTTCTTCTCGCACAGACTTTATGACTTCATGGTCGAACAGTGGTTTTACTTCGGTTCATGTGGCAGCTCCTGGCGAACAGATCTTAAGTACAATTCCAGGTGGCGGGACTGCGTATATGGATGGAACAAGCATGGCGACGCCGTTTGTTTCAGGTGTTGCGGCACTGCTTTGGAGTGCAAAACCGAACGCAACAGCAGTGCAAATTAAACAGGCAATCATGCAGTCAGTGGATGTCACATCAGGACACGAATTTAAAGTAAGTACTCGAGGTCGCGTGAACGTACAAAAAGCGCTTCAAGTACTGAACCAGTTAGTCCCCTAATTTTCATTGAATTCAATAAGATACATTCTTAGACGCAGAGCCTTAAAGTATGCTCTGCGTCTGTCGTTTTAAGGTGCTTCCTCATTCCCTCGCGGGTAAAAATAATGCCTTGATGATCACGAACATTTTTCGTCTCGTTTTGCCTTATGCCTCGAAAACTCGGCGCAGGTAAAAGATCATCGTTTGATCTTATTTTTGTAGGAATTAGGAAAAGGATTTTTATGAGCGAATTATCTACAGGGATTCAAGCGAAGCTCGCTGACCTTGAAAAAAGAAATGAAGCTGCAATGGCGGGTGGCGGAGCTTCTCGTATTGCGAAACACAAACAAGGTGGTCGCCTGACTGCTCGTGAGCGTTTGGATGTCCTTCTTGATCCAGGCAGCTTTGTTGAAATGGATCGTTTCGTAGTTCACCGTAACACGAACTTCGGCATGGATAAAAACGTTGTACCAGGTGACGGCGTTGTGACTGGTTACGGTCGCATCAACGGAAAGCTTGTGTACGTTTCTTCTCAAGACTTTACAGTGATCGGCGGATCTATGTCTCGCACTCAAGCGAACAAGATTTGCAAAGTGATGGATCTTGCGATGAAAAACGGTGCCCCTTTCATTTCTTTAAATGACTCTGGTGGTGCTCGTATTCAAGAAGGTATCGAATCACTTGGTGGTTACGCGGATATCTTCACTCGCAACACAATGGCTTCTGGCTTGATCCCACAAATCACGGCGATCATGGGCCCATGCGCTGGTGGTGCGGTTTACTCTCCTTCAATCACTGACTTCGTATTCATGGTTAAAAATTCGAGCTACATGTTCGTAACAGGTCCTGATGTTATCAAGACCGTAACTCATGAAGAGGTAACTAAAGAAGATCTTGGTGGTGCGACGACTCACTCTGCGAAATCAGGTGTGGCGCACTTTGCCGCTGAAGATGATAAGCACTGCTTGTTGTTGATCCGCGAGATGATGAATTTCCTTCCTTCGAACAACTTGGATGACGTTCCTGTTCTTCCGAACACAGACCGTCCTGATCGTTTGACTGAGGCGATTGCGACCATCATCCCCGACAACCCTAAGAAGCCTTACGACATGCTTTCTGTTATCACAGAGTGCGTGGATGAAGGTTACTTCCTAGAAGTTCACAAACACTACGCTCAAAACATTATTGTCGGTTTCGCACGTTTCAACGGTCGTCCTGTTGGTATCGTTGCCAATCAACCAAATAACTTGGCTGGTTGCTTGAACATTGAAGCTTCACGCAAAGGTGCTCGCTTCATTCGTTTCTGTGATGCTTTCAATATCCCAGTTGTTTCATTCGTTGACGTTCCTGGTTTCTTGCCTGGTAAAGATCAAGAGTGGAATGGCATTATCACTCACGGCGCAAAACTATTGTACGCTTACGCTGAAGCGACTGTGCCCAAAATCACAGTTATCACTCGTAAAGCCTACGGTGGTGCTTACATCGTGATGGGCTCTAAACTTCTTCGTTCGGATGTGAACTTGGCTTACCCGTCTGCTGAAATCGCAGTGATGGGTGCTGATGGTGCTGTGAGCATCATCAGCCGTGAAGAAATCTCGAAAGCAAAAGATCCAGCAGCAGAAAGAGCTCGCTTAACTGCAGAGTACGAAGCGAAATTCAGCAATCCATATGTATCTGCTGAACTTGGCTATACAGATGAAGTTATCGAGCCGGCTTTGACTCGTAAACGCATCATCGACTCTCTAGAGATGTTGAAAAATAAACGTGAAGTTCCGCCGGCGAAAAAACACGGCAACATTCCGTTGTAAGATTGGGGCGAACACATGGCTGTTTTTAAAAAAATCCTGATCGCGAACCGTGGAGAAATCGCAATTCGTATCACTCGCGCTTGTCGCGAGCTTGGTATCGCGTCAGTTGCTGTATTCTCGGACGCGGATCGCGATAGCTTGCACGTTTTCTTGGCGGACGAGGCTTATCACATTGGGCCTTCTCCATCGAAAGAAAGTTATTTGAATTACGCAAAAATTATCGAAGTGGCTTTGAAAGCAGGCGCCGATGCTATCCATCCTGGATACGGCTTCTTGTCTGAGAATACAAACTTCGCTGAAGCCTGCGAAAAAGCTGGCATCACTTTCATCGGACCAACAGTGGCAAACATCAAAGCGATGGGAGATAAAATCTCTGCAAAGACTTTGATGAAAAAATCTGGCGTCCCAACCGTTCCTGGTTCTGACGGCGGTGTTGAAACTGTCGAAGAAGCCATCAAGATCGCAGAAAAAATCGGTCTTCCTGTCATCATCAAAGCCTCTGCAGGTGGTGGTGGTAAAGGGATGCGCGTTGTGCGTAAGATGGACGAGTTTGAAAGTGCATTCCGCGCTTGCCGCTCTGAAGGTCAGAACTATTTCGCAGATCCGACTGTTTACATCGAGAAATTTATCAACGACCCAAAGCACATCGAGATCCAAGTCTTCGGCGATAAACACGGTAACCACGTCCACTTGTTCGAACGTGAATGTTCTGTGCAACGTCGTAACCAAAAGATCATCGAGGAATCTCCGTCACCGTCTGTTCCACACGAAGTTCGTCTTCGCATGGGTGAAGCTTCTGTTCGCGCAGCAAAGCAGATCAATTACGTCGGTGCTGGTACAATCGAATACATCTTCGACAACACAACTAAAGAATTCTATTTCATGGAGATGAACACTCGTCTTCAAGTAGAACATCCAATCACAGAAATCGTGACTGGCTTTGACTTGGTTCGTGAACAAATCATGGTTGCTGCCGGCAAACCGTTGAGCTTTAAACAAGAAGATATCAAACAAAAAGGTCACGCGATCGAAGCACGTATCTGTGCGGAAGATCCAGTGACTTACAAACCAAGCCCAGGCGTTATCCGCGCGTGCCGTCACCCGCAAGGTCCGTTCATGCGCGTGGATTCTTACGCTTACCCTGGTTACAACGTTCCTATCTTCTACGATCCAATGATCTCTAAATTGATCACTTGGGGTGAAACTCGTGAAGAAGCTATCAACCGTATGCAACGTGCTTTGTCCGAGTTCGTATTGACGGGTATCAAAACTAATATCGTTCTTCACAAAACGATCTTGGACCACCCGACTTTCCGTGACGGTACTTACACAACACAATTCATCGAGAAAAACTTCGAAGTTATCGAGCCAGAGATGTTCAAGCAAGTTGAAGATCCTGTGTTCTTGATCGCCGCGGCTATCGAGGCCTACAACGATCGTAAATCGAAGGATATCCGTCAGCTCAACGTTAGCTCTACTTGGAGACGTTTGGGCCGCAAAATGCAGTTGAGGACGTAACATGTATTTCGAAGCAGAACTTAGAGGCAAAAAATATAAGGTGGATGTAACTGAAGGTCGTCAGTCTTGGAAAGTTTCTTTACAAGCTGAAGGCAAAGACTGGGTCCACTATGACGTTTCCAAAAACGATTATAAAGAGGCTGAGGAATACATCAGCTTCCTTTTCCAAGGTAAGTCTTACCTTGTAGACGTGGTTGGATCTGACACGGAATACACTGTTTTCACTCGTAACTCGTTCCGCTCTATCAAAATATTCAATGACGAAATGCTTTTGCATGAATCACTGAAAAAAGGTGGCGGCTTCGGCGGTGACATGGAACTGAAATCGGGTATGCCTGGTAAGATCATCGAGATCTTTGCGAAGGAAGGCGAAGTCGTTAAGGCCAACAAGCCGCTCCTAATTATGGAAGCGATGAAAATGGAAAACGAAATGCGCGCAACTCGCGACGTGAAGATTAAAGAGATTAAAGTGAAACAAGGGGACTCTGTTGAATCAGGTGCCGTATTGATCAAATTCGAAGAGCCTTAAACAGCTTTCGACATAGTTTGCATAAAAAAAGGAAGCTGAAACCCAGCTTCCTTTTTTTATGGCGATGAAGAGGGAGAAATCATCACCATTTTTGGGAATTCATTTAATTCACTAGTTCTATTGGCGAACGCAAGTCATTTCAAATGTATGATAGACCGTCGACTCATCGGCTTCAGCCGCAGAGAAAACCGCACGGAAAGACGACTTAGAAAGATCCGAGCGAAGGATGTTCAGACCAAAACCTCTTTGCTCTAAGCTCGCAGTTTCTTCGTTATTTAAAACCAACCATTTTGGATCTACGCCTTCACGAACCGCAGTTAGAACGGCTTTCTCGCCTACCTTTGGATAAACAACGTCACCTGGTTGTGCTGGTGATTGCAGAACCTTAACCACTGCAGAGCTAGCATTAGCCTGAACATCGATTGTTAATGAAGAGAATTTCCCAGCGTTACAGACGAGGTGGTCTGCGAATGAAGAAGACACTGCAAGAGAAACAACAGCAAAAGCGATAAGTTTTTTCATAAACGTTTCCTTTGAAAGATGGAACGAAAGATAATCCATCCTGAAGGAAAAATCCAAAATACAAACGTGTCATGATTGATGATCTGAACTAAATTCTTGAACGTCCAAACTTTAGACAGCTGAGATCGAACCTATTCGCGTTCGTTCACGCGGTAAGTTTGCTCACGCTTCTTTTCGACGATCTTAACAACGAAAACACCGATTTCAAAAAGTGCCAGCATCGGGATCAGCATCATAATCATGCTCATCAAATCAGGCGGTGAAAGCACTGCTGAAACGACAGCCAGTCCCATTACAGCGTAACGACGTTTTGCCGTCAAAAAAGCATGGCTTACGATACCAAGCATACCCAAGATCGAAATAACCAGTGGCAATTCGAACGCTACACCAAACATCAAGCATGTTTGCGTAAAGAAACCAAGATATTGATCTATAGAGATCATCGGTTTATCGATACTACCACCGAAATTCATCAGGAAGTGGAATGCCATTGGCAAAACCACCCAATACGAGAACGCCGCACCTAGAAGGAACAGCACAGAGCCCGACACAATAAATGCTAAAGAATATTTTCTTTCTTTCTGATAAAGGCCCGGCGCTACAAACTTCCAAACCTGGTATAGCCATAGAGGACACGAAATCAAAACGCCACATACGAAAGAAATTTTAATATGCGCGATGAATTTATCCAGAGGACCCGTATAGATCAAACCGCCGCCTGGAAGGTAAGGTTGAATCGGCGCACGGATGAAGTTGAAGATTCTTTCGCTGAAAGCATAGGACAAGCCCGTTGCCACAATTAAAATGTAGGCGCAGTTGATAAGTCTTACGCGAAGCTCGGCAAGATGCTCAAACAATGATTGGCCTTTGGAGTCAGCTTGCTCTTCACTCATGATTTCTTAGTTTCGTTCGCAGAAGAATCTGCTACTGAGTTTTGCACTGGCAACTCCATTTGTTCAGGAGCCACGTCGCTTCTAGCAGATTCAGTTGAAAGTGTTGTAGTAGGTTCAACGGCAGCACCCGCATGAGAGGTTGGCTTTTTCGGTGCCTCGTACAAATCTATGCGATCAATACGAGCTTGTTGCTTAAGCTCATTCGTCAAACCAGAAGTACTTCTTTTAAGTTCGTTAAGAAAGCGCCCGATCGTACGCGCGACCTCAGGAAGCTCTTTGGGACCGATCACGATCAGCGCCAAACCAGCTAAGAAAAGAATCTCGAAAATGCTTAAGCCAAACATGGCCGCAGAATAGTGGAACTAGCCCTGTTTGCCAAGCTTTACCTGGTCATGCGGCAGAGGTACAACGCCCATCTCCTCAAGCTTTTCGCGGGCCAATTCCGAGCCAGTTCGCATATAACGGTCGTACAGGCGCAGAATGCTTTCGTCGCTCTTCACAAATGAGTGATGACTAATGTAGGTAAGCACATCCACGAAATCCAGAAAGCGAGCGGAAAAGATCGAATAGACCTTTGCCATCGTATCTTCTCGGGTGCAGTGCGCGAGAGATGCATAAGCAGCACCACCAATTTCCGCGTAATAGTCAATATCCACTATTTTTCTTTGAAGAGAGTCACCAAAGAAGCCACTGATGTACAAAGTTCGATCGCCCAATTTACGCAGCAATTCTATTTTCATAGAGGCCTCGGCGCTTTGTGCAATCAAGAAAGTTTCAGCCAGTGTTTGCGGATTTTTCTGACCTGATTCAGTTGCGTATTCAGGATCAAAAAGATTGCGAGCATCAAGATAGTGATGAAGAAGTTTGACGAGATAACTTTCCACGAGAGGAGGCGTTTGAATCCTTCTCTGTGTTAAACCCTTCTGAACGAGCTCTTTGAAATAGTCTTCAGGACTAACAAAAAGCTCCACTGTCGACGTAGGTTTTTCCCTCATTCTTAGTGGCTCCCCGAGCGTCTCCGAACGAGAAACTCTAGTTCTCCTTCTATCTAGTTTAACAGTTTCCTGGCCCAAAATGGTTAATGTTTTAAGGATTTCTGGGCCTACGTGGAGGGGTCAAATCAGCCTAATTTGTTATCTTCCGACTAATTTTTATACAAAAAATCGGCCTCTTCGCTGTTAAAGAGCTCTTAACCGTGGCACCCCCATTGCTCTTTATCATGATATGCAAGTAGTTAATAAGTTTAGCAAAATAGTCTCAAAACGAAGCACCAAAGGAATTGTGGCCACTTTATTGGTTTCAACTCTAGCGATTGCCTTGTTCAACTCTGCTAGCTTCGAAACTCCTGAAGTGAAGGTTGAAGTGCAAAAGATCAAAGCGCTTTTATTAAGCGAGATGACTTTGCAGAAGGACCCAAACGTCGTCTACAACCGCGAAAACATTCTGAAAGACTATCAAAATAAGATCTCTGAAGACTTTAAAATTCCTGAAAACATGCGTGATCGCGTGAGTTTTTGGTTTGATGTTTACACTCGCTATGACAACAACAATCGATTGATCCATCACTCGTTGTATCCGTGGATTGTGTATAAAGTTGTGGATGTATCTCCGATTATCAATGCAGAACTTCCAAAACATCGTTGGCTCCGCAATTTGAAAGCAGATGATTTTGTAAAAGGCGAAGTTGAAAAAATCCGTGCAGCTTTGAAATCTCTTTCAAAAAGAAAAAATTTGGACAATCTGGACGAATACGAAACTCTCGTCGCAAAGGCGTTGAATTCCTTGCCTGGTGAACCTCAAAAGAACGCGGCTGTTGCACTAAAAAATCTTCGTGTGCAAACAGGTCAAAAGAACTTCTTCGAAGAAGGTCTTGAGGTGTCTCCATTATACCTAAATGGTATGGAGGAAATCTTTAAACAGCACAAGGTCCCTGTCGAGTTAACACGCATTCCTTTCGTGGAAAGCAGCTTTAACAAGCACGCAGTCAGCAAAGTGGGTGCATCTGGCGTATGGCAATTCATGGGTAATACAGGTCGTAGCTTCATGATCGTGAATCATCACATTGATGAAAGACACTCGCCGTTCAAAGCGACAGAGGCTGCTGCAAAACTTTTAAAAGAAAACCACCTGATCCTTCATAAGTCATGGCCATTAGCTGTAACGGCTTGGAATCACGGTCCTCCGGGTATGCGTAAGGCTATGCGTGCGGTTGGTTCCGATGATCTTGGTGATATCGTTGCTGAATACCGCTCTAAATCTTTCGATTTTGCTTCTTCGAATTTCTACTCTGAATTCTTAGCGGCTCTGTATGCGGAAAGGTACCAAGCTGACATCTTTAAGGGTTTAAATTATGAAAAATCTTTGGATGTTCACTCAGTAAAACTAGCGCGATCGATTTCAGCGAAAGAGCTTCTTCGCGTGAGTGGTTTGACACAAGATGATTTCATTCTCTACAACCCAGATTTAAAGACTGTGGTTGAGAAAAATATGTCTGTGCCGTCTGGATTTAAATTGATGGTGAATGATTCTGCCAAGGCCGTTCTTAAGAACTTGCTGACCCAGGAATCGCGCAAGACCGGGAAAACCAAGCTGAGCCGCAACGAAGTTTCGCTCAACCTGGATTCCGTCAATGCTTCGAACTAAAGATCTACTGTACTAGGCCCTACAAGACTGACAATCGCTGGCTGAGAAAATATCTTCTCGGCCACGCGACGAACGTCATCCGCCGTCACGGCGAAATAGTGCCTTGCTACATCTAAACTGTCTTCGTAATTTAAACCATAGATATCATCGAAAAGAATCGCATTGCAGATCGTGCCTTTGCGTTGCAGTTCGATATCATGACGACCAATCAGATATCTCTGGGCACGAGTCAGCTCTTCCTCTCCCACTCTTGTCGTTGCGAGCTTTTGGAATTCCGTTTTCAGCATTGAAATGGCTTTTTCGGATTTCTCTGGCGAACAGCCGATATATCCACCGAAATATCCACATTCAATTCCTTCCATGTGCATTGGGGAAACTGAATACGCGAGAGAATTCTTGTCGCGAAGCTCTAGGAACAGACGACCACCTTGACCACTTAAGATCGACTGAATGATCTCAAGCGCATAGCGGTCTTTACTATCCAACGTCAAACCTTGATAGCCCACGATGATGTGGCTTTGTTCTTTCTTAAGCTCTTGGAAAATGTATTTTGTCTTGGTAATTACAGGAGCTTGGAATGAATTCTTAATTCTTCCGCCCTTAGGTAATTGCGCCGTCATTTTTTCGAGAGCATCTACCCATTTTTCAACCTTAACATCACCGACCACACACAATGTCAGGTTGTTCGCTTGTGCTACTTTGTTGTAGTAAGCCTTTAGCACCTCTGGAGTGATTTTGTTAATGCTGTCATTCGTGCCCAATAAATCTCGAGAGTACGGATGATTCTTGAAAATTTCTTTCATGAACGCCATCACGCAAAGCTGTGCCGGATTGTCACTGCGTGCTTTGATTTGATTTCTTTGTACGACTTTTTCACGCTCTAGAATCTGTGACGGGAATTCTGGGTGAAGCAATGAATCTTGGAAGATTTCAAACATCTTATCTTCAAATGGTGAAAGATAGTCCATTGAAAGACCTACGGAATTTCTGCCACCAAAGGCACTGATCCCCGCCGCCAGCTCATCCACACGAAGGTTGATGTCGTCTTCGCTGAAGTTTTTAGAACCGGACAGCCAGTTGCGCGAGAATATTTCCGTCAAACCTTCTTGATTTGCTTCTTCAACGCGAACTCCACCTAAGAAGGCGGCCTTCATCGCTACATACGGAGTGTCTTTTTGATCACGGATCAACAATGTCGCACCCGATTTCAATTCAATTTTCTGCGTTGTCGGTGCAGATGCGTCGGCGCCCGACTTGATGATGAATTTTTTCGCTGCAAATTTTTTAGGTTTTTCTTTTTTTATTTTAGCTGCCGCCAAAGCTTTCTTTAAATTTTTAGCGAACGTCTTAAGAATCGCATCAGCTTCTTTCTTAGGCATATTCGTTAATAATGACAGACCAAAGGCGTCGGCTTTGAAGTATTTTTTTGCAGCCTTTTGAATATCTTCCGGCTTTAAAGCGTAAACTTCCTTCATGTATTTGCGATAGTGATCATGGTCGCCATAATAGAATTCGTCACCGCCCGCTTTACGAGCGATATTATCCACGGTTTCCATAGAGTAAACTTCATGGCTTGCGAAGTTCGTAATGGCCTTTTGCACTTCTGCCGCAGTCGGTGGCTCTTCAATCAAACGCACGATTTCCGGGATCATTGTCGATAAGGCTCTTTCCAAATTTTCTTTCTCTAGATTGAAAGAAACTGCAAATAAGCCGTCGTCCTGCATGGAATAGCTGAAGCAACCTACCGAATTTGTCAGTGGTTCTTTAATTCGCAGCGTTTGCATCAGGCGAGATGAATCGCCTTGCCCAAAGATCGCGGATAACACTTCGAGAGCCGCGATGTCTTTGTGTTTTACATTGGGAATACGCCAAGTCAGATAACCCGTCGTTGATTCAAACTTAGCTTCTTCCACCTTGATGCGAATGTTTGTTTGAGCTGGCTCTTTAGTTCTGGTGACTTTACGAAGCTTGAACGGTTGAAAGCCCCCAAACATCAGCTCCACTTTTTTCTTCATCTCGGCCGTATCAAAATCCCCTGCGATAACTAGGAACATATTCGAGGGAACATAGCGGCTGTGATAATAATCTTTGATTTTTTTCACCGAAACATTGCGCACTACTTTGTCGAAACCAATCACAGGACGACCGTAAGGATGTTTGCGGAAAGTGTTTGTGAATAAAAGCTGGCTTGCGCGGCGGCCCGGACTGTCCTGACCGCGTTTGATTTCTTCGATCACGACTTCACGTTCGTTGTCGATTTCAGTTTTATCGAATGTTGGGAAGCCCATCATCTCGCTGATAACATCCATCGCTACGTCAGAAAATTGCTTTGAAATAGTGACATAAAAGACTGTTTGGTCGAACGAGGTGTAGGCGTTTAACTCCCCGCCGGAACCTTCTACTGTTGAGGCAATTTGGCCAACACCGTACTTGTGAGTGCCTTTAAAGACCAAATGCTCGATAAAGTGAGAAATCCCCTCTTCGCCTTTTCGTTCGTCGGCAGAGCCTGTTTTCACCCACATTTGAACAGAGACCACGGGGGATTTATGACTAGGCAATAAAAGGACTTTTAGACCGTTTTTTAGTTGAAATTTTTTAGACATACTCTAGATAACTCCCATGGCTTTTGGCGTTTACGTTCATATCCCTTACTGCATTCAGCGCTGCACTTATTGTGACTTCGCGACTTACGAGCAAAGCAAGATTTTGCCACCGGATCAGTACGTCGAACTTCTTTTTGAGGAGATTCGCCAAAAGCACCGCTATTACAAACCTCAAAGTTTAGACACCATCTATTTCGGTGGTGGAACTCCGAGCCTGATCCCCGCTCATCTTATTGTAGCTGTTATCAAAGAGCTGGGTAGATTTGGCTTCACAACTAGACCTGATACTGAAATCACCATCGAGATCAATCCGGCAACTGTCAGTGAAGAAAAACTGAAAATTTATCTGGATGCTGGGATCAATCGCTTCAGCGTAGGCGCACAAACTTTCGATGATCGTTTGTTGAAGATGGTTCATCGCGAACATTCGGCAAAACAAACCCTTGAAACGCTGGACCTTTTGCGAAAGCACAATCTGAACTTCAGCTTCGATATTCTCTTCGCACTTCCTTCGCAAACTTTAGAGGGTTTGAAGAACGACGTGCGCATTGCTGTCGAACAGGGTGCTAAGCATATCAGTCCCTATTGCCTGACCGTGCCCGATGGACATCCATTATCAAAGGGTCGCGCCATTGATGACGAACAAGTGGATATGTTTGATTTCATTGCGGATCAACTGACGACCCACGGCTTTAAGCAGTACGAAATTTCTAACTTCGCAGTCCCTGGTTATGAATCACGACACAATATGCTTTATTGGATCGATGAACCTTATTGGAGTTTGGGCTTAAGCTCCCATTCGTATTCAAAAGAATCGAAATGGGGAACGCGTTACTGGAATATCAACTCGATCGGTGAATACAAAAAGCAAATTTTGGATCATCAAGGACGCGAATACACCTCGCCGACACTTCACTTGCCATCTGAACAAGTTGAAGAACTTGAAATGCATCAAGCGCTTACAGACTTTTGTCATACCTCGATGCGTCTTATGCAGGGCCTTAACGAAAAGGCTTTGCAGGAAAAGTTTCCAGCCGCTGTGTTTCATCAAGTCTCGAGCATCATGAACAACCTTATAGCACGTGGTTGGGTTCAACATGATGGGTCCAATTGGTCGCTAACAAAGGACGGCGTTGTTATCAGCAATAAGGTCTTCCAAGAACTCACTTTTCTGAAGGAAGATCTTAGCGAAGTCTAGTTCGCACATGCATCACACAGAGAGATCCCACTGACATTGACATTCTCTAATGAATACACAATGTTAATTATTGCGAAAGGATCTCTCATGGCAGACGAAAACAACTCTCAAAATTCCAATCCAGAAGCAGCAGGTGCTGCAAGTTCATCTGACATTCAGAAACTTCAAGAACAGGCAGAAAAGTATAAGAATGATTTTCTTTATCTGCGTGCGGAGTTTGAAAACTATAAACGTAACGCGATCAAAGAACGTTCTGAATTGTTAAAATATGGCGGCGAACGTTTTATCCGCGATCTATTAGAAGTGGTTGATAATTTTGAGCGCGCTCTTCAGGTGAATGTGACTCCGGAAAATATCGGCACCTTCAAACAAGGTATCGAATTGACTGCACAAGAATTAAAAGCGCTTCTGACCCGTCACGCGGTGACAGAGATTCCTTCTGAAGGCGCTCCATTCGATCCAGCTATTCACGAAGCACTTAGCAGTGAAGCCACTGACACGGTTGCCGCAGGACATGTGGCTCGTGTTTTCAAAAAGCCTTATAAGCTTCACGACAAAGTGATTCGTCCTGGACAAGTGGTTGTAGCAAAAAAACCAGAATAACGAGGCATTGATTGTCTAAAAAAGACTTCTATTCAGTTTTAGGAGTTTCTCGTTCCGCAACGGGAGATGAAATCAAGAAGGCATATCGCAAACTTGCGATGCAGTACCATCCTGACAAAAATCCCGGCGACAAAAAAGCGGAAGAGAAATTCAAAGAGCTCAGCGAAGCATACGAAGTACTCAGCGATGAGAAAAAGCGCCAGATGTATGATCAATTTGGTCACGCTGGCGCGCAAGCGGGTTACGGAGGGGCCGGAGCTGGAGGCTTTGGCGGCGGCGCCGGAGGCTTCGGTGGATTTGGCGGTTTTGGTAACGGCCAATCCGGAGGTCAGGGCGGCGATCCATTCCAAGATATTTTCGGCGATGTCTTTAGTGACATCTTCGGCGCTCGCGGCGGCGCAGGCGCAGGAGCGGGTCCACGTGCTCGTCGTCAAACAAAAGGAACAGACCTTCGTTATACGTTGAATATTTCATTCGAAGAATCTGCTCTGGGCACAGAAAAAGTAATCAGCTTCATGCGCCAACGTGGTGGTAAAGAAGAATCTGCGAAACTTTCTGTCAACGTCCCTGCTGGCGTTAAAGAAGGTCAGCGCTTAAAATTAGCCGGCGAGGGCGACTCTGGATCTACCGGTCCTGCCGGAGATTTATTCGTGATTATCAACGTGCAAGAGCATCCATTGTTCAAGCGCGCTGAAAATGATGTGAATTTAGATCTTCCTGTGACTTACACAGATGCGATTCTTGGCACCAACATCGAAGTTCCAACTTTGACAGGAAAAGCGATGATCCGCATTCCTCCCGGAACTCACTCGGGCCAGATCTTCCGCTTAAAGGGAAAAGGATTCCCTAAGCTTGGTGGATTTGGTTCAGGCGATATGCTTGTGCGTATTTTGGTGGACACTCCACCGACATTATCGGCGAGACAAAAGGAACTTGTAGAAGAGCTTGCAAAGTCTGGTGAGGCGACTCCTCTGGTGAAGGCTTTCCAAGATAAGGTCTCTCAGCTCATGAGGAATAGAAAATGATTTTCAGAAATAACTTTGCTCTGCTGACAACGGTTTCGTTGCTAGCTTCTTGTACGACAGTTGCGACGAAAAGACCTGAGTTGAAGCAGACCTCTGCTGCGGCAGCTCCCACAGCATCAACAAAGAAGTCTAAAAGAATGGCGGGTATGGGTACGAAGCCTCAAGCGACGACTCCAGCGGCGCAAGCCCCTGCGATTCCGGTGGCTCCTACGACTGTAGACCCCTTGGTGACTTTGAAAACCTTGGTGAATCAGTCTGTGTCTGCTCCGACGAAGCAAGAGCAAGATGCTTATCGCCAACGGGCTGTTGAAATCGTTGATAACAAGCTAAACGAAAAGCAACTTGAAGAAGTCGCTAATAACTCTGACTTCGGCTACGTACGTGGAAATGCCATGTATCAATTAGGTCAGAAGGCCATGGAAGCAAGAAATTCGGATCAGGCTAAAAAATATTTTTCTGGCGTAATTGATTATTTGCCCGGAAGTGACCTGGCTGCCCGTTCACAAGATATTCTTTCGCAATTAGAAGCCGTTCGTAACGTTGAATCTAAGACCATTGGTGTTGTGTTGCCGTTAAGCGGAAAAAACGCGCCAGTGGGTCAACGTGCGCTTCGTGGACTTGAAATGGGCTTGGGTCTTCATATTCCTGGCTCTTCATTTAAACTTGCAGTGATGGACAGTGAAGGCAATCCAGACTCGGCCCGTCGCGGTGTCGAGCGTTTGGTTAAAGAAGATAATGTCATCGCCGTGGTAGGAAGCTTGCTTTCTAAAACAGCTCCGGCTGTCGCCGCTAAATCCGATGAGTTAGGAGTTCCTTCCATCGCACTTTCGCAAAAAGGTGGTTTAACAGAGATCGGTCCTAATGTTTTCAGAAACTCGTTAACAAGTGAAATGCAAATTCGCTACTTGGTTCGCACAGCCATGGAAGATTATGGCATGAAAAAGTTTGCGATCCTCTACCCGAACGATCAGTATGGCGTGGAGTTTTCAAATATCTTCTGGGACGAAGTTCTAGCGCGCGGTGGACAAGTTACGGCCGTACAAACTTATTCTACAAAAGAAACAGATTTCCGCCTGGTCATTCAACGTCTTGTGGGAACATATTACGGTGAAGCTCGCCAGGATGAATTCAACGTTCGTTTAAAAGAGAAGCAAAAGACGGAAAAACGTTCTGCACGTAAAGACAATGTTGAAACAATTCTTCCTCCGATCACAGACTTTGATGGCATCTTTGTTCCCGACAGCGCGAAGGCCTTGGGCCAGATCGCAGCAATGTTGGCATTCAATGATGTGCGCGGTGTGAAATTGCTTGGAACAAACTTATGGAATACACCTGCGATTACCAAACGCGCTGGTAACTTCGTGAACAACTTGATGTTCGTCGACAGCATCGTTCCGAATGTTCAGGAGCAATCACGTTTTGCGACAGAATATAAGGCCTTGTATAACGAGAGCCCTTCTCTGATTGAAATTCAGGCCTATGACGCGGGCTTGATTTTGCGTCAGTTGATCGCCTCCGGCGCAGACAGTCGTCAGAGTCTTACAAAAAAGCTGACAGAATTGAATAAGTTCCCAGGAGCATTAGGGCCTCTAACAATGAGCCCAGACAGGGAAATTGAACGCCCTGTGACAGCTTTGACTGTAGAGAAAGGCGAGATCATTCCCCTTAAGATCCGCAAATAGTATCCATAAAATTAATTAATGACGATTTTTTAACCCCGCCATGGGGCGCCCTCGTCAAAGGAACACCAGCGAGCAGGTACTGGACTCTGGCAAGAAGCCGGAGCCAAAGCTCGCCAAATTCTAAAGAAGGGGGCCGTTATGAACAGTCATATTAACGAAACAATTTTGATGGAGTGTCGCAAGAAACTTCTTCTTCAAAAACAAGAAATCCTAAATCGTTTTAGAACGGCCCAACGCGAATACGTGCAAACAGAAAAATCCGGAGATGAAGCCGATCAGTCTGTTGCACACATCGCAGAACACTCTTTTTTGGTTTCACAAGAACGCATGAGAAATCAACTGCTCGAAGTCGAGATGGCCCTTGCGAGAATTGAACAAGGCACTTTCGGAATCTGTGAAGAAACTGAAGAAATGATTGAAACAGAACGTCTTCTTGCAATCCCTTGGACTCGCCTCAGCATCGAAGGTGCAGAACTTCGTGAAGCTGTAAGTCGCAAGTACGCACGCTAAAATCGGCCACCACGGCCGTTGCTAGCGTGCAGCATATGTCTGCTTAGTAATTCGTCACGCAGTGCTTTTTTGGTGACACAAAACTCATCCCCCGCAATAAGAAGCTTAATTTTTCGGGAAGATCATCATATCGGGGGGTGAGATGAACGCAACCGAACTGACTGCTACAGAATTGGAAACATTGAAAGAGTCTTTGCTATTTCAAAAGTCTTCCATCCTAAATAAATCCCATGAGTTCAAAGCGGAGCAATCCAATGTGTCTACTCATGGCGATGAAGCTGAAATCGCATCTCAAGATGTTAGCAATAATATCTCTATTCATTTACACGAAAGAGACCGTGTAGCGCTTTATTCTATCGAACGCGCACTAGGAAAGATTGCGGACGGTACTTATGGCCAGTGCGAAGCCTGCGGTGAAGTTATTGGGGCAAGACGTCTTCAAGCTCGACCTTTCACAGCCCTTTGTATTGAATGCATGGAAGAACAAGAGAGCCATTCTAATCTTTTCCAATAATCCAATGATAACACTCATTGGATGAGGTCTGCTGACATGGATGTCAGTCCAATTTTTTAGTTTTTATTCAAGCATTCGCTGTCTCACACCGAGAAGTCTCATACCAGAAACACAATTCCCGCATCAGAGCGGAGGAGCGGTATGAGTTTTGACGATAAAGTTCTAGAAATCCCACAGACACTTCCAATGTTACCTGTGAGAGACATCGTTGTTTTCCCTTATATGATCATCCCTTTGTTTGTAGGACGTGATTCATCGATCCGCTCGGTTGAAGAGGCTCTTTCAAAAAACCGCCTTATCTTCCTAGCATCGCAAAAAGATATCGCTGAGGAAAATCCAACTCCAGATTCTGTTTATACAGTGGGCACGATCGCTATGATCATGCGCATGAGAAAATTGTCTGATGGCCGTGTAAAAATCCTTATTCAAGGTGTGGCTAAAGGACGCGTAAAAAATTATTCTAAAACATCACCTTCATTTGAAGTGGCTGTTGAGAAGATCGAAGAGATCCCAACTCAAAAAACAGTTGTAGAAAATGAAGCACTGATCAGAACAGCGAAAGAGCACATCGAACGTATTATTGCTCTAGGTCGCCCTCTTTCACCAGACATCTTGTTGGTGTTGGATGATGTTTCTGATCCAGGTCGTATTGCTGATTTGATCGCATCAAATCTTGGCATCAAAGTTCAAGACGCTCAGAAAGTTCTTGAGACTCATGATGCTACTGAAAGACTAAAAATCGTGAACGAGATCTTGGCTGCAGAATTGGAAGTGATGCAAGCTCAGAACAAAACTCGTGGCGGCGCTAAAGAAGACATGTCGAAGTCTCAACGTGAATACTTCTTACGCGAACAAATGAAAGCTATAAAGAACGAGCTTGGTGAACAAGATTCGAAATCAGAAGAGATGGACGAATTGCGTGACAAACTAGTTAACGCAGGTATGCCTCCTCATGTTGAAACGGAAGCGTTGAAACAATTGGGTCGTTTGGAGCGTATGCATCCAGATGCTTCTGAAGCTACAATGGTTAGAACTTACCTCGACTGGATGGCTGACCTTCCGTGGAGTAAAAAATCTGAAGACCATATTGATCTTAAACGTGCCAAAGAAATTTTGGACGAAGATCACTATGAGTTGGAAAAAGCAAAAGATCGTATCATGGAGTTCTTGGCTGTACGTAAACTTAAGCCAAATCTTAAAGGTCCAATCTTGTGCTTCGGTGGTCCTCCAGGCGTTGGTAAAACTTCTTTGGGTAAATCTATCGCTCGTGCGATGGGCCGTGAATACTTCCGTATCGCTTTGGGCGGCGTGAAAGATGAAGCGGAAATCCGTGGTCACCGCCGTACGTATGTAGGTGCGATGCCAGGTAAAATTATCCAAGCTCTTCGCCAAGCGAAAACAAACAATCCAGTTATCGTACTCGATGAAGTAGATAAATTGGGTTCTGATTTCCGCGGCGACCCTTCAGCAGCAATGCTTGAGGTTTTGGATCCAGAACAAAATTCAACGTTCCGTGATAACTATTTGAACGTGGATTTCGATCTTTCAAACGTGTTGTTCATCGCAACTGCGAACGTGTTGGAGAATATCCCACCAGCATTGCGTGACCGTATGGAAATCTTGAACATCCCTGGTTACACAGAGAACGATAAACTTTTGATCACTAAAAAACATTTGATCAGAAGACAAATCGAAGCAAACGGTATCACTGAAGAGAACATCTCTTTCACTGATGAAGGTATCAAATACTTGATCGCAGGTTACACTCGCGAGGCAGGTCTTCGTAACCTAGAGCGTGAAGTAGGTTCTGTCTGCCGTAAAGTTGCTAAGATGGTGGTCATGGGTGAAAAGAATTTCGTAGAAGTAAATCCTACGACAGTTCCAGAGCTTCTTGGTCCTCCACGCTTCCAACGTGACGACAAAATCGCTGACTCTCAGGTTGGTGTTGTGCAAGGTCTTGCATGGACACAAGCTGGTGGCGAAGTGTTGACTGTTGAAGCTTTGAAAATGAAAGGTAAAGGACATCTTGCACTCACTGGCCAACTTGGCGACGTGATGAAAGAGTCTGCTCACGCAGCAATGTCATATGCGAAAGCCCACATGGAAGAACTCAATATTCCAGAGGATTTCTTCGAGAAGTATGACATCCATATCCACTTGCCAGCAGGCGCGATCCCTAAAGATGGTCCTTCTGCAGGTATCACTCTTACAACTGCGCTTGTAAGTTTGATGACTGGAACCCCTGTTCGTCACGATATCGCGATGACAGGTGAAGTGACTCTTCAAGGTCGCGTCCTTCCAGTCGGCGGTATCCGTGAGAAATGTTTGGCAGCTTTGAACCTTGGAATTACGAACATCATTATTCCAATGGCTTGTAAAAAGGACTTAGCGGATATTCCGAAAGTTTTCAGAGATAACATTAACTTCATCTTCGCGGAAAACTTGGATGAAGTGTTCGCAGTGGCGTTCGATAAAGATGCTGCAGGTCAGTCTAAAAAGACCGGTGCGAAGAAAACAGAAAAGAAAACAAAAAGTCTTGCAGCCTAGGCTGTAAGCAACATCGCCCCTCCCAAAGTGATGAATGAAAAGGACTGAGCAATCAGTCCTTTTCTGTTTTTCAGGGACGAAAAATTTTCAGAGAACTTAATGGCGTTTCTTATCACGTTTTTTCTTAGCTAGAAGATGCAATAGGAACGGAACGATCAAGCACAATCCAAGATATGCATGGATTTGTTCAACGGTGAATTTCATTTTCTCGTCCGTGAGATACATCAAGAACGGCACGGTGATCACAATCAAAAATATATAAATCGTTAGCGGCAGTCCACTTTTCTTTCCACGGCCCGCTTTCCATGACGGCACAACGTGCGCACGCAAAACATAACCAATCAACATCAAGACTGCTAAACTTAAAGTACCGTGGAAACGCAAAATCCAGATTTCAGAAGGACGCGGTTCTGGGCCCATGCCATTATCGACTTGGAAGAATGTTTTAAGAAGCCATTCTGTCGTGCCTGACAAATACAGAAAACCAATCAGAAAATAAATCGCACGTTTTAGATCTTTACTAAGCTTCATGGTTTTCAAATACCTCGAGGGGATCTCCGTCCGCCCCGAATATAATCACCTGTGCTTTGAAAGTGGAAGCACACTTTTGCACAATTTCTCTTTTTGCAAAAAGTCCCACCTTCGTCATTGCATCGGCAATCATGCACGTATCAGCAATAACTGAAACAGCATGCTGTACACTGAGGCCCTCTCGCAAAGGCTTCAGATAGATCGTAGATGATTTTTCATCCGTCATCGCCACTGTTGGTGATGAAGTCGCGATGGCATCTTTTAAAAGCATGAGGCTGCGCTCTAAAGGATGACTTGCCGAACCCAAACGAAGGCTGATTTTCTTTTCGGGACAATTGAAGAAGCGCAAGTCTCCACCCGCGTTCACCATACCCATCAATGCGGGCTGTTCCGCCAAAATAGTTTCCACCATTTGATCCACGATGTAACCCTTGGCGATACCACTTAAATCCCAAAATGCGGAGTCTTCGCGGTAAGGGCTGAACGCCCCTTCCGAAAGCAGCATAATTTCGTCTGCGGCCTCAAGAACCTCTGCCAAAGCTGGATGAAGTTCGAAAGTGTCGTCGTCAGATGTGTTGTTTAAAATTGAAATATCAGACTTCGGGTCATGAACGTTAAAGACTTTTTCCAGCTCGCTGGCTTTTTCGAAAGCCTTTGTGATAAGCGAGTCGAAGTTCCCTTCGGAAAAAAGAGTAACTTCAACAAAAGTCCCCATCAGGGGGCGAACTCTTTTAGAGGCGACCTTTAACTTGTTCATAAGTTTGTAAGATCCTTCTGACTCCGCCCGTGATGTGGGCTGAGGAAAGTGTGGCTCCGCTAAGGTTCTTGATATCTTTATCAAGCTTCAACGGAGCAGTTTTGTCTTTACCAACAAATTGTTTACGCCATTCTTCTCTGCGAACTTGATGGCCATATGATTCACGATACTCGAGAATCTCGATACCTTGAACCTTGCCCTCTTTGTTTATACCAATCGCGTAGGTGATGAATTCGTGTTTGCCCAAAGCTTGATCGATAAAAACGATGTTGCCGTCTTTTGACTTGAAGATAGTCATCGTTTTATTGCGAACATTTTCGCCACTGGCTGATTCGATTTTCTTGGCGTCTTCATCCGTCAAAGTCAGAGTTTCTTTTTTAAAAACGTCTGTCGGGAAAAAGATCTTCGTCGCCTGCTCATCAGACATATAAATTTCAGCGTGGGCTGTGATCGCAACGACCGGGCTCATTAAGGCCAAAACGGCTGCGATATTATTCTTTGAACTCATCAGTACACCTACTCGGCACGCAAGTGCCTTTGCCATTTGTTAACGGCAAAGTAGCCCTAAGTCATCGAGATGACAATGACTCTCAAATATACTGAGGCTTATAGAAAGTCAGTTGAAAATGGGTTTTATGCAGAAAAACTACTGTTTGAAACCCTTAAGACGGTCGTTTTCAGATTCTAGGACACGAACCAGGGTTTTTAGGTCAGCGACTTCGTCTTTGAGTTGAAGAATTTGCTCTTCCTTTTCCTGTAGGATCAGGGTGTAGGCTTTCTTCAACTCATTGAGAAGTTTGTTAGCGGCAGTGAGGATAGGCTCATCCTTGTTCACCTTCACGGTTTTATCAACCAGGTCCTGAGCCTTCGTTTCGTCTTTTGAAGAAGCCATGTCACTACCTTCTTTCATCATTCCTTGATGAGCACCCACCAAAGCGAGGTCGCTTTCTTGGGAGGGGCGATGTACTCTTTGATGGGTACCCATCGGTTCATCCATGATGAAGTACTTGCCGTCTTCAAATCGGAATTTGATGTCGTCGGCTTTGATTCGTCGGCGGAGTGTACTCACACTAATTTTGTATTTAGTGGAGTAGTCCGTTAGCGGTAACCAAGAACCATAAGATTCGACGTTCATCATAATCCCTTCACTTAAATTCGGTGGCGCCGAAGTCTAAGCAGCTCGCTTTTGGGTAAGGTGGTTACCTACTCAGCTTGCGTAATCAACGTTATCACAGGACTTCGGTCTGTCAAATTTAGTGTGAATAGTTATTCAAATTCAACTAAATTCAGGACCTTTAGCTGGGTATTCAACGCGTATCCACTAGACCAAGGCCTGATTAACCACGGCTTTCTGTGTTGTTTTGCCTGGTCAGGCGAAGAATTCTTTGCTCACGCCCTAGAGAAATCAGATACTTAAGTTACTGATATGCGTATTAAAGATAAAAAGAAAGTGGCCCTGGTTCTAAGTGGAGGAGGCATCAAAGCCGCCGCCTTTCACATCGGAGTCTGCCTGGCCCTCCAAGAAAAAGGATTCAAGTTTGCTGGCGGAACCAAAGAGATGGTGCGTCAGAATGCCGATCTTGATGATCCAAAGACCATCCGCTGTTACGTCGGTTCCAGCGCGGGGGCTTTCGTTGCCTCTATCTTGGGCGCTGGTTATCCAATCGAGTCGTTGATTAATGCCTTTCAAATTGGCTCGGGAACAACACCCTCTTTTGATAAGTCAGATCTACGATATCTAAAACCAATTTCTTACCGCGATATTTTCAACTTGAACTCAAGCGGTTTACTGAAGTTCTTGCCTCGCACTCTATTGGACAAAACTTTGGTCAGCGGCGGCATTGAATCTCTATTAAAGAACGGTTTGAAGCTAAATGGTCTGTTCTCTACCCGCGGAATCGAGGGCTACCTTCGTAAAGAGGTTCTTCTTGATAATGACTTCGCCCGTTTAGGTGTGGATTTGTTCATCGTGGGCACACAATTAAACCATACAAGGAAAGCTATCTTCGGGAATTTCCCTGAGTCTTTCAAAACTAGCAGCACGAAATATATCAATTACGCGACGATCAGCGATGCCGTCGCGGCATCGACCTCATTACCGCCGGTATTTGCTCCATACGGTATTACTAGGCCGGATGGCAAAGAGATCTTCTACTATGATGGCGAGATCCGCGACACCCTTTCAACCCATGTGGCCGTTGATAATGGAGCAGATTTAGTTATTTCGTCTTATTCAATTCAGCCCTATCACTATACTGAAGAAATGGGCTCGCTTCATAAGTACGGCATTCCTTTGATCTTGAACCAAGCTTTATATCAAGTGGTTCAGCAAAAGATTGCGAAGCACATTCAAAATCAAAACGATATTAAGAGCATCTACAACGCCGTCGATGGTTACTTAAAACAGGCCAACGCCCCGGATGAACAACGCGAAAAGCTTTTGCAGATCATCCGCGAAAAAGTAAACCACCGCCCTGAAGTGGACTACATCTACATCGCGCCTCGCCCACAAAACTACGAAATGTTCTTCGTCGACCATTTCAGCTTAAATCCCGAAATCCTAGCCCGCATCGTACGCATCGGCTTCAAATCCGGCATCAACGTCCTCCGCCAACACGACCTCTAGGGGTGCCTGCCGTTTTTTTGGGTCTACGTTGCGTCACTTGATAGAAGGGATGAAGCTCGTGAATTGAACTCTATGTCTGCCCGACATTCGGCCGACCTTCATAATTGACGCATGATGGACCCAAAAAAACGGCAGGCACCCTAAAAAATAAACCCCGGTTTTTACCGGGGTTTATTTTGTTGCTTCGATTTTTAGAGTTTAATTATAGAAGGCTTTTTTCTACTGCTGCGAACAATGGGCCTGACATGAAGCCCATGACTACGATCAGGAAGGCCATCACAACTACCGTTACAGTTGTTGCGTTCAAAGATCTTGGAGCAATCTCTGCATCACCATCGCGCATGTACATAACTACGATTGGACGTAGATAGTAGTAAACTGCGATCACAGAGTTCAACATACCCCAAATAGCCAACCACAAAAGTCCTTCACCGATAGCGGCGTTGAACATATAGAACTTACCGAAGAAGCCCAAAGTTGGTGGGATACCAGCCAAAGACAACAAGAACACCGTCAAGCAAAGAGCAAGAAGTGGTCTGCGTTTCGCCAAGCCAGCCAAGTCATCGATATTAACCATGTGGCTTTCAGATTTTTCAAGCATGCTTGCAATTGCAAACGCACCCAAAGTCATCAACGAGTAGCTTAGAAGATAGAAGATAACCCCTGAAGCACCGAAAGCTCCGTTATCACTTACACCCGCCGTGATCACACCTACTAGCACGTAACCAGAGTGAGCCACCGAAGAGTAAGCAATCATACGCTTGAAGTTGTTTTGCATGATCGCTGCTGTATTACCAACGATCATAGTGATCACTGCCAACCATTGAAGGATATCAAACAAATGGTCTGAACCTACCAACGATTTCGTTGCAATCACACGCAAGAAAGCTGCGAAAGAAACCGCTTTCACCGCCGTTGCCATGAACGCAGAATGCGGAGTCGGCGCACCTTGGTAAACATCCGGAGTCCAAGCATGGAACGGAGCAATTGAAACCTTGAAGCAGAAGCCCAAGATCACAAAAGAAATACCGAACAAGAACAAACGGCTGTTTTGAACTAGGTCCGCAGCGTTGTCCATGAATGCAAGAATGTTTGTTCCACCCGTTGAACCGAAGATGAAAGCAACGCCGTACAAGAACACTGCTGAAGCAAACGAACCAAGTACGAAATATTTCAATGCCGCTTCTTTAGAGATTTTCTCTTCGTGGCTCATCGCGATCATTAGATACAATGCCAAAGACATCATCTCTAGACCGATGAACACCATCAAAAGATCTACCGCTGCAACCAGGATCAACATACCAACTGCAGAAGACATTGCTAAGAAAATCAATTCAGAGAATTGCTTTCCCGTCGTCGCTGGATTTTCGTACATCATGATCATCGCCACACCAGCTGCGATCAAAGCAATCACGCTGATCCACTGAGTAACACCGTCGAAGATCAAACCGTTATTGAATGCAGTTTTACCTGCTCCACCGAATACCGCTAGAAGAGCGATCGAGATCACGATACCAAGCAAACCTTGAGTCAAAGTTGCGATTGGGTTTTGTTCACGATTCCCGCGCAATACCTTCACCGTTAGAGGGATCAAACTTGCAAGAAAAAGAGCGATCATCGGAGATACAAGAAGGATATCGCTAAGGCCAATAGTCATATTCATTAGTTACCCCCTTGTGCTTGCTGAGCTGTCGTAGCTGTCGCACCAGGTTCTGCAATCGTCAGGTTGTAGTTGTTCTTGTTGTTAACCAAGAAATCAATACTAGCCTTAGAGTAGTCCAAGAAGTTGTTCGGGAAGAGACCCATCCAGAACACCATAATTACCATCGGAACAAGAACAACGATCTCACGCACGTTCAAGTCATGAAGTGGATGATGCTCGTCTTTAACAAGCTCCCCTTGAGGGCCGAAGAAGACTCGTTTGAACATCCAAAGCATATAAACCGCACCAAGAACAACGCCAGAGACTGCGAAGTAAGCGAAGGCCGGTTGCGCTTTGAAAGTACCGAGAAGAATCATGAACTCGCCCACGAAACCATTTGTCATCGGCACCGCAATCGAAGAAAGCGTGATGATGAAGAAGAAAATCGTGAAGATTGGAAGAACTCCAGCCAAGCCGCCGTATTTAGAAATTTCACGGGAATGCGTTCTTTCGTAGATCATACCGATCAAGATGAACAAGGCACCCGTCGAGATACCGTGATTCAACATTTGGTACAAACCACCAGACATACCGTAAGCATTGAATGCAAACAGACCCAGCAAGATGTAACCCATGTGCGATACGGAAGAGTACGCTACCAGTTTCTTAACATCCGGTTGAACCATCGCTACAAGCGCGCCGTAAATGATGCCCACTGTACCGATAAGCATGAACAACCAGCCCCAGTATTCAGAAGCCTCTGGGAACAAAGGAATCACCCAGCGCATGAAACCGTAAGTACCCATTTTCAACATCACACCGGCTAGAATGACTGAGCCAGGAGTTGGTGCTTCAACGTGGGCGTCAGGCAACCAAGTGTGAACCGGGAATGCCGGAACTTTGATCGCGAATGCCAACGCAAATGCAAAGAACAACAAAGTTTGAAGGCTGAAGAAAGTTCCGCCTACGAACGGAATTTTCAATTTGTAGAAATCAAGAAGACTTGCGCTCATGTGGCCAGTCGCCTCTTGTGTCAGATACATCATATAGATGATTGCAACAAGCATCAGAACCGAACCCGCCATTGTGAAGATAAAGAACTTAACAGTAGCGTAGATTCTGCGAGCTCCACCCCAGATACCAACCATGAAATACATTGGTACTAGAGACAATTCCCAGAATGTATAGAAGAACACAGCGTCCATCGCCAAGAAAGTTCCAAGCATCGCGGTTTGTAGGATGAACATACAAACGTGGAAGCCTTTTACTCGCTCGCTGATAGATGTCCAGCTTGCTAGGATGATGATCGGAGTTAAGAACGTCGTCAAAAGAACCAACCACAACGAGATGCCGTCGATTCCTAGGAAGTACTGAATTCCGAAACGATCAATCCACATATACTTTTCAACAAGTTGCAGTTGTGCAGAACTTGGATCGAAGTGCTGGAAGATCACAAGGCTAAGAAGGAACTCGATCACTGAAAAACCGAGAGCCAATGGACGAATCGTTTTAGCGTTCGGCCATACAGCCACGATCAAAGCGAACAAAAGAGGTAGAAAAACAATTGTACTCAGGATCATACCGTTACCTCATGATCACAAAGGAAAGAACAACAACTACACCGATACCGATGTACATTGCGTATTGCTGCAAGTTACCTGTTTGAAGAGAGCGAGCCAAAGAACCCATGCCCTTCATCAAATCACCAATCCAATAAGTGCACTTATCGATGAAATTAACATCAATGTAGTACCAAAGATTCTTACTGCCGTTCACCAAAGGATTAATGATTCCGCCGAAGTAAGCCTCATCAACGAAGTATTTGTTGTATACCAAGTTGTAAACAGGCTTGATGCTTTCTGCGAACTTCTTCGGAGCTTCCGGCTTCTTCACATAGAATGTGTAAGCAACAAAAGCAGAGATCAAAGCCAAACCAACAGAAGTACCCATCAGTGCCCACTCTGTTGAAGCTTCCATGTGACCCATATTTGGAACTTCATGGATCAGTGGATGCAACCAGTGCTCCCAAATATTTGGAATTTCACCCAGGTTTTCACCGATCACGTGAGGAATGCCGATCCAACCACCAATCACTGACAACACTGCCAAAACGATCAATGGGATGGTCATGATCGCAGGAGATTCATGCGGATGAACATCAGAAGGAACTCTTGATTTGCCCCAGAAAGTGAGAGCCATCAAACGAGTCATATAGAATGCCGTTAAAGCCGCACCCAAAGCACCTGCCGCCCACAACCAAGGAGAGCCCAATGGTGAGTGGAAAGCTTGGGCCAAGATTTCATCTTTAGAGAAGAAACCGGCAAATGGAGGCATACCGATAATCGCAAGCCATCCCATCAAGAACGTAAAGTGAGTGATCGGAAGATATTTCTTCAAGCCACCCATCTTACGGATATCTTGTTCTTCGTGCATTGCATGGATCACTGAACCAGAACCCAAGAACATCAAAGCTTTAAAGAATGCGTGAGTCATCAAGTGGAACATCGCTGCTCCGAAAGCACCCACGCCGCAAGCTAGGAACATGTAACCAAGTTGAGATACCGTCGAGTACGCTAGAACCTTTTTGATATCCCATTGAGTCATACCGATAGTTGCTGCAAGAACCGCCGTCGCCGCACCGATGATAGCAATAACCATCATTGTATTAGGAGCAACGATAAACAAAGGATTCAAACGAACGATCATGTAAACACCGGCAGTAACCATCGTCGCCGCATGGATCAACGCTGATACTGGAGTTGGACCGGCCATCGCGTCTGGAAGCCAAACATACAATGGAATTTGCGCTGATTTACCAGTCGCACCGATGAACAACATCAAAGTTCCCAAAGTCACAGCACCCATCCAAGACGCTTCCGCAGTCGTCGGAGCAAGAGCATTGAGATCATGGAAATTCAAAGTTCCGAAAGTTGTGAACAGGATGAACATGCCAAGAAGGAAAGCTGCATCCCCGATACGATTCGTAACGAAGGCTTTCATACCCGCTGCCGCTTTTTCTGAATCCGTGAACCAGAAACCGATTAGCAAGTACGAGCAAAGACCCACACCTTCCCAACCAACGAACATCACAAGCAAGCTGTCACCAAGAACTAGCAACAACATATTGAAGATGAACAGATTCAAGTAAGAGAAGTATTTCGCTACACCCTTATCGTGGTGCATGTATCCGACAGAGAACAAGTGGATCAAAGTACCAACGCCTGTGATGATAAGAATCATAATAGCGCTGATTTGATCGACGACGAAACCTGCGTTGATTTTGAATTTATCAACCGCCATCCATTCAAAGAAGCTCACCGCGATACGACGAGTTTCTTCAGGCATAGAAATTAAATCTACAACCAAAAGAACAGAGCAGATGAAAGAGATCGCTACAGCCAAAGTCGCGATCGTTCCGGCTACGTTGCCAGAATGTTTTTTGTATCTTGCGCCGTTGATCAGGAAACCAACCAGCGGGCTAAGAATAACAATGGCCATCAAAACTGCATGATTCATTGCTGCTTACCCTTTCAAGTGTTCGAAGAAGCGAATGTTCACTTCGTTGAAACGTTTAAAGATTGATACCGCAAGGGCAAGACCCACGGCTGCTTCCGCTGCTGCGATAGTCATTACAAAAAACACCATGATGTGACCTTCAAGGTGGCCAAGATATTTACTGAAAGCCACGAAAGTCAGATTCACAGAGTTCAACATCAACTCGATCGACATCAAAAGAACGATAACGTTACGGCGAAGAAGAACCCCTGCCATACCCATTACGAACAAAATCGCTGCCAAAACCAAGTAGTGCGTAAGGCCGATATTATTGATGAAATCAGTGCTGTTCATGTGTACCGCCTTTACTGCGAGAAAGAGCCACTGCGCCCACTGCGATTACAAGAAGCAAAACGCCAAGAGCTTCGAAGCCAAAAATGTATTTCGTGAACAAGATGTGACCCAACGCTTTCGTTGTCTCCATGCCGGTTCCTACAGTCACAGGGTTGTCAGTTGTTTTTTCGCTCAACAAACCAACAGACATTGCGATGGCGCCAACGACAAGTCCCGCAAGCAAACCAACAGAGGCAATTTTAATAAGCCCCGTGAATCTGCCGCGTGTGAATGCTTGAAGGTCGTGTTTCAAGTCGAAAAGCATGATCACCATCGTGAAGAGAACCATCACGGCGCCCGCGTAAACGATCAACTGAACACCCGCAATGAAGTAGGCATTTAAAGTTACGAACAAAGCCGAGATACCAACCATCGTCATCGCAAGGCTCAACGCGGAATATATCGGATTGCTCAAAAGGATCACGCCCAGGCCTGAAACCAGGGTCACGATCGCTAAAAACCAAAATAGAAAAGAATCTGCTGTCACAGTCGGTCTCCTTACAATGACGCCAAATAAATCACGAACGCTGTTAGGATCGTGTTGAACAACGCCCATGGGAGCATTGTTTTCCAGCCCAAATCCATCAATTGGTCATAACGGAAACGAGGAAGAGTCCAACGTACCCAGATGAACAACCACAAGAAGCCAAAGAACTTAATGTTAAATACGATGAAGTGGATCAACGCTACTAGAACGCTTGCCCAATTTGCATTCGCAGTGACTGAAGAAGCCCATTGGTGAACTTGATCAACAGTCACCCAAGGAATTCCGTAGCCGCCGAAGAAGAAGATCGCCATCAAACCAGATGCAACCATCATGTGACCGTACTCGCCGATGAAGAACATGTTGAATTTGAAACCACCGTACTCAGTATGGAAGCCGGCAACTAGTTCCGCTTCGCCCTCTGCCAAGTCGAACGGCAAACGGTTTGATTCCGCGAAAGTAGAAGTGAAGAACAATAGTGCTCCAAGAGGTTGATAGAAGATACCCCAGTTTGGAAGCCAGCTCGCTGCGATCGTGTAACCCATGAATTGGAAGTGCAAAGAACCTTGTTGAGCTGCTGTCATCTCGCTCAAGTTGAAAGTTCCGTAAAGCATGATCACACCGACGATTGAAAGGCCCAAAGCCAATTCGTAAGAAATCGTTTGTGCAGAAGCACGAAGAGCACCCATGAGTGAATATTTATTTCCTGATCCCCAACCCGCCATCAACAATGTGTAGGCAGCTAGAGAAGAAACACCCAAGATGAATACGATACCAATACCGATATCATAACCTTGAACTAGGAAAGTGTAGGGACCCCAAGTTTGACCGAACAACTCGAACGTTCCAACTGTGAACGGAGTCGACATCGGAACCGCCATGAAAGCAATCGCACCAGGGATTAATGCGAATACTGGAGCTGCAAAATACAACAACGGTTTTGCTGTATCAGGAACGAAAGATTCTTTCGTCAAGAATTTCACCGCATCGGCCAACAACTGCATTAAACCCAAAGGTCCAACACGGTTCGGTCCAAGACGGTTTTGAATGAAAGCCGAACCACGACGCTCAACCCACACTAGGATTGGCACGAGTTGTACGATCATCAAAAAGATCAAAACGAGCTTAATCCCGTTTACTAAAATTTCGAATGCATCTTTACCCATGTTCATTGATTAATCCCATTCCAATGCTTTTGATTTTACTTCCCAGAACAAGCCGAAGATGAATACGGCCAAGAAGAAGATCATAGATCCAAAAACCACAGCACCTTGACCGGAAGCAATAAACTCGCGGAAAGAAGTGGCCCATGGATACATGAAAATGATCTCAATATCGAAGAGGATGAAAAGGATCGCAGTTAGGTAGAACTTAACTGAAACTTTCGTATCCTTTTTATCAAGAGAGGGAAGACCGCACTCGTACGGTTCATACTTGATCGGATGATAGTGAACTTTTCCGCCGGTTTTGATCGATAACCAAACAAGAAAGCTTCCAAAAAGCGCAATAAAAATGACGATGAAAATGACTCCACCGAGTGGCACGTAACCCTCCAAAGTTGTCGTTATTATTTGGATTTCAATTAGTTATATATGTGTCGTCTGTGAAAACCAAGAAATTAGAATAGAAACGAGGCGATAAGCATGGCAAGATAAGCCCACAAAATGAAAGCAGAAATGACTCATACAAGGCTCGAGTCGATTCTCGAAAGAGCCTTGGAAACATCACGCGGAAAAATTCAAGTCACGGGAGCGTCTTCACCGCTCGCGCTCGCTTACTTTTTGTCTCAAACTTACTCTAAAAAAATCAACAGCTTGCCGCATCTAGTTGTTGTTGGTAGTCACGCAGAGGCCCTCGAACTCAAGCAGTTGATTGAGTTCTTTGACCCACTTCGTCACGGCGTCATTCTGCCCGCTTTTGATGTTACGGCTTACTCAGGTCTTTATCCGAACACTCAAAGTGTCGCCGACAGAATCAATTTTCTAAGCAAAGCTCAAAGCGCCAAAGCCGGAGAAATCTTCATATCTTCTTCTGACGCGTTGATGCAAAAAACATTTCCTCCAAAAATTCTGAAAGAGTTTTCTCGCACTTTGAAATCCGGCGACGAACTTCCAGATGATATCGCCGAATATTTGAACTCTTTGGGGTATGTCCCGGCGCCGATGGTTGAAGACAAGGGGCAATACGCCTTGCGCGGCGGTATCGTTGATATTTTCCCTCCGACAGAACCGATGCCAGTGCGTTTGGATTTATTCGGCGATCAAGTTGAAACTCTTCGCCATTTCGACGTTTCTGATCAGCGCAGTGCGGATGAGATTCAGTCTTTTATGCTAACTCCTGCCCGTGAGGTTCTATTCCGTGATGAAGTTCACGAAAAACTTTTGCAGCGAGTGCGTGCTAGCATTGATGACCGCCCTGTTGAAAAAGCAGAAGCCGACGAAATGCTTCGTTCGCTTGTTTTGAAGAACTCTTTTCCTGGAATTGAATTCCTTCTTCCTTATTTCTACGGAGACCTTGCTTCGCCACTAGATCACTTTGCGGGACCCGTGAATGTTTTCTTCTTAGATCCAGTTGAAATCTCAAGATGTGCTGATGATTTATGGGCAGAGCTGAAAGCCGATTTTGTTTCAGGCGAACATCATGTGATTCGTCCGCAATTGGATGAACTATACACTTCATTTGATAAACTTTCGTTCCCGGAAAAATCTCGCACGCTTTATTTTTCATCTTTAGAATACTTCGATGAGGAAAACTCGGAAGACGCTCGTGTCGAGTATCGTACGGCTTTAACTCAAGATTTTACGAACTTAAGTTTGGCAAACACCGTTGGCAGCGAGGCCTGGCTTCAGGCGGCCACAAACAAACTTCACAAATGGCGCGAAGATGGTTATCGCATTTTTGTAGGGACAAAAAATCAATCTCACATTGATCGTCTTTCCGTTATTTTCGAAAAGTTAGATCTGAAAGCCCGTCGCTGTGAAGCCGACGAATACAAATGGGATTCATGGCTTCAAGAGCAAGACGCCAACAGGCACTTGATCCACATCATTCCTCGATATCTAGCGGACAGTCTTCGTTTAGATGAAGAGCAAGTGATCTTCTTACGCGATGAAGATTTTTACGGCAAAAAGCAACGCTCAAGCAGCTCTTCGGGCGCACAAGACTTCCAAAAGCAGGCCAAGCGTTTAGCTTTCGGCGATTTGAAACCGGGCGACCTTGTTGTTCATGTGAAGCACGGTATTGGCGTTTATGAAGGCCTTAAGATCATGAACATCGGCGGAGTCGAATCCGAGTTCATACAAGTCGGTTACAAAGATAAAGACAAATTGTATCTGCCTGTTTATCGCGTCGGTCAGTTACAGAAATTCTCGGGCTCCGGCGCCACTTCAGTTTTAGATAAATTAGGCGGAACTGCGTGGGAAAAAACCAAAGCGAAAGTTAAATCTCACGTTCGTGATATCGCGGCCGATCTTTTGACTTTGTATGCAAAGCGCGCAGAGATGCATCGTCCCCCGTTTGTTTTTAAGGAAGAGGAAATCACTCTGTTTGAAAATGGTTTCCCGTATGAAGAAACCGACGATCAAATTCGCGCGATCACCGATATCGAAAAAGATCTTCGTTCTACCAAACCTATGGACCGCCTTGTATGCGGCGATGTTGGTTTCGGTAAAACGGAGGTGGCTATGCGCGCGGCTTTCTTTGCGATTCAAGCAAGAAAGCAAGTGGCTGTCCTCGCACCAACAACTGTCTTAACTTTCCAGCACTTTGAAACATTTAAAAAGCGTTTTGAGGGATGGCCTGTTGATATTAGAGTGTTGAATCGCTTTGTGACTCCGGCAGAAACTAAGAAAACCATTCAAGATCTAAAGGACGGCAAAGTCGATTTGGTTGTGGGAACTCACAAGCTGTTGGGTTCAAGCATTGGCTATAAAGATTTGGGTCTTTTAATTATCGATGAAGAACAGAAATTCGGCGTCACTCACAAAGAGAAAATCAAAAAAATTCGCACAAGCGTCGACACTTTAACTTTATCAGCGACTCCGATTCCAAGGACGTTGAATATGGCCTTGGTGGGTATTCGCGATTTAAGTTTGATTAACACGGCACCAGTCGACCGCTTACCAACACGTACTTTTGTGACGAAGTTTGATCCTGAAACAATTCGCAAGGCAATTACCGCGGAAATTTCTCGTGGTGGTCAGGTTTACTTTATTCACAACCGCATCGAATCTATTTACGGCTTAGTGGATGAAATTCGTCAGATTGTTCCTGAAGCACGCATTCGCGTGGCTCACGGACAAATGGAAGAACACGAGCTTGAAAAAGCGATGCTTGCTTTCTTCCATCATGAAATCGATGTTCTAGTTTGTACTGCAATCGTCGAGTCAGGCATGGATGTGCCTCGCGCAAACACAATGTTCATCGATTCTGCTCACATGTTTGGTTTGTCGCAACTTTATCAATTGCGTGGCCGCGTAGGTCGATCGAAAACTCGTGCTTATTGTTATTTGATGATGCCGCGTGATCGCAAACTTGATAAAGAACAGCAAGAGCGTTTGAAGATTATTCAAGAAAACACGGCTCTTGGAAGTGGCATTAAGATCGCTCAATACGATCTTGAATTGCGTGGCTCGGGAAATATTTTAGGCGAAGAACAATCAGGTCACATCAACACCGTTGGTTACGAGCTTTACATGGATCTTTTAAACGAAGCTCTGGCCGAAGCAAAGGGCGAGGCCGTTGAAGACATGGAGCTTGATCCTGAAATCAATTTGAAGATCCCGGCCCTGATTCCAGACAACTATATCAAAGACATCCGTATTCGTCTTGGCTATTACAAGGCCTTGGCGGATATCACTTCAAACGAAGATTTGGATCGTATCGAAGAGGAATTGCGCGATCAATTCGGACCAATCCCGGAACAAACTGTGAACTTGATGGGCTTGATGTTGATTCGTCGTCAATGCAAGGAACTGGGCGTACGAGATATCAGTGCCGGCGTAAAATCAGTTTCATTGATCTTTACAGAGAAGACAAAATTGAAACCCGAAGCGGTGATTCAACTGGCTGTACGAGAGTCAAAAAAATATTCTGTGACTCCGGACAATCGCTTGAATATTAAGCTTGGTACAATCTCTTGGTCCGCAGTTCACGAGGAATTAAATCACCTGCTAACTCTCATCTAAACTTTTGCGATTTCTACGAGCGTTTTTAGAATTCGAATTTAAGTCCTGCTCCCCATAAGAAGTCCGTCGATGAATCAAATGCACTGCTGACCGTCGTGTACTGAGTACCATACACATTTAGATAGGTGTTTTCGATACCCCAATTGAACGTGGATTCTTTACTATTCCCATCCTCAAGCCAATTTAACTGAATCAAAAGACCTATTGTATAGTTGTATCCTATACCGACGGTCTTGTTGACAGATGCAGTCCCAGCATTATCCCTAAACATTAGCTGCCAGGCATTTACTCCGACGTAAGGGGCTACATAAGGCTCTGGCCATATAGTATCAATCACATATTTCAAGCCAAGACCATATTTAGTGATATCTAACGAGTGACTGGAGGCCCCACTTTGGCTACCGCCACCGGCATCGAGACCGATTGCGATTCCGCCGCCAGAGAAATTGTATTTCCAATCAAGACTGGCGTGAATAAAGGGAATAGAGCTGCTGCCGAAAATGGAATTCCACGACATACTGTCGTTAGCAGAAACAAAGTTTTTGAAGATCATGTTTTCGTAATCGATACCAAAATACCAAGTGTGACCCGCGCGACGCTCACGATATGGCGCTAATGTATTCTGCGGAATATCAACTTCAACCAATCCGTTTTGGCCATTGTCGCCCTGGCCTTCTGTCGCAGCAAAAGTTGGGTCTGCAAATAGCAGCATGAATATCGAAAAAAACACGATAAGACTTTGGTGCAATTTCATGACGTAACTCAAATCTCGTCTACTCCCACATCTCTCGAGTGGTACTCTAGTCCTATGTGGAAGTATATCAGGGAAATTTCTCGGATTTTGAGCATTACTGCGCTGGTTTGTATTTTTCCCGCCCTTGTTCCAGCTCAAGCCAAAACCCTTGATCAGATCATTGATGCAAAGATTGCTCAAATGACTCTTGATGAAAAGGTCGGTCAGCTTTTTATCATCGGCTTCCCGCAAACCAAAATGGATGTCGAACTCAATCAATTCATTTCCCAATACAAGCCTGGATCTTTGCTGCTCTTTAAAAGAAATGTTTTATCCGTTGAACAAATTCGGAAATTGAATTCAGAACTTTATCAGGCGGTCTATAAATCAACAAAGCTTCCGCCTCTTATTGCCATAGATCAAGAGGGCGGTGCTGTTTCAAGATTGCCTATCGATCCTGCTCCGCCGAATGCGTTGGCTATTGGCCAAACTCAGTCACCACTTCTTGCCGAAGAGATGGGGTATCAAACAGGCCTCTTCCTTCGCGAAGTGGGTTTTAATATGAATCTTGCGCCAGTACTAGATGTAGCAGACCCCTTTTCGGCAAGTTTTATCGGCGTACGTTCTTTCGGTGCCGATCCTGAAATGGTAAAAGAAATCGGCGTCGCATATTCAAAAGGCTTGATGAGATCCCGCGTGATTCCTACGGCAAAGCATTTTCCAGGCACTGGAAACTTGAAAGCAGATCCACACGCAATGATCGTCAAAAACTCTGCAAGCATTTCAGATTTAAAAAAGAAGGATCTTGTTCCCTTTGAAGGATATTCTTCTTTGGGTTCAAACATAGCCCTGATGTTATCGCATTCGATTTATCCGTCACTAGATCCTTCAAAAGAGCCCGCAAGTTTTTCCTCAAAGATATCCACAGAGCTTTTGCGCAAAGACTTAAAATATAAGGGCTTAGTGGTCACCGATGATTTGCAAATGAAGGGTTCTCGTCAACTTCTTCGTCCCGAACTTGCAGCTTTGAAAGCTATTAAAGCCGGTGCTGACGTCGTGATGTTAACGTGGTCTTTCGCAGATCAGGAAAAGGCCATTCGCACAGTTCGTGACGCCATCAAGAAGGGCGATATTTCTCAAGAAGAATTGAACGGCAAGCTTCATCGTATTCTTATGGCGAAAGCCTTTGCTAATGTTTACAGAAAAGATCCCTCGCTGCCCTCTTTTATTGCCGCCGGAACATTAAGCTCGAAAGAATATGCGAGTCTTGAAGAAAAAGTTCTTTCTCAAAATATCCAAAGCAATCTTATTCCTAAAAATCTTCCAGCTAAAGCTAACAAATCCCGCGCACCCGCTGCGGTCGGTCGCGTGTGCGCCTTATCGCCACACAAGGATTTTATTAAAAGTTTTACGTCTTCAACATCTTTAAAGGTTTCCACCTTTCATATTGCCGGAGATTCTGACTCTACCGAGGTTATGCAGTGGACAGAGGGTGCGCACTGCCCTCTTCTAGTTCTTGCGATCACTGGGGGAAAGACAGCGAAGCTTCTGCGCTCGCTGCCTTCTGATATCAAAAAGAAAACCATTGTGGTCAATCTGGGTTCACCGGGATTGGTTCCGAGGGAACGTCCTTATAAAAAAGTCATTCAGCTTTATTTCAACCACAAAGATTCCGGCAAAAAAGTGGCTGAACATCTCAATGAAATCCTGGGATTAAGTTCTTCCAGTGTCGCCATAAAATAATTTATGAAAATATTAAAAAACACTGCACTCTGGGCTTACGGCATTTTTATTACCTTGGGAATTTTGTTTTTTGTAACAGCTCCGCGAACAGTACAAACGGGCGACAGCGGAGAGTTTGCACTTGTGGCTTTAAAAGGACTTGTTCCACATCCATCCGGTTATCCTCTTTGGGTTTGGTTGAACCGCGCTTGGCTTCAGATTTTCAGAATTGATAACGTTTACTTCTCTCTTTCACTTTTTTCGATCATTGTCAGCCTTGTTGTATTGGCTGCTGTTTATAGGCTGTTTAAGAATAAACTATTGGGTTTATTCGTTGTGATCTCCATCGCGCTGGGCATGTACTTCTGGCGCTACACGATTACTCCGGAAGTTTTCTCGCTGCATCTTTTGATCTGTTCACTTATGATGTTGTTTGCCTTCAAAGAAGAAGACACAGTCGTCAAATCTTCATCTGTTTTTGCGGTTCCCTTTCTTTTTTTCCTAGGGGCTGCGAACCATCTGACAATTATTTTCATGTTGCCGTTGCTACTGTGGTTTTTCTGGAAGCATCGCGCACGCCCTGCATTCTATCTCGGCGCCATCTTAGGTTTGATTGTCTGCGCGGGTCTTTATGCTTCCCTTCTTTTGCTTGACACGAAGAATCTGTACTCTTGGGGTGATTTGCAAGGTATCGAAGATGTCTTCAGTCATTTCATGCGATCTGATTATGGCACCACTCGTCTAATGAAGACGGACAAGGATGTCGGCGTTCTGCCTATCTACGCTTATTTTTTTAGGCAACTTTTAAAAAGCAGCTGGCCTTTGTTCGTCATTCTCGCTGCCGTGATTTGGCGAAAGCAGCGTCGCTTTCAAGTAAAGACAATTTATTGGCCTGTTTTTGCCTGCTTTTTTCTATATTTATTTTTCTTTATGGGAACAGGGCAAGGGGCTCCTACAGGATTCTATTCTGAAATACTTCAGCGTTTTTTCTTAATGCCCATTTTTCTTCTCGCCGTCTTTATCGGCAAATGGTGCGATACCAACGTTCATCCAAAGCAATACGAGCGCTACTTACGCGCATTGGTATTGTTGCTTCTGGCTTGCCTTATAGAGATCAATTTTTCCACCGCAAATTTATCAAGAAATGCAGTTATTGAAGATTTCGCAGTGAATGTTTTGAATACCGTTCATGGCAAGAAGCCCCTTCTTTTCATGCATGGTGACACCGAGCTTGCAGCGACCCGCTTCGTTCAACAATTCCATCGCATCAATCCTGATGTTCCTGTCGTCGCCGAAACTCTGATGAGTTATTCTTGGCTCAACGGGCGTATGAAAAAGATCTATCCTGACTTTAAAGTTGATGCCGAGGGAATTCATAGGAAAAATTCCTTTGCACCCATCCAGGACATTGTTGGGCCGAATGCAGATAACTTCGATATCTATTCCACTTGGGATTTTTATCGTCCAACAATCGCACACATTACTTATTTTCCCTCTGCACGTTTGGTAAAAAACGGTATGGGCGCTGATTTTCAAAAAGATGGATATATTCCAAAATTCAGAACAGATATTCGCTCTGTGCCCGCCTCAGACCGTGAGTTCAATCCCTATCGGTCGATATATGCAAATTATGGTTTTTATTTCCTAGAGGCCGCCGCTGCACAATTTCAAAACAAGAATGCAGAAGTCAGTCTTAGCATGTTAGAAAAAGCATACGATATGATTCCATACTGTGTTCCCGCTCTAGAGGCTATCTGCCAGGTAAAGAGATCGCAAAAGTTGAGCGACCCTCGATGCGCCGCTTTGCCCGATAAGATTAAAGACACATATTCTTATTTCCCAAGCAGAGATGGTTTTTATTATTCCACCAAATAGGTCACCCTAGAGCACCTGGATTTTCACAGAGCCTTTGTGGTTTTGAATCTTCGTAAGCTCCATGAGCAGGACACTCATGCGATCGTATGTATCGATATCTAGGCCATTCCACAATTGGATCTTTTTAACCCGCTCGGAATTTTCGTCGTTCGAGATAAGGCCTTTGCGCACTTTGAGTTTATAATTTTTTTCAGAATCGCCTTCGATAATTTTAAAATCGATGTCCGAATTCAACATGCGCGTCAGCTCCTTTGCTCGCATATAAGAGCGACCTGCGCGCATTATATGACGTTCGAACTTATCAGCGATATCTTCGGCCGTTAGAGCTTCCATTTCTTCGGTTTCGTTTTCGACACAGGTTTCATTCGACTCTGAAGATTCAGTCGCTTCAGTGGGACCTTCATCAGAAGCGATTTCATTTTCAAGGACATAGTTGCGATTCCACCAAATACCTAAAGCTAGTGAATTGCGAACTGATTTAAACGTATCTTCTGCAAAGTTATTTCTAAAGCAAAACAGCTCATAGCCTTCCTTCACCAATGCCGCGTCAATCGGTTCAAAGAAAATATTGTCATGAAATTGTCCTGCGATCAGACATTGGCTTAAGTTACGAATGGAATCGAAAACCATGGCACTCGAGAAGGGTCCCACACAGAACTCATCATTCTGTTCAAAGCTTAGGTCCGTCATCTCACGATTAAAGAAAACGATCCCACGATGACCTGTCTTTAGGCTGATATTGTAGCGCGGATCAAGACGTTTGATTTCGTCTGTCTCTAGTAAGGCGGCTTCAAGAGGGCTTCCAACCACCGTCACGTGTAAATCGTATACTTGCGTGAGCATTTCAAGCTTGCGCGGATCACGATTTTTTTGACCACGGAAATAGCTATTCACACGATCCTTTAAAGAAGTGGCTTTCCCTACGTAAAGGATTTCATTCCACTTGCTAACCATGCGGTAAACGCCTGGTTCATCAGGAAGACTTAAACGTTTTTCTTTCGACAAAGGATACTCATACTTCGTACGGGCCACCTTCGGAGTCGCCTGCATCCAAGCAAGTAATTGATCGTATGTTTTAATTCCTTGGTTCGCCAGCGCTTCTATCAAGCCTTTCCATATCGTCCGTGTTGCCTCGACTTGCATCGCCGATCTTTTTAAATCTTGAGAGGGAAATCCGAAATATCCAGCAAGTCCCTTAATTCCGCGGGACGGCAAGTTCGGTAAAAGTCTTTTTGCGATCTCATGAGTGCATAAGATATTCAGATCATTTTCTTTTTGCAGCTGTTGAAAGGCATCTGCCAAAAACGGCTTTTCAAATTGCGCAAAATGAATCACGCATGGAAGACTCTTAAACCTTTCTTCAATGCGCGTAAATGCCACCTCTAAGGGAATAGCCGCTTCCATGTCCTCTTGAAAAATACCCGTGATCATCTGAATGCGATAAGGAATTTTCTTTTCGTCAGGAAGTTGGATGAGGAAGTTTTCGATTTCACCTTCTTGACCCGCCCAAGCCATTTCAAGAATGTGCGCTCCACTTTCAGGTTTTGTACCCGTGGTTTGAAGATCTAGAAAGAAAAGGGGCATGCTTTTTAAATTCATTTAACCTCTGCCTCACTTTCCTCGGTAAGAGTTTCAATATCTTTCGACTCGGACTTTTTGTTGATGGAAGTCCAAAAGTCAGAAATATCAGACAAAATTTTCTGTGACACAAGTTCTTGCGGCGATTCCTCGAACCATCCCTGAGGCATTGTCTCAGAATATGTGTTTTCCAAAAAACGGGAGTCCATCAAGACAATCACTCCCTTGTCGTTTTCCGAGCGAATCACTCGACCTGCCGACTGGATTGTCTTTGCCATCGCAGGATACACATAGGTGTAGTTGAAGGCCGTGTCCTTGTCGTGTCTCTTTTCATGGTATTGACGAATCTGCTCTCGCTCGAAATCAAATGTTGGCAACGCAGGGCCAATGACGAATGCGCCAATCAACATATCCCCAGGGAAATCCACACCTTCGGAAAACACTCCGCCTTGAACCGCCAGCAACAACGTCGGGTGATCGCTGTTTTTCATCTGAGATAAAATATATTCAACGCTCGAGGCTTTCATCTCACGATTCTGCACAAGGCGTTGATAATGGGTGTCCTTTAGATGCTTTTCTACATCCTTCATGAAGTCGAAACTAGGGAATAGCGCTATATAGTTCCCTGTTTTCAAACTCATAATTTTCTCGATCGCCTCTGCAATTCTAGGCGAACTGGAAGAACGATCCCGATACTTCGTTGAAATTTGTGGAATCAATAGAATCTTGCGGTGCTCGTGAGGAAACGGCGACACGAATTCGAGACATTTCGTCTCTTCCTCTGTAAATCCCAATTGTTTAACGGCGTAGCTGAATGGTTTCAACGTTGCAGAGAAAGCCACAACATTTTTAAATGATTTATAGACTTCATTCAAGTGTGCCGAAGCATCACAACATGTAACCTTGATAATTTCATTTTCTTCGCCGAATAATTTCTGGCGTTGATAGGTTTGAAAAAATTCATCGCCGCGAAGTTCAAGAGCTTGAGTAAAATCACTCCACGTATTCGCCAATCGCAAGATGCCATCTTGCTGCTGAATCTCTGCATCCGAGTCCAAATACTCGGATAGAAAATCGCGAATACGCTTATCTAGATCCATCACAGGCTCAAAATCAATAACGATGTTGCGGGGCTCGCCACGATACTCTTCAATGACCTCTTGAGCTTCTTTACATAAAGCCAGCGCGCGCTTTGAAAATTTCTTGTCGACATTTTTAAGCGAACTTTCCATCTGACGAAGCTCGCGCGTAGACAGCGACGGAGAAAAATAGTCCTGAGCTCGCGAAGGAAGATTGTGGGCTTCATCAATGACAAGATTTGCCCTTTCAGAAGGCTCTAGCAACGGTTCGGACAGACGACCCAGCAGGCTTCTTAATGAGAAAACATAATTGTAATCGGCAATCACAACATCGGCGCGCTCGATCGCCTCTACGGAAAGCTCAAAGGGACAGACTTGAAACTCTTCACCCAGCTGTCGAAGTTTCTTCTTACTTAAAGAACGTAGCTTGGAAACTTTATTGATCAAATCGTTTTCCGCCACTTTCTTATAGTAATCTTTGGCGTATTCGCAATATTGCGGATTACACAAGGGTTCGGCCTTAAAGCACATTTTGCTTTTTGCGGTGATCGTAAGCGGACGAATATTCGCGCCCAACTCCTGCATACGATCCACAGCCTCTTCTGCAACTTGGTGTTGAGAGTTCTTGGGCGTCACATAGATCACCTTCTGACCACGCGCCATTGAATCTTTCAAAGAGGGATAAAGAACCCCAACGGTCTTACCCAAACCCGTCGGAGCTTGAATGACTAAGGATTTTTCTTCATCAAATCCCTGCTCGATACTTTCGATCAGCTCGGTCTGCCCAGGGCGCGGCGAAGAAAATGGAAACTTTAAATCTTCGGAAATCTCTAAGCGTTTCTTAAATAGTTTTTCGCGAATCTTAGTTTCTTCCACCAGCTCTGCCAGGCGAAGCGCCAGCCACGATTCATACTCTTCAATATCTAGTTCGAAAAAGATTTCGCTCTGCTTAAAATTACGCGATGACACAAGCAGCATTTTTAAATCGGGCACTTCGCCCGTTTGCTTATAGTGAATGTAACCGTATGTTTTCAACTGCCAAACATAGGGATGGTTCTCACCAACGGTGAGCTTTCGTTCTAAAGACTCGATATCAAAGGCCGACTTGATTTCTTCGATCACGCAGTCGTAGCCTTCAGTGACTCCATCAGCGCGACCAGAAATCACGAACAAGTAGCTTTCGCGCTGAAACTCCAACGACATCTTCTTTTCCGCTGTATAGTTTGGAACTTCGCGAATTCTTTTCCTTTGAATGGCTTGGTGAATCTCCTGCCCGAGTTGTGGAGTTTGTCCATACCCTGAGTGAAGCTCGATGCTTCCCACGCGAGGACACGGTACCGCAAACTGGCGAATGTCGATTTGAATTTTCCGAACAGAAGATTTCTTCGCCATAATTAATCAATATCAAAACTAAGTTGGTTTGTTGGCCTCTTGAAAGAATCTGCGCTAACGCGGAAGTCTTTCAAGTTCAGACCATACTTGCGAGTATAAATATCAAAAACTTGCTTCAGTTGCTCAGCCCGCGGCCCTTCGCCACGCATGCGACTGCCAAAGTTTGCATCATTCATCTTGCCACCACGAATGTCTTTCACCGCATTGATGACTTTATCTCTTCTAAGTGGGCGATGAACTTCAAGCCACTCTTCAAACAGCGGAGCCACAGACAAAGGTAGTCGCATCACTGTGTAGCCAGCAGATGTTGCACCCGCCTCGCTAGCCGCCTTCAAAATCGCAGGCATTTCGTGATCTGTTAATCCCAAAATTGTCGGCGCCACATTCACACCGACAGGAATTCCAGCCTTCGTCAATTCTTCGATGGCTTTCAATCTCGCAGCGGGCCTCGAAGTGCGCGGCTCCAGGACTTCGATCAAATCGTTATCTAAACTTGTGATCGAGATCATCACTCCGATGCCTTGGTAGGCCGCCATCTCTTGCAAAACATCGATGTCTCGAGTGACTAATGCATTTTTCGTGATGATGTATCCAGGGTTTTTAAATTTCGCTAGGACTTGCAGGCATCCGCGAGTCAGCTGCATTCGCCGCTCAAGCGGCTGATAACAATCCGTCACACCACTCATGACAATCACTTCGGGCTGCCATGATTTTTTCATCAAGGCTTCTTCCAAAAGTTGTGGCGCATCGTACTTCACCATAATCTTGGATTCAAAATCGAGACCCGCCGACATTCCTAAATACTCGTGTGTAGGACGGGCATAACAATAAATGCAGCCATGCTCACAGCCGCGATAGGGATTCACTGAATAAGTAAATCCAATATCCGGCGAATCATTCTTAGTCAGCACCGTGCGGGAACTGTCCTTAATGATTTGCGTTTGCAGACGAGGTTTCCCGTCTTCATCTATCAGGTAGTTATCGAAATCCTGCGGCTCGGCTTCGTACTGGAGGGAATCAAATCGATTTGGAATATTACTACTAGCGCCTCGGCCCCGGATGTCTTTACGAAATTCACGGGTCATACACCCGCGAGTATCGCACAATCCCCCAAGGTACGCCGTACCTTTTTGATTTGCGGTGCAGAATGTGAGGCCACACAACTATCGATGAATCCGGGACTTTCCTCTTAATAAAATTCGCCTGAAATTACATCACTTGCGAAGTCCACAGCCTCTTGTTTTAATTTTCCTATGACTAGTGGTTGGAAATTTCCATTGTTCTCTATTGTATCGATCTTTCTTGCAGCCTGCGCCCATACGCCAGAGCAGCCTCCGGCTCGCGTCACAAATTACCGTGAGGACATTCGCCAAACCGTTCGTGATAATTTGAAAGAGTTTGCCCATTGCTATAATACGCATTTAGATGATTTAAAAAAGACAGGCACAACTGATGGCAAAATTGTGCTTCATTGGTTCACAGATACGTCAGGCAAGGTGATCGTGGCTGACGTCAAGTCTGACAACATTAAAAACGAATCGCTTAATGATTGCCTTTTGGAGGCGTTAAAACAGATTCAATTTCCGAAAGACCCGAGCCACGAAAACACTGTGACCGAGATAACCTATCCATTCACCTTCCAAAAAGAAGATCCGAAAAAACAAAAGGCCCAGGGAACACCTGAGCCTTCGATTGAAACAAAATAGAACTTTGAAATTACTTTTTAGGCGCGCCTTCAGCAATTTCAAGTTTCGCGCGAGCACGAGCCCAATCACGTTGGATATCCGCGAACTCAGTTTCAGAGATCACATCGTTCATCACGTGTTTCTCTGACTGAGTAAGGAAGTCTTTCGTAGCTTGAACATCGATCTCTTCTGGAAGTTCCGCGATATTCGCAAGAACATTCACGCCCGCAGGACTTACTTGGCAGTAACCCCAGCTGATAACAGCTTGGTTCTGTCTTTCTTGTCCTTTAAGTCTCCATTTCATAACACCAGTACCTAGTGTAGTGATTAGAGGAGCGTGACCAGGCAAAATGTTAAGTTCGCCTTTGAAGCCAGGAACAGTCACTTCTTCAACCTCTTGGTCAACAAGAAGACGACGCTCTGGAGTCACGATAGTAAGTTTAAACATAAATCACCTTTTCATCGCTCTAGCGAAAGTGGCCGAAGCCACTCTTACGCTGCTAAATCCAAAGTTAATCTTGGCAGATTAACCCTGAAGTTTTTTAGCTTTTTCGATAACGTCTTCGATAGTACCAACAAGGTAGAACGCTTGTTCAGGAAGAGCATCGTGTTTACCGTCAAGGATCTCACGGAAACCTTTAACAGTGTCTTTGATATCAACGTATTTACCAGAAAGACCAGTGAACTGCTCAGCAACGAAGAACGGCTGAGACAAGAAGCGTTGGATCTTACGAGAACGAGATACAACCAATTTATCCGCTTCAGACAATTCGTCCATACCCAAGATAGCGATGATATCTTGAAGTTCACGGTAACGTTGCAACAATGCTTGAACGTCACGAGCGCATTTGTAGTGCTCTTCACCGATAACAGTTGGATCCAAAAGACGTGAAGTAGACGTCAATGGGTGAACCGCTGGGAAGATGGCCATAGCTGCGATATCACGGTCAAGATTTGTAGTCGCATCCAAGTGAGTAAATGTAGTAGCTGGAGCTGGATCCGTATAGTCATCGGCTGGTACGTATACCGCTTGAACTGACGTGATCGAACCTTTTTTAGTTGATGTGATACGCTCTTGAAGAGCACCCATCTCAGTCGCCAATGTTGGTTGGTAACCTACCGCTGAAGGGATACGACCCAACAACGCAGAAACTTCGGCACCCGCTTGAGTAAAGCGGAAGATGTTATCAACGAAGAAAAGAACGTCTTGGTTTTCAACGTCACGGAAGTATTCAGCAACTGTCAAACCAGTCAAAGCAACACGAGCACGCGCGCCTGGTGGTTCATTCATTTGACCGAAAACTAGAGAAGTCTTAGCCAATACGCCAGATTGTTTCATCTCTTGCCACAAGTCATTACCTTCACGAGTACGTTCACCAACGCCTGCGAACACAGAGAAGCCACCGTGCTCAGTAGCGATGTTACGGATAAGTTCTTGGATAAGAACTGTTTTACCTACACCGGCACCACCGAACAAACCGATTTTACCACCCTTAGCGTATGGAGCTAGCAAGTCTACGACTTTGATACCAGTCATCAACATTGCAGCAGCAGTTGCTTGGTCTTCGAACTTAGGAGCAGTTCTGTGAATGCCCCAGTGTTCTTTCGCGTTTACTGGACCTTGCTCGTCGATTGGTTCACCAACTACGTTGATGATACGACCCAAAGATTCACGGCCTACTGGCGCTGTGATTTGAGTGCCCAATGCTTTAACTTTTTCACCACGAACCAAACCTTCAGACTGGTCCATCGCAATAGTTCTAACAACGCCGTCACCCAAGTGCTGAGCAACTTCAAGAACTAGGTTGAATTCAGAGTCAGAGATAAATTTATTTGTTACACGAAGAGCAGAGTTGATTGCTGGCAAATCGCCACCTTCGAACTCTACGTCCACTACGGGACCCAATACTTGTTTTACTTTACCGAATGCCATTATTCAGCTCCCTATTTAAGCGCTTCTGCGCCCGATACGATTTCAGTCAATTCTGTAGTAATTTTTTCTTGTCTCAATTTGTTGTATGTAAGAGTGAGCTTGTTGATCATCTCTTTCGCGTTGTTTGTCGCGTTTTCCATCGCACTCATACGAGCGCCATGTTCACCCGCTACGGACTCGGACATACATCTGTAAACTTGAAGATCGAAGTGCTTATCAAGAAGTTCCTTAATGATAACTTCAGGAGCCGGTTCGAAAATCATGTCGACAGCAAAATCAGTAGCACTCTCGTTTTCCGTGTTGAACGTTGTCTGGCCCATATCGATAGGCAAGATTGTCTCAGCCACTACCACTTGAGAGATTGCTGATTTGAATTCATTGTGAATGATACGAACTTCGTCATAATGACCCTCTAGGTAGTCATTCATCACGCGATTCGCAACTTTCGCAGCTAATTCGTAAGAGATGTCTTTATCAAGCTTTGTGATGTAATCCACTGGCTTGATGCCTCTTCTTGCGAAGTAGTCATGGCCACGACGGCCGATGAACAAGAAATCGATCTTTTCGAGCTTGTCTACGTTCTCTTTGTAATAAGCTTCGGTAAATTTGTTGATATTGCTGTTGAAGGCGCCGCAAAGCCCGCGATCAGAAGTAATAACCACAAGCAAAACATTCTTTACTTGGTCTTTCTTCTCCATCAACGGATGCGACACTTTGTTTGTAACAGCGATATCCGCAATCACCTTACGCAAAGTCAGAGCATAAGGACGCATATTAACGATGTTATTCTGCGCCTTTCTCAACTTCGCAGCAGACACGAGCTTCATAGCTTTCGTGATCTGCTGGGTGTTTTTAGTGGACTCAATTCGAGCCCGGATATCCTTCAAGCTTGCCATTTAAGCACCAAATTACTTGTTAGAAGGTTGGAAGATAGCTTTGAACTCTTCAAGAGCCGCCAACAACGCTTTTTTAGTATCGTCGCCGATCGCTTTCTTCTCAGAGATAGTTTTCAAAATATCAGAGTGCTTGTTTTTCAAGAACTCGATCATCTCAACTTCGTATCTCTTAGCGTCTGTTTCAGGATAGTTATCGATGAATGCATTTGAAGCAGCGAAGATCATTACGATTTGCTCTTCAACTTTTACCGGTTGGTATTGTGGTTGTTTCAAAACTTCCACAAGACGACGACCACGAGACAACTGTTGTTGAGTCGCTTTATCCAAGTCAGAAGCGAAAGCCGCAAATGCTTCCATCGCACGGAACTGAGCAAGTTCAAGTTTCATAGAACCTGCAACTTGTTTCATCGCTTTAATCTGAGCCGCACCACCTACGCGTGATACTGATTTACCTACAGAGATCGCTGGACGGATACCTTTGTAGAACAAGTCTGATTCAAGGAAAATCTGACCGTCAGTGATAGAGATAACGTTTGTAGGGATGTAAGCAGAGATATCACCCGCTTGAGTCTCGATGATTGGCAATGCAGTCAATGAACCGCCGCCTTTATCCGCAGACAACTTAGAAGCACGCTCAAGAAGACGGCTGTGGCAATAGAAGACGTCGCCTGGATATGCTTCACGTCCTGGAGGACGACGAAGAAGAAGAGACAATTGACGGTAAGCTTGAGCTTGTTTCGTCAAGTCATCGTAAACGATCAAAGCATGTCTGCCAGTATCGCGGAAGTATTCAGCCATTGCTGTACCAGAGTATGCAGCAAGGTATTGAAGTGGAGCTGGATCAGATGCATTCGCTGCGATGATAGTCGTGTACTCAAGAGCACCCGCCGCACGCAATTTTTCTACAACTAGAGCAACAGTCGATTGTTTTTGACCGATAGCTACGTAGAAGCACTGAACGTTTTGACCTTTTTGGTTGATGATAGTGTCAACCGCGATAGTCGTTTTACCAGTTTGACGGTCACCGATGATCAACTCACGTTGACCACGACCGATTGGTACTAGAGCGTCGATAGCTTTGATACCTGTTTGAAGTGGTTCTTCAACTGGGTGACGGTAAACGATACCAGGAGCCTTAGTTTCAACGATACGAGAGTGAGGAGTATTTATTGGGCCGCGACCATCAATTGGGTTGCCAAGAGCGTCTACAACACGACCAAGAAGCGCTTCACCTACTGGTACTGATACGATTTTTTTTGTTCTTTTAACAGTGTCGCCTTCTTTGATTTGACGATCTTCACCGAATAGAACGGTACCAACGTGACCTTCTTCAAGGTTCAAAACCATTCCGTATACTTCACCTGGGAACTCTACAAGTTCACCGGCCATTGCGTTTTCAAGACCGTAGATACGGGCAACGCCGTCCCCGATAGAAAGAACGCTACCTGTTTCACTTACTTCAATCTGCTTATTGTACTGATTGATTTGCTCTTTGAGAACGCGACTGATCTCGTCGGCACGGATTTGTGTTTCCATTTTTAGTTGGCTCTCCTGTTTAATTCTTCATTTAATTTAGTCAAATGCGTTTCGATGCTGTCATCGAATGTCCAGCCACCCACTTGGGCGACAACGCCGCCAAGAAGTTTAGGATCTTGTTGGTAAGTAAGAACGATTTTCTTGTTCAAAGCTTTTGAAACCTTTTGTTCTAATTCCTTCTGTGCATCAGCCGCCAAAGGCTGTGCAGAACGAACTGTTCCACGAGTCACGCCTTCTTCAACGTCCAAGTATGACTGGAACGCAAGAGCGATCTCAGGAAGAAATTGAATTCTGTTTTTTTCCGCAAGCAACACAAGCGTGTTGAATACTTCTTCAGAAAGACCCTTGCCTTGAAAAGCAGATTTCACAGCGCTTACTTTTTGAGTAGAGCTGATCATTGGGTTTTCAAAGTAAGCAGAAATAGTGCTGTCCTTTTGGAAAGCCTCTGAAACGCCTTGCAATTCAGCGAATGCTTTCGCGTGAATGCCCTTCTGTTTTACAACGGAAAGAAGCGCTTTCGCATATCTTCTAGATACTTCATTTACTTTCATCGGTTTGTTACCTCGATGTGATTGATGAACTCTTTTTGGAGCTTCTGTTGATCAGAAGAACCGATGTCTTTAGTCAATACGATACGAGCTGCTTCAACAGAGTCGTTCAGCAATTGAGAACGAAGGTCTCTTTGTGCGCGTTGTACCTCAAGCTTCGCAGTCAACTCTGCCTCTTCTTTGATACGCTTAGAAACTTGTGCCGCTTCTTCTGTGATTTGTTTTTTCAAATCTTCAGCGTGATCTTTCGCTTTTTTTAATTGCTCTTGGCGAGTGTTGTCCAGGTTGGCAATTTTGTTTTTGATATCTACGAATTCTTTTTCAGCTTGTTCGCGTGCGAAAGCAGATTTTTGAGCTGCTTCTAGGTAAGCTGTTTTTCTTCCTGCGAAGAATGCAACAATTCCGTCTTTAGTGAAGTAAATAAGACCACCAACCAAGATCACAACGTTGATCACTTGATAGATAACTGTCTTAGGAACTTCGACGTCGTGATGACCGCCACCATGCTCAGCTGCAAGAGCTAAAGCTGGCGCGAGTAGAATGAGAAGGTTTACGATAACTTTCATTTTTTGACTCTCTTATTTGCCTAACAATTTAGATGTGATCGCCAATGCTACAGCTTGAGTTTGTGATTTCAAATCACGAGCTGCCGTCTCGACTGCCGCAGAAATTTTCGCTCTGTTTTCAGAAACTAATTTCGTAGCTTCATCACGAGATTTAGAAACGGTTGTTTCATATTGCTTGTTAGCTTCTGCTTTAGAAGCGTCGATGATGGATTTCGTTTCTTGGTTAAGTTCACGAAGTTTGGTTTCGTACTGAGTTTGAAGCTCGATGGACTTTGCTTGGTATTCCAAAGCTAAGTCTTCGCCACCCTTAGTTTTTCTTTCTCTTTCTTCAAGAGCGTGGGCATAAGGTGTAAAGACAACCTTCGTTAAAAAGAGCAATGCAATCGCAAAAAAGATGAATTGGATCGCTGCAGTTGAATTGATGCCTAATTGTCCAAAAATGTCCATTTGATTGAAATCCCTACTGATTTTTTGAGCTTCGGAGTTAACATTTCGAACTTGAAAAGGTCAAGGTCAATTTCTACCTGACAATACAGACACTTAACAGATGGGATGATGCTGCCTAAGACTTAGGCATATAGGACGCGCCCTCAAAAACAACACCCTCGTCGATTCGTAAACTAGGTGATGTAACCGTGCCTTTAAAAACGGCTGGCGGGTGCATGATAACTCTGCGGCGTGCAAAGAGATTTCCCTCTACACGTCCACTTATAATGATAGTATCAGCTTCGATTTGGGCCGCGACCGCAGCCCCTTCGTTGACGATAATAGTATCTTTAGTAAAGATTTCCCCTTTGAAGTCTCCGCCAATTTGTACGGTGCCTTCGAAGCTGAGCTTTCCTTCGAAATGTGTACCCTGATCAAGGATCGCCGTCACATGACCAGAAAGTACGTCTTCTTGTAAAGCTTCGGGAGTTACTATTGCCATCCTTCTTTTAGCCTATCTACCAAGTTGGTTAATTCATCATCGGAATAGAAGTGAATGCTAATTTTACCTTTTGAATTGGAATAATCAATATTCACTTTCGTGCCCATGATTTTTTGAAGCTCTTCGCCAAGACCATCAATAAGTCTTTGCGTCACGTTAGAGTCGAAGCTCGCAGGAGCCTCCTCTTCAACGTTCCCCTTAACGATGGCTTGAACCATCTTTTCAAGTTTACGAACGGCAACTTTCTCTTTGATTACTTTTTTCGCAAGTTCAGTTTGTTTCTTTTGATCCGGGAGGGACAATAATACTTTTGCGTGACCTACAGAAAGCTCATTTTTAGAGATCATCTCTTTAACTTCTGCTGGCAACGACAACAAACGAACCGCATTCGCTACAGTCGCACGATCACGTCCAACTTTTTCAGCGACTTGCTGTTGAGATAATTTGAACTCTGTGATGAGGCGCGAGTAACCTTCTGCCTCTTCAATTGCATTCAAATCTTCACGTTGAATATTCTCAACAATGGCTAATTCGAGGGCTTCTTTGTCTGTGAAACTCTTAAGGATAACTGGAACTTCATGAAGACCCGCCAGTTGCGAAGCTCTCCAACGGCGTTCGCCGGCAACGATTTCGAGTTTTCCAGAAGTCGTCCTGCGCGCAACGATTGGCTGAAGAATTCCGTTCTCTTTAATCGACTGAGCAAGCTCCAGAAGCGGCTCTTTTTCAAAAGTACGACGTGGCTGATATTGGCCTGAAGAAAGTTTATCAATCGCAACTTTCCAAATCTTGCTCTCAGGGTCTACGGGAGGGGCGACGGGTTGAGGCGCAGATGTTGGTGCAGTTACAGGGGCTGACGCCGCTGTTGCCCCAGCCGGAGCAGTTGTAGATGCTGGGCGAGCTGGAATATCACTTGGAGCTGGGCCCCCAAGCAGAGATCCCAATCCACGACCCAGGCCTTTCTTTTTGTTTGAGGATTCGACAGCGAAATCAGACATTTACTTCCCCTTCGTATGCATTTTGTTCAGTCGCTTGAGGCGCTGGCGCAGAAGCTTTTACCTCAGAACGAGCGATAACTTCGCGAGCAAGTTCAAGATAGCGAATGGCACCAATAGATTTGCTGTCGTATTCAAGGATGGATTGACCATGGCTTGGTGCTTCGCTCAAACGAACATTTCTTGGAATGATGGCGTTGAAAACTTTCTCGCCAAAATGATTTTTAATTTCAGTCACAACCTGGTGGCTCAAGTTGTTGCGCATATCAAACATAGTCAAAACGATGCCTTCGATATGCAATTGAGGATTCAAATTCTTTTTGATTAATCCCGCCGTGTTCAATAGCTGACTAAGTCCTTCAAGCGCATAGTATTCACATTGAAGAGGCACAAGAAAGCTATCAGCCGCATTTAATGCATTCAAAGTGAGTAGGCCCAAAGATGGTGGGCAATCAATCAACACGAAATCATATTGATCAGCCACTGTTGCGATAGCTTGTTTTAAGCGATACTCACGCTGCGGCATATCAACAAGTTCAATCTCTGCACCGACAAGGTCAGGATTGGCGGTAGATATCTTCAAATTTGGATTCGAAGTATTTTGAGTAGCCTCTTGAATTGTTTTTTCGCCAATAAGGACGTGATATGAGTTAGCGTCTTGGCTATCATAACGTTTGATGCCTAGTCCACTAGATGCATTACCCTGTGGATCCATATCCACCAAGAGTACTCGCTTACCCAGAGTTGCCAGCGCAGATGAAAGGTTGACCGACGTCGTTGTCTTGCCTACTCCACCCTTTTGGTTCGCTATGCAGATAGTTTTTGCCATGATTCCTCCTTGATGTAGAAAAAATCCTCCTTTTCAGAAAAAGTGGCAAGAATAAAGACTAGTTTTTCGCACCTCATCTTAGGATTTTCTTCATTTTTGCCGATGTTCCACGTGGAACAACCACATTATGAGAATAATCGCAGCAATCATCATCATTTTCTCGCTCACAGCATGTAGTAAACCGGATCCAAACCCCGAGTTGAAAGATCCTATATATGCAGATCTTCAAGCGCAGCTCGGAGCCACAACTGCATCACTTGAAGCGGAGAAGAAAAAGCTCGAGGGATTTCAAAAAGATCTTGAAGGCGTGATCCCTCAATCCGGGCAAATCAAATATGCGCAAAAGCGCGTCTTTGAATCACAAGCGGCCGTCAATAAGTTCGAACAAGAGAAAGATTATCTCACACTAAAAATCGAACAACGCAAAAAGAGCGCTATCATTTCGTATCGTAGGGCATATGCTAAAAAAGAACCGTGGCCCGATCCAAAAGAATTCGAATCCTATCAAGCCGAGCAAAAACTTCGTAAAGCCAAGCGCGAGTGGGACGTTAAAGCCCGCATGAAAGATGCAGGAGTATCTTTCGCCGGTGGTGGCGCTGAAAAAGTGAAAGAGGGCGGCGAAAGCGGCGAGAAAGCCGAGAAAAAAGAGTAATAGGAATGTTCCACGTGGAACATTCCTACTTTTAATGAATTTATTGGATCTTTTCTGTGCGAACAACGGCGAACTTGACTGCGCCGACTGGGAGTTTGTACTCCCCCATAAGTGCCGGAGTCCAAATCGAACAAAGCTGACTTGGAATTTCTCCCACTTCAATTCCCCACTCTTCACTCTTCAAATGATAGAAATGACCGCCTTTAACCATACATTTGCGCGTCACCAGAATTGACTTCGAGATCGACGCGAATCCGCGGCACATGGCAAACTTCACAGAATTCTCTGGGAGGGATTCCACGTTTTTATTCTCGACCGTCACATTCTTAAGGTTCAAAGTCGCAGCGATATGTTTCAGGAACTCGCACTTGCGTTGATCTGTGTCGACAAGTACCACTTTCACGCTCGGGTAAAGAATCGCAAAAACGATCCCCGGGAACCCGTTACCGCTCCCAAAGTCATAGATCTGATCCATTTGCGGATCAGCGCCATGAATAATTTTAGATGCTAGGATTGAATCAGCAAAATGAAGCGCATCCGCCACAAACAATGTTTTTGCTGAAATCAGATTCACAGTGCGATTGAATTTAATAAGTTCATCGTGATAGGTCTTAAGTCGGGTCTTAACTTCCGGACTTAGATCTGGAAACCATTCATCTACACGCCAGTAGATTTGTGGTGCTTCCTGCTGGCTATTGTTCTCCATCCAGACTCATCTCCTTAATCTTTTTATGACCTTTTAGATGAATCATTATAGCCTGAATCGCGGATGGATTAACACCACTTATACGTTGAGCTTGACCTAAGGTGCGTGGCTTAACGCGTTGCAGCTTATCCTTCTCTTCATTCGATAGACCACGAATTTCCGAGTACGCAAGCCCCTCGGGAAGCACCAGCTCTTCCAGGCGCTTAGACTGTTGGATCAAATCCATCTGTCTCTTTACGTAACCCGAATATTTTACTTCGATCTCGACCGGTTCTGAGACGTTTGGATCTGGATCAACCTCGAAATTCAGCATCTCAAGATGAGAACAAGAAACCTCGGGGCGACGCAGCAACTCTTCGAAAGACAACGACTTTGTCATTTCAGGAGTCGGAATTTTCGCAAGTAATTCCTGAACATCTTTTGTCGGATAGATTTTCGTAGTCTTCAATTTATCGTGGAAAGCATGACGACGTTCGCGAAGACCCGCAAGAATGTCCAAAGACTCTTGAGAAACTAAACCAATACGCGCAGCGATCACACCTAATCTATCGATAGTATTATCTTCCCTAAGAACCAATCGATGTTCTGCACGAGAAGTGAACATGCGATATGGTTCACGCGTCCCCTTCGTCACAAGATCATCAACAAGCACACCCATATAGGCTTCATCGCGAGCTAAAATAAATTCTTCGCGACCTAAAATCGAGTGAGCCGCATTCACTCCAGCAATTAAGCCTTGAGCTGCAGCTTCTTCATAACCAGAAGTTCCGTTAATTTGACCAGCCAAGAATAGCTGACGAATCGTTCTTGTTTCCAAGCGGTGCCAAATTTGAGTTGGCTCAATATAATCGTACTCGACAGCATATCCGTAGCGGACAACTTTTACGTCTTCCAAACCGGGGATTGTACGAAGGAATTGATCTTGAGTTTCTTCAGGCAAACTTGTCGAAATACCCTGAAGGTAAATCAAATCGGTATTCAAACCTTCTGGTTCCAAGAAAGTTTGATGACTCGTGCGATCTGCAAAACGAGTCACTTTATCTTCAATCGAAGGACAATAACGGGGTCCTACTCCCTCGATAATCCCCGTGAACATAGGTGATTTATCCAAATTACCGCGAATAATATCGTGAGTAAGTTCCGTTGTACGAGTCAGATAGCAAAGAACTTGTGGAAGTTTTAATTTGCCAGAGGATTTGAAACTAAACGGATATACTTTCTCATCACCAGCTTGAGGAATCGTTTTCGACCAATCAATACTGTCTTTATGAAGACGTGCCGGAGTCCCCGTTTTCAAACGCTTCACTTCAAAACCGAATTGCGCCAATTGATCAGACAAACCGATCGAAGGTTGATCGCCTACGCGGCCACCCGCCTCTTGACGAAGACCGATATGCATCACGCCGTTCATAAAGGTACCCGTTGTGATGACCGTCGCTTTTGCGAAAATTTCTGAACCGTCTTGAAGAACAACGCCAACCGCGATGTCACCTTCCAAAATAAGACGTTTTACCTCGCCTTGAAGCACTTCAAGATTCGGTTGAGTGAATAACGCGTTTTTTTGGAAAGCGGCATACAAATGCTTATCGTTTTGAACACGAGTTCCGCGAACCGCAGGACCTTTCGAAGAGTTAAGACGTTTGTACTGAATAGTAGTTTCGTCAGCAGCGATACCCATTTGACCGCCAAGCACGTCGATTTCACGAACCATGTGACCTTTTGCCAAACCACCGATAGAAGGATTGCAACTCATGTAACCGATGCGATCTACGTTTGTAGTTACCATCAAAGTTTGCAAACCCAAACGCGCTGAAGCCAAGCATGCTTCAATACCTGCGTGGCCCGCACCAACTACGATCACATCAAATTTTTTGTTAGTCATAAATTACTTCCCGATACAAAACTCTTTAAAGACACGATCCATGATTTGATCATCGAATCGCTTTCCTAAAGTTTCGTGAATCGCGATGAGGGATTCCTTTAATTCTAAAGCTAAGAACTCAGAACCCATTCCCTGATCCACAACGGCCTGCGATCTTTGTGTATTTTCAAGAGCTCGCTGAAGGTTTTCATAGTGGCGGGCATTGGAAACAAGAACCGTGTTTTCCATCTGCAAATCCGCGAATTCCTTCACAAGTTCTTTCAAAACATCAGAACGCACCTTTTTATCAAGAGCACTGACAAAGAACACCCTTCTTGTGAAGAAGGCTTCAGGATCGTGAATCTTTTGGAAAAATTTACTGTTTTTAATAGCTTTTTCGACGGTTTCTAGGGGTTTTTGCCCCCCTATTCGGTCGGTTTTATTAGCTAAAATGAAGGTTTTTTGAGGATCTAGAGACTCTAATATCTGAAGTTCTTCAGAAGAAAGGCCCTTTTCCACGTCGAAAACAAAGAACACCACATCAGATTCATTCTGCGCTTCATAGCTTCTTTGAATACCAATGCGCTCGACCAAGTCCGTCGCTTCATCACGAAGACCGGCTGTATCGACGAATGTAAACTTCATTCCTTCAAAAGAAGTATCCCCATGAATCACATCGCGAGTTGTGCCCGGAATATCCGTAACGATGGCTCTTTCGTCTTCTAAAAAAAGATTCAGTAGGCTGGATTTGCCTACATTCGGAAGACCCGTAAGAACAATTCTAAAACCATCTTTTAAAAGACGGCCGACTCTGAAAGTCCCGACGAGTTCTTTCAAGGTCGCTTCGATTTTTTTAAGACGTTGAATCACGATCGTATTATCGACCACGTCAATGCCTTCTGTGGAAAAATCAATGCTTGCTTCTGCATGAGCCAAGATCCAAGTCATATCATCTTCGATTTGCTCAAGCTTGTGCGACAAAGAACCTTTTAACTGTCTAAGAGCTAACTTTGCAGCCTGCTGACTTTGCGATTCGATCAAAGAAAGAACGCTTTCTGCCTGAACTAGATCCAACTTTCCGTTCATGAACGCACGATAAGTGAATTCACCACGGTCTGCCGCACGAGCGCCCAATTGGATTAACTGATTTAAGATTGTTTGGCAGATGAGTGGACTTCCGTGACAGGAAATTTCGATCACTTCTTCACCGGTAAAGGATTTACCGTTTTTGAAGTAGGTTACCAAAACCTCGTCAATCTCAACGCCATTCACCGTCGACAAATTGCCGAAATAAACGCGATGAGATTCAGGATGTTCAGGTAAAAAGGAGGCGACCTTTGAAACGATCGCTAATGTAACAGGGCCACTAACTCTGATGACAGAGATTCCGCCCACTCCGTGAGGAGTGGAGACCGCACAGATAGTATCTTTGTCACGATCTCCTCGGAATGACATGTGGCCCTTTCTGACAATTACTCGTGGTGAGCTTCTTCAGCGCCACCAGCAGATTGGCTTCCGCCTTTTGCAGGATAGATTTTGATTTTTTTGTAAAGACCGTCACCCAATGAGCGGCTTTTGATACGAGGATCTTTCGCCAAGTATTGGTGAACAACTTTGCGATCTTTTGGTGGCAATGCTCTGTAGTACACAGATTTACCTTGCTCGATGCAGATTTGTTTCAAGTTCTCTGCACGTTCGATCAAAGCATTTGCAGACTCATCACGGTAACCACCGCAGTCTACTGTTACATTTGTTTTGTCGTCTGGGAAATTGTGTTGGATCACGCGTTTCAACAACAATTGGAATGCATCAAGCATCTGACCTTTTTTGTCTTTCAAAAGTTCTTCATCTCCGCCAGAGAACTGCACAGACAAGATGCCTGAACCGTCTTCTTCTTTCTCGGAAGTGATTTCAAAAGAAAGATCGAACTGAGCTTTCTCGATGATCCCCTCTAGAGTCTTTTGAACAAGTGCTTCAACTTCGCTGTTCGCACCTTTGCTTTTTCCACCGAAAAGCTTACTGAAAAAACCCATTATACCCCCTAAATAAAATAATAAATAAATTTACGAGGCGCCGTCACAGCACCTCAGATTGTGCGCCTGAAGCGCGTACTAGGCCTTCGCTACTTTCTTTTTAGTCGTAGGAGCCGTACCCTTTACATCTCTCATAATGAAATACTGTTGGATGATACCGAATAAAGTACTCACAACCATGTAAAGTGTTAACCCCGCAGGCAATTGCAACATGAATACAGAGAACGCAAGCGGCAAGAACATCATGATTTTCGCTTGAGTAGGATCCATTGTTGATGGAGTTAATTTTTGTTGGATGAACATAAATACAGCCATCAAAACTGGAAGAACATAGAACGGATCATGCGCACTTAAATCGTGAATCCATCCGATAAATGGAGAGTTATAAAGCTCTACAGAATTACCGATTACACGATACAAAGCAAAGAACACCGGAATTTGAATAACCATTGGAAGACAGCCACCCATTGGGTTTGCTCCGTGTTGTTTCATCACGGCCATCATCTCTTGATTCAAACGCATTGGATCATCTTTATATTTCTCACGAAGATTGGCGATAACAGGCTGAACCTTTTGCATCGCTTTCATGGACTTCGCAGACATCAAATTGAATGGAAGAACACAAAGACGAACAAGAAGAGTTAGCATAATGATCGCGAAACCCCAGTTGCCAATAAAGCCGTGGAAAGCCTTCATCACGTACAACAAAGGACGAGAAATCGCGCCAAAGAAACCGAAATCAATAACACCCGCTAGTTCTGGATCCACCGCTTTCAAAGAATCGATGGATTTAGGACCTGCGTAGAAGATTTGACTAAAAGTCATTTCGTTCGCCAATTGAACTGGCACATAAGTCACTTCAGCAAGCGCCGTTTTATTAGCGACATCAGAAGTAACCTTGGCATTCGGCGCCAATTGTGATTTATCCAAAGATAGAGCTGTGAAGTATTGTGACCCAATAGAAACAAGCGGCGCATTTTCAAAAGACTTATCTAAGTTTTCTTTCGCACCAGAGAAATTCACAGTATCTGTTTTACCAGAGTGACCAATAAAGAAATCTTGGTGTGAATAGGATGGGAACAAGAAAGATTTTTTTCCTGCTGCAGTTGATTTTTCCGGAAGCAACAGTGAGAAACCTTTTTTAATTTGGTCAGTTGGATTCGTGATTGAAATCGTGTTTTTGAAAGAAGAGTTTGCGATATCAAATTGCAAATCTCTTTTAATAGTCATGGCTCCGATTTGGGCTGTTCCAACAAAATGACCAGGTGTTTGTTCTGTCACATTAAAATCAATCGGTCTTTCAGAACCCACCAAACGCATTGCGAACAAGGCGTATTGATCAGAAACACCCAATTTGATTTTATTCTTTTCTTTATCTTCATAGTTATTCACGGTGAAGTCTTTAAGACCCATACCGTGGTTTGTTACCGAGAAAGAAACTTTGTCATTCGAGAATGGGAATAGTTGATCGGCAACTTGTGAAACTGTTTCAGACTTAGTTTCCACCGGACTTGGTGAAGTTGCAGGAGCAGCTGTTGGATTTGCAGCATTGGTCGCTGTTTGTGTCTGCTCTGTTTTAGGTTTGTTATAGTTGGGATATTTCTTATTCAGATATTGCTGCCAACCGAAATAAACAACTGCAACGGCCGCAATAGCTATTAATGTTTTCGGATCAAAGATAGACTTATTATCGTTCTGTTGTTGCTGCATGAAGCTTCCCCCCAGGGAGCGGAACCGGATCATAACCATAAGGTCCACCGGGTCTGCATTTACAAACTCTTTTGCCGATTAACCAAAGAGCTTTATGTGTATGATGTATTTTGATTGCATCGAGTGCATAAGCTGAGCAACTCGGTTCAAAGCGACAGGCACCACCCAGATGAGTAGTCCCAATTGATCTGTAAGCCGCAACGAAAAACCAAAGGAGTCCCCTAAAGGCCCTTTCGTACAGCTTGTAAACCACGGTCCATAGCTTTAACAAATTCCCCGTGTGCGAGGCCTTTGTAGAAGTTTTCTTCCATGGGTTTAAAGATAATGTTGATGTCAGCTTCAAGCGTGTTCCCAGCTTTAAGCGACTCTCTGAAATACTCACGACTCCAACGTTTCAATTTGTTTCGAACAATAGCAGAGCCGACTTTACGACTTGCCGTTACTCCAAAACGCAACTGACCTACTGAGTTCTTCTGATAATTCAGAAGCAACCATTTAGTAGGCCAGTGTCTTTTCCCGGATTGTTTGAGAGCGAGAAATTCAGAACTGCGCTTAATTATTAATGGAGAACTATTTTCCACTAGTAGAAACAGTAAGACGTTTTCTACCTTTTGCGCGACGGCGATTTAGAACTTCTTGACCAGCTTTAGTAGCCATTCTTGCACGGAAACCGTGTGTAGTTTTACGACGTTTATTTGAAGGTTGGTATGTACGTTTCATGACTCTTCTCCCGAAGTTCTTTATGAAGGTTTTTTTACGACGCTATTTGACGTCAATTACATCTATATATGTATGCCACAAAGTTGTTATCAACTAGATACGTGGGGCACTAATTAATCACAATGCAGCATCAAGGTCAACTGTTGAAAACTTCAGCTCCCCTTGTTAAGAGGTCCCTGCTTCTGAGGGGATGTGCGCGTGGAGTTGAACTCTTCTTTCTGGAATTTGATTAAGACGAAGATGAAGAGCCGGAACGATAACAATAAGTTATTGGATACTTGGCTTGATCCTATCGAATATATCTCGACAGCGGGTTCTGTCGAGCGTCCCAAATTGATACTCGGCGTACCCAATGCCCTTCATCAATACTTCGTTATTGAGAACCTACAGGATAAAATTTACACAGAGATTTCCGACACTTATGGTCATCCGTTCGAAGTTGAGTTTAGTATTACGGGACACAAAGTAAATACACATATTGAGACCTACAATACTCCTGTAGAGGAATCTTCAGGTGGATCAGAAGTTTTGCAAGCTCAGCTATCCAGAACCCAGGGTATTCAGACTACTCAACCAAGGTCCAATGAAGGTTCGCTGAATACGGACCTTACTTTTTCGACTTTCGTCGTAGGTAAGAACTCTGAATTTGCGCACGCAGCTTGTTTTAACGTGGCTAGGAACCCAGGGGCCGACGACTACAACCCTCTCTATATATATGGACCGGTTGGTATGGGTAAAACCCACTTATTGCACGCGACTGGAAACCATATTCGGGAGCAATTTCAGCAACTTAGAATTACATATATTTCGGCTGAACGCTTTATGAATGAATGTATCTCGGCGATTCGTCGTCACGAGATGGATAAGTTCAGACAAAAATACCGCGAAAACTCAGACATCCTATTAGTGGATGACGTGCAGTTCATTGCACGGGGTGAGGCTGTTCAAGAAGAGTTCTTTCACACGGTGAACAGTTTCATCGATAACCGTAAGCAGGTTATCCTGGCTAGTGATCGTATGCCGAAGGATATTCACGGCCTCGAAGACCGCAGTCGTACACGCCTTGAGCGCGGTTTGATCGTGGATATTACAATGCCAGATCTAGAGACCCGTATCGCGATCCTTCGTTATAAAGCAGAGAAATTCAATGTGCGTCTTCCAGAGGATGTCGTGAATTACATCGCGCGTATTTCCAAACGTTCGATCAGAGAACTCGAAGGCAACTTGAAAAAGGTGAAAATGTTCTCTGAGCTTCAAGGTTTGCCGATTGATGGTGAGCTTGTGAAGCGCATTCTTTCCCATCATGAAACTCAATCCACCATTTCGGTGGAAGAAATCATGAAGCTTGTTGCGGACCACTATAAAGTGCGCGTTTTGGATCTAAAATCATCTACTCGCGCGAAGCCAATTGTCGTTCCACGTCAAATTGCGATGCATTTGATTAAGAAGTTTTTGGATAAATCTTTGGTGGATATCGGTAAAGCTTTTGGCGGAAAAGATCACACAACTGTGATGAATGCCCTTGAAAGGGTTAAAAATCTACAGGCAACGGATCAAGATATCGCTAAAGATATCGAAGATTTAGAGACAAGAATCCACAATATCACAGGGGTGTGAATGTGGACTGTGGATAGACCTGTGGAAGAGTTTGGGGCTAAAAATGTGGATCCGAGTTACCCCCAAATTTGAAGAACTTCATGGTCACTTGTGCAGAGGCTTTATCCACAACTGTTTTTTAGTGTTTACACGCATTTAGAGGATTTGTTAGGTTTTCCACGCCCCTACTACTACTACTAGTTATTTATATTATAAGTAATAGTTAATAAGAGAGGCATTAAAAGAGGGACTTGTTATGAAAATTGAAATTGATAAGAGAGATCTATTAAGCCTTATCGGAAAAACTCAAAATATCGTTGAGAAGCGCAATACAATGCCAATCCTCATCAATGTTTTGCTTGAGGCAGATCAAAACTTACTGAAAGTTTTCGCAACAGATTTGGAAGTAAGTCTTACGGACCAAATCAAAGCGCAAGTTCATCAACCAGGTAAAGTTGCTGTATCAGCAAAAAGTCTTTTCGAAATCGCAAAAGAACTTTCTGAAGGTCCAATCACTTTAATTAAAAAAGAAAATAATTGGTTGGAAATCAAACAAGGGAAATACACATCAAAGATTGTTGGTATATCTGCTGAAGAATATCCAATCTTCCCTACTTACAATTCTCAAGCTTTCATCAAGATTGATGCACAAGTTTTGAAAGAGATGATTGATAAAACAATTTACTCTGTATCGAATGATGAAACTCGTTACCACTTGAATGGTGTGTTCTTTGAATTGAATCCACAAGCCGGTTTCAAAATGGTAGCGACAGATGGTCACCGTATGAGTTTGGTATCTAAGTCATCTTCAGACATTAAAGTTTCTGCTACTCAAGGTGTAATCATCCCTCGTAAAGGTCTTCATGAAATCAAAAAGATTTTGGAAGGCATCGAAGGCTCTGTGGAAATCGCTGTGGAAGGCTCGCAATTCGTATTGAAACATTCATCAACAATCTTGATGATTCGTTTGATCGAAGGAAAGTACCCGAATTATCAACAGTTTATTCCACAGAAACTTCCGCAAAAAGTTATGATCAACAAGGAAGCTTTCTTAACTTCATTGAAACGTGTGTCTTTGCTGGCGAATCAAAAATCAAAAGCAGTTCACTTGATTTTGAATAACGGCAAGATGGAAATCTCTTCGAACAATCCAGAGTTGGGGGATGCGAAAGAAGAAATCGAAGTTGAATATTCAGGCGGAGAAATCAAAATCGGTTTCAATGCAAAATACATCACTGACATTCTAGCAAGCATCAACAACGACAAGATCGATTTCGAACTGAACGATCACCTATCGCCGGGTTTGATGAGACCGCATAACGATGCGTCTTACACTTGCGTAGTAATGCCTATGAGAATCTGATGATTTTTGAACGACTACGTCTTGTTAATTTTAGGAATTACCGAGACGTAGTTCTGTCTTTCTCTCCGAGAGTGAATGTTTTCCTCGGCGAAAATGGACAAGGTAAAACGAATCTGCTTGAAGCGATGTACATGATCTCTCAAGGTGATTCCTTCCGTTACTCTGACAATTCCACACTGATCAACTCGAATAACCAAGAAGCACTTATTCAAGCTTTGATTAGTCAGAACGATCTTCACTACAAATTGAAAATGGGTCTGTCGAAAAGTCGTAAGGTTCTAACGTTGAACGAAAAACGTGTGAACTCTGCCGACGTTAGAAGAATTTTTGCGAGTGTCGTGTTTAGTCCCGAAAGTCTATCTTCGATCAAAGAAGGTGCGGATCATCGCCGCGAACTCGTGGATGAATTACTGATTACGTTTGACCGAAAAAACGTAAATTTGATCGCCGATTATCGAAAAGCTCTGAAAACGCGCAATAAGATCCTTAAAAACTTTTTAGAAGGCTTGCAGGACAAAACGGTCACTGAGAACCTTTTGGAGTCTTTAAACCCCCAATTTGTGCGTTTAGGGGCCGATTTAACCTACGCCCGCATTACTGCGCTCGCTGGCTTATCCAAAGATTTTAATAATGCCATGCAATACATTTCTGGAAATTCCGCTGTGGATATCTCGGTGGAATATGTGATTTCGGATCAGAATGCGGTGAACTTTTCCCGAGAAGAAGTCCAATTTGCCCTCGAAAAACGCATCAAAGAATTGCATGATGCAGAGCTCTCAAGTGGAACCAGTCTAGTAGGGCCACACAAGCATGACATCGTCTTCCTATATGGTGGAAAAGACTCAAGATTTTTTTGTAGCCAAGGGCAGCAAAGAGCCATCATTCTTTCTTTCAAAATGGCCCAAATTGTGTATCATAGAAAGGCTCACGGCACCTATCCTGTGCTGATGTTAGATGATGTTTTATCCGAACTCGATAAAGCCAAAAGAGAAGCGCTGATTACGTTCTTACACGAGATCAATACGCAAATTTTTGTGACGACTACGGATTTCACATTGCCCGACTCATTCAGCCTCGACCAGGTTTCTGTTGTGCGCATCAAGGATGGTCACATTCTTGATTAAGTAACTTCAGTTTCTAAACTGAGGTGAATGAACGAATGCGACTCCGTCGACAGCGTCGAAGGGTATGCAAAACAATGAGGGGTTACAGTGTCAGTAGAAGAACAAAAATCCTACTCGGCCGATTCGATCCAAGTCCTAGAGGGACTCGAAGCGGTTCGTAAGCGTCCTGGTATGTACATCGGTGATACCGCGTTTAAAGGTTATCACCATCTTGTGTATGAAATTGTGGATAACTCGGTAGACGAACATCTTGCAGGTTATTGCAAAACTATCAAAGTCTCTATCAATGCAGATGAATCAATCACAGTCGAAGATGACGGCCGTGGTATTCCGGTTGCTACACAAAAACAAACAGGCAAATCAGCCCTAGAACTTGTTATGACAGTTCTTCACGCCGGCGGTAAATTCGACGGTGGTGGTTATAAAGTTTCCGGTGGTCTACACGGCGTGGGTGCTTCCGTTGTGAATGCGCTTTCAACTCGTGTGAGCGTTGAAGTTCAACGTGACGGTCATTTCTGGAGACAAAGTTACGAGCGCGGTAAAATTCTTGCGCCAATTCAACAAGGTGAACCAACTACAAAAACTGGAACGAAAACTACTTTCAAACCAGATCGTGATATCTTCAAAGACGAAACTTTGACTTACGATTTTAACACTCTTGCGAATCGTTTCCGTGAACTTGCGTTCTTGAATGCGGGTCTTCATATTTCTTTGTCGGACGAGCGCACAGGTAAGAAACAAGATTTCCAATACGCTGAAGGTGTTGCGGAATTTGTTAAATACATGAATCAGTCTAAGAAAGCTCTTCATAACGAAGTGGTTTATTTTAAGGGCGAGAAAGACGATGTTGAAGTAGAAATTGCGATGCAGTGGAATGATTCATATTCTGAATCTATCTTCACATATTGCAATAACATCAACACTCACGAAGGTGGTACTCACCTAGTTGGTTTCCGTGCGGCTTTGACTCGTACAACGAATGCTTACGCGACTGAAAAAAATCTTTTGAAAGATTTGAAAACAAACCTTGAGGGTGAAGACATCCGTGAAGGTTTGGCAGCAGTTATCTCTGTAAAAGTTCGTGAACCGCAATTCGAGGGTCAGACAAAAACAAAACTTGGTAATGCTGAAGTAAAAGGTATCGTCGAGTCTTTGGTGAATGAAAAATTAGCTGACTGGATGGATCGAAATCCTTCGGTTTCTAAAAACGTGATTATGAAGTGCGTGGAATCAGCGCGTGCTCGTGAAGCTGCTCGTAAGGCGCGTGATTTAACTCGTCGTAAGACAGCTCTTGATGGTGGATCGTTGCCAGGTAAAATGGCGGACTGCCAAGAACGTGATCCTGCACTTTGCGAATTATATCTGGTCGAGGGTGACTCTGCCGGTGGTTCTGCGAAACAAGGACGCGATCGTCGTACCCAAGCGATTTTGCCTTTGAAAGGTAAAATCCTAAACGTTGAAAAAGCGCGCTTTGATAAGATCATCTCTTCCGAAGAGATCAAAGTTATCATCTCTGCTCTTGGTACTGGTATCGGTAAAGACAACGTGAACGTGGATAAAATCCGCTATCACAAAATCATTATCATGACCGATGCCGACGTCGATGGATCGCATATCATGACTTTGCTTTTGACGTTCTTCTATCGCCAAATGCCATTGGTACTTGAGCGTGGTTATGTGTACATCGCACAACCGCCTTTGTATCGTGCGAAAAAAGGTAAAGAAGAAACTTACCTGAAAGATGAAGCTGCATTGACAGAGTTCTTATTGAGCTCGGGCCTTAACAACTTCAAAATCAAGGGAAAAGAAAATTTGGGCGAACCAGAACTTCGCCAATTAATTTTGAACATTCAAAAACTGAACAACCTTCTTCGTGTTTCTTCAAAAAAATACGACAGAGACGTTTTGTACTTCCTACTTTCTAAAGTTGCTGATTTTGAAAAGACCTTCGCTGACGAAGGTAAAATGAAGGCAGCTCTTGAGGATCTTGGTGCTTGGATTAATTCAGATCCAAAACTTGGCATCACAGAATACAAAGGCGAAGTTAAAAAAGACGAGCTTACCGGCCAAGCTTACGCTGACATCTACACTGTTCGCTATGCAGATCGCATGACGACGAAGTTTGGTTTGGATAACTTGCGCTCTTCAGAAATTATTGAGCTTCGTAAAATCTGGGCCGCGATTCAAAGTGTAAGTACATTGCCTTTAACGATCCTTGAAGGTGAAACGGAAGTTGAGTTTGAAAACTACAACGACTTCTATGCTCATGTGATGGAATCTACGAAAAAAGGAATGTACATCCAACGTTACAAAGGATTGGGAGAGATGAATCCTGAGCAGTTGTGGGAAACTACGCTGAACAAGGAAAACAGAACTCTTCTGCAAGTGACAATCGATGATGCTGTTGCTGCAGACGAGACATTCTCGATCTTAATGGGTGAGATGGTAGAGCCTCGTCGTCAATTTATTCACGACAATGCCCTTCTCGCTGAAAGCTTGGACGTTTAATTTTTAGTTTTTAAGTTGGTGTATGTATGGAAAATAATAATCAAGAAAAGGGTGTGACCCGCGTAGACGTCAGTAAGGAAATGCGTGATGCATACCTTCAATACTCGATGTCCGTTATCGTTGGTCGTGCTCTTCCAGATGTTCGTGACGGTCTTAAACCTGTTCACCGTCGCGTTTTGTTTGCACAAAGTGAAATGAACAACCGTCCTGGTAGACCGTATCTGAAGTCTGCCCGTGTAGTCGGCGACGTAATCGGTAAATACCATCCACATGGTGACTCTGCGGTTTACGAAACTATGGTTCGTATGGCCCAGGATTTCTCTTTGAGATATCCACTTGAGGATGGTCAAGGTAACTTCGGTTCTATCGATGGTGATAGCGCGGCAGCTATGCGTTACACCGAGATCCGCATGACTCATCTTGCAGAAGAGTTACTGAACGACATCGAAAAAGAGACCGTTGCATTCGGTCCCAACTACGATGACTCTTTGCAAATTCCATTGGTGTTGCCTGCGAAATTCCCAAATCTTTTGGTGAATGGTTCTTCGGGTATCGCGGTTGGTATGGCGACAAATATTCCGCCACACAATTTGGGTGAAGTGATCGATGGCTGTGTGCACTTGATCAATAATCCACAATGTACTCTTGAAGACTTGATGGTTCACATTAAAGGTCCGGATTTCCCGTCTTATGGTATCATTGCGGGTCGTGAAGGTATCCTTCAAGCTTATAAAAAAGGTCGCGGCATCATCACGTTGAAAGCTGTTGCGGAAATTGTTCCGCAGAAAGACCGTGAAGAGATCATCGTTACCGAGATCCCTTACCAAGTTAATAAAGCGAAACTTATCGAAAGCGTTGCGGACCTGGTTCGTGACAAACAAATTGAAGGTATCTCTGATATCCGTGACGAGTCTTCTCGTGAAGGTATGCGCATCGTGATTCAATTAAAACGCGGCGAAAACGCTAGCGTGATCTTGAATCGCCTGTACAAATTCACGCAAATGCAAGTTTCAGTTGGTATCATCATGCTTGCGCTTGATGCGAAAAACCAACCGGTAACTTTCGACTTGAAAGGCATGCTTGAAGCGTTCGTTGATCACCGTCGTGACGTTGTTACGAAACGCTGTATCTTCGAATTGAAAAAAGCTCAAGAGCGTGCGCACATTTTGGAGGGTTTGAAAAAAGCTCTCGATCACATCGAAGAAGTTATTAAAACGATCCGTGCTTCTAAAGAGGCAGTGGCTGCTCGTGAAGCCTTGATGAAGAATTTCGAATTCTCTGAAAAGCAAGCGGTAGCGATTCTGGAAATGCGTTTGCAACGTTTGACAGGTTTAGAGCGTGATAAAATCATCGCTGAACTTGCAGAGTTGATGAAACAAATCGATTGGTTGAAATTCGTTCTTTCTGATGTTCGCGAAATTTACAAAATTATCGTAGGCGAACTTGAAGATATCAAAAAACGCTATGCAGATGGCCGTCGTACTCAAATCCAAGGTTCTTTGGATGACATCGAAGACGAAGATTTGATTGCGGACGAAGACATGGTTGTTACTGTGACAAACACAGGTCTTATCAAACGCATGCCAACAGCTGAATACCGCGTGCAAAAACGTGGCGGTAAAGGTTTGAAAGGCATGGAAACGAAAGAAGAAGACTATGTCACAGACTTGTTTTCTGCCTCAACGAAAACGATGCTTCTTGTCTTCACTGACAAAGGTAAAGTCTACTGGTGTAAAGTTCATAAACTTCCACTAGGTTCTAGAACTTCTAAAGGTAAATCACTGGCGAACGTTGTTCAGCTTGCCAGCGGAGAAAATGTTCGCGCGATTCTCCCAGTAGATCAGTTCGACGAAAATAGATTTGTTGTGATGTTGACTGAAAAAGGTGTGATCAAGAAAACATCTTTGGATGCATTCGCGAATCCTCGTACAGCAGGTATCATCGCTTTGACGACGGATCTTGATGACGGCGTTATTGACGTTAAAATCTCAGACGGACAAAGCGATATTTTCATCGCAACCAAAGAAGGTATGTCGATTCGTTTCAACGAAAACGACGTCCGTGGTATGGGGCGTACAGCTCGCGGCGTGAAGGCAATCACTCTTGCAAAAGACGATATTGTTGTAGCGATGGAAGTTCTAGAAAAGAACACTCCTGATACAATCTTAATGGTGACTTCTAAAGGCTACGGTAAGCGTTCAGAGACTAGCGAATACCGCATTCAATCTCGTGGCGGTGTTGGTATCATCACTCAAAAAACAACTGATAAAGTTGGCGTAGTTATCGGAACGAAAAAAGTTTCTGATAAGCATGAGTTGATTTTGTCGACAGATAAAGGACAAGTGATCCGTATGAAAGTAACGGATATCTCTGTTCTAGGCCGTAACACACAAGGTGTTCGTTTGATTAATATCGATGAAAAAGAAGAAACTGTAACAGGTGTAGCTGTCGTTGAAGACGATCATTCGGACGAAACGCCAGCAGGAACTCCTGCCGCAGGAGCACCTCCTGAGGAAGTAAAACACTAAAATGATCAGAGCACTTCTGATTGTTTTAGTGCTAGCTCTCGGCGCCTGTTCTTCTCAGGAAGAGGGCGATTATAAGCAAGCACAGAAAAACATTTCACAGGGTCACTTCAAAGTGGCCCTGTCTTTTTTGGATCGAGTGGTAAAACGTGATGCCCCAACAGAGTATCCATTAGAGGCCGCTCGTGAAGCTGCTCGCATATCTTTTTTTGAATTGAAGGACTATCCGAAGGCAATTGAATACCAACACTTCATCGTTCTGCATTCGCCAATTGAAAAGGAACGTGTTGAGGCGCAACAACAAATTGCCTCTATCTTTTTTAACAACCTACAAAATTATCATGCGGCCATTCGTGAATACAGTAAGCTTCAGCAAATGCCTCATACAGATGCCGAAGATGCTCAGTACAAAATCAACGTGGCGCGCGCGCATTATTACCTAAACAACTTCTTCCAAGCAGAATCAGAGATCGATAATCTTCTGCGCTTGAAGGCTGACGACAATATTCGTTTCAGTGCTTTGATGTTGAAGGGCAATATCTTGGTTGGAAAAAAAGAGTTCACCAAGGCCATTGATATTTTTAAAATGCTGATTCAGAGCTACCCACAAAAATCGATTCAAGAAAATGTGGGCCTCACCCTCGCCGTTTGTTATGAGGAAAATAATAATTTCAAAGAAGCCATCAAGGTTCTTGAAGATTATCGCGGCAAATACAATCCTCCTGAGTATATTGAACTTCGTATCAAGCGTTTACAAGAGCGTCTTCGCAATGCCCCTGGCGCCCGCGGATTGAGGAAGTGATGAGAAAGTATATAATTTTTGCATCGATCGGCTTTGAACTTGTCGGTTTGATTCTTGGATGTTTTTTTCTGGACGAATTCTTGGATGCGAAATACCAAACCAAGGGCCTCTTTTTTGTGGGCTTGAGTGTTTTGAGTTTAATCGGCTGGCTGGTTCGTGTGATCTGGCTTCTGAAACGCTTCCAAGATGAAGACGAAAAGAACCCTCCTAACGACGACAAGGTATAGTGAAAGTAACTCTGCTATCCCAACTGGCACTGACGCTGCTGGGATTCTCTCTCTTCTGGTTAAATAATGCGCCCCATCAAGCCCTTTCTTTTGCGGCTGGAAGCTTAACTATCTTAGTTAGCCTCGCCCTTTTGGGTTGGGGTTGGAGCCTTATCTTTGAGAAGAAATTGATTGCCTTAGCAGTTGCGATCATTGTATTTAAGTACGCGATATTAGGCATCATTATCTTCACAATCGTAAAACTACCTTGGTTTAATCCTTTGTGGTTCGCGATGGGTGTTGCGAGTTTCGTAATATCCGCGATCACTTACGCGATTTTTGAAGCTCTAAAAGAAGGAAAGCAAAATGGCGGCAGAACATCATCCGTTTAACTGGACACAACTTATTCCAGCAGTGGGCACTGAGTATTATCATGTGGCTACTTTGGCTATCGTGACAGTTGCAACTGTATTCATCGGCTTGGCTGCTCGTGCAGCTTTGGGTAAAGGTGAAGTTGCAGTTTTGCCAGCGGATAAATTCTCTCTTCGCGGTATCATGGAAATGTTAACAGAGATGATGTCGGGTTTGGCTGAGATGGTTATCGGCGAACATGGCAAACACTATGTTCCTTTCTTCACTTCAGTATTCTTCTTCATCGTGTTCAATAACTTGGTTGGTATGATTCCGGGAATGACTCCTGCGACTGAAAACATCAACACGACATTCGGTTTCGGTATCTTGATGTTCTTGTTCTATAACTTCCAAGGTGTGAAAGAAAACGGTATCGTTGCTTACCTTAAACACTTCATGGGCCCAGTGATCTTCTTGGCTCCGTTGATGTTCGTGATCGAAATCGTATCTCACTTGGTTCGTCCATTCTCATTAGGTCTTCGTCTTGCGAACGTCATGATGGGTGACCACACGGTACTGTCTGTGTTTTTGGATCTAGTACCAATCGGCGTACCAATTCCATTCTATATGATGGGATTGTTCGTTTGTTTTGTTCAGGCTTTTGTATTTACTTTGCTTTCAATGGTCTACGTGGCATTCGCGATTGCACACGATCACTAAGAAGCAAAAATTCATCATCATGTTAAGGAGAAATCACATGAAAAAAATGTTCGTAGTATTGGCTGCTATGTTGGTATCTGTATCTGCATTCGCTCAAGAAGCTGCTGCTCCAGTTGCTGCTGCTGGTTCTGATAAAGGTTTGATCGCTATCGCTGCTGCGTTGGCAATCGCTTTGTCTGTATTCGGTGGCGCTTTGGCACAAGGTAAAACTGCTGCTACAGCTCTTGATGGTATCGCTCGTAACCCAGCGGCTTCTGGTAAACTTTTGATCCCAATGATCTTGGGTCTAGCTCTTATCGAGTCATTGGTTATCTACGCGTTGATCATCGCTTTGAAACTTTCGTAGGTCTACACTTCGACTCCGTCGAAGTAGATTGCTTCGCGGCCTAGGCAGCGAACGAAAATCAAAATATGATTTTGAAAAAGGCTGGGTTCATCCCGGCCTTTTTTATTTAAAGGTACGCCGTACCTTTTTGCGATGCTGGTTGTTAAATCCGCGGGCTTGTTTTTAGAATGAGTTGCGGAGGTATTATTATGAGCAGGCATCCTCATATCGTTAATGCTAAAGATCTTGAGACCATTCACAATCAACATAACCAGAAGGTTGAAAGTAAGCGCAAGCGTCTATCCGCAGCCGCTGGCGGAAAAGAAATTGGTTGCAGCCTTTATGAAATTCCTCCAGACAAACAAGCATTCCCACATCATGCGCACTTCGGAAATGAAGAAGCATTTTATATTATTTCAGGTCGTGGCGAGTGTCGTATTGGTGATTCAAAATACGAAGTAGGAGCTGGTGATTACGTGGCATGCCCAGCCGGTGAAGAGAACGCTCACTCCTTAAAGAATATTGGTGCGGAGCCCTTGGTCTATTTGGGCATTTCAACTTCCAACTCTACTGACATCATGATTTATCCAGATTCGAAGAAGATTGCTATCGCTGCGGGTGCCAATATGCAACAGGGTTTGAAAACGGCAAAATATTATAAAGTTATGAAGGATCAACCCAGCGTTGAATATTACTTAGACGAAGAGTGAATATATAGATTTATCTATTGAGCTTGTCCCAAGGGTAAGTTCGAGCATGCTCCTTGCCGGATCTTTTACTTCTTCTGATAGTGGATCTGTGTGAATGGGATTTGATTGATAGATTCAATCTTTGTCGAAACGTCATGTCCTTTTAAGATATCGCCCATTATGTCTGCGAATTGATTCTTCTGCTGTTGACTGACCTCATCTTCTGTCATTAGTTCATAGGCGGGGTTGTGACCGGATTTTCCAAATAATAAGAACTGGGCAAAACCAACAGATGAATTATTATAATGTTCGATCGCGTCTTTATAATAAACCCGAGGATCGAATCTTCCTTGTAGGTAAGTAGTTGGAACTTTCACAGGATACTTCGAAGCAATGTAGATGTCCGAATCCTTAGCTGGACGATCACACTTGTTCGAGTCTTTAGCTGTGACTAGTCCGTTATTGGTGACGTAAATCAAAGTATCTGAAATAGGGTCTTTACCTGTTAGTTCTTTGCAAAAGAGAATATCGTGCATGTGCGTGTCAACCATTCCCATCTTTAGGATTAGCAGATCATCAATTTCGTTGTATGAGTTTGAATCAGAGTCGTCGGAGTATTGTCTCTGCATTTGTCCAAATGACCTATTCAAATCGTAAAGTTCGAAATTCTCAGAAGCCCCGACCTTCTTTAAAAAATTTTCCAAGGCATAGAATCCATAGTTCGATAAGTTTTCGATTAGAGCTGAATTTAAAGGAGAGGGATCATTCTTGGTTGCCTTGGATATTTCGAAAAGACGTTTTCTTTGCATTTCATTGAGATGAGACCATAAATAGGCGGCGGCGTCTTTCGTTATACTCGAAGGATAATGAACCCCGTCATAGACTACTCCTTCAAGGATTAGAGCCGTGGTTGTTTTGGGGAAGAGGCTTGCGTAAATTGTGGAAGGAACAGTTCCATAGGAAACACCGTAGACAGACACAGAATTAAGAGCGTAGTGCTTTCTCAACTCGTCCATATCTTTCGCCGTATTGGCAGAACTATAAAAATCAGGCGAATTATATAGAGCTTCTGTCAATGGTTGAGAACAACCAAGACCTCGTTGATCAAATTGAAGAAGATTAAATTTCCCGTTGGTTATTTTCTCCAAGAAATATTCTAGAGGATACCCTTCGAAGTGGCTTGCCTGGCCTGGGCCGCCTGCTACAAAAATTACTGTAGGCAATGCTGGATTGAATGGCCTAGAAAAGTAAGAATAGATAGGTGTTGTCCCGAGTTCTAAATGATTGTAGTCGACAGGCACATTAACAAATTCACCACTCTCGCGTTTGACGAGGTTCGACTCGCGACAAGATTTGCCGCCATCGTAAGCAATAACTAAAGAGTAAGCCGACGGATAATTTTCGGCATGAGCAAAAATCGGCAGCATTCCTAGTGTAAAAGAATTAGTCACAATGCCTGAAATGGTCATCATTGCGATCAAAATTTTGTTTAACGAAACCCTAATTTTCACTCACCACCACCAGGAAGATTAAATCCCCTGATTGCAATAGGTAAGCCGAGTAAAAAAAGGCCGAAGATTCTTCCTCGGCCTTCTACTGAATATAAATAGCGAAGCGCATCGCAAAAAGGTACGGCGTACCTTATAGGTATTTGTTTACTACGGCTTCTACGCGGTCTTGGATCGCCTTCATGCCTGCGGCCGTTGTTGCTTCATAACGAACAACCAATACTGGCTGTGTGTTTGAAGAGCGGCACAAGGCCCAACCGTCTGCGAAGCTTAAGCGGATACCGTCAGTCAAATCAACTTTGTAGTCTGCGCCTGGGCCGCCTTTGAAGGCCTCTTTCATTTTTTCTACGATCAACACTTTTTTCTCTTCAGTTGTGTCGATGCGGATTTCTGGAGTGTTGAATGCTGGTGGCAAACCTTCCAGTAATTGCTGGATATTCTTACCAGATTTTTTCAAAATTTCTACCAAACGAAGACCTGCGTATGGAGCGTCGTCGTAACCATAATTGCGGTCTGCGAAGAAGATGTGACCGGACATTTCCCCGCCGAATGGTGCCTTTTCAACTTTGATTTTTTCTTTCACCAAAGAGTGACCTGTTTTCCACATGATCGGTTGGCCACCGTGTTTGGCAATATCATGGTACATGCGATCAGAGCATTTCACATCGCCGATGATCTTCGCACCTTTTTGTTCCGTTAAAATTGCACGAGAGATGATTGTCATCAACTCGTCTCCGTAAATCATCTTACCAGTATGATCCACAACGCCGATACGGTCCGCATCGCCATCGAAACCGATACCGCAAATCGCGCCCTCTTTTTTAACTTGAGCAGCAAGATCCACCAAATTTTCTTCGACTGTTGGATCTGGATGATGATTTGGGAATCTGCCATCTGGTTCTTCGAACATGATAGTTGGTTTTTGGTTACAAGCTTCGTAAAGGCCACGAACAACCGAACCACCAGCACCGTTACCGCAATCCAAAACGATTTTTACACCGCTCAAATCACCGAACTCTTTTTTGTAGCGTTCGTAGTACATTGGTTTGATGTCGATGTGTTCTTCAGAACCGTGACCGTTGATGTATTCGTTCTTCTCGATGATCTCGCGAAGCTTTTGAATTTCTGCACCGAAGATTGTTGATTTACCGACAGAGATTTTGAAACCGTTGAATTCTGGTGGATTGTGGGAACCCGTTACTTGAATCGCGCCATCAACGCCCTTCAATTCAAATGTAGAGAAATAACAGACAGGAGTTGTCACAAGACCCAAGTGAATTACTTTAGCACCAGACTCCATGAAGCCTTTTGCCAAGTTTTTTACGATCGCTGGACTGCTCACGCGAGCATCGTGACCGATAGTGACCGTTGGATTTGAGATGTTTTTATTTTGCTTCATGTAGACAACATAAGCGCGCGCCAAAAGATATGCGAAGTGGTCGTCGAACTGACCATTGTAAACGCCGCGGATGTCGTATTCTCTGAAAATCACCGGTTGATACATAAGTTACCTTCTTCCTGAATTAGATCTAGGTATTCGGAATGATTAGAATTAATATTAACTCTTAGTGCTGTCGAGCTAATTTTATAGCCCAGCGAATGGCATCGGTCATTGAGTTGGCGTTTGCTGTATTTTTTCCAAAAATATCCTTCGCAGTGCCGTGATCGACGCTTGTGCGTACGAACGGTATCCCCAAGGAAATATGCACTCCACTATCCTGTCCGTGGATCATTTTAAACGGGATTAAACCTTGGTCATGATAGAGCGCCACATACACTGAATATTTCTTCCAGTTCACCGGAAAAAATGCGGCGTCAGGAACAAGAGGTCCCTCGATGGGAATTCCGTGCTCTTTGGCGAAAGATCTCAAGTTTGGAAAGATCAGCAACTCTTCTTGGCCGATCAAACCGTCTTCACCCGCATGAGGGTTGAGTCCCAAAACGGCGATTGGTTTTTTCCTATCGGCTATTGCCAAATTTTCACGAAGTTGATTGGCGTGCAATACAGCCTCAGCAACGGCCGAAAAACTTAAATGTTTAGAAACTTTCGAAACCGGCAAATGTCCCGTTGCCAAAACGACATTGAATTTGTCGCCGGCAAAGCCCATGTGCACATGTTTTGTTTTAGAAATGCGTTTTAAAATATCTGTGTGACCTAGATCTTTGAAACCGGCTTCTTTAATAGAGGTTTTTGATAGCGGAGCCGTAGCCATAGCGTGGACTTGTTTTTTGAAGCAAGCCTTAGCGGTGACTTCAACCCACTCTGCCGGAGAATTTTCCGAAGCGATGTCGACAAGATAAGGACCTTCAACTTTAAGCCCCTCTTCCAAAGAATCCACAACAATGCGTGTGAATTTTTGATCGAGCATTTTTAAATATTTCGCTGATGCATTTTCTGAGCGCCACAAAAAGAATTGGACTCCTTTTTGTGGGCCGAGTTTATGAAGGGCTTTAGCCGTGACCTCAAAGCCAATGCCGTCGATGTCACCTGTAGTGAGAACGACTTTAAGATTACTCATTGATTCTTACGAAGGACTCTTCTCGTTTATTTTGTAACCACAATTTTAACTGACGCTTGAAGCTTGCTTCAAGAAGCTGACCTTTGATGCGCTCTTTTGCTTTTTCAAATTTAGGATCAGTCGTAAGTTTCTTGCCAGTCAGTTTAACAATATGAAATCCTAAACGAGACTTCACGATTCCTGTCGTTTCGCCGACCTTCAATCCAGAAATGGCTTCTTCAATTTCTGGTAAGAATTCGCCAGATTTGAAAGTGCCGAGAGCTCCGCCCGATGTGAAGTTGGGATCTTCGCTGTATTGTTCAGCTAATGTTTCAAAACTTTCGCCATTACGAAGCTTTGCCAAAACTGCTTCAGCACGTTTGTAGGCGGCTTCCGGAGATCCTTTTTTTGGATTGAAGAAAATGTGCGCGACACTGAATTCATCAATTGAAGGACGGCTGTTTGGATTTGCTTTTAAGTATTCATTCAAAGCGTCGTCATCAGAAATGCGTAGTTTTGAAATGATCTCTTGGTCCATCAAAGATTGTTTTTCAATTTTGCTCTTCAAGAACACTTTGTATTCTTGAGATGAGATGCCTTGATTTTTCAAAATACTTTCTAGCTCTGCCTCGCTGACATTATTTCTTTTTGCCATATCCTTGAATTCAGATTCAACGCGGTCGTTTGTTACACTTAGGTTCAAACGCTTGATCTCGGATTCGATCAATTTTTCGTTAATAAGATATTCAAGTTGAGCTTTGCGATCACCCTTCAAACTGTCTACAGATTTGCCGTCAAGCAAAGCATCGTCGACCATGCCGGGCTTGGTCATGCGCTTTTGAAGTGTTTTAAGATCTGACTCCAGAACGATTTCTGAATTCACAATAGCCAAAGTCTTTTCGACGACTTCGGCTTTTACAGGGGCAGACATCATAAGGGCAAAGAATAAACTAATCATTCGTTCCTCGAGTATCGACAGAGATAGAATTCATCAAATCATAGTCCTTTAGGACTTTACTACTTCTGAGCTGCGCATCAAGCCATGCGACATATTCTGCCTGCTCGCGTTGCGCCTTTAAAGTGCGAACGATTTGCGGCTTTACCTCATCCAAAGTGGCTGTTGAGGCTGGAGCTTTCTTCTCAACGCGGATCAAATGGACGCCGAAAGGGCTTTTAACTGTCTGCACGCCATTGCTTGCTGTGAAAAGGCGATCGAAGTAGTCCACGGTCCCCTTTTCAATCCAACCAACCACTCCGCCATTCTTAGCTTCTGGAGTGATCGAGAATTTTTTCGCCATATCGGCAAAGTCTTTGGTCTTTAAATCGTTTCTAATAGCATCTGCTTTCGCTTCATTATCAACGACGATTTGGCGGATGTAGATGCGTTCTTTGCGTTTGTACTGATCTTTATGGTCTTCATAATAGCGTTTCACTTCTTCATCAGAAGGATTTTTAACTTTCTCGTTAATCTTCTTAAACACTTCGCGCTCGATCAATACGTAACGAAGTTCTTCGCGCCATTCTGAAAATGACAAATTTTCTTGCGCCAGGGATCTGCGAAAAGAAAGATCATCGGGATAGTTGGCTCGCAACTTATCCACTTCTTTATCCAGAGTGCTTTCGCTAACAACGATGCTTTGGGCGCGAGCCCAATCAAGAGTTAAACTTTTCACTAGGAAATCACGCAGAATTTCCTCTTTCACACGATGAATATTGCTTGGATCTTTTGCTGCCAAAGCGTCGAAGTTGCGAAGCTTGCGGGCCAAGAGATTCGCAAATTCTTTCGTAGTCAAAACGTGGTCATTCACCTGCTCGACAGGCTTTTTGGAAAGACGCTGGTAGCTGGAAGGACAACCCGCTAAAGAAAGGCTTAATAAAATAAAAAGCCCCGTTGTAGCGGGGCTCTTAAGAAATTTCATTTTAAATAATTCCTTTTCGCCAAGGCGAAACAAAATGACTGCTATTTTAATGCACTTTTATTTTCTTTGATCGTGTAAGTCTTTTTCAACTTTTCGAAGTACTCATTGAAAAGTTGCTTTCTCTTTTCATCGAATACAGCGGCTCTGATCTGGCGCTTATTCGCGTTTTCAAAGCTTCTACGACCTGTCAATTTTACGATGTGAAAGCCAAACTGAGTTTCGATGAGCCCCTTGATTTCACCGACTTTCATGCTTTGGATCGCTTCGTAATAGTTAGGAACAAGAGTTACACGAGATTGCCAGCCGATGTCACCACCAACTTGCTTAGAAAGAGCATCGTCAGAGTATAGTTTAACAAGCTCTTCGAAGGGTCTTTTTGATTTCTTAACTTCTTCAAAGATCTCTGTTGCTCGCTTTTTTGCTTCAGCGATTTGAGCAGGAGTTGCGCCCGGCTTATATTCGATCAGGATATGGCTAGAACGAAGCTCTGGATTTTTTTTGTACCACGCTTGCATTTCAGCGTCGGAAACTTGGATTTTTTGAACCTTTTGGCCGATATCTTTTTCAAGCAATGCTTTGTACATAACTTGATTGAATTGATCCTGAACGATTGGATCTTTTTCTAGACCGCGCTTTCTAGCTTCTTGAACACCCACTTCATAACGAATCAAATCTTCGAGGAAAATATCTTTTGGTGGAGGATTGATCGTTTGAGATTTAACTTCGTTGTACTTTTTATTGAAGTCTTCAAGTGTGATTGCCTTGCTGCCCACTTGAGCCACCACTTCAGTGGATTTTTGTGCAAATGCTGTCGCCGAGATGAGCATCAAGATGCTGATAACAAATTTCATCTTTAAAAGTCCCTTTAAAAAGTTGAATCGAACTATGAAAAAAGGCTAGCACTAGGCATCATTTCCCGCAATGAAATTAAGAGCTTGCTGTCTTGCATGGTGCAAAAGCGTCTCTAACTCTAGAGCAAGGTCTGGGTTTCTTGGATCGACGTCTTTCTTAATTTCTTCCATCGGTCCGACCCAATAAATGATCACTCGTGCGAAAGGCTTTGGAAGAAAAGTTTTGTTCCAAGATTTCGGAAAGTAAAGAGCACGATCACAGTACACACCGACAGCGTAAATCGGGCCGTGAATCATGCGTGAAAGTTCGAAGACTCCGGGCTTCACTTTGTGTAACGGACCTTTGGGACCATCTACCGCAAAGCTGCAATTTCCCCCGTCTTTTAGTAAACGCAAAAGTCCTTTGAGCGCCTGAACACCACCGCGAGTAGATGATCCACGGCTTGTTTTTGCGCCCATCCATTTTAAAACTTTGGCCATAAGCTCACCGTCTTTGGATTGCGATGCAATCGTAGCGATGCTGTATCGTTTGACGATCGAAACAAGCGCTAATTCATCGCCATGCCAATGCGCGAGCACGACAGGCTTTTTATTTTTTAAATTGAGCTTCATGGACTCAGGTTCAATGATCCGAACCCTCCACGTCCATGAGAGGATTCGGTAAAATACGAAAACGATGATAGGAAGAAAATATCTTCTGAACACGATTAGTGGTGAAGAGCTTTCTTGAACTCTTCAGTCAACTTAGGGACGATTTCCAAAGCATCACCTACGATACCGTAAGTTGCTTTTTGGAATATCGGAGCGTTCGCATCGTTGTTAATTGCAACGATAACTTTAGAACCGCTCATACCCGCCAAGTGTTGAATCGCGCCAGAGATACCAACAGCGATGTACAAAGAAGGAGCTACTGTTTTACCAGTTTGACCGACTTGCATACCATGTCCAACCCAGCCAGCATCAACAACCGCACGAGAGGCGCCTACAGTTGCACCAAGAACGTCAGCCAAATCATTCAAGATCTTGAAGTTCGCAGCTTCTTTCAAGCCACGACCGCCAGAAACGATGATATTTGCTTCAGTCAAATCCAACTTTTCAGAAGTGCCTTTTACGATCTCTTTGATCAAAGTTTTAAGATCAACAGTCGCAGCCGCGTGTTCTGTCACAGTCGCTGTTTTCGATGTGTCAGCAGCTTCAACCGGAAGTTGATTCGCACGCATCAAAACGATCTTAATTGGACTGTTTTCAAAATTTACGGTCGCAAATGCTTTGCCAGAGTACATTGGTTTCACAGCAGTTACGTTGTCCCCAGAGATCGTCAATTGAGTGCAATCAGAAGCAACACCTGTATTCAAGCGAGCTGCAACACGCGGGAACAAATCTTTCCCAGTTGAAGAAGCCGAAGCAAGAATGATCGATGGTTGAACTTTGTTAACGATAGCAACCAAGTTTGCTGCATAAGATTCAGGGTTGTAAGCATCCAAAGAGGAGTCCTTAACAACATGAACTTCGCTCGCACCATTGTTGCCGATAGCAGCAGTCACATCACCCGCGTGAGAACCGAAAGACACAGCAACAACAGTGTTGCCAGACTTCGCAGCTGCCTGCAGAAGCTCGATAGAGCTGCGCTTAAGTTTTCCGTTTGCTTGTTCAGTAAAAACTAAAACTTTTCCCATGTTCGCTTGCTCCTTACAGAACCTTCGCTTCGTCGCGAAGAAGTTTAACCAACTCAGAAGCCTGAGCAGAAGAATCGCCAGAGATCATTTTCACCGCTGGTTTTTCTGCAGGAAGAGTCATGCCAGAATATTTAACTTTGATGTCAGTTGCAGGAATGTTTAAAGAAGCAAATTCGATCTCTTTGATCGTTTTCTTTTTTGCTTTCATGATGCCTGGCAAGCTTGCGTAACGAGGCATATTCAAACCTTTGTTCGCTGCCACCACAGCCGGAGCCATCATTTGAACAACTTCTTTCGCGCCACCTTCGATGTCGCGTTCAACATTTACATTTTCGCCTGCTAGAGCGAATTTAGAAACGACAGTCGTGTGAGGAACGTTTAAGAATTCTGCAAGCATTTGGCTTACTGAAGATGAATTATCATCGATTGCCAATTTGCCAGAGAAAACTACTTTCGCGCCACCTTCTGCTTTGATCACCTCAGCAAGAGCTTTTGCTGTTGAGAAGTTATCCAGGTTTTCGGCATTTACTACGATGGCTTCATCAGCACCCATCGCCAAGGATGTGCGAAGAGATTCAACAACACGAGCCTTTGGTCCAACACTAACAACCCAAACTTGAGAACCTGCATTTGCATCGCGAGTTTTGATAGCCTCTTCGACTGCATATTCGTCATACGGGTTCATAACCCACTTAATACCCGCCGTGTCGATACCAGATTGGTCGGGAGAGATCTTAATCTTTGTTTCGGTGTCAGGCACCTGCTTGATGCACACAAAAATCTTCATATTTTTACCCCGTTTTTTAGAGGTTTTGTTCTATCGCAAGTCTAGGAAACGCAAAACTAAATTCCATATTTAACGTATCGCGAAACATGATGAGCGTCATAGACACTTTCCACCCCGAGGAGTACTTTGATAAAAACTTATTGAGAATATAAAAGATCTTAAACAAGGGGTTCTACACCATGTCTGGATTTCTCGGTTCAACCGTCGGGAAAAAATACTTAATGGGAATCACCGGTTTGATTTGGGCGGGCTTCGTGCTTGTTCACATGGCCGGTAATCTTCTAATCTTCGTTAGCAATGATGCATACAATGCTTACGGACACGCTATCACTAGCGGCAACATCGTTTACGTTGCAGAGGTGATTCTGGTGCTTGCGCTTATTGCGCATGTCTCACTAGCAATCAATTTGACTGTAAACAACCGTGAAGCCAAAGCACAGAAATATGCAGTGGCTGCAAAAGGCAAAAAGCGTGTGACTCTTGCCTCTCGCACGATGGCGATTCAAGGCTCTTTGATTCTTGTTTTCATTATACTTCACTTGATCACTTTCAAATATGGAACTGTGTACACAACAAATGTTCACGGAACTGAAATGCGTGATCTAGCAAAACTGATGGTCGAAGTCTTCGCTCAACCTGGTTACGTTGTGTGGTACGTAATCTGCTTAATCCTTCTTGGCTTCCACCTGAAACACGGCGTGGGTTCTTCATTCCAATCACTTGGCTTGATGGAAGGCACATATCGTGAAACTTGGAGAAAGCTAAGCATTGCCTACGGAATTATCGTAGCGCTTGGTTTCATCGCTCAACCTCTTTACATTTTCTTCGGACGCTAAGGAGACGACGATTATGGCTAACAAACTCGATAGTAAACTTCCAAGTGGCCCTATTGAATCCGCTTGGACAAAAACAAAATTTGAATACAAACTTGTCAATCCTGCGAACAAAAGAAAACACTCAATCATCGTCGTAGGTACTGGTCTTGCTGGTGCATCTGCTGCTGCTTCTTTGGGTGAGCTTGGCTATAAAGTAAAAGCATTCTGCGTGCATGAATCTCCTCGCCGCGCTCACTCTGTGGCGGCTCAGGGTGGTATCAATGCTGCAAAAAATTATCAAAATGATGGTGACTCTACTTACCGTCTTTTCTATGACACAGTTAAGGGCGGCGACTTCCGCGCTCGTGAAGCGAACGTTTATCGTTTAGCTGAAGTGTCTGCAAACATCATCGACCAAATGGTTGCTCAAGGTGTTCCATTCGCTCGTGAATACGGCGGTACATTGGCAAACCGTTCATTCGGTGGCGCGCAAGTGTCTCGTACTTTCTATGCTCGCGGCCAAACAGGTCAGCAGCTTCTTCTAGGTGCTTACTCTGAAATGATGAGACAGGTCGATGCTGGTAACGTGGAACTTCGTTCACGTCGTGAGATGCTTGACCTAGTTATTGTTGACGGTAAAGCCCGCGGTATCATCGTTCGCAACTTGCTGACTGGCGAGATCGAATCACACGAAGCAGATGCAGTTGTTATCGCTTCCGGTGGTTACTCGAATGTGTTCTTCCTTTCTACAAACGCGATGAACTGCGCGGTCACAGCGGCTTGGAAGGCTCACAAACGTGGCGCTTACTTCGCAAATCCTTGCTACACGCAAATCCATCCAACGTGCATCCCTGTTCACGGCGAGAACCAATCAAAATTAACTTTGATGTCTGAGTCTCTTCGCAACGATGGTCGCGTCTGGGTTCCAAAAGCAGTTGGTGATAAACGTCACCCTAATGACATTCCAGAAAACGAACGCGATTACTATCTTGAACGCGTGTACCCTTCATTTGGTAACCTGGCTCCTCGTGACGTGGCTTCACGTCAAGCGAAGTACCGTTGTGATGAAGGCCGTGGTGTCAACGAGACTGGAAAAGCCGTTTACTTGGATTTTGCCGATGCTATTAAACGCTTGGGTGAAGATAAAATTTCTGAACGTTACGGCAACTTGTTTGAAATGTACGATAAGATCACAGGTCAAAATCCTTACAAACAACCGATGATGATCTACCCTGCTCCTCACTACACAATGGGTGGCTTGTGGGTTGACTACAACTTGGAGTCTACAATTCCTGGTTTGTTCGTCGCGGGTGAAGCAAACTTCTCGGATCACGGTGCGAATCGTCTTGGCGCTTCGGCACTGATGCAAGGCCTGGCTGATGGTTACTTCGTACTTCCATACACATTGGGTAACTACCTGGGCGGAACGAAGCTTGAGAAAGTTTCTACAACTCACGACGCTTTCAAATCTGCTGAAGACGGCGTGAAAAAAGAAATCTCTCACTTGATGGGTATCAAAGGAAATCGCACAGTTGATAGTATCCACAAAGAGTTGGGTCATATCATGTGGGAATACTGTGGTATGGGACGCAATGAAGCTGGCTTGAAAAAAGCTCTTCAAGAAATTCCTAAGCTTAAAGAAGAATTCTGGCACAACGTGCGCATTCCTGGCGATGCGAATTACTTGAATGTAGAACTTGAAAAAGCCGGACGTGTTGCCGACTTCCTAGAGCTGGGCGAGTTGATGTGCCGTGATGCTCTAGAGCGTAATGAGTCTTGTGGTGGTCACTTCCGTGAGGAATACCAAGTGGATGGAGAAGCAAAGCGTGATGATACTAACTTCTGTCACGTAGCTGCTTGGGAATACACTGGCGATAACAAACCAGAAGTTCGTCATAAAGAAGAATTGCATTTCGACAACGTACACTTGGCAACTCGTAGCTATAAATAAGAGGCATAAAATGGCTGATAAACATATCAATTTGACTTTGAAAGTTTGGAGACAAAAAGGACCTAAGGACTCTGGTTCTTTGGTTGAGTACCAAGCAAAGAATGTTTCAACTGATGCTTCTTTCTTGGAAATGCTAGATGCTGTTAACGAAGAGCTTGTTTCTAAAGGTGACGAACCGATCGCATTCGATCACGACTGCCGTGAAGGTATTTGTGGCGCGTGCGGATTTGTGATCGACGGCGAAGCTCATGGCCCAATGAAATCAACGACAGTTTGCCAACTTCACATGAGAAACTTCAATGATGGTGCGACTCTAACGATCGAGCCATTCCGTGCGCAAGCTTTCCCAGTGATTAAAGATTTAATGGTGAACAGATCTGCATTCGATCGCATTATTTCGGCAGGTGGTTATATCTCTGCAAACGTAGGTAACGCTGTTGATGCCAATGCGAACTTGGTTCCTAAGGCTGACGCCGATGAAGCAATGTCCTCTGCGACTTGCATCGGCTGCGGAGCTTGCGTGGCTGCCTGTAAGAATGCTTCGGCGGCCTTGTTCACTTCCGCAAAAATCTCTCACATGGCTTTGCTTCCTCAAGGTCAGGTTGAAAGAAAAGACCGTGCCCTTCGCATGGTAGCTCAGATGGATGCGGAAGGTTTCGGATCTTGCACGACAACAGGTGCCTGCGAAGCCGCTTGTCCGAAAGAAATCCAACTGACAAACATCTCGCGCATGAACCGCGAATTCTTCACAGCTTCAGCAACAAAACGTCCAAAGCACAAAGACGGCGGCGCCGGCTAAAAAGGTACGGCGTACCTTTTTGCGATGCCGTGCATTTAAAACAAAAAAGGGAGTCATTTGACTCCCTATTTTTATTTCTGATCTACGAATGAAAAGTTGATTCCCTTTTGTTGCATTAAGTAGCGGAAGTAATTAATCGACTCGATATAAACGTCAGCCATATCTTGAGTGGCGCGATCTTCACTCATAAACAGCTTCTTTTCTAGCTGAATTCCACGAAGTCCGCTGCACATGCTAGCTGCGCCATACATTGCATTGACCCAACCACCGACAAGGAAATCTGATTCTATTTTTGTGAGCTGAGCTTGGCGACCTCGCTTTAGCAAGTTAGTAAGATTCGTCGAGATATCTTGCATCTGAGACTGACAAGTATCTGAAAGCTTTGTTAGGTCAGGATCATGTACTGGTGTGTGATCAAGATTATAGTCGCTACAAAGACCGGCTTGTCCTTCTTGAACAGTCATTTGCTTCGCAGAGGCTCTGTTCTTCTCAGAGGCATCCTTCATTTCTAATAAGCGCGCCGGAACAACTGAAGAATTCGAATTTAAAAACCCATTATTCCAAACGTCTTGAAATTGAGAAGAAATATCAGTCATAGGGTTTTGGCAAAAAGCTGCTGTCGCGTTTTTAATTCTTGCAGGCAACGAACCAGCAACTTTGAAGTTGCTTGCACTGAATGCTTCATCGCCGAAAACTTTATTCAAAGTCTGTGGCAATTCGTTTTCGTCAGCATGCGGAGTAAAGACTGCGCGATTTAAATCGCGAACCTTTTCTTCAAGCAAGGGCTTTTCCAAATTACCGTGATGATCGCGAGCCCACGCAAGAATAAATTCGTGAGCAATAAGACCCGCGCGATTATTTCCATTTGTACCAGCCATCCAGTTTACATCGATACGCAGTTCGGTATCAGATTGGCAAGCCGCGATGACTTGTTGATCAGTGGAAACCATACTTTGATTGCGACAAGCCTCGGATGAAATGGGTTTGCTTTCCAAATAAATTTTCTTACCCTTGATCGCACCTTTAATCATTTCGCCGAATGCACCTGAGTCGATACTACCTACTGCAGGAATTTGTTGGTTTAAAAGAGCGATCACTTGTTTTGCCTTTGGTTCTAGCGTCAGAAGTTCATCAACAGTTACTGGCAAAGAACCTTGGTTTTCATAGAAATCAAAAAGAGTTGCGCCAACCGCATTTCCACCACCATCACTTACGCCACCCATTTTCAGAGCGTTAATTTTGGATGGCGTTTTAATTGGCGCCTTTGCGGAATAAATTGAAAGTTCTGGTGTCAAACTATCGGGATTAGAACGTTTTTTGTCAGCCAAAAGCTGGTTAACTCGGGCTTTGAAATCGTTGTCACCTTGACTCAAATTGAGACGACCTGATGTCTGAGCAAAACCATTTAGGGATAAAACAGTTACTGCGGCGGCAGCCAAAATTTTTGTTCCAAATTGAGACAGCTTCATAAAGCCTCCGTTAACTAGTAAAGCAAAGTTAGGACCATCTGTTTCTAATTTTATAAATCCGAGATCAGCGAGTTTACGTAAGCAGCTGTTTCGCGAATCGCAGCGTTTGCTTTTTGGACCTCAACCAAGCTTTGCGCTGGAGATTTGCAAGAATCGATCGCAGCCGTAGCGGCTTTTGTATAGACTTGCAATTTGTCGAATTTCGCCTGAGCTTCAGCAGAATTAAATTCCGGCGCACCTTCAAGAGCTGCTTGTGAAACTTGAATTGAAGTTCCCAGCATCAATAAATTCGCCGCCAAAGATGACCTCACTGAAAGGCAATTCGAAGAAGCGATTTCATTTTTCTGACGAAGTTGAAAGAAGCGCAGTGAACGGTAAGATTCCGCATTCTCGGTTACAATCCCAACTAGCTGAGCTGTCGATTCAGCTGTTTGATTTAAAACAACTTTGAAAGAGTAAAGATAACCTCTGGTCGTCGCAGAAGGTGTTTGTGCGTTTGAAATTGAAGCGAAAGATAAAACACCTATTAGAGTGGAAAAGATCAATTTTTTCATTTGAATGCTCCTTTAAAAATTTGCGATAAATTACTTAGTCAAAGATTCGAACAAGGTCTCTGCCTCTTCAGCTACAGCGGTTGTGCGTCTTTCAATTTCAGCATTTGAAATAAGACCGATTTTTCCTCGGAAAGATCTTTGAATGCGAATTTCTTCAAGACCAACGCATGTATTGATTGTGGATTGAACCATGGCTTTGGTTTGAGTTTTGAAAAACTCAACCTCTTCGCTTGTGAAGCTTTCAGGATTTTTCAGTAGCGCATTGACGTTAGCGCTAGCCTCAGCTGCAGAGTGAATCAGGTTCACACATTGAGAAGAAAGTTGAGCGTGAGCAAAAGAGCTTGCGAACAATACTACAGAAACCAAAAGTGCTTTTTTCATTTGAAACCTCCAAGGTTTGTTAATTTCAGCGTGAATCGCTATGGATGAGGTTTTAACGCAGTCACTAACGCGCTGCCATATGAATTAACTTTATTTTTCACAATAAACTAAAGAAAAACTTAATAAATGACGATAAGATATCGATATCTATGGATAAGTCAGTTTTTGAATTTTCCCATTATAGGCCCTATTTTCGCCATCGTTTAGAGGCGGCAGGGGCCCGTGGTAGCAAGGCGCAGATCGCTGAATCCATGGGTGTGCAGGCCACATATGTATCGCAAGTTCTGCAGGAAAAAGCACACCTCAGCCTTGAGCAAGCAGAGGCCGCGAATATTTTCTTAAAACACACCACGCAAGAGTCGCACTTCTTTTTAATGCTTGTGCAGAAAGATCGCGCGGGAACAAAATCACTGCGTGAGTATTTTCAAAAACAACTGGATGATGTTTTAAATGCGCGCATGGTGCTAACAGAACGCTTGGGAAAATCTCAACAGCTGGAAGAAAAAGATCGCAGCTGGTATTACGCTAGTTGGACTCCCTCGGCGATTCATATTGCAACGACCATCCCTACCTTACGCACAGTCGAAAAAATTTCTGCGGCACTGAATCTTACGAATGAAAAAGTAATCGAAACGCTCGAGCATCTAGAATCGGTCGGCCTTGTTAGAAAAGAAGGTTTGGAATTTCATCCGGGCCTGCAACAAATTCGTTTAGGAAAAGATTCACATCATATATTGAAACATCACACGAACTGGCGCTTGCAAGCGATGCAAAGTTTAGATCGGGAAAAGATCAACGAGCTTCATTACTCTGGCGTGGTTAGTTTATCTGCATCTGATGTGGTGAAGATTAAAGATCAGCTGCTTGAATCGATTAAAAATAATATCTCTATTATTAAAGACTCTAAGGAAGAAGAGCTGTTCTGTATGACCATCGACTTCTTCGATCTCAAAAGATAATTATTATCCGCGAAATATTAAAACGACCATGGACCCTGTATGAAAAGCGTCTGTCGTTTTTTATAATCAACCGGGTTAATAACGCAGCGTAGACCCAAAAAAACGACAGGCACCCTTTAACCGTTAAGCTGTGCGGCTTGGGTCTGTCTTAATGAGAGACATCTGGGTAATTCACTTCTTTTGATTTTCTTCTAAAGCTCGACCATCAAACTTCCGAAACTAGACCAAGGATTGGCTATGAAGAAGATTGATCAATTAATGCAAGATTTGGGATTTAACAAAGATGCTCCTGACAGCGTGAAGGAAGCATTTATCAAACATCTTATTAAAGCTTCGACGGGAGTGAACGTTACGACTCCTTCCGAAAAAAGAGAGATCGAAGCAAACCCCCAGCGAATTGTGCAGTTTAAAACGCCTCAGCAGTTGAGTTTTGCTTTCGAGGAAGATGAGACTCCTAGACCTAAGACGGGCAAAAAAGCAGTCTCGTAACCTATTGTTATCATTTGTTAATACTTATTTTACCCGACCAAGGTCTAGTTTTGCCTAGACCTTAAGCTAGATAACAAGTTTTTTTCCCACTCAATTAAAAAATAGTTAGCTCTTCACCTCGCCATTGGTACCATTTTGGAACTAGACAAGAGAACGAGGAAAAAATTTCCCCGTAGTCTGAGACCGAATGAATCACCCAATGAAGGAGGGGATTTTATGAGAGGGCTTATCGGAAGAGCCTCTAAAGTAGCGGCGCTTTGCCTTACTTTGGTAGCATTCAACGCATTCGCAGGACAGCCGGAAGCAGTTCCAGGCGAGTACATCGTAAAACTTAAAGATAACTACGCAGTTTCTTCTGTAAACGTTATGCGCCAAGAACTTGGTTCATTCGTTAAATCAACAATCCCTGGTCAAAACATTGTTGTTATTAAAAGACCAGTGTTCGAATTGACTGATTCAGTTGTAAAAACTTTGTCGCAAAATCCAATGGTCGATATCGTTGAACCAAACTTCATCTATCGTATCAATAAAGTTCCAAACGATCCAATGTTCGGTCAGCTGTGGGGCATGCAAAACACAGGACAAAAAGATTCAGAGGCTAAAGTTGGTGTTGCTGGTGTAGACATCGGCGCGACTCAAGCATGGGACATCGAAACTGGTTCTAAAGATGTGATCGTGGCTGTTGTCGATACTGGTATCAACTACAACCATCCAGATCTTAAAGACAACGTTTGGACAAACACTGCAGAGCTTAACGGTAAAGCAGGCGTGGACGACGACAACAACGGTATCATTGATGATATCTACGGCGCGAGCTTCGTTGATGCGGCGAAACCAACTGGTAACAACTTGGACGATCATGGTCACGGTTCTCACTGCTCTGGCACTATCGGTGCTCGTGGTGATGATGGCAAAGGTATCGTTGGTGTGAACTGGAATGTTCGTATCATGGGCGTTAAGTTCTTGGGCGCTGATGGTTCTGGTTCTTTGGAAGGAGCTTTGGCAGCGATCGACTACGCGACTAAAATGGGCGCGAAAGTTATTTCAAACTCTTGGGGTGGCGGCGGTTACTCTGAAACTTTGAAACAAGCGATTCAACGTTCTAACGATGCTGGCGCGATCTTCGTAGCAGCAGCGGGTAACGAATCAAACAACAACGACACAAACCCAACTTATCCTGCAAGCTATGATGTGCCAAACGTACTTTCAGTAGCGGCCATCGATAACAGAGGTCAAATCGCTTCTTTCTCGAACTACGGTGCGAAGACAGTTCACGTAGCAGCTCCTGGTGTGAACATCTACTCTTCAATCACGGGCTCTAACTATGATTCTTGGTCCGGTACTTCAATGGCGACTCCACACGTATCTGGTATGGCAGCGTTGTTGTTGGCTCACGAGCCAAACATCACTGGTTTGCAAATCAAAGAACGCATCATCGCGACTTCACGTCCTCTAGCGGGTATCCGTGGAAAAGTAAGAGCGGGTTTTGTAAACGCATACGCAATGTTGACGAATACTCAACCGCAACCAGATCCAGCTGATCCAGCTAACTGGGCAACTGTTGATATCAATGTTCAATCAGCTCACCCTTATGCTCCGAAGGCGAATGAAACATACGAAGTTCGCGTTCCAGGTGCGAAGCAAGTGTCTGTATACTTCCAAACATTCGATACTGAAAGAGACTACGATAAAATCTCTTTCTACGATTCAACTGGCAAACTTGTTGGCACAATGAGCGGCAAAAATGACGATTCATTCAGCCCCGTAGTTGACGGCGAATACGTTAAGATGGTTTTCACGTCTGATGATTCAGTTCAACGCAATGGTTTCACTGCGGTGAAAGCGGCTTATAGATAGATTTAAAAATTAAGTGATAGAAAAATCATCGTGGATACTTTTGATGATTCTCTAAAGCGGAAAAGCCACCGACAAGGTGGCTTTTCTTTTTATGATTTAACTAGAAAGTTACTTTTTTATATTTCAAAGAAAGCACTTTTGCTTCTGTCTTCCCGTCTTTGATAGAAAGTTGAACATAAGCACTGACAGCAACACCTGGATCGTCAGATTTCGGTATAGCAGAATCCAAACGAACAACGTTGACGTATCCGTACTTCTCCAGGAAAGAAGTCTCTAGGCTAATGTTAATGGCGCCCTCAGAAAGCTTCTTCCATTGCTCTTTCGTCAATTTTTCACGAATTGCATTCATGATTTTTTCCTGTGCATCCGGAAGCTCTGCAGAGACTGTTGTTTCTTTACCCTCACGGTTAAGAATAACGATTTTAGTAAGTTGATTGCTCCATTTATTATTTTCGATCACGGCAATCGCTTCACGGTCAAACCCACCCTTGTTGTCGATCTCTATGTTCGACAAAGCGATGTTAAAATGATTTCCGATGTGATAGTCGCCCAAGCGATAATCCACTTCCGAATCGGGATTGTTTCCAGTCAGATCTAAAAGAATCCTGTCTTGCTCGATATCCACAAGATAATTATGCACGACAGCCGTATTGATGAATTCATCAACTTTCTTATCGTCCTTTTCAATCGCTTCAAAATCGGTTTTCTGACCGGGAACTCCCCAGGCCACAGCGTAGCCATTTTCTACAGCATTGCGATTGATGCGGAAATCACGAGTGCCAGCGAAAGCGCCGATTGAAAATAGGAATACGAGATTGGCTAGCATGAAGCGTTTCATGAGATCTCCTTTTTTAAACTCAATAGTCAATTAGCAACCGTAGTGCCAGTGACACTCGGGATCTTGTGTGGATCAGCATAAAATAAAGAGGGAAGCAGAATTACGAAAGATTTAGGAATCTAAAATCGCCACTTTTGGTCGGACGATGTTCAAAAACTCGGCGTCTCATTTTGAGATTTGTTTTTTCCCAGGTCCCGCTGTCACTGCCTGCGCGAGATAGCATAATAAATTCTATGCAAAGGAGTGCTTTATGGAACCCGAATTACAGCGGCAGCGTCCTGAACGAAATCAGCAACGTCCATCTTCACCTCCTTCAAAAGCGGAAATCCGCCAAAAGGAATTTCGCAAGATCTCAGAGAAAGGAATTCGAACTCAAACAGCGCGGAAAAATTATGCGCAAGAAGTGTGTGTGGTTCTTGGCTTTACATTCTTTGTGGTGGGTCTTCTTGGATTTGTGATGCCGTATTTTCTAAACATGCATCTTAGCTACATGCTGAATGTAATCCATTTCGTCACAGGCCTTGCGGCTTTGTGGTTTGGCTTTCAGGGATTGCAAACGGCGAAAAGATTTAACTATATTGCGGGAGCGATCTATCTGGTTCTTGGACTTCTGGGATACGTAGCCGGCGTCCATGGAGCGGCCTCTGTTGCAAACCCGGTTGAAGACGATTTTCTGTGGGTCGCAATTCCTCGTGTGCTTGAGTTAGGCAGCGTGGATCACGTTGTAAATATTGTAGCGGGCCTGATCTTTATTATGGCAGCGTGGTTAAGTGTGCCGCGAAAAGTGAGAGTCGAGGAATTTTAAATTTTGAAGTTCTTCACGTCGTTGAAGAACTTCTCCATTTTCAGATTTGTATAGTCTGGAAAATCCAACTGTGTGCAGTGAGATCCATAAGGTACGACGACGAATTCCGAGTGCTTAATTTTCTCTTTGAAGTGATGTTGGAATTTTGCCGGTGTTACGAAATCTTTTTCACCAGAAATAATCAATACGGGTGCTTCGACGTTTTCCAGAACATCCTCACCGTCATATTTCATCAACTCCTCAAACAAAGTCAGAAACACCTCAAGGTTCATGCGTGCAACACCCCGACAGTAAACCTCGATGTCCTTGAAATTTGTGACCCGCAAATTGAAACCACCAGCCAAAGCCGCAAGATACATCGACATCGGGTTGTCGACAGCCAATTTCCACAACGTTTTCCACAGCTCAGGCTGGCTCTCGTATTGTGATTTTACGAAATAGAAAAATGGTTCGATGACATCAAGACCAAACATGCCCTTGATGGGATTCTTCGCAAAACCATTGATGAAGACCATCGACATGATGACCTCAGGCTTTGTTTCGTAAAGATGCAACAAGATCGGAGCACCAAAGCTGTGACCAGCAAAATGTGCTTTTTTAATTTTCAAATGCGCAAGCAGGCCCGTGATGTCCTTACATAAAGAATCCATATTCAGATTTTTCATGTTGGCTACGGGATTACTTTTTTGATGACCTCGAAGATCGAAGGCAATGACTTTGTAATTCTTCGAAAAATATTCGATCTGAAAATGCCAATGATTGATGGGGCAAGCAATGCCGTAAATCAGCACGAGCGGCTCGCCTTCGCCATGCACTTCGTAATAGATCGGAGTGCCATCGAAGCTTTCAAAGCTGCCTGTTGAGATCGGTGTTGTTTCCATCAATGCCTTTGCTACAAGTATGAGACTTTAATGAGGCTTGAACCGAAAGAAATCAAGTCTCCATCTTTAAGCATTTCGGAATCTACGGATTTATTATTAAGCGCAACACGGCCGGGGGCTTTAATTTTTATCTGCACCATGCCTGGGCCCGGAAGCAGCTCGAAGGCTTCTTTGGGTGCGTCCTCATCTAAAAGCTCGATGTCCAAGCTGTCGGAACCCGCTTTCCTAGGACCGTAACCTAAAATAATTTCCTGATCGGTTTGTATTCCCTGAACGAAACTTAAACGCAGTGCTGGCGAAAAGGACTCGGGTTTATAAGTGGCCCTGCCGTCATCGATGATCACATTTGGAAGCTTATCCCCCAAAATGCTGCGCCAGGTTACAAATATTTCGAAGTTAACGGCTTGCTCTTCCTCGACATCGATCACTTTAAACTGAGTGCGACCAACCTCGAAGATAACCCCTGGTAATAACGTCACTTTCTTTACACGGCGACCGCTAATATGGATGCCATTCGAAGACTCTAAATCCACTAAAACCAACTGTCCCTTTGAATTTAAAGCAATTTCAGCATGAGTTCCTGAAACTTTAGGGTCTTTGATGATGATGTCAGCCTTAGAGCGACCCAGAGTCATCCCTGAGTTCACTTGGATACGTGATCCTGCGTTAGCGCCTTCAACAATCTCAATAAATGTAGCCATTTAGAAATGATAGGACCGGATTCTGGGGTATTCAATTGCCTATTACTTGTGCTTGGGCTTTGGCCGTGCTAAACCCTACTTTCCTCTGCGAAAGCGGGGAAAATTTAAGCAAATTTATAAAAAGTCATCCTTGCTCCCGCTCCTGTATGGTGGGGGCTTTAACCGAAAGGATAATACAATGACAAAACAACCGTACGAAGTTGTTGTGCTTATGCACCCAGATGCAACTCTCGAAGATCAAAAAGAGCTTTTCAAAAAGAACAAAGCCACTATCGAAGGCTACAAAGGTTCTGTGAATTCTCTTGAGACTTGGGGAAAAAGAAACTTGGCGACTCCAATCGGCAAGTTGAAAAAAGCTATCTACTTCCACTCTACGTTTGAAGCAGATACTCAAGCTATCGCTGAGATCGAAAGAACTATGCGTATCAACGATAAAGTTCTTCGTTTCATGCACACTCGCTTAGATGAGCGCGTTTCATTGGCTAAATTCATGGAAGGCTTCAAAAAAGGTCTTGCTGAATCTGCAGCTCGTGAAAAAGAGCGTGAAGCTAAGATCCAAGCCCGTAAAGCTGCGTTCGCTGCCGCTAAAGCAGACCGCGCTGAGCGTGGTGAGTAGTTTTTAAAGGCGTAAGCCCATGATGAAGAAGACAGCCTCTCCACAAAAATTCATCACAATTTCATCTCTCTCGATTTTGTTGTCGATGTTGACTGTGATCTTTGGTGCCCCTCTTCTTCGTGTGCTGCGCAAGGCTTACGGTCCATGGGCCTTTTGGGTTCTTGGACTATTGGTGACAGGGGCCGCGTGGCTCCTCAACGCTCAACCTCTTGCTCTATTCATTGGCTCCGTTTGGATGACTTTAGGCGCATACAATGAACTAGAACAAAAAGGTCTTGGGTGGTGGCTCTCAGGACTCGTGAGTGTGTTTTTAGGAACCGGTGCTGCAAGCATCAGTATCTTTGGCGCATTAAGAGTGAACGGGATTAACACGCAAGCTGAAGTTCAGAAGCTAGTAGAAGATTTCGCGGATAAGGTTCAACAAATGAATCCGGCTGTGAAACTCGATGCCTCGATTCTGTTGCAGCAATTCCCATCAGCCATCGTCATTATGTTAGTAATGGCTTTAGGTGTGGGACTTATTTTTGAGAGAAGGGTTTTTTCGTGGCTCAATTTGCCCCGCGAGAAAATTGCCTCTCAGCTCAAGTTGTTGGAATATCGTGTTCCTGATTATTTTATTTGGATTGCGATGACTGCCTTCCTTCTAACAATGGTGAGTTTTGGCGGAAAGGCCACAACTATCCTCGCAGTAAATGTATTGAACGTTTCACTCGTTCTTTATTTCTTCCAGGGGCTAGCGGTGTTGGAGGTATTTCTGAGTTCGATGCGTGCGGGAACGTTCACACGAATTCTGACGTACATAATCTTGATCGGTCAGCTACTGCTTATTTTGAGCATTGTTGGCTTGATTGATTACTGGGTTGATTTCAGGGGACGCATTCGCAGAATGAAGATCCCGGGAAACAGCCAAGGTTAACTTACTTCAGGCAACTGAGGTAGATATGGAGATCACATGAAAGTTATTCTTCAAAAAGACGTAAAAGATGTAGGTCGCGTAGGCGAACTAGTTAACGTATCAGAAGGTTTCGCGAGAAACTTCTTGTTCCCACGTAAGCTTGCAGCTGAAGCTACTGAAAAACGCGTAAAAGAATACGAGCACTTGAAACGTGTTGCTGAAACTAAGAAGAAAAAAGCTTTGGCAGAACGCCAAGAACTTCTTAACAAAATCAACAACACAACTGTTCACTTCAAATTGGCGGCTGGTACTGATTCTGACAAATTGTTCGGAACGGTTACAACTTCTGATATCTCTAAAGAGCTTCAGAAGATGGGTCATTCTGTTGACCGTCGCGACATCCACTTGGAAGAGCCAATCAAAGTATTGGGTCAACACAAAGCGGTTGTTCGTTACAGCGAAGGTTTGGAAGCTAAAATCCAAATCTCTGTTGAGCGCGCGTAGTTCATAGCAGTTTGTTGAATGAATTTTCAGCAAGCTGAAGAAGCAAAACTTCGAGAGGTCCTCATGAATAATGAGGACCTTTTTAATTTTGTTAGGAAACCTTTTTTCGATTGCCCCTGCTCTTTTTTAAGTGTTTAAGTTTTGATCCCGGGGGATCGAATGAAAATTAACAGCGCATCTATTTTGTTGGCAGGAATGACCTGCATCTTGGCGCTTACCGCGTGCACCCCTTCTCGCACGAATCAATTTGAGTCTCAAAAACAAGAAACGAACATTTTAGGCGGAACTATTGTTGATCCTCAGGATACGATTGCGCGCTCGACTGTGGCGATCTTGATTACTGTAGCGGATGGAGATCAGAATTATCAGTTTCTTTGCACAGGAACTTTAATCCGCAACAACATGGTCCTTACGGCGGCTCACTGTGCGGTTCCTTCTACAGCCACTCGTTCGGTTCATTCGTACATCATTTTTGGTAGCGACGTTTCCAATGTTAATAATCGCGAGATTCGCTCGGTGACGAATCAAGTGCCTCATCCACGTTTTGCAGATAGTGCTCCTCAAGGCGCCGATGCAAATGATTTGGCGGTGATGAAATTCGCGGGAACTTTGCCGGATAATTATCGCATGGCTCGTGTTCTTCCGAATGAATCGCTCATGAAGAAAGACATGATGTTAACCATTGCAGGATACGGCGTGAATGATCTTTCGAAGGGCACGACAGATAGCAAACTTCACAAGGTGGATTTGCCTTACGGTCAAGATTACGGATCCACAGAGATTATTCTAGATCAAACGGGCGGGCGCGGTGCGTGTCACGGTGATTCGGGTGGACCTGTATTTGTGAACTATCGTGGCGCCACCTTCTTGTGGGCTGTGACGAGCCGCGGGCTTGGAGCACAAGACGATTGCAGCACTCGCGGCGTGTATACGAAAGTAAATGCGCAGATCGATTTCATTAGCTGCGCGATCAATCAGCTTTCGGATAACTCTAATTAAGCTGACGCAGAATCTTTATCTGCCTCGATCATTTCCAGGAAAACTTGATTTAGATAAGCAGCCATAACTTCGCGAAGCTCATCGATAGTTAGCTCTTCGGGATTGAAACCGTTTTCTGTAACCAAAGTTTGTAGCTCTTTGCTTACAGGGGTTTCTGGTAGTCCTGTCGCTTCAACAACAGTCTTAAAAAGTCCTGAGTTCATAGGCCCGCCTCCATGCGTGTCTATTTCTACCAAGTCACGTCGGGGACAAATCCATCGCCCCCTATTATCTGACCCCTTCACTCAATCAAGAGGTTAAACTGAACTCAACTTTAAAGAACCGAATTGGGCCAAGGTCCAGGAGATATAATTAAAACGGGTTTCAGCGCTTATGGCTGAATCCTCGACCCCAGTTGCGGGCCTTGGGTAAGCACCAATACAGGAATGGAAGCAGCAATCTGCGCGGCAAGGCTCGGCGGATATAATAGAAAAGTTTTGCGTCGAAGGTGGCCGGAATCCACAACGGAACATTTTCTTTTTCGATCACGTCGACGATGATCTTTGCGATTTTCTCTGGCGTCGTCATTGACATGTTCATCATCCTGGAAATGAATGGAGTCATGTTCTGATAAAAATCTTTGTAAGGCCCACTCCAGTTGCGAGTCGGATCGGACTGATCTGTATGATAGACGTTCATAAATGAATTCGAATGCACAAATCCCGGTTGCACCATACATACTTGCACACCGAAAGGTCGCATCTCGTACCACAAAGATTCACAAGCCCCTTCAAGAGCAAACTTTGAAGCCGAATATGAAGACATTGTCGGCATTGCAAGCATTCCTGCAACTGAAGAGACGTTGATGATTTTTCCTCTTCCTGTCATGCGCATATGGGGTAGCACCAAGCGGATTAAGCCGATGGGGCCTAGATAATTGGTTTCGATTTGCAGAAGCTCGTCTTTCGAGGTCATGTGTTCGACGACGGCGCGATAGGAAATACCAGCATTATTGACTAGAACGTCGATTCCGCCCCACAGCTTTCCAATTTCCAAAATCAAACGCTTGCGATCTTCGTCAGAGGTCACATCGAGTTCACGCACTACGAAGCGATCGTTTTCTTGGAATTGTGCACGCACTTTATCGAGACTCTTCTTTCTGGCAGTCGCGACGACACGATATTCGGTATGTTTATACAGCAGATCTGCAAGGGCTAAGCCAATTCCGGAAGAACAACCTGTCACAAGAACCACAGGTTTAAAGTGCTGATTTGCTTTTGAATGATGACGACGCGAAAAAGGCCACATAAGTGGCCTTTATTATTCTAGGATGTTGCACCTGGAGCAAAGTTTTTCATTTTGCCACCCGGCATTGGAGGTGGAGCTTGCGGCGGAGGCATTACATTCACTGGGCCACCACCTTGTTCAGCCTCGGCGTCGCGGAACCTATTGTATTTCGCGTCGAATCTAAGCTTCACAGTACCGGTCGCACCGTTACGTTGTTTACCTACGATAACTTCCGCGTGGCCCGCTTTTTCTGGATCGTCCTTGTCGTAGTAGTCGTCACGATAAAGCATCATGATAACGTCGGCATCTTGCTCGATTGATCCAGACTCACGCAGGTCAGAAAGCATTGGACGACGGTCCGCACGGCCCTCCACGCCACGATTCAACTGTGCGAGTGCGATGATTGGGATCTGCAACTCCTTGGCAATGGCCTTAAGGTTTTTGGAGATTTCCGCAACCTCTTGCTCACGCGAAGAGAATTTTTGTTTCATACTCATCAACTGCAAGTAGTCGATCATGATGCAATCAAGACCATGCTCTGCCTTCAAACGACGTGCACGAGAGCGAATCTCGAAAGGTGACATACCAGGAGTATCATCGATAAAAATAGAAGCTTCAGACAACGCGGAAGCTGCATTGATCAACTTCGGCCATGCAGAGTCTTGGATTTTACCATTTCTGATTTCACCCATGCTGACTTTGGATTCCGCAGACAACATACGCATCATCATCGACTCTTTACCCATCTCGAGAGAGAAGTACGCGATGGTTTTCTTTTCGCGCAAAGCAATATGCTGAGCCACGTTCAGAGAGAATGCTGTCTTACCCATGGAAGGACGAGCGGCAATGATCGTCATCTCGCCGGGATGTAGACCCGAAGTCATTTTATCAAGTTCAGTGAAGCCCGTCGCAAGGCCTGTAACGTCAGCTTTGCGTTTATAAAGCTCTTCGATTTTTTGAATCGACGCTTTAACGATTTCCATAGAGCCTACAAGACCCGTTTGGGCCTTGTTTTCGCCAAGCTTAAAGATTTCACTTTCGGCCTGGTCGATGAATGATTCAACATCTGGAAAATCCTGATCGTAGGCACGTTCGATCAACTTGCTGTTCGTCAAAATCATCTTGCGAAGAAGAGCTTTTTCACGAACGATTTTTGCGTGCGACGCGATGTTTGCAGAAGAAATAGTCTTATCAAGAAGGCTGATCAAGTACTCGGGGCCGCCCACCATTTCCATAGTGCCTTCGGCCTGAAGAACGTTTGTCACAGTGATGATATCAATGGGTTGAGTCTTACTGTGTAGTTCCTTAATGGCAGCATAGATCTTTTGATGACCGGGCTTATAGAAATCCTCGGCGAACAATAGGTCACCGATTTGATCTAAAGCTTCACGATCAAGCATCAGGCCGCCCAGAATGGACTGCTCTGCTTCTAGATTTTGTGGCGGAATTCGCGTGCTCATCAGAACCCCTCTCGAGACACGAAATTAACAAAAACAAATATTGTGGGCCTCAAGCGTGATGGTGGTTCGAGGATGGCCCACTGATGTCGGTTTAAAGCGAACTTATTAAACTTAACTACTTCGCTGCTCGTCGGAGCCGTATCGAGATACGGCTTCTTCTCGCGCCTCGCATTTAAGCTTACTAAGTCCGCTTCTGCGCAGATGATGTACTAGTTTAGTTTTTTGACACGAATCTTGTAGTTGTCAATTTTCTTCTTAAGAGTGTTGCGATTGATGCCAAGCATTTGCGCAGTTTTAACCTGGTTGCCGTTGTAGGCGCGCAAAGCTAGCTCTAGAAGAGGCTTTTCGACTTGTTCAATAACGACGTTATAAAGTCCGTTCAATTCCACTTGTGCTTCTTTTTGTTGAGCAAATAGAACTTCGAGTTTGCTCTTTACGAGCTTCTCAAGGCTCACAGACTGAAGGTTGGCGACAAAAAGATTATCAGAACTGTTTAGGTTCGGCGTCATGGAACTCCCAAAATGTCAGCTTAGGTAAGTAGGAGGAAAGCTTCATCAGCGTTAATGAACTGAGAACTATACTCCGCGTGTTTCTGCAGACCAAATATACTTATGCAGCTGCAATTGCAACCGTGCAGATGATTTTTTCTGCAAAATTTTTTCTGCCAACCAGCGTTCAGATACTTGGCCATATGATGGGCTGTATAAAACCACAAATTTTTCGAACAAATTGTGTTGACGACAGAAATTTTCAGACCAGTCGAAGTCTTCCTCAGAACAAATCACAAACTTGTATTCCGTGCTGGCAGTGGAAAAGCCGATGTTCTCCATTAAAAAAGAATTTGCGGCTCCGCTGTCTGGAGTTTTCACATCCAAAATAATTTTTACGCGTGGATCTACCTGTTTCACACTTTTTGATCCGCTGGTTTCCAAAGAAACTTTGTAGCCGCGATCGCAAAGTGTCGTCATTAATGTGTGAACTTCTTTTTGCAATAACGGTTCACCACCTGTAACGCAAACATACGGAGCTTGATAGGAATCAACTTCTTTTAAGATATTTTCCAGCGATTGATTTTCACCTTCATAATAAGAATATTTTGTATCGCAATAAGTGCAGCGCAAATTACATGCGGTTGTGCGCACGAAAACCGTAGGGTTTCCTACATAGCTCGTTTCACCTTGGATACTATAAAAAATCTCATTTATCTTTAACATGACTGGCTCTTTGTCGTAATGGACGACAGCATTTTCTCTCGAAAGAACTGGCGTCGGAGGGCTTTTTTCATCCACTGCCAGTCCTAAGTCAAGGATGCGCTTCAACTCCATGACTAACTCTTCGGAATCTCGTAAATTTTTTAAATGAACCAATTCCTTAAAAAGTTTCGTCAGGACGTCATTGCAATCGGCTTTTTGGGCCTAGGACTTTTCCTCGCCTTAGCCCTTATCAGCTATAGCCCCCGCGACCCCTCTCTCAATTCAATTGGACAGGGATTAAAGGCTACAAATTACTGCGGAATCGTGGGTAGCTTCCTTGCTGACATGCTTTATCAGTTCCTTGGTTTGGCGGCCTGGGTTTTGGTGGGAAGCCTGGTTAAAATGGCTTACGCGAGCTTTAAGGGCGATTCATTGAATCTTAAGAACATTCGTTTTGTGTGGGCCCTTTTGCTAATCATCAATGTCGCAGCCCTGCTTTCGATTTATTTGCCCAATACGAAGCTTTTTCAGAACCAAATTTATTTAGGCGGCCTTTTAGGCTTAGGGGTTTCCCAAGCCCTGATGCGCGCCTTTGCTTCGGTCGGCGTGCAAGTGATCTTGTGGTCGTTCATGGCGGTTCTGGTGGTTTTCTATTCAGAAAAAACTTTGCAGGAATTGGTAGAGTACCCACAAGACATGCTCGCATCTTGGAAGAAAAACAAGACGTCTAACAAGATCGGCGCATTCTTTTCGGGCATGTTCGTGACAGAAAAAGTCAAAAAAGCTCCGAAGAGAAAAGAAGAAAAAGAAAAGAAAGCAGCGGCATCCGAGAAAGCTCCTGCTCACGTATTCCCTCTTTCCGATAAAAAATTCGTAGGTAAGGATGAAGAGGGAGACGAAGACGAAGAAGATGATTTGGATGAAGCATTAGCGGCAGACGCTGATGATGATGAAGAAGCTGAAGAACAGGATGACGAAGTTCCTGCTGTGAAGCTTGCGCAAAAGCGCAAAGTTGTAATGAAAGCGAAGCCCCCACGTCGTATTGAAAACTGGGAAATGCCGAAGCTCTCGTTGCTTGAAGACCCCCCAGTTTCTCGCATCAAAATCGACAAGGCCGAGATTCAAAGAAAAGCCGATGCGTTGGTTGAGAAACTTAAAAACTTTTCGATTGAAGGAACGATTCAAGACGCGAAACCAGGTCCACTGGTTACGATGTATGAATTTAAACCAAACGCGGACGTTAAGATTTCCAAAATTTCCGAACTTGAAGACGACTTGTCACTCGCATTGTCTTCAGAATCTGTGCGTGTTGTCGGTCACATTCCTGGTACAGATGTTGTGGGTATCGAGACTGCCAACTTGAAGCGTGAAACTGTTTACTACAAGGACTTGATTGCCGAAGACACTTTCTGGAGTGATGAACTTGCCCTTCCAATGGCTGTAGGACGCACCGTAGATGGTGAACCAAAGGTCGTGGATCTTCGCAAGATGCCTCACTTGTTGATCGCAGGTACGACGGGTTCTGGTAAATCCGTATTCGTGGGTTCGATTATTTCCGGCTTGCTGTTCAGACACTCGCCGAAGTCTTTGCGATTGGTTTTGATCGATCCGAAAATGGTCGACTTAGCTCCGTTTGCAACGGTTCCTCACTTAGCCTTACCGCATATCACAGAGCCTAAGAAAGCTGCGACAGCTTTGAAGTGGGCCGTGCGAGAGATGGAAAAACGATATAAATCTTTGTCGAAATTTGGCGTCGGCAAAATTGAGATGTTCAACGAAAAAACCGGTGCAATGTCTAAAGCCGACATCGAAGAACACGAAAAAATTAATCAAGAGTTGGAAGAGGGAAAAGCCAAGCTTGATCAGTACTACTATCAACCGCTTCCATATATCGTCATCGTGGTGGACGAGCTTGCCGATTTAATGATTGTGGAAAAACAAAACATTGAAGAGCCCATTCAACGTTTGACGCAAAAAGCTCGCGCCTGCGGAATCCATTTGATTCTTGCCACACAGTCTCCGCGTAAAGATGTTGTGACTGGTTTGATTAAGACAAATATTCCGGGTCGTGTTGCTTTAAAAGTGGCGTCGAAAATGGACTCTCGTATCATTATCGATGATTCGGGTGCAGAACGTCTTCTTCCAAATGGTGACATGCTTTTCCAAGCTCCGGGTATCGGCAAACCCACGCGACATCATGGTCCTTACATGAAAGACACAGAGATCGCGAATGTTGTTAAGCATTGGGCGGATCAGGCAGAACCAGAGTACGATCCACTTGCAATGAAAGCCCTCGAAGGCTTTGCTGGTGGAGACGCTGAAGGCGGTGCTGGTGGTGACGGGGACTCCTATGGCGAGGAGGAATACGATGAACGCTATGATGAAATTTTAGCGTGGGCATCGGCGCAGAAAGAAGTTTCGGCCTCTTTGATTCAACGAAAATTCCGTTTAGGTTATCCACGCGCCGCGCGCATGATTGAAGTCTTTGAAAAAGAAGGCGTTGTTGGCCCAGCGAACGGAAGTAAACCAAGACAAGTGTTAATCTCGAGCTACCGAGAAACTTGAAGTACTCCGGTGCGGGATGGGAATATGACATATTGACCCTCCTTGAGGCTGTGTTCTGATTTAAGAACACAAAAAACCATTCAAGGAGGATTTATGTTTAAAGGTCTATTAGCAGTTCTCGGGTTGGCGTTCGCAGTTCATGCTCAAGCGGCACCTTCAATCCCCGATGCCCTTATTCACGCGCAAGCTCAGATGATTCAGGATGTTCATGCGACAGCATTGGACTGGAAAGTCGGCGATTCTGCTTCTTACAATCTGAATATCGGTGGTTTCATTAAAGGAACAATGGTGATGTCGGTGTCTTCAATCGGTGCTGACGGTATTTGGATGGAACAAGACGCGGATCTTGGTTTCGCGGGCAAACAACAAATCCAAACTTTGATCGACCCCAACACAGGTGCGATCAAAAAGGTTATCGCGAATGGTCAGGAACAACAGGTTCCTAAACAGGACCTCGAGGTCATCGATACAAAGGAAGAAAAGATTACTGTTCCAGCAGGAACATTTGATAGCATTCACGTAACTGCTCATGATAAAGCATCCAGTCAGAGCGGTAACATTGAAGTATGGTTGAACCCACAACAAGTTCCAGTGGGTGGAACTTTGAAACAACAAGCTCCGACTCAATATGGAACTATGGAAATTGACTTAACGTCATTTAAGAAGAACTAAATGAAAATATTGTCTCTTGGAGCCGCCGTTTTAGCGGTGGCTCTTTCCCTGCCGCAAACTTCCTTCTCTCAAAACAAGTCTGAAACTTATAAAGACATCATTGAAAAAGCTTACAACCTCAGTCTGCAAAAAGATCGACAACAAGCTTTGAATATTCTGATCACAGCTTTACAAAAAGAGAATCGACCGCAGGCGGTTGCAGAACTTCGTAAAGCCGTAAATGATGTTGCGACTGTTTTCATTAGTGATAAGGCTCAACAAACCTATGAAGCAGGAATCTCTTTGAGAAAAACAGATCCAGTGCAGGCTATGGGAAAACTAAACGAAGCCGTGCGCATTGAAGCCGATAACTTATCAATTATCGTAGAGCTTGCCCGCGTTATGATTGCGAAGGGAGATTGTTCCGGAGCACTTGATCTTTTGAGCAAACAGGCAAAGCTTTTGCCCTATAATGAAGAGCTAAAACTCAGTTCAGCTCAAGCTCTTCTCTGCCAGTCTTCTTGGGTCGAGTATGGGAAACTTTATGACTCTACTGAGGTGAAAAAGTCACCTTTGCAGAAATTCTGGCTTGCTCTGGAAGTAGAGCGCTATTTCAAAATTAAGAATTTTACGAAATCGCAAGAAATCCTGAGCATAGTAAAGAAAACAGATGGAAAATATCCGGAAGTTTCATATTGGGGCTGGAAACTGGCCAATACCGCTAAAAAGACGGACCCCGAGGACGCACAGAAATACGTGATGACCTGCAAAAACATTTCAGCCAATCAGTACAGACAGTATATGATAGACCCCATGCTTTGCCGTCATTTGACAGAAGTAGAAGCAGATCTTAAGGGGTTAAATGGAACTGCCGAATAAAATCACTCTTGTTCTACTCGCGAGTTTATTGCCATTAGGTTGTGGGGTGAAGGGTTTGCCTTTGCCTCCACTTACTCCGCCTCCAATTGGTCGCGGCGAACCGACGTATTCAGAAGCGACTCAAAAATCTTCTAAAAAGAAATCTGTAAAGCCCGACATTGATGACGACACAAATGCTCCGTCTGAAGAAATTGAGGAGGGCTTGTGAGTTCATTTCCAACTGTGAAAATCACAAAAATGTCTGGTGCGGGGAATACCTTCGCTCTGCTAGACGCGCGTGATTCTTCGGTATGGAAAAATCTTGAAAAGAATGTGCATAAGTCCCGATCTGAGTTCGCGCAAATCATCTGCGACAAAGTTTTGGGCGTGTGCACCGATGGATTTCTTTTAATTGAAAAAGGTTCTGAAGGTTTTGATTTTAATTGGGACTTTTACAATAACGATGGGTCCTCAGCCGAGATGTGCGGAAACGCCGCCCGCTGTGCTGCCCGCTTCTGCCACGAAAACTTCGCCAAAGATTTAAAAACGATTCGTTTTAAAACCGGCGCGGGTCTTGTGACGGCAGAGATAAAAGCTGATGGTCGCATTTGTGTGCGTATGCCTGCGGCGAAAATCATCAAAGAAAAGATCGAATTAAAAACAAATGCCAGCTCGGAAGAGTTCACCTTGGTGAACACAGGTGTTCCGCACCTAGTTCAAAAAATTCACAACTTCAAAGACGCGGGCGATCTGAAAGAAATGGCCCGCGAATGTCGTCATCATGCAGATTTAAAGCCTGCCGGCGCCAATGTGACCTTCTATTCTTTGACTGAAGAAAATAAAATTCTTGCCGTGACATTCGAGCGCGGCGTTGAAGACTACACGCTTGCATGCGGTACGGGTGCTGTTGCGGCAGCGATGGTTTTTGCAAAAGAAAGTGGAAATAAAACTGTGGATGTTCACATGCCTGGTGGATCCATGGAAATTCAATTTATCCCAGGCGATTTTCATCCCCTTATGACTGGGGAGGCTTTGGTTGTTGGCGAGATTCAATACAACCTCGAGGTGATTCGATGAAAAATTTTAAAGGAACATTCACTGCGCTTTTGACCCCATTTAAAAAGGGCAAGATTGATTTTGATTCTGTAGACCGCATGGTGAAGCACCAATTGCAAAACGGTGTGGACGGTTTTGTCATCAACGGAACAACAGCTGAAAGTCCAACACTAACGGAATCTGAAAGAGTCGAACTTTTCAAACATGTTCGTAAAGTTGTTGGCAATGATGTGATGCTGATCATGGGTACGGGTTCTAACGATACTGCAAAAACGATTGAAGAATCAAAAAAAGCTGAAAGTCTTGGTGCTGATGGAATTCTTGTTGTGGTTCCTTACTATAACAAGCCTCCGCAGCGCGGATTGTTTGCGCACTTTAAAGCGGTAGCGACTTCAGTGAAAATCCCAACACTTCTTTACAATGTACCGGGGCGTACGATCACTTCTTTGACGACAGAGACGATTCGTGATCTAGCAAAAGTTCCAGGCGTTGTGGGAATCAAAGAAGCCACTGGCAAAACTGATTTTGCGGAAGAGATCATCAAAGCCTGTGGTAGAGACTTCGTGATGCTTTCGGGTGATGATGGAACTTATGTGGAATTTTTGGGTGTTGGCGGACATGGTGTGATCTCTGTGGCAAGTCATGTGATTCCAAAGCAAATGGCGCAGTGGAAGAAATGGGTCGAAGAAGGTCAACTTGAAAAGGCTCGTCAAGATATCGCAAAATATAATGACCTTATTAATTTGCTTTTCGTTGAAGCGAATCCAATTCCGGTGAAAAAAGCTGTGCAGTTGATGGGGTTGATTGATTCTGCGGAAATGCGTCTGCCACTGGTTGAGCTTGGCGAAATTGATTCAGAGAAACTGAAAAATGAAATGCGCAAAGTTGGAGTGATCGCGTGAAAAAATTGAAAGTAGGCGTTGTAGGCGCTGGAGGCCGCATGGGTAAAGAAATCATCGCGGTCATAGAGCAAAATCCTGCCTGCGACGCTTTCTACCCACTCTTGCGCAACGATAAGATCGATGCGAAGCGCGCTGCACAAGTGGACGTTTGGATTGATTTTACGTCTCCAGATGCTTTGTCTGACGTTTTAAAAATGGCTGCAAAAAATAAAACCGCTGTTGTTTGTGGAACGACGGGATTTTCATCAAAGGAAAAGGCGTTGCTACAAAAATACAGTAAGCAAATTCCTTTGTTGTGGTCTTCGAACATGAGTTTGGGTGTTGCTGTTTTGAATGAAGCACTTAAAGCGTTGTCTGCGATTTCTCATTTTGACTTCCAAGTTGAAGAAATTCACCACAACAGAAAGAAAGATAAACCATCTGGAACGGCGATCACGATTCAGGAAAATTTGGAAAAGGCGGTCGGTAAGAAACTACCAGAAGCTTTAGCTATTCGCGGTGGCGGAGTGTTTGGCGTCCACAAAATTTTCGCTATGAGCGACGAAGAGGTTCTGACTTTTGAACACAGCGCTTTGAATAGAACTGTTTTCGCTAAAGGAGCCGTGCAAGCTGCACAATGGCTTTCTAAGCAAAAGCCAGGGCTTTACAATATCCGTGACGTTTTGTTCGGAAAAAATGCATGACTCAACCACACAATGCCTTGATCTATGTCGCGTTGGATTTAGTCGGTGGCGAAGCGAAAGCAAAGATGCTATTGGGAAAAATCCATGAATGTGGCGAGGTCATAGCGATTTCTTCAGTTTACAAGCGCTATATGACGGAAGCCCGTGTGGATTTGAATGCACGCATGGAATTCGTTATTCGTTTTGAAACCGTCATGAGCGTGGATCAGTGTTTGCACATGGTTCTTTCTTTGTGCGAGCAGGGTTCACAAGGTTTAGCGAAGAAAGATCACGCAGAGCTGACTTTGCTTGCATATGACAACGTGATTTTAATGTCTCCTCGTCTGACACTTCCTTATCCTGAGCTTCACACGGATCCGCTCATCATTCGCTGTGCCGCAGAAGCATGGGGCCAATACGAACATCCTATCTTCCAAAAGACGTTGAGTGAAATTTCGCGCACGGCGCAGCCCGCCCGCATGGCAGAGTTTTATATTCAGGGTAAAAGCCTGGTTGATTTTTAGTAATAGGCCCAATAATGTTACATTCGTAATAGCAAATCACTTTTGATCGGGAGTCCCCATGAAGTTTTTCATTGATACCGCTAACCTTGAAGAAATTAGACAAGCTAACCTCCGTGGTTGGGTTGACGGTGTAACGACGAATCCTTCTTTGATCGCAAAGGAAGGCGGCAATTTCCACGACATCATTCGTACAATCTGCAAAGAGATCCCAGGACCTGTTTCCGCTGAAGTTATCAGCCTTCAACACGAAGAAATGGTTCGTGAAGGTCTAGAGCTTGCGAAGATCGCTAACAACGTCGTCGTGAAAATCCCAATGTGCGAAGACGGCATGATCGCTGTAAAAAAATTAACTGCTGAAGGCATCAAGACGAACGTCACATTGGTATTCTCTCCACTCCAAGCTTTGTTGGCAGCTAAGGCTGGCGCAACAATGGTATCCCCTTTCGTAGGTCGCTTGGATGACATCGGGGTCAATGGTATGGACATGGTTAATCAGGTTATTCAAATCTATGACCAGTACGGTTTCGAGACTGAAGTCTTGGTGGCCAGTGTAAGAAGCCCTATGCACCTGGTTGCTGCGGCTGAAATGGGGGCAGACATTGCGACTATCCCGTTCAAAGTTATGCAACAAATGACTCATCATCCGTTAACTGACAAAGGCATTAAGCAGTTCATGGATGACTGGAACAAAGGTCAAAAGAAATAATGAAATCTCTTATAGCCTTTCTTATCGTAGGATTTGCAGTACTAACGTCGGGTTGTACAACAACTGGAGTCGTCCTTCATGAGACTCCGTTGAATATTAGCGAGACGCGCAAATCAATTGTGTCAGTTATCGGTGAACCACGCTCTGTGAGCGAAAATGGTCGCGAGATGCTGTCTTTCTATTACGATAAAAAAGGCAACGAGATTGCCAAAGGAAACATGGATATGGCCAAGGAACGTTATTATACACATATAACGATCCTGGGGGACCGTCGTCCTTATGACATTCAAGTCGAGGTGCTTATCCAAGATCGCGATTCAGAGGGCGGTTTTGACACCACCGACCGCGACGATGACAAAGCCGCTGTGCTAGCGGAAAAGATCAGAAAAGCACTTAACCAAAGTCGTGACAGCCGTAACATCATTGACGACTTCAGATCCTTCTAAGACGATTAAAGAGTAGTCAGGATGGCTATTCTCTAAAGAGGTGAACGTTGCAAGGAGCGCAACTCAAACGGTTGATACCGTTAGCAGTCGCAGTGGGGATGATTGCGTGGTCAAGCAAGCTTGACGGCGTGAAGTTCATTCCTATTTACGAAGCTCTTACAATTAAAGCCCAAAAAAATTCTCCGGCGTATGTCGCCTTCGAAGAACTAATTGAAGCAAGAAAACCCGCCTCTGAATTCGAGGCGATCGCGAAAAAGAAATCCATTCAATTAGGTGAAGATAAAAGCTCTGCCCCACTTTTTTCGCAAAAAGTGGTCTTGGCTGAAATGGTTTTGAAGAAAACACCGGAACCGATTCCCGCCACAAACGCCGAAGCGGCAGCCGGGCGTTTGATGGCAAGCGAAAGCTCCACTGATACCCAGTGGATTGAACAGCTTCCAAAAAAAGAGCAGGCACGTTTAAGAGAAGCGCAAGAAAGATCTGAAGTCTTGGATCAATCTTGGAGTGAACCTTCGTTCTCTGAAAAGGCCAAAGAGGTTTTAGAAAAATCTGGTGTTCTTGTGGGAACGACAATCAGAACCCCGGCTTCTTCCACGACAGGATCTAAAGTGTATGTGGCTGCAACAGATAGTTCTGGTCACACCCGTACAGAACCTTCTCGTCCTCAAGTTGTAATTCCAGGTCAGTCCCCTATTTCAGGCGATGGTGTTTCGCGAATTTTAAGTGAGAAAACTCTTTTAGATGAGACGTCTTCCGTTCAAGGTCTTCGCCGCATTGTGGGGCCGATCGAAATTACTGGTGGTCTTGCAATTACAAACGAACATCATATTGAAATTCGCCGCAATGATGAAGGAATCCTCAAAGAATTAGGCAGAGTAGATCTGGTGCAAGGCACTTATAATATTGATGTGGAAGAAACCTCTGGATCTGTTGTAGCCCGCCTTGTTGATAAAGATGGCAAAATTTTAGGTGAGGGAAGCTTCCGTTTAAACCGCGTGGCTTCTAATAATAGTAATTATTTACAAGGCCCTAAACTTCGTGTCGAGCCACATCCAGATTTTTCAGGAACGGTGGCAAGCATTTATGATTCAAAAGCGAATACGTCTGCGCCGAAAGACACGCGTGTTACTTTCGTCAAAGGCGTAAGTGACGTAGCCGTAAAAAAAGACGGCCTCGTGTCGATGGATAATGTGACAAAGGGTTCATCGACGGTCATGAGAGCTGCTGCGCCGAAGTATTTGCAAACGTCGCAAATTATCGTTTCTGGTCAAGAATTCAAAGCGTCTTTGTATCCGACGTCGATGATTGCGGCCCTCCAAGATATTGTGGCACAACAACGTGCTCAATCCTTTGACGGAGCGCCTTCTATTATTTGGGGTCGCGTGGCTTTGGATGGAAAACCGCTTTCAGGCATTGATGTCTCTGATGAAACAGATCCAAGCTTGCAGCCAATCTACTTTAATTCGTTCATGATCCCAGATCCAAATTTAAAGACCACGGGAGAAAACGGATTGTTTGCGTTTGTGAGCGTGGCCGAAGGTTTCCACTCGTTGTTGGCGACTCGTTCTGACGCAATTCTTGGATATAGCAATGTGGTCGTAGAAGAAAATGCTGTTGCTCAAGGTGATATCGACGGCACAATCAAAATTGAATCTGTTCCTTTGAAGGTTTTTGATGCTTTCACCGGCGAACCGCAGACGGCTGCAATCACAATGCAAAGCCTGCCTGATGAAGTGAACGTCGAAAATGGAATGAAGACTTTGTCACTTCCTCATTTGAATCGTGTCGGCTTGATGCGCGTTCATCCAGAGGGATCTGATTATGTGGCTGCTCGCTATGTCTATAACGATAGCGAAGAATTTATTCACGTTCCGCTAATCAAATTCACTTGGTTGAGTGCTATTAAAAATTACCTAAGACTTGATGACTCGCCTTCTGGAGCAATAGTCGTTGGCTTTGTTCCTGACGAGGACTTCGAGGTTTACATTGCTGGTTACGATAACTTTAATCCTCGCAATATCGTTTACGTAGATATGCAGGGTCGTATTTTACAAAACCGCAAAGGCATGGGCGGCGGCGGCTTCATTTTATACAATGTGCCTGAAGATACTCATGAAATTGTTGTTATTGGAAGCAAATCACAAAAAATTTATTCTCGCGTGATTCCAGTAGATGCGAATTCATTATCGGTTCTTACATTCCGCGAATAGCTCAAGCTTCAGCGAAGTCACTCACTTTTTTCTTAAAGAAATTTCCGCGATCTTCGAAAGATTTAAACTCGTCTAGGCTTGTTCCACCAGGACTTAACAAAACGGTATCCAATGGCTTTGCATTTTCGAAAATATAAGCAAGGGCCTCGCCTAACTTTGCGTAAGATTTCCCGGCAAGCTGTGACTTTTTTTGTGCGATCTCTCGGCATTCACCGAAAAAAATAAATTCTGTGGATCGCAGCGAGCCTAAAGCGTTTAGCTGCTCCCAGGGAAGATTTTTATCTCGACCGCCAAGTAAAAGAAAAAGTTTTCCACCTTCTGATAACGTATCAAAAGCCGCCGTTGCGGCAATCAAAACACTATCCATCGCAGTTGCTTTGCTATCATTGATGAAGCGAATGCCCTTTGTGGCACCAAGATTTTCCAGGCGGTGCGCGAGGCCTTGGAAGTTCTTCATGCCTTCGATCGCAGACATAGGCCAGCCGGCATCAATTGCTAATGCCGAAGCTAGCGCTAAGTTGTCTTGATTGTGTTGGCCTATCAAAAGTGCTTTTTCTAAATGAAGCGACGAAAGCTCGGAATCATTTTTTGAAATTACGCGAACTCGCTCTGAGGATTTTGTTTTAGCATATTCAACAAGATCGCCTCCTTCAGAGTTCAAAAGCATTCTCTTTTTAGTAATCGACAAAATTTTCCACTTTGTATCATAGTAGTGTTGGAGATTGTCATAACGCTCAAGATGATTCGAAGTCAAATAGGTGATCGCGGAATAAGCTAAGGAAAGACCCTCACAGTTTTCCAGTTGATAACTAGAAAGCTCTAACACAACCCATTCAGCGGCCTTGCGCTTTCCTTCCGCGATATCTGCGGCGTATTCCGCAAAAGGAGTTCCTAGATTTCCCCCGACAAATGAGTTTGGCGAAAATGCGGCTAGACCCGCACCTAATAAAGAGACCGTTGTACTTTTTCCTACTGATCCCGTAACACCGATTAGCTTTTCCGTAGTCAAAAAGGCACAAGATAAAGAGATCTCGCTGGTGATCTTAACGCCACTTGCTTTAGCGGTTTGAATCCAAGTAGAAGCCAAAGGAACCCCTGGAGACACCACTAATGTTCCAGGATGAATCTCAGACATGAGTTTATTCGGATCGCCAAAATCCGCATTTGTCAATTTGCCATCGAAAGTTCTGATTTCCGAAGCAGGAACCCCGCCTGCGATGAGCAGACGTCTAGCGGCCTCGCCACTTTTTCCCATTCCGATGATTGCGATTGGTGTCTTGAGGTTCTTGATAAATTCTTTCATCTCGAGGATCATATTAGTCGGAGGAAGATTTGCCCACTTCTTTTTTTACTCATCCACAGACAGATTTTAGATCGGCGCAGTATACTGCTATCATTAGTGATTTGCATTTATCTGAAGCAGAGCCGGTCAATAAACGCTTCCCGTTGTGGAAGAAGTTTAAAACTCGGCAATTTTTCTTTGATGATGTTTTTGAAACCTTTCTTAAACACATCGAAGAAAAAGCACAAGGTGCAACGGTAGAGTTGGTTTTAAATGGAGACATTTTTGATTTCGACTCTGTCATGGCTTTGCCTGATGAGCCCACATTTCATGTAAATTGGTTGGAACGCCATCGCGGACTATTTCCTCGCCCTGAGCGCTCACGCTTCAAAATCGAAAAGATTCTGAAAGATCATGAAGAATTCATGCGCGCCCTGCGTGGGTTTATCATGCGAGGAAATCGCGCGGTGTTTGTCATTGGTAATCACGATTTGGAACTTCATTTTCCCAGTGTACAGCAAGAAATCATTCGCAGCATGCAATTGCCTGACGATAAAAAAGAACTAGTTCGCTTTGTCGAATGGTTTTATATCAGCAATCAAGACACTCTTATAGAGCACGGCAATCAATACGATCCGTATTGCATGTGTGAAGATCCAATCAATCCGTATGTACGCGGTTATAATTATATTTCTTTGAAGTTACCTTTTGGAAATCTGGCATGTCGCTATATTTCTAACGGCATGGGATTTTTCAATCCACACGTTGATACGAACTACATCATGACTTTGTCTGAGTATGTGAAGTTCTTCCTTAAATACATGTGGAAGGCGCAACCGGGTTTGATCCTTACCTGGTTCTGGGGGTCGATGGCAACTCTGGTGCATGCTTTCGTAGATCGTTTGGCTGCGCCGATTCGTAATCCCTTGCGCATTGAAGATCGTGTTTCGATCATTGCTGATAAAGCCAACGCGGAAGAGCGGATGGTGCGCGAAATGAAAGAACTTTTCGTTGCGCCCGCAGCCAGCCAGCCGATGTTGTTAACTCGAGAGCTGTGGTTAGACCGCGCCTTTATTGTCTTCATCGCCTTCTTTCTAATTTTTGAACTCATGACTTTCGTGCGTTCAGTATATGAATTGTCGTTTTATTGGGCTTTCATCCCATTGTTTTTGCTTTTGCCGTTCTTTTTGTTCTATAGCAAGTCAGTCACCTCGTTGGTTTCAAGTTATAAAGAGCCCGACGATAGGATTTTGGCGATGGCTAGTGCCATAACAAAGGTCAAACGCATTGTATATGGACACACCCACCACACTCGCCATGAAATCATCGGTTCAGTTGAACATTTGAACAGCGGATGTTGGTCGCCCGCGTTTCTTGATGTGGAGTGTACAAAGCCCATTGATCAAAAAACTTTTGTGTGGATTTCGCCTAGCGATACGCCGACTCGTCAGGCAGAACTGATGCGGTTTCTCGACGGAAAATCAGAGGTAATCAACCCCATGGCGCGTGGATAATTAGTGCGCCGCAAAAATGATTTTTCTTTGTCAATTCCAGGACCCTATGCAAACCTTTTACTGTTTCAATTTTAACAAGGATGGAGAGGTTCAATCATGGCAGAAGTACTTGTAGTAACAAGCAAAGTAAAAAAACTCATCAAAGAAAAAGGTGGCATGAACACTTCAGCTGAAACTATTGACGTTCTCAGCAAAGCTATCGAGCAACTTTGCCTTAAAGGTATCGACAGCGCTAAAGCTGATGGCCGTAAAACAGTTATGGCTCGTGATATCGTTATCGATCATCTATAAGATTCTCGATACATTTTGTATTGCACTTGAAGCCCACAGAAGGATCTGTGGGTTTTTTATTTTCGATATTAGATCTCTTCGAAATATTTCCTGAAAAACCATTCCCTAAATTTTACCGACCTTCGACTTGGATTTCTGCTTGTGGCAGGAGGTTCTTTTTTAAGTCGTCATCCTTTCGCAGGACAGAGAATGTCCTTAAACATGTTTCAATAATCAGCACGTGATTGGGTATGCGAATAATCAGTGAAATCAGGAGGAGTTCATTCGGTATGGGTAAGCATTTTATAGGATTGGTCATTTCGACCGTTATGTTTTTATTTTCGAGCGCGGCATTTTCGGCGGGTGCTCCAAGCACAACACATCGTTGGTTTTTTTCTGCAGGGCTGGGAGCTTCTTCAGGAACATTAGCGGGCAGCGATCTTGGTTTGTCTTCACGTAGCATGATTGTTTACGGTGCGAACACAGATCTTGGTTTGCAATTTGGCGGCTTCAGATTTGGCGCTGGTGCCGATTACAATTTGTGGAAGCAGCTTAAAAGCCCTTCTGACTTAGATGGTACAAATGCACAGGGAACTGAATTTTCTTGGGGACCAATGCTAGGGTATAACTTTGGCAAATTCCTTCTTCTTGGTCGTTACTATACGTCCTCAACATACAGTCTTGAGAAGGCAGACTCTTCCGGTAACAAAGTTTCATTTTCAAAACCAAAATCGTCTTTCTCGATTGAATGCCGCATTCCTTTCGGAAGCGGAACTCCTTATGTCGGACTTGAATACAAAAGCATGCAGTACAGCAGCGTTGATTCAGGTGGAACGGTCACAAGCATTCCGTCAGGTTCCGAGTTGAAAACATCCTCTTTCGGCGCATCCATCGGGATGGGTTTTTAAAATTAAGATCTGGAGAATTACGTCATGAATAAAAAATTGATGATTAAGGCATTCTTTATTTTTAGTGGTTTAGTCTTAGCAAGTTGTGGGCAAAGTTCGGGAAATGCTCCAAGCATTTCAAGCCAGACCGGCGGCGGAGGTAGTGGCGGAAGCGGAGGCGGCGGATCCACGGCCTGCAACCCGTGCAAGATATTCGGAACGGCAGTTCAATATTCGGGTGATATTCTTGCTGTAGGAAGCGCCGATAATTACTGCGCTAGTGACGCGAACAAACCAAGTGGCACTTCTACTTACAAAGTATTGTACATCGATCCTGGATATCGTGATTTATCGACGAATTGGATTCTTCATACGAATACGGCTTATGTGCGCCCGGATGGAACAGCAATTGGTACGACGGATTCTTCTGGCAAGCTTCCGAACCCTTTGACAAATTCAATCACAGGACAGACGAGCACTTATTATTGGACGGGAATTAGTGCTTCTTGGACAGGGTCCACTTCGAACTGCGCCGATTTCACAGATGGCTCAAACGGATCGGTTGGAATCGTGGGACGTGGGGATTTTCTGACAATTGCGGCGGTCTCTGCGACTGGCAAAACTTGCGATAATAGCTACTCTCTCTATTGCGTAGAGCAATAACCTTGATGTGACCAGCGCGAGTGGTTGATGGCAAGGTCCTCCTGCTATTGGCCATTCGCGTATTTTATTTGAAAGGTCAAAAATTCCTGCCTATCTATATATTCAGTAAGTATTGAATTATGGAGTCCTGTGAGTATCGCTATTGCTCTGATCTTTTGTAATGTTGCCACCGTTGTCTTGACCATCCTAACGATGATTTATTCAATCCGTTTATGGCAACTGCGATCGGTACGATGGTTGTTGGTTCTGTCGGTCACTTTTCTTATAGGCTCGCTTTGCACCGTTAGCGTTTACATCGTCCCAAACTTCGAAACAAAAATCACCTTCTTCGAGCTCAGAATTTTGGGCATGGCCTTCTTTACACCGAGCTGGCTGTATTTTATTAGCTCTGTTTGTGATCGCTGGAAGTGGCTGCATAATAGATGGGTCATCACATTATTCCTGCTTCCCAGTGCTCTAAACTTCTTGTTAATGCTATTTCCGTTTACTCGAGAATTGCTATTCTTTGATTATCAGCCGTACATATTTCACGACATTTCAGTTTTGAGATATAAGTTCGGACCTTTCTATAAACCTCTTTATAACTGGTCGATGCTTCTCATGTTGAGTTCTTATATCATCAGCGCCATAACAATCGCGCGTGAGGGTGGCTATCGTCGTCGTCAGGTTTTAGTTCTGAATATTGGTCTCGCAGCGGCCTTGCTATCATTTTTTTTCGCAACGACTGAAGAGCTCGGCTGGTTGATGGGTAGCAGCGTATCCATTCTTTTTACACAAATTGGAATCATGTATGCAGTGGTCCGCTATCGCCTTCTGAGTCTCGTGCCACTTGCGATGGTGCGAATTTTTCGAGAGCTTCCAGACCCGGTATTTGTTATTGATGACCGAAATCGTGTTCTGGGCGCCAGCGACAAAGCCATTCAGGTTTTCGATATCCCAAAAAATTATCTAGGATATTCTATTAAAGACCTGCTGCCCGATTTGCAATTAGCTGCGGGAGAAGTGGTCTTTACCGGCAAAAATAGCAGAAAACACTATTTCCATTTGGCTATAGAAAGTTTGGATAAAGAAAATGAAAGCTCTCCGGGAAAAGTGATCTTTTTCCGCGATATAGCCGAACAAAAAAATATAGAGCTTCGCCTTAATGAAGGCCTTGAGTTTCGAGCGCGACTGTTGGCTTTGCTGGCTCACGATTTAACAGGGTTCGTTGAAAACCAGTCAGTGATGTCTTTAGCATTACAAAAAAATGCTTCCGCAGAGAACCGTCAGCAATTAGAGCTTTTGGCAAAGTCAGCAATGGCCTCTCAAGAGTTGGTCAACAACATGATGGCGTGGGTAAAAAGTCAGACCGTCCATTTCCAGCCGATGAAAAGATCTTTCGAATGGAATATGCTAATTAAGGAAATCCTTGAGCAGATGCAAAGTCGCTTAGCGGTAAAGGAATTGGATGTGGTTTATACGTCAAACGCAAATCCACTTTTTGCCGATGGCGATTCTGAAATGTTGGCTGCGGTATTTAGGAATATTCTTTCAAATGCCATTCGCGCGACTCCTCCGGGAAAAAAGATTTATGTCAGTCTTGAATCAAATGCGACGGGTGTTGAAATCCGAATTAAAGACGAAGGTTGCGGCATTGAGTCCGAAGAGTTAGCAAGAATCTGTGAGGCCTCGCAAAATTTTTTATTGTCTGGGGTACAGAAGACTCACGGATCCGGAATAGGCCTTATGGTGGCAAGACATTTTATTTCTCTGCATTTGGGACGTTTTGACATGAGCTCAGGACTAGGTGTAGGAACCGAGGTTTTTGTTTCCATTCCCTTTTAGATACCAAGCCATCATTTCGGAAGAGTTTCTTGCACCGCTTTTATTCATAATGCGTGCCCGATATGTTTTGATTGTAGTGATCGAGCAGTTCAATTTTTTTGCGATTTCATCACTTGTAAGGCCTTGGGCCATAAGCTCTAGAACTTCATATTCTCTGCGGGTTGGAGCTTGGTCCGCAGATATTTGTAAGAGGCCGCTCACTGAGGGATCAAGATAAGTTTTATCCTGGTGGATCATTAGAAAATGTAAAGCCTCACCCAGATTTTGTCCTGTACTGGTTTTTCTTAAGATACCATTTACTTTTAACTGATAAACCTGACGTAAGATATGCGATTCGTTAGTTCCAGTTAGAACGATAATGTATGGCTGACTCGGGCCAGTGCGAATCTGCTTGATAACTTCCAGGCCTGAAATATCGGGAAGACCTAGATCGACAATAATCAGATCGGCGGCCTCCTGATGAATATAATCTAAAGCTTTTTTTCCAGTAGAAGCGATACGGATCTGCAAATTTTTTTGCATATGTTCACGTAAAAGCATTTCAATGCCAAGTGCACTGACGTAATGGTCGTCACAAATAATAATATTTGAGAAATCAATCATTGAGGCCACAGCATTTCCTGATCATTAAGAGTCCCTAACAAGTAGAACCCCAGTTGGAAAGATGGTCAAGACCAGGAACAAAATTTAAATAACCTTATTTGATAAGATCTTGAAGCTCATCCCACGAGATGATTTTGACTCCCAGGCTTTGTGCTTTTTCAACTTTAGATCCCGGATCATCACCAACAACCAGATAACTTAGTTTTGAAGAAACAGAACTTAAGATCTTCCCGCCATTCTTTTCGATAAAGTCTTTCGCATCATCGCGCTTTACCGGCAAAGTTCCCGTTATCAGAAAGCTCAATCCGGACAAGGCCCCTTCTGTCGAGCGGACTGGGTTTGAGATATTCACCCCGAGCTTAATCATATCATGAACTTCTTTGACCAAGCGCTTGTTTGAAGTCCACTCAATAATAGATTTGGCAACCTTGGGCCCAATTTCCGGAACTTGCAAAAGTTCTTCTTCAGAAGCGTTCAGGAAGTTCTCAATATTCACAAAATGATCTGCCAACAGCTTGCCAGTTTGCTCGCCCACAAAGCGAATGCCTAAAGCAAAAATAAAACGAGCAAGTGGCGGATTTTTACTTTTCTCGATACTGCCAATGATGTTTTCCGCTGATTTTTCGCCTTGGCGTTCCAAGGAAAGGATTTGTTCTTTCGTCAGGCGATAGAAATCAGAAAATTTTGTCAGCATTTCTGCGTCAACCAAGGTTTCAATCAAGCGGTCACCGACTTTGTCGATATTCATCGCACGACGTGCGACGAAATGCTTTAGGGCCTCTTTCACTTGAGCGATACAAAGCGGATTCGTACAACGAGTGACAACCTCGCCTTCAAGTTTTTCGACCGGTGACTTACAAACCGGACATTTATCAGGAATTAAAAATGGCTTGCTGTTCTTCGGTCGCTTTTCCAAAACCACGGAGACAACTTCTGGAATGACATCCCCGGCTCGCTGAATCACGACTGTGTCACCGATGCGCACATCCTTGCGATCGATTTCGTCTTGATTGTGAAGAGTCGCATTCGTGACTGTGACGCCACCAACTTTGACTGGCTCCATGATTGCAACTGGTGTCAGCGCGCCTGTGCGGCCCACTTGGACTGCAATATTTTCGATGACTGTTGTTGCCTGCTCAGGTTTGAACTTAGCTGCCGTGGCCCAACGAGGGCTTCTGGCGACAAGACCCAAGTCATCTTGCAGGCGCAAGGAGTTCACTTTAATCACAACGCCATCAATATCGAACGGCAAAAGAGGACGAATTTTTTCAATCTTATGATAGTAATCCACCACGCTTTGCGGACCCGTACAAACTTCTGCAAGAAAGCCCGCATTTTGCATTTTCACAGACTCTTCAGATGGAAAAGCCTCTTTCAAAGCAGTTCTAAATCCTTGATCTGAAAAATATTCTTCGATGCCTTCTTGCTTATCGAAAGAAATCCCCTCGGTAGCGCCCAGGGCGTAGGCAAAGAATTTTAGTGGACGAGACGCCGTCACTTTTGGATCAAGTTGTCGCATGGATCCCGCCGCTGCATTTCGAGGATTGGCAAAGGTCTGCTGACCGTTATCTTGTTGGACTTCATTGAGCTTAGCGAAATCTTTTTTGAACATTAAGGCTTCGCCGCGAATCTCGATCAACTCAGGTGCTTTTCTGTTTGCAAGACGTAAGGGAATTGTTCCGATAGTCTTCACATTTTGTGTAACGTCCTCACCCACCGTGCCGTCACCACGTGTTAGCGCGCGAACTAAGTCGCCGTTTTCATAGATAAGTTCGAGAGAAAGACCATCAAACTTTAATTCACAGAAATACTCGATGTCCGTTTCGGTCTTAAGGAACTTTTTTACGCGTTCGTCGAAATCAAAAATGTCCTCAGGAGAATAGCTATTGGCTAAGGAAAGCATGGGGACGCGATGGGGAGCTTTCTCGAAGGCTTCTAAGGTTGCGCCGCCTACACGTTGAGAAGGCGAATCCGTGAGATCCAGACCCTTTTCGCTCTGTTCGATCTTCAAAAGCTCTGAGAACAACTGATCATATTCGTAATCTGTAATCGTTGGCTTATCGAGTACGTGATAGTTGTAATCGTGTTCAGAAATAATCTTCTTCAGCTCTTCATGACGTTTCTTAGACATAGGTCGAACTCTAACATAAGCGGCTTTGGGGAATCACGAGGAGAATGCTGGCGCCTCTAGTCAATAGAGACCAGAAATTTAGCAGATGGTGACTGACAATGAGTTTTTGATTATCTTCTAAGCTTCAATCCCCTGGAAGGAGATTGCCCGTGATTGACAAGAAAACTATCGAGCACATCGCGAAACTTGCAAGACTGCATATCACCGAAGTCGAAGCCGCTGAATACAGCGCTCAATTGGAAAAAGTTCTACATAATTTCGAGCAGATCACGAATATCAATACGGATGGAATTGAGCCTCTTATTACGCCAACAGAAATCGAAATTTACTGGCGCGAAGATGAAGTACAACAAGATTTTACAGCGGAGGAGATGATCGCCAATGCACCTTCTCGTGCGGGAAATCTTTTTAAAGTACCACCGGTTGTGTAGGCAGGGATTATGGATTTAACATTTGCCTCGTTTGGTGAAATCACTGAAGCTGTAAAATCGAAGAAAATAAGCGCAAAGGAAATTGCCAGTCATTTTCAAACGCGCATTCAAACTCTGGATTCAAAATTAAACTCATTCACCTCAATAAATAAAAATGCATTGAAAGACGCAGAGGCTATCGACGCGCGCATTTCTAAAGGAGAAAACGTTGGTGCTCTTGCCGGTGTTCCCTTCGGCATTAAAGAAATGCTTTGCACGAAAGGCATGACAACAACTGCTGGATCGAAAATGCTGAGCAACTTTGTACCGCCTTATGATGCCACCGTGGTGGCTCGCCTGAAACAAGCTGGCGTCGTTATAATGGGAAAGCTAAATCAAGATGAATTCGCCATGGGCTCTTCAAACGAAACTTCATTTCATGGTGTCGTAAAAAACCCATGGGATTTGGAAAGAGTGCCGGGCGGATCCTCCGGAGGGTCGGCTGCTGCTCAAGCAGCTCGTTTGGTTGCAGGCACCATCGGCACAGACACGGGGGGATCGATTCGTCAGCCAGCAAGTTTCACCGGAATCGTCGGTGTAAAGCCGACTTACGGTCGAGTTAGTCGTTATGGAATCATTGCCTTTGCCTCTTCGTTGGATCAGGCAGGCCCAATGGTAAGCACTGTTAAAGATGCCGCCTTAACGATGGAAGTGATTTGTGGACACGATTCAATGGATTCAACGACATCACAAAAATCAGTTCCTACATGGAGCAAGAATATTTCTGCAAACATCAAAGGCATGAAGATCGGAATCATCAAAGAGTACATGAAGGGCGGTCTTGATGCCGATACCCAAAAAACTTTTGATGAATCATTAGAGACTTTAAAAAAATTAGGAGCAGAGATTGTCGAGGTCTCAGTTTCGATGACTGAGTTCGCAGTGCCGATCTATTATCTTGTAGCGGCATCAGAGGCCTCTTCAAATTTAGCTCGCTATGATGGCGTTCGCTACGGATATCGCGCAGACTTCAAAAATCTTTCTGCGGTAGGTGTCGAAGAGTTCTATGGCAAAACTCGTGGAGAAGGTTTCGGCAAAGAAGTAAAGCGTAGAATCATGCTTGGTACTTATTGTCTTTCAAGTGGTTACTACGATGCATATTACAATAAAGCAGGCCAGGTTCGTCGATTATTGACGAACCAATATCTGGATGCCTTCAAGCAATGTGACGTGATTCTAAGTCCGGTGACAACTTCCCCTGCATTTAAGCTGGGCGAGCTTATTAATGATCCGCTAACGATGTATTTGAATGATATTTTTACGACATCAACAAACTTGGCAGGTTTACCTGGAATGAGCGTGCCCTTTGGGCTGTCGCAATCAGGATTGCCAATCGGCGTGCAACTGACAGCAGGTCACTTTGAAGAACAGAAGATGTTGAATGTTGCGGCGGCTCTTGAAGACGCATCTCCGGTGAAAGGAAAACGTCCTCATGTCATCTAGAGGTTATGAAGCCGTCATTGGTATTGAAATTCACGTTCAGCTCAGCACAAAGAGCAAAATGTTTTGTGCTGATTCTACAGCGTTTAATGGTGGTGATAATGAAAATGTATCGCCGGTTAGCGCGGGAATGCCGGGTACCTTGCCAGTCGTAAATAAAGTCGCAGTCGAATATGCAATTAAAACAGGCTTGGCGCTTGGTTGTAACATTAGAAAAAAATCCATTTTTGCGCGTAAGAATTATTTCTATCCGGATATGCCGAAAGGCTATCAGATTTCGCAATATGATCAGCCCATTTGTGAAGGTGGCCGTGTTTCATTCAAAGTAGACGGAAAGGAAAAAGTTGTCGGTATCACGCGTGCGCATCTTGAAGAAGATGCAGGAAAGTCAAACCATCACGGCGAATACACGTTGATCAACCTAAACCGAGCGGGCATTCCGCTGCTTGAGGTGGTCAGCGAACCAGATATTCGCACGCCCGCAGAGGCCGCCGAATATGGCAGAACCATTCGTCAGATCGTTCGTTATCTTGACGTATGTGATGGAAATCTTGAAGAAGGCTCTTTGCGTTGCGACTGCAACGTCTCTGTTCGTAAGGAGGGCGCTGAAAAATTCGGGACCAAAGTTGAAATCAAAAATATCAACTCGTTCCGTTTCGTTGAAAAGGCCATTGAATACGAGATCGAACGCCAAATCGATGCGGTCGAGCGCGGTGAAAAAATTATTCAAGAAACTCGCTTGTGGGACCCAGATAAAAATCGCACATTTTCGATGCGCACAAAGGAAGATGCGCAAGACTATCGCTACTTCCCGGATCCCGATTTGTTGCCGCTCTTGGTAAGCGACAAGATGATCGAAGATATTCGCAGAGTCATGCCAGAGCTTCCCTTGGTTCGCGCAAAACGCTTCCAGGACGAACATGGTTTGCCAGAATACGATGCATCAGTTCTGACAAATGAAAAACAAATTGCGGATTATTATGAAGAAGTGGCGAAGGAATCTAAAAACTTCAAGGCCTCTTCAAACTGGATCATGACGGAACTTATTCGTGAGTTAAACACCGCGAATAAGGAAATCACGGATTCGCCGATCAAGGCACAACAACTAGGAAGACTGGTCTCTTTAATTGATAACGGTACGATCTCGGGGAAAATCGCAAAGACGGTTTTCCAAGAAATGTGGCAATCAGGAAAAGATGCCGAAGTGATTATTAAAGAAAAGGGTCTTGTGCAAATCACTGATCCGGCAGCGATTGAAAAAATCGTTGATGAAGTTTTGGCTGCAAATGCGCAAAACGTTGAAGATCACAAATCTGGTAAAAAGAAAAATCTTCTTGGTTTTTTTGTGGGGGCTGTGATGAAGGCCTCAAAGGGACAGGCAAATCCTGATCTTGTGAATAAAATTTTGCTGGAGAAATTAAAATAAATGAAAGTCGCAGCTCTTGATCTTGGTACAAATACATTTCTTTGTCTGATTGCGGAAGGTGATCGCAACGGTATCACGAAAGTTCACAAGGACCTCGTAGAAGTTGTTCGCCTTGGTCAAGGCGTCGATAAAACCGGCGAGCTTCATCCAGAAGCTTTAGCCCGTGCTAGAAAATGCCTGACAGAATTTAAAAAAGAAATTGATCGGCATCATGTAGATAAAATTCTTGCGATGGCAACGTCGGCGGCTCGTGACGCACGTAATGGACAAGAGCTGTTTGATATCGGTAAAGAACTGGGCATTCCCATCGAAGTCATTCCCGGCGAGGACGAAGCCCGCATCAGTTATCAAGGTGCGACAGGTGGCGTGATTGATCCGACAAAGACAAATTTAGTTTTAGATGTTGGCGGTGGATCTACAGAACTCATAGTAGGTCATGGCGATAAAATTCTATTCGGCGAAAGTCTAAACATTGGCGGAGTTCGTTTGACCGAAAGATTTGTTACTCAGCAACCCATCGCTGAACAAGAACAGCAGAAACTTCGTCATTATATAGACGGGGAATTAAAGAAAGTTCTTTCAGAAATCCAAAAGAACAAGCCAGATCAAATTATTGCGGTAGCTGGAACACCGACGGCGATCGCAGCGGCGGAAATTGGTGGCTTCGACGAAAAGAAGGTCGATAAATACGTTCTTACAAAAGAGCATTTGAAATTTTGGGTCACTGAGTTTTCCCAAACTTCGGTCGAGGAAAAGCGAAGCAAGTACCATCTTGGTGGTCGAGCCGATATTATTTTTGCGGGAGCTTCAATTTTGTTAGCCGTAGTTGAAGCTCTTAATATGAATGGCCTCTTGGTATCCACTAAAGGAGTGAGATATGGTGTCGCTCTTGAGATGTTACGTTCTGGCTCTCGTTCTTAGCTTTTCTGCCACGACGTTTGCCGCAACTCAATTCGCAAAAAAGAAGATTACTTTGGGCTCCAAGACCTTTGTCGTGGAAATCGCTGATAATCAGGAAAAGCAAGAACGTGGTTTGATGTTCCGTGATCATCTTGGCGATGACGAAGGAATGCTCTTCGTTTTCAAAAACGAAGAGACCCGTTTTTTCTGGATGAAAAATACGATGATTGATTTATCGATTGGGTTTTTTGACAAAAACGGAACTTTGGTCGATGTCCAAGAGATGAAAACAGGTAAGAATGTAGCTGATTCAGACCTCCCTTCATACGCGAGTTCCCAACCCGCAAAATATGCGCTAGAGATGGCCAAAGGATGGTTTGACAAAAACAAAGTGAAGATCGGCAGCAAATTAAAAATACACCCCTAAGTCCAGTGAACTTAGAAATATTTGCCAGCCTTCTATCTTGGCTTTAGATTGTTAATAACGCTTTACCGAAACAGTATGTTTCGTAGCATCACTCAAGGACGAAGAAATGATGAAAAAACTCGTTGTTTTACTAGCGTGTTTCGGATTGACCGCTCACTTAACTGCCTGCAGCCTTTTTAGCAGCGACAATAAATCAGATGCA
>NZ_DASVLT010000034.1:0-20341 GCF_036384735.1 Bdellovibrio sp. | reverse complement strand
TTCCATTGGGGATCCACTAATGACACCTGCTTTCTTAGATTTTGCTTCGTAACCAAATCTTAAGAAGATTGTGTAATTAACTGGATCCCTTTTTTCTTAGGTCCTAACGCCTAGCATTCCACCATTAACTGGGAACAACCGTTTTTAAAGCTTCTAAATCCGAAAGCCCGCTTCTGCAACTAAACGAGCTTGCGGGAAAAATTCTTTGGCAAACTTCTTAAAGGGATCACTCATGTCGAGAAAAACATTTCTTACTCTATCTCGATCTGGGCTGGATCAGGGACACACAGAAAACTAAAAATAGAAAGGCCCTTGCTTTGAACAAGGGCCAAAAGACGATTCCTACTTAGTCAAATAGAACATGTATGTTTGACGAGCTCCATTGAACTTCGCCATACAAGCTGGCTTCGTTGTGCTTGTTGTGATCAATGAAGATTGGTAAGTCGCTAGCAACTTGGTGCTGCTGATTTGTTTTACATTCAGACCGCCTACTTCAATCACGTGACAGTTGATCCAAGAGTTTCCATCAACATTGACACCGTCATAACGCTCTTGACGAGTTAACAACGAACCACCGGTACCATCTGGGAATGGATTATAGCGCTCAAAGAACACAAGATTCTGTGGGCGGATGCTATCCACGACTGCAAACGCTGCGGCAGTCGTCGCTGACCAGTCTGTATCGACGCGTGGAAGACATGCATTTGCTTGCTGCATTCCTGAGTTGTAGTAGTAATTAGAGTAACACTGCAATTGCGCGATTTTCAAAGCTTCACTGCTGCCTGAATTCGCGATTGCAGAACAAGCTGTACCACTAGGAATTTGATTGGCAGCCAAGTCATTCCAATTGAAAGAACCTGATGGCTGAACTGCATAATTCGAGTTCACAACGGCCCATTTATTTGAACAAGTCACTGTTTTACTAATTCCGTTAATGCTAACTGTTCCAGTGGCACTTTGAGTTTTGATACCGTTTGAATCAGTTGTTGTATTTCCAAAAGTCAAACCGCTCCAGTCATTCAAATTCACCGGATTACCGCTGCTGTCAGAACAACCTCCGCCAAGGCTGGCTTGATACATGCTGCTGTTATCTGGCCCGCACACCCAGGCATTGACGTAAGTGATATTGCCCGCCGTGATATCATGAGGCGCACAGCTAGGATTCATATTATATTGCAGAGTCGCCGTGCTCATTTCCCAACCATTAGTCAAATTCACAGTTCCTGTTTGATTGGTTATTTTATCTAAAAAGTTAGGAACAGATGTGGCAAAAGTGAATGCCGAGTCTGCGGAACCATTGGCACTGAAATCCACACCTAAATTGGTTTTAATTGCCGATGTCAACCCGATCTTCGATCCGCAAGTTGCAAAGCTGTTTTGTCCTTGCCATACTTGCAATCCATAAACATCAGAGTTATCGACAGTGGAAACGCCTTTCCACAATTTCAAATAAATCGATTGGCCGTTTGGTGGACCATCACAATTATTGTTGTTCGCGCAAGGTCCTTGAGTTCCTTTCGGCAAGCTGAAATCTACACTACTGATAGTCCATGCTCCTGTTGGATCGAACACAGAAGACGTCGTTGTCGGAGCTTGAACGACAGTTGAAATATTTGAGGCCGGAACTGTAACCTCGCCTGCATTAGGATCGAAAGTGATCGTTCCCAAAGAAGCATTGGATTTAAAGGCCGCTGTCGAAGAGACTTGCGCATTTCCACTAAGGTCTTTTTTCGACGAATCGGAAATCATAAAGTCCGCAGCTTTATTGCCACTGCTATCGACAAGGAAGCAGCTAAGAGGTTGTCCCACTGCTCCCGAAATATTCACGCTGAACGAGCCATCTGAATTGACTGAGCCCGTTGCGGTTTGTACAGGTGTCGAAGTCGTAGCACAGCTTACTTTGTACTGAGTTAAATCTACACTTTGTGCTGATACTGACTCTTCGCTCTGGATCACCGGCCCCTGAGCCATGATTTTTTGGCTCTGAGAGCTCACACCTAAACTCAAGACACCAGAGACATTGAGGGCGCTGCCAGCACCCGAACCTGAAGTACATCCCGCCAGGCCCATCCCTGCCAATGAAATAATTAGAGGCAACGTGTTTTTAATATTTTTCATCCTCAATCCTTTGTTAATTGTAGCGGACTCTTAAGTATCGGCACGCCCGATAAAGTCATAAGACTGTTTTTAGCGTTATGAGTTTATTCGAGATATTCGTCTCGATATGACTGAGACATTGATTTCGCTTAATGATGTCCTTGAAATAAAACTAAACAAACCGACACGAGTCCAAGGCAAATAAACAAAAGAACTCAACGAACCTCAAAGGTTCAAAGAGCCCGGAAGAATCTTCACGAGAAACTTGAATTTATTTGATAGGTAGAAATGGTCATCTTAATGTTGCAAAAGAGGCCCCTCGTGAACTTTAAAATAGTTATATCACTCTTGATCCAATTGCTCATCCCTGCTGCAACATTCGCGGCCAGTTTATCAACAAGAGCTCCTATGACGATTATCACAGAAGAGTGGCCTCCGTTTAATTATGTCGAAAATGGAGAGATCAAAGGCTTTGCCACCGAAGTTGTTAAACTCATTATGAAGAGACTGAAGGTCAATTACAGCATTGAGGTTCTGCCCGGTACTCGAGGAGTGAACATCTTAAATAAAGGTCCGCGCACCATGTTCTACTCCTTTATCATGACTCCAGAACGTAAATCGAAATACAAATGGATCGGCCCTTTTGGAGAAGAATCCATTTATTTCTATAAAAGGAGAGGAAGCAATCTAGAGATTAAAACTCTTGAAGATGCAAAAAAGGTTTCTCGCGTCTGCTGTCGAGACATCGGACTCGTATATGATATTTTAAAACACGCGGGGTTTCAGAATCTTGATGTAGGAATGAACCCAGAAGGAATCTATTTAAAAACTATCCGCGGTCGATGTGATCTCGCGATCGGCGAAACTTCATTGGGCGTTGCCTATTGGTTGAAAAAATCAAATATGCCCATCAATTCGCTAGAGCAAACATCGGTCAAGGTCACAGAGACGGCCCTTTACATTGCCGTCAGCAAAGATGTTTCAGATAGTGAGATTTTAAAATGGCAACAGGCGCTTGAAAAAGTGAAGGCCTCTGCCGAGTATGCAAAGCTGCGCCAGATTTATAGGGAACCCTCAAGATAGACTGCCCGGCTCGGGCCGATGCCATGGGGGCGGAGAGGGAGAGGTTCGCCCCCAAGCCTTTAGAAAAATACAGCATCGCCCCCTTCTAATTAATGAAAGTGCCTTGATCTTCAAGTTTTCTGGACTAACTTGGTTTTACCCACTTCAACGGCTGGGTATTCTTCCGAATAGCTTTCGCCAGCTGAACCATAATAAATGACTTTCCGGCTAATAAAGTCAGCGTCGTACCCAACAACACCGGCTTTCCACACGGCCTGAAGAAATTCAGGGAACGTGCTACGCCCCTCCTGGTCAGTTCTTAGTGCCGTAATCAGTGCAGCACGATCAAATTTTGGAATTTCATGGACCCCGGTTACAAGAGGCGCGCCCTGCTGCACGACGGAACCTTCCTTCATCAAATAAACTGACTGACATGATGGTAATGTCCAACGATTCATTTGGACTCCTGCTTGTCGAAGAACCTCAGCAAGAACGGGAAACCCACCAACCTTAGGACGAATCGACATTGCGTATTTTTGGGCTTCCGTCAGCTTCTCTGTTATTTTAGTCATCGGCTTTCTCCTTACTATTCAATAGGGTTTGTATTGAGCTTGTGAGACTCAGCGAGCTTTACAAGAATGCTCACTAAACATTTCCTTTCAGACTGCGAAAGTGGCGAAAAAAAGCTGGCATCATTTTCATCCGCAATGCGGGCCAGCTTTGGCACCAGCTTGACGGCACTTGCAGTCAACTTAATTTCCTGATAGCGACGGTCTCCAGATGATTCTTCCCTTGTAACCAATCCCTTGTGCAAGAGCCGGTCTATGAGTTTAGATACAGCTCCGCGAGTGAGTCCCGTTAATTCAGCCACAACGCTCGGAGATGTTTTTTCGTTGCCCGCATACATCTCTCTGAGAATGACCCATTCCGCCACTGTCACATCGCTTGCAGCGAGCTTCCGCGCAAAGGATTGAGAGACAGCGTTTGAAACCACTCTCAAATGATATCCGATATGAGACTTAAGTTCGCTCGCGTTGAGCTTTTGCCGCTTCTCCATGCCGTACCTCTGAATCTTATGATAGTTTCCTAGGAAACCATTGTCAAGGAATTTAATTAAGCGCTTCATCACGCGACAGATTTATCTTTAAAAGAAAGGATGATACCTAAACCCCACTTTCATGGTCATTTCAATCCTTTTTCGGATAAGCCTTTTCTGGCTTATGGGACTAGCTTGCCATTGTCGCAACAGACAGATAGTTTATCAGGCATGGAGTTTGGAAAGCTATCCTCAGTCGATCATGTAAATTGGACACTGCCTGCGCAAGATTCTTTGTCGCAGGAATTTTTGCTTTCATTAAAACCCGCAACGACGCAGGCGAAGTTTTATATAGGGACTCCTGCCTGGAATCATAAAGAGTGGATCGGCAAGATCTATCCGAAAGCCACGAAACCCGCGGATTTTTTGACCTATTATGCACAGAATTTCAACACTATCGAACTTAATACCACTCATTATCGCATTCCGGATAGCGAGACTGTTTTGAAGTGGCGATCACAGGTGAGTTCTGACTTTGTGTTTTGTCCAAAGGTTTTCCAAGGTATTTCCCATTCCGAGCCAGGGATGTTGGACAAAAAGATTTTGCATGAGTGGTTTGCATTTTTAGATAGACTGAAAGATCACCGTGGACCTTGTTTTATGCAATTGCCTCCGCATTTTGATTACTCTCGTCGAGTCATTTTGCATCGCTTTTTGCAAGAATGGCCGTCTGAATTTGAATTGACCTTAGAGTTTCGTCATCCAAGTTGGTTTGAAGAAGGGAAAATTCTTTCTAAGCTCACTCAATTTCTGCAAACCAAAAAAATCGGACTTGTGATTACCGATGTGGCGGGGCGGCGTGATGTCCTTCATTCATCGATCAGTGCTGACTTTACCATGTTACGATTTATCGGCAACGACCTTCACCCCAGTGATCAGACTCGAGTCCATGACTGGGCTTCACGACTGAGCGAATGGCAGAACTGCGGCCTTAAGCGTGTTTTCTTTTTCGCACACGAACCCGATGATATCAACTCACCAGAATTGGCCGATATCGTCGTGAGAGAGTTAAATACTATTTGCAATGCGGCTTTGAAGCCGATGAATTGGATGGACCTCACGCCAGCTCAAGGTTCGCTGCTATAGCTCAATAAAAGCTACTTTGCGACCTTCGCGCCACAAGTAAAATCCATTTGTGCAGAATATGCGATAAACTTTGGTTCGTCCGAAGGATCTTTTACACAAAGTTTTTCGTTAATAGGTTTCTTTGCTTTTTTCGCTTCTTCAATTCGATAAGCCGTTTTTAAGAACGTTTTAGTTAGGCCTTCTCTGATTCGTTGAACGACCTCTTTGTCTTTATCAACATCGCCAGCTTCATAACCCTTTGAACACATCTCGTCTTTAAAAAGTGATTTGATGTCAGCCTTTTTATTCACCGACAGTAAATAGCTGGAAGCCAAGACTCCGGTACGATCTTCGCCAGTCGTGCAGTGGAAAAAGATTTTTTTATTATTTTTCAGAGCAAGTTTAAGCAAATCAATACCCTGAATGATTTTAGCACAACCGGAAGAGAAGTTTTGGTTGTCCTTCCAATCAAAATTAATATGTGTGACATCATTTTTCTTAAATCCTAGCTCAGCCAGGCCACCCAGTTCGCTTTTGACCTCGCCAGCTTTATCATTTTTAAAAATAATGACTTCTGAAATGCCAAATTTTTTCATCAACTCTAGGTTAAAATGATTCAGAGGGGCACTACCGCGAATGATGGCTCCACCTGTTTTATTTCTGGCGACATAAGACGAATTGGCAATAGGCAAGCCCTTCACATCAGATTCTTTCGGAGATATATGCAAGGTCTTCATACATGATCGCGCGTCTTTAATGACTCCGCTATTTTCAAACAAATCATGATCGGTAAAACCCAGCGTAATATGCGGATAGAAATGCAATGGATCAAACCGGCTGCCGCCGCGTTTCTTATAAAGCTCGGCCACTTTTTTGCGAATATTCAGCAAGTTTTCAGATTCGACAACAATAAAATAGTTTTCCAGAAACTTACCACCATCGATAGCGGTCCCCTTGCCCATGCAAACGGGCTTGTAGACGGATTTCTGTATATCTGATTTCTCTGCTATTTCATTGATTTCCTGAATGGTAACAAATTTCGAAAGATCATCCTTAAACTCGGGTGGAGTAATCACAGTAATATGAGCTTCTCCACGACTTTGTACAGGTCTGTAAGTGAAATGATCGACCTTATCGACGAACTCTTTAAAAGGTCCATAATTGAGAGTCATTGAAAGATAAGGCTCTGCTCCTTCATGTTTAACAAAAGAATTCGTCAGGGTCTTTTCCACAGAAAGATTTTTGATATTCCAGTCTTCATGAGCCCAAGCCAAAAACGGAAAAGAGAACGCTAGTACAAGAACGAATAATTTCTTGGTGGAACCATTCATATATGTTTTCATTCTCTAATCCGTTATCAGTAACTAGTTCTTTTGTTGTTTGAAATGTACGCCCGGAGCCATCGCCATTATGACACTATCGTAAGCAGCTACATTTTCTCTGGTAGCGACCAATTGTTGTTTGGAATTATAAACAAACAAATCGTCTAGATCGCCACCGTCAGAGAGCTCAGACTCTTTGACTTCCAAGGAAAACCACTCGTTGTCGATAAAAACCTGAGCTGTTGTAGAAGATAAAATTTTAATCGTCGAGCACGAAGATTGGTAACCTGCAACTTCCTCAACGGCGTTGTTGGCTGAAACTATCTGAGTGATACACTTCGTCGCTTCCTCTTTAATATCTAACAACAATTCTTTTTTCGCATCAGCTAGCTCTGCGTGAGCAAGGCCGGAGTAAAGAGCAGGAACCAAGAAAAGGCTAATTGCCAAAATTTTGTTTTTCATAAGAACTCCTAAATTAGTATTTAACGCCGTTAAGAATTACGTAGCCCGGTAAATGACCATGAGGGCTTCTGTGAACCCAATGGATGATTCCGCCATCTGGTGACGGAGGATAAGCACCCGTTTGGGCAATCGAAGTGATGTAATCACCACATGCCTCAGCCGTATCGCCCACGTTTGCTGTCGGCATTTGCCCGAAGGACAAGTTGTAAATAACCTCAATATGATCTGTCGGTTGTGGGCCAATCTTCAACGAGAAATGTCTATGTCCAGAATGATCTGGGAAAACCTCATCGACAGTTCCAGAGATACGAGCACGCGCCAAGAATGCATTGGCGGTTGTCGCCTTCCACTGCACAACCTGAGCATTCATTACATCCAGTGGTTGATTGTTACTTCCCAAACACGTCTCATCCACTGAGCCTGGTGCTGTTGGTGTCGGCGCTGGTGATGGTGGATTGACAGCTCCGCCGCCATGATTTCCACTGCCATGTTTAGCATTTGCAGTTAAGACGAATGCTAATGCAGCAAATCCAACGACTAATTTTAAACTCTTCAAATTTCCCCCTAAAAAAGCATGGCGTATTTGCCAGAAGCTCTTCTTAAAATTTGTTAAGTTTCTATATTTTGTATATTGGTGAATGCAATTTCTTTTCTTGCGATGACTGAGATATCAAAATGAAGTAATCCCCGTGCAATACTTGAGCAATGATATCAAGCAACATTCCATTTTCGAATTAAACTTCAATCTGACTGCACAACCAAATCATAAGTTCTTGCAAACTTGATTGTAAATCTGGGAATTGCTCTTTCAACTCAATGAAGGCCTGGCGAATGCTGTCCCCTTTGTATGGCTTTCCACGAAGAGCGATCGTCAACGCCTCAATCAAATGAGGATAGAGGCAGTCGGAAAAAATTTGCAGGTCAGCGATATTGCCTTCATCTACTTTGAAGTGAAAATCAAAGAAGCCCAAAGAAAGATATTCATCCATCTTTTGATTGAACTCGAGGGTATTGCCATACAACCAATCCCAAGAACTGAGGTTTTCAAATTGAGAATTCAATTCTTGATTTTGCTGCAAGCTTTGCATGTTTAGGAATTCTGTTTCGGCTTTGCCGCCGTAGAAATTTTCAAAAGACTTCACCATCGAAGTGACAATTTGATCGTGCTTAATATCTGCCGCAATTTCATTTAAATTCGCGACACGTGCGCGCACGGACTCTTTTCCTTTAGCCTGAAGCTTTTTAGGATTTGGAGTGAGATAATTTCCAAGGCGTGTTAGATCGGCGTGCAAAAGCAAAGTGCCATGATGGAAAGCGCGGTCTTTCTTTTCACGATAAGCACTGCCGCTGAATTTGCGAGGACCGTCGTGGAACGGAATCAAAAGATCGTTACGTCCTGAAGCTTCGCCCTGAATGCCGAACTCTTTAAGCGCATTCAAAATGATCTGGATGTTGTTTTCGCGTTTATAGGATTCCTTCGGCGATAAAAATGTGAAGTTTGTGTTGCCAAGGTCATGGAAGACCGCCCCGCCGCCCGTTGTTCTGCGAGCCAGGTGGACTTGATCTTCTTTCATCTTAGCGAGGTTGCATTCAGACCAGGGGTTTTGATTGCGACCGATAACGACGGTATTGTCGTTTCTCCATAAAAACAGGACCTGCATAGACGGGTCTAAGTTGTGAAAGATCCACTCTTCCGTAGCTAGGTTTAAATGTGGGTTCAGGCTTTCAGAAAGAAAGATTTTTAACTTCGACATGGGAACAATATATACGAAGCCCCTGAATTTGTCATCCTTGGCCCGCCGAAAGCTTGTTATTGACGGGATATTGAATTAGGGTGCGCCATGCTTGAAGTCGGAAAAGTCAATAAACTCAAAATCGTAAAACAAAGTGAGTATGGCCTCTTTTTAGATGGCGAAAATGAGGGTGAAATCCTTCTGCCGCGTCGCTATGTGCCTGAAAACTACACTGTCGGCGACGAGCTTGAAGTTTTTGTTTACGTCGACTCAGAAGATCGCTTGGTGGCAACGACAGAGCGTCCTCTGGCTACGGTGGGCGAGTTTGCAAGTCTGAAGGTCGTTTCACTTTCCCCAGTCGGCGCCTTTCTGGATTGGGGCTTGCCTAAAGATTTGTTCATGCCTTTCAGTGAGCGCACAGAAGCCCTGCGTGTAGGCCAGCTTGCCTTGGTCTATATTTATCTAGATAAAAGTGGTCGCATCTCTGCCTCAATGCGCGTGAACAGGTATATCGATAAAGAACCCGGCGAATATGAAGAAGGCCAAAGTGTCGATCTGATTATTGCGAATAAAAGCAACTTAGGCTTCAACGCCATTATCAATGGCCGCCATCTAGGTGTTTTGTATTCCAATGAAGTTTTCCAACCGCTGAAGTCAGGCCAGCGTGTCGAGGGTTATATCAAAAAAATTCGCCCTGATGGAAAAATCGACCTGGCTCTTCACAAAACTGGTTATGCGGGAACTCCTGAATTGAGTGATAAGATTCTGGCAGTTTTGAAAGAAGAAGGCGGCTATCTTGAAATCAACGACAAGACCTCGGCAGAATTGATTCATCAGTATTTCGGAGTCAGCAAAAAGAAATACAAGATGGCTTTGGGCGGTCTTTATAAGAAGCGCCTTATCACTGTTAGCGATGATGGCATTCGTCTTGTCGGAAATAAAAAAACTAGATTGTTGGGCGACGACTAAACGTCATTTGATCTGTGCACTGCTTGATTAAGAATTTGCCCTGCACCTCTATGGATTTTCCATCTACAAGAATCTTCATCAAAATATTTCGATAAAGGACGTCCTTATCGTTTATCCTTTCCGAGCTGCTGAAGGCTTCAACTGAAAGAGGTTCCATCTGGTGTCCGTCAATCATTTGAATGTCTTGCGAGTCCTGGCACTTCATCACATAGGCTTCAGTCTTAGTGCATTTATCTTTAGGCCACTCGAAGCGCAGATAGTTCGGCAATGTCATTGTTTCAGTTTTTAGATTTGTAGCGAAGGTGAACACCTCACCAACCACTGTGGGCTCGTCGATCATCTCTCGAACCTCCATCGCCAAAGTGGGGGTTTCATCAGAACAGGCTACGAGAAACGTGATATCAGCTCGGGCCCATAGAGAAGATAAACTTGTGAAAATGAAAAACGCTACGAACTTCATAGGTGATCCTTTGTGGTGCAGGCACAATGAATCTCCAGAAGCTTTCTTGTCAACGCAACAACGGTGAGCTTACTTAAGATTAATTTATTCTTTTTTTGTAAAGACCGCGATAATGCCAATATCCAAACGACTGCATGCCTTAAAGACGGGATCGCCCACAGAGGGATCTTTAAGTCTGGCACCGACAGCACAAATGATTTTGTTGCGATGAGTTTGACGGCATAGAAATTCCCCAAATGCTTGATCTGTGATTTCATTTTTTCCAGCGCTTTCATCATAGGCCCATGATGAAAACTGAGCTTTCGCTCCCGTGACTTCGTAGGGGCCTTGCTTTTTGTCTTTCGATCCCACATTTTCAAAGCGTACTTGATGACCTTCAAAAACAAGCGTGAAGACGGAATGGTCAGCATTTTCCAAGCCGCTTTCGTTATAAGCGGTCCCTCGCATCACATTAGGGCAATCACTGTGTTCTACGACGGCGGTGCGTTTCCATTCTCCATTTATTTCTGTAGAGGAAATATCTAAGGCATTCTGCCATTCTTTGTAACCTTGCTCAAAAGTCGTTGTCGCCGTTAATGCCATCGCATGAGGGCCAAACAATAAAGACACTAGGGCTGCTTTCAAGAAAGTGTTCATGGCGGACTCCTTTTCTTTCTTCACGCTACAAACAAAGGCCATTATCACTCAAGCTCGGCGGCAAATAACATTATGTTGCCAGTCATGTTGACCTCACAGGCCCATGCGGCCAAAGTGATTTTATGAAGACATGGGCCTTTGCTTTGTTTTTAGCTCTAGCTTTGCCTTTTGGGGCTTATAGCGCGCCCGAGGCGGCGTTTAATATTATCACCTATTGGCCCTTAGGGTTTCGGGTCGATGAAACTCCCCAAGGAGTTCGCGTTCGCAGGCTTCTTCAAGAAATGCATGCGTTAGGGGCGACGACAGTGATTCTTAACTTTCGAGGCAAAATGATTGGCGGCACAAGTTCTGAAATCAGTCCTGAAGTTCCGCCAGAACTACAAGGCCAAGAAGAAGATCTGATCAAACAAACCGTGCGGTACGCGCGAAGCCTCGGTTTGCAAATTGCCTTTCGCCCAATTCTTTTAGTCGTAGGCCCTAACGGAGAATTCCCCTATGTCGAAAACGGTTTTACATGGTGGCATGGAAATATTCGACCGACAGATCCCGTTACTTGGTTTCAAAAATTTTTGCTTATCACCAACGTTATATGAAATTAGCTAAGACTGTAAATGCTTCTTGGTACTCTATTGGGGCCGAAATGCATTCGATGACCTCGGGCCTTGGCAGTCGCGAACCGACCTGGCGCTTTGGTTATCCCGCGCTGTGGGTTCAGTTTATTCAACAGGCTCGTGCAATCCTTGGCCCAGACATTAAGATCACTTATGGAGTAAATTACACAGATCAATACGTTCTTGAAAACAATGTTAAAACTTGGGGCGGAGAATTTGAGCAGTGGCATCACGATTTGACATTCCAAACCACAACAGACGAAGAGGCTCAGCACCAACAGAACATGTTAAAATTCTGGCGTAGTCTTGATTTTGTGGGCATTGATTTTTACCGAGCTTTGGGAAATTCAACAACAGACTATCCCGCAGATTATGCTTCGCTTGTAACCATGCTTAATACCTTTTCGATTTTTTATGGTCAGTCTTTAAATACTATTATGACAGACATTGATGCGGCAACGGGCACTCACACTCCCCTAGCTCTTCAAGAAGTGGGCTATCGCAGCGTTGATAAATGTTTTGTATCACCCTATCTGTACGAAGACGATAAAGCGCCCATTAATTATGAGCATCAAGCGGCAGCTTGGGACTCGTTGTTGCAAGGAATTTGGTCACCGAATTTTTCATGGCTTCGTGGTGTCGGTATCTGGCAAGTTTTAATGGATGATGACTCAGATCAAACAACGAATGGAGGCTTCTCCCCTTTGGGAAAAGCTCCGACGGAATCTGTTTTGAAAAAATACTTTATCCCAGTGCCAGCTTCTAGTACTCGTGCTTACAAGTGATGACGAGTTGGTTCATGCCATTCACACCAATTTTGCGCCGGAATTAAACGGCCTTCATTAATGAAATCTAAAACTTCGATCACACTTTGACCTACTCCTGCCGCAGAAGCTGGATTTTGTCCTGTCACCAAACGACCGCTTTTAACGACATGACCTGCAAATTTTGGCGCAGTGGTGACGTTGGCTCCCCGTTCTGACAAGCGGGTCTGAAGCAAGAAAGGAACGACTCTTTCCAATCCAACAGCTTCCTCTTCTTCATTAGTAAAACAAGAAACTTCATGACCATGAACAAGAAAACTTCCATCAGCTAAGCGTACATTCACAAGTCCTGAAGTACCGTGGCAAACTGCAGAGACAACACCGTTGTTTTCAAATACGTCTGCTGCAAGTTTTTGTAAATTAAGGTTGTCTGGAAAATCAAACATCGCTCCATGGCCGCCAGAAAAGTAAATGGCTCCATAATCATGACCGTCTACTTGCCAGGGACGAAGTGTGTTTTCGATTTTCGAAAGAAATTCTTCATCATTCATCCAGGTGGCGTTCAATGGATCGTCCATTTTAACACCATCCAAAGGAACCTCGCCCCCAAGGGGACTGATCATATCAACTTCATATCCAGCTCTGATAAATTCGTCATAGGCGTGAGTGATTTCAGAAAGAAATGCTCCCGTGCTGTAACCGCTATCACCCAATTTATTTGTGCTCGTGAGAACAGTCAGAATGCGTTTGGGTCTCATAAGAGCCTCCTTCGGAATTTCACCTGACCCGATTTTCCTGCCATACTTTCCGCTTTACAAATTTGCTGCGGCTCTTATGTGAAGGAACAACTTTAGATTGCGACTTTGGCAGAGTCTGGTATGGTCCACGGCATGGAAGTGATCTATCAAGATGAATATTTTATTGCTGTGAATAAGCCCTCAGGCTATCACGTTCATCCTCCTGAAGATCGCCGCATTCGCGTCCCTAAAGAGAAAATCTGTCTTTATCAAGTTCGTGATCTGATCCATCAAAAGGTTTACCCAGTTCATCGCTTGGATGCGGGAACAAGTGGTGTTTTACTTTTTGCTTTATCGTCAGAGGCGGCTCGGAAAATGTGCACCTTGTTTTCTGAACGACAAACCCAAAAGACTTACCTGGCCGTGGCTCGCGGCTACACCCCCGAATCGCTAGAAATTGAAATTCCGTTAGAATTGGATTCTACTGGTGAACTGGCTGAAGCTCGTACGTCTCTTAAAAGACTGGCAATATTAGAGCTTCCTGTGGCTATTGGGAAAAAATTTCCAACAGCCCGCTATTCACTGATTGAGGTGAAACCCCACACGGGGCGCTATCATCAGATCCGTCGCCATCTGAATAGGATCTCTCACCCGCTATTGGGGGACGCTTATCACGGTGACACTCGTCACAACCAGTTCTTTAGAAATGACTTAAAAATCGAAGGTTTGTGCTTAAAAGCTATTGAGTTGTCTTTCCTTCACCCGTGGCTCAGTAAGCAAGTCACCCTCAAAGCTCCCGACTGTGATAAGTGGAAGAAAATTCAATATATCTTCAATTCTGACCTCTCTGCCGCGGAGCTTTTGAAATCCCTTTGACCCTTAGCGAACGCCGTCGTAAAAATTGCGCCGCTCAGAGGTAAAAATGTCTAGAAATCAAGCTCTCAACAAGCTGCTGGTTGTGTCTGGCCTTCTTCTTATTCTACTCATCACAGTGGAGTCTGAAGCCCAAGTACAAACGCCTTTGAATCACAAGATCGACGTCGAATTGATGCCGACTTTGAAAATGTTGAAAGCTCAAGACACGATCACTTTCCCTAAAGATTCTCCGCGCAAGATCAGCTTTCTGCTGCATAAAAATCTGCACATCAATGTTATTGGTCATGACGATACGTTGGTCGTTTTGCATGCGGCTACTCAAGATGAATCTTATGTCGAGTACGGTTTGACCTTGGGCTCTCAAGATAACAAAGTGACTTTGGCTTACTCGGGAGTGATCTACGATCCGGTGGTCAATGATAACAGTGATGGCTTGATCTCTGCCGACGGGGCCACACTTTTTGGAAGCACCTACTGGTATCCGTCTGTTCTTGATTTACAAAAAAATTTCGAGATTTCTATTCGCGCACCGGCAGACTGGAAAACGCTTTCTCAAGGACAATTGGTCAGCCTTGAAACCCAAGGTGCAACAACTGTGACTCGTTACCGCGAAATCTATCCGCAAGAAGATATCTATTTGGTCGCGGGTCCTTTCAAAAATTATGAAGCAGAAACAAGCTCTGGCAAAACATTGCATGTCCTTCTTCGCAAAGAAGACGCTTCCTTGGCACAAAGCTTTTTGGCTTTGATGCCTGATTATATTCAGCACTATTCAGAAACCATTGCCCCTTATCCTTATTCAAGCTTTTCAGTGGTCGAGAATATGTGGGAAACCGGATTTGGAATGCCTAGCTTTACTTTGCTAGGGCCTACAGTCATCCGTTTGCCTTTCATTTTGAACTCTTCTTTGCCCCATGAGATCTTACACAACTGGTGGGGCAACAGTGTTTACGTCGACTACGCCAATGGAAATTGGAGCGAAGGTTTGACGGTTTATATGGCGGATTATTGGCAGCAAGAAAAGATCAACGCAGATCGTTCTTATCGCATGAAAACTTTAAGCAATTTTGCAGACTTCGTGACGGCCAATCCTGCCGCGGATTTCCCAGTCCGTGAATTCCATGGTCGCCATAACTCAAGCTCTCAAGCTGTGGGCTATGGAAAATCCATGATGTTCTTTCATATGCTCGAATTCCGTTTTGGCAAAGAGGCTTTTCAAAGAGCTCTTCAAAATTTCTATGCACAAAATATTTATAAGCGTGCGACATTCGACGATATCAAAGCAAGTTTCGAAAAAGTGACCGGCCAAGATCTGACAGGATTTTTTACTCAGTGGTTAGATCGCAAAGGGGCCCCTGTAATCGAGCTTGGTGACGTTAAGATTATGCGTTGGCTTGATGGAGCAAACGCCACATCATACGTGTTAAGTCAGAAACAGGATCAACCCTACGAGCTTTCAGTTCCGGTCATTTGGACTTTGGAATCTGGCGAACAGGTCCGCCAACTGGCGAAGCTGACAGAGAAAACTCAGATCTTCACATTGGTGTCTCGCTCTCGACCGGTGAAAATCTCCGTAGACCCTGACTTCCATGTTTTTCGCTCACTTTACACAGAGGAACGTCCTGCCACAGTGTCATCGGTTTTGGGAAATCCATCGCTGCATTTCTATTTCGACGGAAACAACGGCGGCGCTCAACAATTTGTGCAGTCTTGGACAAAAGCTGTGGATGGAAAGACGACTCTGCATAACGTCAGCGATAATTTTGAAATTCCTAAAGAAGGCGCCATTATTCTAGTCGGAGATAACGCGGTCTTTACAAGTTTTATGAAAACTCAACTGGCCGATCAAAATTTCCAATGGAATGGTGATGGATACTCTATCGAAGATCAAACCTTCACTGCCGCTGACACAAGTTCAGTTCTGGTAACACGTCTGCGTAGCAATCCAGAACAACCAGTTATCTGGGTGCGTTGGAGCCGCGATAACAACCCGTCAGAGTGGGCATCTCGCTTAACTCATTACGGAAGTTACGGAATCCTGGTCTTCAAAGGACGACCCGTCGTATTACAATCCACGTGGCCCGTGACGGAATCCCCGCTTCAGCGTAATATGTAAACATTCTGGGACCCCATAGCTCAACTGGATAGAGCATGCGTTTCCTAAACGCCAGATCCCCGTTCAAGTCGGGGTGGGGTCACCATCCCTGCAAGTCCCTTCTTCCGAAACTGCATATATATTTAAATTCATCTGAAATAGTTGGCGATTACGCAAGTCCTCGACGTCAAATTTTCGAATCATGTCTTTCTTGAATTTATTAAACTCTTCCCAAAACTCTGCAAAGTCTTGCTGATTGAGGGGCAAGATAAGACTTAAATAGCGACGCTGATCCTTTGGAAGACTTCGAGCCTCTATGGCCTCACGCAAAGACAGTGCATGATATTCTAATAAATTTCTATCCCCGATGGCTTCAGGAACTTTGAACGATTTTGGCACCGATTTCCACTCTTGATTGGGCTCCTGAGTGGCAAGTTTAATTTTCTCTAGCACCCTCAACGCCTTGTTAATTTCTTCTGGCGATTTGCGCAAAAGAGGCGCCAGATCCTCTGGAGTCTTTCTTACATCCTTAAAACTTAAAAGCGTCTGTAGCTTGGGATAAAGGGTCTCGGAAACGAATTCGCAGTAGTCTTCAATCTCTTGCTGCGAGTGTTCTGACTTTAAAAGATTCATCAGCTCGCGGCCCAAGGCACTTTGTCTTTCTATCGAGCGGGCCCTAGAGTATTGCACAAGAAGATCAAAATACTGGCGCTCGACCCCTTGAAAATTCAGACGTAAAGCTAATTGCCGAGCTGTATCCGAAGTGAGCCCTCTGCGACCAGTGACGATCTGTCTCAAAAAGGAACGATTTTTAAAATCAAGCTCTTGGGCCCAGAGATCGTAGGAAAAAGACACTTCAGTCTGTTTCCGATATTTATAAAGATCGTTCAGATAATGATGAACACTCAGATATTCTAGAAGATTTGGCTTTTTTAGCATGATGCTTTTATATGAACAAAATCACGACTTCTTGTAAAGCGTCTTCCTTGAGTGCAAATGCACACAACTCTTCAATAATTCTTCCAAATTTGGGTTTGGCGTCAACTCTCTCTACAGCTAGCTACAACCTAATGCCTCTAAAGCGGCCACCATATTGCAATCGACTCTATCAACCACCGAGCTTTCCGCGCCCTAGCGATGACCTTGGAGTTCTATTTAAAGGAGTCTTTATGAAAGACATCAAATTTACCTCTGGTGCTCTGATTTTATTCTTTTCCTTGAATACTTTTGCCGGAGTTGGCGAAATTGGCTCTGGTAGCGTCGGAAAAACCGAAATTCCCTCAGCGCGAATGGCTGAATACAAACAAGCTGCCAAATTGGCATTGCAAAAAGCAAACTTGAGTTGTGTCTCTCACAAGGCCGATATTGTTTATCAAGGAACACTTAATGACGTGATCGACCATGCCACTTCTGCAACCCTCGACACATCCGCACAACCCTTGCTAACCTTTTCCGGTATAGGCGACTATAAAATGTCATTGAGTCTTACAACTTCCGCCGATCTCAACACAGTCACCTCTGGTTCCTTTGTGATCAGTGAGCTTGTTCCCGAATACGAAAATCAAGGAGATCTTGCGGCCCCATCCGTATCTTCAAAAAAAGTTTGGGTAGAAAGAACTATCTTAAACTGTAGCAAATAGGAATTATTGTTTATGAAAAAATCATTGCTCCTGTTTATCATCTCTTCGGGAATTTTGTTGGTTCAACAATCTATTGCCAGTCCCTCTTATTATTGGAGATTTAAAAGTTCGCTGGATGCATCTGAAGTTCAGATGCTTTCAGCAGCTGAAGATCTTAAAAATAAAAATGCCGATCCTTCTCAATTCACGGCTCGCCACTTAGTGGGAGTTTATAGAATGCTGAATGTTCCAAATGACCAGCTTCAGAGCTATGGCATTGAACAACGCAATATTGAAAACTATGCGATGGATCCACGTTTTATGGAATATTCGAAGGATTTAGCGGTCGTCGAACAAGAAGGGTCTCTTGCCATAGTGCCGGTCCGTCGGGGCCAAGAGTATCGCGAAATAGGAGTCGGTAATGAAACATTCGTGGATGTTCTGAGTGGCCTAAATTCGAATCAATTACTCTATGTTGATCATGATCTCGAAATGAATAAAGATGTGCTCGGTGACTGTGTATCGACTCCCTACCGAGTTATTGAAGCTGGCACTGCTGAAGGCACCCAAGTGGCTTTGTCCTTCTGCTCAAAAGGTAAAATCATGCGAAAAGAATTTACCTTCAAAAGAGCTGATGGCGAAGTCTTGAACTTTACCTCGTCTCAGATTCGAAGCTATTCTATTTTCTGGACAAAAATTAAATAAGACAAGAGCCTCTCACGCAAGAGAGGCTCTACCGGCCTTCAATTCACAAACTCAACCGCTTTGACCTTAAACCCATAATACGTTCGACTGCCATCGGTTTTAAGACGAATTCTTAAGTGATCGCCTTCGACATAATCTGTCGGGTAATCTTCTAAAGAGCCATCGATTTGTTCTACAACTTGCCCGTCAGGTGTTTCGATGTAGAGGTGATCGCGGTCCCATTCGAGTTCGACTTTTTCTAGACGGACTCGGATATATTTTGCCCCCGGTTTCTGCACGTCAAAATATTGATTCAATCTATTTTCATAGGGATGCCCACTTTCAATAACAAAAGGCTCTGCCTTAAAGGCCTCTTCTTTCACGAAAGGATTCGGTGGAGTAATACCGTTTAATGCATTCCACGCATTCACTCGTCCTTGGCATTTCACCTTATGACGAAACTCTATCAACGGATCACAGGAACCGACGATGTGCTCTTTAATTTGTGACGCTTGCCAATCTGGATGCTCTGCTTTCAACAGGGCCGCGATCCCTGTTACATGAGGAGCCGCCATCGAGGTGCCTGAGCGAATCTTGTATTGCCCTTTCTTATCCGTACTTAAAATATTTTCGCCGGGAGCTGCCACGTCCACTGTGTAAGGTCCTGTGTCGCTCAAATTCCATAGCAGATCGCGATTATTTGACGCCGCCACAGAAATGGTATTGGTCTGTTGAAACGAGGCAGGATAAAGTTTAAAGCCCTCTAAATTCACCCAGCTATTTCCAGCAGCCGCAACCATGACAATCCCTTGCTTTTCAGTCTCTTTAACAAGGTCTTCCAGTATTTGCGATTTTTCGGTCATGGCCCAGCTATTGTTGATGATTTGCGCCTTCATCATAATGGCATAGCTCAAGCCATCAACGACAGATTGCAAGGTGCCGGTGCCACTGGCATCAAGACATTTCACCGGCAATAATGAAACTTTCTGATTGATACCGACAACCGATGAATCTTTCAATGCCATAGCGCCGATGATCCCTGCCACATGAGATCCATGTCCGTTGTCGTCGTTGCTTTTATTGCTACTATTCAAAGTATTAAAACCATGGACATCGTCGATGTAGCCGTTGCCATCATCATCAATTCCATTGTTGCTATTTACACCGGACTCTTTTTCATTGGTAAAAATATTTTCCTGCAAAGCAGGATGAGTCCAATCAATTCCCGTATCGATAGTGGCGACCAAAACATTTCGACTTCCCCGCCAATTCTTTTCCCATACGGGAGCCATATGAATATCTGCCCCGACGACCCCCTCATGACCATCAGAATCTATTTGCCCCTTGTTTACAAAATTCCACTGAAGGTCCGAGGTCTCGTTGAATGGAAGTCGCACAAAACTTTTAACAAGATGAACTTCATAATTTGGCTCCGCATATTTAACCAAGGAATTGGCGCGAAGAGTGGCCAGAGCTGCTCGAATGTCCCTTGGCGAATGCAAACGCAGAAGCTGCATACGTGGAAATCCTTGATTGCCCCGGCTCACCACTTCAGATCGAAATCCCATCGAGTCTAGCGTCAGAATCTGCGACTCTTTCAAATTCAAATCTTTAAATAAGACCAAAATCTCAGAGGTTTGAGCGAAAGAATTGATACTAAAGAATAAGAGTAAAAATAAAATCCATGTCTTCATTCAAGAAGAACATTACGTTTCACTCTTAAAGTAAAACAAATGAATACCGACTGATAAAAATCAGCCTTGGGCAAGCTTTCCGTATTTCTTTAAAACATCGCGAACAGTCATGAAGTTTAGAGGCTTAGAAATATAGTCATTCATACCCACCTGAAAACAACGATCACGTTCGTCCACCATCGCACTGGCGGTCATTGCAATAATGGGAAGGTCTTTAAGGCCAGCTTTTTGACGAATCACCTGCGTCGTCAAGTAGCCATCCATTTCAGGCATATGACAATCCATCAAAATCAGGTCAAAATTCTCCTTCGCAAGAACATCTAAGACCTCGCGACCATTTTCAACCAAGACAATTTCAT
>NZ_DASVLT010000033.1:0-28093 GCF_036384735.1 Bdellovibrio sp. | reverse complement strand
ATTTACGGCGATGCCCTTAAAAATGATGTGGATTAGTTTGCTGATTCTCTTCACCTTGGTCTATGGAATCAAAAGTCGCGTCTTTTGGTCTGGCTCGGGATACTATACAATCATGTGTGGATTTTCGGCCGTGGCCTACCACCTGATTTATTTTTTTACTTCACTGGTGCTAGAGAAAAATCCTGCGAGCTTTGAGATTGTCGACCGCTTGGTACAAATTATTCTAACTCCTTCTTTTGCTTTTCCCATGTACTGGATTCTCGCCAAACTCGATAACGTCACTCAGGACGAACTCGTGCATGAGCCCGGAGGATTGGAGCTATGAGTACTTACGTCAATAATCCGGACGAGGCGAAAGAGTATCAAAACCGATACCGTGTCTTTTATATTGTCATTGCTGCGACTTTTACAATCTTCACAATGCGTTTGTGGTATTTGCAGATCATTTCCGGCAACGAGCTTCGCGAGTTCTCTGAGAAAAATCGAATCAAGCAAAATAAAATCACAGCTCCGCGCGGGTTGATGTTAGACCGCGATGGAAAAGTTCTGGTTGAAAACTTACCAGGCTTCGAAGCCATTCTGACTCCTCAATATATTGATGACTTGGATGATCTTGCGAAGACCGTGGGCCCTATTCTTGGAATGGAACCAGACAAAGTCGTTCAAAAAGTTCAAAAGAGCCGCAAACAAAATGGTCCCTTCGCACAAATTCGTTTAAAAGAAAACTTAAGCCGCGAAGAGGTTTTCCGCCTGAAACGGGTACGTCTGGATACTCCGGGTCTAGAGATCCGTGAATCTATCGTCCGTTACTATCCATTAAAAGAAAATGGCGCACAGCTGTTTGGCTACGTGGGTGAGATTTCAAAGCGTCAAATTCCTATCTTGAACGATCAGTACAAAGGAGCTTTGAAGTTCGACCAAGGTGACATCATCGGTAAGAGCGGTCTTGAGGAGACTCTAGAAAAGGACATTCGTGGTACTGACGGCATCAGCTTTATCCAAGTCGATGCCCACGGTCGAGAAGCCGTGACACAAACTCCGAACATCTACGGCGAACAGATCAAAGATCAGACGCCAGTTCATGGCAATAATGCTGTTTTGACGATCGATCGTGATTTGCAAGAGGCCGCTTATGCGGCCATCAATAAGACTGGCGATGCTCGCGGACATATCGGTGCCATTTTCGCGATGAAAACAAACGGTGAAGTTCTCGCTTGGGTGAGCACCCCTTCTTTCGATCCAAATGAATTCTCGACAGGTATTACGCCACAAACTTGGTCTAAACTTATTAACGATCCATTCAAGCCACTTCGTAATAAAGTTATTCAAGATCACAACTCTCCGGGATCCAGCTTTAAACCTCTGGTAGCAGTCGCGGCCTTGTCTGAAAAAGTTGTGACGCCAACAACATTGGTTGCTTCCCCTGGTACTTTCTTCTTCGGTCGTCGTCCTTATCATGACTCTATCAAACAAGGCCACGGTAACATCACGATTTATGATGCCATTGAGCAGAGCTCGAATGTGTTCTTCTATAAAATGGGTATCGCGTTAGGCGTTGATAAGATGTACGACTACATCCACGATCTTGGCATCGGTCAGAAGACCGGCATCGAGTTGTCTCGCGAAGTTTCGGGCATCATGCCGAATTCGGCGTGGAAGAAGGCCACTGTCGGTGAAGAGTGGCAGCCGGGTGAAAATTTAAGTACTGCCATCGGCCAAGGATTCGTGACCGTAACTCCTATCTCGATGGCAATTGCTTACAATGCCATCGCGACCGAGGGCAAGGTTGTAAAGCCTTTCGTTATTCGTAAAATTTTAGACCAAGACGGAAAAGTTTTGCGCGAAAACTTCCCACAAGTGGTGCGCGATCTTCAGCAACCTCAGCCTAACGGCGTGAAAGTTTCTCCGGAAACGTTCAAAGTCGTCAAAGAGGCGATGCGCCGAGTGGCCAATGGTTCTCGCGGTACAGCTCGCTTCTGGAAGGTTCCGGGTGTTGAGTTTGCCGGCAAAACCGGAACAGCTCAGGTCATGGGATTTTCTGCGGATCAAATCTTTGCAAGCTGTATGGCCCGCCCTATTCACATGCGCCACAACGGTTGGTTCGTGTCTTTTGCTCCGGTAGAAAATCCAGAAATTGTTGTCGCAATTCTGGCGGAACATGCCTGCCACGGCAATACGGGGGCGGCGCCAATCGCTCGCGATATTTACGAAGCTTATTTCCAAAAATACCACCCAGATATCATTGCTAATGCTCTTAAAAACAAAGGTCAGAAGCATGCTGCGAAGTCTGAAGCCGCGACTACAAGCGTGGACGAATAATGTTCAATTCACTTCATGTTGAAGAGCGAACGCTCTTCAAAAAGTTAGATATCAATTTGATCGTTGTGATCTTGGCCTTGAACGTTATCGGCTTGATCAATTTGTACAGCGCGACCCATGGACCGACTTCTGCGGAAGTTTCGGGTTTATTCTTGTCACAGATCATGTGGCTTTTCGTGGGCTGGGCGGTTTTCTTTGTCACCACGATTCTTGATTATAATATCGTGAGCCGCATCGCGGTTGTGATTTACTTATTAAATCTAGGTGCCATCATCTTCACGACATTCTACGGTAAAGTGGCCCTCGGTGCGCAACGTTGGATCGATCTTGGTTTCTTTAGATACCAACCCTCTGAAACAATGAAATTGGCACTGATCATGATGATGGCAAAAATTTTGGCGAACAGAAACACTCACGGCCCCGGCATGGGCTTTAAAGAGATGTTTGCTCCTCTTTTAGCTTTGGGCATCCCGTTTGTCTTCGTCGTTGAACAACCTGACTTGGGAACTGCGATGATGCTTGCTGCAATCGGCGGCTCGATGCTTCTGTTTGCAAAAGTAAAGAAGTGGATCCTCATGACTGCGGTGATCGCAGGTATCGTGGCATTGCCTGTCGCTTGGAAGTTTGTTCTTCATGACTATCAAAAAAATCGTGTCTTGACGTTCTTATCTCCGACAAATGATCCGCGCGGAACTGGTTACAACAGTATCCAATCTAAAATCGCTGTAGGCTCTGGACGTTTCTTTGGAAAAGGTTTTATGAAGGGAACTCAATCCCAACTTGAATTCCTTCCTGAACGCCACACGGACTTTATTTATTCTGTACTAAGTGAAGAACATGGCTTCGTCGGCTCTGTCGCCGTGATGGGCTTGTTCTGTTTCTTGTTCTTAACAGGAATCAGGATTGCCACCAATGCTCGTGATAAGTTTGGTGCACTGTTAACTGTCGGAGTTCTGTGTTACGTCTTCTGGCATATGTTCATCAATATGGGCATGGTCATTGGACTTCTTCCTATCGTAGGGGTTCCTTTACCACTTCTTTCTTATGGTGGGTCGAGTATGATGACGACCATGGCAGGACTTGGGCTGATCTCCAGCGTCGCTTATCGTCGCTATCTGTTCTAGAATTTCGTTTTATTGAAGGGCTCCGAGGTAAACTCGGGGCCCTTTTCTATTTTAGGGGGTATGGCCTTCTTTAGTTCCTCGCTTCGTCGGGCACGCCATCCGGGCTCGTTGCCGCCGCAGCTTCGCTGCGGTTCGCGCATCCATGCGCCGACAAAGGCCCGTCTACGGAGGAACTAAAGAAGGCCATACCCCCTAAAATAGAGAAGGTTCGGTTTTTATTGGCTTCGATAAAAAAAGCTAGCTGGATATTGTCGTTGTTTGTGGGCGTTCGCCCATTACGTTTTTTTTCTAGAATTCAATTTTTGTGAAAGGCTCCGAGAGGCTCGGAGCCTTTTTTCTTTAGGAAGAAACAGACGCTATATCTAAGCGGCCTGTCTTGGAGTTTTAAGTGTCACAGCGGGCTTCGCCGCCCTCTGCTCCTGAGCATGTTCATTTTTAATCACAGAGCCAAAGATGACTTGCTCCAAAACAACAACGTTGTTTTCCATCGTCGCTGATAAAGTGGATAGCTCTTCAGCGGCAGCAGCCGCCTCCTCTGACGAGGCCGCGTTGACTTGGGTCACTTGATCCATCTGATTCATCGCCTTGCTGATTTGCGCGATACCGGTACTTTGCTCTTCGCTGGCTGTCGCAATTTCATTGTTCAAATCTGATACTTTTTTAACAGATTCAACAATTTCAGACAGAACAACACCGCCCTGATTCGCCTGACGACTGCCGGTTTCGATTTTTTCGACACTCTTTTTGATCAATTCCGCAATATCTTTGGCAGCGACAGAGCTTCTCTGGGCAAGACTGCGAACCGCCTCTGCAACGACAGCGAAACCCTTGCCCTGCTCTCCAGCTCGAGCTGCTTCGACAGCAGCATTTAACGCCAACAGATTGGTTTGAAAAGCAATGTCATCGATAACGCCCGTAATTTCCTCAATCTTTTTTGAGTCCGCAGAGATGCTATGGATAGAGTCAATCAATGTTTTGATCTCACGCTCGCCTCTGTGAGCAATATCTCGCGTGGCGCTAGCCACAGTGGCCGCTTGTTTACTATTATCGGTATTCATGCGAACCATCGAGGTCAACTCTTCCATGGCAGCAACGGTCTCTTCCAAAGATGAAGCTTGCTCGGTCGCCGATTGAGATAAAGCCTGGGCAGAGTTCGCAATTTGCTGTGACGATGTGAAAACAGCGTGAGCTCCGTCTGAAAGACTCAATGCAGTCTCTTTCACCACATTTGAGATCTTATGAGCAGTCCACCAAGAGGCCGCGAATGATAAAACGAAAATAAGAGACGCATAGATCAGAATCTGATTTCGAGTTTCAGCCAGACGAGCTTGATAAAGAAGTTCTTCCCGCGCTCCGACCCCGACAACCCAGTCCCAAGGCTCGAAGTAACTTTGATAAGCTAGAAATGTGTAAACAGGTTCACCAGGATTTTGCCAGATCTCGTGGAAGGTCTTGCCCACATTGCTGATATTCCCCCAGCTGTCGCGAACGGTGTACTTCCCGTCGACATTATAGTCCCAAATACTTTTACCCTCGAGAGGGAATGGATGCATTTCCACTAGACCTTGCTTCTTACCGCTGAACGCCCAGACGTACATAAACTCATCTGTAGAAAGCTTGGTTTTTGTGATGTCACGGCTGCCATCAGCCCTTTGAGGTCCGTTGACATAAGTACGCACAGTATCCTTCGCCTCATCAAGAGTGATTTTTCCTGCTACGACTTGAGCATTCAAGGCCTCCATAAGACCAATCACGTCGTGATTGATCTTGGTGAACATTTCTCCTCCTAATGAGGTCACTTGTTTTTTAGATTGTTGATAGGCTATTACAGAAATCGTCAGAGTGGTTATTAAGGCAATAGCACAGGACAGGCTGATAATTCTAACATTTAAAGACAGACGCGATGACATCAAAGAAGCTCCTCTAGTTTTGAATACGCGAATCTATCGTCGAATTTGCTATAAAACTAAAGTGCTCAAAGTAATCCATGAGACCCCTTAGACTCGAGGGAATCAGCCTCTCCACCCGACCCCTATCACACCCTCGCGGGTCGCAGGATTTCATCGCAGCAAATTTCAAATCCAACTCGCCTTCCTGCCAAAATCACACGATAGAAAGGCTGTCTCAAAAGAAACGTCTTAAAAAGAGATTTCGTTCGATAGTGATTAACTATCTTTCAGTCATTGTCGAATCATTGGTTGACACCCCCTCTTACGAACTCGAAAGGATTCGCTTTCATAGATGGTTCAATCTAAGAACTGATGAATTTCAACCGCTTAGCTTCTCGGCACGACCCTTGAACTATCTCCTAGTAACAGGAGGACGCGGATATGAAAACGAAACATCTCAAATCAACACTCGCTGTAGTTACCGCAACACTCACGTTGGTGCTATTTAATAACTTTGATTTCTTTAGCTGGCACAAGCCTGCTACTCCTTCATTAGAAGGCGTTAGCGAAGCTTCACGTGTTGCCCATGCTAAGGAGCTTCTAGGTCGCAAATACTTCGGTAGCGACGCTCAGAAGATCGAGGGACGCCAGTCATTGAACTATGCGATCTATAACAATGTTCAAGCACACCTAGCTCCTCAATGGAAAGGCCATGCACGCGGTATCGCTCGCACAGTAATCACTGAAAGTGCAAAGTATCATCTTGATCCAGTCTTTGTGCTCGCGGTAATCAAAACAGAAAGTAAGTTCAATCCATTGACTGTAGGCCGCTTTGGCGAAATCGGTTTGATGCAAATTAAACCTGACACGGCTGAGTGGATTGCACACAAGTTTAATATCGCTTGGAATGGTAAAAAGACTTTGCAAAATCCGGAGGCTAACATCCGTATCGGACTTGCCTACATGAACTACCTTAGAACTACGTTCAACGGTAAAGCTGTGAAATATGTAAGTGCCTACAACATGGGACCTCGCAACGTACGCCGCTTGTTTGCACGCAACGTGAAACCTGCAGAGTACAACGATCGCGTGATGAAAAACTACCGTGCTTTTTACTCTGGAATTGCAACACCACAAGTGGTTGTAGCTGCTAACTACTAATCAATTTCCTGACAAATAAATGTAATCAAATTCAATCCTGTAATGCTGAGTGATTCAAACCAATCACTCAGCATTTTTTCGATACGCACCAAAAAGACATATACAAAATATAATTTATAATTTCTCATTTTCGCTCTAAAAACTTCTCGCAATCCTCCGAATAGTTTTCGCCGCTGGAGGAGTTTTATGTTTGGCTTTAAATTTCATCTCGTGAGCCCGCACTATGTTCCTGACAGTAAAAAAGATTTCTTTAACTATATATATAAAACCTGGCATGCATCGTTTACAGAGGTGGTCGAATCCGCCGGAGGAAAACTGGATCCCGATGACTTCTTCCGCTGTGATCACGTGGGAGTCATCACGTTCCAAGACAAGATAGTCAGCCTTTCAACACTCACCTTGTTTGATATCGAATTACAGTCGTCAAAAGATCATCACTATTTCAAGGCTTTGAATGAGTCGACCTGCCAAGCACTCGTTCAAAAGAGAATTAAGCGTTTATTAAGTATTGAGTACTTGAATGTCCTTCCCGAATTCAGACGTCATCAAGTTCAGTCTCAGGGAACTATCCCGTGGGTTGAAGTGATGATGGGACTGAATTCTAAAATCATGGATCAGTCTGATGCAGACATTATTATCGGGACCCCACGGATTGATCTTAAAGTCGATGTTCTTTGCAGAAACGTCGGCGCCGAGATTTTGCAAGATCCAATTACCAAGATGAATTACCCCTGCGCCGTCATGATTATTCCGAAAAATCCAGAGCGACATTTTCCAAACCCGGTGACTGAACAATATGTCACTGGTCTATGGAAAAGCATGGAAGTTATCGGACGCGAAGCCTTTGCACCTATTATCACTAAGAAAACTGCTTAAACAAACTTTGAAATAAGGAGCTCCTAAAATGTCTAAATCAAGTGTCTTCAATGAACTAAGTTCCATTCTAGAAAAAGCGTGTCAGCATTTGGTAGACTGTCCGTGGGAAGATAAGAACTTCTATGCAGCATGGATAGCCCAGACGAACTACTACTCTCGCCACACAACCCGCCTTCTCGCCTTAGCCGGAGCCTTGACTCCGATGGAAAATCAAGAAATGCACAATCGCTTTTTAAAGCACGCAGCCGAAGAAAAGGGACACGAAAAGCTGACATTGCTGGATCTAAAATATTTTGACGAAAAGCTTGAGTCCTTCCCCGAGATGCCGTGCACGCAGTCCTTCTATCAAACTCAGTATTATTGGATCGAACACCAAGATCCTATGGCATTCTTTGGCTTCATTCTCTATCTAGAGTGTGCGGCTGCAAAGATCGGCGGTCCGATCACGAAACGCGTCGAAGCGTTGTACGGTCCAAAAGCTTGCCACTTCCTTCGTGTGCATGCCGAAGAGGACGTGGATCACGCCGCAGAGGCCATCGCAAAGGTCGAGAAGTTTCCGCCGAATATTCAAGCAATGATTATCGAGAATTTGAAACAAAGTGCAGATAATTACGAAAATATTTTGAATGCCTGCGCTAGATACGCACAAAAGGCCGCGGGCAAAGCTGCGGCCTAAGAAAATTAATTTGAAACCAGCTTTGCTCTTTCAAGAATGATCAACGCCTCGGGTCTCTTGTTGCGATACAAGGGACCCACAAGGTCCAAGCTGTATTCCATCGCAAGTTTGTCTTGAGAGGCAAGTTCTCTGACAAAATGACTTTCCAAGGCAGGCTTCACATTTTCATGCAACTCGCCGTTGAAGATTTGCGCTGCATATTCATACATTTTTGTGGTCAATTTCGAGTCGCGATCGAACAATCCCCACCATTCAATCGTCAAAAGTTCTTCCAACGAGTAAGAGCAGAATTCAAAGAACTTGAAGTTACGGAACAATTGAACGTTTTCATTCGAATAAATCTCAACGATATGCTCATCCGTTAACTGCGAGAAAAGATCTGAACGTGGAGTTAATCCTAAACGGCGGAATGCTCTCCATACAAATGAGGGACTGTCTTTGATTGAATAGCCTTCAGAAACATGTTCGATGCAAAGGTCATGGAAGAATTGAAGGTGCTCGACGACTTTCGTTTTTTGCTCTGTCGCAAGCTTCGAAAAGTGAGGCAACCCATCTAAGTAAGGACGTTGATATTTACCTTCGTTTGTCAAAAGCATCGAAACAACTTTGGTCAGACGCTTGAAACGATCGTCCAATGCGCTATCATGACTCACAACATTCAAGTTCAATGACATAGAATCTTCCTGTGTACGTTCAGCATTATTAGAATGAACAACCTCTAGAGGCTTGCTTTGAAATTACAATGTTTAGAGAGATACCACAAAAACAAACTGACCCTAACACAGGCAATTGAAAAAAAAAGAGAGCAGCTAGGCTGCTCTCTTACAGATTTTTAATCTTATCAAACAAGAGAAACTATGTGTTCTTGCTTAAGAAATCCACGATAGCATCTTTGGGATGGTTACCAACAAGTTGCCCCACTTCAGAGCCACCTTTGAAAAGCAACATCGCAGGGATACCACGAATGCCGTACTTGCCTGGAGTACCAGGGTTTTCGTCAACGTTGACCTTTACGATCTTAACTTTTGCACCCAACTCTTGCGCCACTTCTTCTAGCTTTGGAGCTAAAGCACGGCAAGGTCCGCACCACTCAGCCCAGAAATCCACAAGAACTGGAGTTTGAGAATTTAAAACTTCTGCTTCGAAAGAACTGTCTGTTACAGCTTTAGTAAATGTGCCCATTACGGCCTCCGTCTGTCTGTGATCAATTTATCACACTTCTTAAATATGAACACCGAAACCTTATAGTCAAGGCCCCGAGGGATCAATCACTTTTCTTGTCATGGAGCCCTTAGTAAACGCTTACTTCTTAAACAAAGCTTTTGTGAATTCGCGTCGTAACTCATCAAGTTCATTGATGTTTTTCTTGTCCCAATCCGCAACAATGTCACGTTGACGGCGACGTGTTTCAACACGGGTGAGGGTGCTTTTGGGAGCCACATTCACATCGGCCACAAGAGCCGAATATTTCTTCATCTTTTCAGCCAGTTTTGCTTGAGCTTTTTCAAGCTCCGCACGGGCCATTTCCTGCTCTGGCGGTAGCATTTCGCTTGGGAATTCCGTGACAACATCAACACGTTCCACTTCAGGAGTGCCGCCGCCAAGAAGCTCCCTCTCCAGAGATTTTAAATCTACGTCAGGAAAAGCCGCCTCACCAGAGTCCGCGGTAGGACTGTCATCGCGATCGGCTTCATTCATACGCTCGCCGAAACGAAAGCGCATGCCTTCTTTTTTATCTTCCTTATTTTCAGTATTTAGATCGAAACTTTGTGAACCTTCTTGAGATTCATTGTCGAGCTTAAAGCTCCCGTCTGGATTGCTTTCATCGGCAGAGCCTTTGACATAAATCGCTTCCGCTTCCGAAGTAAACTTCCCACCGACGTTGGTCGCCTGAGTTTTCTGAGGGCTCTCCATGTGAATCGCTTTATTTAAGCGCTCGAGCAGAACGGCCTCATCATGGCCCAATAGTTTTGCCAACACTTGCAGTAAACGCAACGGCGCCACGGGGGCTTCCAAAATCATATCAACACGAATTTTGATGAGATCCTGTGGAGCAGGCTTAAAATTTGCCGGGAAAATAAGCACGGACTTTCCCTGCCAACGCCCCATTTCTTTAAGGCGTTTTCCAACACCTAACGAGCTGACCTTCCCGCCTTTTCCAGAGCCCACAACAACGTCAGGATTGAATGACAGCATCTGCTCTGCCACGGAGTACTCGCTAGAAAGACCGATGACGTCAAAGCCCACTTTTTTTAAAGTAGATTCGACGCTCATCAAATCCGCATAGTCCTCGTACACCAAAAGAATCTTGTTCATACCTTTATTGTCAGATAATGAATGTCCTCGGTCAATAACGGTCGAGAACACTTTATTAGGCTTCGACTGGACGATGGGCGCGATGACTCTACTTGATCCGTTCGCTACAATACCCCAAGGATTGGAGAACCATGTTCAGTATCTTTAACGGGCGAAAAGCAGCACAGTACATTTTCTTTGAAATGCTCCCGAGCTTCATTCTTGGACTTATGGTGTTTGTCTCCATCATCCTCATGTTTCAGGTCTTGCGCCTGACGGAGTTCGCATTAGTTCACGGCGTCTCAATTAAAATCATCGGTGAAATCATTGGATTCGTGATTATTTCACTTCTGCCAATTCTTTTCCCAATGGCGTTATTGTTTTCAGTATTACTCACGTATGGTCGCCTTAGCCAAGATTCTGAAATTGTCGCGATGAAAGCCAGTGGACTGAGCATGGGCACATTGCTTTTACCTGCATTGGTTTTAGCAGGTCTTGTGGGCATAATTTCAGCACAGACAAGCTTCGTAATAGCCCCGTGGGGAAATCGTCAATTCGAAGTTCTATTCAGCCGCTTAGCAAATACAAAAGCCACCGCTGTGATTAAAGAGGGAACTTTCGCTGAAGGTTTCTTTGACATGGTTGTTTACGCCAACGAAGTGGATTCCAAACAAGGAAAACTTAAGAAGATTTTCATCTATGACGAGAAAAGCAGCGATGTTCCTCTAACCGTGATCGCGAAAGAGGGAAGCATCATCCCCGATCCCGATCGCCCCGGCCAAGAAATTCTTTTGCGCTTAAATAATGGTGAAATTCATCGCCAGGCAAAAACACATACAAAAATCAGCTTTGATACATATGACGTTCACTTTTCTGAACCTGATTATACAGAGGAAAAGGCGAAGTCTCCGCAGTCTTTGACTCTGCAAGAAGTTCGCAATCGTCTTTCAGAAGGAATTAAAGATCCTGAACAAAATCGTATCATGCAGACAGAGCTTCATAAGCGTTGGGCCATTTCAGTTCTTTGCATTGTCTTTGCGATGATCGGTGTCGGCTTAGGCACAACAACCAATCGTCGTGCAGCGAAGGCTGGCGGCATGATTCTGTGTATTGGGTTGATCATTTTCTATTGGGTTCTTTACGTCGCAGCGGAAGGTGCCGCACGAAGCGGAGCGATTCCTGTACCTATCGCAATTTGGGCACCTAACGTTATCTTCGGAATTTTAGCTATTGAGTCTTTAAGAAGAAATTGGAACTAAGGACAGGGGCTGAAAATTAGAGCGATGCAGTAGCATCCTTACCACCACGGTCATCCTTGACCACATCGCCCCTCCCTTGAATCAAATGTTACGGGCATTTGCCCGCGACTTGCAAAAGAATTTTTTAGATCATTTCATTTTTTTCTCAAAGATTTTGGGGTCTTACAGGCACCACTAGCCCTAGTGTGGCATCCCATCAGGACCCCCAACCCCTACTGCGGTCACTTTGGATTCAGTTAACTCAGAGTGAAAAAACATGGATAAATCTTGAGCATCACGGATCAGAGTGGCTCCTTCACTTAACAAATCCAAACATCCAGCAAAGTGCGGATCTTGAGGATGTCCAGGGACCACCCACACGGGTCTTCCCAATTGCACTGCTTGCTGAGCTGTGATCAACGTTCCACTGCGTCTTTTGGCTTCAACTAATAAGGTTGCGGCCCCTAGTGCGGCAATCAAGCGATTGCGATGATGAAAAAGATGACGCTGCATTTTTTGTGAAAAGTCGTATTCACTAAGAAAGCATCCGCCACCGTCCAAAATGGGACGAATCCATTCTTTCAAACTGTCTGGATACATTTCTCCCAATCCCGAGGGCAGCACCACCACTGTGGGGCAAGATTTTCTTAAGGCAACACCATGGGCTTTTTGATCAATACCTCGGGCACCACCACTGACAATCAAAGGCTGGGTAGATTCACAGAAAGAGCTTAATTCTTTCTCCATCCACCGCAGAGACTCAGAACTAGGCTCGCGACTTCCCACAACAGAAAGACTTCGCTCCATGAGCCACGCCGGGGATCCCCAATAACTCAACACTAATGGAGGATCTGCCATCAAATAACACTGTGACGGGTAATGCTCTTCTCCATAGACCACAAACTGCACGCTTTCCAACTTGTAGCGCAGAATTTGTTCTGCGACCGAGTCCAACAACTGATGACTGGCCTCGAGAACAACGGAAAGTTCCGGAACAAATTCGTTCAGCATTCGCAGAATAGATATCGGATTTAAGTTTTTATTTCGCCCTAAGCGAAAATAAATCTGATGAATTGAATCGCGATGGGTTTTGTATAAGGGGTGATTCTTTAATATTTGCGAAAATGAAATTAGATCTGTCATGAAAACAAGAAAGTCTGCATTTCGCAGACTTTCTTGTTTTCATTTTAAAGTGTTAGATCAGAGTCATCAGTTCCGGAACCCGAAGGCTCTGCCGGTGTAACTTCGGGAGTTCCACCACTATCTCCTTTTGCCGGAGCGGAATCCATTTCAAAGTCCTTTTCCAGATCATCATTGCCGCCCGTGCTTGGCGACGGATCCATTTTCTCTGGCGTCTCTACTGGTGCGATATTAACTGCTTGCTTTGTCACATGACCGACATAGTCTCCGCGATAAATATCATCCGTAGATTTTGTCACGTAAGCAGTGGAAAAATTCGACGAAACTTTAACGATCTTTGCGACACCGATTTGACGGTCGTTTTGGTAAGCATCTGTTTGACGGTTGCGAACAGCTTCATCTGCAAAAATCGGGAAGCTTTCCCCTTCAGTCAACCCCTGCGCGCTTCCACCGTCCAAGAACACCAATTGATTCGCAGCAAATAACTGGCGATTGGCTCCAAACTGACCGCCGATAATACGAGCCCCCGTCCCCGATGCTGTGGGCGGCGTCATTGTTGGATCAATCATCGGCAATTGGCCGGGAATCAAAAGCGATCCCACTTCGACAGGCTGAATGGCCTTTTTCACGATGGCACGATAGATATTTTTCTGTTCGTTCACACGCTCAAGAACTTCTATCTGCCCTTGAATTTCGACCATCTGCCCTTTGCGATTTTTTTTTCTTGGGTCATCCACAAAAGCCAAATTCTTTTCGACGATAAAATCTTTGCCAGATCCTTGATCCAAACGAACATAGATATATACAAAATCTCCCGCCGACTTTAGATCGAGCTCTGTTCCTGTCACAACCCCCACACCTGAAATCGGTGCATCTGTCAGATAGTAACCAAGATACTCAAGACCGCGAGATTCCGTCTTTGGCGGAATTTGCACTTCGACCTTTGGTTTCTCGTCATTGAAAATACCAAAACGACGTGACGGCAAACTTGCCGGCAAAGACTTCAAGACGGGAATATGTTTTTTCTTGGCCGCTGGAATGCCGACTGTCGTCGTCGTTCCCTTTGAAGCATCAACAACAGTTTCCTTATCAGAAGATTCCGTCAACTCTACTGTCGGAGCTTCATCTGCATTACCTGGAAAAAAGCGAATGGTCATTGACGGATCAATTTCGTGAGGATTGCCGATGGCTCCATTGTTGAATGACCAAATTTTCGGCCAGAAATTCGGATCACCAAAGAAGGTGTTAGAAATATCCCAAAGAGTATTTCCCTTTTGCACCTGATACGTTTCAGAAGCGCGTTTACCAACGGCCTTATCCCATGCTTCCACCGCCGTCGGTTGTTCATTAAACTTTTTATAAATATGATTGAACTGAGCTTCTTTCGCGAAATCAGGATCATTACTACCGGCCGCCGGTACAGATTGAGCAGGTGCTAGATCTGTTGTCGGAGCAGATTCTTGAGCTTCCTCTGATTTCTTCTTTTTCTTTTTTGGAGTCGCGGCTTCACTTCCAGGCTCTGGAATTTCTTTGAATTCGGGAACTGTCGGCTCGACCACTTCCGGCTGCTTCTTAGGCTCTAAAACATCCAATGGATCAGCATCCCAGCTGGCATCCGGCGGAGTGTCCTGAGCATGCGCCACAAGAGCGCAGAAAATCATGGTCAACAAGACAGAGAACTTCGTGTTCTTCAATGTGTCATCCTTGGCTGTGGGTCAAAATTAGTTGAGCATCTTCAATTCAGCATCAGCTCTGAATGACTCAGGACTGCCTGGATATTTCGATCTCACTTCCATCAACGAACGTTTTGCAAATTCGCCTAAATTCATTTTTTTATAAGTCATCGCTTTCGCAAAAGTTGCGGCCGTGACTTTATCACTTTTTGGATATTCTTTTTCTACGCGACCGAAGTAACGGATCGCTTCAGGATAGTTCGCATGATTCACCGCTAGGCGCCCCGCCAAGTACAAGGCATTGTCAGCATAGGAACTGCTTGGGAAGCGACTTAGAAGGCTTTGTAAACGACTCTTAAACCCGATCTCATCATCGTTGTTGTATGCGCTTACCATTTCAGCATACAGAGTCATATCACTTTCTTTAGAGACATCCTTCCCCGTTAGTTCTACAAGGAGTTGCTGCTCCCTTGCGGCTTTGGAGTTTGTGTTAACTGACTTCGCATTCACGGCTAAAGGCAGGCTTAAAAATACAGTTGCTGCTAAAAGTCTAAGTTGCTTCATCTATCGACACCTCTTGATCTTTTTCCATTATGACACGCTTCGAGAACAGCAAACAAGCAGGACTTATCCACATAAAATGTTGAGTTATTGTAATGCTAGACCTTAGACCTGTTGATTTTCAAGGGTTTCAGCGGATTGCCACCATTTTAGGCATCAAATAACTATATGAAATTACATATGTAATTTTAATATCAGTAGCATTTTTAAGCGCCCGAATTTCAGATCTTAAAATCCGACCACGGGAGACGCAAGGCCCCCAAGACAGACTATTTTAGAAATCATGACTGAACTGAAATTTGCTAAGTGTTTGATTCCATGATCATTCTACTTTTTCTTGCTTTTGCCTTAAGCAATTCTTCCTCCCCACTCTTGCTGAAAAAGACGTCAGAGATTGCGTCAGTCTTTCAACAAAAATGTGTACAGATTCTGCCGACAGAGTCTGTAAATCGAGCGACTCTGTCATCACTTCTCTGTGGCGAAAACATCACAGACAAATCATTGAAAGAAAATCTGATCAAAACATCGTTGATTCATATCTTTGTTATTTCTGGTTCCCATCTGATTTTGCTTGATGAGCTTTTAAGCATTTTGAAAATTCCAGTCTTTGTAAGATTCGCTTTTTTGAGTCTTTACTCTCTTTGCGTGGGTTGGCAGCCCCCGGCTGTGCGTGCGTTGATCGCACTGGGAACTCGCATTGGTTTCAGAAAACTTCACTACCACTTTCCCGCGGATCTTGTGGTTCTTATCTCGGGGTTGATCACCCTTTTTCTTTTTCCCGAATGGTGGAACTCGGTTTCACTGCTGATGAGTTGGTGCGCGTCGCTGGCGCTGTGCTGGGTTTCTGTTTTGAACATCAGAAATAAAATCTCTGCCGTGCTGGTTGCCCAGCTTGCGATTTTTCTTTTCATGAGTGCACCGCTTTGGGGTATCGGAAACCTTCATCCTTTGAGCATTGTCTTCAATTTAATCCTTGCTCCGCTAGTTTCTTATCTGCTTTTACCACTGGCCTTTGTCGTCAGTGTTATTCATCCGTTGCTTCCTGTTTTTGATTTTGCGATGAATGCGTTTCAAGCCATTTTAAAGGACTTCGCCGAGCCTGTGACCAGGGGGCAGGCGCTGGCGCCATCCATTAGCCTGCTGTGGACGTGGATTTTTGCGTGGCAGACGTTCTTTCATTTTCTGCGACTTCGTCTTTATCAAGGAAGGGATCACGCGCGATGAAAGGTTTTGTTCTGATTTTTCTTATCATCACCTTAAGTGCAACCCCCTTGCGCGACTCCAGTTTTCACAGCTACCTCGTAGTGTGGAACGTGGGCCAAGGGCAATTTGTCACAGCCATCCAAGAAGACACATGCCTTCATTTTGACGTCGGTGGAGAGTTCTTTCCTTTCCGCAGAATTTTCAATTTCTGTCGAGACCGTCAGAACAAAATCTTTTTGAGTCATTGGGATTGGGACCATATTGGTGGGCTGGCGAAGTGGCCTAAAGCTTTGACGGAAAGCTGTATTGCTATCGCCCCCATTGGGCCTACTTCAGTTCACAAGAAAAATATCTTATCGCGTTTCGCAACATGTGAAAATGCACCGACTGCTGCGGAATCTATGACGAAAACATGGACCCCAAAAATTTCCAAGGACACGAACTCGGAAAGTCATGTCACGGTCTTTAAGGACTTTTTGATTCCCGGGGATTCTCCGAAAACGCAAGAACGTCTTTGGGAGCATCTTCCATGGATTCAACAAAGTCACATCCTGATTTTAGGTCATCATGGAAGCAGAACCAGCACCTCACCAGAGTTGTTGAACCAGTTGCCTCATTTGAGCATGGCCGTGGCATCGGCTCGCTGGGCTCGTTATAAACATCCTCACACCGAAACGGTTGCTCTGCTTCGCAAACGCCACATTGCTCTTTTAAAAACGGAAGATTGGGGCTCTATCTGGTTTGAACAATAGCTAATACACCCTCACATTCGTTTTTGGATATTGTTGAATGATGTTTAGAGGCAAAAAAAAGGGAGTCCTACGACTCCCTTTTTTTTTGAAATTTACATTTCGTTTTAGATCACTGCCTGTGAGCCTATTCCGACAAAGTCGGAGTGTAGACCTACGCTTTGTATGGGCGGTATTCCATGTGAAGGTCTTTTGCAACTGGCTCGTAACATACGTGACCGTTGTAAACGTTCAAACCTTTCATCAACGCTGGAGATTTCGCAACAGCATCTTCAACACCCATGTTTGCAAGCATCAACCCGTACTTCGTCGTAACGTTAGTCAACGCGTAAGTAGAAGTTCTTGGAGCCACACCTGGCATATTAGGTACGCAGTAATGGATGACGCCATCAACTTCGTATGTTGGGTTTGTGTGAGAAGTTGGACGGCACGTTTCGATACAACCACCTTGGTCAACCGCAACGTCAACAACTACTGAACCTTTAGACATAGAAGAGATCATCTCTTTAGAAACAAGAGTTGGAGCTTTGTGACCAGTGATCAATACACCACCGATTACCAAGTCAGACTCACGAACTGATTCTTCGATATTTTTTGGATTTGAGTAAAGAGTCATGCAACGACCTTGGAAAACGTCGTCAAGGTACTCGAGACGAGCTGTGTTTACATCAAGGATAGTTACAGAAGCGCCAAGGCCTACTGCCATTTTCGCAGCGTTCGTACCAACAACACCACCACCGATGATTGTGACTTTACCTGGTTTAACACCCGTCACGCCACCAAGAAGGATACCTTTACCGCCGTGGTCTTTTTGCAAGTAGAATGCACCGATTTGCGTCGCCATACGGCCCGCAACTTCAGACATTGGAGTCAACAATGGCAATGAACCGTTGTCCAATTGGATTGTTTCGTAAGCAACTGCTTTAACTTTGCGCTCGCACAAAACTTTTGTAAGTTTCGGCTCAGCTGCCAAGTGAAGGTATGTGTAGATGATTTGATTTTCTCTCATCAACTCATATTCATCTGGAAGTGGTTCTTTAACTTTTTGGATCATGTCCGCTTTCGCGTACACTTCTTTTTTGCTGTCGATGATTTTCGCGCCAGCTTTTTCGTATTGTTCATTTGTGATACCAGAACCGATACCCGCATCTTTTTCTACGATAACTGTGTGGCCTTCGTTCACATACTGACGAACACCCGCTTCAGTCATACCTACGCGGTTCTCAGAAATTTTAATTTCCTTTGGAACACCGATAATCATTTTGCACTCCGTGAAATGCGCTTGAGCTGATTTTCAAACCAAGGACAAGCTGCGTTAATTTAATTCAAACAACCAGACAAACACCTGCCCTACAAACCGTAAAACAGAGTGATTATTCCAGCTAATTTGGTGACTCTGGAAATATGCCAGATCGGTAATAAAAAGCAACTAGCTACAGACCCCTTTCTTAAGGTGCGCAGCATCTCATAACGCAACACCGTCACCTGGGCCTCAAATCCTCGTATTTCATTCTTATTCGGCCAGCCCAACCTTCGTAACGCCAGGCCTCGCAAAAAATTCAAGCGGCGCCTGCAACCGACACACTTGAATCAGTCCTTTGTTCTTGGAGGCGGTTTCAAAACAAGACGGCGACCTAGGCAGAGTCCGTCTTGAGCAAAATCAAAAGGACGGCTCCGCTGGCAAAACTTCTCAACATTAGCGGCAAAAATTGTTTAACTGAATCTATGACAATTCGAAAAAAAGCTCTGGCAGCAATTGAAAAAGAAGGCATTTTGTTGGTCTACCCGATTCAAAATTCGAAAGAGCCCGATTCTTTGTGGCACCAACTTTTTCCTCGTTCAAAAATGCGCTGGGAGTGGGACGCGAATGGAGATCGCAAGGTTTCGGATCTGTGGATCTTAAAAGAGGAGTTATCCCGCTCTGGCAAAGTCGTCTATACAAAATGGTATCAAAATCGCGCGACATTTTTTTCGCGGGAAGTTTTCGTCAATATGATGGCTTATTTGCGCAGCGAAAAGCCGCTGTCTTCTGAAAGTAAAACTATTTTGGAAGCCTTGGAAATGGATTCACCCCTTTCCACTAAACAAATCAAAGAAGTCTCCGAGATGCAGGGCCGCTATATGGAATCCACTTACAACCGGGCTATGAAGACTCTGTGGCAGCGTCTTTTGATCGTAGCCTGGGGCGAAGTGGAAGATTCCAGCTTCCCCTCGCTTGCTGTAGGCGCAAGTAAAAATCTCTTTGAAGATCTCTGGGACGAATCCGTTACAATTTCCCAAGAGGCTGCGGAAAAGTACCTCCGTGGTCGCCTGGCCGCTAACAATAAGTTCTGGAAATTCGCAGAGAAAATCCAAAAGACCCTCTAAAGTTTAGACAGTCTTTGAAATATATCTCCTCGGGGGCCACCAAGAGGGCAAAGTCCTTCTAAATAGGTTATAGTTCATCGCTATTTTAATTACTTGAGGTATCGATGAAAAAATCAATCTTATTGTCATTGCTCTTCGTCGCAAGTTCGACGGCTTTCGCAGGAAGCCCCAATGACTGGAGAATTACCCAGCCTGCATGGACTGAACAGCACGAAGCTCTTTTTGGTCAATTCGTCACGCGTATCGCAACAGCTATTGAAAAACGCCAGTGCGGAACAGTCACAAACTGCTTACAAAGTTCTGCGAACATGTACTATGGAACAGATCCGGCAGGTTTGAACTACACTTCTGATTGTGCGGATTGGCCTTATTATCTGCGCGCTTATTTCGCATGGAAAAATGGTCTGCCATTTTCCTTCGAAAGCGCTTTGACGGCTCGCCCCTTACCAACAGGTCAAGCTGTGACAGACATACGATATTCTCCACAAGGTAATTTAATTACAAAAAGAATGGATTTGCTAACGAAGAAATTCCTTCTGGTGAAAACGAATTTCCCAAATGCGGTTGAAGTCTTAAATGAGACCTTGGTCGACACAGTTTCCACAGCTTCTTATCGTATGAGTGGATTGGACGAGGGCGATAATTTCTCTGACCTGTATCCTGTGAAAATTTCCCGCGATGCAATTCATCCTGGCACGGTGGTTTACGATCCAAATGGTCATGCGGCTATCATCTATAAAATCACAGATGAAGGTCGTTTGTTCTACATGGATGCACATCCTGACAACTCTTTAACGACAGGTATGTACACACCGAAGTTCGAGCGCAGCAATCCAAATCAAGGAGCCGGTTTTAAAAACTTCCGCCCTTTGACTTTGGTAGATGCGAAAATGGATTCCTCGGGTTTTTATTATGGCGGTCGTATTGTAGGCACTCCGAATTCTCAACTTCCACTCTTCGGAACCGAACAATTCTTTGGGACAAATCCCGATCAAGGTGGCCAATGGAGCAAAGGCACTTTCATCGTGAACAACACGACGGTGGGCTATTACGACTATGTTCGTTTGAAGCTGACATTGGGTGCTCAGCATTTGGACCCCATCGAAGATCTTAAAAACTTGGCCTCAGACATCTGTTCAGGTTTGAAGGACCGTGTGGCTGCTGTAGATGCAGCACGCACATCAGGTGTTCAATTGAAACCTCATCCCGATACATTGCCTATGAATATCTATGGCAGCGATGGTGAGTGGGAATCTTTTGCGACTCCTTCACGTGATGCTCGTTTGAAAGTTTCTTTCGTAGATCTTTTGAATTCTGCGAAGAACTCTATGGCGAAGTACCGGGCCAAAGATCCTTCTCTTAAATATACGGGTACAAATCTAGCTCAAGATTTACTTCAAGCTTATGCTCAAGTGGCAACGTCTTGCCAGTTCTCGTACTACACGTCATCAGGCAAAAGTGTTTTGATGAATCTTGAAGCTGCAAGACAACGTTTGTTTAATATGAGCTTTGACCCTTATCACTGCGTTGAATCTCGCTGGGGGGCTCGCCTTCCACAAGAACTTGCGGACTGTGCGGATGATGATAATAAAAAGCAATGGTATGCAGCTGAGCAATGGCTTCGTAATCAAACCGATCGTCGCTATGACGTGCAAATGAATTATTCTTTGGATCAGTTAACGGGTCCACTTCCAGGTGTCGGAGTCGCGACTCCGCCGGATGTAGACATTGTTAGCTATTTAAAATCTCAGATGTAGAAAAAATCCCGGCACGACTGCCGGGATTTTTTTTGCAAGAATGTCCTTTATCGGTTGCTTTGTTTCGAGCGAGTCTGCTTGATGTGTTTGATTGTCGGCAACTCTATCTTGAATTCCTAGCCGATATTTTGACCCATTTAAAATCTTGCTCATAATAAGATCATCAGGAGGAATTGCATCATGGCGAAGTATTCGAAGTCCGCAGGGAAAGACGTTGAATCAGCGATGAAACGTAAGAAAAAAGGCACATGGAAATCAGGTCGTGGCGGCAAAGGGGGCACAGTCAAGAGCCGCAAACAAGCCATCGCCATTGGTCTTTCCGAAGCTCGTAACAAAGGAAAGAAAGTTCCAAGCAAGAAAACTTCTAAAAAGAAGACACGTAAGAAAACCGCTCGCAAGAAAACAAGTCGTAAAAAGATCTCGCGCAAGTCCTAGAAATGAAAAAGGCTGCTTTATCGGCAGCCTTTTTATTTTTATATGGGAACTTGCCAACCTGAATAGCGCTGCACTTCCTCTGAAATATCAGCTCCCAATTCGACGTGGCGGAAAGATTTTGGGGAATCCCAAATCTTTTTCACAAGCTTGTTCATTACATCGTGACCGGCTTTGTATAAAACTACATGGCCCATCAAAGGCATTTCCAAAGTCACCAGATCGCCTAACGCATCCAGAGCCTTGTGACGAACGAATTCATCGACCCAGCGAAGACCTTCAGGATTCACAACAGCCTCACCGTCGAGCACGATGCAGTTTTCAAGGCTTCCGCCTTTTGCCAAACCACGAGCTTGAAGTGCTTCCACGTCTTTTAAGAAACCAAAAGTACGAGCATTGGCGATATCGCGACCGAATGATTGTTCGTTCACGTCCAGGTCCACCGTTTGCTTACCAATTTTTGGATGTGGGAAATCAATCGTCACTGTCACACGAAGTCCATGGTATGGAACCACGTAGGCGTGTTTTTCACCTTCGCTGAAATAAATAGGCTCTGTGATGTAGCAATACTTGCGAGGTTGATCCTGCTCGACAATTCCCACATCCAACAATGCATTTAAGAAAGCACTAGCACTGCCATCGCAAATTGGAATTTCAGGGCCATCTAGTTCGATGAAGATGTTATCAATGCGCAAAGCTGATAAAGCAGAAACACAGTGCTCAATGGTCGCCACAGAAAATTTCTCGCCACCGATTGTCGTCTGATGAGATGTCGCATTCACATTGCGAGCGCTGACTTTCAATGACGGAGAGCCCGGCAAATCACTGCGAATGAAGTACACACCGGTATCAGGTGGCGCCGGTCTAAAAGTTAATGTGCACGGATCACCTGAGTGAATTCCGATTCCGTTAACGACAGCTCTTTTGCGAATAGTTTTTTGTAAGAACATAGTTAGACTTTACTCTAACTACTGGGGCTTCGCAATCCGCAACTGACCGACCACATCGCCTTTCCAGTTCTTGACCTGAGGCATGGTGAACTTCGAAAGATCCTTAAATTCTTCTTTCGAAAGCCCTCCAAAGTGCAACAAGATTTGCGCCGTTGCCAACTGAGTGGCTCTTCCCGCACCATCCGCACACTTTAAAGCGAAGGCGATCTTCTTGTCTGGAATAAACCCAGCCATCACACCTTCCGCACCGCCTTTAATAATGGCTCGACCCTGTGTCTTTTCAATCACAGATGTGGCAAATTCGTCACTCCCAGAAATATAAAATGGATTCTGACTTACGGCTCGCACAAGTTTATCAATTGCAGCTTTTCTTACTGCTGTTTCTTTCGGATTGATAAAGGTCGACATGCCGGTCGCAATGGCTTGCAATGGAACTGCATAGGTTGGAATACCACAACCATCGACACCATGGGTGGCCTTGCTGTGATCGAACTTCATTGTTTCAGTTAAAACTTTACGCAATCTTTTTTGTGCAGGATGCTCGAGCTGATCATAGCCACGGGGATCTTCACCAAGATGTAAGCATGTCGTGATAATACCCGCATGTTTTCCAGCACAGTTATTACAAAGCACCGTCGGCTTTTGACCGCGACGAATGAAATCATGAGCACTGGCTTCGTTGTACGGCAAATGAGGACCACAGACAAAACAACTTTCAGGGATTTTTACTTTTTCTACCCACTGTGCGAGAGCTTCAAGATGCGCTTTTTCCCCACGATGAGAAGAACAAGCCAAAGCGAGATGTTTATCTTCTAAAGAATATTTTTCCGCAGCACCAGATTCTACAAGCGGCAACGCTTGCAGCATTTTGATCGCACTTCGTGGAAATGTCAGATAGTTGGCGTTACCCCAAGTGTGTAGAGGATGCCCCGTTTCATTCACCACGACAGCCATGACTTGATGAACACTTTCGACGGCCATTCCACGAAGAACTTCAATGACGAGGGGCTGTTTAAGGATCATTTCTCTGATCTCCCGGTTGCAAGCCCAGAGAGATTTTGGGCCTACTACTTGTCTAAATCGACTAATTGTAAAATTGAATTTTTAGCGTACTCGGTGATCACACGGCCACGCGGGGTTTTTTGGATAAATCCTTCTTGGATCAAGAAAGGTTCATACACTTCTTCCAGAGTGTCGCGCTCTTCACTGAGGGCCGCAGCCATTGTATCAATTCCTACAGGGCCCCCACTATATTTTTCTTGGATCAGACTCAAAATACGACGATCCATAAGGTCTAGACCAAATTGATCCACGCCCAACTGATTAAGGGCATAAATCGCGATGTCCTTCGTCACGGTGCCATCGCCTTTCACCTGGGCATAATCACGCACTCGCTTCAGCAATCTATTCGCCACACGAGGGGTTCCACGGGATCTACGAGCCACTTCATCAGCCCCTTCAGGTTCGATTTTCACTTTGAGAATTTCAGCGGATCTCATCAAGATCTTTTGTAGTGAGTCTTTGTCATAAAATTGCAAACGCTCTACGATTCCGAAGCGGTCTCTGAATGGCGGATTCAAAAGACCTGCACGTGTTGTCGCCCCCACCAAGGTAAATGGCGCCAACTGGAATTTCATTGAACGCGCGCCAAGGCCTTCACCAGTGACGATATCGATGTAATAGTCTTCCATTGCCGTGTACAAATATTCTTCGACATGACGACTGAGGCGATGAATCTCATCAATGAATAAAACAGAGTTGGGCTTCAGCGAAGTCAGCACTGCGGCCAGATCACCTTTTTTGTCGATGGCCGGAGCTGATGTCATCTTAATATCAGCCCCCATGTCGTTAGCGATGATTTTCGCCATCGTTGTTTTTCCCAATCCCGGAGGACCGCTTAACAAAACATGATCTAAAGACTCGCCACGGTGTTTCGCCGCCGCCACAAAGACTCTGATTTTTTCTTTAACGTTTTCTTGTCCCGGAAAATCTTCAAAACGCTGGGGACGAAGTTCATTTTCCCAGGTTTTTTCGCCTTCTGCGACGTCACCCTCTAGAATGCGACTCACGACAAGCTCCCAGACAATGTTTGAAGACCTTTACGAACACCATCTTCCAAAGAAATATCCATAGGTAATGTCGAAACAAATTGGTCCACGTGTTGAGATTTATAACCAAGATTCAAAAGTGCCGACGTGATTTGCGTCAAAGACTCTGACTTGGTTTTCTTTTCTTCTTCTACGGAAACAAGTTTGCCCTTCAAAGTCAGGATGATTTGCTCCGCTGTTTTCTTGCCCACTTTTGGCAAAGCCGATAAACCTTTGGCGTTTCCTGCTTCGATCAGTTCGTGAATTTGCGCAGGGCGACCGCCCGATAAAATACTCAAAGCCATTTTTGGTCCCACACCGTTCACTTTAAGAAGTGAAAGGAACAAACCTTTTTCATCTTTTGAATGGAATCCAAACAACGTCAAAGCATCTTCACGAACATGGGTGTGAATCCACACGATGATGTCTTTGCCTAGCAAAGTCTGAAAATCCTCAAGAGTCGGTGCTGAAGAGTGAATTTCGTATCCAACCCCATGAACATCAATCAAGGCTGAGTCGCTCATCACTTCAATAATTTTTCCGCGTAAATATCCGATCATACACTCACCGCTCTTTGCAATACTGCTTTCTTTTTCAATTCAAAGGCATGGTAACAAGCCATAGCCAAGGCATCCGAAGCGTCAATGCGGTTGATGGCTTTAATGTTCAGCATGGCCTTCAACATCGCTTGCACGTCTTCTTTGCTAGAACCACCGTTACCTGTGATTCCTTTTTTCACCAAGCGAGTTGCATATTCTGCAACAGTCGCACCACCGAGCCCCGCTTCATACATCACAACACCGCGGGCATGGCCCAGTTTAAAAGCGCTGTCTGCGTTTTTGCCAAGGAAGATTTTTTCGATAACCACCTGATGAGGTTTGTATTTCTCCATAACTTCACGGAACGCGGACCCCAATTCGGTCATCCGCGCGGGAAAGCCTTGATCTGCATCCAAAAGAATTACGCCGTGATTGATGTGCTCAATTTTTCCGTTTTCAACACGGACGACGCCAAAACCTGTAATGCGAGAACCGGGATCGACCCCAAGAATTATCAAACTCATAGCGCTCATTTCATGCTGAAGCTGTTGCTTAGTCAATAAACCTGTCATAATATTGATGGTGATGCCAAAGATTGAAGCAAGTGCTATCGAAAAATATCAGACTATTCTCGCGAAAGACCCGTCGTCACAAGTTTTTGCGCCGTTGGCTGAGGCTTATCGCGAAATGGGAATGATGAAAGAAGCCGTGCAAGTCGTGACTGCGGGCGTTCAACGCCACCCGCAATTTGTCGGAGGATTGGTCACATACGCTAAAATTTTGCGCGACACAGGTAAAATTGCTCAGGCATTGCATGCCCTGCAAAAGGCCACAGCTTTGGCTCCTGAGAATATCTTAGCTCATCAATTGATGGCGGAAGTTCAACTTGCGAACAAAAACCCCAAGGAAGCTTTGAAGTCTTTCAAGATGGTTTTGTTCTTAAATCCTCAATCGAAATCAGCGCAAAAGGCAGTTCAAAAATTAGAATCTTTAACGGCCGATGAATACGATGAAGAAGTTTTTGCCATGGCAAAACTTCCGCAAGTCAATTTGGATGAGCCACCGGTGATTGAAAGACCGTCGGCTCCGGCAATCCCTGAGCCTCTTTATAGACAAGCTCCTCCGCCTAAAAATAAGGCAATGGAGAGAATGTTGTCCTTGATTGATGCTTTCATTGTGCGCAACGATCTTGAAAAAGCTCATGCTCTTTTAAAAGACACCCGTGTAGAATTTGGCGATCATCCGGAAATCGAAAGGCGCATGAAGACCCTTCAAGTTCGTTATAATGAACCTGAAGAACCAATGCCTCTAAAACCTTTGCGCACCCGCGAAGAACTTGTGCGCGAAAGAAAACTTGAAACTCTCGAGATGATGCTTCGCAAAATCGAAGACTATCGCTCTCAGATTTGACTTCCCCCCGTCCTTTCAGCGTATATTGGTCCTTTCCATTTGAAAGAGGACTACTATGTACGAAACTTCCGACTTTAGAAAAAACTTGAAGATCATGGTTGAAGGCAAGCCTTACGTGATCGTGGATTTCCAACACGTTAAGCCCGGCAAAGGCAACCAATTCACTCGCACAAAATTGAGAAACATGCTGACAGGCCAAAACCTTGAAGTGACTTTCAAATCTGGTGAAAAATTCGAAGTACCAAACGTTGAAAACAAAGAGATGAACTTCTTGTACAAAGACGACACTGGTTACAACTTCATGTCGAATGAAACTTACGAACAAATCGCTATGTCTGAAGAAGACTTGGGCGAATCAAAATACTATCTTACTGAAGGTTTGAAAGTTGTTGTTCTCTTCTACAACGATAAAGCCGTTGCAGTTGACGTTCCAAAAGCTGTGAACTTGACTGTTGCGAAAACAGATCCAGGTGTTAAAGGTGACCGCGTCACTGGCGCGACGAAGCCTGCAACTATGGAAACTGGTTTGAATGTTGGCGTGCCTTTGCACATCAATGAAGGCGATGTTCTTCGCATCGATACTTCAACGGGTGACTACGTAGAGCGCGTCTCTCAAAAATAGTTACTAACGCAAGATATTAAGTCTCCGCAAACACTCGATTTTATACCAAAATACGAAGTGTCTGGTTTACACCTCGGCTCGCGCCGAAGCAGACCTGAAGGCGGAGGCTTTTTTTTGTCCACTTTTATTGAGTTAGAAATTCAGAATTTACTCAATGAGACCCAAGATCTCGATGAAGTGGCAGCACGTCTTAGCACCTCTTTCGAATCATCTCCGGATCAACTGACTTCAGAAAATGTAAATGCACTGGCGAGATTCCTTCATCTGTCAGGCAAACATCACGCACTCACACAATTTGTTCTTCACAATTTACAAAACGAAAATTTCCCAATTCCTTGGCCATACTTCATGGAAGCGTTGGGACACTCGACCATTGAACTTGATGAACGAACAGTCAAAGCATTGGTCGAGGGAATTATTGAAGGTGGACAAGAATCAGAAGCCGCTCGTTCATCAGCATTGAATAAATATGAACCCCTTCTTGGAGAATGGCGTAGCAATCGCAAATATCAGATTCACAAAGATTACCTGAAGGGTAAAAAAACTTTGCTCGATCAGTTGATCACTCTTCGTACTCAGCAGTTGTACGAGCAAGAAAAAAATCTTTTACAACGTTTGCAAAAACTTTATCCCGGTGACGCCGACATTCAACGTGAAGCGCGTGAACATCAGCAGCGTTATGCCTTAGAAATCTTGTCTCGCCGCTCGCCCAAGGCGCGCGCTGTGAATACGGAAGATCTTGAACAAAAAGATTCTGCGGTCGAGCAAGTGCGCCTAGCAGTTTTATCTTCCTTGCAAGAGCATGCAGCACAGGAACCCGAAATGGCTTTTGACTTTGCTGTGGCAGCCTTCATGCTTGAGGGCTATGAAGAGGCCTTGAATATTTTAGAGTTTGCAGAACAAACGGAATCTTTCTTATGGTTCCATCTCGAGCTTCTTCTTCACGCCCGTCGTTTTATTGAACTTTTGACTGAGCTGGCACAGGTGGAAGTTCTTTTGGCCGGCGATCCTGAAACTTTCTTTGC
>NZ_DASVLT010000032.1:0-80427 GCF_036384735.1 Bdellovibrio sp. | reverse complement strand
CCATAAAGCTGCCGCCATGATCGCAAGGCTGATCCAGAATCCAAATGCCACACTCATACGTGCAAATAACAGTAACGGCCACAACAACGAACGCACAACTGTCTTGGCCGTTTCATTGCCAGCAATCATGTTCGCGTATTTCGGGCTGTACTTATAATAAGTCTTTACGAACTTTTGCCCCCACGCGAATGGCAAAAGATATTTGTTACGGAAATCGCGGAAGCTTTGAACTTCCGGAGCCATATCACTGCCCCAAGCTGCCGTTGCGATAAAGCAGTGTTTGTCATCAAGAAGTCCAACGACTGGTTCCGGAGAAGTACAGAAGCCCGACTGAGCACCAGCCGCCGGAAAATCACTGGTCTTCGTAAAGTAGTTGATGATCCCAGTTGCATCTTGGCTAGCCATCACAAGGCAATAGCGAACACCATTGGTAAGACCCGTGATACGATCATCCGCAACCGGCGGAGTCGCATTCAAATTCATCGCTAAACTAAAGTATTCCGAAGCACTCGTAATCCGGCTTAAAATAGTCAGATCATCTTCAGTGCTTTGCTGCTTATCATAAAAGAACAAAAGATTCGTAAATTTCGAACTGGCATTCGGTGACGCCGGAAAGTTGTTCGCCGCTGTCAAATCTTCTGCATAAATCTTTCCATCACCAGGATACGTCGTAAAATGACAGAACCCGTAATTTGTTCCGTCATCCCCATTGAGGCAGTCCGTGTAATTGGCCGTGGTATTGGCATTACGAAAGACAACGTGAACTGTTGTATAACTGGAAGCTCCGCTATTGCTTGGGAAACCGACCCAAACATCAACACTGCCATCACTGCTACAACTTGAGCTTGCGCCCGACGAAAAGTTGGTACACAAGGTCGCCCAGGGAATTGTCGTCGTAAACGATGTCGCCCCTGTCGTCCAGTTCGGCGCGCTGTCTAAAATTACGCCGGAACTACTAGTCGCCCGAATCTCTGGCGCAACTGTCGCTGATGTGTCAGTTGTAGTAAAAGTTAGAACGACGCTACCATTGACAGAAACATTGTTATGATTACAAGTGGCCAGCGAAGTTTGGCTCGCACAACTATCACAAGTATCTGTTGTCGAAGCGGGCGTACAAGTCCCCGCGATACCTCCATAGATATATGGAGTCACCGTTGTCGTCGTGCCATTTCCAGTCGTCGTGCCTTGAGTGGAACCAGTGAGATCGACCAGTGAAGCACCCGCCGCTTGAGTGAGGGTAATATCCGCCAGCGCGTTTGCTGAAAAAAGCAAAAGGGTTGAGGCGATTAAAGGTAATGTAAGCTTCCTGCTCGACATTCTTATATCGCACCATTAGTCCGGGCCATTGTCAAAAAGACTGGACCGCCCCGACCTTTGTCAGGACACTTTTTCGGTGCTTAGTGACGCTAGGTAAAGAAGATTTGTTCGGCGATTTGGATTCCGTTCAATGCGGCCCCTTTGCGGATGTTGTCAGAAACAACCCACATCAACCACATCTTCGGATCTTCGGGATCGCGGTGAATACGCCCCACATAAACCGGGTCTTCACCTGACACCTTATGCGCCAAAGGATAAACGCTTTTCTTAGGATCATCTTGAACGACAATTCCCTCGAAATTGTGGAGCGCTTCCAAAATTTGCTCCTGAGAGGTCTCTTTTTTCAAAGTGACCCAAACCGATTCGCTATGAGCATTCAAAGCTGGGACACGAACTGTAAAGGCGGATACCTTCAGATTTGGCTGACCTAAGATCTTACGCGTCTCTTTCATGATCTTTACTTCTTCAGAACAGAAGCCTTGATCGTTAAAAGAACCGATTTGCGGAATGCAGTTGAACAAAATCTGATGCGGGAATGTTTTCGGAGCGTGCTCGTCCCGTTCATGGTTCGCCGTCTGAGTTAGCAACTCGTCGTAACCATCTTTACCCGCGCCGCTGACTGCCTGGTATGTGCTAACGCGCACTTCTTCCAAACCGAATTTGTCTTGAAGAGGCTTCAACGCCACTACCAATTGGATAGTTGAGCAGTTGGGATTTGCGATAATTTGTGGTTTGGAATCCTTGTTCACCAAATGACCGTTCACTTCAGGAACAATCAACACGGTATTTGGATCCATACGGAAAGCGGCAGAGTTATCGACAGCGAAAGCACCAGAAGCGACGGCCTTTGGAGCCCACTCTTTAGAGATGTCATCACCTGAAGAAAAGAAAACCAAGTCGAGACCATCAAAGCAGTTCTCTTTCAGAACTTGGCAAGGCCATTCCTTACCTTGAAGAGAGATCTTTTTGCCCAAGGAATTTTCAGAGGCAAAAGGGCGAAGCTCCTCAATCGGGAACTCGCGCTCGGCAAGGATGTTCATAAATGTTTGGCCGACCATTCCGGTCGCGCCAACAACACCGACTTTAAGTTTTCTTTTTGTCATCTGGCTTGCTCACTTCTTCTTCCTCATCTTCGAGGACTAGATCGCTTTCATGAACTGAAGCGGGAGCATAAACACTCGGTTTGATCTTGCGAATGTTTTTACCAAGTTTAAAGACACCAAATACGGCACCTAAAGCCGCATAGCTCATGAACAAAACAAATAGCATCACTTCCGGACGAAGAGCGACAACAACAAGGACACCTACGCCAAGGATCAAATAGCGGAATGGAAGACGCTCTTTCAAATCCAAATCTTTGAAGCTGCGGAAACGGAAGTTGCTGACCATGACGATCGCAAGCAAGATTGTCATGATCAAAAGACCATAGTTCCCCATCGGCTCTAGTTCCAAATCTTGGAATGCCAAAACTGAAGAAGCCACAATACCTGCTGCCATTGGAATTGGCAGACCTTGGAAATAGTTTTTCTCGACAACGCCCGCTTGAACGTTGAAACGAGCCAAACGCAAAGCTCCGCACGCAACGAAAAGGAAGCACGCGACCCAACCCAAACGACCGAATGGCTGAAGAGCCCACAAGAAAAGCAAAACACCCGGAGCCATACCGAAGCTCACAAGGTCGCACAAAGAATCGTATTCAGCACCGAACTTACTTGTTGAACGAGTCAAACGAGCCAAGCGCCCATCGAGTTGGTCAAACACTGCCGCAACAACAATTGCGTAAGCTGCCCAAAGATAGTTTCCTTTGATTGCTTGAATCACTGCGAAGAAACCCGAGAACAAGTTCCCAGTGGTCATCAAGTTTGGAAGAATGTAGATGTACATCGCCAAGCGCTGTGCTCTGGCATCTTCGGAATCAATATTGTGGTGTGTGTATTCTGTTGCCATGCCGGGAATCTACCCGACGTTGGCAAAAAATCCAAAGAAATAAAATAGGATAGATATTCCAATAGCACTCATAAGAGGGAGAGTCAGATTGTCATCGAGCTTACCAATTGGAATAAGTTCTGCGAACGCGCCGACCAAGCCAGCAAGCAAACTCACGACAATCAGTCTGTCTGTAAGATAGTTGTGAGCCAAAAGATAAATGAGCGTTAAGATCATGCAAACAAAGAACGCTGCCATGAAGCCTTGGATGGATTTGTGGCCAAAGATTTTATCTTTACCGTACAAAATTCCAAAGTAGCTTGCGATAGGATCCGCGAAAGCCAAGAACAACAAAGTCAAAGCCACGACGGGACGAGGAAAAACGATATCAACAAGAAGAACGCCCGTGAGAAGGAACGTTGTACCCGCCAAATTTTTAGCCTCACTTTGGCGCATAATTGGTTTGAACGCGTGTAATGCCCAATCATTAAGTGCTGGATATCTTTGACGCAAAAAATCGAAAGGCACGAAAAGACACCAAGCGACCGCAAGAATCGTCATCGATACTGCGGGCGGCATATAAACGTAAGCTAGGAACATAGTAAACACGCCCGACATGTGCCAGATTTTTCGAGCATAGTGAATGTCCGAACGCTTCTTTAGATCCACGGTTTGAGTCAGTCCTTCTAAAATCATTCGGCGCTACCTTAAAGTGAGGCCTCCCTAGAATCAATTTAATTGATCCTACTCTGGCCGAATGCATTAAGTGGTCGATATTCTTTGGGCTTATTTAAATCTAAGAGCGAAAAGTAGGCAATCAAAACCCACGCATTGAGACAGGGTTCTGTCAGGGTGCACAGGAAAAGGCTTAACTCCGAGGAGTGGTCGCGTTTTTAGATATTAATTGAAGTCACGTGAACGACTTCTTCAACGGACTTACCAGAGCGCTCGCGATAGCGAATCGCGATTTCGTTGTCTCCGTTTTGAAGTTGGATAAGGTCCGTTTGGTATTTATCAGTACCGCGTGGGAAGATCGAGGCGGTGTAACCGTTGCTTTTGTTCACAATCTCAACTTGGCCTTCGTTGAAACCTTTCACGCAGCTCTTACCCTGAAATTGTACAAAGTTTCCGCGCACAGAAACTTTGAACGCGCCTTTTTTTGAGCAATTCAGATCCATCGAAGTGAATTGTTCCAAAGCCGATTTCAATGATACCGCATCACCTTGAGGAACGCTTGCGGGAGTACGCTTATTCGACGCCAATACAGATTGCGAAGCCACGGCTGGAGCCACGGAAACTTCCTCTTCTTCTGTCAAAGAATAAAATGTGCGTGCTCCCAAAAGAACAACAAGCACCAAAGTGACTGCAATGAACTGAATGTCTGAAGGCTGACGTTTAAACATGATGTGATCTTCATCGGAGAAGCACGTCAGGACTTTAGGCGTATCATTATGAGATTTCAGAACGAATTGTGGAAATACCATCTTAAGTACAGCTAACAAGACTCCGATAAATACACACATCAGGATTTCGGGGGATGGAATCATGAAAGTACGTTTTCTCAAAAAGAAGCGACATTTCCGCGTCATGTCGATTGTGGCGATGATGGGGCTCATGATCGTTAGCTTTCAAAATTGCGCTCCTCAAGCAAATTGCGGAAGCGTGGGTTCTGCATGCACGAGCGAAAGCTCTTCCACCTCACCTACGTCGGGAAGCTCGAGCTCTGGTTCGACTCGATCTTCAAATCAAAACTCTCCAAATCTAGTCATTGGTGGAGGCAGTTCTAGCTCGGGTTCGGGCTCTGCAAACAATGGTGCCATCCAAATCGGTAGTGGTGTCAGCTCTGGAATCTCGGCCTCTGGCGGTTCCACTTCATCAAGCTCTGGTTCAAATTCAGGTTCGTCTTCCAGCGGCGGCACAGGTTTCCGCATCGTGACTCAACCTTCAAGTCAGACTGTTTATGAAGGACAAAACTTTACAATTCAATTGGGTGTCACAGGCGGCTCATATCCTTATTCGTATCAATGGTACAAAGATGGTGCTGCGATCACTTCAGGCCTTGGCAAGTACTCAATGTATGCAGATGTTGCCGATCGTTGGACTAAAGAGGGCACCTATTATGTGGTGATTAGGGACTCTTCGGGCGCGACTTTAACGAGCGCGAGTGCACGCATCGGCATTGCTGAACAAGCGATCGGTTGCAATGCAGGATCTTACTTCACTTACACATCCTCAACTTATGATACAGCTTATCAGTATTTCAATTTGTACTTCGATGGTCCTCGCGGAAAATATCTTTTGAATCAAAGCTATGACTTCGCAAACATTCTGTATGCTTACGCAAGTTATTCGGGCTTGAGATCATGGTCTATCGGGGCTTTGCCGTACTTGGGCCAAGTCGCAATTTCTTGCACACAATCCATCCCGCGCATTCATACAGCTACGAACAACTCCTGCGTTTCGTATGTTGCTGGAGCTGTGAACTTTGAATGTCATAACGGCAAATTGAAGTTTATCTCTGACACCTGTCAGTTGGCTGATAACGGCAACTGCGGCGGCGGTGGAGGCGGCGGCAACTAAACAGTCGCGCAAACTAAAAGGCCTGCTTATCGCAGGCCTTTTTATTTCTTATTTTTTATCGATGCTGATCGCGAATTTCTTCACTCCAGCGGTTTTTACGATATCCAGCAAATTAACAACTTTTCCATGCGGAGTATCTTTATCCGCAGAAATGATGGCTTGCACTTCCGAATTCTTTTGAACTTCCTCAAGAGCTTTCGCTTTCACGGCATCTTCGTTGACGAAAGTGCCGTTCAAGTTAATACGTCCATCAGCAGTCAAAGCGATATTCAATTTGCTTGGAGCTGTCTGATCGCCGCTCGCCGCTTTCGGCAAGTTCACGTTGATCGTTGGCTTAATAAACATCGGGGCTGTGACCATGAAGATGATCAATACAACCAGGATGATATCTACCAACGGGACAACGTTAATATCCGCGATGGCGTCGTTATCTTGTCCCGTTTTCATTGCCATGGTTAAACACCTTTTTTCTTAGCGTAAGCGAGGCAAAGCTCTTTCACGCTTTCAAGACTTTGGAAAATTCCACGAACTTGCTTGCTGTAGTAGTTATAGAAAATAACCGCTGGAATCGCCACGAAAAGACCTGCTGCCGTCGCAACAAGGGCCATCGAGATACCAGCCATAACAGTCTGTTGTCCCGCTTCCGGTGACTGTGCTAAATCGTTGAACGCTTTCATGATACCCAAAACCGTACCGAACAATCCCACGTAAGGAGCATTCGAACCAACAGTCGCAAGGAAGTTCAAAAACTTCTCAAGCTCTGGACGTTCCGTTAAAGCAAATGTGTTGAAGATTTCTTCCAAACCTTTGCTGCCCGACTCTTTCATGTGCTTCATTGCATAGCCAGCTGCGCGGCCTTCCAACCAGCTCGGGTCTTTCGCAAGGTCTTCTACATCCTCTACGCTATTGCTTTGCAAAGCCAGTTTGATGCGATTACGAACACGTTGAGATTCCGCCGACACCTTCTTAAGTGCAAAGAATCTTTCTAGAATCATACCGATGCTCAAAACACTGAGGATAAGCAAGAACCAAAGAACGACTTGGTCCAATAGATGTGCGACGGTAAATATTTTTTCTGCGAGCATGATGTGAATTCCTCCAAATCTTTGACCTTATAAGATTATTGATCCATTATCTCTAGATCGATGACACACGGTCAAGGTATGCAGAGAATCATTTTAATCTTCACACTCTTCCTGTTGAGTCTAGTCCAGCTCTCTTGTCAGGTAAATGACAAGCCCTCTGTATTAATCATCGCTGTCGATGAGCTTTCAGTGAGCGACGTGAACTGCAATCAGGAACAACCGAGTGAAATACACAGCGGCTTTCACTTGCTTTGCAAAGAGTCAGTGCGCTTTACCCATGCCTACACTCCGTCAACCCTAACAGTGCCTGCGTTGTCCTCGGTGTTAACAGGTCTTTATCCTTTTCAACACGGCATCCGTCATAATGGAGGTCCAGGTCTAGCTCCCGAGTTGGATCTAGCACCTGAGCTTGCTCTGCGTAAAGAATATCGCACGAGCTTTTTCTCGGGAGGGGCCCCCGTTTTTCGTCGCACGGGTTTAAATCAGGGATTCGAAGTATTTGATGACAACCTGATTCCGAATTTTTCAGCGTTATTTCGTCCATTTAAAAAAGATGCCGCGCAATTTCTGCAGTGGTTAAAACACGAAGCTAACAATGCTCCGTTCTTTTCCGTGATTTATGTGCCGGATTTGGCGTTTTCCACGACGGTCACCACAACGGATCTTGGCGAAACACGAAACTTAAGTTTTGAAAGCCAAGTAGATGAACTCGATGAATCTCTTTATGAGTTCATTCATCAAATGAAAGCTGCGGGGCGATGGGATAAAACCACAGTAATCCTTGTGGGCCTAAGTGGACACAATACTGCAGACCGCACGGGCGAGCTTGCTTCGACAAATTTGCACAGTGAAAATACTCAAGTGGCTTTATTGATTAAGCCCGCACAAAGTAAAACTCGCGATGAGGCCATCTATTGGAAGATCGACCAAAACGTCAACCTTGTTGACGTGGGCCGCACCCTTTATGACCTATTAGGCGAGACTATTCTTGATGATGAAAGTGCCGATTTCCCTAGCCATTCTTTATTAAGTGTCTTGAAAAATCCGACGACTCATTGGCCTGAAGAACGTCCGATGTTATTGGAATCTGGCTGGGCAATGTGGAGAAATGCCGGTCCTTTAAGAACCGCCGCTATTTCCAATCACGTGTTGCTCATCAATGATCAAAGCCCACGCCTTTACAACACACTGGTGGATCGCTTTGAGGTGAATCCGCTTCCGATGTTGCAAGAAAGTATTTTGCCAACAACAAATAAACTGCAAAGTTTGTTGCGCAAGAATCAGTTTCCCCCTTATGAGCCACCGAACTCAGAGTGGATGAACAAAATGAGCATCTCTTATTCCCGCTGGATGCGAGCGGATCAAGAGGCACAACTTCTTCGCGATTTAAAGCGTCTTAGCACAAATCAAAGTCGCAGCCTTGATTTGCAAAACTGGGCGGCTCAAATTGCTCTGAATCAAAAGGACTGGGACACATTAAAATCTTTAGGAGTTCGCAACAAAGTTGCACTTTGGCAGTACGTCAGCGAGAAAAATCTCAATATCAAAAACGCAAAGACCGACGACCCTTGCATTGCTTTGTTAACGATGAAAGAGCTTGATACGCCCCATTTGAAAGCATGCAGCGATCCGCTCTTCCTTGAAATGGTAGATTGGATTCGCGCTGATGTTCGTGGTCTTTCCAAAGAAACTCAAAGAAAGAAATTCGAACGTTCATTTAAAAGTTACATGTTAGATCAAGAGATTCAGCGAACGAATATCGCCATGGGACTCGTGTGGGACACATCAAGGGACAATATCTTTGCACCTTCCCGTGCAGAGCTGGCTTTGCATCTGCCCGAACTCGCAAAAGTGCGAGCTCAAGCATATAAAGCTCTCGCCACTATCGACGAAGAGGATTGATTTATTTTCTAAGCTCTAAACCATCACAAGAAATGTGTGGATCAAACGGAGTATAACTATGCTCACCCCACACCATGCGTTGCACTTGAAAGCGAGCCAAACCTGTCAGACGATTCCTATTTAAACTGCCCTCGATATCATCACTATAGACAGAGCCGTCCGCAGGATCAATCTTCGGAGTTTTAGTATAGGTCCCAACATAGTTTTCCTTCACCGAGAAAACCTTCTTTGCGACCAGTTCTGGCGCCACTTTTCCACCAATAGTAAGGATTAAAGAAATAGAGTCATCACCCATCGCCGTGATCTTGATTTCGCAGTCTTTACCAGACACAGAATCCTGCGCAACAAGGATGTCGCCCGCTTTTAGATCAGAAAGACCCGTGGCCATCGCAAAACTACCAGAAGTTAAAAGCGCCAGGGCCATCAGGCTCTTCGAAAGAGTCGAAATCATAGGTCCTCCCAATATTTTTAAGACATGATTCTGATAGCGAAGGTTGTGCCAAGGAAAAACTTCCCTCGATCAGAGACCCTTTCGCTTTGGTGCTTCTTAGGATGTCTAAAAGCTGATCAGTTACCGGAATCAGGCAGTTTTATGACGTCTTTAAGGGATAAGGTTTTCACAAGAACACCAGTGTAGCCACCGCCAGCGCTCATCCATCCGCCACGTTTAAACTTCCTGCGAACAAGTGGTTGTTACAGGAATAAAATAAATTAAACTGCTATGAGCCCCAACCAGAACGGAGACTCTGGGGATTCTTGGATCATGCTATTTGTAATAGCACTCAAATCTTGTTGATAGGACTCACGGCCCCACAAAGATGTCGCGACAGAGTTACTCGCCAACAAAACCAACTGATCACCCTCGCGCACGTAAGTGTGACCGCATTGAATATTGCAAGTCGGATCAAGCCCCAACAATTGCGCTGGCAACGGAGGCAAAGGATTCATATTGTCTTGAAGCTCACTTGAAAGATCCAGACCTATAGAAAGCGGTTGCATATGCTGACCGTTTCTTTGCAAAAACAAACTTGGACATCCGACATGGGCATACGCCACTTGCGGGCCGCGCTTAAATAGTGTCAGGACTTCGACGCCAGAAAAATATTGATTGCGATTTTCACCGCGATAGAGAACGTCATTCGCAATCAATATTGAGGTGCGCACGTAGTTCACTTCGTCAGTAAGACACGTCAAAAACTCGAATGGAGAAGTCACTTCAACGTCGGCCTTAGCAGCACTGACGTACTTCACCACCTCGTCGACAACACGTTGTGCATGTTCAGGTTGACCCCACGACGTTGCCACAACGACTAAAGAGCCGTCATCCTCTGAATGAATCAAAGGTTTCGGGCGCAGGATTTTTGTGCTGTAAGATCTTTCCTGCAATTTCATTCTATAATGCCCCGTACTTTTTAAGCTTGATGTAAGCTTTTTTGTAGTACTCGCCGTCTGAAATATCGAGATCCAAGATCTTCTTCCATTTGTCCTTGGCACCAGCTTTCGCTTCGCCGCCTTCGACGTTACCAAAGCTTTCCTCCAAGATGCCCTCTTGATAGATGGTCATCATCTGCTTACGAAGCTCTGTCGTCATCTTGTCAATCTTCGGTTGAATCTCGTCATTGTTAGGATCTATCTGACGAGCTTTACGCAAAGCCAGAATCGCTCCTTTTAGATTTTGCGATGAATATAGCTTATCAGCCTCTGCTTGGAGGCTCGCTGTTTTTGTATTCATCATCTGGCGAATCGAAGCAATATTTCTTTGCGACTGACTCTTTAAGCCATTTGGATCTGGCAGCTTTGAATCCAGAACCCTTTCATAAGCAGCAATCACATCCAAAGGATTTTTGGCTGTCTTATGAACTGTTTCGGCCTTGCTATAGATCGCTCTCAATTTCGCTACTCTTTCTTGATAAGCCGCCTTTTCCTCTGCCTTCAAATTACGAGCAGTTACAAGAGCCTGTACTTGCATTTTCAACTCATTGATCTTTGGATGATCCGGATTAAACTGCATCACAGAGCTTAAGCAATCATCAATCTCACCTTCAGTGATATTAGGATTCACTTTCTTCTGGCACTCGGCCACTTGTTTTAAGATTTTCTCTTCTGCTTCAGCTTTTGCTTTTTCAATCTCTTCCTGACGACGTTGTTGTTGTTGGATGAACATTGCCTCTTTAGAAAGACGCTCGATCTCCTTCAAATCTTCGTAGTCAGGAACAAGTTCACGAATCTTGACGATTTCATCCTGAGCAAGCTGATACTTACCAGCCATGTACAAGTTCTTAGCATCTTTATAGCGCTGACGAACTAGCACTTGCTGTTCCGGTTTCAATTTATTAAACGCATCTTGCGGCGAACCCGGGGCGGCCACACCAGAGCCCGCAGATCCTGCCAAAGGTTTTTGCGCATCTTTTTTATCTCCACTGAACAGCCAAGCCACAGCTATCAAAAGCACAGCACCGGCAATAATTTTCGGTCTGTGTTTTTTATAATCAAATTTCCCTGTCGCAACAGGAGCCGGCATAGGACCGCCCATTTGTTGAGGCATGCCCATGGGATAATTTGGCTGATATGGCATTGGTGCCATAGCTCCCTGATAAGGAACCATTTCTTGAGGCATCTGTTGCTGATATTCCATTGGCATAATATCTGACGAAACTGGCATCAATGGATTCGGCGGAGCCACATTCACCATCTCCAAACGACTTTGGAAATTGGCATCATGAAGTTCGAAATAAAGATAATTATCTAAAACAGAGATCGCGTCTCCGCTTTTCACGGGCGTTGGATCTGACGATGAAATGGGACTTCCGTTCACCAAAGTTCCATTCACACTGCCAAGATCGATAATGTGATATTGCGAACCTGCGCGACGAATTTCAAATTGACGGCGACTGACTCGTTGATCGCGAATATGAATGTGGCAAGAGGGATCACGACCCGCCACCCAAGAATCACCGGCATCAAGACGGATCATCTCTTTCACTTCACCTTGGTTGTCAGTCATTTTGATGTAAGCAGCCGTTGGTGCTACACCAATCACAGTTTTTTCTTCGCTACCTTCGAAATCCACGGCTGGAGCTGATTGCACCGCTGGTAAATTCATCGACCCTTCAGCGTCCGAAGAAGCTGCCGCCATAGGCATCGGATCTTCAGCCACGGGGCCTACATCCGCCGTCGCGATATATTCAAATTCATACGGAGGCACTGCGAACAAAGAGCCATGCTCCAAGGGAATCTGACGGACTTTTTCGCCATTTTGCATGACGTCGCCATAGCGAGAGACCACTTCAACTGTCCACGACCCGCCGACATAGGAAAGTTTAAAGTGCTCGCGTGAGATGCCTTTTTCTGGTTGCAAGACGATATCGCAGTCTTCTTTACGGCCCGCCACATAAGAGCGGTCCTCCGTCAAAGCTACGTCATAAACTGTTTTGCCACGAAGGCGGACTTTTAGACGAGCCATTAGAATCTCCCCGTCTCAACATTCAAGCTGCACTCTTCATAATACTGCTTGGCTTCTTTGAACGTTGGATCGTCCTTACGATTTTGTAGCATCGTCATTACGTTGGAATAATTGGACTGACACATACGCCAGTTGCGTTTTTCTCTGTAACGGTTGCCTTGAATCATGTTGAACTTCACAAACTCATCAAATTTAATTTTCGACAAATTATAATAGCGTTTCGCTAGTTCATTATCAGGGTCCAAGTTCAACACGACCTGGAAAGCCTCTCTAGCACGAGCATATTGACCTTGTTGAAAATCGCGAAAACCACGAATGAAATTTTCCTGGGCTCTCCGATATTGAACAGAGTCATACTTGTCTTTCTTAAGATTCATCAATTCCTGGGTACGCTTTTCCGCATCGGCCACATCTTGCAATGAAATAACTGAGGTACGAATGGCATTTGGATCTTTGTTCGCCTTATTGCCACCACCCGAAAGGAAGAACCACGCGACCAAACCAACGATAGCGATAATTCCATAGAAACGAGCTCGTGGGTTTTGCAATAAACTTCCGCCACCAGCTCCCGCAGAACGCACGGGCCCTGACGCCGGTGGAGCTTGATAACCACCATAGCCCATTCCACCTTGTGGCATCGACGGCGGCATCGATGGATTCGGCATCACCGGAGGCATTCCAGGCTGTTGGAATGCGGGCATTTGTGAGTTCGATGACATCGTTGCTGGTGGCACCTGCGGCTTTGGTTGCGGCGGAGTGAAAACAGGAGCTACGACCGGAGTGAACGGACTGTTGGACTTCGCAGATGGTGCAGCTGCCGGAGCTTCATTGAAGACGTCCGACATCACACGAATTTCTGTCTCACCAATTTGAATCACCGAGTCTTTTTTTATAACCTCGGATTGAACGTTCTCTCCATCCAAAAGGATAAAGTTTTTAGAACTCAAATTGACGACCACAAATTCATTTCCACGCTGTTTAATTTCAGCGTGTTGACGGCTCACCCTAGGGTCACCTGAAAGAACAATATCATTCTCGGGACCACGGCCAATTGTTGCCGAGCCCTTCTTGAACTCCAGACGAAGACCAATGTGGGGCCCTCTCGTCACTTCAATTTCGAATTTCAAAGCGTCTTTCACACGAGGGGCTGCACTCACGATGCACCTCCGTCAGTAGGCGACACTGTGATCAAGTAATAATCCACGTCATTCGGCGCAGAACTCATCGCTTGGCAACTTAAGATGCACAAGTGACCGCTGAACTCCAATTGATCCGTATGAATCACACGAGGATTCTCGCGGCTTTTACCGACAAGGTGTTCAATATTCTGTTGAAGAGCCGCATCTGGAATCGCTGTATACATTTGCCCTTGCAAAGCAGAGAGCTCTGCATGTGCCACTTGCGCAAACGAAGGACTGCAAGCAATCAGACGACCATCCTTCGCAATAGCCACCGCCGGGAAGCCAATCATCTGCACCAGATTTTCAGCTTCACCATCTTTGTTAACAAAGTTTCCGCCATTAGCTTCATCGCGAACACCGTTGGCAGCGCGAGTGAGCAAACTATTGATGTTGCCAACCAAAGCCTGGAAAGCCGGGAAGATGAAGTCCACTTCTGTGCTGTCTTTTTTCTCCCTCATCGCGGTATCAAGTTGTGTATTCAAACTTGCAATTGGATACTCGATCAGCTTGTACATAAAGAAGTACACCAGCAATCCCACCAGAGTCGCAATCACCAACGTTTGCATGAACAAACTGATGGCACGACCGTCGTCAAAAGCAAGACTTCCAATGTCGTAAAGAACAATGGCATGGGCTTTCACGGTTTGTTCACCCGTGTTTGGATCGAACAAACCAATTGGAAAACTTGCGCCAATCGTTGAAGAATCCACTTCAACAGATTGAGGACGCATTTCTCTGCGAGCCACGTGGACAAACGGAAGATCAGGCGTTGTTCCCGCACGAGTCGCCGGAGCTAAAATCATCCCGTCAGATTGTTGCACAATCAAAACTTGCTTCACGCCGTCTTCAGATTCCGCTTGCGCTGTGGTCAAAGAGGAATAGCTGTTCTGCAACAACGCTGATTGATTCAGTGTTGCCACAGAGCGCGCGATGGAAGCCGCACGACGCTTACTTTCATTGATGATGCTGGCTCGAGAAATCGCTACCATTGGGATCATTGAAAGAAGAGTCGTAATGAAAATAAATAGAATCACAAAGCCCAACAAGACCATTTTGAATTCGATCAATGTTGGAAGCTTGTAAACTCCTGGCAATGCCACTCTATCAATGTACTCTGTGACTTTTTCCATCACAGCTTTGAAACCACCTGGGCTATATGCCGGAGCTGGCGCAGGTGCCGCGCCTGGCATTGAAGCCATCGGTTGCGGCATGCCTTGAGGCATCTGACCATATTGAGGTTGCTGATACATTTGCGGCTGCATTTGAGGAGCCGCACCTCCGCCATAATATGGCATCGGCGCTTGCGGAGACGGTTGTTGTGGGCGCGGAGCTTGGGCTCTTGCATCCGGCGCTGGAATCACATCGACCAAAACATCATGAATACCTAGCTTATCACCTAAGCGCATAATACCCGTTTGCATGCGGATACCATTTAAGAAAGTGCCGTTGCTGGATTTTAAATCGGTCACAACGATCTTATCTTTATAAACGGTGATTTCACTGTGTTCTTTCGAAACACCACCACTTGTGATTTTCACATCACAATTAGGGGCACGACCGATCACGTTTCGCCCCATCTTCAGTGTTAAGATTTGTCCGGCTTGAGGACCGGTTAAAACTCTAAGCGCCCACATAGAGTTGATCTCCCACGTTGATCTTTAACTTGCTGCTAGTACCTGACGCCATCTCGATGACCGAGCTTGCCCCCCATACTGGAAGGACCAAGCGCCACGGCTTAACATCTTGATAGATCGCTTTCACTTTCAAATTCTTATCTACAAATACACAGTCGATGGAAAACTGCATGAAGCATGTGTGAATGCTATTGCAGCGATGAATCCACAATGCTTGGCTTTCAGGCAGATCTTTTCTGCCTAAAAGGCCTTTGCCGCGACTCCAGAAGTCCTTTGCAACTTCTAAGTTCGGCACAAGCTTTTGATTTGTGGTCTTACTTTCCAAAACTGCCATCATTATTTTCCACCATACATAAATGAAACCGCCACCGGACCAAACACCATGATGAAAACCGCAGGCAAGATGAACAACATCAGCGGAATCAAAATAGTTTGTGAAGCGCGGGCGCCGGCCTTTTCCGCTCGAACAAATCGTTCAAGACGCATTTGTTCCGATTGGTCCTTCAAGACCTGGGAAATACTAGCCCCTGTTGCCTCTGCATCCACGAGCACTGCAACGAAACTTGTGATTTCGTTCATATCCAAACGTTCAGCCATATCCTTCAAAGCTTGTGTTTTCGAAGCACCGATTTTGATGTCCTTCAAAACAATCGCAAGCTCATCCGCCAAAACGCTGTCCGTGCCTTTTGATTTATCTACGATCTTTTGAATCGCCGAGAAGAAATCCAAACCCGCTTCCACAGACAATGCCAAAAGATCAATAAAGAACGGCAGGTCTGCGCGAACAGAAATTTCCCTGCGCTTCTTTTCACCCTTCGAGTGAATCTGCGGAAGATAAAATCCAATCAAGCCCACACCGATACACATGAATGGCGATAAACCTAATTGCAGCGAGAAGTTCATGATCAATAAGAAGATCGGGAACATCACTCCCCAAAGAAGTTGCAAGCCGATGAATTCATCTTCGTTCAGTTCCATGGAAAGACCCGCAGTCTTAATGAACTTGCGGACCTTCTTGCGATACGCTTCACTGCGAATTCTCAAAGCATGTTGCAATGTGAACTGATGCACTAATGGGCGCGAGAAATTGATGATCGGATTTTTGGATTTCACCGGCTCATCATTGTTAGCCCATGAAAGTTGCGCTTTGTCTGCATTGCTTGCGAAGATCGAACTGACAAATAGGAAGACCGCCACCCCTGCGAGTAGCAATCCTAGAATGAGCATTAACTCTGCACTTCCCATTTTCGCCTCTTTGTGTTCAAGTGAACTCATGAAACCAATCATTTTGGCATCCGAGTCACCACGCAGAAAACAACTCCTCACCGAAGCTGGTTTTTCATTCGACGTGGCATCACTTAAAGTATCGGAAATTCCTGACAAAAACCTGAATGTGAACGAGCAGATTTTGGACATCGCCAGACGTAAAGCGAGGGCCGCCTTCCCTCGACTGTTGGCTAGTCACCCAGAGGGCTTTATCCTCATTTCCGCCGACACAGAGGTCATTTTTGGCGGCGGTCCCCTAGGAAAACCTCAAGATCGTGCTGACGCATTTAGAATCTTAAAACTTTTGTCTGGGAATTATCATGAAGTGAAAACTGCGGTCTGCATGATCGAGGGACCTGAAAACAAAGAGCTGTCTCGAATTGAGACGACAAAAATTTTTTTCAAAAAACTTTCCGATGATGAAATCTGGACCTACATTGAAACCGGAGAGCCTATGGACAAAGCCGGAGCTTACGGCATCCAAGGTCTCGGGGGAAAATTCGTGGAAAAGTTCGAAGGCCCTTTTGATAATGTGGTGGGACTACCGATGCAACTCGTCCGCGAAATGCTTTCCAACTTTGCGTTACAAATGGAATCCTAAAATAGATTTTGAAGCCCCTCAGCTAGATGAAAATTTATAAACCTGATATAATTAAGCTTAATGGACAGGTACGATCTCAACTATCACTTCGACGAGAATCTGCACGAAGTTGCTGATAATCCCAGCGACATGGATCTGTACGTTCATGAACGAAAAAGTGCGCTGAACACTGTACAGAACCCTCTCGAACGTGTGCGTATCCTGGGCGAGATTGGAACATATCTTCGAATCTTGCGACATCTCGATGAAGCCCGTGATTATTTACTAAAAGCCATTGACGTTATCGAGCGACACTCATTGGATGTGCGTCTAAAAGTTTCAGCGCAAATCCGTTTGGCCCATGTTTATCAGTGGCAATGCCGCTTTGAACAAAGCAATCCGCTTTTCGAAGAACTTTTGGATTTAGCACGAACCTCTGACATGGAACATCTGAATGATTTTATCTGGCAACACGCCGGAAAAAACTACTTCGATCAAATGAAATTCTCTAAGGCCAGAGAGTGCTTCGAAAAGGCGCTGATCCTACGCGAAGCGCGCAACGCGCCGAAAGATCAAATTGAATCGGCCAAATCGTCTTTGCAAGCGACCTTACAGAGAATGAATTAATCGTTATCCAGCTCTTGAATTTGTTCTGCAACGATATGTTTCTTTTTCATCGCAATTGGCTTCTTTGGATAAATCGGAATGAATCCGTTGCGAATCGTGGACCAAAAGTTTTTCCAAGGCTCCTCTCCCGCCACCATCTGTCCTTGAAATGCATAACGTCGACCTTTGAGTCTCTGCGTCGTGTGATTATCCAAAACAATTCCGCCGAAAGCCTTTACCGCATCCGCGAGATAGCCTTGCGAAATACGATTGTTCCAAAGCATCTTCACCGCATCGATATTTTGCAGAAAGGGCGTCAGATAACCGCGGATATTTCCACTATTCACAAAGATGCGTGAAAACAAACTCACACTGCCTAAGCGAAACGAATACGGCCCATACAAAATGAAGACATTATTCATTCGAGTCAGCTGAAAATCATCCAAGCGAATCTGTCCATAAAATGATGGCAGACTGGTTGATCCATTAAAATCAAAACTCCCCCTGAGCCAGGCTCCTCGCTGCACTAAGGCAGAAAAGTTCAATCGACTGGGCAAACTTTTTCTGACGCCTTCCGTGTTATGAATATTGATGGCAGAGACATTGATTTTACTAACACTGATTTGCACGGGCTTGCGATAATCATAATTTTGGAAAAGAAGAATGCCATCTCTGACTCGCAGACTCTCGATATTTAAAATCACAAGTCTATTCAAAATCTCGCACCAAGGTAACGATTCGCCGAACTGCTGATGACTTGGAAGAACACTATCGATTACCTGCAACCGGGGCTCATAAATATCAACCCCGACAAACCACTTCTTATCAATGGCTAAATGAGATAGCAGCGAAACCTCAAGCTTCGGTACATTTATAAACGTTTGAATTTCTGCACGGTCCTTCTTCCAAATGCGTAAGCCTGACAAAGTGTACGAACCTTTATAAAAAGAAAGACCAACGTCGTCGACATGAGCCGAATAATTTTCAAGATGACCTAAGTATTTGTTCACGGCATATCGCAGAGAAAATGGGAGGGAGATTCTGAATAGAACCACAAATGCCATCACCAGAAGAAGAATCTTGCTCGACAGTTTCATCTATTAATAGTGTTGATCGCGACAAGATTTTTTCAACATGCAGCATCTTGGCTTCTAACATCGGCGAATGAAAATCTCTGCGACTGCTCACTGGCCTGCATCTCAAACTGAGACTAAAGACCTTTTTTCGTCACTCTCTCGAGAGATTGACATCATTACCCGTCTGAAATTGAACTGTTTCGCTTTGAACGTGGCACTATCAGTGAATTGTTTCTTTGATATGAAACCAGTTACGAAGTACCTTGCATCACTACTCATTCTTCTTGCGGCTTCCCCTTCCCTTGCCGGATCCCTCACATCAGGGCAAAGTGAAGCAAGTAACTGTGTCGAATGCTCATTGCCTGCCTCAAATTTAGATCGCAACGCCGCCGATGCACGAGATCTGCGCAATGCCGTCATCAGTGGAAGTGAGGCGCAAGCTGTCGCTGACGTGAATTCCAAAATGAATTGGTCCGACGGGTGTGTGAAATTCGCGGCCGGATCTTCCTATGGCAAGTGGGGCAATCTAATCAACTCAGAATTAGCTTCCAATAATTATGACGAGATGATGCGTGGATCTTCTGATATCAAGCAACTTTGCCCTGGCTACGATCAACTTTCTCGTGAAGGCAAACAAGGTCTTTGGGTCGTAATTCTAGCAGCGATGGCGAATCATGAAAGTTCATGCCGTATCAATCCACCTTTGCATGGCGGGCCAAACGGAACTCTTGTAGGCCTTTATCAGCTCCACAACGGCCACGAAAAAGTTTACTCTCCAGCTGGTTGCCGTAATGGTGACGGCAGACAAGGCGAAACAAGCATTAAATGTACGATGTCGATGCTGAACGATCAAATGGGTCGCGAAGGTCAACTTTTCAGCAACAAAGCTTACTGGGAAGTTCTTCAACCTAAATCAAAAAAGAAAATCTATCTTGAAATCCGACAAAACATTCAAAACTACGGACTTTGCAAATAATCAGGCCGGAGCTTCCTTGAAGTAACGGTGATAATCCCGTGGTAAATTCAATATCAATCCAATTTTTTCCAGGTGCTGATGAATCAAATCGTCAACCGCAAGCGAAACCCCTTGGGTCCACTCAACCACTCGGGTCCAGGGTCTAAAATCCCAAAATTTAGTCTTCAAGGCCCGAGTCTTTGCAGAATCGGACACCTTCATCGCAATCATTCCAGAAACAGTCCGCAAGAAGGAATGAAACGAATCTCGATCTGGGATTCTTAAAACCATCTGCAAATGATCGCCGCCATTGGCGAATTCTAAAAGCTTCACGCCAAAACGTTGGGCCTGAGCTTTCAAAATATTTTCAATATGCTTCCGATTTTTATGCGCACGCATGGACCACTCGCCCCGAGCCTGAGACGAGCGCAATACAACATGCATCGCATGTTTTGTCGATATAGGGCGAGCAATCTTCGCATGACTCTTTTTTAAGAGCGTACCCCCGAACTGCTTCATAATCCGCAGCCGAGGGTCCTGAGAAATGGCTTGCACGCTTTTAAGGGAGGAGCTGCGCATACATCAATTAAAAGACCGTCATTTCACATCGTCAACAGAAAAGTAGCGATGGTATTTATTTTGTCATTTTCCTGACATAAATAAAGTCGTGACCACACGTTTTGCCGGTGCTAGCTTGTCTGATATGTCGCTGGAAAAAATTCTTTCGGAAATCGGTTCAACAAAGCTATTGGCTGTTTCAAAACTTCAGCCGGTGGAAAAGATTCGTGACCTTTACAACCAAGGCCAACGTCGCTTCGGTGAAAACTATGTTCAGGAAGCTTTGGATAAAATCGAACAGCTTGCTGATTTAAAAGATATCGAGTGGCATCTCATTGGCCACCTTCAAAAGAACAAAGCAAAATATGTCGTGGGAAAATTCCATCTGATTCATTCGGTCGACAGCCTTGAACTTGCCCAAACACTCAGTCGCCAGTGCGAAGCTAAGAAAGTGGAGCAAAACATTCTGATTCAAGTAAATCTGGCCGAGGAAGAAACAAAAAGCGGTTTTGATAAATCCACAGTGACTCAGCAATGGGCTGAATTGATAAAACTTCCAGGTTTAAAGATTTTTGGCTTAATGACCATGCCACCACTAACCGAAACTGGCGAGGAAGTACGTCCTTACTTTAGGGAACTGCGCGAATTGCGCGAACAGCTTAAAAAACAAGCCGATGCCAACACTCACCCCATGACTGAGCTGTCAATGGGCACCAGCCACGATTATTTAGTCGCCATTGAAGAGGGCGCAACCATCGTGCGTCTTGGGACTATTTTATTTGGCGAACGCCCTGTCAAAAGGTAGACTTGATCCTAGAACGTATAGGAGCTACTCCATGAACCCACTGTTGAAAGCGCAAAAAATCGGATTCTTGGGTGCGGGAAATATGGCTCAAGCCATGCTTAAAGGCCTTATTGAAGGCGGAATACCTGCAAATCATATTTATGCAACCAATCGCTCTGAGGGAAAATTAATCAAACTCAAAGAGCAATACCAAATCAATACTCTGACTAACAATGAAGAGCTGATCGATAAATGCGACATCATTATCTTGGCGGTGAAGCCTCAGGATCTTTTGTCAGCTCTTGAACCTGTAGGACGTGCTTTTGACGAAAACAAAATCGTCATCAGTGTCGCTGCGGGGATTCGCATGGAAAAACTGGAAAGATTCCTCAATGGAGCTCGTCTTGCTCGTGTGATGCCAAACACTCCGTCACTTATTGGTCGCGGCGTGATTGGCTATCTTTTGAATGATGACGAAGATGATGCCTTGGAAAGCACTGTTGAAGATCTTTTCGCCCCCCTGGGCCGGGTGATCAAAGTGGCTGACGAAGATCAGTTTGAGGCTTTGATGATTTCCTGCTCAAGCGGGACAGGATTTGTTTTTGAAATGATGATGTACTGGCAGGACTGGATTGAAGAACATGGCTTTTCAATCGAAGAAGCGCGCATGATGACAATTGAAACCTTTGTAGGTGCTTCTTTGCTGGCAGCTCAAGCTCGCGAAAACGTTGAGGACCTTCAAGCCCGTGTCACCTCTAAGAAAGGTGTAACGGCAGCTGGACTTCAGTCTATGCGCGAGCTTGAAATCGAACGCGCTCTTCGCATCAGCTTTGAAAAGGCCGCGATGAGAAACAAAGAAATGGCCAGAGAAATCAAATAGTCTTGCTCTTAAGCAGACTCGCCCTTTATTCTTAATTCATATTGTTCAAGGAGGAACAAAATGAAAATTACTCCTATTGATATCGCTCACAAATCTTTTGGAAAAAAGATGATGGGTTTGGACGCTGATGAAGTGAATGACTTTCTTCAACAAATCGCCGGCCAAATGGAGTCTCTAATTCAAGAACGCAATGCTTTGAAAGAAGGCCTTCGCGAAAAAGAACTTTCTTTGATGGAATATAAAGATCGCGATCAAGTTCTGAAAGAGACAATTCAAACAGCAACTCAAATGGCTGACCGTCTCCGCCAAGATGCTGAACGTGAGGCGAAATTAATTATCGCCGACGCTCAACAAAAAGCGGAGATCATCACTCGCGATTCTCGTGATTCATTGAAAAAAATGTATCAAGAAGTGACTGAGTTGAAACGTGCGCGCATGCAGTTTGAAGCAAACTTGAAAGCACTAGCACAAGCTCACTTGTCTTTGCTTGAACAAGGCGAAAAATACATGCCGCAAGCAGCGCTTCCAAATCACAACATCGTGAACAACACAAATGGCAACAACAATGGCAGATCAACAAATGTATCTCCGTTGTCTGCTGAATAGTCGTTCACAACTCACATGATTGAGACCGTAAAAGGTGGAGTTCGACTCCACCTTTTCATTCAGCCTAAGTCTTCTAAAAATGAAGTTGTGGGTTCTCACAACGGACTTCTTAAAATTAAAATCACTGCCCCACCCATTGATGGCAAAGCCAATGAATGTCTGATCGAATTTCTTTCTGATGTTTTTGATATTCCCAAACGCGACATCACAATTATTCGCGGGGAAACCGGCCGCAATAAAACCGTCGAATTATCAGGTGTCACTGCACAGGTAGCTCAAGAAGTTTTAGGATTGATTTAAGCGCGCTCGCAAAGCCATCCAAAGAGGACTCTATGAAAGCAAAGTCGTCTTTACATTTTAAGAACCATCATCCAATAAAAAAGGCGGGTTTTCCCGCCTTTCACTTATGGACTTTTCTTTTTACGATCTTGTTTTAACTCGATCTGGAATTCCGTATCGTTCATTTGCTGTTGAAGTTCATCGTCGACTGTCTTCGGCTTCACTTGACGTTTTGTCGGAGCCGGCTTGAAAAGATTCTGATCCACGCCATCATCTGTTTGCTCGCGGAAGCGTTTTACTTTTTTATCGGAACTCAATTCTGAGTCTTGCTGATACATGTTTGATTTTCCTTCAGGAACAGCATTGTGAACTGGTTCATAGCGATCCGGAGGAACGTAGCCCGCAGCCAAATCAAAACTGTAGCGAATAAATCCACCGACGTGGTATCCCGCAGCTGCATTTTCACCTGCCACTGTCGCACCACCATTCACTTGGACACTCCACGCCGGAGTCATACTCCAAGTCGCATACAGCATCGTATCTACAATGGATGGATTGACGGAATAGAACTTATAAGATTCTGCATCGACTTGATTCAAATAAGCATTGCGGATTGTTTTGTTACTAGTATCCGTATCGTCAGTGATACTTTGAGATCCGTAAAGTTCAGCGCCAAGTTTAAACTGCGAGAACTTCCCCTGCAGACCAACACCCCACGGCATCAGATATGAGCGGCCCTCGCCGCGATAATCAAGCCCCAACCAACCATAAATGCGTGCTTTGCCAAAATCCTTTTGCGCAGTGATACGAGCCCAAGCCTCAAAAACTCCTTCGGAATTAAGAACTTGGTCATCCGAAGTGCTAATTTTTTGAAATGGAACTAAAGCCGCTAACTCTGGAACGAGCTGAAGGTAGCCATCGTACATCATAAAATCCATACCCAAAAGAGCTTGGGTCAACGTACTATTGGTGCGAGTCGCCACAGAATTCTTACTTTCTGCATTACTCATCGTTCCTTCAGCAAAAAGAGACCAATCTTTAAAAATATAGCGAGTGCTAAAATCCACATCGAGAAGCTGATAATGATTTCCACTCGTCAAACTCGTGGTTCCCGTGCCCATATTCACGTAATTGGCTTCTGAATAAAAGAATTGAGTCCCCAATTCGAAATCCCAATGATCTCTTTTAAACTCTTTATAGTTATCAAAGGCATTGGCTGCAGAAGAAAGCAGAAAAAGCCCTAGAACGACCGACGTCAAACGCTGAAGATTATTTGCCATTTTCATAACTTCCTAATAATAACAACCCTATGACCACGACATCAAACAAATCACAACTGGCCATCATCTTTTTCACCGTTTTCCTTTACCTTGTAGGCTTTGGTGTGGTTATTCCCATCATTCCTCTTTTAAGCCGCAACTTCGGTGCGACGGCGTTCCAAACGGGATTGCTTCTTTCTGTCTATTCAGCGATGCAATTTTTGTTTTCTCCATTCTGGGGGCGTTTGAGTGATCGATTAGGTCGTCGACCTATCCTGCTGTTCTGCTTGTTGTGCGAAGGTCTGTCTTACCTTTTATTTGCATGGGCCCGCACATTGGAATGGCTTTTCGTCGCTCGCATACTTGCAGGCTTCTTCGGCGCAAGTCTCTCAACAGCGTCGGCCTACATTTCAGATATCACTCCAAAACATGAACGCTCAAAAGGGATGGCTTTGATTGGTGCCGCTTTTGGTTTGGGATTTGTCGTGGGACCGGCACTTGGTGGCGGTCTTGCAGTATGGGGTCATCATATCAATCAAGCTCCTCACTTCGACACGTCCTTCGCCTTCTTATGGGTGGCAGGTTTGTGTTTGATAAATTTCCTTTTCGGTTTGAAATACTTGAAAGAATCTTTATCCGAAAAAAGCGAATCTGCTGAGAAAAAGAAACGCCTCTCTGTTATGTGGCACTATTTGAACACAAAAACTGTGGGCGCATTGATGACCGTCTTCCTTTTGTCATCTTTGGCAATGTCAGGAATGGAAGCTACGTTGATTCTTTTCATGGGAGAGAAGTTTCACTGGGATGTAAAACAAGTCAGCTTCGGGTTTGCCTACATCGGCATTATCATCGTCTTCACTCAAGGTTTCTTAGTTCGTCGTCTTTTACCCAAATGGGGCGAACGCAAGGTCATGCGTTTAGGAATTTTGCTTTTGGCGTTGGGAATCACCGGTATTGCCATCGCACCTAACATTGGCCTGATGGCAGTGACGATGACTCTTCTTTCATTGGGTAACGGCCTGACTAATCCAGCAACTTTAGGAAGCATCAGCGTTTTAACGGACGCAAAAGAGCAAGGTGTTGCCATGGGCGTGACACAAAGTATGGCTTCTTTAGGACGTATTTTGGGACCTGCAATTGGCGGAGCTCTTTACGGATCACTGGCAATCACAGCCCCATTTTGGACATCAGGTGCTTTGGCATTTATCGGTTTCGTCATCGTCCTTATAAATTATAAATTGATTCCTGAACATGCGAAAAAGGCAGAGGCATAACATGGACATTACAGAAATTGGCTACTTCCAATTCAATAATCTTGTTCGCGGCCGCATTCCTTTTATCTTAGTCAACCTGGGGGTGGACCTCAGCACTTGGTATAAAAGCGTCGAAGCCATGCATCTTGCCAATGTGAGCGTTTCTGCGGACGAAAATAATGTTGTGGAACTTGTCCAAGCTAAAAAACTTCCTCCTCACTTCGCAATAGTTGTTATTGATCAAGATGGTTCTCGTGCAAAAAACATTGTGGCAACCTTAGAGGCTGCGGGTTTCCTCAATGCTCATCACGTTCGTGGCGGATTAAACGGTCTTGAAAAAGAGAAGCTCGAAGAGAATCTTTAGTGCCTTATATATATGCAACGTTCCTCGACATCAAATGCGAGGGACAGAGCTTTCCAAAAAAACACCTACACCATTTCTTTGTTTAGATTCAAAAATACAACAGGACCTAAAGTAATCTTGTTAGAAATCTGTTTTTCTCCACGATTTTTCTTTGCTAGCCTTAAGGCGAAAGAAAACTTTTTTTCGTCGAAAACAATTACCTTACGGAGGCAACAATGAAAAGACGACTTCTGGGAACTGCTGCTATTGCACTTTCCCTTTTCAATGTAACGACGGCTCACGCTGCTGTTACACTTATGGATAAAGACGATTGGAAAGTGACAATGGGTGGTTTCGTGGAAACTGACTATGTTCACGATTCTACTCGCAGTTTCACAGAGATCATCGGAAACGCGGGCGTTGCACGTAGCGGAACGATGGCCGGCGATAATGGCAGAACATTCTTCTCTGGACGAAACAGTCGTTTGAACTTCTCTGTTTATGCTCCGGAAACAAATGGTTGGAAATCTAAAGGCGTTATGGAGTTCGACTTCTTCGGTTACGATCCACAACCTCAAGGCCCAACAGGCGGTGCGAACTCTGAAACTGCATTCAGTCAGAACCCAGGTCCTCGCATCCGTCACATGTACATGAGTACTGAATCAAATGGCTGGCAGATTTTGACTGGTCAAACGTGGTCTCTGTTTGGATGGCAACCGTACTACTTCCCAACTACTATCACACTGGCTCCTGGACCTGGTGAACTGTTCCAACGTAACCTTCAGTTCATGGTTATGAAGTCTATGATGTTAGGTGATAGCAACAAGCTTCAAGTTGCAGGTTCATTAGAAAGACCTGTTCAACGTGATTCTAGTTTGCCAACTTTGAACGTCGGTGCACGTTGGTCCTTCGATGGTTTAAAAACGGCTTACACAGGTACATACGGCGACACAAAGCTTGAATCTTTGAGCGTTGGTGTCACTGGTAAATTCACTCAGTTTACTACAGGTACTGCGAGCAGCACTTCAACAAGCAATACCAACGGCACAGCGATCTCTGTGGATACTTTGATCCCAATCATTCCTGCGTCTGATGCAAAAGATCCAGGCAACTCATTGACAATCACTGGTGAGTTCACAGCCGGTAAAGGTTATGCAGATACATTGCCTAACTGGTCAGGCGGATTGTCTTCATTCTCTGCAGGAAGTGCTCCCGGCGCTACAGCTGCAGGCAATACGAACTTGGATGCAGGTTACGGTGGTTTCGATGGAAGCGGAAACTTCCAACTATTGAATCTTCAAACTTGGAACGTGAGCTTGCAATATGTACTTCCAACTTCATGGTCAACTTACATGACTGCGGGTTACATGGAAGTTCAAGCTAGCAATGTAGGCGATTTCGCCAATGCAACTAACTGGGGAACTGGTAGTGCTAATACACTTATCAGCAAAGACTCTATGTACTTCATCAATGCGATTCACGATTTCACAAGTCAAGTTCGCGTAGGTCTGGAGTATTCTAAGCAAACAACTCATTACTACGGTGATGGCGAAGAACCTAAGAATGACCGTTACCAAATCACGGCTCTATTCCGCTTCTAGGATTTATTCCTAAATGCAAAAAAAAGGCGAAGTTTCCACAAGGAACTTCGCCTTTTTCATTTCATCTAATCAATCGCTCTACATGCCAGAAGTATCAAGAATACTTCTTTCTAAAGAAGCACTGACCAAATCTTCAGTCACTTTCAAACGTCCCGCCTCTGCGGATCTCAAACGTTTGAAAGATTCGCGCACATCCACTAAGTTTCCTTGTAAGTGAAGGTAGCGATTTAAGGCAACTTTCATTGTTTTTTCCGCATCATTCGACTGGGTTTCAAATGATCTCAGATCTGACTTGAGCTGCGCAATTCGCGAATCCAATTTGTCGATATGAACTTTGAACTCGGTCATGGCAAATTGAAGCTCTTTATCCTGAGCTTGCGCCAATAAATGGTATGCAGCTTCCTTGTGACGATCCTCACCACCGTTATAGAACGGGAATGTCAGACCGACGCCAACAGAATAATCTTCTTTACTCACCAGGCGATCATCTTGCAGATAACCATAACTGCCCGTCGCAGATAGAAGTGGCTTTTGTTCTGCAGAGGCACTTTCCATCAAAGCTTGAGCACTATTATGTGATGCCCGGGCCAGAAGCACTTCTGGCGGCTTCACTTTGAGATCACTATAAGAATCCTGAGCCAGAGCCTCACTAAGTTCACTGCATAGTAAGTCTTGTCCCGGATTGTATAGCTTCATTTCTGAATTGTTGCGCGCCAATGACTCTTTCAAGTCAAAAAGCTCTAGCTTCAAGTCATCCAAATCGATTTTAGTCAAAGATCTATCGACAATTGTCTTTTGCCCCGTATCCGTCATTTTGGATGTTTCACGCGCGATCAACTCACCCAGCTGAATCAAATGATTGTCACTGGAAATCTGAGCACGGTCATGAGCGCATCCTAAATATAAGGAAGACAAGCGGGCTACAAATTCATATTTCTCTTTTGCCAAGCGAGCCTCGGCCACATCTGCATCAGCCTTATACTTTTTCAGCAAAGAGTCTGTTCTGCCAAAGTCATAAAGCAACTGATCCCAAATCACTCCAGCACCAAGTCCTTTACGATAAGGAGAGCCCATCAGCCCCCCCACGTGTAAACTCGATGTCGAGCCAGGCATTCCTGAAGAATCAATCACATCTGCCGAAAGATGCGGCATATATCTGCCGGAAGCAGCCTTGCTAAATTCGTCTGCTTGCTGGTCCTGCAAATGTGAAATATCAGAAATAGGATTTTGCTTCCAAGTTTGACTCAGGAAATCCTTCAGACTCACTTCATTCGCCATACTCCCCAGCGGGAAGAACAACGCTACTGTTATCAACGTTAACTTTTTCATGTGATTTCCTCTGCACCTTCTAGGGTCACTTGTTCGGCTTCTGCATGAGTATGCTCGTGCTCATTAACCGCAACATGAGCTCTAAACTTCGCCGGAGCGAAAATATAGAATAGCACAGGCACCATAATCAACATCAACGGCACACCGATTAGCTGACCGCCAACAACCGCACGTCCCAATGGGACGTTGGCTTCAGCACCTTTTCCCAATCCAATTGCCATCGGGATCAAGCCCATGATTGCAGCTAGAGCTGTCATCATAATTGGACGAAGACGAGCTTGCGCACCCTCAATGATAGCCACTTCAAATGGAGTTCCCATCTCGATACGCTTCAAGATGAACTCAAGCAACAATACCGAGTTCGACACCCCGATACCAATCAGGAAGATCGCCCCCATCGCAGCCTGAATACTGAAATACGTATTTGTAAAGAAGAACATGATCACGATACCGCTTAATCCCAGTGGAACCGCAGAAATGATGATCATCGGAACGCTCCAGCTTCTGAATTGAACAACCAAAAGCAAATAGACCAGGACGACCGCCAAGACGAAGCCGCCGCCTACCAATGACAAGGATCCCGTCATTTGCGAATATTCACCTTGTACATCAATGCTATAGCCTTCAGGAAGTTTTTCATTAGCGATGATTTTTTTAATATCAGACGCCAAAGATCCAATATCACGGCCATAGTTGTTGACCAAAACATTCGCCGCTGGCTTCAAGTTCACATGGTTAACTTCAGTCAAACCTTCACCGTGTTTTAAAGTGACGAGTTTATCTAAAGTCACAGTACGGCTTTGATTTCTACCCGTGATTGGAATTTTCAAAAGGTCTTGCAAACTTTCGAATTCCTTTTCATCGAATTGAACACCTAGCATATAGTCAATACCGCTGTTTGGATCTACCCAAATTGCTGAGTTAAAGCTCGAACTGTTACTTACCGCACTAACTACGTTTTTGATAACTTCATCCGTAGTAAGTCCCATCTCTGCTGCCACTTTACGATTTACGTCAATCTGGATTTCTGGGGCATCGGAACGTTCTTCAACACGAACGTCGCGCGCACCCTGCAAGCCCTCGATTTTCGATTTCAAAGATTTAGCAATCTCGATACTTTTTTCTGATTTTGGACCAATGATTGAAATATCCAACGGAGCTTTCAATCCACCGTTCAAGGCCGAACTCAATAGACCACCCAATTGGAAACCATATTCCAAATCTGGATATTCCTTCTTCAAGTGGTTACGAATCTCTTCAGCATAGTACTGGGACGTATGCTTACGATTTTCAGTCAACTCAACGTTGAAGAACATATCTTGCGAGCTCGAGTTCGGAGTAAATGCCGCTGGGTAACCGTAGTAAACACCTACGTTGATCAGCACCATCTCAAGATCTTCTTTTGGAATCCAAGTTCTGATTTTAGATTCCAGCTCTTTTGCAAATTCCACGGATTTTTCAGGGCGAGTTCCCGATTTCAAACGGGCTTCCATGACGAAACCACCGGCATCCGCTTTAGGGAACAGCTCTGTTCCTACTTTTGGCGCCAATGCAAAAGCACCGATCAGCCAAATAACAAAAACACCAGCAATCCACACGGATCTTTTCAAACACCAAGAAATCAAATGCCCATAGATTTTAGTAAGTCTATGAAGACCACTGCTGATCAAATGGAAGAAACGATTCGGAGTCTCTAGTTTTTTGATGAACGTGGACGAGTAAAGAGGAATCACAGTCATCGCAATGAAATATGAAGCGATCATCGCAAAGATAACTGCCAATGCAAGAGCTGCGAAAAGATATTTCACCAAACCCTGCAAGAACAACACTGGCGTAAATACGATCAATGTCGAAAGTGTCGAGATCAAAACAGGCAAGGCCACTTCAGAGGCCCCCTTCAGGGACGCATCTAATGGGTTTACCTTATGTTCCAAGTGATGGAACATATTTTCGATCACAACGATCGAGTTATCCACCAATACACCCACGGCCAACGCCAAACCACCTAAAGTCATGGCATTCAAGGTCTGCCCTACGGCGCGAAGACCCAAGAACGCAAACAAGAATGAAAGTGGAATCGACAATGCAATCGCGACAGTCGCTCTGAAACTTCCTAAGAATAGTAAGACAAGCAACGCTGCCATACCACCACCGATCAAAGCCTCTTCTGAGATCGAATCGATAGCTTTACGAACGAAGCTAGATTGGTCACTGACCACTTTCAGATTTATATCTTTGTTTTCATGATTCATTTTATCGACAGCTTTTTTCACGTCATCGACGATTTGAATCGTGTTCGAACCTGGCTGACGATACACCGGCACATACACTTGCGGTTTTCCATCAATCAACACATAGTTCGTCTGAATTTTCTTAGAGTCCTCCGCTTTACCAATTTGATTCAGCAGAATGGTAGTTCCATTCCCCGAGCGCATTGGAAAGTCGTTCATCTCTTTAATTGTTTGAGCAAGACCGTTACTATTAATTTGAAAATCGGTATTGCCAATTTTTACGTCACCTGACGGAATGAACGTATTAAGTTTCGTCATCTGATTTAAAACTTCTAACGGCGAGAAGTTATATTTGGTCAACTTATCACGATCCAAATACACGACAACCTGGCGTTCACTACCACCCATAACAGTTGGAGCCATCGCACCCGGAGTTGATTGAACAGAGTTTCTGACGCTGTAACGAGCATAGTCATAAAGCGTTTTTTCAGGCTTATCACCCGAGACCGCAACCAACGCAATCGGAACCGAAGCTGTCGGGTCAAACGGCATAATCAATGGAGGCTGAGTTCCCGGAGGCAAACGACGCAAAGCTGACATCACCAGCGAGGTCGTTTGAGCCAAAGCCGTGTTTAGATCCACGTCTTCCGAAAAGTAGTTCTTTACGATACTCACACCATTCAAAGACCGCGACTCTTGTCTTTGCACCCCAATGGCTTGCCCTGTATAAATCTCGAAGCTGGCCGTGAGATTGTTCTCAACGTGCTCCACGGGCATACCCGGGTAGAAAGATAAGATCTGAACTGCCGGCATTTTTACCGAAGGCAGCAAGTCTTTAGGAAGCATGACATAACTCAAGCTCCCCAGAATGATAATCATAAGACAACAAACTAGAATGAAATGAGGATTTCGCACGGCAAAATAGGCCAGGCCGCGCCCCTCTTGATTTTCTTTTTTCACAAAAAACTCCAATATTTAAACTAACATCAACTCAGAAAATACTCTAACGGGTTTAAACCTTTGGAGGAGGAAGAAGCGGTGACGGCTCAATTCCATTTAAAACGGAAATCGAGTCCATAAATAGATTTATACGAGGAAGATTTAAAACTAAATTCAGGTTTGGAATCACGATTTTTGTGACAATTGGTCCAATTTGTCTTTGCAGGTGATCTTGAAGGTCGCCGTGGCGACGCTTACGGAGACGTTTAAATGGAGCTAAAACTTGCGAATGTGGATCCATCTGAATTTCTTTTAAAGGAGAGACCGTAGAAACCACAGCTCCTTTATAAGACTGATGCATTGAGAAAAGATAAAGAGACGACGGCACGACATGGGTGAAATACATGCAGCAGAAAAACAAAATTAAAAAACTAAGTATGCGTCGACCCGTCATAATACCCGCTAAGCTATGAATCTTTTAACACCGTTTCAATTTACCCGCCAAGTCCATTTTTAGCGAGGACTTCCAACGCAGTGATTCAGGCTGAAACGACCAGATCTAGTCCAGTTTTCCTACACTCTAAGGTCTTATTCTGATAATCTCGATGAGTTAAAAACCTTGGGATTTCGTGTCCTTAAACCTTCAGGGGTACCCAAATGTCAGAACAGTTATCAGATCGTTACAATCCGGCTGATGTTGAAAGCAGAACATATCAGTGGTGGGAAAATTCCGGCTTCTTTAAAGCGCAGGATCAATCGACTAAACCTCCATTCTCTATTATCTTGCCGCCACCAAACGTCACCGGTTTCCTTCACATGGGTCACGCCTTGGACCATACGATTCAAGACATGTTGATTCGTTGGAAAAGAATGAACGGTTTCAACACAATGTGGCTTCCTGGTACGGACCACGCGGGCATTGCCACGCAAACAGTTGTTGAAAAAGAACTTAAAAAACAAGACATCACTCGTCACGACTTGGGCCGCGAAAAATTCGTGGAAAAAGTTTGGGAGTGGAAACATCAATACGGCAATCGCATCTACTCGCAAATGCGTCGTCTTGGTGACTCTTGTGACTGGGATCGCGCTGTTTTCACTTTGGATGAGGGTGTTTCTAAAGCCGTTCGCAAAGTTTTCGTAAGTCTTTACAACAAGGGTTTGATCTATCGTGGTCAACGTCTTGTGAACTGGTCAGGCCCTCTTGAAACTGCGATCTCTGATTTGGAAGTTGAACACAAACAAATCAAAGGGACTCTTTACCATATCAATTACGCTCTTGAAGATGGCTCAGGCTTCCTGACAGTTGCGACAACTCGTCCTGAAACTTTGTTGGGTGATACGGCCGTTGCTGTAAATCCTGAAGATGATCGCTACAAACACTTGATCGGCAAAAAAGTTCTTCTGCCTTTGATTGGCAGACAGATTCAAATCATCGGCGACACTTACGTTGATAAAGAGTTCGGTTCTGGCGTTGTGAAAATCACTCCAGCCCATGACTTCAATGACTACAAAGTTGGTAAAGCCCACAATCTTGATTTCATCAACATTCTGACTCGCAAGGCGGAGATGAATGAAAACGCAGGCCCCTACGCGGGCTTGAAAGTTCAAGAAGCTCGTAAGCGCATTGTTGAAGATTTGAAAGCACAAAATCTTTTGGTTAAAGAGGAACCACATGTTCACTCTGTGGGTCACTGTTCTCGTTCCGGTGCGGTTGTTGAGCCGTTCTTGTCTGAACAGTGGTTCGTTAAAATGGAACAACTTGCAACGCCTGCAAAGCGTGTTGTTGAAAGTGGCACAATCCGTTTCGAACCAGAATCTTGGACAAAGGTTTACCTTCACTGGCTGAACAACATTGAAGACTGGTGTATCTCGCGCCAATTGTGGTGGGGTCATCGTATTCCAGTTTGGTATTGTGAAACTTGCAACCACACGACTGTTTCTGAAACTGACGTAGCAGCTTGTGAAAAATGCGGCAGCACTCATGTAAAACAAGACGACGATGTTTTGGATACTTGGTTCAGTTCCGCTTTGTGGCCGTTCTCTACAATGGGTTGGCCAACAGAGACCGAGACATTGAAAACGTTCTACCCAACTAGTTACTTGGTAACTGGTCACGATATCATTTTCTTCTGGGTCGCCCGCATGATCATGATGGGTCTAGAGTTCAAGCGCGACGTTCCTTTCCGCACGGTTTATATCCACGGCTTGGTGCGCGACTCCCAAGGCAGAAAGATGTCGAAGTCTTTGGGTAACTCTGTCGATCCGGTTGAAATGATCGAAAAGTACGGAGCTGACGCCCTTAGATTTACATTTGCTGCTCACTTATATTCTGGAAAAGATTTCAAGTTCAGCGAACAACGTTTGGAAGGCTATCGCAACTTCATGAATAAGATTTGGAATGCGGCTCGTTTCGCACTGACAAATCTTGGCGATTTCAAAGCTCCAGCTGAAGGCGTGAAGGCGTTGCCGAACAAAGCACACATTAGCGTGTTCGATCAGTGGATCATCGCAAAACTTGCCGAGACAACAAAACAAGTTGAAGAGGCTATGGAAGGCGAACGATTCTCTGAGGCCGCGACAGCTCTTTATCAGTTCATCTGGAATCAGTTCTGTGACTGGTATATCGAATTCACGAAGCCAATCATGAATGGCAACAATGCTGAAGAGAAAGCGGCAACTCAACTTGTGATCGCTCAGGTATTGAACCGCATCACTCGTTTGTTGCATCCGTTTGCACCTTTCATTTCGGAAGAAATCTATCAAAAGCTTCCGATCAAAGGACAAGCTTGTATCGTCGATCAATATCCGAACACCCGTAACGATAAAGAATTCCTTTCATTGGCTTCTGATCAAGCAGCCCTTGAAATCGATATCGTTAAAGAGGTTATTACAGCTATCCGCAATATTCGTGGTGAAAATCGCATCAGCCCTGCCGTGAAATTGAATGTTCGCTTGGGTGTTACAAATGACAGCGTTCAAAAGATTCTTGGCAACAACCGCACAGCTTTGATGACGATGGCTCGTCTCGAGAGCATGGAAGTGGGCGAAGAAGGCAACCTTATGAAGTGCGCGGTGGCTCCAGTTTCTGTGGGTGAAGCGCAAGTGAAAGTCATTATCCCGCTTGAAGGCCTTGTAGACTTCGATGAAGAGTTGAAACGCATCAACAAGTCCATCGAAAAACTAACGAAAGACATCGGCATCTTAAGCGGCAAGCTTTCGAATGAAAAATTTGTAGCTAATGCTGATGAAGACGTAATCGCAGCGGACAGAGCCTTACTAGCTCAATCCAAAGTTCAATTGGATTCTTTGCGCGACGCTTTGACTCGCTTCCAATAAAAGCATCCTTCTTTACAACAATCCTTTAGAAATAAAAAAGCCCCGTTTTAATGACGGGGCTTTTTTTAAGAACTACAAATTCTATCTAAGGAAAACGAGTCGAAGGTTTACTACTCAATTCAATTTTGCAGTGGGCACTGCCTTCGCCAGCTGAATTGTTGAGTGGGAAGTCCATTTCTAACGAGGCTTGATTTGAATCAAAGACAACATCCTGACCGGTCTTAAGATCGCCGTCGACATTCTTCATCAAAGTGAAGCCCATGGCGGTATCGCTCATTTGGCGAATCCAGATGACATAGCCATAATTGCCAATGACAAGGTTCTGATTTTGCGAATCATCTGGGGCATATACGACCGTCGTGTTAGGCTCAAAGTTTAAAGGCTCACCTTCAGCAGTCTTCAAAAACACATGATTTGTCTGACAGGTATAACGAGCCGAGATGTCCAACCATTTGACATCGGCACGGGCAACCCCGGTCCCCAACAAAAATGTTAAAGCCAATAAAGCCTTCATGCTTGATCCTCGTTTTGCAATCCATGGGACTTATTCAAGCCCCATGCCGCTATCAGATCAAACTAAAGGGCTTAATCCCCTTTTTTACTGTCACAAAGATTTTCATTGGCCTTTTTAAGGCAGTCACCCTACTGGCAAGAGCAACTGACGGAACCGCTATCGACACCTTGGCATTTAAACGTTTTACCGTCATGGGCCAGGCCGAAAGAATAAATTTTGCCGTTTCTTTCAACGACACTTAGATCATCACCGTTTTGATAGAAAACTTTTTTAGCTACAGACTTCGTCACAAGCTGACCATCACCTTCAAGACTTGAAATTAAACTATCAGAAGGATTCACGGACTGTTCTTTAGTAAGAGGCAATTCTTTTTGAGTACCATTTGCCTGAAGCACATAGTATTTCACTGTGCGCACAGATTCCGTATTTGAATTCGCAGAGTTCTGTACAAAGATACGACGAATTTCACCGCTATTGGTTTTAATATCCGTCGCAGACCAATCATCACTTGTTGTCACAATATCACCCAAATCCGGAGCGATGATTGTATTCAATGTCTCAAAGTTCATATCATCACTTTGAGTAAAAGGTCCCAATTTCATATTCAAACACACTGACATGTCTTTGAAGTTCTTTTGCAACGCTTCGAAACGATGCGGGTCTTCCATTTTAGTAGGAAGAAAACCATTTGCATCCGGAGTCTGAGAAGGAGAAGGCGCTGGAGCTTCATTCAAATTCGCCGATGGAGTTGGCGTCGTGCTCACCGCCGGATTTGGAAGATCCGGTGGGAAATCTTGAACCTTCTGCTTACTGCCACCGAAGTAGCAGTAAGAAATCACAAGAAGAACGGCAACGATGACAGCCAAAATGATGATATTTTTTTTGTTCATCTAATAACTATTGGCTAATCTGCACCGCTACGTCAATGGCATCGGTCTGCGTTGAGACCTGAACAAATCGAAAGCGAGTATTATACAGCTCTAAATATTCGGCTAGGTGCTGACAATCTGGACCTTTGAGCGTGATATACATCAAATAGTTAGGAAGACCGGGGCGATATTCAAATTGCCACTGCGTCACTTGATTACAAGCTTCCGCCAATTCTGGCATATCCACTGGAACGACTTGAACTGTTTTAGCCGTTGAAAAATCAACGTTTTTATCCGACAAAGCCGGGTCAATAAAACTAGGGACAAGTCCCATGCGAACAATGGCTTCCTGAGTGTTCGGATTCCAAGTCACTGATTTTTCTATTTCGTGGTTATCCCCGACTTTATTAACACTGAACTTCATTGCAAGATCGATGGCCATGGAATCTAAAGACCACAATCCGATCGCAACGGTAAAAAGAACCAACAAATATTTCATGAAATCCCCCCTCATGATCAATCCGCAAGTACCGATGTCTGTATAATAAAAAAACCACTTAAAATGCAAGAAGGGGAACTAACACAGCTCCCCTCCTTGAAGTCATTTCTAATTCGCTGACTTTTTTCGGTACTATTTCAATAGACCGATTTCGCGAAGACGTTGCATCAAGAAGTCCTGACCTGTGATATCTGCGTATTTTGCTCCAGTTCCCTTGCAAGAAGGAAGGCAGCTCAACATCGCTTGCGGGTGAGGGTGCATGAAGAACGGCATAGAGTAACGATGACCATTCGTACCATCTTGTGGATTGATCACACGATGTGTAGTCGAAGGCAGAACGTCGTTCGTCAAACGAGCCAACATATCACCCACATCAACGATCAATGTGTCTGGTTCAGAATCAACGTCCAACCAAGTGCCATCACGGTCCTTTAATTGAAGACCCGAAGCAGTTGCCGCAGGCAAGATTGTGATGAAGTTGATATCTTCGTGAGCCGCCGCACGCACGCAACGTGGGTCAACACCGTCAGGAATTGGTGGATAGTGAAGAAGACGAAGGATCGAGTTACCGTCTTTCGTCATGCGAGCGAAGAAATCTTTGTCCACCTCAAGAGGCATCGTCAATGCTTCAAGCATCACGTTACCCGCTTCTTCAAGGGCGTTGAAAAGTTTTACGAAGTGAGTTTGGAATTCAGGAAGCTCTTTTGTTGGCCAGATGTTTTCTGGGTAAACATTGCGAAGCTCGCTGTCAGCAGCAAGAACACGCCCCACGTGCCAGAACTCTTTCAAGTCCATCACTGGAGAATCTTTAGCGTGCTCTTTACCGAATGGAGTGTAACCACGTTGGAAACCTGCATTTGGGGAAATGTAAGACTCTTTAACAGCTGTCGGCAAAGAGTAGAATTTTTCAAGAATTTCGTAAGCTTTGTGAAGATCCGCAGCTTTTACGTTGTGATCTTTAAGAATGATGAATCCGTATTCTTTTAGACCTGTGAAAAGCTCATCAATGAATTTTGATTTTTCAGCTGATGAACCAGTTGTGTAACTCGCCAAGCTTAGTGTTGGCACCTTACGAAGAGTGCTGTTTTCAGAATGAGACGCAGTTTCCGTAGTTCTCATGATTTCCCCCTTTAATCGGTAAACCTATGTAACTTGTTGCTTCATTAAAAGGCAACTGCAACTAATTATGCGTAAAAAGAATATCGAAAACTCTCACCAGGGTGGGGTTTTCGAATGTGAAATGGACATCTCCATCAAATAAACGAACCGCATGATTGTTACGATAAGGGGAATCTTTTCCCTCCTCGTAGCCTCTATAAATCACGGGACGAGGATCTAATTTCAAGGTCTCTTCAATAATTTCCCGCAGTTCTTTATCTGGATTGCGCTTTTGCCAAGCCGTTAACACATTTTGTGCGTGGTCTGTAAATTCCACAACGATTGGATCTTTGACAACTTCAGAGGTCCACCCCGTGCGTGCTCCAGGAATTGATTCCACTTCTGGTAAATAAGGTTTGATATCTAAAATCGGAGTGCCATCAACCAGGTCCGCACCAGACACAACGATTCCGTCTTTTTCCACGCGCACAATTTCAACTAATGAAAGGCCGATAGGATTGGGACGATGTGGAGTTCTTGTTGCAAACAACCCCATGCTCTTTCCACCCAAGCGTGGAGGATGAACTTTCGCATGATAACGAGAGACTTTGTTTTGATGAAAAACCCAAATCAGCCACACATGGGAAAATCCTTCGAGCCCCTGCAGAGATTCTTCGGGCTGCAAATCGGCGCGAATCTTGAGTTTCGCCCAAGCCTTCTTAACCAACCCCGGCTGTCGCGGTGTCCCAAATTTATCCTTAAAACAACTCTCAATATACCCAATCGGTTCCATCAGGTACGCCGTACCTTTTTGCTATGCTTGGCGTCAAGGAGTTTCAAAATGCAGACGCTTTTCGAGTGACAAGAGGGCCCATTTGCAGAAAAAAAGAGCAAAACACTAGGAGGTTTTAAATGAAACACCTGATTCTTGTAGCGGCTCTTGCTTTGGGCGTAGCTGGTTCAGCTTTCGCGGGTGAGCTTGATAACGAAGCGTCTGTGATCAACCAATCTGCAATGAACAATGCAGTAGTTGTTCGCGTAGACAAACGTGACAACTCAACAGCGATTGCAACTGCATCTGCTAAAGTTGGAAACGAGATCCAAGCACAAGCTTTGGCGCAAACTGCTTCTTTCAGCCAAGTAGCACCTACGAACGTTCGTGGTGAGCTTGATAAAGACGGTGGCTCTTCAAGCTGGTACTTCTACAATGGTTACAATAGCTACTACAGCTATATGTACTGGTATGGTTCATGGTACCGTCCATGCTACACATACAGCTACGGTTACTACTCTTACTACTACTACTCAAATTTCTGGTGGTAGGCCCAATCGCTCGGTCGTGCTCGCACGATGGAGTGACTTTTGAAAGTGTGCTGCTCTGGAGTTTCTTTCGCAGCACACTTTAAGTTTCGCCGAAGACTTCTCTTCATCGACATAAAACTTCACCGGCGAAGCATTTGTGATTTTTGTTTTTTGGAAACACAAGGATACCTTATGAAGTTTTATGTTTCATTACTGCTAACCACTCTTATTTCTTTGCCTGGCTTTGCTTCGCCGTTCACAAATCTTGATACGCTGAAGTCAAACTTGGGATTCCAAAAATTCTATCAAGTGAAAAATCCTGGTCGCCGCTTGAAAGTGGCTGTCCTTGATAAAGGCTTTCTTGGCTATGAAAAAGAAATCGGCGTGAGTTTGCCTGCGAGCACTCGCTACGTACCGGGTCCTTTGGCGGCACCGGATGATGTGAAGACCGAACACGGGCTTCGCATGGCTCAGATTTTAACTTCGTTTATGACAGACGATATGCGCGCGGATCAGTGGGCGCCAGATCTGACTCTGTATAATGTTTTCGGATTTACGAATTTTAAGGCAGCGATCGACGATATCATCGCTCGCAAAGTGGATTTAGTTCTTTATTCTGAAGTATGGCAATACGGCGGCAATAACGACGGTACAGGTTTCATCAACGCAGAAGTATCTCGCGCGACTCGAGCAGGGGCCATCTGGGTTAATGCTGCTGGCAACTTCGGTCTTACAACTTACAACTCTGGCATTCAGACAATTCAAGATGATTGGGTAAAATTGCCAGATCAAAACAACGCGCTAGCCATCCGCTGCAACGACAATACAAACCATGTTTGTTACTTGCGCGCTGTTCTTGCCTGGAATGATTTTAAGAACGATTCAAACCTTGGCACGAACAAGGATTTGGATTTCGTTTTGACAGATGACGTTCTAAGTGTTGTTCAGACAGCGGGCTTAAAACAATCCACAGACATAAATGAAAATCGTCCCGGTTATTCAAAATATCCTCGAGAAATCATCGAGGCTCAGTTGAAGCCGGGTCTATACTTCTTGCGCGTGAAAGATCGTTCGCACAACTTTACGAAAAACGACTCACTTCGCATTTCTATTGAGGCAGATAATATCATCATGCCCTCGCACACAGCGAACGAAACGGTTTTGAATCCTGCCGACAATCCAACAGTCATCACGGTCGGCGCCAGTGATTTCCCTATGTCCTCAGTGTCCTTAGCGTTGAATAAGCCTGATGTATTTGCTCCTTCGAGATTACAATTGGCTGACGGAACGACTCCTTACGGAAGTTCTAATGCAGCGGCGATTGTCGCGGCTGGAGTAGGTATTCTGAAATCTCAGGAGCCAAAATTGAATCGCCAGCAAGTGCTGATGAAGATTCAAGGTGTGGGCTACTGGAACCAGATGGGACTTTCGCTGAACTTGCTTGAGTTCTTTCCAACCGGTCGTGGCTGTTTCATAGATATCGCCTTCCCAAATCCGCCAGCTTATTTACAGGATGCCTTCGCAAAAGGCGGCGTTCTGGTGGCGACAACCGTTGGAAATCGTATCATGGTACCGTTTGATCCAATTCAAATGACGTCGGGACTTCGTCGTAATTTGTTAAACGATATGATTGTAGCGCTTCCACAAGGCGGCTACGCGGTTTATCCTCGCCATGGTGTCATCCCACAGGGTGCTGCGGAGATCTTCCAACGCCCGGTCGAAGCGGGCCTTTGCCGTGTAAATCCAAATGCACCAGCAAAGTCATTTCAGTTACCGTAAGATTTTAAGAGTTCATTTGCCGAGCGGCATTTAAGTCTAAGAAATAAAAAACCACAGTTTTTAAGGCTGTGGTTTTTTATTTTGTTCACATCCCGACTTCGTCGGAGTGCAAACCAGTCGAGTTTGGAAAAAGAACCTAACAACTAGAAATTGCCGGATCTTCTCATCAAACCATCACGATTTTTGATAATGATCTCTTTGCCGTTCAAGTCGATCAGACCTTCATTTTTGAATTCAGTCAGATGACGAGACAAAGACTCATTGATTGTACTTGCAAGCTGAGCGAACTCGTTGCGAGTTAGTTTCAAATTCAATGAGATTCCATTTGGTGTTTGTACGCCGAACTTATCAGCCAACAAAACCAATTGGTAAGCAATACGCTCTTGAACAGAAGCCAAATAGTGAAGTTGGCTTGTGGTTTCAAAAGACTCGAGGTCATTCACAGCTTGGTTCAACAATAGTTTCACCAAAGGTGAAGCCTGCGCCATGGCAACTTGAATCAACTCACGTGGATACAACCACAAGACAGTCGATTTCACAGCTTTGGCGTGAGACTGTGACCCCACACCTTTCACCAAAGACTTGTACCCAAAGTACTCGCCTGGTGAAACCAGTTTAGTAACATACTCGTTTGTCGTCGTACGTCCACGGGCATGAGAACGATTAACAACAACTTTAACACATCCCGATTGAACGTAATAAAGGCCCTTCGGTGTGTCCCCTTCTTTGAAAATCATTTCCTCTTCTTTGAGGTGAATGACTTCGTAGGGAACATTCGAAGTATTTGGAATGGTTAGATTTTGATTGCTCATAAAACCAAGGGAGTTTACTCCGCCGTTGAGTATTGTCTGAGATTCCATACTCTTATCCTCCGCACTTTCTTCGTTGGGTTAAATGTTGAAGTCATCCTAAGCTGATATTATACAACCGCCTAATTGAAATTTCGACATAACTGACTTGTAACGGCCCTCGATTATCGCTCTGAAATGATTATGACTTGACTGACGAAAGTCAGTCCCCTAATTTGAGCCCGATCAAAAACTGAAATTTTTTGTGAAATCAAACGCTTAATTCGTGTGCATACTCACTTGTTAAGTGCTTACTAAGGGGCCCCAAAGATGGCTAAACGTATCCTTGCTACCCTGTTATTGTTGTTAACACACACAGTTGCGCTCGCAGCTCCAATTAAAGTTGGTCTGGTGCTCGATAAAGGTGGAAAAGACGACAAATCTTTTAACTCTGCAGCCTATGCCGGCGCTACCAAAGCTGAAAAAGATCTGAAAATTGAATTGAAATACGTTGAAGCGACTGACACGAATGCAATCGAAAATCTTCATCGTGCATTTGCTCGCAAAAATTTCGATTTGATCATCGGCATCGGCTTCGCTCAAAAAGAAGCCGTCCAAAAAGTGGCGGCACAGTTTCCTAAAGTAAAATTCGCCATCGTTGACGGAGAAGTTTCTGCTCCGAATGTTCGCTCTTTGATGTTCGCTGAACACGAAGGTTCGTTCCTTGTAGGTGCTTTGGCGGCAATGGCTTCTAAAACTCATTCGATCGGTTTTGTCGGCGGCATGGATATTCCGTTGATCCGTCGTTTTGAAATGGGATACGCAGCAGGTGCTAAGTACGTTGATCCAAAAATCAAAATCACTGACAACTACGTTGGCGTGACTGGCGAGGCTTGGAACAATCCTGCAAAATCTAAAGAACTTGCTTTATCACAATACTCAAATGGTGCTGATGTTGTGTTTGCATGTGCAGGCGCTTCTAACACAGGCGTGTTCGATGCAGCGGAAGACAAAAAGAAATTCGCCATTGGTGTTGATAGCAATCAGAACTGGATCAAGCCAGGTATCATCCTTACGAGCATGATGAAGGCAGTAGACGTTGCCGTTTATGATACAATCAAAGAAACCCAAGAAGGTAAATTTGCCGGCGGCATTGTTCAGTTCGGTCTGAAGAATAATGGCGTGAACTATACGGTGGATAAATACAACGAAAAATTGATCACTCCACAGATGAAGAAAAAGGTTGAAGAGATCAAAAAGAAAATCATTGCTGGTCAAATTCAAGTTCCTGATTACTACAAAAAGAAATAAGCGATCATGAGCACTACTCCTGCTGTCGAATTCCGAGGAATTTCAAAATACTTTGGCACTGTTCGCGCCAATTCGGATTTATCCTTCAAAGTGACAGCGGGAACCATCCACGGGATTGTCGGCGAAAACGGCGCTGGCAAATCCACGGCGATGAAAATTCTTTTTGGACTTTACAAGCCCGATGAGGGCGAAGTCCTTGTTCACGGAAAACCGGTTCACTTCCATTCCTCTATCGATGCTATGGCCCACAAGATCGGCATGGTCCACCAGCACTTTATGTTGGCCGAGCCGTTCACGGCTTTGGATAATATTCTTCTTCAACAAAAAGGTTCTGCATTTTCCGTTCTTCCGCGTGCAGAGCAAAAGGCTCGCTTGCATGAAATCGCTCAACGTTATGGTTTCGATATCAACCTGGATGCAAAGGTCGAAGATCTATCCGTTGGCGCGCAACAACGTATCGAGATTCTAAAAATTCTTTCTCAAGATTCTGAGATCTTGATCTTGGATGAACCAACAGCAGTTCTAACTCCCCAGGAGGTTCAAGATCTTTTCAAAAATCTTTTGCGTCTTAAAGAAGAAGGCAAAACGATTTTAATCATTACTCACAAACTGAAAGAAGTGATGGCCTTAACCGACGAAGTCACCGTCTTCCGTGCAGGCCAAGTGATCGCAAATAAAAAAACATCAGAGACATCTCCAGCAGACCTCGCCGAAATGATGGTGGGTCGTCGCTTGCAAAACCCGAAAGAGCGTTCAACAAAAGTGGACACTTCGAAAGAGGTTTTGAAAATTTCAAATTTATGCGCGGAACAAGGTAATCACAAAATTCATGATGTGTGTTTGAATGTCTATGCACGTGAAATCGTCGGAGTTGCCGGTGTTGAGGGAAATGGTCAGGACATCTTGATCCGTGCTTTACTTGATCGCCACGCTTTGGATAAAAAATCTTTCAGTGGTTCAATCGAAGTAAATGGCAAGGTCGGTTCTTTCCCTGAAGATCGTTTACGCTTTGGTGTTTTGCCTTCACGCCCTGTGTGGGAGAACTTCCTTTTGGGGCAACAAAAACTTTCGCGTTTTGCTCGCGGTATCTTTTTAAAAAAGAAGGATATCTTGAAAGCCACAAAAGAGGCGATGGAAGTTTACGACGTTCGTCCTCGCAATGAACTTCATTCTTTTGAAAAACTCTCTGGTGGTAATCAGCAGAAACTTGTTGTCGCACGCGCGCTTTCGCAAAGTCCTGATTTTGTGATCGCAGCTCAACCTACTCGCGGTGTCGACATCGGAGCTATCGAGTTTATTCACAACGAACTTCGCCGCTGTCGCGATGAGGGCTCTGGCATTCTTTTGATTTCTTCCGAGCTTGATGAATTGATGGCTCTTTCTGATCGTATTGCAGTTTTATACAAAGGACGCTTTGTGGCCGAGTTCACTCGCAGTCAGTTTGATGAAATCGCTTTGGGCGCAGCCATGGGAGGCGCTTAATGAGACGTCTTATTGGCTTTGCGCTTGGCTTGACTGTCGCTCTTCTTCTTACTTTCTTTGCCGGTGAAAATCCTTGGCACATCTTCATGGTTTTAATGAGGAGTGCGTTTGGCTCGATGTATGACTTCGGCTTGACGTTGTCTTACACGACTCCGTTAATTTTTTGCGGTCTTTCTGTGGCTATCGGCTTTCACGCAGGTCTTTTCAATATTGGCGCTGAAGGTCAGTTGACCATGGCAACATTAACGGCGGCAGCCGTCGGTGTGCTCTTCCCGAATATTCCCTTTCCTTTTGCTCCATTTATCGCCTTTATCGCTGCGATTGCAGTAGGTGGTTTGTGGGGATTTATTCCGGGCTGGCTTCGAGCGTATCGTGGCAGTCATGAAGTTATCATCACAATCATGATGAACTTTATCGCTGCGGGCCTGGCAAGCTGGTTTGCTTTAAGAATTATCCCAAATCCAAATTCACAAAATCCGGAAACAGCGATGGTGTCTGCGAACTACATGTTTAAAGACTATGATTTGATCGCGCGCCTGTTTCCAGATACTCCAGCGAATGCGTCGATTGGTTTCGCAATCGTTTTTGCAATCTTGATGTGGGTTTTCCTATGGAAAACAACTTGGGGTTTCCAATTGCGCGCCGTAGGTTCAAATCCAGAAGCGGCCCATCGTGGGGGCATCTCTGAAAAGAAAACTTTGATGATCGCTATGACTTTAGCGGGGGCCCTTGCCGGCTGTGTCGCTTTGTCTGAGGTGATGGGTAGCGCAGGTCAATACCGTGTCGGCTTCTCTCCAGATTACGGTTTTATCGGTATCGCGGTGGCGCTGCTTGCGAATAACAATCCGTTGGGAATTATCGTAGCAGCATTCTTGATGGGCGCTCTTCATAAAGGCGCTTCAGATCTTGATCTTGAAACTTCAACAATCACTCGTGACTTTTCTCACATTATCCAAGCCCTGATTATTTTAGGTGTAGCGGCGCAAGCGTATTGGGAATATCTTCGTTCAAAAAGGAGAAAGAGCTAATGGATTACGCTTTATTAGTCGTCACGTTGCTCTTTGCGACTTTGCGTTTGGCAACTCCGCTTATTTTTGCGTCCATGGGTGGTATGATGAGCGAACGATCTGGTGTCGTGAACGTCGCTCTTGAAAGTTTCATGTTGGTAGGTGCTTTCGTAGGCGCGGTGGCGGGACACTCTGCCTCCCATGCTTGGATTGGTTGGATTGCGGCAACTATTGCGGGTCTTGCAATCGGTGCGTTGTATGCGTTGTTTGTGATCGAACTTCGTGCGGATCAGATCGTGACTGGTATGGCTTTCAATCTTCTAGTGATGGGTGTGATTCCATTCATGACGAAGATTCTTTATAATTCCACAGGATCGACTCCGGCATTGCCTGCAGAAAGCCGTTTTACATTTGAGCCCCTCGCAATGGCTTTCCTTTTAGTGATCGCTTTAACTTGGTGGCTTCGCAAAACGCGCTCAGGTCTGTGGTTGTTATTTGCGGGCGAACATCCTGAAGCTTTGATGGCCAGCGGTGTAAGCGTTCGTAAGGTGCGTTGGATCGCAGTGACCCTAAGCGGAGCTTTCGCTGCCTGGGGTGGCGCAAGTCTTTCTTTGTATCTGGCTTCTTCTTACTCTCCGATGATGACAGGTGGTCGCGGCTTTATGGCTTTGGCAGCTTTGATCTTCGGTAAATGGAAACCGCTTCCTGCTTTTGCTGCTTGCTTGTTGTTTGCGTTTGCAGATGCCGTGCAAATCCGTCTGCAAGGCACACAAATCGGTGGCGTCGAAATCCCCGTTCAATTTGTTCAAATTTTGCCTTACATCGTTACCATCATTGCTTTGGCAGGATTCATCGGCGCAAGCCGTCCCCCAAAAGCATTAGGAAAAGAACTTTAAAGGAGTACCCATGAAAAAATTAACTCTGCTTCTGCTGCTAGCGTCTTCAACCGCATTCGGTTGGGGCGGTCGCGGTCATGATACGATCTGCCGCACAGCTGTTTTCCTTCTTAAAGAAAAAGGTTTGAAGGATTATCTTCGCAATAAACCTCAGATGATGGGTCACCTTTGCAACATGCCTGATTTTTACTGGAAAAGTGAAGGTGGTGACGCGGTAAAATACGGAAGCCCTGCGCACTTCATCGACGTTGAAATTACGGGAATGAATCCGAAAGATGTTCCTTTGGATTACAAGAAGTTGATGGCCGAATACACAGGCAAAGAAAACCAATTTAAAAAGGATGGTTCAACAATCAAATTCTTCCCAACAGAGTTTGGTTCTTCATGGTGGAGAGTGGACCAGTTCTCTCGTCGTATCGCAGCCTTGAAACCACAATTCGAAGCGGCTCAGGCGCCTGCAAATCGTAAAGAAGAACAAGACAACGAACTTCCCTACAACAAGCTAGTTTATCAAATGACGACAGATATGGGCTTAATGGGTCACTTCGTTGGCGATACCTCTCAACCATTTCATACAACATCAGACTATGACGGTTGGGCAACCGGCCATGGTGGCATCCACGCTTACTTCGAGGATGGCGTTGTTAGTGAATTCGATGGCGACCTTGATGCTCTTGTATTGAAAGCAGCCCGCGACATGAAAAATCCTTCCTTCTTGAAGCCAGCAACTGTTCTAGAGAAAATGCGCGCATTAAGCGTGATCTCTACGGCAGAAGTTCCAAAGATTTTGAAATTGGATCCTATCATCAAGAAATCGACTGTAACAAAAGACCACGGTATGGAAGTTCGCGTAGATGCCGAAAGACAACCGGTTTCTGTTGCTTTCAAACGCATGAACAAAATCGTTTTGAACGATCTCGCTCGCGGCGCTGTTTTACTAGCAAATCTTTGGGATGATGCTTACGTTAAAGCAGGCCGTCCAAAAGTTGGTGCATACAAATCTTATAAATATCCGTTCACTGTTGAATTCGTTCAGCCAGACTACTTCGATATTCCAGCTGCCAAGCCAGCGAAAACCGAAGACAAGAAATAGTGTCTCAGCTTGAGACAACTGTCTGTTCCATAAGCTATTAAGATCATTGCGCAAAGGCCCCAGAGGGGCCTTTGTCTTATTTGTAGACAGCAAAGTCCCATTTAATCGTGTCTCAACCAGGCACAGACCTCGCATCTCCCTCTTTCGGAATTTAAACATTCATAAAGGAAGAGATTATGAAAAAGGTTTTATTGTTAGCAGTTGCCGCAGTTCTAATGGGTTCTACATTTGCTCATGCTGAAGATTATGAGCAAGATCCTATCTACCAAGAACATCAAGAAATGATCATTCAAACAGGCGAACTTCAACAAATGAGTTCGATGATCTCTGAAATATCTCAATTAAGACAATCAATTGAAAAAGCAGGACCTCGAGCAGAAATGCTTTCAGAAATTGAAAAGCAAGCTTCCGCTATTTATAACACAGCCGATGGTAGCGAAAATGGAAACATCATTGATCAAGCTTACAACCATGTTAGCGCCCTTAAACAACAAGCTTTGTCTGTCGTTAATAAATAATTTTTCTGATTTTAGGAAATTTTAAAGATTATAATTAAAGGATTTACTATGAAAAAGTCTTTGATACTTTCAATCGCAAGTTTTGTGGCAATGACTTCTGTTACTACTATGGCTCATGCTTCTGATTCAGACTTCTACAATAGCGCTGAGTACATTCAAAATATGGATACGAAGTTGGATGCTGTTCAGGCAGACAATGCCGAAATCTCCCAAATGAATTCTCAAATTTCGTTCATGACTGCACAAAATAAGTTGGTCGATCAACTTGTTCAAAAAGCTGGAGACCAAGATGGCGCGCTTCAACAATTGAACTTGGGTCAAATCAGCATGGTCGCAAGCGATTTGCTAAACACGGCAATTCAAGCAAGCAAACGCCACGATATTGCTGCAGTTCAGAGTGCATACAACGATTCCGTTGAACTTCAAAAATCAGTGGCCCAGGTTCAAACTATTCTTGGAAAATAATGCCGCAGGAATAGCCAGCAAATCCAGGACTGCAGAGATTTCCAAAGTTTTAATGGAAAGCAGAGTTTTGGTCGAGTCAGGAAAATCTTTACGCTAAGCACTTCCCTGCTATACTTCTAAGTGACACAAGGAAGTGTGATGACAAAACGACGGCAAGTTCTAGGATATCTAGGCGGGACGTTCCTGTCTTTATTGTTCGACCAGCCATTGGTGCGGGCGGCCTCTTTAGCCACCAAGGCTGATAACAATAACAATCCTTGGGACAACCGTGGTTTTGCACTCGGGACAGGTGCAAGAGAAAAGCGTCTTCATCCAGATACGCCCTGCCCTGTGATTGGATCTCCTGGACATGTGATTGCAGGAAACTTCTCAGGCACCAGCTTTAAAACCATCCCCACGCAGTTCCTGCCTCATCAGATCATTCAAAATTCTAAAAATCCAGATCAGTTGTTCGCCGTCCATAAGTGGGGTGAAAGCAGCGTTGAAATCTCTCTAACAAGCGAGAAAACACGATCACTACCACTACCGGCAAACCATTATTTTTATGGCCATGGGGTTATGTCTCCAAATAATGAGCATGTCTTGATTGGCGCTATGGACTACAAAGCCAATGTCGGTGTGCTTTTAATCTATAACACTAAAACTCTTAAGTTGGATGACCTTCGTCCAACTTACGGAGTTCTTCCGCATGATATGCAACTATCCGCAGATCAAAAGCATCTTTTCATTATGCATTCGGGCCTGAAACCAGACTTTCGCAAACCCATGAAGGCGGCCGGTGCAACTCAGGATCTTTCTTCCAATCTAGCGCGCATTGATTTTGCGACCGGAAAACTTATCGATCAAATCAATCTTGAACATGGAGACAAAGGTTACGGACACTTTGTCATAACTGGTGAACAAAAATTTCTGTGCTTCGGTGTGACTAGCGATCCAGACAGAGCGCACCTGCCCACCGCCATCGCAAGCATCACAGATAAAACGGTAACAGACCTGACATTAGATCCAATTCTTACCAACGTGCATGGGGAAGCCCTCAGTGCGAGAAAGACCTTAGATGGGAAAAAGGTCATCGTCACGATCCCCTCTAACAGTGCCATTGTTATCTTAGATGCCGAAAAGTTGAAGCCCATGAAGGTTATTTCAAATATCGAAATACCAAGTGCTTTGGTTTATAGTCCCGATCCTTCACTGATGATTGTTTCTCGAGCTCAAGAGCCTATGGTGGCTTATTCGATTCCACAGGAGCGCTTTTCTTCATTGGATAAGATCGCCAAAATCAATGGTTCTTTACGTACTAAATGGATCGGTACGGGATCTCATGGAACAGAGATTGTGTGGCCATCTTAACGACTGATGGTCGATATCGTCTTTTTTATTTCCGTAGCGTCCTTAAAATAAAAAAGCCCAGGTCACCCTGGGCTTTTTCGTTTTAGCTTAACTCAGCTTAAACGTTCTAAATTAGAACATGTAAGTAAGAGAACCGTTAGCCAACAAGTTGTTGCCGTTAACTTGACCGTTAACTGCACCAGCAAGAGTAGCATCTAGGTTGATTTTACCCCATTTGATACCTGCGCCAGCAGCAACAACTGTGTCGTTTGTAAGTTGATCTTTTGTAGTTGCAGCAGCTTCAGTTTTGTTCTCACCGTAAAGAACAGTTTGAGTAACTGAACCACGAAGAGTCAACCAAGAGTTAGCATCAACTTCAAGACCCATGATCAATGGAAGACCTTGATCAGTTGTTTTACCTACAGTTGAACCAGCATCAATTTGGTTGTATGCGTAGCTGATACCGTAGAAGAAGTTACCACCCTCAACTTTATGATTGTTAACCATACCCAAAGACCAAACTTGGTTTGTGATATCTTGGTCAGTACCTGCAATAGTCGATGTACCTTTAGCATATTGGTAGTTAGCGTATACGTAGATAGTATCGAACCAGTAACCGCCACCAACGCCATAAAGGCCTTTAGATTTAAGCTCTGGAGCATAAGTCGCTAGATCAGTTGATTTAGTGTCGCCAGCAAGACCTGCACGTACCCAAGCATTCCATACATCGCTACGAACACCGAAAGACGCACCAAGTGTGTTTTCAGTTTGTTTACCGATAGTTGTGTTGTCTTGAGATTGAGAGTTTGAATAGTGAACGTTCACACCGTATTTCAATCCACCCATGTCGTTACCGTAGAACAAATCCAAAGGATTTTGCTCATTCAACAATGCTCCTGTTGTTGAGTGGAAACCAGCACCAGCAAGAGTGTTGTTAACACGGTCGATGAACAAGTTTGAAGTGTCATTTTTGTGACCAAGGTACGCACCAACTTTACCCCAAGACAAAGTCTTGAAGAAACCACCCTCAGCATGAGGAGTTGTGCTTGCAGTGTAGCCACCAGCGCCATCGTAAGTGTAACCAGCAGTGCTTGAAGAACCAAATTCAAAAGTTGCTTGGTCGCCTACGAACATCATATCCGCTGGGTTAACAAATGCTGTTTGAACATCAACCAAACTAGCGTCGTTACCAAGTGCCTCTACGCGAGCTTTCGAAGCCATCGCAGGAGCTGCTGCCATTGACAATGCTGCCAATACTAAAAGTTTTTTCATTTGATGCATCCTTTCGTTTCGTTGCAATCGTAATGAGTTCTTTAAAAAGTCTTTAAACCATTAAAGTCTGTAATCCGTTACACAAAAAATGCTAATGAGGGTCCAGTCCAAGATCAACCACAAAAATGTCGCACCTCAAATGCTCGTCGCAAAATTATGGAAAAAAGATGCACTCAAAAAGTTATAAATTTATCTCAGAATTTTTTTATGTTTCTCTGTGTTCGACTCCACAAATTCAATCAAACAGACATCTTTGAAATCCGCAACAGTAGCGGATTTCAAAACCTTTGTGATTATTTTTTCACATGTGGATAAGTAGGTCTTTTGATCTCTATTTTGGATTTTTCTGACATCAAAAAAAGTAAAAAGAAAGAGGCAATGACGCTAGAGTTCAAAGTAGAGTTGGCGCACTAGATCATAGTCCTGACTTATGGCAAAAATACCTGGACCTTAGTCCGCATTTTCCTTCTCAGATCGAAAATAATTTAATTAGAGGTCCTGTGCGTCTCGAACAATTCCACGATAAAATCATCAACAAAAACTAACTGTCTTGGAAGAATGCAGATTGTTTCTCTTCGTAAAATGTGTCGTCGTCATCGAAACGAAAGCGAATTTCAACTTCTTCGACATATATAAGGACGATTATTTCCTATCGCGTCTTTTAAGTTGTGCTAATCTTGATGAAAAGGATGAACACCTCGCACATGCAGAAGAAACAAATTCTCCCAGGCACTATCAAAAGACATCCAGACGGCTTCGGCTTCTTCATTCCCGACGATAAAGAGCATCCTGACGTTTATATTCCCCGCACATCCATGGAAGGCATCATGACGAACGATAAGGTCATGGCTGAAGTTTATCCTGAAAAAGGGAGTGACAGATTCCGTGGCGAGATCGTCAAAGTCATCCAACGAGGAACGAAAACTTTTGTCGGACGGTTCTATAAACTTAACGATAAATACGGAATCCTTCGCGATGAAGGAAAAGGCTGGGGTCAGGATCTTCGCATAAAAATCGAAGACTCAATGGAAGCGAAAGACAAAGAGCTTGTCGCCGCTGAAGCCATCACTTACCCAGAGGATGGAAAACAGTTCACAGGAAAAGTCGTCTCTGTCATCGGCAATGCCCTCGACCCATTGACTGATATCAAGCGCGTAATTCTTTCTAACAATATTCCGGAAGCATTCTCTAAAGAGACGCTGGAAGAAGCAAAACGCTATAAAGAAGTTCCCGATGAAAAAGACTTTAAAGGCCGTAAAGACCTGCGCGGCATTGATCTCATCACTATCGATGGTGCTACAGCCAAAGACTTCGATGATGCTGTTTATGTAGAAGTGAATAACGAAGGCTTTCTTCTTTATGTCGCTATCGCTGACGTCAGTCATTACGTGCAAGTGGGCACAGCAATTGACCGCGACGCTTACGAGCGTGGTACTTCCGTTTACTTCCCGAATTTTGTTGTACCGATGTTGCCGGAAGTTCTTAGTAACGGATTATGCTCTTTGAATCCTCATGTGCCACGCTTATGCATGGTCGCTGAAATGCAATTCGACTTTACTGGCGAGATGACTCGTTCTGACTTCTATGAAGCTGTCATGGAAAGCAAATCGCGAGTCACTTATGGCGAAGCCCAAGAAATTATTGACGGCAACGTCGTCGAGAAACACGCTCACGTTAAAGAAAACATCTTGAGACTTGCCGATCTAGCAAAGATCTTGATGGGAAAACGCTTTAAAGATGGCTCGCTAGATTTAGAAATTCCTGAAACGGAACTTGTGATTGATGGAGCCGGTGTTCCTATCGACATTCAACGCTCTGAACGCCTGTTCTCACATCGTTTGATTGAAGAGATGATGTTGGCTGCAAATGTGGCTGTTGCAAAGTTCTTAAATTCGCGCAACGTCCCTGCTTTATATCGTATTCACGAGCCACCTAACGAGCAAGCCATTCGCTTGCTTGAAAAATATATGGCAACATTTGGTGGCAAAACAAAGCTAGGCCAAGGCAAATTGCAAAAGCGCCTGACAAAAGCTTTGGAAGAGTTTGAAAACCGTCCTGAAGCACAAATCCTGAATATCCTAACCTTAAGATCAATGAGTCAAGCAAAGTACAGCCCTAATAATGTGGGCCACTTTGGTTTGGGGTTTGAATACTATGCGCACTTCACATCGCCGATTCGTCGCTACCCTGATTTGATCATTCACCGCTTGCTTAAAAACCAAGTAGTGAAAAGTTCACAGTATCGTTTGATGAGTGAAGATGATCTGGCAACAGCAGGAACTATTCTTTCTGCTGCCGAACAAAGATCTACAAAAGCAGAACGCCAGGTCCAATCGATTAAGAAAGCCCGCTTCATGGAGAAATTCATAGGCCAAGAACTGGACGGCATGATCAGCTCTGTCGCGAAATTCGGTATCTTTGTTCTTCTTCGTGAGTACGACTGCGATGGTTTAATCCGTTTGGATGATCTCGGTGGCGATAAATATGAATTCGATGAAGAGAACTTAAAGCTCGTCGCTCGCCGCTCTGGCTTCACATACAGCATCGGCGACAATATTCGCATTCAAGTGGCAGCTGCTGATCCTGAATTAGGCCAAGTCAACTTTGTTAAGGCCGGTGTAGAGATTGAAGATCACGATGAAGACGAAGAAGATGATCGCACACCAGCTCAAGCAAGTTCTGAAAAGTATTTGAAGCGCCTTCGCAAGAACTCTGAAAAAGAACGTGAACGCGGCGACAAAGACTATCCTCGCATTCATAACGATCGTAAAGAACAACGTCCTAGTCGCAAAGAGGACCGCTTTGCGAAAGGCAAGGGCAAAGAGGAAAAAGGTGAAAAGTCTCGCTTCAAAGAAGGCCGCTTCGAAAAAGAAGGAAAAGCCGGAAAAGGCTTTGGCGGCGGTAAGCCACAAAAATCCAAATTCTTTGGCGACAGCCGTGAAGATAAATCGGGCCAATCCCTGAAGCAGGATAAAGCGACGAAACAATTCAACTTTAAACCTCGTGAACTCGACAGCGAAGAACGCAAGGGACCAGACGAGAATCTTTTACGCATGATTCTGGGCCCTTCCGAGTTCAGAAAAGCCAATCGTGAGGACTCGGCCGGAGAAGAAAAACCAAAGCTTAGCAAAAAGCTGCGTTTTTCAGAAAATTCCAAACTTCGCGATGAAGACTCTTACTCTGTCAAAAATAGTGAAAGCCTGAAGGACAGCAGACTAGACAAGAAAAAGAAGACAGCTAAAAAGAAAAAATAAAAAATGGCGGATGATGAGTCCGCCATTTTTTTATTTTTATGTTGTTCAACCTTAGGCTAGGCAGTTTTTTCCCTTAGACCATGGATAGCTTGTAAACGTTTGTTGTTTGCCCCTGCATTTAACTTCCTGGATAATGACATCATTCGGAGATCGTAGTGACAGCTTTGAACACCGGAAGACAAATTGGAAAAACGCTTAAGAATGCTGCGCGCTTGCGCACCATTGTAAGTGTTTTTGCACGTCATGGTTTTCATAAAGTTGCAGAGAAAGTAAAACTCGGCCGATTTATCATCGAACGCCTGAGCACCTCTTCAGATATTGAATCATTATCGATGGCAGAGCGCATGCGTATGAGCTTTGAAGAGCTGGGGCCTACGTTCGTAAAACTAGGACAACTTCTTGCCACGCGTCCCGATCTGGTTCCTGAAGAATATGTCTCTGAATTCGAAAAGCTTCATGACCGCGTTCAACCCCTTCCGTTTTCGGTTATCGAAGGTGTTCTTAAAGAAGAGTTCGGTGAGCATCTTTACAAAATCTTTGAAACCATCGACCCGGAACCCCTAGGATCTGCAAGTATCGCGCAAGTGCACCGGGCTCGTTTGTCAACCGGCGAGGATGTCGTTCTCAAAGTGCAAAGACCTGGCGTCATCCAAACTGTTAATGATGATTTGAACGTCTTGTATTTGCTTGCCGATCTTTTATCTACCTACGTTCCAGAAACTCGTCCCTTCAATCCCAAAGGCATTGTTGACGAGTATTTCAAAACATTAGAACTTGAAACAAATTTCGTCGTTGAAGCAAACAACATCCGTCGCTTCCAAGAAAATTTCGCCAACGACGAGACAATCAAAATTCCGGATGTCTATTTCGACTTCACAACAGAACGGGTTTTAACGATGGAGGCTTTGCCTGGGGTCCCCCTCAGTCAAGCCACTTCCCTCTCGCAAGCGGACATCAATACCAATGAGGTCATTCGCCGCGGTCTCGGCGCATATCTAAAAATGGTCTTCCATGACGGGCTTTTCCACGGGGATTTGCACGCAGGAAACTTCTTCGTCCTTCCGAACAATCACATCGGCTTGATTGACTTTGGCGTCGTGGGACGTTTGAATTCGCGCACTCAAGGAGCTATTGCCAATATGCTCTTAGCCCTTTCCAAAGAGGACTACGATCGTCTGGCTTTTGAATACGTGGACCTTGCGCCATTCTCGGATCGAGTGAATATCGATATCTTCGCCAAAGATTTGCGTGAATTGATTGCGCCTTATTATGGATTGACTCTTAAGAACGTCAATCTTGGCAAGATCTTGATGAAGTCCTCAGGAATTGCGGCACGCCATCACGTCCAAGTTCCAACCGAACTGATGTTGTTCTTTAAATCCATCGTTTCAGTAGAAGGCATTGGCAGAAAGATCGATAAAGATTTTGACTTCTTAAAATACTCTTTAGAGTTTGCGGGCGAGCTGGCTAAAACTCAATTTGGTCCTCAGAAAGTCGCAAACGACCTTTCACAGATTGCCCGGGAATCAAGAGCGTTCATTAATGCTCTTCCTCGCCAATTGAATTTCTTCTTTAGAAAGATCAATAGTCCTGATCACGCGTTTAAAGTTCGCATTTATGAAATCAAAGAACTGAAACGCTCGATTGAGGTTTCTTTTAATTTACTTTTCTTAGGCGTGATTATTTCGGCGTTGATTTTAAGTTCGTCATTTATCTTCGTGCACCAAACTGAAAACCATATCTGGGGCATTCCTACTGCAAGCTTTGTCGGTTATGTCTTAGCCATGGTTTTGGGTCTAATAGCATTCGTAAACTATATTAGAAAGCCCTGAGGTTTAGAATTTATGCAGCAACTTTACTATGAACTCAGCGTCCTTGCCAAAGCTGTTCACTTTAAAAACCTGTCGGCAGCAGCTCTTCATGTGGGACTCAGTCAGCCGCAGTTATCTCGCATCATCGCAAAGATCGAAGATGAGCTAAAAATCGTTTTATTGGATCGATCGGCAAAAAGAAAATCAGGCTGGACGAACGTGGCTTTTCAGTTGGCAGAGATTTTTGAAAAATCCATTCGACGTCTTGAGCTCGAAATGCAAGGTATCAGTAACAATCAAATGGTGGCCGAACTTCATATCGGCACCCTTGAAGGCTTGTCGGACTTCGCATTAAAGGCCGTCAAGCTCTGCTTCGAAGAGGTCGGTGTTAAGAAAATCACTTTGGATATTTATGACTTGAATGAGCTTGAAGCGAACTTCCTTTCTGGAAATTTGGATTTGATTTTCACATCGAAAACTCCGGGTCGTCAGAAATTTAAATACTTGATCGAATTAGGTTTCCAAAAGTTGGAAGAAATTAATTCCAATAAGAACTTCGCTGTTTTAAGTTCTTTCGAATATGGAAGAGCCAACAAACGAGAGCTTGAGAGCTATCCGCACTTGTTAGTTTCAAACTCTTTGGCTATGCGCAGATCTTGGTTTGAAAAAGTCGGCGGTATTGGACATATGCCGACGGAAGCAAAACGTGGTCGCCAAAAAGATGCAGAGCCTGTTTTAATGATTGGCTCTGAGCTTTTAAGTCCAGTTCTTTGGGATAATATCAATACTGCTATTTCTGAATAACCTATTGTTGCATTAAATTGAGCGAGTCTGCGACTTCCGCGGACTCGTTAATCACTCTCTGGCTGATGGCCACATCTGAATTGAAATACCCAAAGGCTCGAATGATCTGAGTGTTGCCAAGATTCGCACTTTGATTGCTCAAGTTGTAGCGTGCATTTTTATAACTGAAATTCTGCCGAATATTATCAATTCCGAGATCAGTCCGATTTGCCATGATCCACTGACGAGCGGGTTGGGAAACATGACAACTGACGCAATCTGTGTTTTCAGGATTGAAGCTCTTTGGATCTTCAATACGATACATCGCACGCAATTCTTTGCGCAGAAGATCCTCGAATCCTGAATTGAATTTGCCGGAATCCGTGATGACATTATTCAAAGTATCATCCCCTGCTGGCGCCGGATTGATCTGACCATTTTCAAAATGATCTGAAGGCATTGCTTGATTTACAAACACTTGTGCAAAACGATCAATACGGGGAATACGCATCAGCTCAAGCTTGCCTTGATTCACTGTGAAGCCTTGAAAGGCCCACATATCGCCCGTCCCACGCAAAACCATCGCCGTGACACGCATAAGGTTTTGCAAACCCGCATACTTCAAAACAATCCCGTTAAACTCCGCCAAAGCCACAGAGTTATCACCATCACGGGACCACGCTGGATGAATTTGCAAAGGCAATCCTTGCGTTTGAATTTTAAATTTCGACTTCCAAGCGGAAAGATCATTCATCAGATTTTTGAAATCCGTTTCATTTAAAAGATAAAAACTATGAAGAGATGCATCTGTGACCTGCACCCTGTTACGCGGTCCAACCTCAAGGGGTTGCCAGATCAAACGAATTTGACGCTGACAAGATTGTGGAGTTGGCAGCGGAAAACAAGGATCGATACGGACAGCGATAACTCTTAAAGCTTTTGCAGTTTCATCTTGAGTATTGATAACGGTTAACGGTGGAATGCTTGAAAGAAATTTTGCCGGTAACAAAACGCCTCTTGCCCCTGTGCTTTCCAGGTGCAACATATGATCACTATAAATCGAGGTCGGAAGAGGCATCAAATAAGAGACATCATTGAGGTCCCAGGCCGCAAAAACGACGGACGAATTGAAGACAAGGAAAACGAGAACTAGAAGACTTCGCATACTTCAAAAGTTTCAGTTTTCACTGAGGAATTCAATAACTAACGATAGGCCCAGCGCGCAATCCAGGGGACTGAAAATCTACTGAAAACACGATTTAACATTTGGTAAAAATGGCTCGAAACTTGAATCTCAAAAAAACACTATCGAGAGGTAACCATGAACGCCGCTTTAATTGGAATTCACAAGAAATCGTTGCTTAAGTTTTTGACAGCCATGACCCTATTTGCGCCCGTCGCGTCTTATGGGCAAGGTGCCATGTGCACTTCGATTTTCTCTTCAGATATTCAAGCGACACAAACGATTGACGGCACTTGGAGAAAAAGTAGCTCAGACTTATTCATGGGTTTTCGTTCGAACGCTCCCCATTTTTGGAATTGGCTTTATCAGAACCAAGACGCCGCAATTCTTGGCCCTCGCGGAGTCGCTACAGGTGATCCGCACATTCAAAACTTCGGCGATGTGCCTTTAAAACAAGGCGGTCGCAAATACACATTGATTGACGTCGATGACAGCGGAGCCAATGCGTCTCTAGCAGGAGACTTCCTTCGCTATTTTGTTGGTAATCAAATTTCACCATTCAAAGTCGACGCGAAAGACCTATTCAAAGCTTACGTTGACGGCGTTAACGGCAAGAAAATGGATAAACCCCAGTATCTCAAAGAGATCGAAAGCAATTCTGACAGCGACTTCCAAACTCACAACAATAAGAAAATCGGCAAGCTCACTGACGGAGATAAATTTAACGACAAAGCGGAATTGACTCCACTTTCTAAAACGCCACAAGCAATTCAAGATTTGCTGACTCAGTCTGCGCCCGTTTTCAAAAGCCACATGCAAGGCATGACTTACCTGGATACTGGATTTAAAGAGAAAGACACAGGCGGCAGCCAAGATCTTCCTCGCTTCTGGTTCTTGCTTGCGGATGCTCAGGGCAATCGCCATATCTATGAGTTTAAAATGGAAACGGCACCAGCAACTTCTTTATTTGCAGGACAACCAGATTCGTTGACTCGTTTCAAAGAAGTAGCCGATACATACCGTCCTAAAGAAGAAGTGGCTGGTCCTTTCGAGTTCATCGTTGCGGGACAATATACCTTCTTGCTGCGTGAAAGATTCTTCTCTTATGTTGATTTGGATCCGGCAAAAATCACATCAGATTCAGACATGAACAATGCCAAACAAATGTCTTTGTACATCGCAAATAAAATGGGCGAGGCCCACGGTAAACAGGCAGCCGGCAAAGCTTTAGCAAACCAACTGGGCAAGTCTGATGCTTTTGATCAACTGGATGCCCTTGCAAAAAAGTACATCGCACTCATCACAAAACTTAATCAGTAAAAACAAAAAGGGCAGCTTGAAGAAGCTGCCCTTTTCTTTTAGAAATCTTTTAATTAGCCCAATAGTTTCAAGGCTAATTGTTGCGATTGATTCGCTTGACCTAGGACTGAAACACCCGCTTGCAACAAGATGTTATTTCTTGTCATCTCGGAAGTCTCTGCCGCCACGTCAGTGTCCCTGATTCGCGAATTCGCTGCTGACAAGTTTTCGTCTGCGATCAACAAGTTGTTAGATGTTGATACCAAACGATTTTGAAGAGCACCAAAGTTCGCGCGGATCGCATTGATTGAAGTCATTGCTGTATCCACAGTACTCAAGCTAAGTTGCGCGCCCTCTTTTGTTGCGACACTTTCAGCTGTCAAGCCCAGAGCTTCCAACGAAGAGTTTGCTGCGCCGGCATTGAAACTGATGCGATCTTGGAAAGCATCGTTGTTCACGCCCACTTGAATATCAATCATTCCACCAGTTCCGTTCAGAAGATCGTAACCGTTGAACTTCGTTGATTCAGTAATACGCTGAACCTCGGACTTCAACTGTTGATACTCAACATCTAGGAACTTTCTTTCTGTTTCACCAATCGTATCAGATGAAGCTTGAACGCCCAACTCTCTCAAGCGAATGAGCATGTTGGAAACTTCGTTCAGTGAACCCTCTGCCACTTGCACTAACGAGATACCGTCATTGGCATTTCGGTTAGCTTGTCTTAGACCGCGAATTTGTCCTTTTAAACGTTCGCTGATCGCAAGTCCCGCAGCATCATCTGCAGCTTGATTGATTCTCATACCCGAGGCCAATCTTGCCATTGATCTATCTGCGTTGATTCGTGTCATGTAGAGGTTTTTTTGTGCATTCAATGCTGACACGTTCGTTCCAATTCTTAATCCCATTTTATCCTCCGTGCATAATATAGTCCTCCGTGAACTTTTGCCATCCATTGGCTTAAGGCGCGATCCGTGCACCTGTTAGTTGTTAAAATTGGATGCTTACGATGAAGCTCCGCTATACTCATCGACATGAATAACAACTGTCTCGAGTCCAGATTTTCATTTTTCTTTTTTTATTTTTCAGATTTTCTTGAAGAAGCTTTTTAGAACGCGCGTTGTGCGCAAAGATACAACGTGTGAACACAGCAGAATGCTGTCATCGAAAGATTTGTTCTTTCGGAAATGAAAAATATCAAACACAAAACTTATTCAGAAGTTTTATAAACTTCTTCTCCGCTTCACTGCTCTAGAAAACTTCTAGAAAAATGAGGCCGCCGTCATAGCGGCCTCGTCGCAGGAAACAGATCAAATTGTCAGCTCTTTATAGCGAGCTTAGCTATTACTCTCGAGGGTGATCTTGATCTTCAAGACCGTGAACCACAAATCTTCCGCAGAAGACTAGTCAGTTAAGACTAGCCTTGGAAAGATTTATTCAAGAGATTTAATGCTACGTTAGCTTGTTGGTTCGCTTGTGCTAGTACGCTAGTACCTGCTTGCAACAAGATATTATTTCTTGTCATCTCAGATGTCTCTTCAGCGACGTCTACGTCTCTGATACGAGAGTTAGCTGCTGACATATTCTCTACAGACACTTGGATGTTTGAAACTGTAGATTGAAGACGATTTTGGATCGCACCGAAGTCTGCGCGCATTGCAGAGACACTCACGATCGCTTGGTCGATAGCTGCTAGAGCATTTTGTGCTGAAGCTTTATCCGCTACTGACGTCAAGTTTACACCAAGTGCTGCAGAGTTTGCGTCTGCTTTTGATGCGTCGAACGAGATACGGTCGATTTCTGGATTATTTCTAGTACCAACTTGGAAGTCCAAGATTGAACCCGTTCCTGCCAAAAGTTGAGTTCCGTTGAACTCTGTACCTTCGGAGATACGATCGATCTCTGACACCAGTTGATCATACTCAACGTTTAGGAATTGACGCTCAGTCGGTCCGACAGTGTCAGAAGCTGCTTGCACTGACAACTCTCTGAGACGAATCAAGATCGAAGAGATCTCATTCATCGAACCCTCTGCCACTTGGACTAGAGAGATACCGTCTTGAGCATTTCGTGACGCTTGTTTTAGACCGCGAACTTGAGCTTTCAAATTCTCAGAGATCGCTAGACCTGCGGCATCGTCACCGGCGCGGTTGATACGGAATCCTGAAGCGAGCTTTTCCATGCTCTTATCAAGACCAATCTTCGTTCCCCACAGAACTCTCTGTGCATTTAACGAAGCTGTATTCGTGTTAATACGTAAACCCATAATTCCTCCTCCTTGAAGATTTGCTGAGTCTCGATCCTTGAAACTCAGGGCACCGTCTTGGTGCCGATGGGCGATTCATTTCGTACCTTACTCATCGGTGTGCCTAAGAATTCCTAAAGTGATACGTCTCAAAAAAAAGCAAAACTAGCCCAAAGCCCCGGAGGTACGCCGTACCTTTTTGCGATGCTTTGCGCAATTAAGTGGCGGGAATTACGGGGTTTTTATTATTGGTTATGGAAAAAGATTTTCTATTAAAAGTGGGCGCTGAGATTTCTTCTGTCTCGGAAGTGCGAATTCTTTTCGGCGTAAAGCCTTCTGAATCGCCTCTCTGGTTTCCTCATTATATTCCTTATTCAACCATTGCAGATGCGAATCCGGAGAGGACATCAAAGCGAAGTCGTCATAGGTTGGAATGTACAAGTAATCGAGCCCCAATACTCCTTGAAGAGTGCTATAGGGATAGTCCTCTACCCGAGCACAGATTCCTGCCCTCACTGGATTTCTGTAAATATATTTATAAGCATGGTGAAGATAACGGGAATCACGGATGAGCGTCCAATGATAGGGGCCACCAAATATTTGATTGATGCGATCGGAACGTTCACCGATCCGCTTACTGACCTCTCGCATAAGATAATTCATAGCTAAATCCAGATTTCCCTCTGGAGTAGAGATCAGCATGTGAAAGTGATTTCCCATAAGAACAAATGCATGAATTCGGACATCGTAGACTCTCCAAATAAAATGGAGGTAATCAGAGAAAACGGTCCATACATATTCCATTGGTGCACCAAACCACTCTTGATTCGTACATCGAGCAGTCACGTGATAAGGAAACTCGGCGGTAGGAAGGAATTTTTTTCTTGGCATGCAGCAAGAGACATCAATATATAGACCATGCATTCAAAGCCAATACCTAGGTCTAGTAGAGAAGCCGTCATCCGCCACTCGACAAACACCCTGTATTGACAGAATAATCTGAACATCCGATACCTTGAACCGCAGCCAGCCGTCTTGTGCGCGGCATCGCAAAAAGGTACGGCGTACCTAGGAGGATTAATGGAAATTCGGGATCCTGTTCATGGCTCCATTTATTATGCTGATCCAGAGGTTGCTGTCTTGGACACCGCCGAATATCAGCGCCTCAGAGCCATTAAGCAGCTTGGATTTTCTGAATTTAGTTTTCCGGGCGCGACACACAATCGCTATTTGCATTCTATTGGTGTTGCTCACTTGGCGACTCTTGTCTTTGATTCGATCTTCCGCGTTTATCCGTTCTCAAAACCTTCGGTGAAAATGCGCTTTAGACAAATCGTTCGACTTGCAGCACTTCTTCATGATGTGGGTCACGGACCTTTAAGTCATACAACTGAACAAGTGATGCCTCCCCTCGCAGATTTGAAAATCAAAATCTACGATGAAGAGCTAAAGTATGGCGATGAAGCGCACATGGTGATGTACAAAAATCGTAAAGCAAATCACGAGGACTATACGATCAAGTACGTTACGGATTCGCCGATCTCTGAGACAATCAAAAAACAATTTGCAGATATTTCTCCTGTTCACATTGCTTGCTTGATTGATAAGGCCCTTCACTGCCCGGATGATTTTTTCGTCGACAATGGAGTGGACTTCCGCCCGATTCTTTCTCAACTTGTCAGCAGTGAAATCGACGCCGATCGCATGGATTACCTTGAACGTGATTCTTACTTCTGCGGAACGAACTACGGCAAGATTGATTCGAACTGGTTGATCCAAAACATGACTTTCCACCGTGTGGAAAATAAATTGTATCTGGCTATGAACCGCCGCGCTTTATATTCCTTTGATGATTTTTTGATTTCTCGCCATCACATGCATTTGATGGTGTACGGCCATCACAAAAGCATCATTTATGAAGAAATGTTGAATCGCTATTTGACCTCCCCAGATTGCACATTCAAATTACCTGGCGATATCAAAGAGTACACATTGTACAACGACTATCGCCTGCACGAGCACTTGCGTAGTGTTTCCAATCCGTGGGCTCGTCGTATCGCTGAACGCCGTCCGTTCAAAGTTTTGCTCGAGCAGCACAACACGACGGAATCAGAGCGTCCCGAATTCATCAAAAAAGCTTTGGAAAAAGAAGGTTTGGAAGTTATTTGGGCCAGCTCAAAAGCACGTCTTTCAAAGTATCACACAGCTTCTCCGGAAGAGCGTGCTGCACAGATTTACGTGGTGGATCAATACGACCCTTGGAGCAAACCAACACCGATCAATCAATCCACTGAAATCTTTAAACGTTATGAAGGTACGCGCATTATCGATCGTATCTATGTAGCGCCAGAGGATTTTGCAAAAGCTGAAATGATTTTGAAAGCGCAGAATATTTAATCTGCGCCTTATCTTTTTCCCTGCACCAAAGATTCGTGCGCCTCTTCGCTTTCGATCCAAGACTTCAAAAATTCAGGAATTGGCGGGGCTTGAGTGCTCTTTCCGATGGCTTGCAATAGCTCTTCAGGATTGACCAAACCACCCGCCTTTTTTAAAAAGCGCGTACGAATAGTACCCCAGGCATACGCCTCACCATTCGCCACAAAAGTGTGAATCAGGTAAATGCACTTATCATCCCAATAAGACAGCTTCGTTCTGATTTCAAATTTCTGAAAGGGTTTTAAAGATTTTTTAAACCGTATGCGTTCCGCAGTCACAACGGGATACCAGCCGTTGTCAGTAATGGGCTTTAAAGCTCCGATACGAATCATGTAGTCCGTGCGAGCTAAATCCTGCAAGGAAAAATAAACGCCGTTGTTCATATGTCCTAGAACATCTAAATCATTGGGCCAGCAACGAAACGGCGTTGAACATTCGTCAAACGCCTCCATTTTGCTGCGATGGCGAGATATCAGGTATGTCCATATCAAACGGAAATACTTATTCATGAAAGACCTCTAAGAAAGAACGAATTTTTGCCCGTTCATTGTAGCGCCCATTGGACTTACCAGGAATGCAATGGTCTGAGAAATCTTATCGCCTTCCGTAATTTTCAGCGAAGGATCGATGATTTTCATTTTCTCCATGGCTTCTTTGATGGATTTTGATTCAGGGTCGTGAGCTAGAATGTATTCTTCCGTCAAAGCCACAGTTAAAGCGTTTACAGTCACATTGAATTCACTGGTCTGTTTTGCCAAAGAACTTGCGAACTGAACCAGTCCCGAGCGAATCGCAGAACCCACAAGATCTTCTTTGATTTTCGCGACAGGTGAATCATTTAACAAAAACAAAACGCGACCTTTTTTGCGGCTTTTCAAGTAAGCCATCACCGCTTGAGTCAACATCAACGGCAATTTCAAATGCTTGTCGATCATTCCATCGATATTATCGATGCCACCTTCGAATTTCATTGGGGTTGGCTTTTGAATCATCAAAGCATCGATATAGATATCCAAACCACCGAAAGTTTGTGCTGCTCTACCAACAGCATCCTTGATTTCTTCAGGAGTTTTCAAATCACTTTGAATCACCATCGCGCGACCGTACTTATCGTTGATTTCGCGGGCGTCGTTGATTTGATTTGCGAAAGCTGAACCTACTGATTTGTCCGTATCTAGAATCACGCAGTCAGCACCAAGACGAGTGAGTGTCATCACGATACTAGAAACTGTTGTTGTCATGGGGCCTGAGATCAAGGCCACTCTTTGATGTAAATTAATTCCATTATCCATGAAGCTTCCTTACTACGAAAAAAACGGCGACCCTACTTGGTCGCCACAATATAGACTTGCCACCCCGGCAGAGCGGAGTGTATCAGACTTTTTCGATGATGATAGCGATCCCTTGGCCGCCACCGATGCATGCAGAACCCAACGCGTATTTCGCATTTCTACGGTGAAGTTCGTAAACCAAGTGATTCATGATACGAGTTCCAGAAGCGCCCAATGGATGACCTACTGCAATTGCACCACCATTTACATTTGTTTTCGCTGGATCAAGACCTAACTCTTTTTCAACAGCCAGGTATTGAGCTGCGAACGCTTCGTTCACCTCTACAAGATCCATTTGTTCAAGCTTCAAGCCTGCCTTTTCCAAAGCTTTGCGAGCCGCACCGGCCGGACCGATACCCATAATGGATGGATCACAACCTACAGAGGCATAGCTTACGATGCGAGCTAAAGGTTTCATTCCCAATTCTTTGGCTTTGCTTTCGCTCATCAACAAAGAACAAGCCGCACCATCAACGATACCTGATGACCCTGCCGCTGTTACGATACCGTCTTTTTTGAAGACTGGCTTCATCGTCGCAAGTTTCGCTAGAGTCACATCCGGCTTTGGATGTTCGTCTTTATCAACAACCACAGATCCTTTGCGCGTTTCAACAGTCACTGGAGTGATCTCTTGCGCGAAATAACCTTTTTGTGCAGCTGCATGATAACGCTGTTGTGAACGAATCGACATCTGATCGGCTTGTTCGCGAGTGATATTGTATTTCACCGCCAAATTTTCAGCCGTGATCGCCATCGGAGTTTTCGCATAAGTGTCTGTCAAAGCGCCTGTCATCATATCTTCAAGTTCGAAGTTCCCCATGCGCATACCATCAAAGCGAACTTTGCGAGCTACATAAGGAATCAATGACATCTGCTCAACACCACCGGCAAGGACTGCTGTGGCTTCACCCGTTTGGATCATCTGCACAGCATTCACCCACGATTGGAAACCAGAACCGCAAAGACGATTCACTCCCAAGGCGCCAACGCCCACCGGAACTCCTGTTTTCAATCCGATATGTCTTGGAAGGTACGCAGCATCTGCGCTTGATTGAACCACGTTACCGAAAACAACGTGATCGATTTTCTCAGCGGAAAGTCCCGCTTGCTCGAGAGTCGCTTTAGCGGCAACAACCCCAAGATCAGTTCCTGATACGTCCTTAAGAGATCCGCCAAATGCTCCAAAGGCTGTTCTTTTTCCTGCAATAAATACTATATTTTCCATGCCCTAAGCGTAGGGCTTTTTACCACTGCCAGGCAAGACCAATCATCGATAGATCCTGATCTTTGTTGGCTTTATGAGTTACAAATAATTCTTTGTTAACGAGGACTTTTTCTTTCACTGAAATATCAGTGGATGCGGCCTTTGCGTCATAATTGATCGCGGCATTCATCCACCCCGTGTATTCCATTTTTGCTAAGGCTTGGAAAGCTTCTACTCTAAAAGCGAATTTATGAGTGATACCGCCTTTAGATTCCGCAGGGACAACGACATCCGTTTTCAACTTTTCTTGGGTTTCTTTCGCCATATGCCCGACCATACTTTCCTGAATTACGGGCGAATTGAACCACATATTGAAGCTGCGATCTGCAATACGAGTCATCATCGTGGATGTCGAGCATCCTTTCGCTACAGACGCATCAGTTGGAATAATCTGGGCCACATCTGCTGATGTAATTTTCGGAGTATAAGTATCCACAGGAATAACCAATGGTTGAGTTGAATCAATATCAACCTTCGCGTGGCATTTTGAAAAACCTAAGAATACTAAAAGAAATGAAACTAAAAATCCCATATCTTCTTCAATACAATTCCCGTTCCAACGAAGACTATTCAGAACCTCTTAATTTGCAGATGAAATCGAAAATACGAAGAAATCTTAGGGATACTGTTATTAGGTGACCATTGCGGTATCACTTGACGATATTTCGACAACACCCCCTACTCCATTGTCTCAAGATGAAGCGCCTGTGCATTGCTCTTGCAAATCTAGCTTCACGATAACAGGCGTTTAAATGGAAGTACGGGACCACTCTAATGATTTCAATAAGTTGAGGTCGTTGAGTCAGGGATCGCGCCTCAATTTGGCACGCGTAAAGAGTTACTCGGCGAAAAGTTAAACACGGAGATCCGATGAAAACGAACTTGAGCAAAAGCACGTTAATGATTGCGCTAACTATCAGTGTTGGTTTACCGCAAATTCCTGCTGTAGCCTTTGCTAAGAGCAACCCCATTAAGCAAGAAGTCGCAAGCTATGACATCGATATGTTCGCTATTGATGATGCTGTTTTAAATGGCGATGCTTCTGGCTCGACAGACAACTCTTCCAAGAACTCGGGTCAGCAGAACAAAAAAAATAACAACGGCTCTTCAAATGGCAGCTCATCTACAATTGGAAAAAATGGCAAACCTACGATGGGTTCAGCCACCGTACCAGAACCTTACCAATGTCCTCTTTTCCAAAATAGGCCACACGCCGAACTTATCAAAGCTGTTGATGCCTTAACAAAAGAAGTGGCTGTCACAACAGAATGCTCAAACGATCCTTCGATGAAATCATTGCAGGATAACGGCAAGGTTATCAAAGACAACATCGCTTCTCTACAAAGTATCATGAATGCCGCTGACCCAACTCAAATGAATACAGCCCAGATAGATCAAAGTATGACAGCTGCATTAACTGCGGTTGGCAACGTAGGTGATATTCTTAATAATAATAAATTCTTGAACTCAAAATGCGGTCGTCAAACGATGTCTACTGGTAAAACCTTGCTTGCATTGAATGACGTTATCAATGGCATCGCACCATATGCGTTGTTTGCAGTTTCGATGAACGCGGCCCTGGCTCCGGCCCTTCCGTTCGTTGTGGGCGGAGTTGTTGCAACTTCTGGCATTTCAGCTTTAGCGAAAATGATCGACAACAATACTTTGGATATGTCGAACCCAGATCACCGAAATGCCGTGCTACAAAATACATGTGAATTCACGAAGGTCGCTAAAAAAGTTCGCTTTATGCAACTTGCCCAAAGTGGCAAAATCGACAAGATCAATGAAGAGCTTCAGAAAGATGTAGCTCGTTATAAGGGTGAATTTTCTCGTCCCACGGGTGAGCTTTCAGCTTTGTTAAAATACAGAGCCACAGTAAGCAAATCAATCGCTGGGATCGAATCTCAACTTGCCAGTGATCGTACAGATTTGGCGACTATCGATATGCAAGTCAGTTCAAGCAATGATGACCTGATGGTTTGCACCTTATCTCAAGAGCTTGTTCAGTGGTCTCAGGATGGAAAATCATTTCCTGCCTCAACGTTCAACAACTTAAGCGCCGCCGTTTCGCAAGGAAATAAATCACAAATGCTTCAAGCAATGACCTTGCGTGCATTGCATCTGACTTCAGTGAAAAGAATTTCTGAGCTTGCACCGAAAATCAGTACCGACGACACCGCTCTTCGGTCCTGCGCGCAAACAGGTCGCTCTTGGCTCTCTGGTATTCGCAATGCCGTGAATGCTACAGCTACGATTGTGGGGCAAAATAAGATCGCCCTTGAAAACGAGCTGAATCAAAATGCACAGTACCGCAATTGGAAAGCTCAATATAACCAAATCAAGATTCAAGAGGTCACTATTCAACGTGTAGAAAAGGCGATGGAAGACCTTGCTCAGGATAACTCAATCATTGATCGTTCCGAGTTGGCGCAAAGAATGGTTCTTTTAAAAGCAGGTTTGTTCGGCTCTAGAAAAATCTGGAACTTCGGCAAACCGCCAGTTCTTGCTTGGATTGAGCACACTCGTGATATGCATTCACAGGCGATCTCTGCTTTCCTTGCCGGTGTTTCAGCATTGAAATCAGGCGCGTGGAGTCTAACAGATAGCGGACAAGGCAAGACTGTGAAGTTCACCCCAGGTGGCGCGATGTACATGGACCCCGTCGCACAAACTAAAGACGTTAACTCAATGAAAACACTCGACACTTTGAATCTTAAACTATTGCCACCAGGGTCTCGTGAAAACGAAATCGCCTGCCAACAACTTGAAGGGGCATGGCTAGATTGGAGTGCAGCGATGGATCACTTGGGTGCGATTCAATTCTTCTGTGATATGATCGATCCGGTTCTAGATGTGAAAATGGATACTGCCGTCGTATCAGCATGTCGCGGAAATCTGCTGCTGAATGGAAGTTCAACATCACTGTCGATTGTAGATCAGGCGAAGAAGATACTTGTAAGCAAAGGCTATCAAAACGACGCGATTCTGATTGGCAAAAAACTTAAAGAGCTTCAATGTCCACTTCCAACAGTGTCCGTGATGAATCAATAGTTTTAGGGCATCACACTGACTAAGTCGGAGTTGGCTTTTGCCACTTCGACAATGTCTTCTTTAGACAAGCCCGCCTGACTTGAACGAATCACGACTTGCACACCCAAGTCCACGAGGCTTTTTAAATCTTCTTTTTGTGAAGCTGAATTTACATTGTACACAAATGGTTTTGCGCGGGCAATGTCACGCAAATCACTGGCCGACAATCCCGCCGTGGCGCTCACCACCACAAGTTGCGCCCCCGCTTTTGCGATATCGATCAAGTACTCTTTTGTAAGCTTTGAGCTATCGACATAAAGAACGTAGGAACCTGTCTTTGCAAGATCTATCAAATCCTCGCGGCTGTAATTTGTTTTCGCCAATGAAATACCGACTTGGATATTCTTATTTTTAAGCATATCCATGGTGTCAGACTTATTAGTTAAACCTATCTGATTTTGGCAGTAAGTAACTTTAGAAACTTGCGCGATGTCTTTCACATCTTGAGTCGATACAGAAGCGCTATCACCAAATAAGCATTCGGAAAATTGCGGAGGTAATGCTGCCATGGCTTGTGTGGAAACAATAAAAGACAAAATAGAGAGTAAACTCAGAACTTTCATAAACGCCTCCGGTGATTTAAGTCTAAACCTTAGCCGGAAAGTTTCTAAGCTTTTTTTGTGAAGCTGACAGTGCTATTCGTCAAGAATGTAGTTGATTGGATCTACTGGAGTTCCATTGATACGAACTTCATAGTGCAAGTGAGGACCCGTCGAACGGCCCGTATTACCAACCGCTCCTAGAACGTCCCACTTATTAATTCTTTGACCAACCTGAACATAAATCTGAGACATGTGACCAAAACGAGTGGAAACTCCGTAACCGTGATCGACGCTAACAAGTTTACCATAACCTTCGTCGTAACTTGCAAATGTAACGACACCATCGGCCGGCGCATAAACAGGTGAACCCGGCGCTGCTGCGATATCCAAGCCCGCATGTAGAACTGACTTCCCAGAGAACGGTGACACACGATAACCAAAGCGCGACGTCAACCAACCCTTTGCCGGCTTGATATTTGGAGTTGCAGAAAGAAGCGATTGTCTTTCCGACAAACCTTCCCACAAATCGATCACACTTTGTTCCTTTAATTGAGTTTCTTTAACAGCTTTATCGATACGAACAACCAAAGACGCATAATCTTTGTCAGTAGTTTCCTTCGCCAACTCTCCTGTTTGATCATTCAGAGGTTTCTTGTTCACAAAGACTTGGTCTTGCTGAGCAAGAGCTTCGCCGTCAGGACGTTGCTCCATTGGCTCATACTCTTCAACCTGTTGACCAGCTGCAGGTTTTGGACCCATCGTCAGCTTCGTGATGCGATCATTAGAATCAACATTCGTGATCAATTTCAATTTTGTCGTAAATGTCTTCACGCGCTCGAGCGAGTTTTCAAGAGCACTGACTTTACTTTCAACGATCTGGAATTGCTTTATCAGTTGAGCATTTTCAACCTTAAGACGTTTATTTTCCATGGCTTGCAAAAGCAGACCAAAATAGTCCACCATCCCAGCCGCAAAAATAACGATGACAATGGCCATGATAAAAGAAACCGCTTTCAACCAGGCTGCTGATAACACCAGCTTACGGGTTTTACCCGTCTGATTGCTCACGATGAATAATGTGACTTTCTTTTTCTCCAAACCAAGTCCTCGTAATGCCGCTACTTATAGCTATTCGTAAAAATGTAAAAGCATGACTGTGACGTTGTCGTCTCCGCCATTTGCCAGGGCTTGTTCTACACAGGCTTTGACTGCTTTGTCAGGTGTATTTTGATTCAAAATTTCAGAAATTCTTTGATCGGGCACCAATCCCGAAAGTCCGTCTGAGCACATTAGGAAAATTTCGCCAGGGCTGATTTCCCTCTCGATAATATCAGGATACACATCGCGTTCGTAGCCGACACTGCGAGTGATGACGTTTCTTCCGACAAATTGCATCACTTGTTCTTCACTCATGACACCAGCGCGCAATTGTTCGTTGATCAACGAGTGATCTTCCGTGATTTGCCAAAGATAAGGCTTCTTAAACAAGTAACAACGGGAATCACCGACATTTCCAACATAAAGATGCTTGCCGCGCAAATGGGCCATCACCATTGTGGTTCCCATCCCTGCAAGCTCAGGACGCTCGTTAGCTGCAAGATCAAAAATGCGTTTTGAAGCCTCTTCATAAGAAAGTTGTAGAAGCTCTCGCGGAGATTTTTTCATCGCATTCGGTTGAAGCATTAATTCTTCCACCGTCTCCACAGCCATACTGGAAGCGACTTCCCCGCCAGAGTGTCCTCCCATGCCGTCTGCCACAATGAACAGACCTAATTCTCTGTTGATTAAACAGGAATCTTGATTGGAATCACGTCGAAGGCCTTTGTCTGTCAGGTACCACGAGTCAAATTTCATAGATGTATCATTTTCACTCGAGAAACTCCGAACAGTCAAAGTCTGGCCCTAGACCTCTGTCGAATTCTTACCGGACTAGCTCACCCAAACCTCATATTAACGTGTCATAATACCGATAGAAAGACGTGAGGTCCTATGAAGAAGTCACCATCTTTCAAAAAGTTTGTGTCCCTTTCGCTGTTGGTCCACGTTTTAGTTCTGGGCGGGCTCCTTCTTTTTGGAGATCTTGAAGCATTAAAACCGAAACCAACTCAAAGCGTGAGCATTGATTTGATCACTCCTGAAGATCTTGCGAAAATGGCTGCAGCCGAAAAACGCCAAGAGAAAACCCAGGTTGCAACAGTTCCTGCGAATCAAGTTGTTGAGCAAAACGAAAACTCTTTGAATGAAAAAGAGCCTGTGAACTCCCGTTTCTTGAGCGCTAAAAATCAAGTGGTTACGAAACAAACTGTGGCAGCAAACCGTGGGCAATTTCAAAATTTGAAAAAAGCGGCTCCCGCGAAATCAGGTCCTAAAGGCAACGATCACGAAAAATCTGCGGCTAAGGAAGAAGTTAAGGCTAACGAAGAAAAGGTCGCTAAAGATCTTTTCAAAAGCTTTGACCCGAACGAAGCCATGGAAAGACAACGTAAAAAAGATATCGCCCAAAAAGCCGACAAAGCAGGCGAAGGTCTAGGTCACGGAGATGGATCTGATGTGGCACGCGAAGGTGCTGATGCCAGCCGTACCGATGACTATATTAAGGATGTTGATACAGGCCTTGAAACCATGTTGAACACTCGCGAGTTTAAGTACTACTCGTACTACAACCGCATTCGTCGCCAACTTGCCCAACACTGGGAAGGTAAAGTGCGCGAAAAACTTTCTAAAATGTTTAAAGAAGGTCGCTCTCCTGCTTCAACAGGACAAGACCGTGTAACCAAATTGATGATCATCTTGAACGACAAAGGAACTTTGGTGCGTGTGTTAGTTCTAGGCGATTCAGGTGTGCGTGATCTTGATGACGCTGCCGTTGAAGCATTCCGTGCCGCTGCTCCTTTCCCTAATCCTCCAAAAGGAATTATTGAGGGCGACGGCACAGTGAAAATTCGCTGGGACTTCGTACTAGAAAGCTAATATGCTTTACGCCCTGAAAGCCAGATTTCAAAAACTGGCGACCTCATTTGCGTTTTCGGGGATGACAGCCAACCATGCTTCACTGCTGGGTTGGCTTTTCGTCTTTTTATCAACGGCGGCCCTTTACTTTGGATTTCGCAACTTGGATCCACAAAATCATACAGCTGCTTGGCCCCTCCTCGCATTTCCAATCTTAGTCTTATTCAGACTCGTCTTTAATGCCTTGGACGGAATGATCGCTCGCGCACAAGATCGCGCAACGCCGATGGGTGAAGTTTTAAACGAACTCGGCGATATCTGGGGCGATAGCATCTGCTATGGAGTTCTTTATTTTATCCCTTATGTAAACAGCCTTTATCTTGGAATTTTCTTAGTCTGTTGCTGGTTCGCAGAGTTCACAGGTCTTCTGGGCCGCGCTCTTCCAGGGCACATTCGCCGACATGAATCCGTTTTCGGAGGCAAAGCCGAACGCAGTCTTCTGTTCTGCGTTTTTGCGATTGTTTGTTATTTCTCTACGCTGACTGCTTTTTACATCAACTACTTTATCGTAGTGTTAGCGGTACTGACGTTCCTGACTGGAATTTTGCGTATTTATAAAATTAAAAAACAAACTCAAGGACTCAGTTACCAATCACACACTTTGTACGGCAGGTAGGATGTTTCAAATTGCGTTCTTTGTGATCGCCAATGCGATTGCACTTTATAAGTTCAGCGTGTCTGGACAGACCTCGCTCTTGGTCTTCTTTTTGATTTGTATTGGTTTGTTGTCTTTCTTTTCTGTGCTTATCAATAAACTTCAGCAAAAGGGCCACAAAAGCGCCCACGAGTTGATGGCAAGGACTTTAACTTTCTGGTGGATGTTAAGTCTGTTCGCTCTTGCCTTGGTGCTGCATCCGATTGTGATTGCAATTCTTCTATGCTGTGGAAGTCTGCTATCTCTTGCTGAATACCACAGCCTTATTTTTCCTGAGGAAAAGTCATTAGGTAAAATTGCGGAAGATTCTTTATTCGTATTTCCAGCAATCGGTTGCGTGATCAACTATATACTTCTGTATTTTGATATGGAGCCGGTATTCTTTGCTTTCAGCATTACCTTCTTAGGAGTTTTCATTCCGCTGTTTTATGTTTTGCAAAATCGCACGGATGGTCCTGCAAAAAGTTTTGCTTCGATCACAACAAGCTTTAACTTCTTTGCGATTCTATTGCCTTTATCTTATTCGCTTTATCGCTTCGAAGTTCACGCATTCTTATTGGTCGTCTTCTTAACCGAAATTCGTGATTTGATTTCTTACTGGGTTGGAAAAGCATTTTCCAAAGCCCCCGTGGATTCATCATTCAAAAGTAAAATGATTCACGCGAAAGTCGCTGCCAACGTCAGTCCACAAAAAACATGGTGGGTGGGTTTGGTGAGCACACTGGCCTTACTAGGTATGGGATTGCCGCTTGGCTTTAACGTTTTCAATTTGGACGGCCTGGGTTGGTGGAAGCTTTCACTGATCATTGTTTCTATTGGTGTCTTGGGACTTTTTGGCGATTTGGCTTTCTCGCTTATTAAAAGGCTTCATGGACAGAAAGATTCCGGCACTTGGTTGCCAGGTGGATCTGGAATAATCGACAGGATTGATGCGTTGATCTTCACGATCCCAGTCGCTTACTTCATTATTAAATTTTTATAAAAGGATCATATCATGGACGTTGGCTTGTATCTTTTAAAATATCCATTCCGCAAGATGATTAGCTTTGCGGTTCCCGCTTGTCGTGACGTGAACCCGAATAATATTAGCTGGGCAATTTTACCTGTAGGGGCTGTGATGGCCTTTTGCTATTATTATGCGATTACAACAGGGCCCGAGATTTTATTTATCGTCGGTGGCCTGCTAGGATTTGTGCGTATGTTTGTGGCCACCCTAGATGGATTGGTTGCGGTTCACTACAACAAATCGACTGCTTTAGGCGATATCTTAAATCGCATTACTCCGGAAATTTGTGATTTGATGCTGATTCCAACTTTGGTTATCGCAAAAGGCATTTATCCTTTAGGTGTTTTCGTTTTGCTATTTGCTTGGGCAGTCCCCTTCTTTGGTTATTTCGGAGCCCCATCTGGATTGCCTGTGCAAAGCGTGGGACCTGTCGGTCAGACGGATCGCTTAGCAGCTTTGATGTTGTGTTCTCTATTTCAGTATTTCAGCATTAAATTTTCTTGGGGCTTAGATTTCATTCTTTATTTCTTCTACTGGATTATCATTGGCGGATCGATCACTTTGCTTTTACGTTTTATGCGCGTGTATAGATCAGCCGTGCAAAAGGACAAAGGTCAATTATGATGACCGAGCTTGAGATTTTAGAATTTAGAAAAAAGCTGCCCTTTCTTCAAGGGCAGTGCTTTTTAAATTACGCAGCCACCTGCCCTGTTCCAGATTCATCCGTTAAAGCCATGCAAGATGAAATCGGTTTGATGCAAGAGCCGTTGGGAAAACATTTCTATCAAAGCCTCAATAAAGTCGAAATGATCCGCAAAAACCTAGCTAGCTTTTTGGGCGCCCATGCCTCTGAAATTGCTTTTGTTCAAAACACTTCGAGCGCTGTCAGTACCATCGCCCTTGCTTTGAATTTGCAGGAAGGCGACCGTGTTCTAGTTCCTGACAATGAATTTCCGTCTAACTATTATCCTTGGAAAAATTTAGAGCGCTTCGGTGTTGAGCTTGTGCCATTTTCCATCAGCAAAGATCAAACTATCACCCAAGCCTTGCAAGGTATCGATCTTAAAAACGTTAAAGTTATCAGTGTCAGCGCCGTCAGCTTTGAAACTGGCAAGCGCATTGATTTAAAAGAATTCGCAGATTTCTGTCGTAAAAATAAAATTTATTCCTGTGTTGACGCGATTCAAGCGATCGGCAACAGCCCCATTCATTGTCATGACATGGGATTCGACTTTATGGCGTCAGGATCACAGAAATGGCTTTTAGGCTCTGTGGGATGCGGATTCGTTTATGCGAAACGCGAATTGCTAGACACTTTATTCGTTCCCATGGTGGGCTGGACAAGTCATCGCTATCCGGAATACTTCGATTTATCAAAGCTTGAATTTTCAAACGAAATGACACGCTTTGAGCCCGGCCTTCCCAATTACATTCCCATTATTGGCATGGGCGAGTCCTTGAAACTTTTCATGGAGATCGGCATCGATCGCATTCATGAAAAAATCCAAGACCATTTGAAATTCCTGACAGAGCAACTGCAAAGTTTAAATCTGGAATTACTCACAAGTCCAAAGGATCTGACCGCGGGTATTGTTTGTTTTAAAATCCCTCAAAAGGTCGATCATCGCAAAGTTCACGAATATTTCGAGAAAAAGCAAATTTCGGTCACAGTTCGCGGTAATTATGTTCGTATATCGCCGCACTTCTTCACGCTGCATTCAGAATTGGAAACATTCATAACAGCAGTGGCAGAACTTCTGGAAAAACCAATTCCTGTCATGGCAACGAAGGCCATAACCGCCGCGATAACAACATCAAAACAAGAACCCATCATTGTAAATGGCGCCACGGGCAACCTTGGCTTGCTTGTTGTGAAGCAACTTCTTACACATGATCAATCCGTCTTTCTCATTGGTCGCAGTGAAATCAAAATGAGGAGCCTTCTTCACAATCTTTCCGAGAAAGAGAAATCTTTAATCGCGGGCCACGCCATTGTTGATTTTATGCACCAAGGTTGGCTTGAAAAACTAAAGGTGCAAGTGCCTAAGATAAAATATGCCGGTTTGATCAACGCGTCCGGCGGCTTGACTGTGGATTTGCTGGAAAATCAATCGGAAAAAGAAATTCGCGAAATCTTCGAAGTGCAGTTTTTTGCTCCCCTTCAATTGATTCAAACTTATTTGAAGGAATGGAAAAGCGAAAAGCCTTTGGGCGTATTAAGCGTCTTATCTTCTAGCGGCCGCTGTGGTTATCCATTGCTTAGCACCTACGCCTCTTCACACGCAGCACTATGGACATTGATGGAGTCGTTGCAGCGTGAGCAAAACGGCCAAGTGCCATTTATGACTTACATCGCACAAAGTCAGCACTCGCCTTTGCAAAAAGATATGGGCCGTACATCGTTACGTTATTATCAGATCGGAAAATCGTTTGATTATGCGATCCCTGAAGATGTGGCGATCGAGGTTGTAAATCAGTTTTTTGAAGGGAAAGCGAACAAGGCAGAATTCAATTTGCAGTTAAAACTTTGGATCAATGCCTTGGCCCCTGATTTCTTCACAAAACAAATTGCTAAAGCTTGGCGCCGATAAAACTATCGGCCACCTTCACGGGCCTCTCCGCCGTGGCGTCCACCGCGTCTGCGTTTTTTAGAGCCCTTATTGCGTCCTTTGATCACATCGTTTTGATGAATATACGGCAAGGCACTTTTGTATCCAGATTGATGATGAGGCGCCAACACCGCAGGTCTTGTTACATGAGGACGATCATAAATTTTAGACCAAGGCTGCGGATTCTTCACAAGCGCAGGATTCGCTGCCGCTGTTTGCTGAATCTGTCCCACAGTCGGCTGAAGATCTGTCACGAATGTTCGTGATGCCGGAGAATTCGGCGGGTACACGGTGGGAGGCGCCAAGATCACAACTTGCTTTTGATAAGCGACATATTGCCTCATCACTGCAAAATGAACAGAGTCGCTCACCCCTGGCTGCATTGTCGGTGGAGGTTGAACTTCTGCCGGCATATCAAGAACTGCGTATTCGGATTTGTCTGGAAGCTCACCTGTCTCTTCAAGGTCTTGGAATCTGCGAAGTTGTTCGGTGAAACTTGTGTTCGCCAGTTTTCTGATGTCAGAGGGTTCAAGAGCTTTCTGTGCCTCTGTACATTCTTGGAATTCCACGGCGACTTTCACATAGGCAGTGTTTTCACTTTTGCCTTTGACGATATAGCGATCTTCTAATCGGGCACCTTTAGGAATGAATGAGCACTCATTAGCTAAATCTTCGAGTGCCATTCCCTCTGCTCTTAATTGCGCACGCTCTGAATCGCGAGAGTCACCTGTACCGACGTAAACGATATAACCGTTATCGACTGTACGAGTCGGTTGACGAATCCAATCAGGTCCTTCTTTCTTCGGCTCGGAAGCGCAAGCAGTGAAAAGTAAGCAAAGAGCGAATGTATGAAAATGAGACTGGCGCACGACTTCTCCCTCAAATGAATAACTAGATTTTTGAGTGATCCAAGACAAATGACAAGCCCAGAATGAGTATGATGTCCAATCTTTAGACAAAGCCATTGCTTGTAATGAATTTTACGTCAGTCCTAGTTCCGGCAATTTTGGCGTCATCTTTGTACTCTTTCATGCAGATAGCCTAACCATTTCTTTTACAAAGGATGAGCTTATGAAACTGCAAATTAAATCAATTCTTCTTTGCACAGGCCTTATGATGTCTTTAAATGCCTGCTCGCCAAGACAAACAGATTTAAATGCAGTGACGAAGGCTAACACGAAGGCCGATGCTGCTGCCACCAAAGCTGGAAGAGAAAGAATATCGATCAGCTCTATGATGTCAGCTGATGGTTTAGTCGCTGCAGGCGAAAAGCTTATGACCGCTCATACTTTAAATTACGCGAACCATGCCTTTGAATTGGCTTTAAAGAAAGACCCGCAGAATATGAAAGCAGCACTTTATCTAGCTTTCTTAAAACGTTTCATGGTGTTCAGAGGTCTTTATACACGCCTTGCTCCAATGGCTCAAAAATACGGATATGCAGCGGATTTGGCAGAGAAACTTAATAAAATTCCAAAGACTTCTCCATTGCATGACTTCTTCACAAGATCTGCCCCGAACACTCCTGTTTTCCAAACTGAAGAGGACATCCAAAATCTTTTGAATCAATATAAAACCGCCCTTCAAGATTTCCGTACCTTCGTGACGGCTCACCAAGATTTGGATTTGCAACTTTCAATGAACTCTTTGATGTTCGGTGATCAATCTATGGAAAAGGATGATAGCCAATGCAAAGTGTTCCCTAAGGCCTCTCAAGCAGATGCCACAGTAGAATGCACTAAATCAGTAAGCTCAACTGTGAAAGTAAATATCGCGGACCTCATGGTTCTGAAGCAGGAAGCTGCGGGAGAAATCCTTCTTCTTTCCCTTGTGAATAGCTACAGCCTTAAGGGTGCAGCCCAAGTTGCAAAAGATATCTCGACACAAAAACTTTCTGCTTCTCAAGTCGCGCAAATGATCGAATCTCGCGTTGATTTGAAACTGTCGAAGACTCAATCTTTGACAGACATTCGCGCCTTGGGTTCCGATATGAGTGTCGCAGCTAAATGGGCTGTGAAATATCACGACTCTTTATGCCCAAGCACGAACACGCAATATCCTCGTCAAGGCTATCTTGTGAAGGAAGGCGTATGCACTGACCAAGACAAACTTTCTGCGGATATCACGTTGGTAGATCAAGCTCTCGCGGGCCTTGCGCCGGTGAATTGGTCTATCGAATCAGAAGATGGCCAAACTCACGAGTACTCTGCGAACGTAAACATTCTTGCACCACTGGACAAACCAGCTCAAGACTTGCGTTCATTGGGAGTAAAAACTTGGAATGCGGAAGGAACAAGCCCGACTGCACTTCGTGACAATACACTGGGTGGTCTATTCCCAGAAGGAAATGCTGACAGCTTCTTGCCAGCAAACGCACCTAAGCAATAACTCTCGAGCCACTTTGTGAATACAAAATTAATTTTTCTTCAAATCGGATTTTTCTTCGCTGGGGTTATCGCCTCAGCGAAGAGTTTTGATTCTTCCATAAGTGGATTCAATCTAAAAACTTGTTCTATCGATCACACTCAATGCGTTGAAGTTCACTCGGCATCCACTCAGGGAAGTCAGCTCAAAATGCTTCACACTCTTTCAAAGCCAAAGGTCACCATCACCACTGCTCAGAAAAATGAAACAATCCTTGCAGATTCAGGCTACATTGATCTCGAGGAAAATCAGTTGGTGATCTATAAAAAACTCGGTAGAGAACAACTCCAGG
>NZ_DASVLT010000031.1:0-4954 GCF_036384735.1 Bdellovibrio sp. | reverse complement strand
CTTTATCCAAGCCACCGTCGATCTCAATACCTTTTAAAAAACCACCAAAGTTGGTCGCATCGGTCCAATAGCGATCTGACATTCCGCCCGTCGTTCTAGGAGCATAAAGCTGAGCCCCCCCCGCCGTGCGAACCCAACCATTTCCGATATAAACACGGTCTGCGAAGGTCACAGCCGAGTAAGGAGATGTGTCCGCTGTGGCATCCGTGTCACCGACTTTAGGAAGATAAATATCTCTATTTACAAAGACGGGACTTAGGAAAACCAGCCCTGTGGAAGTACCAAGCTCTTTACGATTGTTAAACTGATGCATGGCTACATCGCCATTACTCATAGTCGTATTATAAGGCACATCCATACGCAGATCTTCCGGCACTAATAACGCGAATGAACCTACTTCACGAGGATAAATAACAATCGAGGATGTTAGAGACAATTCACGATTTGATAACTTAATAACCGAACCTAAGCTATTTAACAAACTGACCTTCGCGGAAAGGTACACTTCACGACCCGCACGCGGCAAATATCCACTAGTGTCCTTTGTCAAAGTCACAGAAATGGTGGACACCGGAATGACCGAATTGGTGGTCTGATCTTTCACGTTTTTTAATTGAGTCACAACTGAGTAAAGAGGATGAGTTGCCGTAATTGCACTCGGATTCAACGTCACTGTGAACGAAGAAAGGCCGATGTGATTCACATCAACATTACCAACAGAGGTCCCCTGAGCCACCATCTGACGGATAAAGTTTTCTGAATCTGTCGACATGATCAAACGCTCAACGCTATAGGGACTGGTAAGATCACACGTTCCTTGATCCGGAAGTAAAGTCTGATCGATAAAACAATATTTTTGGCGGATACCAAAAAGCACATAATCCATTGTACTGTTCAAAGCAAAGCGAAGACTTACGACATTCGATGTTTTACTAATTTGTTGTTTCTGACCAATCACGTAGTTAGATAGAAAGTAAAATGAAATGCTCATCACCGCTGTTGCAGCGAGAACTTGCAATAACACGCTTCCGCGATTGTTACGTACTGTAGTGGTTGTCATAGACGCCCCATTCCCAATCATGGGGTCTTTATCGGCAGAAATGGGATAAAACTTTTGGGAAAACTGAGTCTTTTTGCGAGCTTGACTTGGGAACTATACAAAATGAGATTTTTTGTCTCATTTTGTGACGAAAATACTTCTCAACTAAAATTACCGAATCTATCGATGTGTCGGATCGACACATCCAAAACCCAGTGTCTCAGTTTCGATCGTGGCTTCGATGATGCCGAATTTTTTTACGACATCTTTAATCTTCAACTTGGCTTTTTCCATGTCTTGCAAGCTGGCGTTTGTTCCAAGCACCACATGGGCCGTCAAGACATGATTTTCCCCATCCAAAGACCAGATGTGGGCATGATGAACATCCACGATATGATCGACCTTCTTGATTTCTGCGGTGACCTCTTCAACAGAAGTTCCAACTGGTGATGCCATCAAGAAGACCTTCATCGCCTCTCTCAAATTTCGAAAGACGTTATATAAAATCCAAAATGACAAGGCGATCGCGAGTCCCGCATCCACTTGGGGCACGTCGAAGAACTTCATGATCAAAGCGCCGATCAAAACCAAAACCCAACCAAGGACATCTTCGATCATATGCCACATCAGCATACGTTCATTCAACGACGTCCCTTTCGAAACGCGAATAGCTGCAAGACCATTAATTGCGACACCAAAGATCGCAAGAATCAACATTCCATCCGTATGAACAGCTTGAGGATGAACCAAGCGCGGAATGGCCTCAACCAAAATGAAAATAGAACCGACAGTCAAAACCATTCCCGTGATGACCGCCCCTAGGGTGGAGAAACGACGATAGCCATAAGAATAATTCTCATCACTCGAACGATGAGAAACTTTCTCCATTGTGATAGCTAAGACCATTGCGAGTGCATCGCCGAAATCATGAAGAGCATCACTCATAATCGCCACACTGTTCGTCATGATGCCGCCAACAAGCTCGACGATAGCAAAACCTAAATTGAGCAGGAAGGCGAAGCGCATGCGCCCTATGATCGCCCCGTGGGCGTGAGAATGGTGATGGCCACCCCCGTGGCTGTGACTATGACTGTGATGATGAGAGTCGTGCTTTTCAGACATAACTCAGTTAGACATCCCGGCACTATTTCTGTCAATAACTCAGGGCCTAAGTTGACCCATTTTGAGTGCCATGTTACTCACTTTCGTATTATGACAAAATCTGGATACAAGAAATTTGCATTTAGCCTTCTGCTTTACACTGTCATCGTTATTTTATGGGGAGCATGGGTGCGCATCTCTCACTCGGGTGACGGTTGCGGCGACACATGGCCTCTGTGTCATGGACAGCTCATTCCTGAGGCGCAACGTGGAAAAACGTGGATCGAGTATGCTCACCGCCTGATGTCCGGCATCTATGGATTTGTGGTGATTTATTTCTGGTGGGCCGCTCGCAAACTTTATCCTGCGGAACACTTTGCTAGAAAAGCAGCCCTTGCAACTTTGATCTTTATGATCACCGAAGCATTGCTTGGCGCAAAGCTTGTTCTGTTCAAACTGGTGACAACAAACGATACGCCCTATCGCGCATTTGTGATGGGCCTTCATCAAATGAATTCATTCATGCTGACCGGAGCTGTAGCTCTTACTTTTGCTGCCGCAACACTGAGCGAAGCTTTGCCAACACCAACAGCATCTTACAAGAAATACAAATATCTTCCTTGGCTGATCGTTGCGATTGGAATCACCGGCGCATGGGCGGCGTTATCGAACTCCCTCTTCCCTGCTGACAACATTATGGACGGATTTTTTGCCGACTTCTCGACACAATCTCATTTCTTGATCAGGCTTCGGGGTTTACACCCATTGCTTGCAGTTTTAGGCGCAGGATCTCTGGCTCTTTTCTTCTGGATGAAGGCACAAACTGCTGAAACTACCTTAGTGCAAAAGAAGTCTATGCAGATGAGCATGCTACTTGTCGTGGGGATTTTCTTCGGCATGGCGACGTTGCTTTTGCATGCACCAGTATGGATGAAAATTGCGCATCTGACTTTGGCGCAAACGATCTGGGTTGTTTTACTTCAGTGGATCTTCTTTGCTCGTCGTGGCTTCGCTCAAGACTGATCTCAACTTTCGAGCTTCAATATTAAGTTGTAAGCTCGTTAGACTCCATTAAGCGATGAAGGAAATCGACTTTTTCATTAATGTCGTTGTACTCAAGCACCATCTGCTGCAAATCATAGTCACGAACCATGTAGGACGAAAAGGCCCCAACAATTTCTTCCGGATGAGACAAGTTTCGCATGAACATTTCTTGCTGAGCCGGATCAGGAATGTGCGTATGAATCCAGCGAGTCATCACTCGGTGCATAGAAGACAGCTTCGGTCTTAAGTTCGCCTCTAAAATATTATTCTCTGGGATGATCTCCCCTTCGCAAACAATATAGGACGTCTTGCGATCAAGAACTTTGCCTAGACGTAACTTGCCTTGCCCTTGCAAGAAGATCAAAAGTGTCCCGTTGACTCTTTCCTCGACGATTTGAGCGTAACCATACCCTGCGATCTCACGAACAAAGGGAACGGAGTCGCCTGGCCGAACGGGCGTAACCTTAGAGGGATCTTCGATAAAGCCAAGAGCCACAGGTGTGCGACTCTCGATAGCATCTTTGATCATCGCAAGATAGCGAGGTTCAAAAATGTTCAAGGGCTTAGTAGTTCGCGGGAATAGTGTCACATTGACTAGAGGAAATAGAAAGACTTCCATGGTGCTGGACTCCTCGCCTTGAAAGTCTATTATAAAGATTGTAGCCTGAGATTGCTATGGAAAAGGTAGATGCGAAAATGAGAAACGTCGTATTTTTTGATGGTATCTGTCACCTTTGTAACGGGTTCGTCGACGCTGTCATTTCTCGAGACAAATCCCATGCTTATCTCTTCGCTCCCCTGCAAGGCTCGACCGCAGAAGAGCTTTTGCCAGCTAAAGACCGCACGGATCTATCGACAGTGGTTTATTATGAGTCTGGTAAGTTGTACTATCGTTCTGCGGCTATTCTTAAAATCCTCTCGGGTCTTGGTGGTCTTTATAAATTAACCGCCATTGGCTGGTTGATCCCAGGTCCCCTTCGCGATCTGCTTTATAAACTTATCGCAAAGAATCGTTACGCATGGTTCGGCCAAAGGGACTTCTGTCGCCTTCCAACACCTGACGAAAGATCCTACTTACTTCCTTGAAGAATTAAAGGCACAAAGGGGCGATCCGCTGCGGACAAGTCATCGACGATGATTTCCTGAGGTGAGCACCATTTCAAAGCGTCGTGCTCACGTAGCTCCACATCACCTTGCAGAGTTTGCGCCCAATAGACACGCAATCGAATCAGTTTTGTGGGATATGCGTAATCTTGCTCCCCTAGAAATTCCCCTACGCGAATGTGAATTCCAAGTTCCTCGTCGATTTCACGAACAAGAGCTTGCTTGGGATCTTCGCCGCGCTCGACTTTACCACCGGGAAACTCCCAAAATCCAGCGCCACTTTGACCGGGACCTCTGCGCACGATGAGGATTTTTTTATCAGCATCGAACTCTCGACGAATCAGAGCGGCAACAACTAAAACGGGCTCATTTTTTCCGCTCATATTTCCTCCGAACGTTTATCATACCGCGATGAATGTGGAGTGCAAGCCAATCTCTGGAAAGCCATGATTCTTCCCTTGATCTCTTGCGGACAGTTGCTATCATAATTCTTTGGGCAGCTTGAAATTCGAGGACCGACCCTATGATTGATACACAGAATTCATTTTTTATAATCCTCATCAGCGGTGTGGCCCTGTTTCTGTACGGAATGGGACTAGCCAGCTCTTCTCTTGAGAAGATCATGGCCGGCAAGATCACGAATCTTTTGAACCGTCTTTCGCAGAG
>NZ_DASVLT010000030.1:0-27500 GCF_036384735.1 Bdellovibrio sp. | reverse complement strand
AAAGCCACGCGCATTTTCATTCCGCCAGATAGTTGGTGAGGAAATAAATCAGCGGCATCCTGAAGCTTTACCTTTTCAAGTGCCTGCAGGGCCTGAGTGCGAGCTTCGGTGCGAGAGATATCGTTAAAGCGAGGTAAAAGCTCAAAGGGTAAAAGAATGTTTTCTAAAACGCTTTTCCATGAAAGTAAATTAGCCTCTTGAAAGACGAACCCTGTTTGATTTTGAAAGGTATTTTGCAGACTTCCTGTCGTAACGGATTCAAGTCCTGCCATAAGGCGCAGCAATGTAGATTTGCCACAGCCTGAGGGACCGACAATCGCTGTGAATGTCCCAGAATCAATTTTTAAATGAAGGTCTTGAATGACTTCACGTCTGGCGAAGCTTTTCCATAGACCGTCTATTTTGATTCCCTTAAAGCCTTCAGACATTCTTTTTAGATCCAATCGTAGTTAAAACTGATGCTGATACGTTCTTGATTGGAATCGTTTCTTGGAACTTCATGGCGAAGCCAGCTTTCAAATAAAACAACATTTCCAGCTTCAGGTTTCAAAGAATAAAATCTTTGATTGATATCTTTCGCATTATGTTTGCGCGGAGGCGACGCCATAAAAGAATCCATTCTTGGATCTTCAAATTTGATCGAAGAACAGTTTTTTGGAGTTTGTACATAATAAGTTCCGCTGATCACTGAGAGCGGATGCATATGCATAGTGTGAATCACGTCTGTCGGCATGATGTTGATCCAACAAGAGCTCATTTTAAGTTCTTTGGGATCGATGTCCATCTCAAGATGCTTCACGAATTTACGAACATGCTTATTGATTTCTTTCTCGAGTAATTCAAATGTCGTTGAGACTTGGTGAAGCTGTGCGATGGAGCCATAGGATGTGTATCCACCCTTGTAGTTTTTAAGGGACCATAGCTGACCTTGCTCATCGATCTCAGAAAACTTCAAAGCTTCCTGTTTGATTTCTTTATTAATTTGAGACGTTCCTGAGGGCTTCAGCGGAGCGTAATAAACGAAGGTAGGGAAGAGTGTCTTTATCATATTGAGACATTAGGGCGAAAAATCCCCCAAGACAAGAACGGAAACCACTACTTATTAGACAGGTGTCAGGCGCAAAAAGGGCTCTTCTCAGGGTGAGTCAGGCCAAGCTCAAAATAAACGGGGGTGCGATGGCACCGCGCTTGCTTTGTATCTAGGTATTACCAAGGAGTGAATTATGAAAAAGCAATTACTTGTAACAGTTATCGCGATGATCCCTGCTATGAGCTTTGCCAAGGTTTCTGATTTCAACGCGATGATCGCTGAGAATATTAAGGAGCAAAATCAACTTCACTCGACAGTAACTGAAAACGTAGGTGAGGCTCGCCAAGCTTCAAATACTCACGAACGCATCGTAATCGTAGAAAACAACCCATCTACTTCTTACAATGCTCCAACGAAAAAAGATTTGTTGGCCTTTAAGAAAGAGAAAAAGAACTTTGAACCTTCTCAGAAGAAACAATTGGATCGTTTGGCGACTGAAATCAATCTTTCTGACGAATAATCGTTTCGAAAGATCTTTAAAATACCCCCTAAAGGCGGCCTTCCCCCGGGCCGCTTTTTCTTTTTGTATGATCGCTTATTTGCTGAGGGCTTGTGCCGGTCGTTAAAGAATAAGCTTGCGAAGTTCCTGCTGCGAATAAACGTAATCTGCGTAAACCATCGTGTTCGCAATATTTCTGTGCCCCAATGCCACTTGAACAAGGCGTAAATCCTTCGTCTTTTTATAAAGCTCGATAGCGAAAGTATGCCTGAGGGCGTGGAATTTCTTTGGAACGGGGCGATACATTTCCCAGACCTGATAGAGGCGGGGGTACGAAATCGGAAAGACCCTGGTTCCACCCTCTTTTTCGGCGAATCGATGAAGTCGATTGAAGATTTCGGGATGAAGAGGAATTTCCCGATCATTGGATCCCTTTAGACCCCGGATAAAAACGCTTTCGTCATAAGGGTTCAAATCACTTCGTTGAATATTGAGAATTTCCTGGGCTCGAGCACCGGTTCTTAAACCCACCCAAATCATCAAACAATTGCGCGGGTCTTTATCTTGAAAATCCCCGAGAATTTTTCGCAAACGTTCCGATTCGGGTTCCAGGAGATACTTGTTTTTATTGAGTGAATACCGAGATGCTGCCGTAGCCATAGCCCATCATTGAGAAACTAGCCCATCATTGACAACATCATTTTCAAAGACGCATCGCGCAACAAATGAGTGCGGAAAGCTTATTAAATGTAAATCCATATGCTGCGTCGCATCTAAGTTGGTGATATATAAAAATTTATTGTTTAGTTTGGCTTGATGCTATGCATTGTGTTCTGTAGGGCTCATGATCTTCAATATGCACGCGTAAAAATATAATTAAAATTAATAGCTTAACACTATAGCTTATAACTATAATCTCTAGTTGAATTTGGAAAAGGGGTTATCAGGGGTATCCTTGATGGATTCTTTTGTGGTTTCAACAACTTAGCTTGACTCTTTATTCTGGCCATTTAAAGTATACATGTATTTCACAATGCTTTCTAGTGGGTATAACAATAGTAATGTTGTGAAATACAATAGTCTGGAGGTCTTCAAATGGAAATGAACACCCAAGGGTCGGGTCTAGAGATAGATGAAACGATGCTTTCAAACGAGAGCTTTCAAGAAGGGGAGGACTCTCCCCGATCGAAGACATCTTTAAGGATGCATTATGAAGCCCAGGTTTCTGTTATCCGTCGTCAATTGGGGGATTTAGAATCGGTTCGTTTGGGGCTAGGTCTTTCACAAAGAAAAATGTCGCAACTTTTAATGGTCGATCCATCCAGTTGGACTCGCTGGACAAGGCAGGGGGATGAAGCTCCACCCCATATTTGGCGTGCTCTTCAGTGGTTTTCAGCTTTAAACGATAAGATTCCAGGGTTAACTCCCCATTATTTTATCAATCAAAGTCCGCAGGTTTTGCATCAAAAGGCTCTTCAGGAGTTGGATCACGAACGCCAAGACCGACTTCAAGAAATGGCTCTTTTAAGGGATAAAATCGATGCTGTGTCCATGGAAAGAGATCGTCTGCAACGGGAACTTCAGTCGGATCTACAAAATGAACTGCAAAACGAGGTCGCTAAACTTAAAAAAGACCTGAATTTTCATAAGAAAATCAGTATAGTCGTCCTTTCTTTAAGTATCACCTGGGGAGCGTTGCTCCTGCTTTGGAAATTAAAAACGTAAGTTGAGACATAAGATGATTAAACACGACTCCATTCGCCTTTTAGCCACTCAAAAAATCGCTGCTGCCATCACAAAAATGGGGCAAGCGTTGAGTGAAGACGAAATCTATAAAGCCCTTGTTGAGCCCCCACAGTCTGACATGGGAGATCTCGCTTTCGGTTGTTTTACTTTAGCCAAAGCCCTGCGCAAAGGTCCGCCACAAATTTCTGCTGAGATCGCGCAAAATATTGAAACAGATGGTGCTCTTATCAAAGCGCAGGCTGCGGGTCCTTATTTGAATCTCACTTTTTCTCCGGTGGCGTTTGGTGAGCAGGTTTTAAATCCGATTTTGGATGGTTCTTTCTTTAAGAAGCAGATTTTGGAAAGAGCTCCAAAAACAATGATCGAGTACTCTCAGCCAAATACACATAAAGAGCTTCATGTAGGCCACATGAGAAATCTGTGTCTTGGTGATGCTTTGGTGAGAATGCTTCGTTATACAGGTCGCGAGATTATTTCTTCTACTTTCCCTGGTGATATGGGAACTCACGTCGCGAAATGTCTTTGGTATATGAAAAAGCACAATCAAGAACCGGTTCCTGAAACAGGAAAAGGCGAATGGTTGGGACGAATGTATTCGAAGGCAAATCTTCTTTTGGAAGATCAAAATGGAACTCCTCAAGAGGAAGTCAATCGTGCGGAATTGACCGAAATCTTAAAACAGCTCGAGTCAGAAAAAGGCCCTTACTATGATCTATGGAAAGAGACTCGCGAATGGTCCATCGCTTTGATGAAAGGCGTTTACAAGTGGGCCGATGTTCAGTTCGACGAATGGTATTTCGAGTCAGAAATGGATGCGCCTTCCGCTGCTTGGGTAAAACAACTTTATGCTGAAGGAAAGCTAGAAAAATCAAACGGTGCTATTGGATATAACTTAGAGTCTGAAAATCTAGGTTTTTGCATGCTTCTGAAAAGCGACGGTACAGGACTTTACGCGACTAAAGATTTGCTTTTGGCGAAACATAAATTTGAAGACAGAAAGATTGAGAAATCCATTTATGTCGTCGACATGCGCCAAGCACTTCACTTTAAACAAGTCTTCAGAGTCCTTGAAATTCTTGGCTTTAAGCAGGCAAAGAACTGCTATCACTTACAATATAATTATGTGGAGCTTCCAGATGGTGCGATGAGTTCTCGTAAGGGCAATATCGTGCCTTTGACAGATCTTGTCCACGGCATGGAACAACACGTGAAAACGACATATCTCAGCCGTTATGAAAATGAATGGTCGAAGGAAGACATCGATTTGATTGCGTCACAGGTTGCAAAGGGCGCGATTTTCTACGGCATGCTTCGTATCGATACGAATAAGAAAATCGTTTTCGACATGAACGAATGGTTGAAGCTTGATGGCGAGTCAGGACCTTTTGTGCAGTATTCTCACGCGCGTATTTCAAGTCTTGGTAGAAAATTTCCTCGTGATGCAAAAGCTTCTGTGAAGTGGGATCTTTTGACTCATGATTCAGAAAGACAATTGATGCAGTCGCTATTTGGGTTTAATTCGGCGGTGGCTTTGGCCTCTGAAAACTTTAAGCCAGCTGCGATCTGTACTTATTTGTATGAGCTAGCGAAGAAGTTTAACGTCTTCTATCACGAGTGCCCCATTGGAACAGAAAAAGATGAAGCCACTCGACAAGCGCGTCTTGCATTGGCTACTGCTGTTGGTGCGACCTTAAAACAAGGTATGTCAGTTTTGGGAATGCCAGCTCCAGAGAAAATGTAATCTTTTTGGTAATTCAAAATAAAGGAAAGCCTTGCTATTTCTATAAGATGGCGAGGCTTTTTTTTATGATGCCTCCTGAAGGTTGCTGCTTGGCGTTTATTGCTGGGTGTAAGCACTAGTCTTTTTACTCAACTCGCACCATGATTCTTTTCGCAATTCATTACTTGAATATGTCGAATGTTTAATTCGACTCTGAAGGAGTCTACTTTGGGAACTTTTGAAGTTATCTCTAAGCATGGTGACCACGAACAAGTCGTTTTCTGTAACGACCCACACGTTGGTTTGAAAGCTATCATCGCGATCCACAACACAGCATTGGGCCCAGCGCTTGGCGGCACTCGCATGTGGAACTATAAAAACGAAGACGAAGCGTTGGTAGACGTTCTTCGCTTGTCCAAAGGTATGACTTACAAAGCTGCAGCTTCTGGTTTGAATTTGGGTGGTGGTAAGGCCGTTATCATCGGCGATCCTAAGACTCAAAAATCTGAAGGTTTGTTCCGCGCATTTGGTCAATTCGTGAACTCTTTGAACGGTAAATACATCACAGCTGAAGACGTTGGAACGAATGTTCAGGACATGGAACACATCTATATGGAGACTCCTTGGGTGACTGGTATTCCTAAGGACTTTGGTGGTTCTGGCGATCCGTCACCATACACTGCGCATGGTGTTTTGATGGGTATTAAGGCCTCTGCGAAGGAAAAATTCGGCACTGATTCTTTGAAAGGCCTACGCATAGCGATTCAAGGTCTTGGAAACGTGGGTTCAAATCTTGCGAAGTACTTGAAAGAAGAAGGCGCGATTATGACGGTTGCCGACATCGATATGGCTCGCACGAAAAAAGTGGCTGAGACTTATGGCGCTACAGCAGTAAGCTCTGATGAAATACTTTTCACAGAGTGTGACATCTTAGCTCCGTGTGCTTTGGGGGCTATTGTCAACGATCAAACGATCACGAAACTTAAAACTAAAGTGATTGCTGGTGGCGCTAATAACGTATTGGCTGAGGCTCGCCATGGTGACCAATTGCGAGAATTGGGTATCTTGTACGCGCCGGATTACGTGATCAACGCCGGTGGTTTGATGAACGTATTTGTTGAGCTTGAGGGTTACTCTCCAGAGCGCGCTTTCGAGAAAACAAAACGCGTTTATGACAATATCCTTAAAGTTTATGAAATCGCTAAGCGCGACAATATCGGAACTCACACAGCGGCCGATCGTTTGGCTGAAGAGCGTATCAATACAATTGGTCGCTTGAAACAACGTCATCCAGGTAAATCTTCTCGCGCGTTCACCACGCTTCGTGAAGTTCACAACCGATAGCTCGCCTTTAAAAGCGAATTTCATAGAGGCTCGTGGTCATTTTCTTGTGATCGACGGGCCTTTTTCTTATTCATCACTCGCCGCGTAAGGATATCGATCATACGGTGGCTTTACTTGACTAAGATCCTTGAACTACAGAACAATTATCCCTCGTAAGTATAGACAAAATTTGAAGTATAGACCAGCCAGCGAGGATTATCTTGAGTACGAAAAATTCTAAAAACGCGTTGAACTCCCCAGATCAAGTGACTGAAAAATTGCGTGAGGGTTTTGTGTGGACCACAGCTCACTCTAAAATGGTGATCACTGCGATTATCGTTTTCGTTGTGATCGGAGCTGGTGTTTCCATCAGTGGTTATCTTTCAGATAAAAAAGAAACAACTTATCAAGAAAAGTATTTCCCATTTGAAAAAGCTTATACTGAAAAACGTCGTACCTTTGAAGAAGCCGCTCGTCTAGCAGCAGCTCCCCAGCCAAAAGATAAGAAAACACCAGCGCCAGTTGTTGATCCTTCTAAAAAGGCCACTGGTGATATGCAGAAAGATTATGGCGATGTCATCGCTGGCTTTGAAGGCTTGGTGAACGAAGTTCCTTCAACAAAAGCAGGTCAAATGTCTGCTTTAAACTTAAGCAACATCTATATCGATTATAAAAAGAATGACGAAGCGTTGGCGACTTTGCAAAAAGTTGAAAAGAACTTGAACAACACAGACGCAACAAGTGCTCTGATCTACATGCAAATGGGCAATATCTACGCGGACAAAGGCGATTGTAAATCTGCTGTTTCTTCCTGGGAAAAAATCGCAAATAACAAATCATTCAAATTCGCTCATGATGAAGCGAAACTTCGCATGGGTCTTTGCTATGAATCAATGAACGATCTTGCGAAAGCAGAAGCTCTTTACACAGAAGTTTCTAAAAAAGAAGAGGCCGGTTCACCGAACGATATGGCGGCAGTTCGTGAAGCTGACAAATATCTTCGTTTGTTGAAAGCTAAGAAATCTCTTTAATCTTTCTTAAGAGGAACGAATGAAATTTAAAAGCCGTCTGATTTTTAGTCTTAGCCCGTTGGCCTTTGTTCTTGCAGGATGCTCGACCTTCAATTCAACAATGGAAGGCTGGAGCTCTCGCAACAATAAAAGAACCTTTGAGGTCAAGACGGCGTGGGTTCGTTCTACAACCGCAGAAGACAATCTGGGGTTTAGAAAAATCAATCGTATGACACCTTTATTAGTTGGTCCTTTGGTTATTCAAGGGAATGGCATGGATGGTGTCACTGCCTATGATCGCGAATCTGGCAATTTAAAATGGCGTTTACCGATAGTTAACGGAGTTGAACCAAGTGCGGCGGTTATTCGTGATCGCTTGTTCTTTGGAGCCAGTGACGGAAATTTTTATTCTGTCGAAGCCAGCACGGGTCGAGTTCAGTGGAGTTTTCCGACAAAGATTGAAAACCTTTCTGAACCTCTTCTTGAAGAAGGTGTCGTTTACTTCCTGTCTGGATCCAACGTTTTCTATGCACTTGATGCGGCTACTGGAAAGCAACTGTGGCTTTATTCTCGTCAAGATACGGCTCAATTCTCAATTCGTGGTGGAAGCAAAGCAGCCATTCGTAACGGTGTCCTTTACGTAGGTTTCTCGGACGGCTCTCTGGTTGCCCTGAATGCAAAAACTGGGAACGTGGTTTGGGAACTTCAACTGAATCATAATAAACGTTTCAGAGATATAGACGCCGCTCCGGTTTTGGATGGTGATCAGATCTATATCGCAGGTTATGACGACAAGCTTTACTGCGTTTCTGCTGATAAAGGCGAGATTTTGTGGCGTGTGGATGGTGGAAGCTACAGCGCTGTTACAGTCTTTGGGGATCGTCTTTTGTATGCAACAACGAATGGCGAAGTCCAGGCATTGAAAAAACAAAATGGTGAAAAGATCTGGTCATATAAACTTAAAGAAGGCATTCCAACCCAAGTGAAGGTCTTTAAAGGTATTGTCGCCTTTGGTGAATCACAAGGTCGCTTGCAATTTCTGGATGTGACTACCGGCAAGGTCTTGGGTGATATGGATCCAGGTCGTGGCATTCTTTCTTCTCCACAAGTGGACGAGAAAAACAACCGTGTGTATTTCATTTCTGGTGAGGCAAATCTTTACGCGATTGATGCAGGCTGGGTGAAACAAGATTACTTTAAGGAGTAGGTTATGAAGAATTTCGTTGTTTTAGCTTTAACAGCTGGTCTTCTGACTTTGGTTGCTTGTTCTCACGCCAACTGCGGAGCTCAAAAGCCTGCGAATAAATCAGGAGTTGTTATGGATAAATCCTCTTCAATTGATCATGTAAAGGTTTATAAAGCTGATGGAACTCTTCAATGTGGCCAGGGTAAAAAAATCTCGATCTCTGATATGCAGAAGGATTTAAAAGACATAAAAGTGTACTCGAGCGAAAATAAAAACGACGGCATGATGCGTATTCAGTTGTGCGGATCTCCAACGGGAAATGCGAACGTTTATGAAATTGATCGCAAAGATTTGGAAGCCGCTTTGAAACTTGGATTCAAAGAGTGGACTGCTGAATAGTTAACAAATGTTTAACGTCTTATTTTGAGGCGTTCCCACTGTAAACACCCGAGTAACAAAACACGCATGGAGGTCATTCTCAATCTGAGAATAGGCCTTTTTTCAATAACATAAGGTTGGTCTTTCGATTTGCATAGTAAGCCTATGAGGTGATTTCTATGCGTAAGATCTATACTCTGTTGATTGCTTTTCTAATTGCTTCTGGTGGGAGAGGAGTCCCCTACGCGCATGCTGAGTTATCAGCTGAGCACAGATATCAATTAGCAAAACTCAACTATATGTTGGCAGTGGATCGTTTGGATTTCTATTCCGATGGTCTTGCTGACTACCTCATGGATCACGATCAGAAATTAGCTGCCGAAGCCATTCGTCAAATTCGCCCTGAAGAATACGCTTCAGAAAACTATTCCATGCAAGATCTCAATAATACCGAGAAATGGAATGAGTTGATTCTTTCTATGTTACATAAAAAATTTCCTAAATTTAAAAATTTAAGCCAGAAAGATATCGAGTGGAATTACAATTTCTTCCGCAAAAAACTCATGGAAGGTTTTAAAGCCGATACTATCGAGCTAAAAAAAGAAGCTTCTGTTTCAGATGTAAACTCTCATACAGTTGGTTATAGCAAGCGCTCCATTCCCAATGTGGATGGCAGTACTATTTTGTTAGATTCTGAACGCTATATTTCTGAAAAAACAACCCGTGCGATATTCTGGGATGCAGCTCAAACCGGAAAAGCGATTGAATTCCACATGGGAACTGAACGCGACTTCCGTCAGAGAATCTCGCAAGAAGATCGTGAAGTGATCGCAGAGGTGAAAACTCGCGCCGCAAATTATAATAAAATCTATTTGGTCTACGACGCCAGATCTGGCGAGTATTCCTATGCATTTACCCGCATTTCTGGCGATGATCGCGTGAAACACTTACTTGCTCAATTACGCATCCTTGAATACGACAAGCAAGTGGCTTTAAAGAACGATTTCGTTCGAGTCTATGGCAACGCCAACCAGGTACACCGCGACCAAGAAGCACGTCTTTTAGAGATGTTTAAAACGCTTCCCAAAGCGGATGTCGTTGTGATCGGCCAAAAATCTGCGATCTCTAATGTGATCACAATGGCTGGAATGATGGCGCAAATTCAACCAAATGCTACTCAACCTGTAGGTACAGATAAATCACAATTAGCGAAATTGTCAGATGCTGTGAAAAAGTCAGGCTCTTATTTTTCCGTGACGACAAAAGCATCTGTTGTGAAAACGGAGTTCGAGAAAATCACAAACCCATTAGCTGCGAACTACGAAATTTTTAACTCTGAACAACCAAGTCATGACATTTCAGACGTTTTGCTTGAAACCAAAGAGGGTCGCATTGTGCGCTGGAGATTTATCTCTAACATGTGGGGAGATGAAGTTGTCCCGGTCGCTCGCGCCCTTCGCAATTCAGGTCACGATAAAGTGGTCTATATCGGTACAGCCGGCGGCATTATTGGTAAGGGCCTGAAAGTCGGGGACGTGGTCGCTCCTTCAAAAACATACACCCAAGTTGGAAAACTTTTGGATTTAGAAGCTCCAACTTATGGAGCTGATTTTGTGAAGACAGGAATGACTTTGGGGCAGGTGACGTCTCCGTTTGACGAGACAAAAGATTGGCTGAAGAAATGGAATAATAAAATTGATCTGGTTGAGCTTGAGACAGGTTATTTAAAAGAAAATCTAGGTCCTCGAGTAAGCTTCCAGCCTTACTTATTGGTATCTGACGTTGTGGGTTCGGAACACGAGTCTTTAGCGGTAGCCGCTGCTGATTCTGGTAAACGTAAAAATGGTCAGTTGAAGCTCCTTGAAAGCCTCTTCTTACAAAACAATATCAAGGCTCCGGTGGGCAATCTTGAAATGATCTCTGCAGAAGAAGCTGTGCAACGAATGTATAAAAAAATTGATGAGCTTCGTCCTTCGCGCGATATCACATCAAAAGCTCAGTTAACCCAATTAGCTCTTCGTCAGGGGTTAACAACGACAGAGCAGCTCGAGAAATTAATCAAAGCCGAACCGGCGTTTGATCGCCAACTCTTGATGGATAAACTTGAGAAATTCTCTGCTGCGACGGAATTGCTAGCTAAAAAGATTACGAAGGTAAACTTCACGATCATCGGTTCTAATGAATTCATGAACGGCACCTGGAATCCTAAGAAGACATTAACTTTGAAATTAATGATCGGTTCCATGAAAGCAGATGAAGCCAAGAAAGTTTATGCAAAAGAGCTTTCACAAATCGCTGTCACAATGGGTAAAGACCTGCAAATTGATGTGGTTGATTTCGATGTCGAGAAAACTCGCCAGGCAATTCAGTTCGATGCAACTAGCAAACGTACATTGTCGAATTACTACGAACAAAAAGTTTTAAAGAAATTAGGCTTGACCAAAGAGATCGATAAAAACGGCGGAGTTCGTTTCCGCGAGATCACTGAAACTTCGGGAGGTATGAGATGCGAAGCCGTACTTTTATAAAAAGAACCGTTCCTAGCTTGTCAGTGATCGTCGCAATCTTTATGCAAGGGGCCCTCGCTCATGCCGATTTGACTTTAGGTCAGAAAAATCCCATTCAAGATCAAGCGGCAATTGAAATTCATGGTCCCCAGCTTCCAGCTAAAGAAAAAGTTTGGCTTGGCTTGCAGGCTATTGAAAGACAACTGAACTTGTTTTGGGCAAATACAGACTCGGATTCGGATCTTTCAAGACTTCGCCAAGGCATTGGGATTGAAATAGTTCGTTCAACAACATCGATCAACAATGATCACCACACGAAATTAAGCACTTATTACAGCGATCAGAAGCTAGTACTTCGTTTGGCGGTCGATGAAACCTCTTTAAGTAATCCCGACCTGTTGATCAAAGATATGGCCATGGCGTTAGTCATCAGTCATGTGCGCAATCCAATTGTTGAGCCCGTACCAGGTTTTAAAAGACTTTTAGAGTCCCCACATTCATGGGCTGAAATGTATTTCAATGCCAGTGAGGGCGGCATTCTATCGAAATCTCGTTTGGCTTCCATTGAGTCAGCAATGCTTTCGTCGGATGTTATGCCTAACGTTGTGACCTACCTAAATGGCTTAAATATCCCAACACCTCATGCAGAAGCTCAGATTGCAGCCGATCGTGCTCAATCAGCTAAAATCGATGCAGAGCTTTCGGCTAAAGCGGTGAAATATGCTCGTCAGCAGCAAAAGGCCTTGGATCAATGGAGATCTGAAACTCAAGCCATGGATAAATACGAAGCTATGACTGATAAGCTTAATGATTTGATGCTTAAGAACGATCGCAAAGGCGTTCGCAACATGCTGGAAGCTTATCTCCCATGGCAGGTGATGGAGCCGACAGAGTATAAAGCTTGGAAAACTTGGCTTGATGCTATTGAAAATCCAGATTTGAACAACACCACGGTGGCATTTCGCGGCTTGGACTACAGGACCGATAAAATTCAACGCGTCCAAACAGCTCAAGGCGAGAAGTTCGCCTTTATGTCGACTGTATTGACTAAAAACCAAGGTAGCTACACTCGTCGTCTTCGCTCCCTGACAACGAATCGCGAAAAAAACGGTGATGAAGGATTTAAGTCTTTCGGCAGCAAAATCATGGACGTGAAGATCACAGACCAAATGACGGCTCATGCTCGTGATCCGAAAGCCTCTAGTTTCCTGTCGTTTACGTACAATCCAGTTGTCGCAAGTCGTTTTATGAATCCCGATAAAGTGACGACTGAGAACGGAAAGACAGTTCGTACTCCCTCGGGCGGATTGCTAGCGGTTCGCGTGGACTCTCGGCGTATGGTACCAAACGTAGTCTCTATGTACTCGGGCGAGATCGAATTGCTGGCGCCACTTATTATTTTCCCCGATGAAGTGCTCGCTTATCACGAAGGTGATTTTAATAATAACAAAGATGGCAAGTCATCGAGAGAGGTTTATAAAGAGTTTGTTGCAGCAGTCTCGGCAAAATCAGGTAAAGACTTCTCTCAATGGGTTCAGAGCAATATGGATCCACAAATGATGGCTACATTTAAAAAAGATGGCATCCGATTCTTCAAAAATCTTTCTGAACAAGCTGTGGATGCGCCCTTCTGTTCAAAAATTTTTTAATTCTAACATCAGCGCTGGTCTGACACGCCAGCGCTTTTGCGCGACTTCTCGAAAACAGGTTAAACGCCTCACAAATTAACAAAAAACAAATCATAGTTTACAGAGTGATTTCGATGACTTATATGTGTCAAAGTCAGCGATACTAAGGCTTAATTAGTAGACGCTACGGTGACCTTAAGATATCTTCGCTGAAGATGCTTTTTAACTCTTATATATTCATCTTTGCATTTTTACCTATCACATTGATGGGTTATTACCTGATCCGAAATAAGTTTTATCAGCAGTGCTTTCTTTTGCTTTCAAGTGTTGTGTTCTATTGTTATTGGAGCACGACGTACGTATTTCTTTTATTCTTCACGGTGATTCTAGATTTCTATATCGCTCGAGCCATAGACAAAGCGAAGACTCAAAAAGCACGAAAAGCATTCCTACTGACATCTTTGATCGCCAATTTATCGATCCTTGGATTCTTTAAATACTATAACTTCTTTGCAGACTCGATGAACGGTCTAGTTTCGTTGGTTGGGGCAGGGGAGAAGGCGCTCCCCGCTTTGAACTTGATTCTTCCAATTGGTATTTCGTTCTACACATTCCAATCGATGTGTTACGTGATCGACGTTTACAGAAGAACTTCAGATGCTCATGCGAACTTATTATCGTTTGCGGGCTATGTGACGTTGTTCCCACATCAGATCTCTGGTCCGTTGGTTCGTCATAATAAAATCATTCCGCAGCTTGAAAGCGAATCTACATATAAGTTTCAGGCTGATAACTTTTGGCGTGGTTGTTATTTCTTTATCTTCGGTCTGGCAAAAAAAATGCTGGTGGCAGATCTTATCGCTGCGGCCGTGGATCCTTTAGTTCACAACATGCAAAGTGTTTCAAACTTAGAAGCGATCCTTGCGATGTTTGGTTATACATTCCAATTGTATTTCGATTTCAGTGGTTATTCGGATATGGCAGTGGGTTTAGGATTGATGATGAATATCCAATTCCCCCAGAACTTTAATTCTCCCTACAAATCTTTGTCGATCACGGAATTCTGGCAGCGCTGGCACATCAGTCTTTCTTCTTGGTTGAAAGATTACCTTTACATTTCTCTTGGCGGAAATCGTGAGGGGAAAGTAAAGACCTATAGAAATCTGCTTTTAACGATGGCCATCGGTGGTTTATGGCACGGAGCTAATTGGACTTATGTCTTTTGGGGTGTTTTTCACGGTATGTTCCTGGCGATTGAAAGATACTTTAAAGATCGCAACTGGAATATCATCCGCAGCAAATACATCGCCGGTTTCTTAACATTCATGCTTGTAAATATTGGCTGGGTTTTCTTCAGATCTCCAGATTTTAAAGTTGCCACTTTGTGGTTAAAGAAATCCTTCTTATTTACGTCTGAATATACATGGACGATTTATCATATCGCATTGAAACATAAGGATCGTTTCTTAATAGCTTTAGGTCTTGGCATCATCATGGCGTTCTTTTGTAGAAACACTTGGGAGATCAAGTTTAAACCATCATTCAAGAATGCTTTGATCCTAGCATTTCTGTTCGTGATTTGTCTGACTTATATGGGCGAGGAATCGCCGTTCTTGTATTTCCAATTCTAAGGGGATGTCTATGCAAGCAAAACACAACATTCTTTTAGCCGCCGTATTTGCCATCCTTATCGCAGCAGGAATTGCCTTCTTTAATTATTCTGTAGATCCACTTTGTTATTACTGCAAAACCGTCGATACAAATCACCCCACATTAAATCGTTACTATCAGGTCGCTCAAATGATTGCGATGAATCCTGATGCGGAACAAGTTATCTTGGGCTCATCTCGCGGTGAAACAACATCTCCGTTATGGGTGCAAAAGATCTCTGGCTTAAAAACTTTGAATCTTTCAGCTGCAGGATCTGAATTCATCACAAAAAAAGCATTTATTGATATGGCTTTAGAAAAAACCAAAGTTCAAAAGGTCATCTGGTATGCGGATTATTTTGAACTTATCACATCTAATGCTGACGCTAAGATCAAGAACACACAGATCTTTAAGAAATATGTTGGCGATCTACTTCAAGAACACGGTTTTAAAGCGAAACTTGTAGAACTTCAGCAATTGATTGATCACAATACGACGGAAGCTTCGTTCGCGGCATTAAAGCAAGCACCCGCCTCAAGTCTGGGGCAAGGGGTAGGGGGAGAGATTGATTATTCTCTCTGCGAAAAGCCTGAATTTGCAGGTAAAGAAACACCTGAAAGCCTGCGTAATGAGGTCGATCTTTTATATGATTCCTATGTGCACGGATCTATTGCACCGGCACAAAGTGAGAAAATGCTTTTAGCATTCCAAAAATTGATCAAGACACTTCAAAGTAAAAACATTTCTATAGTGATTGTGATTCCACCATATCATCCAACATTTGAAGAGCGTTTAAAGAAAGAATATCCGAAGATTTACGACGCTCATTTAAACTGGATTCAAGAAATTCAAAAGCTTCAAGGACCTCATATCGAAGTCTTTAATTATTTTGCTGGAATTCCACATGATGATAGATCACCAAGCTACTGGAATGACGGCGTTCATTTCACATGTAAAGGAGTTATTGAGATGCTAACTCCAGCTTTGAATCACTGATCACAACAAGTGTATCTGAGAAAAACGCAAAAATTGTCAGATCTAATATATTGATTTAAATCCCTGCAAGCTCAAATATACCCATACCGTACGTTACATAATATAACTTATCAGAAAAGTTTATGCACCAGTTCCCGGCTGCAAACTTCCAGGAACTAACAAGAAAACGCACCCGGTTTAAAGTGCGTTTTCTTGGTTAGATATCAATTTATGTTCCAACTTGCTCGATCGAATAGGTCACTTTTTTGTGGGTTTTCGTGTCTTGATTATATAGATCCAAGATCACATCACAGCGGCCAGCATCAGTTTCAAGATAAAACCCATCGATTTTAATCGTTTCGGCCTTATGGTCATAAGCTGAGACTCCACAAACTGCCGGTGTATCTTGCGTATCAACTTGGCTTGAATACAGCGTATATCCTGTTGGCAGTTTCACGATATATCCTTGTGGCGGGTTTTCGCTGTCGTCGTATTGATTGATATCCTGATCCTTTAAAGCCTCTGCGCCAGATACTTTGAGATAGTTTGTCGCAGCCATTGCTTTCACTGATGTGGAAACCATCATCAAAAGAACCATTATTTTCACTGAGTTTTTCATGCAATTTCCTTAAAGTTATTTATTTAAAAGCTCGTTCGACGACAGGAAAAATAATGCTTCAGGCTATATAATTAAAGTGATATATTTATCTATTATGTATCAATTAGATAATATTAAAAAGCTGCCTCCATTAGAGTATTTGCGATCTTTTGTGGTTTTTGTAGAATCAGAGAATATTGTCAGGGCCGCCGAAGCCTTGAACATCAGCCAACCACTCTTATCTTTGCATTTAAAACGCTTAGAAGAACATCTTGGGACTGTCTTGTTTGATTTTGTAGGCAAAAAGAAGTCTTTGAATGAGGCGGGGAAAGCCCTCTATCCCCTACTTCATGAGCACCTTAATAGTCTTTCTATTGATTTAAATTTAGCTGTTTTAAATCAAAGTCATCACAAACGACTTCGCATCGGTGCAAGAAAAGAGATTCTCGACGGATTTATTTCGCAAATCGATTTTGATGGCAGTCTGGTCTTTGTTCCCATGTCGAGCCAAGAGATCGAAGTCAGTATGAAAAAGCGCGAACTCGACATAGCTATTTCGCAAGGTCTTATCGATAGCGATTCCGTAATTCGAAAGAAGTTATGGAGCGATCAAATGATGTTATTTTGGAGTCGGAAATTCAAAATTTCCGAAGATCAACGAAGTGAAAAAGTTCTCGCCGCTCTTCAAGATCAGATTTGTTATCACTATGGATCAAGATCGCCGTTGGAAGATCTTTTAAATAATCATAAAATTTCTTTGCAGAAATTGAAATATGTGGAATTTCCTGACTGGCAGAAATTGATTTCTTTGTGCGAAGAGAAATCTGGCTGGGGAATTGCTCCGTCTCGTTATTTGGAATCTTCACAAAATAAATTGCATACAAAAAAACTCAGCGAGTTCGACGAGCGTACTGAGTTTTATCTCTATTATCAAAAAGACCTGTCTAAATTTTCCTGGGCTAAGGATTTTGTGGCACAGATGCTTTCTCTTAAAACGTAGTTTTACAATGAATGGATTTTTTCACGGCGATGTCTCACCATAAGAAAAATCGAAGGAATCATGACAAATCCCCTACTTACTTAAGTCTGTTTTTAGCTCTCTAGAAGTTAAAACTAATCAAGAATATCTTAACTTTTTGCTCTGGAAGATCGCTACATGTTAAAATGTAGTTAAATATTTCTGGGACGGTTCTGGTGAGTAGATTTAACATTCTGGTTATTTTGGTAATTGGTTATTTCTCTGTATTTAGCTCGATCTGCCGAGCGCAACTCATTCCCTTTGCATTGATGAATACGGTTTCAACTGTCAGCCACGGAACTATCTCTTTAACCTCAGGAACCAGTTGGACTGTGCCTGCAGGAATTACTACTCTGACTCTGGTTCAAACTTGGGGCGCTGGCGCTGGTGGGCAAGCTGCTGACTATGGATACCCAGGATGTGGAGCCGGAGGCGGCGGAGCTTACTCTGCAGTTTCAAATATCTCAGTAACCCCCGGGCAAGTGATTACCTATCAAGTTGGCGTTGGCGGATATGGAGACTCTTCGGCAGGACATACAAATGCAGGCGCGACTGCTGGAACGGATACATTTTTTGGCGCAGCCACCCTAGCCGCCAGTTATGTCGGTGCAAAAGGTGGTGGAATTAGTAGCGCGAAAACAACCGGCGGTGTCGGTGGTGCCGCATCTTCCGGGGTAGGAACAACAAAATATTCAGGTGGCGCCGGAGGCGCAGGTTCCGATGTCAAATCTGGTAGCGGTGGCGGCGGTTCTGGAAGTCCCAATGGCGATGGATTGGCTGGAACTGGAGGAACAACAGGCAACGGATCTGCCGGTGGAGCTGCTTCAGGCGGCGGAGCAGGCGGTCTAGGAGGCACTTCAACTGCTGCAGCAACCGCAGGAACAAGTAATTCCACCGTCGGTGGCGGCGGAGGTGGTGGCGGTTATATCACCGCTACTTATGGAAATGGAGCAAATGGCGGCTTTCCAGGTGGCGGCGGAGGCGCAGGCTCTGGTGATACCGGAACGAATTCCGGTGGTAATGGCGGAAACGGCCTTATTATGATCACCTATTAATTTCCACGATTAAAAAGGACCAACAAAGGTCCTTTTTAAAGATTTAAATTTTAAACTGGAATTTCAACGATCGAACGAATTCCATTACGAGCTGTCATGGCGTGAACGACTGCTCTGAGGCCCATGATCGTTTTACCTTGAGCACCAATCACTTGACCGAGATTGTCTTTCGCACAATTCACCCTATAGACTGTTGTTTTAGGGCCCACGTAAGTTGTAACCGTGACACTTTCAGGTTCGTCGACCAAAAAACGGACGACCTTTTCAATTAAACCGCGAATTTCTTCGCGATAGACTTCCTGGTCGATATCTGCGCCTTTAACTTTATCCTCTGAACGATATGGTTTTAGTGGTTCCATCTCTGTCATGTCTAGTTTACTCCCATGATGAAGTTTGCAGCGGTACGACGATCAAAATTGCAGTGGCCTCCAGGAACTGGTACCCACTGAGTCTTGAAGCCGACTTTCTTTCCTGCGTTTACAAATTCCTCTGAACCTTCTTGAAATCCGAAATCATCTTGTAGGCCTGTAGAGACATAGAACTCTGGCTTATTTGCACGGTATCGGCCGAGCAGCTTGAGCGGGTCGTGCTTATCCCAGTCTCTTTGATTCACGAAGACCTGATGTGAAATACTGAGCATCAATTTCACTCGACTCGGTATTGCTCCCGTTCGAGTTATATAAGCATCAATATCTTGCTGGCTTGAGAAGGGTCCCACCGTGGTGATTGCAGGACAAAGCAACGCCACTTTTGAAAAGACGTTCGGCAATTGAAGCGAAGCTTGGGCGGCGTTAAATCCCCCCATGGATTGGCCGATCAACATGCGCTTACCCTTGCCCAATCCACCGACTTTCTTTTCAAGAAATGGCATGATGACATCTTTAAAGTACGGAATAAGTGGGTACTTGTTGTTGTTCACAAGAAGCCAGACCTCCCCAAAGGAGATCGTCACAATAGTTGGATCGTAACCACGAAAATGCCATTTCCTTTCCAGCATTCCGGTTCCCATTTTTTGAGTGAACCAGGTTTCTTCGTTGCCCATTAAGCCGTGAAAGAAATAGATGATATCTTGAGTTTTAGTGCGATCCACATTGCGAATGCAATAATTGAAAGTAAATCCTAATTGAGATTCCGTACCGCAAGAATAGTCAGATTGATAACTTGGCTCTGCTGAATCTTGCGCGTGACCCAAAGATGAAAAAACAAGCAGTGCGATTGCAAGAGCAAATCGTCGCATTGGGAACCTCCGTTGCTAAAGGCTCCCTTGACGGTATTCGAAAATCAATTTGCAATATCGAAATCTTCGCGAACCCTGTCCTTAGACACAAGCACTTGTTCGCCGGTTTTTAAACACTTCAGATAGTAGTGATTAAATCCTCTGTTAGTAATCACAAAGCGATGCGGACGTGTTGATGAAATTTTTTTTGCAAGGACAGAACCCACATCTAATTTTTCATACTTACTTAGAAGCTTTTGCGATACTAAACCACGCACATAATGCAAGTAAGAGGCTGTTACCACAAACGCCAACGCCACCAAACCCGAAACAGCCCAAGTGATTTTTTGCTCCATCAAATATGTGAAAGAGACAGGGGCCAAAACGGAAACCAAAACGATCCCACCCGTAAGCAGTCGTTCTTGTTTTTGATATTTTTTGAATTCTTCAGAGAAAGTGGCCATTGCTTCGAATCCCTCACTAGCAATAGAGACTCTTATACAAACACGAAAGGTTAAGGACTTTCGAGTCCAGATTTGTTCTTTTTCTTGTGCTGCTGCGCTTCCGTTGCTGACATATGGAACGTACTGAATTCTGCTAGTGAGCACGAGGTACTTATGAAAATTCTTTGTTCCATTTTATTAACATTGATTCCTATGAGTTCTTTCGCAGCTTTTGACCCGGCAACTTGCCCTGATAAGGTTGAAAGAAACGGAAGCATCCAAATTCAACAAACTGTTTCCGGCGACAACAACGGCTGTTTCCTATCAGTTCATAACTTTAAACAAGATACTATGGTTTACCGTGACTTCCTTTTCACGACGGAAGGTGAATTTATGGTCTTCAATTCTTTTGGCAATGGTCCAGAAGATCAATTCACGGGGGCTCGTGAGTACTATATGTTCCCACGTACATCCCAAGGTATCACTTACAAGTGGAATGAAGAAACTCGCCACCTTGATGTCACTGATATGAGCGGTACTGTTTACTCATTCGACTATGAAGATGGCTCTTTGACTTCTATGACTAAGGCTCAGGTGAAGTCAGCGACCGACGTTGTTGATACCAACAAAGGCGGTGTAGAGATCACGAAGTTCCAAGGTGTTCTTTTGGATATCGGCTTTGCAAAAGGTCATGCTCCTTCGGCAGTTCACGATGGCATCGTGACTTTCACAGATGCTTCGGGTCAAACCTGCAAAGCTAAAAACTCTGACATCTTTAGCTACACAGCGGATGGCGACAACACTTTGAAATTCACAGATAAAGCTTTGGCAGCATTCCTTGTTAAGAAATGCCCTAAGTTCAAATTTCCATTGCAATAAGTCGATTTAAACTCTGGCAAAGCCAAAGTCGCATTGACATAAAATAAAAGGGTTTTGAGATTCACCTCAAAACCCTTTTTTCTTTTTTCTTGCGCCCAACCCAACAAACTGAAGACCGGATGCAAGCCAACTTATTCTTTAAGCTTCGGAGTGATCTTTAAGTCTTCGATCTTGCCGTTTCTTAGAACCTTGATGGAAGTCTCTTTGTTTGGTTTAACACTTTGAAGTGTGTAAACGTAATCGTAGATATTTTCGATCTTAGTGTTGTCAAACTCGACAATCACGTCATTTTCTTTAAGTCCTGCTTTCTCGGCTGGACTGTCTTTCGATGCTCCGGAAATTTTCACGCCTTTAATTCCCTCTTGGGAATAATCAGGGATGGTGCCTAAGTAAACGCGGAATGTACGACCTTCAAGTTTGTTATTCGAACTAGCGACTTTTTCATAAGTCACAGAGTGTGCAGGCAGTGCTTCAAGAATATCGACCAAACCTTTCAAAACAAATAAGGTTTTCACTTCGCCTTCATAATTGATCGACTCTGGAATGTCGCGAGGTGTGTGATAATCGATATGGGAGCCTGTGAATAAATTCGCCGTCGGGATTCCAGCCATATAAAGAGCCATCGAATCCGTTGGCAAATAAGGATCATCTTGAACAACTAACGGCAAGTCCGTTTGAGCCGCCACCTTTTCTACCATCCCCGTCCACTGCTTTCCTGAACCTAGACCCTGCACATACAAACGATCCTTCAGACGACCGACCATATCCATATTGAAATAAGCTTCAATGTTATGATCCTTCTTAAAACCTTTTGCAAAATGAGAGGAACCAAGATCACCAAGTTCTTCACCAGACCACACGGCAAAGAGAAGATTCTTTTTAAGTTTACCTGGAGATTGTTTCTTCAAGTTTGCGTAGTAATGAGCTAACTCCATCACGCCAGCCACACCCGAAGCATTATCGTCAGCCCCAGGATGAGCTTTGCCAATTTCATTTCCTTTAGCCAATGTATTGCCAAACTCCCCATGCCCTAGATGATCTCCGTGGGCGCCAATCATGATGGATGTTTTAGCTCCACTTACAGGAAGTCTCGCAAGGACGTTAATTCCTTTGGACTTTTCAAATTGAAGATCTACTTGAGCTTTTAGATATGTCGATGGAATCGTAAAGCCTTCCTCCATTTCACCGCGATCCAGATGCTCTTGAAGAACAGCCAGGTCTTTATAGGCAAATTTTACGAGTTCACGGGCGGCATCTGTAGAAAGACGGATCACCCCAAGACTTCCATCCGACAAAGAACCTTCATATTTAATCTTCCCAAATTTCTCTGGAAGACTGCTTAAAGGACCGTTGACTACAATCACCCCGATGGCGCCTTCGTTTTTTGCCACCGTCAACTTATGTTGCAAGCGAGAGTATAGATTCAAGTACTGACGTCTTTGAGGAGCGATATCGGAAGGCAGATCTGTAAAGACCATCACCCATTTTCCCTTAACATCTAGACCACGATAAGAATCGTAAGCGGCTTCTTTATCACTTGCCGGAGCTTTAATACCGTAACCGGCAAATACAATCGGTGCCTCACGAAATTCGCCAACTTTCGAGAATGAAAGAGGTTCGAAATCTTGAGAAACCGTGTATTTCTTTTTGAAAGAACCCACCACTTCAAGAGAGTTCTTAGAACCTAGACTGACACCTGAAGTAAAATCGAAACTTTCAAAGAAACTGCCATTCGTCCCAGCTCCTTGAAGCCCCCAAGACTTGAAGGCTTGGGCGATCTTTTCTGTGTAAACCTTTTCTTGAGCACTCCCTGTCGCACGACCTTGAGTTTCAGATGAAGCTAGATAATAAATCCATTTTTTAACGTCATTAGCAGTGAGTTCTGGGGAAAGAGCCCCCTGGCCCATGGGGTCTGCTGGTGGCAAATCTAAAAGTTTGCGAGCTTGAACATCATCCCATTTCGCCATCATGATTTGCGAATCACCTTTTTGATTGCGATGAGTCCAAGACAGATGATTTCCATCTGGAGTGAAAACAGGAAGACCATCGAAGTCATCCATAAAAGTCACTCGCACAGGATTATGTTTCCCAGCGCTATCGACGATGAAAAGCTCAAAATTCGAATAACCCAGAACACTGGAAGTAAAGATGATGTAATCACCCGATGGATGGAAGAACGGCGCCCACGACATGGCTTTAAGGTCTGTGATCTGCTTTTGATCAGAGCCATCAACATTCATTGTGTAGATTTCAGCAGTGGCCCCATTGGGAGCAAAACGTCTCCATGTGATCTTTTTGCCATCGGCACTGAAGAACGGGCCACCATCGTATCCCTTGGAGGTTGTCAGACGTTTCACATGGGTGCCGTCTGCTTTCATAATGTAGATATCCATCATATAGGATGGGTCTTGCTCGAAAAGCTTCTTATCTTCGGCGCTAAGTTTTTCTGTATAACCCGCACGATTCGAAGCAAATGCAATCCATTGACCGTCTGGAGAATAAGATCCCTCAGCATCATAGCCTTTTTCTTTAGTCAGGCGTCTTAGGTGGCCGCCATGAAGATCGCTTTCAAAGATGTCGTAGTTATCATCAAAGCTCCATGAGTAACGAGCTTTCACGGCCTTTTTACGATTGTCGTACTCTTCGGCCGTTTTCTTTTTTGTATCTGGATCTAAGTGAGTTGAAGAGAACAAAACCTTCTTCATTGATGGATGAATCCAGCCGCAAGTGGTTTTACCAGTGCCCGGAGAAACACGGGTCGTCTCGCCACTTTCAAGGTTCATCACGAACATCTGATAGAAGGGATTTCCCGGCTGTCTTTCACTTTGGAAAATCATCATCTTACCATCAGGACTGAAGTAACCTTCGCCGGATTTGGGTCCTACGAAAGTGAGCTGACGAGGCTCAGTCACAAGCGTGTTAGGCTCATTCCCGAAATGGGACGAACTAGGCGCTGCCGCTGGAGCTAAAGAAGTCAACTTTGCATCTTTAGATTTGCAGGAAGTAAACGAGAAAAGGGCGAGAATCGTAAGAAGAACTTTCACTTTTTTCATAGTCTGTGTAGGCTAAAAGGAGCCTATCCTTAAGTCAATGCAACAGGGGAGCTTAGATGCGTGCAATTCAATGCGTTTTCATTATGAGTTTACTGACTGCCTGCGCCACTCAGAAACCTCAAGGTTTGGCGAATTTGGATATGCCGATGACTCAAAAACGCAATGTCGCTGCCACCGAAACAGCTCCCTTCCTGAAGCACGAAGAAAAAGGACCGTTCAAGTCTTATTTGGCCATGAATCTTCCCTACTCTGAATATTCAAATATTCGCGAAAGTTTGGAAAAGAAAAACGGCTTAAAACTTACAAACCGCGGCGAAGCCCACATTACTGTGATCACTCCGCCAGAGTACGACAAAGTCTTAAGCAAAAAGGTATCCATCCAAGAGATTCATAAGCTTGCTGAGAAAATGAACATCCAAAACTCATCTTATAAAAATGTCTGCGTAGGCAAAGGATCTGCGAAAGTCGAAGGCAAGGACGAGAACACCTATTTCGTTGTCATTCATTCAGATCGTCTTTTTGAAATCAGGAAAGCAATTAAGGATCTTTATATTTCCCGCGGAGGCAAGGCGGCTGACTTTAATGCCGAAAATTTCTATCCTCATGTGACTCTGGGATATACGAAAAGGGACCTGCACGCAGAAGATGGCGTGATCAAAGACGAAAGCCGCTGCCTGTACACTCTGCAAGACAAAGCGCAAGCAGCAGCTAAAAAGTAAAACTTAGTAAGTCGCTGAAAGAGCCTGGTCGAGCTTCTCGTTTTCAGGAGCACCCGGTCCTTGCCACAAAGTCACCGCTTCAATCAAAGAGCCATCAGTGAACTGGCACATATCGAAATTCTGACCTTGAGTATCTGAACCCTGGACAGCCCTTGCACCCGTTTGCTCGCAAATTTGACCTACATCTACCGAAGAGCTGCGGTTCTTGTAAGCCTGAAGGGCTTGAGTCAGACCCGCTTTTGTTTTGAATTTAAAGAAATCCTCAGCACCCACACCAGCATTATCAAAAAAGCACATGACGTACTCTTGATCACCCTGAAGGTCCAAGAAAAGGCCCTGATCGATACGGCAAACACGCATCCAAGGGTTGCTATTGGCTGCAAAGGCAGCTCCCGACAAAGTCATTACGAAGGAAAGCAATAAAACTCTCATCATTGTTTCAAACTCCTGATAAGATGAGTCCTATAACAGCAATTTCCCCGGAGCAAGAACCTTAAGCCTTATTTTTATGAAAACCGCCACTGTAGCCCCTTCTATTCGAATTTCTTGCCCCTATAAAGACTGCTCTGGCTGCAATTACCTGCATTTAAGCTATGGGGAGCAGATTTCCCTTAAAAAATCACAGCTTGAAGAGCTGCTCTCCAGAAAAGGCTTGGAATTCCCATCCATCGAAATTTTATCCGCTGGCGCCGCCCATCTGCGAGATCGATTGGATTTTAGCCTTCAAGGTGGGCGTCTTGGACTTTATGGGAAAGATACCCATGACATCGTCGATATCTCAGTCTGCGCTCAGTTATCGCCTGAACTACAAGCATGGCTTGAAGAGTTCCGCTGCTACCAGTGGCCCGTGGAGAAAGGCTCCATTCGTCTACGCATGGGACCTTCTGGCGAAAAAGGGGTTTGGCTTGATTTTGCCAATATCGACATCAAAAAGATTTTAGATGAAGCGACTTTATTAAGACGCCTTCAAAAAGTGGCCTTTGTTGAAATTGGTCAACGCCGCAAAGTCCCGGTATGGACCGAGTCTGGTTACAAACTGCAAGATCCCGAACTGAATGTTTGGTTTCAAACTTGGATGAACGATCAGCCGGTGAACTTATATTGTCACGTGGCGAGCTTTACTCAACCCAGCCTTAAAGCAAACACATTGATTGCAGAAAAGATTTCTGCCTGGGTGAATCAATATCCTGACGCTCGCGTGATTGAATTTGGGTCGGGCATTGGAAACTTAACCATGCCGGCCCTTGCTGCCGCCTCTTCCGTGGTTGCTTGTGAAATTGATGCTTTATCACTGGAGGGCTTGGAGAAATCAGTATCTATGCTTCCAGCAAATCTCAAAGAGCATGCCGACAAGTTAACAATTCATCGCGGGGATTTTCAGAAAAAGATTCTAAAAGATTTTTCTGAATTTGATGGAATTCTTGCCAATCCTCCCCGTTCTGGCCTGATGGGATTTTTAGATCCACTGCTTGAACTTCAGGAGAATCAACGACCACAGTTCTTTATTTATATGTCATGCTTTCCGGAATCCATGGCCGTGGATTTGGCAAAACTAAAACTATGTGGTTACGTAATGAAAGAGTGTGCCTTGTTAGATCAATTCCCACAAAGCACTCACTATGAAGTCCTGACTTTACTTGAGAGAAAAAAGACGTAATCCCGAGCACAAACCCGGAATATCTTTTCCAAAGATCAAGGATAAAAGAGGCAACGTGATGACTCCAGTCAATAAAATCAAACTGCTTCTTAGAATCACACGAAGAATATATAAACCCGATTGTAAACGCTCGTGAGGTTGTCCTAAACGCAAATCACAAGCCCATTCCCCGATGGTTGATCCCATAATCCCGCGCACTGTAATCATATAAAACCAAGAAGACAAAGCATAGACTTCAGCAAAGAAGATCCAGCGATGTTGCTCATGAGAAAATCCCTGCAAAATTCCACCAATAGAGCTTTTCACGATCAAAGAAAACATCAGCATGAACACGCAGCTTGCAGATACCAAGATCAAGGCATCAATAAGCGATGCAAGCCATGACCACAAAGCCAAACGATAACCTTTGCGTTTTGCGGAAGGTCCACCATGAAATCCAGTGCCCTGTTCAAATTGCAAAGCGTTGCCTTTAAAAAGCTCATTCAACTTTGAAGGGGATGGCATCGTCGGCTTGCGACGACGATCAATCATCGGACCTCTTAAAGGCACAGGGGCTTCCCTTTTCTGGGGAGCCCGCTGTGGATTGATTCTATTTTTTTCTTTATTGATGTCCAACATTGCGCACAACCTAGCGGATCGCAGCCCCTGTTGGTCCCGATGTCGTACTTGTGGTTTCAGACGTTGCTGCCGGTGGTGGATCTGGTGGTGTGTAGATTGGGGCCGTACAAACACCATTTACCACTGTGTTAGGAGCAGGACATGGGTTCGAAGCAATCGGTGTGATTGTCGAAGTAGCTGTCGCGGTTGCCGTTGCAGTTGCTGTTGTACCAGTATCAGCAGGTGGAACGTAAGTTGGTGACGCAGAAGATTTCTTCTTGTGAGTCAACCACCAGAACAATCCAAGACCAACAAGACCGATACCCGCAGCAATTAAAACACCCTTGTATTTGCAAAGGAATCCACATGTATTTTCAGGGACAGCCTTGCCACCAGGAAGATTTGTATTTGTCACATCGCCGCTGCCAACATCTACCGGAGTACAAGTTAAATTTCCACCGCCTGCAGATGATGAGTCATCACCACCTTGACCAGGAGTTGGAGGAGGAGGAAGCGATTTGCTGCCGCCACGACGACCCGATTTAGCAGATTTCGGTTGCGGACGAGGAGGTTTACCATCCGAGCATACGCAATCACCTTTATCATTTTTAGA
>NZ_DASVLT010000029.1:0-90734 GCF_036384735.1 Bdellovibrio sp. | reverse complement strand
CGGAAAGTCGCAGTACTTCTAAGTGATTCAAGACGAGACCTCTTTGTTCCCATTACGGGAGAAGAATAATTGAGAACAGTTTCGTTTCGCTTTCTGAATATAAATCCTGTTTTATTAAAAGTGAGTCGAATCCAGTAATTGGCTCACAAAAATCAAGATATCTTGATGATTAAGGACCCTCAAATGCAACCAGGTTCATTTGAAGGCAGTAAATAAGGGATCAAAATTAAAATTTAACAGATATTTAGCCGAAAGGACTCATGGAGCTAGGACGTTCCAGGAGGTTCCAATGTCAGTTCGATTAAGTCTCAGAGCAAGGCTGCTTGCACTATGTATATTCCTTTTAGCAATCAGTGGCGTCGTTGGCGCGATTTCATATCACTCCCTAGGTGGGATGTCAGTGAGCTATAACAAGGTTCTGGATCTCAGTGTCCCTAAAATGAAGTTAGGGTACGAGATGATGTTGCACTATAGACGAGTGCGTATTTCTTTACGCACGATGGGCTTGCAGGGCATATCTGAAAAAGATGCTGACATCGCCTTGAAGGACGCAAAAGAAAATATTCAGACCTATGATAAGCTCACTGAAAAATACGTCAGCTATGGATTCACAGAGGGGCAGAAAGAACTTTTTGATAAGGTTGAATTGGCCTGGGTTCAGTTCAAAAAGGTCGGTGATGAAGTTGAGTCTCTTCATAAAGCAAACACTCCAGAGGCCAAGCAGCGAATGCTCGAAGTGTTCTTAAAGGACTGCCCCGAAGCTGCAAAAGTTTATACAGAAGCTGTAGACCGATTGCTGGAATTTCATCAGGCGGCGTCTAATGCCGATGCAGCAGAGGCAAAAGCTCTAGCTGAAAGTTCCACTCGTGCAATAACGCTAACTATTTTAGTTGGCATATTCTTGGGACTAGGCATCGGATATTTAATTGCCACAAGAGTGGCTCGCACAGTCGGGAAACTTTCCAACCAACTTGCTGATGGAGCGGATCAAGTCGCTCAAGCTTCTGAGCAAATTGCAGGATCTTCGCAGAATCTGGCCCAATCGACTGCGGAACAAGCTTCTGCTTTGGAAGAGACCTCTGCAACCATGGAAGAGCTCACTTCGATGGTGAGACTAAATAGTGAAAATGGAAAGCAGGCGGCTTCACTTGCAGCTTCTACTCGTGAGGTGGCTCTTAAAGGTGAGCGAGAAATCAAAGTATTAACGGATTCCATTTATAGTATTGCCGCTGATTCTAAGAAAATTGAAGAGATCACGAATGTCATTGATGACATTGCTTTTCAAACAAACTTGCTAGCCCTGAATGCTGCTGTTGAAGCTGCTCGTGCCGGGGAACAAGGGAAGGGATTCGCTGTCGTTGCGGAAGCTGTTCGCAGTCTGGCACAAAGAAGTTCTTCCGCTGCGAAGGACATTGCAGAACTCATCAAGAACAGCGTAGAGAAAATTGAAGCCAGCAGTCATCAAGCGAACCAAGGCAGTGCTGTTTTGAGTGAAATTGTTACGGCAGTAAAAAAAGTGGCGGATCTGAACAGTGAAATTGCCAATGCCAGCGAAGAGCAGAACAATGGCATCGCACAGATTGGTAAGGCGATGAATCAAATGGATCAAGTGACCCAGGAAAATGCCGCAGCTTCAGAGGAAGCGGCCGCCGCAGCAGAAGAGTTGTCAGCTCAATCTGTGAATTTAAAAAACAGTGTGAACCAACTTGAAGGCGAGATCTTTGGCGGCGCCAAGAGGGATGCTGTCAGTATGCCTGTCGCAGCATCGCAGGGTTCTCAACAAGTGAAGAAATCGACAGTTCCGAAACCTCCTGTGAAAGTAAAGCCCAATACCGTGACATCGGTGGTCTCGGCTCAAGAAATGATTCCATTTGATGATGGTGATGGCAGCGGCAGAAAAGTGGGAAGCATCGAAGGTTTTTAAAATCTCGGCCCACTTGAGACTCGTATTTCGACCAAGAATTCAAGTCTGCCTCTGCAACGGGGGCAGACTTTGACATTCATCCTTCAGACAGTAGAGCTACGACTGTCTCTGCTATAAAATAAAATGATTTCAAATTGCCGAACTTTACAAAGATATCAATAGTCCTAAGGGCAATGCCTTACACAGCTAGATCCGGCATTCAATCAAGCTGCGTCTTTGATTTTAACTTTGTCTGCTGCCTCGGCTTCGTAATCAGAGTACGGTGTTTTCACTTCAACGTAACTTCCATCAGCAGCCTTGTAACCTCGGACTTTGTACATCTTGATCGCCTCAGAACGGCCTTTCACTTCAGCCGCGCCAGCTAGTTCAGTCTTAAAGGCGTCGCCGACTTTTTCGATCACAGAATCAGTGACCAGCAAGTCGGCCCCGAAAGCTTTCGTTGAAGCTTCGATACGTGATGCTGTGTTGACCGTGTTACCGATGACTGTGTACTCCATGCGCTCGTCTGAACCGATGGTGCCCGAGATCGCTTTGCCCGCATGCAGACCCATACCGATATTGATCGCCGGTTGGCCGCGTGCGATGCGTTTTTCATTCAATGCATCAAGACCCATACGCATTTCAAGACAAGCTTGAACCGCATTGTGAGCATCCGTTTCAGAGCTGCGTGGGGCGCCCCAAACAGCCATGATCGCGTCACCGATAAATTTATCCACAACGCCACCGCGCGAATTAATAACTTTAACCATCACGCCAAAGTATTCATTCAACATTTCGACCACTTCTTCCGGAGAGCGCTTTTCAGAAAAAGCCGTGAAACCACGAATATCCGAGAAGAAGACCACCACGTCTTTGTTTTGACCGCCGACACCGATATCCTTGCCGATCAAGTCTTCCGCGACAGAAGAGCCGTGGAATTTCGAGAACAAGCTTTTTACTTTATCACGTTCCTTCAAACCCTCGGTCATGTGGTCAAAGGCTTCAGCCAAGTCGCCGACCTCGTCGTGAGAGCGCACTTGCGCGCGGGCTTTCACATCGAAGTTACCTTTAGAAACCATCTTGATCATCTCTGCCAATTTCTCAATCGGAGATGTCAGTGTCATAGAGAAGAGGAAGATAAAGAAAATTGCCATCGAGATCGCGGACCCAGCAACGAAGATCGCTCGGCGCTTTACTTCGTTAGAGACCTCGAGGATCGCGGCTTCGGATGTTTGAGATATAACCGTGATGCCAAAAGAAGTTTTCACCGCCGCACCGAAATAGTTCGCATTCGTATCAGGATCTAAGAACTTTGTTTGATACTGTGGCGACTTTTGTGCCATGGCTTTCATCACAAACGGGTAGTCGGCCATGCTAATGCGAGAAATTGCTTGTTGCTCATCTTTGTGAGCAAGCAATTCGCCAGTGCGATCGATCAAGTACTGAGTGCGCTCTGACGGATCTGTGAATGGTTTTTCAATTGGTGCCAGCGCCACGTCAGCCAAAACGATATGCGTAATGCGACCTTGGGCATCGCGCACTAAAGGCAAGCCCAATGTGATCATTGCAGGAGCTTTTGGATAAGAAGCATTCTTAATCTCGACGCTTCCTTGGGCGACAGAGCGAATCGGAAACTTCTGCCAAGCACGTACATTCACCATATAAGCGCCTGTTAGATTGTAAGGCTTAAAGACATCTTCTTTCACTTTACGGGCCACTGTTTCCACTGCGGAACCATCCAATTTCAAAACTTCGATGGCGATAAAGTTTTTATCTTTCGTAAAGTTGAAATCCAAATCGTCATTGGAACTGGCGCCCTTCATTAAAAGGGAGCCAGACACGCGGGCCTTATCCACCAAAGAGGCGATAATAGAATCAACCTCTTTCGCTTTTGCCGCTGTGGATTCCAAGTTCGAGATGTCGACTTGTTCCGCCGCCTTCTTCTCGAAGTACTTAGAGGAAATCCAAGTGATCGTTCCGGTTGAAGCAACCAGAATCAAAATCGTGACGGTGATGAGTTTGGTCGAAATAGGAATTCTCATCAGAAACTCCATTCAGCGAAAATGTTAAGGTAGTTACCGACAATTGTAGATTCATTGACGTCACCATCGACTGCAAAGTTGCTCGAGCTAGGAACCGCTTTATAAGACAACTTGTCTTCGCGGTGTGCATAGCCTGCAAGTCCTGTGAACGTTTTAGTGAATCGATAACTGCCTAAAAATCCAAATTGAGTTGAAAGAGTCGGCTGCAATGGTTCACCATTTGGCGTACTGATTTTCATCAACGACGTATAAAGGTGAGCATTGACCTGAAGACCAAACTTCGGAGTGATGGAATACCAGTACTCCGCACCGGCGTGAGGACCAACGGCGCTGATAGTATAGTCTTGTGAGGTGCCACTGAATGGATCGCCCACAGTTTCAGGAAGTTCTTTGTAGTAAGGTCCCACCTGAAAACGAGCTTCACCCCGGTCTCCTACAGCCATTCTGTAAACCGCATTCGCTTCCGCGGAAGCAAATGTGCGAGTTTTGCCTTGGAAGGTGAAACCACTCATGTCAACGATAGTTAAAAAACCCCAGTTAGTGAATGGACTTGTCCAACCCAAACCGGCGCGGGCGGTTCCACCAACGGCGCTATATGAAACAGTGGAGTTGTGTTCTGGATTCACACCCGAAAACTGCATTTGTGTGACGAGATAACTGCCAATCGCATACCAACCACTCAAACGCTCAATCGACATGCGCACCAAGGCGGTATATTCGGCCGCAGGCGAGCGATCTCCAGAGCGAACTTTGAAAGTTTCTTTTGCAAGTGGGGACGAGGGGCGCAAGTTTGATTTTGCACGAACGACCACCTGATATTTTCCACCCGGCCAAGCTGGGTCGAAAGCCAATGTGTTGTCTTGATAGTTTTCAAAGACTTTGAATTTTTCCCATTTCTTACTTTCAACGGAATATTTCAAAACATAAACGTCGTAAGCAGCAACGTTGTCAGGCTTGTCCCACTTCACGTCCCGCACGAATTCAGATTCGGGTTTGTCCACTTTAGGCAAAGCCAAAGGTTTACCAAGAACCGAAAACTGCGCGACAGAAACGGCGTCACTTTGAATACCTTCTTCATTCGTTGCGGAAACTTTCCAAGTGTAATTGGCGGCCACTGGAACTTTAACTTTGAATGAGTTGGTCTTAACATCTTCAGAAATTTTTGTTTTTCCATCTTCAGAAACCAAGTCGAAATGATATTTATCTGCACCACCCACAGGTTCCCATTGGAAAGTCATTTCCGTTGTGGATTCATCTTTTGTTGCAAAGCGGGCGTGGGCTGCCGGGAACTTCAAGACTGCTGACTCGAGACCTACGTTGAAATCGCTTGGAGGACTCCATTCACCGGGAACGCCACGATAGTCACGCGAGCGAAGCTTTAAAAGATATTTACCGGCCGCCAAACGACCGTTCCATGAAGGCTCTTTGACTTTGAAATTAAAAACTTTGCCTTTGCCGTCTTCTTTGACTTGTTGTAATTCGATTTCGTAAGAGTTCGCCCCCTCAATAGCTTCCCACTCGAAATTCACGAGACGACGATAGGGAGCTGCCCAGGCAGACTCTGTCGCCATCAAGAAAGTAAAAGAAAGAAGAAGCATCAAAGCACGAACCATCAATTCACCTTGATTTTCTTCACAGTAGGGGCGCGAAGGCCTGATTTGTCTGGAACTAGCAACTTGCGTGACGGAGAAATCTCGCTGGATCGGCCATAGTTGTCCACGGCAGAGATCTCGACATCGTATTCACCTGGCAGCAGATTGCGCAGTGATGTTGAAGTCACGTTGTATTTGCTGCGTTTTAATTGTTTGCCGTTCTTTTTCACAACAAGCCAGTATTCCTTGGCGCCCTCAACTTTTGACCACTCAAGAGTTGAACGACCGTCAATACCTGCTTGCAGGATGCCTTCAGCCGGCAAGAATGTTGGAGATTGCAAGATCGGTAATGGTGCAACATCCAAGGTTTGCTTTGTTGTACCCATCACTTGGCCGTCTTTGTCCAAAGCTTCTACGGAGGCAATATAACGACCTGGTTTCGGAACCGGTCTAGAGATTTTATTCTCTTTGACGTCAATGCCTGAACCCCAAGTTGGATTATTGTCTTCGCCATAGACTTTCACACGGTATGATGAAACCTTATCTGTTTTATCAACATTCCAAGTTAGACCCACTGTTGGTGAGTCGACATAATATTGTGGAGCTTGCGGCATTGTGAAGGCCACATTCACAGGAATCACCTCTGGCTTTGCAGCTTCAAGGTGGACTTGTGCCGTTGGTTTTACCGAGAACTTCTGAACCTTTCCAAGGAAAGGTTTCGTAGATTCCACATAATAAGAACTCATACGCCAGTAGTAAGTACCTTCTTTAATCGCAGGCAAAGTATAGGCTTCTTCTGAAGTAAAGGACTTCGTCAAAACTTTGTTCTTCAAGCCTGGATCAGTCCAAACTTCCAAAGTCACAGATCTTGTATCGTCACCTTTTTGCCATTTAAAGCTCATATCAAACGGCATTGTATTCGCTGGAATTTCAGCATCGGCTGTTGGAAAAACGACCGTCGGTGCATAACGCGCTAAGATTTCAGATCTAAAAGTCGGGCTTTCGCCGATGACTTGTTGATTCTGCGGGTTTGTTGCTACCAATTTCCAATAGTGTTTACCAAATGGAAGTTTCGCCGACAATTCGGACTGACCAGCAGGAGCTTTAGCTAGAAATTTCAAATCACGACGAGTTTCGCCAGTCCACAAAGAGACTTCCGAGTTCGTGGGGAAGCCTGTCCATTTAAATGGAATCTCTTTCAAATCCTCTGCATCCATCGCGATGGGTTTTGAAGGAGCCGGTGAAAGGATTTTCAAATTGCTTTTATTGAACTCAAGACCGGAGGCACCCAAAGCGCCGTAAGAACCTGTCGTAAGCTCTTTGCTTTGACCATCTTTACCTTGGATGGAAGCTTTACCTTCTAAGACTTGGACATCGACAGCATTGCCGCGGCCTTTCGAAAGAGACGCCGACGCGTGAGAGAGATCGACTTTACCATTGGCAGAAGAAAGCACCAAGCCAGGAGCTTTGTCAGCGCCTGCCGAGTTACTATCCGCTTTCGCATTAACGAAAAGACTACCTTCCATCAAATCCAAAGCGATTTCGCCCTCGGATTTTTTGATCACGATCAGTGACTCTGGTTCTAGATCTAAATAGCGATCTGAATCAGTGAATTGAATGCGAACCTCACCGCGTTCGGAAGTACGAACTGCTTCGCCGTTATACAAAGGTTCGCCGGTGTTCACGAGTTGCCATAACAAACGCGCAGCAGGGCGACGTTGAATGTCGTCGACAACCTTGCCAACATAAGCCAACGGTTTTTCATTGCCATGTGAATTTGCGCTTTGATCTGTGGATTTATACCAATAATAGGTGACGGCAAAAACTGATGACGAGCAGATGGCTGCTGTAACTAATCTCTTCCACTGTTTTTTCATCAGTTCCTCCCGCTCTTTTTTTCGGAATAAATGTCGGAATATTTTACGGAGCGAACGTCCAGGAAAGCCGATAGCCAAACGAGGGATTTTCGTCTAGAGTCTTGCACTATGGATAACAACAAAAACTACATTACGCCTGAAGGTCTAGCGAAACTCAAAGCCGAGTATCACCAGTTGATGCACGTCGAGCGTCCAAAGCTTGTTGAAGTCGTTGCCTGGGCCGCCAGTAATGGAGATCGCTCGGAAAATGCTGACTACCAATACGGGAAGCGTCGCCTGCGCGAGATCGATCGTCGTGTGCATTTTCTTACGAAGCGTATTGAAGACGCTGAGGTTGTCGATCCAAAAGTCATGAAGGGCCAAACCGTTTTGTTCAGCGCCACAGTGACTTTGTCGAATGAAGAAGGTGACGAACTTGTTTATCAAATCGTTGGTGAGGACGAATTTGATCCGAAACAGGGGAGGATTTCCTGGAAGTCACCCGTCGCACGTGCGTTATTAGGCAAAAAAATTGGGGATGAAGTTAAACTCATCAAACCTAGTGGCGAAGACTATGTAACTATCGAGAATGTGGAGTTTAAGTAAAAATTACAGGATCTGTCAGATCCCTCTGCTCTATATGCGTTTTATGAATCTCGTTATTCATAACAGTATTATTATTTGTCTTTGTCCGCGCTTTTGATTAGACAACCCTCATCTGGGGGGAAATCCATGAAAGCATTAAGCAAGATCGTTCTTTTAGCATTATCAGCAACATTGGCAATTTCAACTGCGCACGCGAAACACAGAAACGATGTTTACGATCCGCGCGATAGCAATCAAGGTTTCCGCGATAAACACAACTATCCTCAACAGAACGCCGACCAAAATAATGTTGTTGATACGAATGCTTCAGATGCAGACATTGTTCGTTTAGTAAACGCTCAAAAACGAGCGGACTTCGTAGAAGGCGGCGGAATGGTCGTAGTTAAGCTCTTGCCTGACGACAATTCTGGTTTGACACATCAAAAATGGATGGTTCGCCTTTCCAATGGCAAGCTGATGCAAGCTGTGTATAATACGGATATGTGCCCACGCGTTCCACTTCAAGTGGGCGACGTTGTGGCGATGGGTGGTCAATTTATTTGGACTAACCAAGGTGGTTTGTTGCACTGGCTTCACCATGATCCGCGCGGCAACCGTCCTGATGGTTACGTGATGGTTAACGGGAAATACTATTGCAAAGACTAAAGCTGATTCCATGTGAAGCTCCCTTCTGGGCCGCAAGCGGTCACGGACAAACTTTGTGGGGGCATTTCCTAAAATCACCTGAGTTGGAAAATCTAGGACAAAATATTGAAGTCGATCTTCCTGATGGGGATCGACTTTTTTGTTTTTATCATCAAGGCACGTCCGATCTTGTTGTCAGTCTTTATCACGGTCTGTCTGGCGACGTTTATGCCGACTATATGCAAAGAACAGCGATTCTTTGTAAAAAGCTGGGACACACCGTTGTTCTGGTAAACCATCGAGGCGCCGGTCACGGCGAGCATCACGCAAGACACCCCTATCATTCGGGTCGCTCGGAAGACGTCTCGGAAGTTTTAAAAGTTTTGCGCGCTAAATTTCCGGGGAAAAAACAAGTCGCTATCGGATACTCGATGAGTGGCAATATTTTGCTGTGTTTGGCGGGCGGTTTTCGTGGAGATATGAAACCTGATGGAGTGATCACAGTGAATGCTCCGCTAAATTTGTCGGCGGGGGCGCAGTTGTTACGCACGGGATTTAATCGTGTTTACGACATTCGCTTTGTGCATCGTCTTCGCAATAACATCGAAGGAAAATATCGTTCCGGCTTAATAGCAAAACATTATGAAATTCCACGCTGGGCTTCGATCTATGATCTGGATCGCATCTATACGGCAGAGGCGGGGGGCTTTAACAGCCGCGAGCATTATTATGAAAGCTGCTCCGCAAAACAGTATGTGCCGTTCATTGATGTGCCGACCTATTGTTTAACTGCCGCAGATGATCCCTTTGTTTCAGCAAGCGAATATCATTCTGCGGGATTTAATAAATATACACAGGTGCACATTGAAAAGCACGGTGGCCATTTGGGATACTTGTCGCGTACACCGACCCCATTGGGATCGACGCGTTGGATGGATTATTATTTGAATGAAGCGATTCAAGCTTTGGCGGAAACACTGGGTGTTGAGCGAGGAAGCGCTGTAGAAACAGAGCCGCTCTTATCTCGCTGAGGTCATCAAGTACCAGCGCTCTTTCCAAGTCGAATAGGAAGGGGATGTCGCACCCGAATCAAAAATTGGAACTTCAATGATTTTCATATCATCAATGGCCGTGCATTTTTGCAAAGCTGCACTTAGGTACCAACCTTTGACTTTCTTAGTGGCAAGTTCGCTGCGGATTTTTTCCCAAGCAGATTTTCTGATGGCTAAAACTTCGCACAATGGATCCTCTAAACTGTCTTTGCGATCTTTGCCGCGCAGAATTTGATTAAAGAAGTGTTCCGTGCGAACGCGGGGACTGACGGAAGATTGAAAGGGACTGTCTTTTTTGCTGTAACGATCGCCCCACACAATATCAGATTGCTCTTCAGCTATTAGATGCTGCCAAAGTTTAAAAACGTCCCCTAATGGCGAGGCCATTTCGGCGTTCAAAAGTAAAAGCGCTGGAGCTTGGCCTCTATTTAATCCTTGAATCATGCTCTGGGCGCGGCCTAGAACTTTCGCATTCTGTTCTAGACGCAGGCTTTCTTTTGCTGGTGAAAGTTTTTGCTGATCCTGAATAGCCTTCGCGCAGTCGCTGGCGCCCTTCTCCACGACGGCGATTACTTCGTAGTGTATTGGAAATTTCGCGAAAAAAGAACGAATGTCCTGCAAAAAAGTTGGGATCAAACCCGCATCCTTCGCGAGATAGAGAATGAGTGAGCAGTGAGGTGTTGACACAGAAGATTCCATCTTTACGATAAGTAGCAATGAAATCATCTCAGGTCACGAAATTCCAGCAGTACGTTCTTTGGCTTGTCATTCTGCTATTGGCGCTGACCAGCCGATTCTTTGAATTGACGAACAAGCCGATTCATTTTGATGAAAGTATTAACGGCTGGTTTGTCATGCAAATGGACAAGCTGGGATTCTACAAATACGACCCGAATAATTATCATGGCCCGTTGTATTTTTATATGCTTCAGGCCTATGAGTTTATGTGGGGACGAAGTGTAGCGACACTTCGCGCGTTGCCCGCAACATTCAGTGTTGTAATCGTGATGCTTTTCACGTTCAATTTTGTCCGTTCGCGGGTCTTCAAAAATGCGGTGCTACTATTTTTGCTTGTAAGCCCTGCGATGATTTTCTTTGGGCGTTCGGGAATTCATGAAACTCCATTTGTTTTTTTTCAAATCTTGTTTGGCTTGGGAATTTTGCGCTGGGGTGAAGAACAAGACGGAAAAGCACTCAGTCTTTTATTGATCGGTCTTTTCGGTATGATGACCTTAAAGGAAACGTTCACGATCACGTGCGCTTCATTTGTCGTCGGAATCGCTTTCTTAGGCCCCCAAGAATGGAAGCGTCAACTTTCCTGGAGTCAGTTAAAGCAGGCCTGGAGTATTGGTACTACAGCGTTGCTCGCATTTTTGTTGATTTTATTTTTCTTACTGTTCACAGGGTTCATGCGCAATCCTTCGGGAGTGGTCGACTTCTTCCGCGCTTTCTTGCCTTGGATGAAAACAGGTGTGGGCGAAACCGGTCACAATAAGGAGTTTCTTTACTGGGTGAAAGTTCTTTTTGAAGCGGAGCCGTTGGCAATCTTAGGGATCTTAATGGCTTTTGTCGGACTTTTTATGAAGGAAGCTCCGTTGCGCATGATGAGTGCCTATGCGCTATTTCAGCTTTTGATCTATTCGTTGATTCCATACAAAACTGTGTGGTGTGTTCTGACTCTAGTGTGGGGATTTTATTTCGTTCTTGCGATGTTCCTGCAAAAGCTTTGGCATGATGAAGATCGCAAAAAAGCGAAAATAGGCTTCATTGTGGCGATTTTGTTGTTCGTTCCGTTGCAACTGCGCAGTGATTATTTGTCTGTGTATCGTGAACCCATTTCTTTGGATCATCCCTATGTATATGTAAACTCCACTTACCAATTGAAGGAGCTTCAAGGCTTGATTACGGGTGTTCTTGAAAAGCATCCGGAGCTTCGTTCTGAAGTCATTCAAGTGGGTATGAAGGAACAATGGCCATGGCCTTGGGTTCTGCGTTATTTGCCTGGAGTGCATTACGACATTTGCGGTCGTCATTTACGTCCAAATGGACTGATTTATTTCTGTGACATGGAAGATCGAATTGAGGTGGAAGGACAGCTCAGTGAACAATATATTCGCTTGAGCATGCCTATGAGGCAGGCACGTCCGAACTCTTTGGTCTACTTACGAAAAAATGTCTTTGACGGAACTTGGCAGGGCGATTACGAAATCGTCGGACCTGATGGAGACTTCTAATGATTAGCGCTATTCTATTGAGCATCATGACGGCTCACGCGGCTGCGACTCCCGCAGTGGTTGTGCAAAAAATTGATTTGGATAAAGACCTGAAGGCTTCAGGTTTTGTGAATTTATATGACACTGATTCTGTTAAAAAAGCTGGAAAACTATCCCCCCTGGCGCAATTGAAAAGCTATGAGGTGCAGTTAAAATGGGGACAGTGTGTGGAGTTAGCGCCAAAGGTCTATGCTGCGCAAAAGGAAGTTCGCGGATGGATCGCATTGACTTGGTTGCATTGTTTGGCCCAAGGAAAGTTTGGGAACTCGGCGGCGGAGCAAAAGGCGTTAAGCACCATTTTTAAAAGCAAAGAACTTTTTCATGAAGGACCTTGGGCGCAAGAGTTGTGGCAGACCTGGGTGGACCGCGAACTGAGTCGTTTGCAGGTTCAAGTTAAAAACAAAAATAAAAGTGCTGCTGTAGAAATCGAAGAAGTCTTAGACCGTTCCGCAGAGCTTAGTAAAGAACAAAAATCTTTGGCCTATCAGCTTTTGGGTGATTTGGCTTTAGCCCGCAATGACTATAAAGAATCGCAATTCTTCTTTGAAGAAGCTCAAGCTCAAAAAGATTCCAAATATATTTCTGAAAAGCTCGAGTTCTTAGCAAAGACACAAGACCAAGAAGTCCCAGCAAAAAATGCGCCTCCGATTTTCGAAGCCATGGGCGATGATGGTAAATTGGAAGAGCGCATTCGTCAGTCACTCAAGCAAGGTGATTTGATTCCTGCGATGAAGGACTGTATTTCTTTATTGAATAGCTATCCGGGTAGCCGATCAGCACGTCGCTTGAAGGACAAGCCTTTAGAAATTTATAACTCACTTTCCGATGACGATGTCGTTCAGGAAAAGGCGTTGAGTGAAATGAAGAAGGCGGAAGCCTCTCGTTTGCTTGACTGGGCGCAATTTCTGCATCGCAAATTGGATTATCATGGCGCTTTAGAGTTGGCGAAGAAAGCATACGAAAAAAATCCGCAATCACCTAGTGTCACAAGCAGCTTGTGGATTGCAGGAAGATCCGCGCATTTTCTAGGTAAGTATGATGAAGCCTTGGATTTATATAATAAGTTAATCACCAACAATGGTGGCTCTGATGAGTCTGCAGAGGCTTTGTTTCGGTCAAGTTTGATTTACTTCCGCAAGAAGGACTACACAAGTTCTGCGGCTTTGCTTGAAAGATTGTTGCAACAAAACCGTGATCGCTATGACTTGAACGGACAGTACTGGTTAGTTCGCTCGCTTGAGATGACGAACAAAGATCGTGCGAAAAGTGCGGCGCAAGCTTTGATGGATAAATATCCGTTCTCTTATTATGGACTTCGTCTTGCTTCAGAGGCAAACAACGGAAAATTAAAGTGGCCGGTTAACAAAGACAAAGCACCTGACTTGAATTCTGAAATTTTCTTGGTGGGATCGCAAAAAGACACGTGGGCGCGCTTTGTGCTTTTGTCTGAGTCGGGATGGAGCACGGAAGCCCATGCCGAAGTACAAGATGGTCCTTTCATCAAGGACTCAACCTTGAAAATCAATTTCGCGAGAAAATTGGCAGATCGTCATCAGTATTTCACAGCCATTCGCTTAGTAAATGACGCTTTGGAAAATGATCCGCGTTTGCGTCGCGAAGAATTTGTGGAAATTGGTTTCCCAGAGGTTTATCCGGCTCTTTATGCGAAGGAGGGGACTCGTTATGGGATTGACCCCGTTTTGCTCAGAAGTCTGACTCGTCAGGAAAGTGGCTTTAATATGCGTGCACTTTCGACTTCGAATGCCATGGGATTGATGCAGATGATCCCGCCGACGGCTCAAGATATCGCAAAAAAGCTAGGGCTGCAGGTCAGTCTTCCGGATGATATGTTCCGTCCTGAGGTGAATATTCCGATGGGATCGTTCTATATCTCCCAGATGTTAGACCAGTTCCAGGGGAATGTTCCGTTCGCCTTAGTAGCTTATAACGCAGGGCCGTACAGATTGAGAAGTTGGATTGCCGGTCGTGATGAGGTGAAAGCTTTGATCTCTCAGGTATCCAGTGCCCCTGTGGATGAGCTGTGGTTTGATGAATTGCCTTGGAATGAGACGAGCTTTTATGTGAAGGCCATTCTTCGCAATGTGCTCATCTACAAAATGATCGGAAAAGACAGTTACAGTTTATCTCCGGTCCTTTGGCAGGATTTGCTGACAAAAAAGGCAAAATAAAGGCAAAAAATGCCGATGTTTGATTGAAAAAATGGACTTAGTTTTGTAGCCTGAAAGCTCGGAGGACTCATGAGGAGACTTTTAGCATTGAGTGTAATCCTGGCCGTTGCGGCAGGATGTGCCCATAAGGATTTGGGCAAAACCACAAACACCCAACAAGCGCAGGGCGATGAAGTCGAAATTAAAGACATCAGTTCGTTCCGCCTTTCAGATCCTGAGGGTCCTAAGGTTGTTGACCAAGAGTTGGAAGCCATTCCAACGGAAGTAAATCCATTGGTAGAAAAATGGATCACCTATTTCCAAGGTCGGGGTCGCGAACACATGGAAAAATATTTGGCTCGTTCTTCACGCTATGAAAAGCTGATGAAGAAAGTTTTGCGCGACAATGGTTTGCCTGAAGATTTGTTCTATATCGCATTGATCGAATCAGGTTTCAGTTCACAAGCAACGTCCCATGCCGCAGCTGTTGGCTATTGGCAGTTTATCCGTGGTACGGGTAAACGCTATGGTTTGGACATCAATGCATTTGTGGATGAAAGACGTGACCCTGTTTTCGCAACTCAAGCGGCGGCGGAATACTTCAAAGGTCTTTATAGCGTTTTCGGATCTTGGTATTTGGCAATGGCTTCCTACAATGTCGGTGAAAACCGCGTGAAGCGCGAAGTGATGAATCACTACACGCGCGATTTCTGGGAACTTGCTCGTAAGAACAGACTTCCAAAAGAAACAATCAACTACGTTCCGAAATTTATCGCGGCTAAGTTGATCGCAAAAGATCCAGTAAAATACGGCTTCGAAGATATCGATTATCTTCCACCGATTGAGTTCGATCACATCACGGTAAATAAAGCTGTGAACATGCGCCAAATGGCTGACAAAATGAATTTGAACTACGAGGATTTCAAAGCGTTGAATCCAAAGTACAAAGGGGAAGTGGCTCCTGTTAAAGGTGCTGAGCTGACTCTTCGTGTTCCTCCGGGGACTGCGACTCAAGCTTTGGTTGCGGCGAATGAATCTGTTGTGGATCAAGTGCAGTTCGTTGCGGATAGCGGTGATACTCAAACTTATAAAATTCGCCGTGGCGATAGTTTGAAGTCGGTAGCTCGTCGTTACCGTACTTCTGTGGCTTACCTTCGTGATTTGAATGATCTTCCCCGTAAGACACGTCTTAAAGTGGGCATGAGAATTCAAGTTCCAGATCGTACTCCATTGAAAGAACGCTCTGGTCGCAGTTCGACAACAGCGGTTGCTAAGCGTGATTCAACCAATAACGTTGCCAAAACTTCTGAAGTTTCTGTAGGGGACTCTGAGGGCGGTCGTTACCACATCGTTCAATCGGGTGAGTCTTTATACACGATTGCTCAGAAGTACCAAACTTCGGTTTCACAACTTCAACATCTGAATAATATTAAAAGACGTAGCAAATTAAAATTGGGTATGAAGTTGAAAATCCCAACTTCAACTTCGACTGCGAACAATGGCCCTTCTGCAAGTCGTGGATTGGCTTCTCGCGCGAAAGTGCACGTTGTGAAAAAGGGCGAGAACTTGACTGACATCGCATCCAAATACAACGTGACGATCTCGAAGCTGCAAGCCCGTAACAAAATTAGAAATCCATCGTCTTTGATCGTGGGCTCTCGGCTGACGATCCCGCCTGTGGATGCGAACGAAAACTAATCAACCGAAACATCGATATTAAAGTGAATTCAAAGCCTGGGGGAACCCGGGCTTTTTTGTTTTTGAAAGCTGGCCACAATGGTGGTGGTGTCTCAAAGATAAAAATATCTATGCGCGTTATGGCCCACCCTTTGCTTAGTGACCATTTCGGGTATTAGGAGGGAACAAAATGCACCACCAAAATTTTTTAAAGAAAACGGGCCTGACGTTTTTGTCAGTCCTAGTGGCGGCTTCTGCACATGCAGAACCCGTCGAGTCGGTTACTCAATCATTAACTCGTACAGCTTCCAGCGGTTTGGTTCTTCAGACCAAATTGACTCAGAATGCTTATCGACAAGAACCTTATCAAGACAGCTACACAGTTCAAGTTCCTTATCAGGCGGACGAGACTTACTATGTCGATGTTCCGTATCAAGATCAGGAAGCATATACAGATTACGAAACCGTTTATACGAATGATTACGTCTGCCATGACTATCAAGACTGGGAACAGCAATGTCATACAGAGCGTGATTGTAATAACACTCCTCATGTAGGTATCTCGAGTTTAGCTCCGGCAGCGGGAGATGTTGTGGGACGTCCTCGTGATCCAGGTGAGGGGCCGGCTCCGTACAATCCAGGCAATGGCGGCGGTCCCATCACCCCAACACCTCGTCCACCAGTATGTAATGACAGACAAGTTTGCCAAAATGTTCCTGTGACAAGACAACGTTGCGGTTACGAGTCAGTAGCTCATCAACAAGCTGTGACGAAATACCGTACGGTTACAAAGTACCGTCAAGAGGCGCGTACTCGCACAGTTACAAAATACCGTGATGAAGAACGTTGCTGCGTAACGAAGTACCATGATGTTTATGACCATCAATGGGGCTTGGATGTTCAAGTTCAATTCCCAGCGGGAACCGAGTTGAACTCTGCGGAAACTGAAAGCTTCAAAGTGCAATTGACTGGAACAGAAGCGGCTCCAGATGTTGTTGTGACTCCGGTGAACACTGTTTTCGGTTATCAAGTTCAGAGCAAAAAAGTGGATCATGGCCAAGCGACTCTCGTTTTGGTTCAAGTTCCTCGTTATAAGGCCGCTGACTTGAAAGAAAAAACTTTGCAAAGCTTTACAGCGACTCCATCAACTTCAGGTCTGACTTACAGATTCTTGGATAATGCTATTTATCCACGTGTTGCAAGCAGACACACTCTTGAAGTTCAAGAAGCTGTGACTCATGCGGTGATTGCAGCGACTGAGGCTCGTCCTGATTCACAACGTGAAGTGACGGGGGCATTGAGTTTCGCATGGGACTATTCACACAACTATGAAGTGGTGTTGAAAGTTCACCGCGAAGGTTCAGTGATTGAAGGGGGAGTCGTGGATTTCGAACTTCACCAACCAATTCAGATGATGGTTGATATGGCTGCGTTGAAAGACGAAAGCAAAGTGGCTGTTGGTTTGTCTGGCAGCTTGAACAGCACACAAGTGTTGGTGAAAGATGCGACAGTACCATACATCACTGTGAATACTCGTTATTACTTGACGCTAGTTCGTAAAACTATTCTTGGTAAAAATGCTGTGATCGCTGAAAAAGGATTCTCTCGCACGTCTTTGAAAGCTGCTGCAGATGGTTCTTACCCGATCAGTATTGCGGATTTCGGTGTGAAGGCCTCTGACATTCAATCTTACTTGAAGTCAGGATCTAAAGTGCAAGTGGTTGTGCAAGTCGACCGCGCTACGTCTGACAATCAGAAGGTTCAATTCTTCCAGTCAGCGAATGTTGTTGTGAAATAAAGTTTCTCCCGCTTTAAGTCGGCGGCAGAAGGTGATCCTAGTGGTAAGGCAGTCCTCCTGAGGGGGCTGCCTTTTTTCGTTCGTCCTTTATGCGAAGGAATTAGTTTAGGAGTGGAGCCCTGCCCCTTTGAAACCTCACGCTTCGGTCGGCACGCCTTCCGGGCTCTGTTGCCGCCACGACTTCGTCGTGGTTCGCGCATCCTGCGCCGGCAAAGGCCGTCCTTCGGTGAAGTTTCAAAGGGGCAGGGCTCCACTCCCAAACTAATTCGATGATGATGCTCGACAACAGCGGTGAAGAGCCTAACCTGCAAGAGTAGGAGGAGTGCTTATAAGAATGAGATGGTCTTTAGAGCTCATGTCTTCTCTAAAAGTTTACTATTTGAGATGGGCAATACAATCAACCGTACGGAATCTTATTCTTTGGAATTTTTGAAGAACAAATCATTGATAAAAAAATAGAAATTATTTTCCAATTAGTATTATTAATCCCAGTGGCGTCAGTGCCGGCAGGTATTAGTCTTTCTGATCGGTAAGTCGGTATTGTTGCCAATTTGTTTCGTAGGGTGCAAATGCATACAGCCAGCGCACTGATTGAAGTTTGTCTGGGGAAAGTAGATTTTTGTCACGAACGGCGCGTGTTCGGTATTTTGTACCCAGTGCGTGAATCTCTGCGACCAATTCAGAAATACTAGTATCCGAAAGTTCCAGTTCTGCGGAGTGCAGACAGACATCATCATTTTTTAGAACGACATCAACGTGATCCAAGAATTGAATGATTTGTGTGCGCAAAATTGTTTTAGCCAGTGGGCCCTGGTGTTGAAACCTGATATTGCCATAGGCCTTCATGCGAATCTGATTTTTGGGAAGAACTTCCAATAAATTGAGCTTTTCAATTTTACGAAGGACGCGAAAAAGACTTTGGGACGTCAGCTTCCATTTCGTGGCTATCGCATTTGGTTCTATTCCACGGTGAAGCATTCTGAAAATCCCAAATATCGCGGGATTTGCGGCAAAGAATTTTTCTTGTTCTATCGTCAACACGCATTCGACCTCTCGATCTTGCTTCGCCATAGATGCCAGATCGAAAAAAGAAATCTCTATCAAATCACAAATTTTAAAAAGAGTTTGCAGGGTGCACGTCTGAGTTGAAAACAATCTCTTCACTGTGATTTCAGAGACATCCAATTTTTCTGCAAGAGTCGCATAGGTTATCTTTTTAGCCTTCAACACTTCGCGAAGAGTTTTAAGTAATTTTTCACAATCAATATTTTGGTTTTGGTGATCCATAATATGGAAATTGGTATCATATAATGATACGAAAATAAACATAATTGCTCAAAGGTATCTAAAATTGGATATTTATGCCACGAGGAGAACAACTTTATGAAATTAATTATGCTTTCTTTAGGTTTCTTGGTTTCTACAACTGCCCTTGCGGGTGCTGGATTCATTTGCGATAACTATGGCAACTCATGCCTGCAGCCTGGCGGCAATTGCAGTGCTCTGATTCCACCAGTACACATCTGTGCCGATGCTTATCAGGAACATAAAAATTTGGAAATTCAGTCGGCTTATCGCACGTTATTGCAAAACTCAGGTCGCGAAGTTGGGCCCGAAGTCATGGGTGCCGCTTGTTGTTCTTGGGGAGAAAACATCAAAGAATGTATGCCTGGTTGCTAGGGCATTTTGCAGAAGGGAGAGCTCTGGGGTATGTCCAGAGCTCTTTGTATGCAAACTTTTCGCCTGTGTTAGGCGTTACTTCAAAAGACGATCCCCAATGCTAGTAATGATCGACCAAATAACATCAGCACTCAGTTCGTGATCTAGGCCTTGATAATAGTGGAAATGAAAATTTGATTTATGCTGTTGAAGAACTTCGTTCTGAAGTTCATAGACGGGTTGAATGGATGTGCTTTGGTCTGCTGTTCCGTGTTGCATGTAAACTTGCATTTTTAGACTCAGAATTTGAGGAGCAAGGGGATTCTGTTTAAGCATTGAATTGACCCAATTTGCCGTCACTTTTCCTCCTAAATCAGAAAGAAAAAAGGTATCGTTGCCGTTTTTGAGAGAATGGGAAATGACCCTTTTAATGTCAGCAGAAAGTTCCTGCTCGGTCACTACTTCATCATGATTTGTATCAATCACGTCGAAAGAATCAAGCCCGCCGGAAATTAGAAATGAATCTGTAAGTTCATCTTTTGTGAGCTCTCCCTTAGATTCTTTGTCGAACATTTGCAACAGGAGTTGCGGCAATATCTCATACATCTGTCTTGCATAAAGAGTTGGAAAATCTTCGATCATGGTTGAGGATAAATCTAATTCGGCAAGGTCTGGGTGATGAAGAGCAATAAAAGTCGATACGATCGTGCCTTCGCTACCGCCCCAGGCAGCCATTTTTTTGGAATTGATCCGTTGATCATGAGTATAAAAATTAAAAGCTTCTAAGGCATCTGACTTTATATGTGAAATATCTGCGCTTCTAGCAACAGTAAGGTCTGTCGTGAAGGTATTGTCCTTAGGGTTGTGCCGAATACCTCTCTTAAGATTGCTGAAAACAATAACGCCTCTTGCGACGAGGGCTTTGGCTGCAGGAGATTGGAATGTTCTGTCTCGACAGTAGTCATAAAGTCCCGAGCCCCAATTTATCATGATAGCTGGTCTGGTTCCGGGAAATTGCGTGGAATCAGGGAATTGGGCACAAGTCTGAATAACAGTTCCATCAGAGGTTTTGATATCATGATACTCAACCGCTGCTTTTGCCGCGGTTGTTAAAAATGCGATTGATAAAGCTATTAGTGAATGTTTCATCGGGCCTCGCTGTCAATTTTGTGCACATTAAATGCTGGATTTCAAAAAGACAACGGGGTACCTATATTGGGTACCATTTTATAAAAAAGGGGATCTTTTTTGGATACTTATTGGAAGAGCGCCTTTAAGCAGCAGATGAAAAAGAAGAATATAACTATGCAGAGGCTGGCCGAGGCCCTAGGTATGTCGTTGCCAGGGCTCAAGAAGGTTTTCCAAAAGAGTGACCTTTCGCTAGAACGTTTCCGCCGAATCTGTCAGGTTTTGGATTTGGATCCTGGGCAGGTTGTTAATAAGGATTTACCAAATGGAATGCAATTAAAGAGGCTAAGTGCCGCCGCAGATAATTATTTTATGAAGGAGCCTGCTGCCTTTGCTTTATATTGGTGTCTAGCAGTCGAACGAGTTGATTTCGAAAGGGCCAGGCAGAAACTACATCTTTCAAAAACAGAAAGTTATCGTTTTTTGGGAAAGCTCGATCACTTCGAACTTCTTAAATGGGAGTCCGAAGACAAAATCACCGTACCTGAACAGTCTGCCTTTCTTTTTAGCGGTGAATCTAAAGCGGCTCTGAGATTTGCAAAAGAACAAGCTCACACATTGGTTGACGAAGCTTTTGGGACTGCGGTCAAGCGTGTGAATGGGGCCGTGGTCTCGATGAGATATCTTAGGCTTTCCGCAGAAGAGTTAGCTGTTATCGGTGCTCGCTTAAAAGAGGAGATTGATAAGATATCTCGGAATCACCTCTTTCAAGGGGAGCCCAAATCTGGCAAACAGGCTGCCCGTGTTTTACTTTCTCTGATGCCGGGAGAAATGCCTCTGGTGAAGTAAAAGCAGCAATAGCGGCCGCAACTGCTGTCATTAACCGCACAGGAATCGCATCGCTCATTCACAAAACGTGATCATGTAAGAAACAAGATTTATTAGAATGAAAATAAGAGAAGAGCGGTAGAAATAAAAATGTCAGCAAGGAATCTTCAGTGACAACTTGCTGACTAAGGGGAATGAAACCAATCCTTGTATGTATTGATACCTTCCATATGCACACCTCTGATTCCTCAGGTGACTCATGACCTTTGGCAGCTGGCTGGCACGTCACGAAGACAAGCCCCTCTAGCTTTGCGTCCCGCCGTTTCCGACGGTTTGCCTTGAGGCAAAGGAAGGATCTAAATCCTAACGAGTATAACCCTAGGAACCTCCTTTGAGTTATCTAATCAGATCCAACCTCAACGTTCATCATTTCTTTAAAGAGGCCTGAACGAGAAACCTCTGTGTGGTAATCCTGGTGACGCCTCGTCACTTTGGTGCTTCATCATGATGGTCGTGGATACGATTCTTCATCACTGTCCTCCTTAGCTGGCCCAGAAGCATTCACTTACCTCATCACACTACAGCAAGCTGCAGTAGGCTGGTAAGTCTCACGAGCCATCGTGGTTTCAACTCTTTCAGGATGCTCGAGGTGATTTTTTATTTCAAGGGCATCACTAAAGATTCTCAATTTATATCGAAATCTCGTTTCAATGTTGGAATGTGGTTAGGAGTTTGTTTTAACGTGAGTCGCATGGGGACGCATTCGTGACAATCCATGCCTTGAGCATCGAGATAAAAACATCTAATTTTGTTTCATGTCGAAGCAAGAAATTGTCATACCACCACTTTCGAAGCCTTTGTTGCGCGGACACTTTCATCAAGCGGCTTTCTTTTTTGCGCTTGGTGCTTGCGCGATGTTAATTGCAAGCAGCGACAGTCTGCGCGAGTGCATGGCGGCCTTAATTTACTCTTTAAGTTTATGCGGTCTCTTCGGCGTGAGTGCACTTTACCATCGACCGAATTGGAGTCCTGAAGCACGCATGTGGATGCGTCGTCTAGATCATTCGGCGATTTTTGTTTTGATTGCAGGGACGGGAACACCAATCAGTTTGCTGGCGATTCCCAATGAAGGTGGTCTTCGTCTTCTGACTATTATTTGGATCGCAGCTGCGGTGGGCGTGATGCAGTCTTTGTTCTGGGTGAAAGCACCGAAGTGGCTTGCAGTTATTCTTTATATAGTGATGGGCTGGTTGGCTGTGCCTTATATGCCTGAGATCTCGCGTGCCTTGGGATCACTGAGTGTATGGCTGCTTCTTGTCGGCGGCGTTATTTATACAATTGGCGCGTTGATTTACGGGTTTAAAAAACCAAATCCATTTCCAAAATATTTTGGCTACCACGAGATCTTTCATATCCTCGTGATTATCGCCGCCGCCTTTCATTTCGTCGTGATTGCTATGTTGATGAGATCCAGTCTTTAAATGCTTCTATTGAAGCAGGCCGAGCGGAAGAGGTCTCAGCCTCCGCTGGAGAGTGTTCATCTTTGAGATCAGAAGCCGCTTAAGTTTCAAACAAATGCTATAGAAAAATAAACCAAATTTACTATTAACTTCCGTGTGGGGTAGGCCGATACAGGCCTACCCGTGTTTTCTTAACGAAAGGTCGATACCTATGGCACGTTCCGGTTCTGTGAAAGCAAAGTTGAAGTCATTAAAGTATCAGATTTTATTTCTGGCGTTAGTGCCTATTGCTGGTTTTAGCTTTACTGGCCTTTCCTCTTATAAAGATATTCAAGGTCTGAACGCACAACTCAATAGTGTACACGAAGGACTCGTACCAACTTTAGAAAGTTTAAGTGGCTTCGATTTGGCTCGCGAGTCCTTGAAGGCTCACGTGTGGGAAGCTCTTTCTCATGAAGGAAATATCGATGATCGCAAGGAGATGGCTGACGACCTGGTTCATGATATGGCCGATGTTAAGGAGTATTTAAGCGACTATTCAAAAACCCCATTGGGGCCTTACGAAAAAGAGCATTTCCCTGAAACAAAAAAAGCGACCGAAGAATATCTTCTCTTGGTGGAACAAATTCAAACTTTGCTGAAATCACCAAGTGTTGAGGATCTTCACAAAGCAAAATCTATTATGGATGGCCGCTTGCACGAGCTCGATAAAATTGTCGGTGAATATTCGGAAGAAGTGATCAAACAGGAGTATAAAGAAGCCGAAGAGGATCGCATAGAAGCCGAAAAGACAGAGAAGAAAGCCGTGAGCTTTTTGATCTTGTCGACACTGTTGATTGGTGGTGGTGTGGCGCTTCTGCTCATTTTGTTGGGTCGCCGCATAGTGAAGAAAGTTTCAATGACATCAGAGACAGTGGAGGCTTCGAGTTCGCAAGTAGCTGTCGCAATCGAACAGCTTTCAGCGGCCAGTACTGAACTTGCGCATTCCTCAACGCGTACGGCAGCCTCGCTGGAGGAAGCCGTTGCAACCGTCGAAGAACTGAGCACGTTAGTTAGTGGAAACTCGAAGCATTCAAAGCTCGCGTCGGATCTCGCACAAAAATCTAGCGAGACCGCCGTCAATGGCGAAAAAGAACTTAAAAGTCTTTTTGCGTCGATGCAGAATATTTCGTCATCTTCAAAGAAGATGTTGGAAATTATCGATGTCATCGACGACATCGCTTTCCAAACAAATTTGTTGGCATTGAATGCTTCTGTTGAAGCCGCTCGTGCGGGAGAACAAGGAAAAGGTTTTGCTGTGGTCGCAGAAGCTGTTCGCACCTTGGCGCAGCGAAGTGCTGTGGCGGCAAAAGATATCAATCAATTGATTTCAACATCTGCGAATGAAGTTCATCAGGGTGTGAAAGCCAGCGAAAACAGTGGCCAAGTATTGCATTCAATTTTAGAAAATATCAATAAAGTAACCACAATCAATAATGAGATTGCAGCGGGCAGTGAAGAGCAGGCACAGCGTATTCAAATGTTATCGACGGCATTAGAGGCCTTAGACTCGTCTTCGCAAAACAACGCAGCTTCTGCGGAAGAAATTTCTTCTACCGCGACAGAAATCGCTTCTCAATCAGAGGCAGTTCAGGGGCAGATTCACGAATTGGGGATTATGATTGATGGCGGTCACGAAGGGGAAGATCCTCTGGTGGCTTCGATATCACCAAGAAGGTCTATGAAGGTTGCAGCATAAAAAAAGGGAGGTTGAACCTCCCTTTTTGTTTTTTTATGGCAAAACTTCGCGAATCTTATCCGCGATTTTCATAAAGGCTTGGGCCTCAGCGCCATTCGCATTTGCTTCTACAATCGGAATGCCAGCCTCACATGCGAGGCCCACAGAAGGGTTGAATGGAATCTCGCCCAACTTTGGAATTTTGTTGGCATCGGCGTAAGAGTCGATTTCACCTTTCGGGAACAACTGCATTTTTTCACCATTTACTGGGTTGATCATGTAAGCCATGTTTTCAACAATACCCAACAAAGGAACATTCACGCGGCCGAACATATCGACAGCTTTTTTAACGTCAACCAAAGCCACGTTTTGCGGAGTTGAAACCATCACAGCTCCACCCACTGGAACTTTTTGCGCCAAAGTCAGTTGAATGTCGCCAGTTCCTGGAGGCAAATCCACGACCAGGTAATCTAGCTCGCCCCAGTTTACGTCGCGAAGGAATTGATCCATTGCTTTGAACAACATCGGACCACGCCATACCACCGCTGCGTTCTCTTCGATCAAGAAACCGATGCTCATCAGCTTAATGCCGTAACGAGTGATTGGCTCAAGTTGATTTGTGTCTGGATTGATTTGCGGCTTTTGCGAAAGAGAGCCCAACATACGAGGAATGCTCGGACCATAGATGTCGGCATCTAATAAACCCACTTTGCTTTTGCGACCCAATGCCATGGCTAAATTCGTGGCAACGGTACTCTTACCAACACCACCTTTTCCTGAGCTGACTGCGATAATGTGTTTCACTCCGGGAATTGGGGTCTGTTTTTCGAATGGATTTGGGGCTGCCATAGCTAGGACTCCTTGCTAATTTTTGACTGAAATTGAATAATAGAAGTTAGATGAATAGCCAAGATCTTTTGACAGTGAATATCGTTGGAGCGGGGGCTTTCATCCTGTGGTACGTATTAGTGCGAGGTGGGGAAAAACGTCCTACGCAGCTCGATATGAATGCACGGGATAGCGCGCCGCCGCTTATTACCTCGGAGCCCGAGCCAGTGGTCGATTTGGCGCCGACTATGCGTGTGGCGACACCACCGGTTGCTCATCCTGATCTTGTTGGCAAAAAAACTAAATCATTGAATGTCATGTTTATCTATAATGGTCATTCGTGGGACGCCTACGAAGTTCTTGGTGTGCCAGCAGGTTCATCTATCAAGTCAGTGACAGATGCTTATCAAACGGCTTTGCGCAGATGCGATAAGGATTCGGTAGAGTTTCTTGAAACTGCTTATATGGCTATTTTGAATAAAGGCAGCTAAAACCTTTTTGGTCCTTGCTGTGTTCCCAAAGAAATTGCTCTTTCTCTGAATCGAAGATCAAAGTGTCTTCAGCCAAATAAGAAACTCCGTTCATGATAGTTGTAGCGGATTTGCGGATGTAGCGATCTTTGTGTTCTGTTTGCGTATAAATTTTGGCGTTGTTTTCAGCACGGACCTTTATGCCCCGATTGATGTGGCAAAAGTGGGCGGTTTCCAACTCGGTAGTTCCTTGGCGCGGGTTCAAAACAAAACCTGCACATTGTTCGATCCAAATCACTGAAGACGGGCAGCCATCGGTTCCATTCACCAGACGGTACGAACCCTCTTTCGTTGAAAGAGGGTTCATCGCAGGCGCTGTGGAGGCCATATCCAGGCTTTGTATTTGATGCTTTCTTTGAGGCATCAAAAGTGCGCATACCAGAATGAGACAGACAAATAAAGTGCGGCAGAAATTTTTCATCACAGCTTTGTAGAGCAAGCTTCGTGCTGACTCATTGCTGGATCATTGTGTGCTGATAAAGGTATTCCCACCTTGAAACGTCGATGTTGTAAGTCCTGCCGTTTTTGGGAACTTACGATAGAGGCACCGCACTCGGCTCGCGCTAAGAATTATTCAGCTTTATTGGCCGCAGGTTCTTTATAGTCGGGGTGAAGTTTTCCACGATGGCACATGTAGCATGTGCTTTCAGGACCTTTTTTGCCGTCAAAACCATTATCCTTGAGCATTTGCGTAAGTTTCATGTGCTCTTTGCTGACTTTGAAGGATTTTTTTTCATCGCTCGAAAAATTTGAGACATTATGACATTCCGTGCAAGTCACACCCAATTCGCGCGAGATATCCACCATCTGCTCGCGGATTTTTTCTTCTTTTGTTACGAATTTGGTAACGGATTCGGCTTCGGTCATTGAGGCCGCTAAAACGAGACTAAAACAAAGGAAAGCTTTTAAAGTGCGCTGCATAAACATAGCTTCCTAGAGACCTCGCCCGAGATCAAGAAAGACCCTGTTCCCTTGACGGCATCTGGACCCAAGTGTTAGTTTTCAAAAGGGTTTTTCTTACTTCGGAGTCATCAAATGAGTTCAAATGTTAAAGTCAGATATTGCGACGATTTAAATACACTCGTGAGCCTCAGCAAACGTCGTGGTTTTGTTTTCCAATCCAGCGAAATTTACGGCGGTCTTGGTAGCTGCTGGGATTATGGTCCTTTGGGCTCTTTGATGAAACTCAATGTGAAAAGAGCATGGTGGAATGCGATGACTCGCAGACCAGACATTGTAGGTCTTGATGCTGCGATCTTGATGCATCCCATGGTGTGGAAAGCGTCTGGTCACGTCGATGGCTTCTCTGATCCATTGGTCGATTGCAAAGACTGTAAAACACGTTTCCGTGCAGATAACACAGAATCATACATCAAAGATAAAAAGTGCCCGAACTGCGGTAGCAAAAATTTGTCTGAAGAAAGAAACTTCAACTTGATGTTTAAAACTCACATGGGTCCTTTAGAGGATTCGGCGAGTGTTGTGTACTTGCGCCCAGAGACAGCTCAAGGTCACTTCGTGAACTTCTTGAACTGCCAACAATCTTCTCGCTACAAAATTCCATTCGGTATTGCGGCGATTGGTAAATCATTCCGTAACGAAATCACTCCAGGGAATTTCATTTTCAGAACTCGTGAGTTCGAACAAATGGAGATGCAATTCTTCGTGAAGCCAGGAACTGACGAACATTTCTTCAATTACTGGAAAGAGACTCGTAAAGCTTTCTACATGAAGTACGGTATCAAACCCGAGAACTTGCGTTTCCACGATCACGAAAAGCTTGCACATTATGCGCGTGCGGCGACTGATTTTGAATACAAATTCCCAATGGGTTTCTCGGAACTTGAAGGTATTCATAACCGTTCAGACTTCGATTTGACTCAACACATGAAATTCTCGGGCAAGAGCTTGGAATATTTTGATGAGCCGAACAAAGAAAAATACATCCCGTATGTTATCGAAACAGCTGTGGGTTGTGATCGTTTGTTCTTGGCGTTCATGTGTGATGCTTACCGTGAAGAAGTCACAACAGACGAAGCGGGTAAAGAGGACGTGCGCGTGGTATTGGGTCTTCACCCGGAAATCGCTCCGTACAAAGTAGCGATCTTGCCATTGTCTAAAAAAGAAGAACTAACTTCTATCGCAGATAAACTTCGTGACCAAGTAGCAGAGGAATTTGATGTGACCTATGACGAAGCCGCTTCCATCGGTAAACGCTATCGTCGTCAGGACGAGATCGGTACTCCGTTCTGCGTAACGATCGACTTCGAGACAATCAACGACCAAGCGGTTACAGTTCGTCACCGCGATACCATGGTTCAAGAGCGTATCCCGATGACTCAGTTGAATTCATATATCGCGAACCAAATCAGAAATTTCAATGCGAAGTAATTTTCGCGAGAGAAAAAATAAAAAGCTCTTCCCCGAAAAGGAAGAGCTTTTTTAGTTTCTACTGTCGCAAAAATTTCAAAGAACCACCTAGCAATTTATTGATTGTCAGTGAGTGTGCAAGAAAACCTTCCGGAAAGAAACTCTTCAATCTTAGTATCGACTGTGCAGATTGCTGACTTCACATAGGTCACGCATTTGCCACCCATAGCGCAGTCACTAAACCCCACACCAGATCCAAAACTAGAATCCTGAATTTTAAGAATGCCTTCTTCAAAATAGCGACCGTCAGCCATGACTTTTCCTGTGCTTGGAAAAAGAGTTGCTTTGGTGTTGTAGCGACAAGCCTCTTTAGGAATACCAGAGTGTGGATCCGACGAATCAACGGGCGCATTGCTCATGCTTGAACAATTGATCTTATTCATCGTGATTGAGTAAATGCCGTTGGGCTTTTTCACAAAGGGAATATTATTTTCCACCATCACGCTAATAAGCTGTTGTGGGATTTGTGCAATGTCACCGTAAGTACTTTGATTGGAGGTAATTGTAACAGAGGCTGCGTGTGCCGATGTAAAAGCAAAAGGGACTAAAAACGCCAAAAGAGATTTCATTGAATCACTCCTTGTTTCATTTTTTGGATGAGACCAAGGATGCCCAATAGAAATCGAAGGGGCAAGGTGATGGAACGAACCCATCACCTTTGTAATTAACTAGTAAAGATAAATACGTGAGTCGTCAGACTTTAACGATTTGTAAAGGATGCCGCTGATAGCGTCTCCTGCTTTTGCACAAACTCCGTTCTCTTTTTGAAGTGTGACGCCGTTGCTGATGTCGTCCACATCAAGGGGGCATGCAAAACTGGAATTTACTTGAGCATAAGGACCCGAGTAATCCAAGAGGACCGTGCAAGTGGAAGCATCTTCGGCAATGACATTGCCGACCTTCGCAATCACTTGGGCTTCAAGTTGAGTGCAATCTGCATGAGCTATTGAAGAGGCAAGAACAAGAATTCCGACGAATATCGATTTCATAAGTTTCCCTTTGCGATGTTCTAAAGATCAGTGACCTTTTATCACAAACCCAAACAGCCACTGTGAGGATTGTGTTAGAATCGAGTTTTTGCTTCTTGGCTCCTCGCTCCATAAAGGGGGAATTTCTTGGGTCGTTCCTGAATGTTCCTAAGTAGTGAATTTTCCAGTTGTTTAACGACATGGTTTCTTCGAGCTGCGACTCTAATAACTCATTGCAAAAGCTTGCTAAATATTTCATTGATATTAAGGGCTTAGCCATGTTTTATGGTTTCATAAATAAGCACAAACGTAAGGAGACTTATGCAAACTGTGACGGCTGATAAACCGGCAAGTAAGACGCCTGTACCGCAAAAATTCGTATACTTTTTTGCGGCTGGTGATTCGGAAGGAAATGCAGGGATGAAAAACATCCTTGGCGGTAAGGGAGCCAATCTCGCGGAGATGACTTCTTTGGGAATTCCAGTTCCCCCAGGCTTCACAATTTCAACAGAGATCTGCACGCACTTCTATGAAGAAGGCGGCAAACTTCCTGACTGGGTTCGTCCGAAAGTGACCGAAGCCATGGCGAAAGTCGAAGCGAAGATCGGTAAGAAATTCGGCGACACAAATGATCCTTTACTAGTTTCTGTTCGTTCTGGCGCGCGCGCTTCTATGCCAGGGATGATGGATACAATCTTGAATCTTGGTTTGAATGACCAAACTGTTGAAGGTCTTGCGAAGTCTTCGAACAACCCACGTTTTGCCTGGGACTCTTATCGTCGTTTCATCCAAATGTACTCTGATGTTGTGATGGGTATGAACTCATCACTTCTTGAAGTGACTTTGGAAGATTTGAAAGAAGACAAACACTACAAACTTGATACTGAAATGACTGTGGATGATTTGAAAGTTCTTGTGAAGAAATTCAAAGAGCTTGTTTTGCAAAGCACAGGTCGTTCATTCCCGACAGATCCTTGGGAACAATTGTGGGGAGCCATCTCTGCGGTATTCCATTCATGGAATACTCCTCGCGCGATCACTTACCGTGAACTTCACGATATCCCAGCAGCTTGGGGGACCGCAGTGAACGTTCAATCAATGGTTTTCGGAAACATGGGCGATGATTCTGCGACGGGTGTTGCGTTCACACGCAATCCTTCGACAGGGGAAAAAGCATTCTTTGGTGAATTCTTGATCAACGCTCAAGGTGAAGACGTTGTGGCGGGGATTCGTACTCCGCAGCCAATTACTAAAGTTGCAGCAGCGGCAGCAGGCGTTCCTTCATTGGAGGAGAGCTTGCCACCTGCCTACGCGCAATTGGTAGAGATCTATAAAAAATTAGAAAAGCATTATCGCGATATGCAAGATATTGAGTTCACTATCGAGCGCGGTACTTTGTGGATGCTTCAAACACGCAACGGGAAACGTACAGCGGCAGCGGCTTTGAAAATCGCTTGTGATATGATCGATGAAGGTTTGATCACGGAAGAGGAAGCAATTCTTCGTCTTGATCCAGCGGCATTGGATCAACTTCTTCATCCGACATTGGACCCTAAGGCGCAAAAAACATTGTTGGCTAAAGGTCTTCCGGCATCTCCAGGTGGCGTGAACGGTCAAATCGTATTCACGTCTGAAGAAGCGGTTGAGTGGAAAGAACAGGGTAAGAAAGTCATCCTTGTTCGCGTAGAAACTTCTCCAGAAGACATCGCAGGTATGGTGGCCGCTCAAGGTATTTTCACCACTCGTGGTGGTATGACATCGCATGCGGCGGTTGTGGCGCGCGGTATGGGTAAATGCTGCGTTGCTGGTTGCGGCGAAGTGGAAGTCGACTACAAAACGGAAACTATGAAAGTGAAAGGTTACGTTCTTAAGAAGGGCGATATCATCACTTTGGATGGTTCAACGGGTGAAGTTTATTTGGGCGAAGTAAAAACGATCGAACCAAAACTTGAAGGTTCTTTCGATCGCATCATGAAAATCGCTGATGGCGTTCGTAAATTGAAAGTTCGCACAAACGCGGATACTCCGAAGGATGCACAAACTGCTAAGAACTTCGGCGCTGAAGGTATCGGTCTTTGCCGTACAGAGCACATGTTCTTCGGTGCAGATCGTATCGATGCAGTTCGCGAAATGATTATCGCTGATAACAAAATCGACCGTGAAAAAGCATTGGCAAAACTTCTTCCGATGCAAAGAGATGACTTCTATCAGCTCTTCAAAATCATGGATGGTCTTCCAGTAACAATTCGTTTGCTGGATCCACCTCTTCATGAGTTCGTGCCTCACACAGACGAAGAAACAAAAGAATTGGCAAAACGTTTGGGCACAGACTTTGATCGTCTACGCTCAAAAGTAAAAGCTTTGCACGAGTTCAATCCGATGTTGGGTCATCGTGGTTGCCGTCTGGCGATCACATATCCTGAAATCTATATCATGCAAGTGCGTGCTATTGCGGAAGCCGCGGTGATGATGATTGCTGAAGGTAAAAAACTTTCGGCTCCAGAAATCATGATTCCACTTGTGGCGACAGATAAAGAGCTGGACATCCTTCGCACTCAAGCAGAGATTGAAGTGAAGAAAGTTCAGGCTGAAAAGAATATCAGGTTCGAATACCATATCGGTACAATGATCGAGCTTCCTCGCGCAGCTTTGACTGCGGATGCCATTGCAGAACATGCAGACTTCTTCAGTTTCGGCACGAACGATTTGACTCAAACAACGTTGGGCCTGTCTCGTGACGATTCTGGACGTTTCTTGGGTTCTTACGTTTCTAACGGCATTTTGCCAAAAGATCCGTTCATGTCGATCGATCAAGTAGGCGTGGGTGGTTTGGTGAAAATGGGTGTGGACTTGGGTCGTCGTACAAAACCGACTTTGAAAATCGGTGTGTGCGGTGAGCACGGTGGTGATCCGGAATCTATCGAGTTCTTCCACAAGGCGGGACTTGATTACGTGTCTTGCTCTCCATTCCGCGTACCTATCGCAAGACTAGCCGCCGCAAGAGCAGCCCTGCTAACTAAAAAACTTCATTCCTAAAGGTACGCCGTACCTTTTTGCGATGCGAGTAGTTAATAAAAAAAAGCCCAAGTGATGAACTTGGGCTTTTCTATTGTTGAGTTTTATAGATTACTTACAAGTCGCAAGAACGTTTGTTCCCTTTGATTGTTCTTGAACGAGTTGATTGCAATTGGTTGAGGCCTGGCCCTTTGCGTTCGCGATTTGTAAAGCACGGTACAAGTCAGATGAGTGCACATCCGCCGAGTCAGAATTTACCAAACTGAGACTCTTGTCTGAAGCGGCAAAAAAGCAGCCCATGTTGTCAGATGGAAGTTTTTGAGTTGCCTGTAAATCCATAGCCACTTTTGTAGAGAACCAATCTGCAAAGTCTTCACCCGAATATTGATCTGTTCCTTGCTTATCGCGGACACAAACGCGGGCATCCGCAAATGTCGTACTATAAGCATCGACGATGTGACCAAATTCATGAGCAAGAATCGGTACCCCTAGTTTCGGCATGCGTACAGACACCCAGCTCAATGCAATAAAGCCATTTGTAGGCAATGTCTTGTCAGAGATGGAAAGATCAATCAGGTTGCCACACAGAGGGTTTGACTTCTCTGGCATCAGGGCAGAGATCAACGCCAATACATACATTGTCGACGTATCATAAGATTTCAAGCGATCCATTTCTTGTGGCTCGTAGGTCATGTCATCTTGCAAGGCCGCCACCCAATCGCTAGTGATGTCGGTTTGATTTTTAGGATATTGAATCTGTGCGTTCATGATCTTATTAATTGCCGGGTCATTGGCAGGCAAGAGGCCCGCAGCACTTTTGCGAACTTTTTCTGCTACGACTTTGAATTGGTTGATTTGGTCTTGAGTTGGATAGACATAAGTCGTTTGATAAAAGCGTGTTTCACACTCCTTCACTGCGGCAGTCTGTGATTGAGAGTTTTTTTGCAGGTCTGATTTCACGGTAGAGTCTTGATAAAGCTTCATCAGATCGATGCTTTTTAAATCAATTTTTTCGAGTAAAGCTGCGCCATCTCCGTTCACGAAGTAATTCAAATAGCGAATAGCGAAACTGGTTTGCGAAATCGTTTCGATATCCAATGTCGTCAAAGCACCTTTCTTCAATGCCTTCTTCATGCTGTCGTTATCAATATTAATTAAGGAACCACCCAGAGCTTTGTTCAGTTGTTGTTGGATATTAGAGATGTTTTGTGCTTCCTCTTGGACGGCGACATTCAAATCTTTATTCGCAAACAGTGTTTGGAAATAGCTTGTTCCTTTGCGAGCAATAAAGATTTGCAAAGCTTTTTGGAAATCCAATGGGCCCAATGCTGCTTTGGCGGCGTCGCTGATGTCTTTCGAGATAGCGCTATTTTGTGAAAGAAGTAAAATCGTCTTGATTGTTTTTTCTTGAGCCGGATTCAAAGTCACAGCTGCAAAATTTTTCTCTTCATCATTCAAACGTTGTAAACGAGTTTGTGCTAATTTCTGATAATTGGTTGCTTTGGTCTGAAGCAATGGCAGAAGGTTCTTTGCGTAATAGTCTTGATACACTTTTACGCCGGTACCCGCTGCTTGTAAAATATCGTCCATTGATTTGTACGAGCTGCCTGAGCAGATATCATTATAGCAAAGGTCCGCAGAACCAGTTCCTGCTCGCTTCGTGAATTTAGTTTCCATCGCCTTTGTCGAAGAGTTGCCTGCTGTGGCCTGCTTCGCGATCTTAATAGGCTGTTGTGCACCGGCGTCGTCTTTACATGCTGATAAACTTAGACTTGCGGCTGTCGCCACAGTTCCAGCGATAAGAAGAAATGAATGTCTCATTTTGGGAAACTCCTTCTTTGGCTCAACACCTGTCAGTTTCCTGACAGTCAGCCCGGGCTAATTTTCGATAGGCGTTTTTATTTGCCCATCTGCTTTTGATAAAGCAGTGAAAGTGCCAGAACTGAAGGGGGAGGGAGTTCCCGATTTTTTATTTAGTGAAGTAGGTCACGAGGATCGCAAAGATCATCGTTGAAAACAGGATCTTGAAAGCTATTTCACTTCCAGTCACTTTTGCACGTTGAGGTTCGACGATTCCAAGTTCTGATTTCTTGTATTGCATAAGTCCTCCGATGAATTGAAGTTAATCCTCTAGTAGTCAAAGGGGCCTTAAAAGAACGGTTTCCCTCGTAAATAAAAAGTCAAAAACCAAAGTGAGGCGGAAGAGCACAATAATGAGGCAGTTCTGCGTTGCGCAAATCACAGTCATAATGCGGTGTTGCTACAGAGGGAATTTCTCTGCCTAAGTTTTCAGCTAAGTAAGCTCTTTTCATAGCCTACAGTTGACATAGAAAAGGAACGTGGCGAGATTGAAATGGCCTTTGGTCTAGCTGGACCTTGGGCAAGCGAGACAAGGATGTCCGCCAATTGAGGGGAAAAGGTACTTCGGCACAACCGAAGTGTAAAGCCATTCGGCGGAGCCGAATCAACGGCTATTAGCGACTCAAGAGGGGATATACCTTGAGAATTAAGAAGATTGAACTTGTTGGTTTTAAGTCGTTCAAAGATCGCACTGTGATCCATTTCGATGCCGGCATCACTGGTATCGTTGGACCAAACGGTTGCGGTAAATCCAATATCGTAGATGCCTTGATGTGGGTTATGGGTGACCAGTCTGCGAAAGATCTGCGTGCATCACAAATGACAGACGTTATCTTCGGCGGAGCTGAAGGTTATGCACCACTTGGTATGTGCGAAGTTTCTTTGACTCTTGAAAATGATGGCGGCGCTTTCCCTGCCAAGTACATCAAACACTCAGAGATCATGGTGACTCGTCGTCTACACAGAAGCGGTGACGGTGAATACTTCATCAACAAAGAACCAGCGCGTTTGAAGGACTTGCAAGAGATCTTCATGGATACAGGTGCGGGCTCTAAAGGTTTCTCTATCATCGCTCAGGGGATGATCGGTAAGATCATCACTGCGAAACCTGAAGACCGTCGTATGCTTATCGAAGAAGCTGCGGGTATCACGAAGTTCAAAGCTCGTAAAAAAGAATCTCAACGTAAGTTGATCCAAACAGATCAAAACTTGGTGCGTTTGCAAGACATCATCGGCGAATTAAAGCGCCAAATCGACTCTTTGCAAAGACAGGCGCAACGTGCAGAACGTTACCGCAACATCAAAAACCAAATCGAAGATTTAGATCTATGGTTGTCTACTGCTCAGTATGTTGAATTGAAACGCGCGGCTGACGAAGCTCAAGCGATCTTCAATGAAGCCCAAAGCATGGAAATCGAAGGTGATGCGAACCTTTCGACTCTTCAAGGTCAATTGGAAGTTTTGAAACTTCAAATCCTTGAAAAAGAGAAAATGGTTGAAGAACACCAAACTCTTCACTTCGACAAACAAAGCACTGTTCAAAAGAAAGAGATGGAGATTCAAGAACTTCGTTTCGAAATTGAACAAGCTCGTCGTAACGAACAAATGACGGGTACCATTTTGCAAGAACAGCAAGCGCGCCAAGAGTTATTGGTTCGTGATAAAGCGACTCTTGAAGAACAGGTGACTGAGTTGAAGGAAGAAGCTGAAACATTGACAGCTACTTTCACCGAGAAAAACGATATCTTCCAAAACTTCAACTCTCGTATTGGAACTGTTGATGAAGATTTGACGACCAAACGTCGTGAATTGTTCGCAGTGGGTCAATCAGAGTCTTCCTTGGATGCACGTGTGAACTCGTTGTCAGCACAAATCGCTGATTTGACAGACCGTCAAGATAACGAACAACAGGTGTTGAATGAACTTCGTGAGAAACAAGTTGAGTTCGAAAGCCGTCGCAAGAAGGTGATGAATCAACTTGATAGCGAACGCCAAATGCAATTGGACTTGGCGTCTGATGTTGATTCTTTCGAAGCGAATAAAAAAATCCTGACTGATTCGTTGACCGAGAAAAAATTGGAAGTGGAATCATTCAAAGACTCTTTGAATGAAGTGGCTTCTCGTTTGTACGGTCTTGAAAATTTGCAAAACAACTTCGAGGGTTTCCAAGAAGGTGTGAAGCAAGTGATGTTGTGGCAAAAAACTCGCACTCAAGAGATGATGGCGGATGGTTCCGTTGTGACTCACTTCCAACCGGTTTCTGAGGTTGTTGAAGTTCCAGCTGAGTACGAAGTGGCTATGGAAGCGGCATTGGGCTCGCGCCTGCAAATGCTTTTGTCTTCTGATGCAAACATCGCAGTCGACGCCGTATCTCATTTGAAAGAACAAAAGTCAGGTCGTTCAAGCTTCATGTCTGCGAACGATCAAGTTTTGACTTACAACCGCTCTGAAGCTCCCGTTGGACAAGAAGGCGTTCAAGCCATCTTGAGAGACGTAGTGAAAGCGGCAGATAAATTCCAAAACGCTGTCACTTATATGTTGGATGGTGTTGCGATCGTTGATTCTATCCGCACAGCTTTGAATCTTCGCGCGAAATACACCGGCTGGACATTTGTGACTCTTGACGGTGACACATTGACTGCTGACGGAGTTTTGACGGGTGGTTCTTCTGAGTCTGCGGATTCAGGAATGCTAAAACGTCGCCGTGAGATCAAAGAATTGTCAGAGAAAAAAGACGAATACGCAGGTAAATTGAAATTGGCTCAGATGGCTTTGAAAAAAGTGGAAGAGCAATTAGCTAACGTATTGAACGATTTCGAAGGCGCTCAAAAACGCAAAATGGATCAAGAGATCAAAGTTGCGGAATTGAGAAAAGACCTTGAGCGCGCAGAAAATGAAGTTCAAAATGCACAAACTGCGGTTGAACGCCAAGAACGCGAAGTTAAAAAATTAACTGAGCAACGAGAAGCACAAGAACAAAAACACGAAGAGTTGAGTCAAGCTTTGATCGAAGCTCGCGAGAAGAAAGTTCTTCTTGAGGGTGAAGTTGAGACTTTGAATAACGAATTGAACTCTGTTCGTTTGGGCTTTGATGGTCTTCAAGCGGAAGTGACGGATCTTCAGGTGAAGTCGGCCTCTAAGACTCAAGAGTACACAGGTGTCTTGAGACAGCTTGAGATGGTCACTAAATCTTTGAATGATCTTGAGTCCCAATTGGCTCGCATGAGCGAAGAAGCTGAAGGCTACAATTCGCAAATGACTGAAAGCCAAATGGTTTTGGAAGAAAAGAAAATCGAATTCGAACGTCTTTTGGATGAAGTCGAGCAATTGAAACTTCAAGCAGCTCGCACAAAAGATGAATACGAAGTGATGTCTGAGACGATCCGCGTGATTGAAGAGGAAGCTTCTGCTTCTCAACGTGCACGCAATGAACGTCAGCACAAAATGAACGATTCTCAATTGAAACTTGAGTCTGCGAAAATGAAAGAGCAGTACCTCATCGATCAAATCCGTGAGCGTTACATGCTAAATCTTCCAGACGTTATCGAGAAATACGCAAACCGTGAAGGTGACTTCATGGAAGCGGACACTCAATTGAAAGAACTTCGTGATAAGCTAGCTAAGATCGGTGAGGTCAACCTTTCTGCTATCGAAGAATACGAAGAGACAGCGACTCGTTATGAATTCTTGACGAAGCAACACGCCGATTTGACTGAAGCGAAGGAACAACTTCGTAAAGTGATCGACCGTATTAACAGAATTTGTTCTAAGCGCTTCAAAGAGACATTTGATTTGGTTAACGATAGATTCACTCGCGTATTCCCAGTGTTATTCGGTGGTGGTGAAGCGTGGTTGGAGCTTGTGGAAGAAACAGAAAAAACTGAAGCAGGTATCGAGATTATCGCGCGCCCTCCAGGTAAAAAGACTCAAAACGTGTCTTTAATGTCGGGTGGTGAGAAGGCGTTGACGGCGGTTGCGCTAGTATTCTCGATCTTCTTGGTGAAACCATCACCATACTGCTTGCTGGATGAGGTTGATGCGCCACTTGATGATGCCAACGTATTCCGTTTCAACGACTTGGTTCGTGAGATGGCGAAACGTTCACAAATCATCGTTGTTACGCATAATAAACACACGATGGAAGTGGCGAAGAAACTTTACGGCGTGACTATGCAAGAGCGCGGGGTTTCTACGATGGTGTCTGTATCTCTACAAGACATTCACTAGCTTACACTCCGACTCCGTCGGAGTAGGGAAGTCTGCTAATGCCTTCGTAAGTAAAGGCATTCTAAAATCGAAGCCTGAAACCCACAACTTGCGAAGGTTGTGGGTTTTTTATTTTAAGGACTTTATTATATGAAAATCTTGGCGATTTCAGGAAGTTTGCGTTCGCAGTCAACGAACACTGTTATTTTGCGTGAGGCTTTGAAGTTGGCTCCCACAAATGTCGAAACGGTTTTATTTGAGGGACTTGCGGACCTTCCGCATTTCAATCCTGATTTGGATACAGACACACCACCGAAAGCGGTTCAGGAGTTTCGTGCTCTTTTGAAGTCTTCACAAGCGTTGCTTGTGTGCAGTCCGGAGTACATTCATGGCATTCCAGGTTCCTTGAAAAATGCATTTGATTGGATTGCCAGAAGTGGCGAATTGGATGGAATGCCTGTGGGAATTATCAATGCGACTCCGTCAATGGATGGGGCAGGATATGCCCATGAAGCACTGAAGGAGGTGTTGAAAGTGCTTTCGAATCGCCTGGTTCCCGAGGCCATTTTGATTGTTTCCGCAGTGAAAACCAAGATACAAAATGGGCAGATTGTGGATTCCCAATTGAAAAATACACTATCTGAAGCGCTAAAAGCCCTAACAGATGCAACCCAGCAGTCAAAATAGTAGACATTCTTCATAGTTATTACAGGGAATTGTCAGGATTTAGGGGGAGGGGTTTCGAAGCCTCTTGATCTCTGTTAGGTTCCTCAGCGAAACAAAACCTGGAAATTTTTTTGGAGGAATATCATGAAAGCTCTTTTTGCTATCGCGGCAACTCTTTTCGCGACTTCTGCATTTGCAGGAACTGAAACAATCACTTGCGCCTACAACAGCAATTCGGACTATCAGTTGGATATCATAGTTAATACTCAATCTTCTCAAATCGTTGGCGCTTCTATCTACAACGTGGACTGGTCGCAACGTCCAGAGTCAACATTCAAAAAGACAATCGCTGCCGGCGCAGTGAATCCTGTCCAAGGTGTGTCTGTAACTTTGGAAGACAACACGACTTTAGATATCGACTACTCAGTATTAGAAAAAGGTCACGCAGGTGCTGTGATTGTAAACGGTTCTGACGAATATCACTGCTGGTAATTCCGAACTGTTACGGAAATCTATTTGGACGTTGTTCGTAAATTGAATTGAAAAGAAAAAGCCCCGTACCGGAAGAATGGTACGGGGCTTTTTTTATGTGGCGGGATCAGCTTGTGACTACTTCACGTACTCAATCAGTGCGTCGTCAGAAAAGCGGACTTTTTTAAGAGTTTGAAAAGAATCTTCGGAATGTCGATATCCCAAAGCGACTGTAGCAACGGATTTCCATTCTGTGCCTTCGAGGCCTAGAATTTTATTGTAAGCATCCGGATCGAAGCCCTCCATCGGAGTCGCATCAATCTTTAACAAAGCAGCTGTTTCGAGCAAAAAGCCCATAGCGATATAAGCCTGACGTTGAGACCAAACGTTGATTTTTTCCTTCGGTCCATTCGCCAAGTTTGAAATCATCATGTTTTTGTAGTCGTTAAGAGCCTCGTGAGGGATTCCGCGAACTTCAACAATGCGATCGATATATTTTTGTACAAAGTTGGCATCGATGCCGTCACGATAGAGGAAGACGACATAGTGGCTTGCGTCTGTGACTTGTGTTTGATTCCAAGAAACTGCTTTCAATTGTTCACGAACAGCAGGGTTTTCAACTACCAAGAATTTCCAAGGTTGAATACCATAAGAGGAAGGGGCTAGTTTCAAAGACTCAGTCAGAGTTTTCCAGTCTTGAGCCGAGATTTTCTTATTGGCGTCATATTTTTTAGTCGCATAACGCCATTCAAGGGCTTCTTGGATTTTAGCATGATTCATTTTTTGAGTTCTCCTGTTAATTGTAACAACAATAGACACATTATGCCGGACCTTTTATTTAATTGCAACAGTAAATGATACATTTAAGGAAAAGTCACGAAATCGCTTCAGAAAGGCCCCGAGGTGGAGGCTATGTCCTTAATATTGTTTCTTTTTGGATCCTGCGATATAGTGAGACCATGCTTGATCAAAGGTTTGCAGCCTCAGTTCATATAATGACGTTAATGGCCTATCACCAAGGCGACTTGGTGACGTCAGAATATTTAGCAAGCAGCATCCGCACAAACCCGACAGTGGTTCGCCGTCTTTTATCAAAGCTTGTCGAAGCGGGTTTGATTGAATCCTTTAAAGGAAAAGCGGGCGGTGTGCGTATGGCCAAACCTGCGAAAGAAATTTCTTTAAAAGATATCTATAAAGCTGTTTCCAATAAAGCCTTGATCAACTGCCGCGAAAACGAGCCAGAAAAACAATGTGCTGTAAGCTGTTCGATGAAGGAAATTTTCAGAGAAGTGGCAAGCGGTCTTGAAACAAGCTCGATGAATTATCTGGCGAAGATCAAGCTTTCGGATCTAGCATCTAAAGTTTAATGTCGAACAAACTCTCAAAAGAAATTGAAGAAATTCACGATAAGGCCTGTGCTCAAGGCAAAGAATCATATATCGATCCTGCCACGGGCTATATGGTTTTCACTCGCATGTTCCATTTGAAAAGAGGACACTGTTGCAATTCGGGCTGCCGCCATTGTCCTTGGAAAAAAGATAAACAATCCGACGAAAAATAAATTCGATCTTTTTTGTCTCTTAACCGAAGCGTTAATTTCTTCGACAATTCCACGAAAAGAAATCCACAAGATTCTGTTTTTGAGTCAGACGCTTTCCGGGCAATCCTGTTATTCTTTGTGCCAGGTGGGGTGTGTTTGTTATGGCGTTTAACTATGAAAAACACAAAGTTAATCATTCCCAAGATAGTTTCTGGACTTCTTACTCGGATCTCTTCTTAGGACTCAGCACGATCTTTCTTCTTTTGTATGTTGTATCAAGTCTCAGAACGGGAACAGATGCTTTGCGCAGTCAGATTGAGAATCAAAAGCTCACGATGCAAGTCGAAGAGCTTCAACATCAACTCAAAATGTATGAGTCGGTGAAAGATGACTATCTAGTTAACCAGGCTCCCAAGGATGAAGTGCAGGAGTACCAAGAGCTTATGGATAAGCTCACGCTACTTCAAGAAGACGCGAAAACCGAAAAGGATCGCCTTATTCAAGAGGCTTTGGAAAACGACAAGAAATCAAAAGCTCTTAATAAGTACCAACAAATGGTTCGCAATGTCTTGAATGCGAATAAAGCGGCGAAATCTAAGATCATGAATCGTGATGATTTGATCAAAGATCAAGATGTGGAAATCGCCTCTCAAGAAGGGCAGATCAATAATTTACAGCAAGATATTCAATCCAAGAAACAGTTGATTGCTCAAGGTGAAAAACAAATTCAGGAAACTCGTCAGGCCTTGCAGAAACGTCTGAACGAACTTCGTTATTCCTATAAAATGAATAAGTTGAACAAAGCAGCCTTCGAACAGAAAATGGCTCAAGTACGTAATGAAGCGCACCAAAAGGTGGTGGCTTTAAATGGAGCGAACGCTCAATACCAGGCTCAATTAGCACAAGCCAATGCACAGTTAGGAAAAACTCAAGGAGAGTTGCAGAAAACCCAAGGATTGTTAGCGCAGAAGGAAGGCGAGAACGTAGGGTTGCAAGGGAAATTGGGACAGGCGCAGGGACAACTTGCGGCGCAACAAGGACAGTTGGCGTCCATGGCAGGACAGCTCAATTCTACACGTGGGGCTTTGGCTAACACGCAAGGACAGTTGTCTGCAACAAAGGGACAATTGGCTTTTACTCAAGGCCGCTTGGCCTCAACAGAAGGTCAGTTGAATGCGACTCAGGGACAACTTGCAAAAGCGAAAGCGGAAATCGAAGCACGTAAATCTGTGGCCGGCGAAATCCAGAAGGGTTTTGCCAAAGCCGGTGTCAAAGCCGATATCGATATGCAAACAGGTGACGTGGTTTTGGATTTCGGTCAGGCGTATTTCGATTCAGACTCGGATCGCTTAAAGGCCGAGATGAAAGGTGTGCTGGAAAAAGCAATGCCGGTGTATTCACAGTCACTGTTTGGAAATCCAAAAGTGTCAGACAAAATTTCTGCTGTCGAGATCATCGGGTTCGCATCGCCAACGTATCAGGGGCGCTTTGTAGACCCGCACAGTTCAAAACCTGAAGACAAGAAGGCTTTGAAATACAACATGGATTTAAGTTACCGCCGTGCGAATTCGATCTTCAGTTACTTGCTTGATGAGCAAAATATGAAGTTCGACCATCAACGAGATTTGCTCGCACGTATGAAAGTCTCGGGTCGTTCATTCCTAGAGGTTATGACAGTTCAAAATCGCAACGTGGCTTCGGCAGCAGAGTTTTGCAAACAGAATGATTGTAAGAAAGCACAGCGGGTGATCATCCGCTTCAGTATGGATGCTAAGAAGTAAAGGTGGTGGGTTGTGAATAAGAAAATAGCTGCAGAGTATTTTATCCTGTGTTTGCCTTATGTGATGGCTGGTATATTTCTGTTCGGGCTTTTCTTCCGGGCAATGATTTACTACACAGTTCGCCGTCATGAATGGTTCTCGAAAGAGTTCGAAAAACGCGTGAATCGCTTTATCGACTCGGAGGTGCCGGGCAAGGTGAAAGATGTTTCATTTTATGTTTTGGCGAAGAAGACCCTTGAGCGCACTTATTATGAAGTGTTCGAGATTCGCGATCGTATGAAGCGACGTCGTCCCGACGCGATAATGGCTGTTAGCGACAGGGTCTTTCTAGTACGCCAAGGTTGTGCGTGGCTTGTGAAAGATATTTTGAAACAGGTGAAATTCTTAAAGTGGACCGAGGAAACTCCAAAACTTTTGAATATCACCAAGGCGACGTTAGAGCACAATCCATGCTTTAATCGTGTGTTTGGCATCTTTCCGATGACAGGGCTGAATGACTTGATTTCTATCTTGCCAGGCCTTTTTGTCGTGGCCGGTATCCTTGGGACATTCATTGGTATCGCGGGCGGCTTGTCAGAGCTTGGGACGATGAATCTGCAAGATTTGGAAAATACCAAGAACATCATGGATCGCTTCCTTCACGAGATCTCATATGCCATGGGGACTTCAATCACCGGTATTATCTTCTCGCTCGCGTCCCACGTGGTGAATGTGATTTTCAACCCTGAAAGATCCTATGTGTCGATGGTCGATCGTTTTGAAAGCGCCTTGGATTTGTTGTGGTACAGAAGTGATAACAATAACTATCCAGAGCATGAAAGACCATTTGATGAGCATCGTGATGCGGTCGAGGCTTTGGCTGAAGACGCATTAAATAAAGAAATCGGCAAGGCCGCCCCTGCAACGGCTGTTGCTCGAGGAGCTTAACAGTGAATAAGTTTACGGTCACAATCCATCGCAAGGATCAAATTCTTACCCGCGATGTGGGAAAGGATTCCTTTACCATAGGCCGCTCGTTGGATTGTGATATTTCATTGAATGAAACTTTGGTCAGTCGTGTTCACCTGGTGGTGAGTCGCCGCTGGAACCAAATTTGGATCGAGGATAAGAACTCATCCAATGGCACTTTCATTAATGGAACGAAGATTGTGCAAAGCACGCCGGTAAACGTCATCAATACGGATAAGATTCAACTAGGAAAATCAGAATATATTCTCTTCATTGACTTGCAGTCTGAAGAAGTGCAGCCCGAGCCCGAGTTGCCAGAACTTCCTCCAGAGCGGGAGCCCGCAGTTCCTGAGGCTAACCTTGATGAAACGGTGGCGATGCCGCCACCGTCGATGGCTCCATTTCAAGCGGAAAAAATTTTGCATGAAGCAAAACGAAAAGCGGCACAGATTATTTTAGAAGGTGAAACCCAAGCGGAAAAGCGTGTGCAAGTGATTTATCAAAAAGCACGGGATGCGCAAGCGCAGGGGGATATCTTTTATCAAACACGAATGGCAGAAGCTCACAAAGAGGCCGATGCCATTCTTTCAGACTTCCAACGTCAAGGTCATGCTTTGTTGCATGATGCTCGCACAATGGCCCAAGAGCTGCGTGAAGAAGTTGACATGTATGTACAGACTCTTAAGGCCAAAGCTCGCGAGGATGTCGAGAACATGACATCAGAGGCGACTTTGCAGGCGGAACGCATGAAGGCTGAAGCCCTGGAGCAGGCTCGAGCCGCGGGACAGTCCGAAGTGGATGCGCTTTTAAAACGCGCCCAAGAGGAAGCTGATCGTACCATCGAGTTTTCAAAACTTCAGGTGTCAGAAATCCAGGCGAAAGTGATTGGGGACCGCGAAACTTTGGCGGGGCTAGAGAAGTCCTTGAGAGATGTAAACGATGAGCTTGTAAAAGCTCGTGAAAATTTGACATCAACACAGGAGCAAGATCAGCAACTAGTGGCGGCTTTAAAAACAAAGGATGAAGACGTCAAAGCTTTGACGAAATCTCAGCAGGAATTGACTGTTCAACAGAAAAAATTAGAAGACGATTGCAAAAGACTTACCGAAAAGCAGGCGCACTTGAGCATGGATATCCATGATCTTGAGTCCAAGAAAGATCATCTCTTTAAAGAATATGAAGGTCAGAAGATTTTTTTGAATGAAAAGCTAGAAAAAGAAAAATCGCAACTTGCGAAGTCAGAAGAAGAACGTCTTGAGGAAATGCGTCTTGAGACCTCGAAACGTTTGCAAAAGATGGAGCAGGATCTTTTAGACGATATCATTCGTAAAAAGACAAATATGGTGAAAGAGATCCACGCTTTGGTAGAGCGTGAGATCATGAAGATCATGGAGCCTGCTCAGTGGAATTTGATTTCTCCGCAAGTGGAGCAACAAATTCAAGAGGCGGTTGATGGTCGTGTGGCTTCGCTTTCACAATCTTCGGTAGTAAATCCCGATCGTCCGGTAAACTTGTTGAAGAAGCGCAAAAACGAAAAGCTGCGTTGGGCGACAGCGGGCCTTGCGATGGGGGCGTTGGTTTACTTCTTTAGCCAAGTGGCTGTCCAGAAGGTCAGTGAAGATAAAGCTCCGCTGCGCACGATCGCCGCTGCGGAAGCGAAGCAACGCCAGGACGATCTTGAACGAAGAAAGTTCAATCCTCCTCAGGCGGAAGAGATTAAAGACTCGTACACGGACTCGGTCATTTACACGCGCAATTATCCTGAAATTTATTTGGATAACAATTTCCAACAGCGTTTGTATAAGGCCACAGCTCAATATCTTTTAAAAACTTGGCGCATCGACGAAGATCGATCTTTGCAAGTGTTGTCAGCTTCGAATGCTTTAGTGAAAGAACTGGTCGATCGCAAAGCGAAGATTCACCCCGACTTTATCAAAGAGGGCCTGGACAAGATGCATCTGTTCGAGAATCAAACTTTGGCGCGCATGAAGGATTTATTGGGTTCAGAGGTGCGTCTAGAGTCTTATCGCCGCTTTGAGCGCAATTTCTACAAAGAGGAAGTTCAGCGTCGTCGAATGGCGCAACATTGAGCTGCTGACGCGCCACGCAAATACTCGTCTGAATTCACAGTCTCTCGATTCTAGGCTAAATAAGTGCTTTTGAATTGGAGGGGCTATGTCACCCGGTCATGAACAACAAATCGAAATTCTTTTCGGAGCTGCTGCCATTCTTTTGACAGTGATCTTCGGCGCCATCTTTATGGGCTTCATCAGAACCCTGCGCGAAGAAAGAAAAAAAGAACAACTGGCTCATCAAGCAAAAAAAGAAATCTCTACGACTGAGAAAACATCTGAAAAAATTTTGGCACCTCAAGGTGCTTCTGCGGAAGCTCCGGCTGGCGTTGAAGAAGAGGAAGAAACATTAGCTCACATCGATTCAACCGGCGAAATCGTTTCTGACATCGAAGCCGTTGATTTAGCCGTCGATCTAAAAGAGGCGCTGAAGAAAACCGAAGAAAATCTTTTCGGCCGTATTCGGAACCTGTTCAAATCTGATTCCAACAATAAACACTTAGATGAAATCGAAGAGATCCTTTACACAAGCGATCTTGGTCCCATCACAGTTCAACGTTTGATGAAGGCCCTTGAAGAAAAACTTTCTAAGAAAGAGCGCGCTGACTATGAGTTGGTCCGCGAAACCTTGAAGGAAGAAATCAAAAATATCTTCGCGGGTTCGCACTCAGCATCTCATGGCCAAGGCATTTTGCAAAAGATCAACTTTGCATCTGAAGGCCCAACGGTTTTGATGATCGTGGGTGTAAATGGTGCAGGTAAGACGACTTCTATCGGTAAGATTGCGGCCCAACTAGCTGGCGAGGGCAAAAAAGTTTTGGTGGCAGCTGGGGATACGTTCCGTGCAGCAGCAGGTGGCCAATTGAAAGTATGGACGGAAAGAGCTCGTGTTGAGATCTTCTCGCCAGAGGGTGTGACAGATCCAAGTGCGGTGGCTTTTGATGCTGTGGCAAAGGGAAAAGCACAAGGTTATGACGTCGTGATTGTCGATACGGCGGGCCGTTTGCACACTCAAGCGAACTTGATGGAAGAAATCAAAAAGATGAAACGTGTGATGACAAAGGTTATTCCAGAAGCTCCTCACGAAACCTTGATCGTTCTTGATGCGAACTCGGGACAAAATGCTTTGATGCAAGCGAAAGAGTTTAACACGGCCCTTGGTTTGACGGGTGCGGTTCTAACTAAAATGGATGGCACCGCAAAAGGTGGTGTGGCGGTGGGCTTAGCTCAAGAGCTGCATATTCCGATCAAGTTGATCGGTGTAGGCGAGCGTATTCAAGATCTTCGTAGTTTCTCTGCGCAAGAATTTGTGGATTCGCTTTTCCAACACTAAATTTTGAAATTAAAGACTAAGAAAACGCCTTCATAGAACTCTACAAAGGCGTTTTTTTTAAGTATGCTGGTGATAATGTCCATCGGCGATTTTTTGAATTTCATCCGATTCGTAGATGAAATGTCCCGGATGGAAATTCAAAGTGGCAATGGCCATGCCCTTGGCGATATCGGTAGCCTGAATACCGCGATATTTTTTTAATGGTCCCACTAAAATTTTATTCATGAGGGGATTTAGTTTCTGTGCAATTTCTTCGGCACGGCGCTTTTCTTTACGATCACCTAAAATCAAAGATGGTCTAAAGATCTCAACCTGAGGAATGTTCAAGCTGCGCAGATCTTTCTCCATTTGGCCTTTGACCTGATTATAGAAGAATGCTGAATTTGCATCAGCTCCCATCGCAGAAATCACAATGAATTTCTGGGCTTTGCAAAGCTCGGCGATCTTCGCAAAGCGAATGACAAAGTCATGATCGACCTTGTAAAATTCTTCTTTGCTACCAGCTTTTTTGATTGTACTTCCTAAACAGCAAATGAATACGCCGGCTTTCATCGCGTCGATGTGATCTTCCATTTTGTCTAGATCAAGAATTAGGTTTTCACATTTCGGCGGTAAGCGTCCCATAGGCGAGCGGGTGATCGCCTTTACACTGCGAACAAGATCGATATGGGACAAAAGCAAAAGGAGCTCGTGACCAACAAGTCCCGAAGCTCCTACCATGCAAACATCTGTGGGATAGACCATTTAAAACCTTACTAATGATTATTATTGTTGTTGTCCTTTGGATATAGAACCTCTGGAGGATTGTGGGCCCCGGAGGTGACCAAGAAACGAGGCAGTGTGTTTCTAAAATCCAATAGACCGCTTACGTGAATTTTTCCTTTCACGGCAGCTTCATCTGGATGATGGTAGTCAATGAAACGACCTTCATCAACGAGGAAGTAGCCAGCGAAGTGAGTTTTATCTGCGTCCTCTTCGCGACCGGAGTCAATGCGATAGCGATCGCCGGATTTACCGGTGGAAGCGGTATAGCGATAATCCAAGCCATTCACCTTGGGATATTGATTCACATCAAAGACACCTTGATCTAACAAGTTCAGACCGGGTGTCACCTGAACACCTGCCGCTAAAACGCCGCGAGCATCCGCTGTTAAACCGTTGACCTTCTGCGCGCCTTCCGTCACCAAGATGAAATTCCAGTGAGCGGGATTTTTATAGTTGTTGGCATAACGAGGGAAAGGCGTGATGGTCTTTTTGAAAATGCCAGAGATAATCTCTTTTTCTCGTGTCGACTCGCGAGCGTACACTCGATACACGTCAGTCCCAGGGACCAAGAAGGATCTCATGAATGCGATAGCACGGTTTTCAAGTCGTGTGCATCCGTGTGAGCCGGGATTAGAAAAGATATTGATCAAAATTCCACCAGTGACATCAATCGACTGAGCACCATCTTTGCCCCAACCAATTGTTCCGTGCATCCACTGATAGTTTACACCGTCGTTTTCATCAGCAGGAGTGATCTTCGCTGCATACCAACCGAAGGCGCCATAGATTGTGTCTTTACCATCGGCTCCTTTGACCATCCATTTACGCGAACCCAAAAGACTTGTCGGGCTGTCACTGATCGGTGTTGGAATTGTTTTAATGTCTTGGCCTGCGGTATACCAGGGCGGATAAGTTGCCTGACCGTCGCTATAGAACTTTACCCACTCTGAAATCTTGCCATGACCTAACCAAGTCATGTAGGCGTAGCGATTTTCTTTTGTCCCTTCCTCATTGCGACCCACCACCATATCAGTTTCAAAGATCAGGCGGTGAGGGCAGTCCGGAGATGTCAAGCAACGCTCATACACGCGAGTTTTTTCCGTGGCGATATTCTGAATGACGAAATATTTATTTGCCGTTGTAATCGATGCGGCCTCCGCCAAATAATCTTTGGAAACATAATAGTTAGAATTGGCATCGAAGTCATTTCCAGAGGAAGAGATCACTTTCACTTCAACGAGGGGTGTGGATGGTGACAGAGGATCCACCACCTCCACGGTGTCATTCAGATTCAAGATGCCGACGACATTCTTGTCTGTGACACTCGCAGTACTACGCACATTGAGATAGTAATAAGAAATGAAGTAGCGATGTCCTTTTTGTAGCTGCGCTTTTTCTAAGGCTTGTGCTGTCAGGAAAGGGATTGTGACAATTAACATGGTTAAGAGCAACTTTGGAAGCTTCATGAATTCTCCATTTTATTAAGAGTCGGAAATTGATGCGAACTTTCCACCTAGATGCGTGACTGCGCCAGACGAAAGTTTTACGAAGAATGAAGACAGTTCTCATAATTGGTCAAATTGTTATTCCGCAATCTAACTCTGATTTCTTCAGGGGCGACTACCACGCACAAGGAGGATGCATGAAATGGTTCCTGGTATTTCTTTTATCAATCTCATCGATAGCCGCTAATGCACAGTCTGCTGATTGGAGGGTTACAAAGCCCACGTGGACTCAGCAAGACGAACAAAGTTTCGGTGATTTCATCTCGCGCCTTGGTGCTGCTGTTGAGAGACGTGAATGCGATATGGTCGATAAGTGCATGCGCAGTGGCGCCAATCCTTATTACCCGACAGATCCTGCGGGTCTTCGTTACTTTGCTGACTGTGCAGATCTTCCTTACTTCTTACGTTCCTATTTCGCCTGGAAGAATGGTCTTCCGATGTCAGTGGAAAGCTCTGTCTCGGCAAGACCCGTGCCTGGCAATTCCGGGGATGTTCGCTACACTCCATTTGGAAATTATGTGACGGGTCGCTTTGATGTTTTGTCGCGCAATTCGGCGGGACGTACATTTGACTCGTGGAACGATTTCTGGGGCAGCATTCTTAGAACCAAATATCCAAATGCAGTCAGCCTTCTTAATGGAACACTGACCGATGTTACGTACTCTGCCTCTTATCGCATGATGGGGGTCGAAGATGGAACATTGTTCACGGATTATTATCCTGTGAAAATAGATCGTGAAGGCATTCGTCCAGGTACGGTGATTTATGATCCAAATGGTCATGTCACTATCATCTACAAAGTCACTGACGATGGCCATGTCTATTATATCGATGCACATCCAGACAACACGTTGACGTCCGGTATGTACAATCAAAAATTCGAACGCAGTAATCCTTATCAAGGTGCAGGCTTTAAGAACTTCCGTCCTTTAGCGTTGGTCGGCGCGAAAGTGGATTCCAACGGCGCCTATGTCGGTGGAAAAATCGTCGGAGCAAAAAATAACCAATTGGCTTCGTACAGTCTTGAACAGTTCTATGGAAACTCTCCAGATCCGGCGGGGGATTGGCTGAAAGGGCAATTCCTTTATAATGGAAAACCTGTACCGTACTATGACTATGTTCGCATTAAAATGGCGAGCGGTACTTTGCGCATCGATCCGTTGCAAGATATGCGCTCGAACGTAAATGATATCTGTGTCAGTTTGAAGGATCGCGTTGTGGCAGTGGATACGGCATTGAAGTCCGGTGTGCAAAATAAATCTCATCCAGATCGTTTGCCATTGAATATTTACGGTTCAGACGGAGAGTGGGAAAACTATGCGACGCCATCGCGGGATGCACGATTGAAAGTGTCTTTTATGGAGTTGTTGTCGTCGTCCAAAGACGCTATTCAGCGATATAAGGTCGGCGATCCAACCATTATCTACAATGGGCACAATCTGCCTCAGGATTTATTGAAGACTTATCAAACTGAATCCCGCGCGTGTCAGATTACGTACACCAATACAAGTGGCCGTCCTGTGACCTTGGATTTAGAACAAATCAGACAAAGGCTGTTTGATATGAGCTTTGATCCTTATCACTGTGCAGAGCTTCGTTGGGGTGCAACCAATTCCCAAGAACTTTCATCATGCCGTGACGATGCAACGAAACAGGCTTGGTGGCGCCAGGAAAGATGGCTCCGCTATCAATACGAGCGCACCTATGACTCACGCATGGATTATTCTTTGAGTGAACTAAACGGTCCTAAACCGGGTGCGGGCATCGCGAACCCTCCGGATGTGGATATCGTGAAGTATCTGAACAATCCGAAGTTGATTGGCACTCCTGCTTCGCAAGAGTAGGAAGCTTAGATGGATTCCAAATGAGCTTAGAGAACAGGGACCGCAGGGATGCGAGTCCCTGTTTCATTTTGAGACGGCATTTGCCGCGAAAAGTCCCCTGTCAAAAAATTAATCTCTGAACCACGTGAAAGACTGCTGACGACCGCGTTGCTTTTAGTTCATTCGCCGAATTGTGGCATCTTTATTGAAAAATAAGCCTCGTGATGAGGTTTATATGATGTTGAAAACACTTGTTAAGAAGTCCTTTATTTTTGGGATGAGCATCTCGTTGATGGCTCCAAGTTTTTCTTACGCGTTTGGTGAGGCATCGACAATCCAAGCTTTTGTAGGACGCCAATCGGTAGTTCCACTCATTAAGCCTTCTTGGGGTGATTTTATTTTGCATACGGATCGCTTGAATAAGCTTTATCAAGGTCGTGGCTATCAAGCTATTTGGGTGAACAGCAATGGCCTTCCAAATCAGATGGCAGCATCCCTAAAAGCCACGCTGTTAGCGGCGGATCGCCATGGTTTAAACCCTTCAGACTATTGGGATGATGACGTCGAAAAACTTTATAACGCGACAATAGCGAATCAAAATAACTGGATCACTTTTGAACTTGCTGCGAGCGAAGCGATGATTCGCTTTGCTAGTCATCTTTCGACGGGTCGTTTTGATCCAGAGCAAATCGACACAGATATTAAATTTAAAAAGAAAGAATTCACTGAATACAACGAATTGCTGATGGCTGTGAACGCAGGTCCTCAGGGGTTGCAGGCAGGCCTTGATAGAGTTGCGCCTAATCATCCTCGTTATGCAGATTTGATGGCGGCATTAGCACAGTTGAAGAGTCAAAAGGCCACTGGTGGTTGGGCCACAATCAATTCGCCAGGATTTATTTTAAAGCGTGGAGTGAAGAGTCCTGTGATTCAAAAGCTTCGCGATCGCTTCAATCAATTGGGCTATCCGATTTCGAACAACGGTGGCGACGTTTTTGACCAAGAGTTCGAAGATGTCTTGAAGTTGTATCAATCTAAAAACGGACTTTCTCCAGATGGTATTATCGGTACGCGCTCTGAAGTTTTACGAAGCATGAACTACTCGGTGTCCCAACGTATTGCCCAGGTAGAGACCACCATGGAGAAAATTCGTTGGCTGCCAAAAAATATCGAACAGCGCCATATCTTTGTGAACTTGGCGACTTCTGAATTCAGATTGCAAGATGAAAGTGGTCAGGTTTTCTATTTTAAAACTATAAATGGTCAACCATTCCGCCGTACACCTTCAATGCGTGATTTGTTGAAGCTTGTGAAGTTCAATCCAACTTGGACGGTGCCTCACAGTATCGCGATCAAAGATAAGCTGCCTCTTTTGCAAAAAGATCCAAATTATCTTGTAAAGCACAATATGACTTTAATGGATGCCAATACGGATGAACCGCTGGATGCGACTACAATTGATTGGTCGTTGGTAACTCCTAAAACATTTACTTATTATATCAGACAAAATCCAGGTATGGATAACGCCTTGGGAGTTGTAAAGTTCCCACTCACAAATCCTTGGGCGATCTATATGCATGACACTAACGAACGAAATCTGTTCGCGGGAAGTGAACGTCATCTTAGTTCGGGGTGTGTGCGCTTGGAAAGACCTTTGGATTTGGCCGAGTATCTTCTGCGCGATAATCCACAGTGGACTCGCGCCAATATCGATGCCTTCCTTCCACATAGCTTGGATGAAAGAGCTGATAAGTCTCAATGGGAATACTCAGTGCCGTTAAGTCAGCCTATTCCGGTTTATTTTATGTATCTAACTGTCGAAAAATCAGAAACAGGCGCTTTGCGTTTTGTGGATGATGTTTATGGACAGGACACTCGCGTCGCAAAAGCTTTGGCAAATAAGAAAGACGGTGAAATCAAAGCGAGCATGCTGACTCAGAATGTGCTTTCAGGATACCTGCAAGTGAATGGCACCCCTGGTAAATTCCAGATGTTCCAAAAAGTAAAAGCAGTTCGTTGTGATACGAACCAGCGCGGCGCTTGTGATGCGCCAATTGTTTTGGATTTAAACAAGCCTCAGCAAGTGCCAGCGGGTAGGTACCTCGTGGGTTTTGAAAATTCAATGTACCCAGGCATGGTCACAGTTGAGCAAGGTCGTAATACAGTCTTGAATTTGGAAAGAGTCACTGTGCCTTCCTCTGTGCGTGGGCAAAGAGTGCGTGTGTATCGTGATTTTACTCAAGACGTGGAACAGCAAAAAATGATGTTGGAAATGTTCGCGATGAATCATCACTTCAATCGCCTTGAGAAAGATAATTTCGGTGATCTGTATCTGACCGGCACCTGGGAGCGTGACTACGTTCAAAGATTCACTTATGAAATCTGTCCTAGATTGAGTGCTTATGGTGACGTAAGTCCCGAGGCAAAAGATGTTTGCACGGCTTGGAGTACAGCTCAATCTCCGACGGATCTTGCGCCGATGTATCAGTTTAATAAAGACGGAACCTTCCAAGAATTATGGGTGACCTACCCAGGAGATATGATATCCTCGAAACATCCTCGCTATTTAGTTTCTGCTCCAATGACGGACTCTGACTTCGTAGCGGTTTTCCCTGGCGCCTACAGAGTGCAAGCCGAAGGGAAAAATACAACGGCTGTATCGATGAAGGTAGGGAATGTTCAATAAACTTCTTCCGGGATTTTTTCTTGCAGCGATTATGATGGCGGGCTCACAGTTGTGGGCCGCCGATATGAAGCTAAAACCTGTTTCTGTTTCATACGAAAATTTGATGCGCTGTTTTCCTGAGCTTCAGGACGACAGCCTGTCGTTCAAAGTGGATTTGAATCGCCTGAAAGATGTGGTGGACGATAAGTTCGTGACCTCACAATCGCAACTGCGTCAAAGAAAGATTCAGTACACAGATGCGGACAAGAACCTCATGAATTTGATTCTCCGCAATACTTTTAGAGGCGAAAAGAAGGTCGAGACCGAGCTGGTCCTTCAGCAAGTCGATGACAAGGGGGTCATCACAGACGTGAAGTTGACTGACAACCAACGTTTAAATCCCAAACAAGAGATTATTAATAATTTCCTTCTCAATGCGACCATCAAATCCGATGAGTATTCCTATCTTGACACGAAGCTTAACGAGGTGGTCTCGACCTATAAACGGAATTTCAAAGACGTTCAAGAGTATGAATTGGACGATAAGCTGAATCACCGCGATGTCTCCTGCGAAAAACAGAAGAATCTCGGTATTATATGCACATGTACTAAAAAATAAATCTGTTGAATATCGCGCCTTTAGCTATATACTTTTCTTAGTGTTGTTCTAGGAATTTTTCTAGAGTTTTAAAGGATTTAAACAGTAGGTTTTCAAATAGCAGTGGAACCGACTCCGTGGAAGCGGAGTGTAGACAAATCAGCTTGGCTTGGAGCATAGGGTGACATCAGAGAAAAAGAACTACAATTTCCTCATTGCCGGTGTGCCTTACAAATTAAAAACTTCTCATGACGATGAAACTGTTCAAGAAATGGTGGATTTCGTTAACTCCAAAATGACTCAAGCGATGGGTGTTACTAAAAACGGTTCCTTCCAAAATGCCGCAGTATTGACGGCTATGAATATTGCTGAAGAACTTATCCTCTTAAAGAGAAAAGCGGCTCGCGAGTTGGAAAAACTCGAAGAGAAAGCTTTGGCTCTTTCTCAAGAACTTGAAAACTCAAAAGAAAAATCCCAGAGCAGCAAGGTTTTGAACAATTAACCTCGTTGACACTTTGGAGTGCCATGTCCTCTTGGAACTCTAAAAAGGAATGTCGTTCCTATTTTAAGTCTCTTTGCGCCAGAGAGTTTGCGCAAGGTCTTGTTCAAAATCAACAGCAGTTAAGCACTCACTTGCGTGACTTCATGTCGTCGCAAACTGGAGTGTGGGGAGCCTACAGGGCTCTTCCTCAAGAAGCCGATGTGGAAGAGGTTTTTACTCTCATCCATATTGAGTGGCTCTTTCCGCGTGTAAGCGGAAGTGAACTTGAGTTCTGTCGGGTGGATGGATTTTCTCAAGGAGCTTTTGGCATTCTTGAGCCCGACATGAAATCCCTCGTGGTCGATCATCGCCACATTCGAGGTCTGCTGATTCCAGGTTTAGCGTTTAATAAGGACGGTCATCGTCTTGGTAAAGGCAAAGGGTACTACGATAGAACTCTTGAGCACTTCACTGGGATAAAGGTGGGCATCTGTTTTGATTTTCAAATTTCAGAACAACGCCTGCCAGTTGAGGGGCACGATATAAGAATGGATTTTCTTATCACCGAGTCCGGACTCATCGATTGCCGTAAACAGTAGAAGTTAGTAGGAGTTATCATGGAAATAGCAATTGCCGCCATTCTAGGACTTGTGTTGGGCGCAGTCGTGGTTTTTGTCATCAAGCGTTTGCAGGACAATAACAAAAAGAAATCAGCTCGCATCGAAGCAGAGCGTATCGTAAACAGGGCCAATTCTGAAGCTGCGAAGCTTAAGAAAGATGCAGAAACGAAATCAAAAGATTTCGAAGCACGTGCTCGTAAGAATGTTGAAGCTGACATTCATAAGCAAAAATCCACTTTGAAAAATAAAGAAGCTCAATTGGATCGTCGTTTGAAAGAAATTGACGATCAGTTCAAGCAAAAGATGGAAGAGAACGACCGTTACTTGAGTTCTTTGAAAGACCGCGAAGAAAAAATCGCGATCTCTGAAAACCGTATCAAAGAGCTAGAGAAAAAAGGCGAGACTCATATCGGCGAACTTCGTCAAAAGTTGGAATCTGTCGCGGCGATGAGCCAGGACGAAGCGAAACGCCAACTTTTGGACGCTTTGGAAGATGAAGCGAAACAAGAAGCTTCTAAGAAAATCTCGCAAATTGAAGAAGCCGCTCAAAAAGAATCTGAAGCAAAAGCAAAACGCATCTTGGCTGTGGCATTATCGCGCTTTGCTTCTGAATACACATCAGAAAGAACTGTCAGCGTTCTTGCTCTTCCAAACGACGAGATGAAAGGTAAAATCATCGGTCGTGAAGGTCGTAATATCAGAACATTGGAAGCTCACTGTGGCGTGGACTTGATCGTCGACGATACTCCGGAAGCTGTCGTGATTTCTGGTTTCGATCCAGTTCGTCGTGAACTGGCTCGCAGAACAATCGAAAAATTGATGGAAGATGGTCGCGTGCATCCGGCACGTATCGAAGAAGTTGTAGAGAAGCAACGTAACGAGTTGATGAAATCCATCAAAGAAGAAGGTGAGCGTCACGTGATGGAATTGGGTGTGGCAAACATCCATCCTGAACTTGTAAAAATCATCGGTGGCTTAAAATACCGTTCTTACCAAGGTCAAAACGCTCTGAATCAGTCGTTGGAGGTTGCACAAATCGCAGGTCTTCTAGCGGGCGAGTTAGGTGTGAGTGTGAAGATCGCACGTCGCGCGGGTCTTTTGCACAATATCGGTAAGGCCATCGATCATACTGTTGAAGGCAGCTATGCTTTCGTTGGTGCTGAAGCGGCAAAAAAATATGGTGAATCTGAGGACGTATGTCATGCGATTCGTGCTCATGATGAAGAAGAAAAACCTCATTCATTGTTGGCTTGGATTGTTCACGCCGCTTACACACTTTCAAGCGCACGCCCAGGGGCTCGTCGTCCGCAAATGGATTCTTTCATTCACCGTTTGGAAGATTTGGAAAGCATCGGCAACAGCTTCGATGGAGTTCTTAAAACATTGGCTCTGCAAGCAGGTAAGGACGTTCGCGTTCTTGTTGAATCAAGCAAGGTCACTGATGATCAAGCTGTGATGTTGTCTCGTGATATTGCTCGTAAGATCGAACGTGAAGTTCCGCAAGCTGGCGCAGTAAAAGTAACTGTTGTCCGCGAAACTAGATCAGTAGAACACGCTCGCTAGGACGGTTATGGCTTTTTTAGATCCGAAAGAACAGTTAGAACGTATTAAGTTTGGTGTGGCAGAGTTCATCAACGACGAAGAGATGTTGAAGAAACTCAAGCGTTCGAAAGAAACCAATACTCCGCTGAATATTAAGTTGGGCGCAGATCCAACTCGTCCTGATATTCATATTGGTCATACTGTTGTTATCAATAAGCTTAAGACGTTCCAAGATCTTGGCCATAAAGTTTATTTCTTGATCGGTGATTTCACGGCGCAAATCGGGGACCCGTCAGGAAAAAGCACGACTCGTCCAGTTCTAACTCGTGAAGAGATCGAAGCGAATGGTCGTACGTACGCGAAACAAATTTTTAAAATTTTGGATCCTGAAAAAACAGAGATTGTTTACAACTCCGCTTGGATTAATAAGATGACTCCGGTGGATTTTATCAAGATGTCTGCCCAATACACAGTGGCGCGCATGCTTGAACGTGACGATTTCACAAAACGTTATAAATCAGGAACTCCGATTGCGATCCATGAGTTCTTGTATCCATTGACTCAGGGCTATGACTCTGTGGCATTGAAAGCCGATGTAGAGTTGGGTGGTACAGATCAAAAGTTCAACTTGCTAGTCGGTCGCGATATGCAAGTGGCATACGGTCAGGAGCCTCAATGTGTCTTGACCATGCCGATTCTTGAAGGGATTGATGGCGTTAATAAGATGTCGAAGTCTTTGGACAACTACATCTCTGTAGTTGATACACCGAAAGATATGTTCGGTAAGACGATGAGAATCTCTGACGACTTGATGTATCGCTGGTATCAGCTCTTAACTGACATCACTGCAGTAGAACTAGAGCAGTTAAAAAAAGATGTGGCCGATAAAAAGAAACATCCACGCGAAGTGAAAGTGAACTTGGCCAAATTCTTGATCAAGCGTTTTCACTCAGCGGAGGCAGCACAAGCTGCTGAAGATGAGTTCAATCGCATCTTTGTTGACAAAGGTATTCCAGACGACGTTCCAGTCTTTGAATTACCGACAGCCGATATTCCAGCAGAAGGTTTGGGTATTACTCAGCTTCTAGTAAAAGTGGGCTTTGCAGCTTCAAACAGCGAAGCAAACCGCATGGTTCAAGGTGGAGCTGTTCAACTGAGTGGCACCAAAGTAACTGATGCAAAAGCAAAATTCGCAGCCGCAGCTTTGAACGATCAAGTTCTAAAAGGCAGCAAAACAAAATTCACAAAAATCGCCGTTAAATAAAAGGTACGCCGTACCTTGTTGCGATGCTTTGTGTAAAAGGCCTGGAGTTTTGGGCCGAATGAATTGATAGGATCTTTGAGTATGAAAATTAAATTTCTTCCGCAGAATATTGAAGTTGAGGGGACTCCGGATAAGAGCCTTTTGCAAATTGCGACGGAAAATCATCTCGAGATTCGCTCGATTTGCAAGGGTGTACCTTCTTGTGCCGAATGCCGCGTACGCATCACTGAAGGCGACAACAACGTTCTTCCGCCGAACAAGGCAGAATTGAGCTTGATCGGCACCAACTACTTTATTGATGGAAGACGTCTCAGTTGCCAAGTTCATTGCTTCGGTGATGTGACAGTAGATTTGACCGAACAAGTTGAACGTCAAGAAAATCAGACAAAGAAAATCCGTGGATTCCGTTCGAACAAACAGGTGGAATCTAAAGCAGTAAACGACATGATGCTTTTGAACGAGGAAGAAGTGAAAGAGCATCACCATCATCAACACAACCAACAGCCGCAAGTTGAAGGCACTTTAGAGAAAACGGAAGCGCAGGCAACTGAGCCTCGCGAACAACGTCCACAGCGCCAGCAGAATCAAAACAATCAGCAGCGCGAAAACAAAGGGCAGCAGCGAGCTCGTGGTGGCGATGAACAACGTCATCAAAATCAACAAAAACAGCAGCATAATAAGCAGCAGAACCAAAACCAAAATAAAGGCGGCGGTCAGCAAGCGCAGGGGCAAAACAAGTCACAGCATCAGAATAAGCCTCAACATCAACACAATAAACAGCAGCAACAACAACGTGGTCCTCAGCAAAATCAACAGCCAGGCAATCAACCACAGCAACAAAAAGGTCCGAAGCCTCAGAAGTAGGCCTTAGGTCTTGTTCATTGCAGATGTTAAATTCCCGATAATATCTAAGGATGTCTCAAAAGATCACTTACCGGGAACGGGGACAAGGTGCTGTGCTGTTGCTTCTTCATGGTTATGGAGGAAGCATTCATCATTGGCAGTCTGTAGCTGAATCCATGTCTGAACATTATCGAGTGATCGTTCCAAATCTGACTCACTTATATTTAAGTAGCGAAAAGTTATCATTCTCGACCCAAGTGGATTTGCTCGCACAATTTATTGAAGAACACTTCCCTGGAGAGCCCGTGCATGTGGCGGGTCTTAGCTTTGGCGGCGCTTTATGTTGGGGCTTAGCTTCGAAATATCCACATCTTGTGAAGAAGACAATGTTGATCAATCCCATGGTCACAGATCCGATCAAACATTTCATGCCGATTGAACTTCGTTTCTTCTTTACGATTCCTCTCAATCTAAAAAGTATTTACGTGATGCTATCGACCCCTATGGGACGTTCGTTTTTAAGGAGATCTGCACAGATTTTCCGCGATGAACGCGCGGATGGACCCACTGCTGTCGAACGTCTGCAAGGACGTAAGCTTCAGTTTGTGGCCTATATGATTCATCACTTCGCATGGCTTCTTCGTTCGGAAGATTGGTCGGCGTGGAGCAAGAACTTGCTCAATTACCGAGGTGATGTGTGTTTGATTTATGATAAAGAAGATCTTTTATTTGATGAAGGCTCTTACAAGAAATTTGCAATGCACATTGGTTGTGAAGATGTGATCGCTTTGATGGGAGCGGGTCACTTGGCAATTAAAACTCGTCCAGAGTTGATTGTGAAGCACCTGCGCGAGTTTATTGAAAACACGGTCGCTGCTTAAATAAAAAAGCCACATCATTTCTGATGTGGCTTCCTGAATTCAAAATTTAAATTAAAATTAAACGTTAAAGCTTGAACCGCAACCGCAGTTTTTTGAAGCATTCGGATTGTTAAAGACAAAACCTTTACCGTTCAAACCACCCGAATATTCAAGTGTCATGCCCAAAATATAAAGAATGCTTTGTGGATCTACGGCAACTTTTTGACCGTTCGATTCGAAAACCTTATCGCCTTCACGTGGAGTCAGATCAAAATCCATCTTGTAAGACAAACCAGAGCATCCGCCTTTTTTCACTTCAACGCGAAGAAATGCTTCAGCAGATTTGCCTTCATCTTTTTTAAGAGAAGCAAGTTTAGCCGCAGCTTCTGGGGAAATATTGATCATAGGAAACTCCTTAACTGATAAAGCCATTCTAACACAAAAGGCCCCTGGGCGGGAAGCTTGGGGCACGGTCTCCACAGGACCTCGGGTTTAGGCATCTAAAATGCTGAAAATATTATACATTTTTCCTTGGGATGGCGTTCTGAAGAATCTCGACAGCTCGCAAAACTTCGTCTTCTGTGGTCCAACGCCCTACACTCAACCGCAAAGTGCATTGGGCTTCTTCGGAGTTCAAACCGATGCCATTCAAGACGTGACTGATCGTCATAGTTCCAGTGTGACACGCAGATCCTGTGCTAATTCCGAGCTTTTGCAGTTGAGGCAAAATGGAGTCTGTCGTCACAGGTAAAGTCACACTGAGATTGATTGGAGATCTTTCTGTTGCATGGCCGTTCATGCGCACGCCGGGAATGGCCGCTTGAAGTTTCTGCCACAGAAGATCACGCAATGATTTCATGCGAGCGGGTTCTAAATTCATATTGCGCTGACAAATTTCTGCGGCAGTTCCAAGACCCACGACACCGGGAATATTTACGGTGCCAGAACGAAGGCCACGCTCTTGGCCACCACCATAGATGAATGGATTGATTTGCACCTTAGGGTCTTTCGAGCGGATATACAAAGCGCCAACACCTTTCGGTGCATAGAACTTGTGACCCGAGAAGGACATCATATCAACGCCCATTTCCGTGACGTTAACAGGAATTTTTCCAACTGCTTGTGTGCCATCGGTATGGAAATAAATTTTGCGTTCCTTCGCAAGCTTGGCAAGTTCAACAATTGGATTGATCGAACCTATTTCGTTATTTACCCAGATGAAACTCATAAGTTTTGTATGAGGCTTGATAAACTTACGAACGGTTTCAACCCCTACTTGTCCAAAAAGATTCACAGGTAAGTAATCAACCTCCACGTTCATCTTTTGTGCGGCTTCCATAGCCTTAATGACAGAGGCATGTTCAACACAGCTTGTGATCATGTGAATTGGTTCATAAGGATTTTCTTCACGAATTTTTGAAATCAATCCAAAAATCACCCAGTTGTTGGATTCCGTAGCACCACTTGTGAAAGTGATCTCTGTCGGTTTCGCACCGATTAAAGAGGCAACCTGTGCACGTGCTTTTGTCGCAGCATTATCAGCGGCCCAACCCCAATGATGGGCGGCGCTGGCAGCATTTCCAAAAAATTGTTTGAGATAAGGTTCGATGCGCGCAAAGACTTCGGGATCAACAGGAGTTGTTGCATTGTAGTCGAGATAAATTCCAGGATCTTTGCTCGTAGGGTTGCTTTCCATGAGATGAGCTACTCATGCTACTTAGGAAGCGTCAAGGCCAATCTTCTAAACGGTATCTTTCTCACTTTCCTTGGCTTCAAACTCTGCTATTTTATCGTTTAAGAAATTCTGTGCCCGATATTTATCGAAGCCCTCTAATTCCATGCGTAAAATGTGAAGATGTTCCACGCCTTGACTGACAAGACGATCTTTCTGATTGCTAAAGAAAGTTCCTCCGCAAGGAGTGTATAAAAGATATTTATTATTGCGTGGCAAATAAATATAAACATTAAACTCTACGGGGACATCTGCTGTCAGTTCGTTGATAGAAACGGCCGCCATCTCGGCGTCACCGCAATCGATCAACTTTGCACGCAAATCGGTGCGAGGGAAAAAAGCCATCGCAATTTCTTCGCCGTTGTGAACGGACTTGCGCAAAAATTCTGCGTGAGCCAAAGCCCAATCTTCAAAAGGCACTTCGCGAATTTTCATTTTCATGCTTTCGCTTTCCTGAAGATCTTCGCCTTTGTCTTTCAAGAATCGGAACAAACGGGAGCGAATTTTTTCTACGAAAGCCAAATCGATGTGCTTATCTTTTGCCATGGCTGCTATCAGATAGCCAGAGAAGCGTGGGGACTCGACAAGAATACATGCAATGTTCGTGGCTTTTTCAATCGTGGTGACTGTGTCGTGAAAATTAATACAAGATTTCTCTAAAGCTTCTTTTGCTCCTTGAGAAATCAATGTTTCTTTTTCTGTGCGTCGAATATTGTCGTCTGGTGTTTCTGGTCCGGGCCGCTCTTTTGTTTTTGCGATGACATCAGCCGGAGCCCAGCCAGGTCCATCTTTTTTTGGAGCGCGAGGGACATAGTCGATAGGCTTTGGATTTTGCTCTTCCGTGTTTAAAGACGAATAGTAATGACTCGCATCTAAAGTGGAGCCAGCTGAGTCTGGTTGAGATTTTTTAGACCCCATTGTGCCGGCGAAATCATTACCATTGTCTTTGTTAGTGCCTGAGCCTCCGTGGCCAACGCCATCTTTGCCATTTGAGCCGGACATTATTCCCGCGACACCGTCTGGGTTATTTCCGTGAGCGGTGAAGTGAGAGGAGGTACCCGCTATCGCATTGTCCGTTATCTCTGATGAGTTTTGAGGAAATCCAGTGGCGGTCGCTTCTCCGCTGTCGCCAGTAAGAAGCTGTGCTAATAAATTTTGTGCAGATTCTGCTGTTCCATTGGCGCCGCCACGAATTGCGATCATAGAGTTGCGAAGTTCTGCATTTCCTTCTTCCCAGGTACGGTGGCTCTGGCCGCCATTCGATGCGTTGGCCTGTTGGTCTTTGTAGTATTTGTTCACAGTGCGTTCAATCGAAGGACCTGTGATGGGCGGGAAGATCGCATACTCGGCGGAGGTTTCGGAAAGCATTTTCATATTGGCGGCGGAAGCTGTCTCAGAAAAGGCAATCACACAAACGGGAAATGCTTGAGTTAAAACTTTTGGCAGATTGCGGACTTTTCGATTGGGGTGATCGATGCTGATCATCACAAATTGCGGCTGATTCTGTACAAGAAAGATCAGGGCTTCTTTAAGATTTGCAGTGGATTTAACTTCCCATTCCCGGTTCTTGAGGAAATTCTCTGCGGCAGCTAGACCTTGGGCGTGAGATTTTATGATCAGTAGCGACTTCTTTTGTTGCGGTTCTTGCTCCATAAGCCTTTTCCAAAATGTTCTAAATTGATCTGCAACTCTTAACGGCAAAGAAATTTAAACAAACAAGTAAACATCGCACTTATGTGTTCCGCATTGCTGATTTTTAATTGGGTACAGGACTGGATCGAACATGCGCTAGAGGTTGAGCCTTGTAGTTGCGCGAACTACAATATTCGCTATGACAAAACAGATCAGCTTACATAGTCCCGCGTATTTTGTTCCCGCAGGTAAGAAACCGGAATCTCTTTTTCATTGGAAAAAAGTGGATTGTCAGATTAAGAATCGCAAGGGCGATGTCTTTTTTGAGATGAAGAATGTGGAAGCACCGGAAGGTTGGTCGCAACTTGCGGTGGAAATCGTTGCCAGCAAATACTTCCGCAAAGTCGGTGTACCAAAGACAAAGCATGAAAGATCTGTGCGCCAACTCGTCGACCGTGTCGTAAAAGCGATCGTTGCCAGCGGCTTAAAGCAGAAAAAATATTTCTCTTCAAAAAAGGATGCCGATACTTTTGGAAATGAATTGAAGTACATTCTTCTTTCTCAACGAGGAGCTTTCAATAGTCCCGTATGGTTCAATGCGGGGCTTTTCGAGGCTTACAAAATAACTTCGCCTAGCGAGCATTTCGCCTGGGATGAAACTAAAAAGGCAATCAAAGCGACGAAGAATGCTTTTGAACGCCCTCAGTGCTCTGCCTGCTTTATTCAAAGTGTTGATGACTCCATTGAGGGAATTTTCGAGCTTGCGAAAACCGAAGCAAAGCTTTTTAAATATGGCTCTGGTACGGGCAGTAACTTTTCTGCCATTCGCAGCAAGTATGAGCCGACAAGCTCTGGTGGTCATAGCTCAGGACTGATTTCATTCTTAGAAGTTTTAGATAAAGGGGCCGGGGCGATCAAATCAGGAGGCACCACACGTAGAGCTGCAAAGATGGTGGTCGTCGATATCGATCATCCCGAGGTCTTAGATTTTATCGAATGGAAAATGAATGAGGAACGAAAGGCCCACATGCTGATTGCAGCGGGCTTAAGTTCTGACTTTGAAGGCGAGGCCTACAGAACAGTTTCAGGGCAAAATGCGAATAATTCCATTCGCGTTCCTGATGTTTTCATGAAAACTGTTTTGCAAGAAGGACCATGGAAATTAAAAGCAAGATCCACAGGGAAATTATATCGTGAAATTCCCTCGGCTGACGTGTGGAGAAAAATTTCTCACGCGGCGTGGGTGTGTGCGGATCCGGGCATTCAGTTCCATGACACGATCAATAGATGGCATACTTGCCCCAACACGGACATCATTCGTTCAAGCAATCCCTGCTCGGAGTACATGTTTTTGGATGATTCCGCCTGCAACCTGGCCTCAATCAATTTGGTGAAATTCTTAAACCCGGATGGCACTTTTGATTTCGAATCCCTGATTCATACAGCAAGAACGTTGTTTGTCGCTCAAGAAATTTTAGTGGATTATTCGAGTTATCCGACGCAGAAGATCGCACAGAATTCTCATGACTATCGTCCTTTGGGATTGGGCTTTGCCAATCTTGGAAGTCTTTTGATGAGGAAAGGAATTCCTTACGATAGCGACGCGGGAAGAGCCTGGGCCGGAGCAATTACCGCGATGATGAACGGAGTTGCTTATTTGACAAGTGCCGAGATGGCTCGTGCAAAAGGAGCCTTCGCTGGCTTTAAAAAGAATCGCTTTCCGATGCTGAAGGTGATGAAGATGCACGAGAAATCTTTAAATGGTGTGGCGTGGGATTTCTTGCCAGAGGGTTTAGAGAAAGCCACTCGCAATCTTTGGAAAGCCGTTGTTTATAATGGCGGTAAGTATGGCTATCGCAATGCTCAAGCGACTGTGATTGCTCCGACAGGAACGATTGGTCTGATGATGGATTGTGATACCACGGGGATAGAGCCGGATTTTTCCTTGATCAAATATAAAAAGCTTGTTGGCGGAGGAGAAATTCAGATCGTCAATCAAGCCGTCGAGCCCGCATTGCATGTTCTTGGATATGAAGAGGAACAGATCACGCGAATTTTGAAATTCGTTGAAGATCATAACTCTTTGCAAGATTGTCCTGATCTTAAGAAGGAGCATTTGCCGGTTTTTGATTGTGCAAACGGAGCGCCTGGACAACGAGTTCTCTCTCCAGAAAGTCACGTGAAAATGATGGCGGCAGTACAGCCGTTTATTAGCGGTGCGATCTCGAAAACGGTGAACTTGCCTTCAACGGCGACGGAAAAAGACATTAGTGATGTTTATTTCCTGGCTTGGCGCCTGGGCGTTAAGGCGGTGGCCGTTTATCGTGATGGAAGCAAACAAAGTCAGCCGTTAAACCTTAAAATCAAAGGTGAGAGTCCTGACGGCAGTCCGAAAGAAATTAAAGTCGATATTGTCCCCGATTTTACAATGAAATGCCCGGAATGTGGGAGCGACACAGTGCTAACAAGCGGCTGTTATCGTTGCCCAAATTGCGGAACCACAGTAGGTTGTAGTTGAAAAGCGGCCGGTAAAAAAGGCCCGATTAGGAAGAGATATGTCTAAGAAAGATATTTTTGGTGATGATGTTAATGAAGGAAAAACTTTTGAAGATTTTGAGCAAATGTTCGCTCAATCTGAAAAGGGTTTAAAAACTCGCGTAAGTGTTGGCGACGTTTTCCAAGGTGAGATTCTTTCAATTGGTAAAGAAGAGTCTTTCGTTTCTACGGGAACTCCTTCTGATGGAATGATTTTGACGAAGGATTTGTTGGACGAAAACAAACAGGTCAAATATCAAGTTGGTGATGTTCTTGACTGTGTTGTTGTTGCGATCAAAGGCGGCGAAATCCGCGTTGCTAAAAAAGGTTCTACGGCTGCGGCAGCGGATTCTTTGGAAGATGCTTTCGATATGGAACTTCCCATCGAGGGTAAAGTAACTGAGGCTGTCAATGGTGGTCTTCGTGTTAACATCCAAGGTAAGACAGCTTTTTGTCCAATCAGCCAAATCGATTCTAAATTCGTGAACGATGTGAGCGAATATGTGGGTCGCAAGTTTGAATTCTTGATTACTCAATATGATCCGCGCGGTCGTAATATCGTAGTGTCTCGTCGCAAGCTTTTGGACATGCAAAAAGCTGAAAACGAAGGGGCTTTCATGCAGAAACACCAGCCAGGTGTTGTCCTTGAAGGCAAGATCACTCGCTTAGAAAAGTTCGGCGCTTTTGTTGAGCTTGCTGGCGGTGTTGAGGGTATGATTCACGTTTCAGAATTGGCTTGGTCGCGCATTCATGATCCAAAAGAAGTGGTGTCTCCAGGCCAACCTGTAGCAGTCAAGCTTTTGAAAGTTGAAGAGACTGATGGTGGTCGCTTGAAGATCGCTCTTTCGTTGAAACAAGCGGAAGGCGAAGGCAATCCTTGGACAACAGTTCCAACTCGTTTCCCTGTAGGTACAGTTGTTAAGGGCACTGTTGAGAAAAAAGAAGTTTACGGATTGTTCGTGACGTTGACTCCAGGTGTGACAGGTCTTCTTCCAAAATCAAAATGGAGAGACTCTGTTGATGCCAATACCTTCGAAAACAAGAAAAAAGGTGACGAGATCATCGTTCAAGTCGATCAGATCAATATGGACGATAAGAAAATTTCTTTGGGAGTTCCAGGTGAGGCAGAAGATTCTTCGTGGAGAGCCCACCAGACGGCATCTTCAAGCGGTTTTGCTTCATTGGGAGATGCTTTAAAGGGTCTGAAGATCAATAAATAGATCTCTAGTGTTATAAATTTGAAAGGGCTTGCGGATTATCCGCAGGCCCTTTTCTTTTTCTCCGTAAATGCCGATGAATTTTCGGTATGGACCGCTTCGGCTATTTCATTTTTCTTATTGCAATTTTAGTGTCTCGTGCTGAGACAGCGAAAGCCTTTCAAGTCGAGTGTGAAGACCGGGCGAATTGTTCGTCGTCTGTGGCCGGTCTTGCTATGACCGGCGGAAGTGTTTGTACAGGATTTCTGATTGATAAAGATGTTTTAGTCACAAACTTTCACTGTCTTCCTGAAGGGCTTAAAAAAGTGGGATCAAGCTGCGAAGGGCAAATCCATTTTTTATTTCCGGCAACCCAAGATCATCAGGCCGAGGAAGCGGACTGCGACAAAATTCTTTCTTTGTCATCCAGTGATGGAGATGAGCCTTTGCGTATGGATTATGCCGTCTTAAAGTTGAAGTCCCGGGTGGAACGTCCTCCACTTTATGTGAACGACAGCGGCATTCGCGACGGAGAAGATCTTACGATTTATAAAATCGATCCAGTTCCAGGGCGCGGTGGAGTTTTAAAACGTGTCACTTGTCCCGCAATGCAGAATACCATTATCAACCCCTATTTCGACGGCGACTTGGCCGGTGTCGTAAGTTTAGTTCCATGTTCGATTATCAAGGGGAACTCGGGCTCTCCCATGGTGGATAGTTCTGGATCGGTAAAGGGTGTGATCAGTGCCTCATCGGAACTCTCGTTGCCTGAAGAGGTTGTTCAAGATAAGCCCAATGCGAAATTGAATCTTGCATCTGGAACTAGTTTTGCCTGCATAGATCTTCCAACCTCGGCTGTTTTGAAAAGCAGTCTTCACGCGGAATGCCGAGTGAAGATGGACTCCAAGGCCCGCAAGAAGCGTGTCGATGATATGCTGGAAGCATCGCGCGCGAAATTGCAACAACAGCTGAATAAGACAATGGACACTGTGGCAGCAGATTTGACGAAAGCCGCTCACGGTATCATTCACTGGAAAGTGGATGTGATAGAGGCGACTTCAGAACAAAATAAAAAAGGCATACAGTCTATTTTTCAATTTGTTCCTGAATGCTTAAATCTACAGAAGGAAAAGCTCGCCGAGGTTTCAACAAAGCTTAAGGACGGAAAAGTCAGTTATGATTTTAAACTGCCAGAGGTGGAAGTCATTATGGCCTATGATGATCACTATCGTATTGTCGGCAAAACCGTCAGAACGGACAAATTGACCACTGTTGATGTTGTGCCTACAGATCTTTTGAACGATGAAAAATCCAAAATCTATCTGAATCAAACACCGCTTCCAATTTTGTCTTGTTATCGCCGGGCGAATTAGCCTAAATGCTTGAGCCAAAACACCATCGCCATTTCTGCGAAGTACTGCATACGGCGCTCTTTCATTGGCATTTTCTTGTAAGGTGAATCTAAAACATCCGTGAATGTTTGGCGACCTTTGCTGACGCTGACAAGGCACGTGTGCTCGTCACGAGGAAGAAGACTGAGGCGAACTTGCGCTTCTTCATCGATCACGTTATTCGCAAAGCTCCAGGATTTTGCTGTCATGAAGTCGCGCATGACGGGCATTAGGCGATTCATTAAAAATTGTCCAGTGACCGAATCCTGAATACTGACAGAGTTAAATTGATTCAAGCGTCGGCTTAAAATCAAAGGCACATCTTGCTGATCACGAGTGATGAGGCAATGTGACAAAGCTTGAGTGACTTTTTCAATGTATGGAGCCATTTCCGCTTCACGTGATTTAAAGAACGACATCTTCACTTCCACATAAGGAAGGTGCACGCGATAGCCTTTTTCAACATCGACATCTTTAAGAACATCTTCAACAATTGTCGCTACATCTGACTCGCCAATACCGATGGTGTCCCAATGACGAGTGATGAATGGATCGATATTTTTAGTGTTATCAATCAACCATTGGGCGATCGACGAATTCCAAACAGCCTCAATTTCCCGAGGCGGCCCAGGCAAAACGAAAATTTTTTTTCCCTGAGCTTCGAAGTAAAAGGCATTCGCAGTGCCTTCTGTATTGGTCAAAACGCGAGAGCCGCGAGGGTAGTAACATTGTTGGCGCTGGATCTCTTTGACGACGTAACCGCGGGGTTCGAGGCGATCTTTGATATGTTGCCAAGAGCTTTCGTCAAACTCGAGCGGAAGATGTGCCCACTCGCTGACCACGTCCCGAGTGAAGTCATCACTCGTTGGCCCCAGGCCGCCTGTGACGAACAGAAGATCGCCGTAACCAGCGCAGAATTGCAACGCTTCTAACATGAGTTTTTTATCATCCGGCACGACAAGATGAAGTGTCGTTGTTAATCCGAGTTGCTTCAGTTTTCCTGAAATCCACGCGCCATTTTTATTTACGATTTGGCCATCAACCAACTCTGTTCCGATACCAAGGACTGTTGCTTTCATGAGAGGACTCCTACGGGCACCATTAAAAAATAGACCTCTATTGTGAGGGCGTCCAGGCCCTTTGCGGCACATAGGAATGTTTGGTATAAAATAACGTACAAACGCATGGCGTCAATGCGGTCTAAACCTTGCCCACTAAGCATGGTTTTCAATAGATTCGCAACTCTAATAAAGGAGCATTTATCATGTCTTTCAACTGGAAGGAATTCGACCTCTACAATCCTACTCCTGAACACGCGATGTTGCGTGAAACAGTGAAGGCTTTTACAGAAGCCGAGGTTGAACCTCAAGCTCACGAATACGATCGTTCTGAAAAATTCAATCTGACACTTTTCAAAAAAATTGGTGAGCTTGGATTGTTGGGGATCACTGTTCCAGAACAATTCGGGGGAGCCGGGATGGATGCCACGGCTGCGACAATCGTTCATGAAGAGCTGTCTGCTTCTGATCCTGGTTTCTGCTTGGCTTATCTTGCACACTCGATGCTTTGCGTGAACAACATCGCGGTGAATGGCAGCGATGAACAACGTCACCGCGTTCTTCCAAAACTTTGCTCTGGCGAGTGGGTTGGAGCTATGGCGATGTCTGAGCCTGCCGTAGGTACGGACGTTCTTGGTATGCAAACTCGCGCTGTTAAAAAAGATAAAGAGTGGGTTTTGAACGGTCGCAAAATGTGGATCACAAATGGGACAGTGGATGAAAACAACACTCCTTGTGATCTGGTTTTGGTCTATGCAAAAACTGGCGAGAAACACGGTCGCGCGTTGATTTCTACATTCTTGGTTGAAAAAGATCACAAAGGTTTCCAAGTTGGACAAAAGATCAAAGATAAATTGGGTATGCGCGGCTCGAACACAGCAGAACTTGTATTCCAAGACTGCCACGTTCCTGAATCAGCCTTGATCGGCCACGAAGGTGATTCCATGTTGCACATGATGAGAAACCTAGAGATCGAGCGCCTGACTTTGGCAGCTATGAGCTTGGGTATCGCTCGTCGTTCTATCGAAATCATGAATCGCTATGCGACAGAGCGTGAGGCCTTTGGCAAATCTTTGAATCATTTCGGTCAAATGCAACGTTACATCGCTGACAGTTATGCTGAATACAAAGCAGCACGCACTTATGTTTACGAAACTGCTCGTCGTATGGATTTGAACAAAGAAGGAAACCGTTTGGATTCTGACGGCGTAAAACTTGTTGCAACAACAATGGCAAAAAACGTAGCAGACCGCGCGATCCAAGTTTTGGGTGGCTACGGTTATGTGGGTGAGTACGTGGTTGAAAGACTTTGGAGAGACGCGAAGCTGCTTGAAATCGGTGGTGGTACTATCGAGGCTCACCAAAAAAATATCACTCGCGATTTGGCGAAAAATCCTTCGTCTTTGTACAAGTAATTTAGAAAAGATCGGGCACACATGTTTCCATACGGGTCGGATATCGAAGTTAACACTCACTTGAAAGTAAACTATCAAGTGGTTCTGGAAAAAATCGGCCCGTTGTTGACAGACGATCGTCGTCAAAAGATCGATCGCGTGGTGGCGCAAAGGAACTTTGACACGGCTGTGGTTTTGGAAAGCATCTATGACCGCGGAAATATCTCTGCGGTCATGAGAAGTGCTGAAGGTTTGGGCTTCGGCAATTTTCATGTCATTGAAACTCAAGAAAAATTCAAAGAATCGGCTCGCGTCACTCAAGGCGCTGATAAATGGGTTGAAACTAAAAAATGGAAAAAGACCTCTGAGTGTGTGCAAACATTGAAGTCTCAGGGCTACAAAATCTTTGTGACTCATTTGGATGCTCGCTCAAAGCCTCTTCACGAAATCGATTTTAGTGGAAAAACGGCGTTGGTTTTGGGTAATGAAAAAGACGGTGTCAGTCCCGAGATGGTGGCCGCGGCCGATGAAACCATCATTATCCCGATGTCGGGCTTTGTGCAGAGCTTTAATATCTCTGTGGCGGGGGCCTTGGCTTTGTATCATATCTTTCAAGATCGCTTGAAACGTCTGGGCTCAAATGCGTCATTAACGCCTGAAGAACAAGATATTCTTCGTGCTCATTATTACATGCGCACTCAGGATTCAGCCTATCAGTATCTGCAAGAGCTTTTCTCGCGCGGAATGCTTTCTTAATCAACTGGCCTTTTTAAAAAGGTCCCCGCGAGATCTAGCTTTTAAAACGGAAATCTTTTACGCTTTCTAAGTGGGTGGTTAAAAGCCAATCTGCAACAAGGCTCTTGAGAGGTTTCCATCTATGAAAAAAGCAATTCTTCTTGTGCCATTTGTAGTCGCAGCCTGTGCGCAAAAAAATATTCAATCAGAATCCAATGTGGCGGGTCCTTTTCCATCCCATGCTGAGTCCACCGATAAAAGTGGAATAACCAAACCTGCATTTTTTTTGACTATTCCTCAGCCGACAACGCCAGTGGAAGTTGTCTTCGATACCTCTTACGATACTGCAAGGATTGTAAACTATCGCCAAAGCGAAAAGCTTCACATGTCAGGCAGTGCAACTTTTGGTCTGAAAGCGATAAAAACTTTGGCAAAGCCAGCAAAGAAAGTTAAGGCCGCTTTGACAGTGTTTGATCTTCGTCAGGAAAGTCATGGATACATCAACGACAAGCCTATGACGTGGTCTTCGCCCAACGATTGGGGTCTTGCAGATTTAAACCATGACGAAGCCATTCAACGAGAACGCCGATTGCTGTTAGATACTCCGTTGGGATCAAATGTCGCTGGTAAGAATGTGCAAAGTTTAGAGACAGAAGAAAGTGCCGTGCAAAGTCGTGGCTACGAATACATCCGCTTGACAGTGACTTCCCATCTTCGCCCCTCTGATACAGAGGTCGATCGTTTCTTAGAGGCTGTAAAGGCATTGCCAGAAAAAAATTGGGTGCATTTTCATGGTCGTGAGGGCAAAGATCGCACAACCCTGTTTATGGCGATGTATGATATGCTTCGTAATGCAAAGGCGGATTCTTTGGAAGATATTGTAAAGCGCAACGAAGATTTAAGTCATGACGGCGGCTTACTGGATCTTCCCGCTCATGATAATGCTCTCTATGTCTATCAAAAGGAACGTGCGGAATTCCTGCGAGAGTTCTATAACTTCGCCAAAGCTCATCCGGATGGAAAAGATATGCTTTGGACAGAATGGATAAAAAAATGAAATTAATATCAGTTCTTGCTTTGATGGTTTTGCTTTCATCGTGTGCTTCATTAAAGAAATCATTTTGTAACTGTGACTGCGATAGCAAGTCAGGCAGAGAAACTAAAATGAGCAGTTCTGCGCAAACAACGGCTTTTCATGCCGAGCGCACCAAGATTTCTGTGAGTGAAAAGGGAGCCCCGGCGAAAGAGGCTAGTATCGTTGTTGATAGCGATGACATCGAAGCGGGGAATCGCATGTCCAAGGCTGTGGATGCCTTTGTTTTTAAGAATCAAAAAGATGATTTTACGGCTTTATGCAAAGACACGCGTTTTGATTGTTTCGTGAATGATAAACGCTATCCAAAAGGTCGCAAAAAAGTGAAACGTAAAGTTCCTCCATTCTTAAGCGGGTCGAAAATGGGGCTGCAGGGCGAAACCCGCGTTCGAGTAAAATACGATTTTTACCCATAACGAGTTTGTGAAAACCTGTTAGTTCTTGCGAAGAATGATGGACTTCATCAAAGGTTCCTGGTCGGGAAGCTCGAAGTCCAATCCTTGTGACGGAGCGGGAAGAATTTTAAAAGAAAATTCTCGCTTTAATTTTTCCAAACGTAAATGCAAATCACCGCTGGTCCATTTCTCGTAATTTGTACAGAAAAGCAGAAGACCGTTTTTTTCTAAGCAGTACATGCAGTTCACTAAAAGTTCGTCGAAATTTTTGCTAATTGAAAACACGCTGTTTTTCGAGCGGCCAAACGATGGTGGGTCGCAAACAATCAGTCCGAATTTACGCTTACGGCGGATCGTGCCCTTTAAGAATAACAGGCAGTCATTCACCCAGAATTCATACTTCTCGTCTTCGGGATTCAATCCATTCAATTCGAAGTTGCGTTTGCTCCAATCAATAAAATTAGAGGAAACGTCAACAGTGCAAACTTCTTGAGCACCGGCCAAAGCAGAGACAACGCTGAAACCACTTGTGTAAGAGAATAAATTCAAAACGCGGCGATCTTGAGCATGTTCTTGCACCCACAGGCGATTCTCGCGCTGATCTAGGAAAAGACCTGGCGATAGACCTGTGTCACTGCGAAGCTCATAAACCACCCCATTTTCTTTCGCCGTCCAACGGGGGGAAGTGCTGCCGATATTCCAAAGAATTTCAGCATTAGGGTCTTCACCACGGTTGAGCATTTTGCGCACAAGAATTTTTTTACCCCAACGCTTCGAGACTCTTTCAAAGCGCAGAAGATCTTGGACCGTGGGATCAGATTCTTTATACCAATATATCCATAAATAATCGCCATATTGATCAACACGATAGGTGTCGAGTTCGCGATGACTTAAGCGAAGGCTTTCGTCTTTTAATTCTGAAAACTTGTACATGCGTTCGCGGCGTTCGAAGGCCTCTTCCAGAATCAAGTCTTCCTCGTGAGAATGAATCTCTGAGGACTCGGCCCAGATAGGAATGTCAGTTTCGAAGGAAACCTTTTCGCCATTTAATTCAAAACCTAAAGATAATGAATGCAAACACAGGCGGTGATAGGGAGTGCCGTTATGTTCTGCGTCTCCCAAAATGGCAATGCCATTGGCCTCTGCATGCAGACGAATCTGATGGGGCTTTCCAGAGTGAGGAATGGCCTCCCACAGATGGTGATTGCCGACAGGGTGTAGGTATTTAAAAGTTGTCTTAGCGTTGTTTTCTTTATCAGTTCGGCTGACGAAGGAGTTCTTCTCTTTTTCGATGTGGGATTCGTAAGTGAATTCTTTCTTCGCAGAAGCTTTATCGGTCAGGAAAAGATAGCGCTTTTGCACAAGGTGCTGCTCAAAAAGGCGGGTCAAGTCAGCAGCGATTTCTGAACTTGTAGCCAAAACTAAGGCGCCCGATGTGGCCTTATCCAGGCGATGAACGGTGTAAAGCTTTCGATCTAGCTCCTCTTCATAAACCTCAACGCAACCTCGCTTCCCGAATTCGGGGCTGTGCGTGTTCAGGCCTGCGATCTTGTCAATAAAGATGCAGCCGGCTGTCTCGGTGTATCGAAGCTTAATTGTCCGTGTCATTCTCCTAATATAGACTGGTTTTGATTGAGGGTCACTGAGAGTTTAGATACAAAAGAGGTCAGGAGGAATTCCCCCATGAAACTCGTTTCGAAAGCCCTTTTGGTTGCTCTTGTTTTGCCTTTTTTGGCAGGTTGTGGATTCCAAGCAATCCCGCAATCTAAAAACTCAACGGAAGCAGCCCTTGCAGAAGTATCAAACCAATACAAACGTCGAGCTGATTTGATTCCAAACCTCGTGAATGTCGTAAAAGGTTACGCAAAACATGAGGAAGAGACATTGACTGCAGTCACAGAGGCTCGAGCTAAAGCAACGGCGATGAACATCGATCCTTCGAAGGTGACACCAGAACAATTGGCTCAATATCAAAAAGCACAAAGTGGTTTGTCACAAGCTTTGGGTCGTCTGATGGTTGTTTCTGAAAAATACCCGGATCTGAAAGCGGATCAAAACTTCCGTGACTTACAGGCTCAACTTGAAGGCACAGAAAACCGCATCACGGTGGCTCGTCAAAGATACATCGAGTCAATCAAAGAGTTTAACAATCTGGTGACGGTTCCACCGACAAGCTGGACAAACTCTGTGATGTACCACTTTGAAAAAATGCCTCAATGGGATTTAAATCCTGATGAGAAAGCTTCTGCAGAGAAAGCTCCAGAAGTTAAATTCTAATGCGTTTTTTCGCTTTATCTTTTCTTTCTTTAGTTCTCGGCCTGAGTTTGAATGCTCGGGCTGAGTTTCAGGTTCCCACCCTGACGGGGCCGGTGATGGATGAAGTGGGGCTTTTGCCTCGCTCCACTCGCCAAGATTTGACGCAACTTCTTTACGACTTCAATCGACGTGGAAAAGCGCAAATTCAAATTTTGATCATCGACTCTTTAGAAGGGGAGCCGATAGAGTCTGCTTCCATCAAAATCACTGACAAGTGGAGGTTGGGTGATAAAAAGAAAGACAATGGCATCTTGTTCTTAATTGCTTGGAAAGATCGCGCGATGCGCATCGAAGTCGGTCAAGGTCTTGAAGGTGCCATTCCCGATGTCTATGCAAAACGAATCATCGCGGATCACGTCGTTCCGTTGTTCAAGCAGAAAAAATATTCTGAAGGCGTGTATGCCGGTGTATCCGACATCATGTCTTTAGCGGATAAAGAATTCGCGGATGAAAGAATGCCAGCCCACAATTCGTCAAACGATGACGATGGTGGCGGCGGTATTCCGTTTTGGTTGATTATCATCGTTCTCATCATCATTTCAATCCTAGGTCGTTTCGGTGGAGGCCGTGGTCGCTTCTACGGTGGCGGCGGAGGATTCGGTGGTGGTGGAGGATTCGGTGGTGGTGGTTTCGGCGGCTTTGGTGGTAGCGGCGGTGGAGGCGGCTGGTCCGGCGGAGGCGGTGGCTTCAGCGGCGGCGGAGCCTCAGGAAATTGGTAGTGCGCGTACAGCGCTGTCGCACCGACAGCGACGGAAGCTGGAGTGGCGGCAGCCACAGTGCTGTAGCACCGGCAGCGACAGAAGCTGGAGTGGCGGCAGCCACAGTGCTGTAGCACCGGCAGGTGCGGAAGCTGGAGTAACTTATGGCTTGGATTCATAGATATATTTCTGACGAAGACATTCAAAAAATTTCCGAAGCCGTACAAAAGGCAGAAGAAAAAACCGACGGCGAAATCGTACCGATTATCGTGCGCCGATCTTCGACGGTAGGTCATGTTCCTCTGACGTTGACGCTCTTGATTCTGCTTTTATTGGTGGTCGTTGAATTGCCTTACAGTGATTTGCTATGGATTCGTCCCTGGGTTTATGCTTGGCCATTCTTGGTGATCGTTATTTACTATGCCTCGTTCTTTATTGGTCGTCTTCCCTGGATTCAAAAAGTTTTAGTTCCAGAGCGCGATGAAGTCGAGCAAGTTCATCAACGTGCTCATTTGGAATTTTTCACGAATAAGGTGAATAAGACCAAACATCACACAGGAATATTGATTTTCGTTTCTGTGATGGAAAAAAAGGCTGTCATCTTGGCTGATGAAGGTATCTCTAAAAAACTTCCGAATGAAACCTGGGACAAGGTTCTTAAAAATCTGGGTGATCAACTTGGCAAAGGCAACTGGGGGTTTGGCTTCGTGGAAGCCATCGAAGCCTGTGGCCATCATCTAAAGACGCACTTCCCCGCAAGCTCCCACGGTGAAAATCAGCTTAAAAATCAATTGATCGTTAAGCCTTAGCGTAATGCTTTGCCTCTGAAAATGACTCGCAAATGAGCACAACTTGAGCACTTGCGATGGGCTGCATTATTCCAAAACTTGCCCAAACACACCTTTCGTTGATAGGGTGACCTTAATGCGTTCGTAGTTCAATGGATAGAGCACTTGGCTTCGAACCAAGGGGTTGCAGGTTCGAGTCCTGCCGAGCGCACCATTCTTGACCTAGACGTCGAACACATTCTTAGTAAATTTTTACAGACGAAGGGAAACTCTTTCAGAAGAGAGCCTTTCTGTATTATGAAATGGATCAAATCCAACCCCGGAGATCAAAATGAAAAGTATCGTTTTCAGCCTCATTGTAATCCTCGGTTCTAGCGCCACTATGGCGCAAACAAAAACCCATAATCTAGTTTGTGTAGCACCTGATGTGCGAGTCACTATTTCCTACTCTTACAATAATGATGGATTGGAAGCGTCAGGAAATTACTTGGGAACAACGTTGAAGCTTATAAGTTCACCGGGATCACTGCCGGTCCTTGAGGGATGGGTTGGTGACACGGATAACAACACAACTTATCAGATTACTTTGTTAGATAATAACACCTCAGCCGTATTGGTTACACAAAACGATGTCGACCGAGTTGGTACCAATCACAGTACTGTCGAATTGAACTGTCAGTAATAACGTTAAGACTAGTGGCTTGCTCTATGAAGCCGTTTGCATTACGAGACAAATTTCCTTTGGGGAAGTTGTCTCGTTTTTTTTTGCGATGATTTTTTCGTTGAATTATCCTGGTTCAATTTCAGTTATAGGAAGATTGCGTAGATTCTCGATATCTTTCATCGGGGGAGCGCCGAACTGTCTACGATACTCGCGACTGAACTGCGAAGGGCTTTCATAGCCTACTTCAAAGGCGGCGCCTGCGGCATCGACTCCGCCGGCGAGCAATAACCTGCGAGCTTCTTGCAAACGCAATTGCTTTTGATATTGCAAAGGACCAAATGTCGTTACGGCTTTAAAGCGATGATGAAGATTTGAAACACTCATGTTCACAGCCTTTGCCAACTGTTCAACCTTGATGGGGCGATTGTAGTTTTCTTTAATCCAGTAAATCGCTTTACCGATCCCAGCTTCCTGTTGATTGATTATGGCATTTTGATAAATCACCGCACCTTGATCATTTTTAAGAAGACGATAGATCAATTCTCTTTTGATGTTATTTGCAAAAAAATGAATATCACCGTCGTGCTGAAGCAGTTTGATGAGTCGCAAAATAGTTTCCTGAAAATCAAAATCAGCGGTGCCGACAAAAGCAGCCACAGAGGGCTTTCTTTTTGGCGCTTCTAATTGTGCTTCAATCATAACCGAAGCTAATTCCTTCGGTTCAAAATCCACTTTCACTCCGTAATAGGGTTTCGTGGACGAGGCCTCGAGGATCTGTCCGGAAGTTGGCAGATCAATAGATGAAATCACATAGCTTCCAATGCCATAGTCGATCACATCGGAACCAATCAGAATTCTTTTCCCACCTTGCGCAACAATACAAAATGACGGAGTCAAAATCCCACTGCGCAAGTCAGAAGGTTTCGAGGCACGGATCACAGATAAAAAAGGAATCTTCGTCTGCACCATGCCATCGATAGTGAATTGTTCGGTCAACAGAGCTGTGATCTGAGCAAGGGTATCAGATTTAGTAGCCACATTTTTTGCCTGGCCCTTGGACTGCTCTTTTTTCTTTATTGTCTTCACCATGACAACTCCCTATCAAACGCCTTTATTTTAAGATATATTCCAAGACGTTGATAGCAGGATTGTGCAAGAAGATTGCCTAATTCTGCTGTTTTCTGGCTGACCTTAATTTAAGAAATGAGATGTCAGTTGATCTTTCATTTCACGGGGTTCAAGTCGCGCCCTTTGCTAGGTACGAAATTTATTAAGCTTTCTTTAGGTTTTCCGAATCAAACTGAGACATCGGCTCTATAGCTTTCGTCCAGTTTTGCCGATGTATTAGTCATGACGAATGTAAGAGACATTAAGAGTGCTCCCATTAATCCGGATGATTTTATGGCTGTCTCCAGAGATGAATTTATCCCTGGCACCCAGGCCCCTGTGGATATTTTCTTAAAACTCTCTGAGAAAAATTTTGTGATGATTTTAAAAGAAGGTGCAAAGATCAACTTTGATCAAATGCATTTTCCTGAAAGAGCAGAGTTCTTATTTGTTCGCAAGGCCGACTATCACAAATGCGTGGGCAAAGCATTGACGGTCGCTGGGATTGTCCTTGATAGCGATAAAATCAGTACAGAAAAGAAAACCGCAGTCTTATCCAAAGCTGCCGACTCGATTTTTAAAGAGATCGAACATCTAGGCTTTGATCATCAGGCTCTAGAGCATTCAAAAATCATCAGTAAGTCGATTCAAAGCCTGGTCGATGATAAGCCAGATTTAAGTTTCGTGATTAATTTAATGGCGAACCTGAGTGACGATTTGATTCGTCATTCGATGATGGTGTCGGCAATTTCTGTGATCATTGCGCGTTCGATGAAATGGACGATGAACACGAACCTGGAAAAACTTGCGCTTGGGGCTCTTCTTCATGACGTCGGTATGAAGGAATTGCCTGACGATATTCTCGAGATGCCTCGTCATGCGATGAACCGCGAACAAGCGGCGATCTATGAATCCCACGTCTATCGTGGCGTTGAGATCCTGCGCACAATGCCATCTATTTCAGACGACATTATTGCCATAGTCCTAGAACATCACGAGAATGCTCCGGGGCAGGGGTATCCACGTCGCATCCGCGATTTTAAAATGAACCCTTTCGCCCGGGTTGTCGCACTTGCAGATTGCTTTGCCGAAGTCGTGATGAAATCCGTGAACAATCCAAACCCTAAGAATGCTGCAGCGGCTGTGGGGTTTATCGAAGTGACTCTTGGACAGCCATTCCACAAACCTGCATTTCTTGGTCTGAAGGCCGCCCTTCAACAAGCGTAGCTTCTTTCTGCTGCATTTTCACATTTTGATATGACCTTCGCCTGTACTTAAAGAATTGTAAGTTCAAGGTCAGAGCACTTCGTTCCTATCCTGTGATCTGTAAGTCTTTTTCAATCATAGGTGGGGAAAGATCATGAAAGCATCCTTCGAGTGCACACTGATGTCGATCGCGGTCGCGGCTTTGATCTCATGTTCAACTTCAAAGTCCAATGCTCCCGTGGGAATGGCCTCTGCGGATGAAGCTGCACAAATCGCTAACGAAGCATATATTTACGGATACCCCCTTGTGCTGATGGGCGTGACCCGCGACGTTTCAACGTCAACTCCTTATGTCACCAAGTCGAAAGCCCCCATCAATCAGTTCAGTCATTCAAGAGTTTATCCTGACTTCAATGCCAAGGCTGTAGTTTCACCAAATGTAGACACACTTTACAGCCAAGCTTGGTTAGATCTTTCCTCTGAACCGGTTGTGATGCGTGTCACAGAATCGGATCGCTTTTATATGATTCCGGTTTTAGATGCATGGACCAATGTTGTCGCTTCGCCGGGATCTCGGACTGAGGGAAATGGTCCCAAAGAATATGTCATCGTCGGCCCTCAGTGGAAAGGGACACTTCCTTCATCCATGCAGAAAATCACAGTTCCAACAAATAATGCTTGGATCATTGGACGTTTTCACGCGCGGGGGAGCAAAGATCTCGTTCACGTACATTCTCTGCAAGATGGTCTTGAATTGATTCCACTGAACCTTGTAGATGATGCTTATATGCCTCCACAAAACGTCAGTGTGAAAGAAAATATTGATGCAAAGACTCCACCGGTCTCTCAAGTGGAAAGAATGGATGCGGCAACTTTCTTTGCGAATTTTTCAGATGAATTAAAAATGAATCCACCGTTGGCTGAGGATGCCTTCATGGTCCAAAAGCTTCGTCGAATCGGGTTGATCCCAGGGCAGAGCTTTCACTATGAAACTCTTCCGCCGGAAGTCAAAAAGGGCATCGAAGAAGGATACGCGGCAGGGATGAAGCGTCTTGCAAAGGGTGACGGAGATCTTTTTGATAATCACAATGGCTGGATGATTCCACGGGTGATCGGAAAATATGGTCAAAGCTATATGGCTCGTGCGCAAGTGGCTCGCGTTGGCCTTGGTGCAAATCTTCGAGATGATGCTATTTATCCGATGGCAACGACAGATTCCTCTGGCCAACAATTAAATGGAAAAAATAAATATACAATTCATTTCGCGAAGAACGAAACTCCACCGGTGAATGGCTTTTGGTCTTTGACTTTGTATGATGAAAATCACTTCTTTGTGAAGAATCCGCTGAACCGATATTCTTTAGGAGATCGCAGCAGATTGTTTAAGAATCCCGATGGCTCTGTCGATATTTTGATTCAGAATATGGCGCCATTGGGGCCGCGTATGGCTAATTGGCTGCCAGCTCCCGAAGGGGATTTTAACTTGATCATGCGTCTATATTGGCCGAAGTCCGAAGCCTTGAACGGCACGTGGCAGCCACCTAAAATTCAAAAAATTCAGCAGGGACCAGAAACGAAACTTTCAAAAAACGTAGAGTTCTAAAAGTTCATCAAAGGTGATCTGCTCTTTGGATTTCAGTTGCTCTAGCGTCTTTAAGGATTGCGGAAGATTGTTTCGGCGGAAATAGTCTTCTGCTCTTGCGATGAGGCTTGGTCGCATTTGTAGGTGCAGTGGAGCAATCTTAGCAAAGAACAAACCGTCCAAAATCGCATAACTTAAAAAATAAGAATAACGACGCGAGTTTCGGATATTGAAAAGCACCATGGCTTTGGCCTCATCGAATTTTTGCTGTTGTACGAGATAGATGAATTCTCGATGCTCAGCCTTTGTATTAATCCGTTGCGGACCTGTGAAAGCTTTCAATTGCCGTGCTTTATTCATGGATGAACGAACATGCTCTGGTTCTTCGCGCTTGAAAAGTCTGATGATGCCAAGACTGTAGTGGCTATAAGATTGGCCACGCACCCAGCCGCATTTTTCGGCCATTTTATAAGATTTCAAAAGGGCACGTCGTGCATTCCCGTAGTCACGCAGGCGCAGATAACATTCGCTAAGGTGAAAATATTTAACTCCTAATTTATAGGCGTCGATGGTCGGGTGTATTTTATATTCAAGCAAAATGCATTCGCGCATCATCGGGATGGCTGCCACGGGATTTTCACTTTGATAAAGAACTTGAGCCTTGCGGAAAAGAAATTCACAGCGGGCTGACAGAGATCCTTGCGTTTGCGGCAAAAAAAATTCACTACGATCGATAAGATCTATGGCCTCACGGTGATTACCGCTGAAGTTTTCACGCAGGGCAGACCACGTCAAAATTGAAACGGCCTTTTCCGGTTCATTCAAACAGTTCGCAATTTTAAGTGCTTCATCAAAATACAGGCGGCTTGATTTCGTCTTCTGTAAGTGAAATGAAGTCAGACCGATATGAATGAAAAGAGTGAGCTTTTGTGCCGAGCAAAGTTCTGAAGGATTAAAAGATTTAAGCAGTTTTAGATAACTGGGAAACTCGTCACCTGCACGAATACGATTCAGAAAATTTTCGCTGCAAATTTCTTCTAAGGCGCGGTTGATGGGTCTCGTCTCGATCGGTACAGATGTTTTGCATAATTGATCAGGGGTGGTCTTAAAAACTCCGGCTATCCTTTCGAGAGTGTCGGGGCGAACTCTGCGAACAGATTCATTCACCCAACGTTGAACAGTCTTGGTTGAAACTCCAAGGCGTTCTGCAAATTCATGTCGAGAAAGATTTTGATTCTCTAAAAATTTTCGAAGGGCCGCAGGATCAATTTCGATAAGCTCTTTGGTCGTCATATAGCGAAAGCCTATCTGATAGATCCTACTTTCGAGAGTCTAGCTGTCAAGAATCATTTACAGCCCTTACTATTTACAAGGATTCTCTACGTTCTCGTAATAGGGGACCTCGATGACAGAACGGATACCATGGCGCGCAGTCAAGGCCAAGATCACGTTGCGAAGACTTGTGATCATTTTTCCTTTGCTGCCCAGGACTTTTCCGAGGTTCCTTTGACTACAATCGACTTTGTAAACTGTTGTGCGCGAACCTTGAATAACACTCACAGAAACTTCGGAAGGATAGTCGACAATCAATTGAATGAGTTCTTCTAACTTTCTTTTTCCAAGCTCGACCACAATTTCGTTCGAAGAGCTCACTGCGGGTGCATTATTACTCGAGGAGCTCTCCTCTGAGCTTCTGATTCTTCTGATAACAAGAACTTTACTTGTGTCTTCCACTTCATCTCCCTTGCCAAGGTCATTGTGTGTTACTTTTCGGCGGCACGGGAGATCTTCGAGGGCTAGGACATGAGATTCAGCCCATGTCCATAGTGTCCAAAAATTATCTCACATTTTAAGTGTTCAACTGAAACTCATTATTCAGGAAGAGGAATCGTATCTGGTTCACCAGGCACTTGCGGGAAGGTTTTGTTCCGCCATGCGGTCTTTGCTTGTTCAATTTTTTCTTTTGAAGACGAAACGTAATTCCAATAAATGAATCTTTCCTCGGGAAAAGGTTCGCCACCTAGGACCATGAAGTGCGAATCCTCTTGGGCCGTTACCTTTAAACTTGAATCATGATTTAAGATCACGAAGTCATCTGTTGGAATCGATTTTTCGTTCATTTGCAAATTTCCTGTAATTACAAAAAATGCGAGTTCATGATGAGCTTCCGGAGCAAACTCGAACGTCTGTCCTTTCTTCAGGCGGACATCCATGAAAAACAACGGCGAGTAAGTATCCACCGGAGATTTCTTTCCGAATGCTTCGCCTGCAATCAACAAAACATCAGCGTCACCCATTTTAAAACTTGGGATAGTGGTTTGGGGATGATGCTTAAAAGAGGGCTCCCGGTCTTCTTCGGCAACGGGAAGGGCAACCCAAAACTGCAACAGATGCAAACGGTGAGGCTTATTAAGCACATCTTCCGGGGTTCTTTCCGAATGTGCGATCCCTTTACCTGCTGTCATCCAATTGACGTCGCCAGGATTTAAAAGTTGTTTATTGCCGCCGCTATCGTGGTGAAGAACTTGTCCCTCGAGAAGGTAGCTGAGCGTTGAAAGGCCGATGTGCGGGTGAGGACGAACAGTCATGCCCTGCTGGGGGCCAAATTCTGTGGAAGGCAGATAGTCGAAGAAAATGAAAGGTCCTACCATGCGTTTTTCACGGTAAGGAATCATGCGATGCACATTGCTGCCCCCACCCAAGCTCACCATGCGAGGGGCAACTTCCATAAGGATATCATTTTGCGTAGAACTCATAGGTAGCCTCTTTTCTCTCTCAAAAAAGAATGCTACACTTGATCAATTAATCAAGCGAGTAAAAGTAAGAGAAAAATAGAGGAGTAGCATGAAAACAAAAAAAGAAATCGTAGAGAATTGGCTGCCTCGCTACACAGGTGTGCCTCTGGAAGAGTTCGGGCATTATATTTTGCTGACAAATTTTGGCGGTTACGTAAAGACATTTGCGGAGCGCTTCAATGTCCCGGTGTGCGGTATCGATAAACCGATGCAATCAGCGACAGCGGAAAACATCACAATCATCAATTTCGGTATGGGAAGTGCTTTGGCCGCAACATGCATGGATTTGTTGACGGCAATTTCGCCAAAGGCCGTATTGTTCTTAGGCAAATGTGGTGGTTTAAAAAAGAAAAATCAACTGGGTGATTTTATCCTGCCAATCGCAGCGATTCGCGGCGAAGGAACAAGTAACGAATATCTTCCAGCTGAAATCCCGGCGTTGCCTTCGTTCCGTTTGCAAAAAGCGGTATCTTCCATGATCGCAAAAAATGGTTGCGATTATTGGACAGGGACTGTGTACACAACAAATCGTCGCGTGTGGGAACACGATGACCATTTCAAAGAGTACCTGGCTAAAACTCGAGCTATGGCTGTGGATATGGAAACAGCAACGATCTTTGTCACAGGTTTCGTAAACGAAATTCCTCGTGGAGCTTTGTTGCTTGTTTCAGATAACCCAATGATCCCGGACGGTGTGAAGACAGAGGAAAGTGATAAGAAAGTCACAGCGAATTTTGTCGAAAAGCACATCACGATTGGAATTGAAGCTCTGCGCGAGCTTCGGGATTCCGGTGAATCTGTGAAACATCTCCGTTGGGATTGATTTAAAACAAGAAGTCACTTTAGATTTTCAAAACGTCAGCAACCCTCCTATTTTCAAATATTAGAGATTTTGATCTTTAATTTTTGAACTCGGAGGGTGTATGAAGTGGCTCGTTCTTGTTGCAACCGTTTTCTGCATGCAAGCAACTTTTGCGGATCTACCGCAACCGTTGCCAGATGATCCGGGGCAACAGAATCCTCAACCTCCGCCACAGCAGCCTCCACAATACCCACCAAATCAGCCACCGCAGCAACCATTGCCGCCACCCACTGGAACGCCTACGCGATATTCGTTAGGGTCTGGGCAGCTCACACGTTTTAAAGAGCGTGAATTTACCTTCTATCCTACGACGGGCATGAATCGTTTGGCGCGTATCTCTCTTACAGGGATCGGTAATACAATTGAAATCAAAGAAGTGCGTATTCAATATGCTGATTATTTCGACGAGCGTATGGATTACATGCTTCCAGGTGACTTAGGGAACGGGAATACACGCACAAGTTCGTTGGATGCGCGACCTATTTATAAAATTACTGTGAAGGCATCCGCGAAGTATTTTTGGAAAAAAGCCGGAGGCTTCCGCGTAGATGTGGCTGGTTACCCCTAGAAAGTGATCAAAGTGTACGCACGAAAACCTTTCAAAAAATAAGATAGGTTTTCGTGTTCACAGGGCGGAATTTGTTATTTTCACCTTTTTTCATGCGATTAACATATTGTGTCATTTTGAAAGTTGCGAGATAACCTTGGCCACTCAATCAGTTTTAAAAATGAATGGCACTTTTGGGGAGGCTCGCTTTGACTAATCCAGGCACTAACATGCAGGCCGATGAGATCGATACAGAATTCGACTCCGATATGGAGAACGAAAAAGAGATGAAGAAAACCTCTGCTTTTGAAGCAGATATGGATGAGGACCTTGAAAGTGAAGCAGCCCTAGCGCAAATGGCGGGCAGCCTTTTAATGGAAGGCGAAGAGGATGATACAAATCTTGATGAAATCGAGAACATCCTTGAGTTGCCAGACACTGGCTATCCAAAGTTCACTTTGGCTAAGAATAAAGCTCGCTTCCTAAGAATGGTGAGCTGGTACCGTGGTAAAGAAGAGTGGATCGAAGTTGCTCCATTGTCTGGCGTAACAAAGCTCTTCAAACAACAGACGAAAGAATTGGAAGGTATCCGTTCTTCTAAGTTGGATTATGAAATGGAGCTTGAGACAGGAACTTTGACTCCTTCTCAAAGATCTTACCGTCGCGATGAACTTAAAATGTGTAAAGTTCAGGAAAAAATGGCGGTTCACTTGATTTCTAAACTTCAAGTGAAGATCAAGTCGGGTCGTCGGTAGGCCTACACTTCGATCTCGTCGAAGTAACAAGATCTAATTTCGGTTTTTAGTACATAAAACGTGAAATAAAAAAGGCTGTCGCAATGACAGCCTTTTTTATTTAATCTATCTGTCTCGCGGAATCATTATTTCAATGTGCAAGTCAATGTCTCCACGTCAGGTTTCGCTGCGAATTCGCTATAGTACGTGGTCGTCGCTTTCACAGTCGAAGCACCTTGCAAAGCTTCGTTAGCAAGAGTGAAAGTAAAGCCCTCTTCGCCAGTTTGATTTTCTGCTTCGACATAAGCATCTCCTGACGGATATGCGAAGTTAACAAAGTCCAAGGCATTGTCTTCGCTTTCTGACTTTAAAGAGCTGTTAGAAGCGATGTTGATGATGCCTTTATCGTTTTGGTTTTTAAAGCTCAATTTAACCGTCGGTTTGACGTCGCCAACGATGACTTTTGTCGTGAGACCTTGGCAGTCATAAGTGTAAGTTTGTGCTGCCATAGCATGTGCAGAAACGATAGTGATAAGAGCGATAGCTAGTGATTTCATAAATTCTCCTTAAAGAATGATTTGTGTTTTGATTTCGGAGTGTTTGTAGCGGTGCCACTATCAAAAGGGCAGTGAATAGGTCGTAAGTTATTATGCAAGAAAGCTATCGCAAAGGTTACCGGGCGAAGAAATAGCTCTAGCAGCGGCTTTGTGTCATGGATGAGGCTTGACTGTTTTGGTCTCCAAAATGACAGTTGAGTCATTAGTAAAATCGAAAACGCAAGAGGGGACCTATGAGGAAGATTGGTTTATTAGGTGGTATGAGTTGGGAATCAACAGTTCCTTACTACAGATTGATCAATGAACATATCAAAACCAAATTAGGTGGCCTTCATTCTGCGGAGCTCATGCTTTACAGTATGGACTTCCAAAAAATCGCAAACTTGCAAAGACAAGGTGACTGGGATGGGGCAGGCCGAGTTCTTGGCGAAGCGGCTGTCTCATTAAAAAATGCTGGTGCCGAGGCGATTATCGTTTGCACAAACACCATGCATAAAGTTGCAGAGCAAATCGAAAATCACAGCGGCCTTCCGCTACTTCATATTGCCGATGCGACAGCTCAGGCAATTCATGCAAAAAAAGTTAAGAAGGTGGCTTTGCTTGGCACCTGCTACACGATGGAACAAAGTTTCTATCGTGATCGTTTGGCAGCGCAGTTTGGAATCGAGACATTGATTCCGGATGCAGACGCACGGGCGCAAATTAACAAGATCATCTTTGAAGAGCTGTGCGTAGGTGTGGTTCGCGAAGATTCTCGTCAGTTCTTTAAGAATGTGATCAGTGACCTTGTTGCTCAAGGGGCCGAGGGTGTGATCTTAGGTTGTACTGAGATTGGCATGTTGATCTCTTGCGAACATGCCAGCGTTCCTGTCTTTGATACGACGATCATTCACGCAAATTTCGCAGCTGAGTTCATGTTGAGTTAAGGGTCGTTTCAAAATCACTCTTCGAATCAAGATGGTCCAGGATTGTGGACTGTCTCTAATATATTGAAATCTGGCGGATCAAAAAGAACCTGAAATGCAATACGTTTCGTCGGCTAGTAAGAAAGTCTAGTAATTTAGCCCCTTTAAAGTGTCTCAAAAAAAAATTCTTCCTGGCTCTTTAGTCTCACGTTGGAACGCCGATAGGTACAAAGTGAGTCAAATACGATTTGTTAATGTTTCAAAAGGGGAGGACTAGAATGTCACGCACAGTAATGATCGTGGTGAGCGATAACCAGGAAACCGTAGATAGCGCAAAGAAGTACTGGGAGAACCATGATGTAACTGTTCATGCTTATTCTTCAGCGCAATGGCGTGAAGGATTGGATAACGCATTTTTCAGACAACAACTTGCAGCGGGTGTGCCTGCATTGGTATCAGGCAACAGCCCTGTAACTACTGATGCTGGTGGCAATGTACTTCAATTCCCATCTGCAACGACAACTTCTTCTAACGTTCAAAAGATGGAAGAGTTGGAAGCGCAAGCAATTGAAAATGCGATCGTTCAATACAAAGGCAACTTGACTGAAGCTGCTAAAGCTTTGGGTATCGGCCGTGCGACTTTGTATCGTAAAGTGAAGCAATACCACATTGATCCTTCTGCGGCTCGCAAGAAGAAATCAACTCCAGTGGCTGCTTAATTCACTGAAGAAATATCAAAGAACAGAAAATGGACTTCTGATGAAGTCCATTTTTCTTTTTTGGTGAATAGTTGAAATGAAAATGATTGTCGCTGCCTTATTAGCTTTGGCTTGTGCCTTCGGCGCTTATCAATTCGCCGTGCAGCGTACTTTTGTCAATCCATACCCAATAGTCTGTGATTTTGTCGCTCAAAAAATATACTTGCCTGAAGAGAAATTAAAAGATTGGCTGAAAGTCTGTCACAGCCGTAGCCATCTGGTTTCTCCGTACTCTGCAAAGAAAATGATTTTGCAGGATATGAATAATGTTTTTGAGCTACTCAAAGTCTCGCATTTGGAAATCTATGATGCTAATGAAGTGAAGAATATCTGGAAAGGTGAATCTACAGAGACAGGTCTTGAAGGGGACTTTGTTGAAAGTGAATTCGTTGTCTTTAAGGTCCATCAAGGATCACCCTCTGAAAAAGCTGGATTTAAAAAAGGTGACATCGTTGAATCCATTAACGGAGGCCAACCCAGTCCATGGACTGCGGCAAGCGATATCGGACTTTACCGAGTTCGTCGGGGTGATAAGACTCTTGAATTGAAAATGAAAGCGGGGACATTTCAACGTGATGACTCGCCGACTTTTGAAAGACGGGGATCACAGTTAGTGATTCGTGTTCCTTCTTTTAGATCTGAATTTTTTGATGACAAAGGACTGAAGAAAATTTCGACGAACTTGCTTGGGGCGAAAATAGCCGTCATTGATTTGCGAGGAAATGCTGGCGGAAACTTTGTTGCGGGTTTGCGTTTTCTTTCCATCTTGATGTGTGAGCCTCAAGAGATTGGTTCTTTGGTTAAACCTAAAGCTTTAGATGCGTCTGAAGCACTATTGCCAGATGATTTGCAAGATGAACATCAACTTGCCGTTTTAGAAAAGCATCATCGCGTGATTCTTAAGACCTACCACAAAGGGGAATGTTTTCGAGGCGCTTTGAAGGTCCTTGTGGACGGCAAAAGCTCATCAGTGGCTGAAATGGTGACTTTGGCGTTAAGAGAATTTCGTCATGCTGTTATCGCGGGTGCGCCGACTCGTGGTGAGCTTCTGGTGGGGGTTTGGTATCCGATGGATGAGGTCTCACCAGGTGTGCAAATTTCAATTCCCGAAGCCTATTACGAAAGTGCCCAGGGACGTCGCATTGAGGGGCAGGGCGTTTCTGTAACCAAGACTTTATATTACAAACTTCCGCAAATGCGCTCTGGTATTGATTCCTGGATCGAAGAAATTCTTTCTCTTTAGGATTGAATCCTTATCGCAGGGACTTCGCGGTACGGCCGTATGGCTTTCTCTTGCTTAAATAATCCTGACGCGAAAGGAACTAGAGGGTGGTCTAGCTGACTTTTTGTGTGTCAACATGAGATAATCAAAATAGAACGTCAAACAGCTTTTGTGCGACTGTACATGCAATAGTCGACGATAAAGAATATATTAGAAATTACATCGGCACACTCCTGGCAATGACAATTTATGACGATAACATTGCCGAGGGAGATCAAATGGGGAACGCTAAGGTGATTGAATTTCCGAAAGAAAAATCTTTGAAAAAGAGATTGCAAGATAAAGCTCAAGAACAAAAAGCAGTTCTTATTCTTTCTATCGCCTCTGTTTTGTTGATGACTGTCTTTGTGAACCAATGGTTGGTTGATAATGCAGATCACAGTTTGACGGCCCATGGTTCTCGTCAAGTTGCTAGCTTTGAACCGGCTGTGTTCGCTCGCGATGTGAAATGGGAGCACGACCTTGCAAAACGCTTGAATGGCGAGACTGCTTTTGCCGCGAATCTGGCAGAGCGTCCGACAGTTCGTGATGAATTGGTCTTTGGTTATCTTGAAGGTAAATACGGCATGAAAATGGCCAAAAACCAAATTCAAAGCCTTGAGTTCATCGATGCGCAAGCAGGCGAACAGCCAATGGCGATCGCGGATAAAGCTCAATTCCTTAAGAAATACGCAGAGGCGTTTGGTGGCAATTACAGTGAAGTAAGTCCAAGCCAAGGCACCGCAAACGAGCAGGTCTATAACTTGATTGATGCAGGCAAGACCATTGTAGGGCA
>NZ_DASVLT010000028.1:0-36330 GCF_036384735.1 Bdellovibrio sp. | reverse complement strand
CTTTTGCATGTTCCCACTCAACCTCTGCATTTGAATCATGAGGTCTGGCCTAAGAATTACTGGAAACTTGAAGGAACACCGGGTTTATCTCCTGACGAACTTTGGAAATGGGCAAAAGCACATTCAGTGACAAATCCCTAAAGAAAAAGGACTCTGAATTTTAGAGCCCTTTTTCTTGATATAATTATTTGCAGATCAAAGAGACGTTTGAGCTCCCCCAAAGGCTTTGCTTACCAGAGTCGTCATCTGGCTCGCCCACAGAAGCTGTCCACAAGCGAACGTGCAAGACAGAGGCTTTAGAGGTTAACTCGGCTTGGTTAAAGATCATGTCAAAGTGCACGCCGTAAGAATCGTCTAACAAAGTGATATTATCATTATAGAAAGCGATCTCGCCACGTTGCGTGTAGGCCTTTGTTTTGTACGGAGTCATTTCTACGGAAGTAAGATCCTTATACTGATATTTGCCATCGTGATACCCTAAAGAGAGAGGCAAAGTGATTGCGACGTCATTTTTGTCGAAAAGGGACAGAGTTGCTTTTTGAGCATTCACTTCGATAATTGCGGACTTAGCACTCAAGAATTTGTTCAGGTCTGTATAAGTCTCACCATCATTAAGGTCTGCTTGGTCGACTTCTGTTTTTGTACCTACAACTTTGCAAGAAAGTGTCGTAGCAAAGGCGTCGGCAGATAAAAGAAGAGTCGTTAGGGCGATCAAAGAAAAGTTTTTCATATAGGTCCTTTTGAAATAGTTAAGTAGCTGATGAGCGGGTTTATAGGACCTCGTGGAACCTTTGTGAAATCAATGAATGATAAGATAATATAGCCAGAATGAATAATGATCCCCTATGCCGGAAATTGGAAAGCCTTAACAGATTTTATTGAAAGAGTTTTAAAACCCGCTAATCTAAAGAAATGAATGTTGTTAAGTCATTAAAAGTAATTTTGGCCTTTGCTGTTCTTTGTATCATCACTGGATTTATCTGGTGGAAGATTCATGGGGAAAATCATCTTGAAACGTCACGTGAAGCACAGATTCGCACAAACATGGCAAGTCTGGTCACCATTGAAGATGGTTACTTTGAAGAGTATGGTGAATATACCGACGACTTTGAAGAATTAGGCTATGTTCCTGAAGGAAATCAAAAGACGAAATTCTTCTTAGATAAAGAAGAGATTCCTCCGCAGTTCCGTGCAAGTATTTCTGAAAAAGATTTGCCCTTTGTGCAAAAGGACGATTATCAAATTCTGGCGATTTACACGGATTTAGCAGGTAACGCCACTTTCTGGAAATTTAAAAAAGGCGGGAAGTTAGAACAAATCGAAATTCTGCAAAAATAAAAAAAGCTGCCTGTGAGCAGCTTTTTTTTTAAATACTCAGCATCTGAATAGATAGATAACCTAAGACACAGGCACCAATTAAAGTGAAGATTGGGCCAAACTTATCTGATAGTTTGCGAGCTAAATACAATCCAAAGAGCGTCGTCCCGAATGCCCAAAGTCCGATGGAAATCGCGTAAGGTACGATCGGTTTGTGAGCAATCCCTAAACTTACCCCGACGCCGAAGGCATCAAGACTGGTTGCGAAAGACACCAGCAAAACTTTTGCAAAATTATGAAATTCAGCTTCTTCGATTTCTTCGGCTTCTTTGTTGCGAAGTGCACCGATACCTTCCCAGGCCATATGCAATGCGACCAAGGCAAGCAATCCAAATGCGATCCAATGATCTATGGGAGCAATCATATCAATGATGTTAGCGCCGGCCCAGAAGCCGAAAACGGTAGCAACAGCTTCAGCTCCGCCAGAGGAGATTCCGAATTTCAAAGCATCCCGTGTTGTGAAGGGACGGCTTCCCATCGCAACGGCTGCCGAGAAGGAGTCAGCACTTAAAACGGCACCCAAAAATATAACTTCTAAAAATGAAAACATCATTCTTCCTTATTTATACCGTGTGCTCTTTTAAAAAGAAAATGAGACTACACGGCGATTTATTATCACCAGTGCTAGTCTCACCAACAAGATGGGGTCTTGTGAATGGACCGGGGATTGTGCCCAGTATGTCGATCCATTCCTCAGTTCAAAACTGAAAGGTTACTCCCTAACGATGAAATGAATTTATAGAAGCTCCTATGAGGTGTCAACATCTGCTCATGGTGGGATTTGCAAAATTTGTAGGGCTGCGAATTTTGATTAACCTATGTAAGCATTCAATATTTATGGCGTTTTAATCATTCATTAAAGGCATATGGACAGGCGTAAATTTCATTTTTTAGATATTAACAATTGTGACATAACGTCGTCATTCAATGATTCATAAATACGGAGAAGAAAAAAATGAAATTGATTAAATCACTGGCAGTTATCGGCGCTCTTGTTGTCTCTTCAATGGCAATGGCTTCTGATCTTCAAGAAGATCTTAAGACTCCATTCGAACCACTCACCAATCCATTTAATAATGTTCAAGAGGTTAAATTGAGTGCCAATCTTGCGGCAACCCTAACGACTCTTTTGCAACGATGTGCATTTGTTCCTTCGACAAAATCAGAAGACGGTTTTGAAACTCTTGGTCTTGCAGATCTTAAAGCAGATTGTGATTCCGTGTTTACGGTAAGTCGAGATAAAGGATCGGACGGTGTATCTTACATCTCTAACAAGATGAAAATCACTTTGAAGGGTATCGCTTTATATGTGATCTCTTGGGACGGTAGTGATTCTGATGGTGGCGATGAGCAAGCACTGGGTATTTATGACGTGCAGGGGACTCGCATTGCGGTTTACCCATCGCTTCACGCTGATGGAAACGTGATCGATGGTCTTGCACGTGCTTTGGATACAGATCTTCCAAAGGTTCAAAAGTAATGCAAGTGCAGAGGTCCTCTGGTGCAGGGGCCTCTGCAAAATCGATTAGAATTTCTTATGCAAGATAATAAACGGAGATCCATCTCCGAACATGGTGAACGAGATGTCTAAGTCGTCAGAGCTATAAACGCTTTGGTCAGCCACTACGACAAGATCGGCCTTCGACGGGTGAAGATCATAGCCATATTCCTTATATACGAAAATCGAGGCGGCGGCAGAGGCTGCGACGAGGGGATTGACGCCAAGGGATCGTAAAGCCGCATCGGCCAATTTTACGATAGAGGCATGGCACCAACGATTGGCGATATCATCGTGATCGTGCTCGTGCGTACAGGCGCCGCCGTGTTCGTCACCACTCATGGCGACAATTTGCTTTTCCGTGTAACCGAAGACACGAAAGTTTCCGTCTGGATCGACGACTTTTACTCGCAAATTAGACGAACTGTTTTCAGCGGTTTGAATGCGAAATGCTTTGCTATTTTTTTCATTCATCCATTGAAAGTTATTTTTAATATGCTCGAGAGATTCCGCATCTTTTGCAGGCGTGGCGCGTGCAGCGAGACTTAAGAACAACATAAAAAGTAAAACTATAGTGCGCATGGAAACTCCAATGTTGAAGGGAAGTTTCTAGGGAAGAAAACATCTTACTTCAAGCATCGGCGGATTATGATTTAGAAAGTTATTAGGATTGTAACGGGCAAAAAGGACAAAAAATTAGAAGAAAACAGTGCCTGTTATCGAAAGCTCATGAAGCAGATAGTAGTTGTATAAGACACCCAACATGATGTGTTTTGTGAATCCGTATTGAATGCCACCAAAGTACTCTTCTTTGATTTGTTTTGTTTCCAGGGCTTTAGTGTCATAATTGAAATACGGCTTGTCAGAGTCTTCAATGCGTTTAGAGGCTGTGAAGATAAATTTCTTCCACATCAATGCGGCTGTGAAAAGTGAAACATCAGAGGGGCTATTGGAACTTTCCAAGTGCAAGTGCGAATAATCCAAAATCACTGAGCTTAAGAATAAACCAAAATTATAGGTGTTAACTTGGTAGTGAATTGTTTCCGGTGAGCCAGTGCCACTCAAGCCATTTTCCAAATAAGTTTCGTCCGTATAAATTGAATAACCAAATGTCACAGGTCCTACGATACCGCTAAGGCCTCCACCAGGAGTCACGTCGTGAGTGTCCTTGTTGTATTTTCCCATGACCCCTAAACGCAAAGCATAACGGCCCAAGCCCGAACCATTTTTTTCGGTCAAAGTAAAAGCCGTTGCAAGTGTGACTTTTTGATTAGGATATTTGTCGCCGTCCAACTTCCGCTGGTAAAGATCCGCCGACGTCTCAAAGCCTGGAGGTCCAAAGAACGTATCGTCGTTATTAGATGGGGAGATCGCAGCCCCCACGCGCCCCGTTCCAGTGACCAAAGCAAAATCGGGAGTGTCGCGATAAAAAATGGCTTGAACGCCAAGCCCTCTGTCAGTGGGAACTTCCGCAGGATTGACTTTGATTGGGCCTGAAGTTGAAGGGGCTGATGTGTAATTACCACCTTCACAATCCGACGAAATATAGCATGTGGCACTTGAATCAAAGGCCCATGAGCTTGCGGAATGCAGGAAAAGGAGTGCCAGAATGAAAAAGAGTCTCGTCACGAATTTAGGGTGACTGAAAGTACTTAGGATGTCCAAATTTTTCGAGAATGACTCGACTATAAATCCAGGTAAGAACTGCAATAGCTTGGTAGCAAAACTAATTTAAATTTTAGCCTCTTTTAGAGTGCCCAAGTCGGCATTTTCAAAAGTAAAAATGAACAGTTAGCAAGCTATGGGATTTCTCTCGAGACAAAATTATGACAATTGTTTCAATGTCAGAACGCTGAATTCCAATTTTTCCGCTAATCAATTCCATCTTTTTGTGGTTTATGAAGCAATTGTAACACATATACACACATTTCTGACCAGTGTTCAGAGGTAAAGGTCCATGAATTTTCTTAAAAGTATTGTAGCGCTCATTGGCGCTTTGGTTTTTAGTTCTGCCGTTTGGGCTGCTGACTCGGCGGCGGCATCCAGTCTCAGTGTTTATCCTATTCAAGATCCATTGATCGCGACAATCACAAGCGCTATCAATCATACTGATGTTCCCTACAAGATTATTAAAGTTGAACCTCTTCCACAAAGAAGAACTGTTCCATTGCTTGAGAACATGAACCAAGTAGCTTTAAGTTATTTCTCGCAACCCAATCCAAAAGCTCCTTTGGCCTTTGTGATTTCAGGTGTCGGCGGTTCTGGATTGTCCGGCAGTTCTTTGTTGATTGCAGGCGATTTAAACAAGCAAGGTTTCGCCGTTGTGACTTTGCCAGATCCCGTGAACTGGCAGTACGTTTTGGGCGTTAGCCGCTCTGGCGTTCCAGGCTATTTGCCTCAGGACGTAAAAGAGTATTATGCCTTCATGAAGTTCGTATTAAAGAACTTAAAGTCCACTCAAGGAATTAAACCAACACAGTTTTCTGTGATCGGATATTCTTACGGTGCTTTGTTGACTGGTTATTTGATGAAAGAAGATAACAGCCAAAAGTTCTTTAATTTTGAAAAAGCTGTTCTGATCAATCCAGCAGTGGATTTGAATCATGGAGTTAAGACCTTAGATGGCTTCTATGCTGCCGGTAATAATTTGACGGCGGAACAAAAGGACTTCATCAAGGGTTCATTGTTAAATATCGGTTCTGAGTTGCTTTCGGGGCCGGGTACTATGCAAGATCTTTTGAGCGCGCTGCAAACAGTACCGCCATACACAGTAAAACATCGTGACTGGCTGGTAGGTGATAGCTTCCGCGAAGATCTTCGGGACGTTGTTTTCGCAACTCAACAAATTCACGATATTGGCTTGCTTAAGAAGAAAATGACAAATCATCATCGCAATGCCCGTCTTGAAGAAGCGAAGACTGTTTCCTTTATGGATTACATCGTGAAAGTGGTTTTGCCTCCTATCCAAAAGAAAAGTGACACACCAATCACAACAGACCAGTTGATTGCATCAGGTGGCTTATATCCTTTGATGGATATGTTTGCGAATGATCCCCGTATTTATATGCAAGAAAACGCCAATGACTTTCTACTTCACGACGGTGACTTGGATTTGTTGAAGAAAACCTTTGGTGATCGTCTTCGTCTGTATCCTTTTGGGGGACATATTGGGGGATTGTGGTTCCCCAAAAATCGCATGGACTTGGGGCTGATTATGGCCGCTCCAGCTCAATAATAGAATTAATTTTCTCGATGCTCTGTCGATACGGTCGGCAGAGCAATCATCTTCTTCGGATCTAAAGTTCCACGGTTGTACCAGAGTTTTTGGCTTTTCAGGGCTTCCTTGCTTTGTTCGCTTAAATAGGGATTATTGATGTGAAAGATCACACGGTTCGTGACGTTGATTTTTTTGATCACGTTTGCGAAGTGCTTATTGAAGATGCGATCAAACGAGCCGTCTTTCTCAATGATCTCAAAGCCCTTTTTAAATCTTTCTCTTAAAGTGGGATCTTTTTTTGAAAAGAAAAAGTAGCATGGAGCCTCATAGGAAATCATGACGTGATTTTCAAGACTGATATCCTGATCGATGTGAAACATGTCGATTTCAATTAGAGGCTCGGGGATTCCGCGAGGAAACGCATCGGCGCGCTTATGGCGAATCATTTCAATCATGTCTCCGAACGCGTCACCTTCATGCACTGTCAGGCCCGCAGATTTTAATATGGGAGTATCTGGGTAATCTTGACCTTGAACGAAGTTGATCTTTTTAAGATCTTCAATCGTTTTGATGTTGGCGAACTTTTGAGCCATGTCTTTACGAATTAGAAAAACTCGTGACCCCATCAACCCTTTAAAGATATCGACATGGACAGGGTTTGAGTGACTCTCTCGCTCGGTGGATGTCATGGTCCAAATGACATCAAAATCGATTCCTTCGGAAACGTTACGAATCTGTCTTTTCTGTGCCTGGTATTCGGCACGCCATTCAATTTTGTCAGGGGCTTTATGATTCTCAGTAACTTTAAGAATCCGTAAAGCCAATTCGTTGGCATATGCAGACCAGCTGCTATTTCCACGAGGTAAACGAATAGGATTGGCAGAAAAAGATGTTGCCGGGATCAGAATAGGTACCAGAAAGGCGAAGAGCAGTTTTTTCACTGACGGTATATTATGATGAGCCATCTTTGAAGTCTAACTAAGGGCAGCGTGTTATGCGCTCAAGTGAATCAGATTGAACAGCTTTATTTCATTCTTTACTATCTTTTCAAACTGTCGAGAACTTGTGAGATTTTATGCTGATGATTTTTAAATCAAGAGTTTTATGGGTCTGCTTGCTAATGGTTTTTATCCAGGCATCTTGTGCACATAAAGTCGCGCAATATAAGACCAAGCCAATCGCTTACCAAGAAAGGACTTTGGATTTCTATTCAACCCATGATCCTTATGGTGAGTTCTCTAATTTCGCAAATTATCCTGTCTTTGTAGATGGCCAGTGGTGGGCGACAAGCGAGCATTACTATCAAGCTCATAAATATGACCAAGCCGATCTGATAGAGTGGGTGAGAAGTGCTCCCACAGCGATGGAGGCCGCTCTTCGTGGCCGAGACAGCAGGAAACCGAAGCGCATGGATTGGGAAGAGCGCAAAGACGTCTTTATGGAAAAAGCAGTGCATGACAAGTTCACTCGCTATCCAGAGTTGAAAGAGCTTTTGCTTTCAACCGGGGACGCGAAGATTTTTGAGCACACCAAAAATGATTGTTATTGGGCTGATTGTGGCGACCGCTCTGGGAAAAATAAATTGGGTCTTTTGTTGGAAAAAATTCGTGTCGAATTAAAAACTACAAGCCATTAAGTTTATGAATGGCCCTTTTTAAAAAGGCTTTCGCTTGTTCGTTTGAGAATAGGGATGACGTATTTAAAATTGCATAGTCTTCACCGAACTGTGTTTCACAGCGCTCGCTGATGGTGCTCATCACACCAACGAGCTTATCACCCACGATAACCGGACCGCCGGAATCACCATCGGCAGCGAAAGGTTTTGAAACCTCGTTCACGAAACCAATACGTTGTGCAGAGGTTCTCCAAACTTCCGAAGATCCTGAGCGCAAAGTGGGCTCTTTGATCAGAAAACCACCTACACCAGAAAATGGATTGTCGTTCGTGCCGTAACCAAAATAGCGAACAGAATCATTTTCTTTCGGACTATAAGTCACAGAGATAGTAAACCACTTGCTAGCAGTTTGCGCAGGGAAAAGTAAAACGGAGATATCTGGCGTCTTAGTCACTGGCAAAGGCTTGGGCCCCGGAGAGCAGACTTTCTCTTCCGTAACGCCTTCAAGGTCTTCATAAGCATAATCTGTGGCTGTCGCAATAGGGGCAGTCAGAACATAGCCATTGCCTGTGGCTGTTGCAAGATACGGGAAGAGTTCGGCACCTTCATTCTCTAAACAATGACCTGCAGAAATAGCTATGCGATCGGAAACAAAAGCGCCGCTGCAAATGCCGTATTCAGCGAGAGAGCTGATAAACAATTTATTAGGAGGAAGTTTTTCCTTGGACAAAATAAGCAAAGCCACTTCGGGATGTTGGTTTGCATTTTCAGCAACGCCATTCACCACGGCTTGAGCCTGCAATGTTCCCAAAGTCAGCAGAACCGCAAAAATATTTTTTAAATTTCCTAAGGACAGAGTCCTATCAATTTGCTTTTTAAGCATTCCTTCAATTTAGCAATGAGTAAGCCATAAATTATAGGACCTAAAGCAATAGAGTTTAGTTCAAGTCGAATATATGACAAAGACCGCTCAAAGGCAGTCTTTGTCCAAGTTTTAGACAATTACTTCTTGCGAGAAATTTTCTTGGTGTTTTTCTTTTGGGGAGCTTTCTTCACCGATTGTTTCTTCTGAGTCTTTCTCGATGGCTTCTTTTTGTCGGGAGCCAGCGAGTGAACAAAGTCACGGGCTTCGATTTTTTCTTCATCGGAAAGGCGATTCCACTCTTTGTTTGTCAGTGCGCCTATTAAAACATAGGCAAAAATAGTGTGACGATTTTTAGGATTCGACTTTACTAATTGAATCAGTGCCTTTTTCCAACCCATTTTAATAAATTGCTGTGCGGTTTTAATACCAGCTTTGTGAAATACCTGCTCGGTGGTTGGGCCCAGATTTTTTAAATCAGAAATCTTTTTGGCATGAGCCAAAGTTTGCTCGGCGGGTTCATCCGAAAACATTCTTGGCTTGCTTGTGTCGAGCTTTTCAGAAAGCCTAGACATGGCTTTGTCGCTGACGACCTTTGGGCTCTTCTTGCTTTTGCCTTTCGGAAAACTTCCCCAGAAGCTCGTGGGCTTGATGGCTTGAGCTAGAATGTCAGCAACCATGTCATCAAAGCCTTCTGTTTCTAAAGGCAGATACAGCCATTTAGGCAAAATGGGGTGTGAGACCAAGAACGGAAAATTTTCTAGAGCTTTCTCTTGGAATTCTTTTTCAACCGGAAACATACACCCGTTCCAGATTTCAAAATCATACTGTTGAGAGCGATAGCTACGCACGCCTGGATTTTCAAACATCAACAGGATGATTTTTTCGTGAACGTAATAAGCGAAGCCGCCGAACATTCCTTTTCGGCGGTATTCATCTTCAGGTAGAAGAGATTCAACCCATTTTAGCTGTTGCGGTTCTTTGGCCATAATGATTCCTGCAACCAATATAATCAGGCCCAGCTTTCCTTTGCAAAAAAAAATTAAAGGATTTGGATTTTTATAAGGAAAAACTTGGGGAAAGAATATTCTCGATGCTTCTGCTTTAGTCGAGGCTTCTAGGGCGGGAAAATGAGGGGGCGTCGCTATCCTCCATGAGAGATCTATTTCACTGAAGTTTTGGAATAGAAATGCCGTTTATAAGGCACTGTGAAATGGTTTTCCTTTATTTTCCTTTTGCTGGGGCCTTTGAGTGGTTGTGGATTCTCTGCAAACCAATCCACTCAAGATAATCTGACAATGGATGTGCCGATGTCGTCATTAGCCTTCACGGTGGCCTATGATGGCGGTGGCTTTGTGAGTTTATCTGGTTCATCGATGACGATGCAGCCTATGGTCTCTGCCTCTAATAATGAAACTCATGCTGCCCTGGTTTTATTAAAACAGACTCAAGAAACGCCGGTGCGTGACTTCGAATTGGTCCTGGATGTTCAGGTCGTGCGGCAGCTTCGTCAAAACTCGGCGCCCAATCCATGGGAAGTTTTTTGGCTTTTCTTTAGCTACAATTCAGATAATGCAGGAACAAAAACAACGAATTATTTCTTGTCGAAGCCTCAAGTTGGAGCGGAGCTTGGCTTAGCGTTTAATCAAGTAGGTCAGACGTTTTTATCTAATGATGCGGTCGCGGCGACAACAATTGGTGAGCGTCATATTTTTAAATATCGAAGAGTTAACAATGCATTTACAGTTTATCGAGATGGAGTTCTTTTTTATTCTTATGTAGACTCTGATTCTACAAAACTTTATTTCCAAAAGGGTGCGTTAGGACTTTATACTGAAGATGCCCAAGTGCAAATCTTTTCAGTTCAATACACCAACTTGGATAACCTTCTTTAAATAAAAACAAGGGACCGAAAATCAGGCCCTTGTTTTGAATTTCTGAAATTTTTTAATGAGTTCTTGCAACGACTTCAATTGAGCATTGAGTAGTGTACTGCGATACCGGGCCTGCGATTGCAGAGGCTGAACAGATTTGATGCTCTTCTTTTGGTCCCATAATGATGTAACGACGGCGAGTGTCTGTGTGGTGGTCTGTGACTGTACCGCGAGAAGTAATTTGGCAAGCGACGCTGTACTGGCGTTGGCAGTTATTCAGGGCATCGCCTTCGGCATTTACAATAGAGGTATTGCGGCAGGTGTCTTCGTTGCTATTTTTTTCGTCATATTTGGATGAGCCGAATGTTGCACTAATTCCGCTACCGTAATTTGTGATCCGCTTATCTGTGACAAAGCATCTCATAATACCTTGAGCTTGAAGATCACATTCATTGATGGCCTCGCCAGCTCTTTGGTCTGCGCGGATGTAAGCTTGATTAATACAATCGCGTTGATCAACTCCAACAGCCGTGACCGTGACACGACCTTCTGCATTTTCTGCTCTGATACGTTTTTCTTCTTCTTGACGGCGGCGTTCCTCTTCTTGGCGACGTTGATCATCTTGCTGCTGCTGAGGATTGTGCTGACCATCTGACTTGTCATTTGGACGTTGTTGTTGAGCCATTGCAGAACTGAAACTTACGATAACAAGAAAGCCGAGGACTAGATTTTTCATAAAAACGCTCCTTGAATTGTTAGAGGGGCACGAGGCCTGTTTAGCAAGGAGCGTGCACAAGGCTTGTGGGTCTAATTTGACCCCAGTGGAATTTCGCGCGTTAGTGTCTTTGGCATCAAAGTAAAAACTACTTCCAGTCGCTAAACATCAGGGGCCGCTACTGAACGTGTTTACTAAAAAGAATAGCCAAACCTCTACTCTTGGATGTTAACTATTAAAAGGTTCTGACCGTGATCAGAACTTTTCGCATTTGGAGTCCCGATGACTGTTGTTACCGAAAGTGCTGATCGCCGTCTTATTGCCATCTTCATGGTGGTTCTTATCGATGTCTTGGGCATTACGATCATGTTCCCGCTCTTGCCATTTTATTCAGAGCACTTTGGCGCCAGTGCCCAAGTAGTGGGATTGTTGGTGTCAAGCTACGCCTTTTGTCAGTTGATCTCGGGGCCTATTTTAGGACATTGGAGCGATAAGATCGGAAGAAAACCTGTTTTGATCGTAAGTCAGATTGGAACATTCATTGGCTTTTTGATTCTTGCCTCTGCAAGATCTTTGGTTTGGATTTTCATTGCCCGTATTATCGACGGATTGACAGCAGGGAATATCTCTACAGCCCAGGCTTACATTTCAGATGTCTCTTCGCCGCAAAATCGCGCAAAGGCCTTAGGAAAAATCGGCGTGGCGTTCTCTATCGGATTTTTCATTGGCCCTGCGTTGACAGCTTTCCTTTATCATTATGGATATCAAGCGCCTATCTATGCCGCTGCTTTTTTATCGTTCATGAGTATCATGGCAAGTACTTTCCTTCTTCCCAGTCATGTCAGGCCCGCAGGCGCACCTTCAGCAAAGGGGGCTTCGGCAACTGGTGAAGAATTCAGTTTCGCAAATGCATTTAAATATCTTAAAAATCCGGTCATAGCTGTTTTGCTTCTCGAGGTCTTTTTATTTTATTTTGCGTTCTCGGCTTATATGTCAGGCTTTGCTCTGTTTGCCGAACGACGTTTTACTTTCAATGGTCAGCCATTGACGCCAAAACAAGTGGGATATGCATTTACTTATTTTGGATTTTTGGGAATTTTGATCCAAGGATTCTTGATGGGACGTTTGGTGAATAAATTTGGTGAAAGGAAGCTTGGGATGATTGGATTTATTTCAAGTTTCGTCGGTTACGGCTTGTTGGCTTTTATTCATCAACCCCTAATGATTCTCGTGACAGGGCTGTTTACAAGCTTCGGCGGCGGAGTTCTACGTCCCGTTTTGATTAGTGAAATTGCTGGAGCTGTGCCTCCGCAAGAGCGCGGACGAGTGATAGGCGTAAATCAATCTTTGCAAAGTATTGCACAGATCATTTCACCGATTGTCAGTACAGCTTTGATCGGCGGAGCTTTCATTGCGCAGTGGGCATTCTTTCCAGCCGTTATTAGTGGGGTGGGTGCACTGTTAGTTCTTGCGCAGGCAAGAAAGGCATCTCGGGATTTTCAAGTTCAATAAATCAAAAAGCCGCGAGATTTTCGCGGCTTTTTAACTAATGACTAATTACCTGATGATTGCGGTGCCGAATATAGGCTGTTAGTTTCTTGTGCAATTAAAGTTTACGTAAGAGGGACCTGTGCCATCTGAGTCGCAATCCTGCTGCATCGTCGCGTGGCCATTTAAACCATTCGACATATCACTATCAATAATGAATGCAAATGAACCGCATTCATTAACACCACTATAGCGATGAGAGCCGGTATGATTTGCACGTGGTTTGTAAGTGGCGTCGAATTTAAGAACCCCATCTCCGAGGCTGTCCTGAAGATCCTTATCATCACTTTGGGCGAGAATTCCATCTACAGTTCCGGTGAGGGCGATTGTAGCGTTTGGATAAGCTCCTTGAATGTCATGACAGACATACTGTGCGGCCTGAGCCATATTAGAAGACGCTATTAAAAGTGTGATCATTACCAATGTTTTCATTTTTAACCTCGAATGTGAATGTGTGTTCGAAGGACGTTATAGCCCAACGGGATCGAGAATAAAAATCAATGAATGGAACTATAGTATGCGTGTGAAGCATATTTAATGTGCTAAATTTTACAAAATAAGTAGTTAACCAACTCTGCTTGCCTTTGATAAATGCCAACTGAATACCTGTGTTTGTGCAGAGACGCGAGCTGGGGGTAACAGCCCGTCAAAATCTTGATAGAATATGGGACAACAAGGAGGTTTCCCATGGGAAACATGAATCAACCAAATAAGAACCAAAGCTCTCAAGATAAAAGCTCAACAGGTCAAAAGGTCAATCCAAGTTCCAACAAACCAGGTACTAATCAAGGCCAAAGCTCGAGCGATAAAAATCAATCATCTGGAAGCAAAGAGAAAAAATGGTAATGCCATAGCCATAGTTCGAGAGAGGGTGACGAGATTACCCTCTCTCGTTTATGATCCGTAAATGTTCATAAATTCTTTTGGCGACACATCCATGGGTGGATATACCACGTAAAGACAAAAGCCATATATAATATCGCGCTGATGATAAAACTCAGGGTTGAGTCGTTCGTAATAATATATCCAATTAAGAAAAAGTCGATTACACATCCCAAGATCATCGGGAATAATGCCCAGGCTATAAAGAGATTGCTCTTGCGTATGAATTTTTTCGAAAGCATGTGAGGCTCTGACTGCCGATGGTAGGCTGCCGGCGCAATGACTAGAATTGTTGCGACGGCTGTACAGGCAAGGGCTCCCCAGTGAAAAATTTGATAAATCCGAGGAAGAGCTTCATTAAAACGATCGTTGTAGACGGCGACCAATTGGAATCCAAAAAGGGCCTGAAGGCCCGGCAGAATCATACGTGATTCGCTTTCGATATGGGAAACTTCCTCTTTAAGACTTTCAAACTCCTGGGGGACTTGATCCATGTCTTAGAATTGCACTGTTGCAAGTTCTTAGGGAATCTGAAGTTTGGCAAAAAAAAGAGCAGGGCCCTGATGTCTTTTGGCAAAAACAATTTTTTTATATCAAGTCTTATAACACAAAGACCTTCATTGAAAAAAAATCTTGAGACTAAGTTGCTAATATATGCCTACCAAGGAGGTTTTTTATGGCTAACATGAACCAACAAAACCAAACTTCTAAAACGCAGTCGACTTCGAATCCCCAAAGTGGACGAGAAAATCTCGATAACGCCGATTCAAGTCGCTCCAGCACAAACCAAAGCAGTTCTTCACCAACCGGCGAAAGAGGTTCAACGAATCAAAACTTGGACAAACAAAAAAAAGTATAAGATCACAGAGTTTTAAAACAGAAGGGGACATAAAGTCCCCTTTTGTTTTTGTATTTTCCCAAGGTCAATGGGTCTTCGTCGACTTTGCATTGCGAAGGTTTGAAAAACAAGTTTTTATAAGATAGCAGGGCAGACAGTACAGTCTTTGGGACATATCTAATCTGAAGGATGCAGATAGGAAGGAGAATGACCTTAGCAAAATATATTAAAGAGCAGCGCTTAAATGCCGCTCTTTCGCAAAAGGAAGCCGTACGACTTTTAGGTTATAAAAAGCCTCAATTTCTTTCAAACCTGGAGCGGGGAACCAGTCGCCCTCCTGTCGATGTATTAAAAAGAATGTGCGAAATATATCGCACATCTCACCAGGAAATGCGTGAGATGTACATTCAGGAATCCATCGAGATCGCCCAACGAAAAGCCGAAGGCAAGTGGGAGCTTGGTGATTCTCTAGAAGCTATTGAATTCAACTAAGAAAGAGGGAAGTCATAAAGACTTCCCTCTTTCTTTCTAGCGATATTGACTTTGCGAATAGTCTTCATCGTAAGCTTGCGACTTGCCCTTGAATTGCTGTTGTTAAGGTGCAAATTTTCAATGGTGTTTTCTGATTTTCAAAATAGAGACCTGTGTTTTGCATCATCCTTTATCGGATTGATGTAAGTTGGGGAAAGAATCCATCTTATCGAGGAGTTTTTATGAGCACATATAGACCTGAGCGAAATCGATATGGTTCCAGTGAATGGAATCGCGCTGCCGATGAAAACCGAGGTTATGATTCTGAAAAAGATCGATACAGCATGGGAGGAGATTTCTCTGAGCACGATCGTGGCTTTCGCGACTTCGATTTTTCAGAAAGAGAGAATACCGAACGGGATCGTCCCACTTTTGGTGAGCGCCACTTCAGCGGTCATCCAGAGCGGGATTATCCCTTTTCAGCCTCTCATGGTGATGAGGATTACGGAACTCATACATATTCAGGACGTGGAGATTTAGAGGATTCTTATGGATATGGTCCTCAATTTGATCGTGACGAGAATGAATCTTCGATCAATGGGTACAATCAGCGTTATCCCCTAAGTAACAGCCCTTATGGTGACGCATCTACGTATAAAAATTCAGAGCTGGGAGCGTATGGATATTTTGGGGCGCGCTCATATGCGGGAAAAGGGCCGAAAGGCTACACACGTAGCGACGAGCGGATTAAAGAAGATATTTCTGAGGCCCTGGCTCGGCACCCGGAAGTTGATGCTTCCGACATTGAAGTTGTCGTTCATGATGCGGAAGTCACTTTGTCAGGAACGGTTAAAGAACGCTTGATGAAAAGGATTGCTGAGGAAATTGCGGAGCGTAGTTCCGGAGTCAAAGAAGTTCATAATATGATTCGCATGAATCTGGAGCGAGACAGCCGCTGACATCTCATCATCCTCTATTTGGTTTATGTAGGGGAGTCATAGGCGCATAATCGATAAGATTTTCGCAAATTGTCCTTTGTTTGATTAAAATTTAAATCAAGTTTGATATAACAAGGGTTTTGCGGCACATTGAGATCGATGCAGTCATGGAATCTTATCGTTGTAGTACTGATGTTTGTTTTTCCGGCTCTTTGTCATGGAAAGAGTGATGTTTTGATTGCAGCTATTCCTGATGGTCTGGCAAGACCTCTTGTTTTTGCCGAAAGCGGCGACAAGATTTCTGGGATTCTTCCTGAATATACGGAAGCCTTGGCTCGCGAAATGGGACGTAAGGTTCAGATCAGTGTTTTGAGTCATTATCGTTTGCACAGTCATCTGGTGAGTGGAAAAGTGGATGTGCTTTGTTATGCAAGCAGGGCGTGGGCGCCTCCGACTAATGACTACGTTTGGTCCAAAACATTGTTCAATAAGCGCGAAGTGATCCTAGGGGTAACACCTATGCCGAAACACCTGACGGATCTTATCGGTAAGAAGATCGGCACTATTTTGAACTATGTCTATCCACGATTAGATCCTTTTTTTAAAGACAAGCGCATAGAGCGTGAAGATGGTCCGTCTGAAGAAGCCAATCTTGCCAAGTTGGAAAAAGGGCGTTTGGCTTATGTCGTAACGGATGAATTGTTTTTGGATTACTTTAAAACTAAAAATCCGTCCATTGAAGAAGGTCATGAGCGTCTTTTATTGCAGCAGTATCCCATCAGTTGCAATGTAAGCCAGAAGGGCACAATTACGGTTAAAGAAGTCAACTCAGCCATTGATCATTTAAAGTCATCTGGGAAACTGTCTGCAATTTTTAAAAAATACGGATCACAAATCCACTAGGATTCAATTTTTAATCTTGCAATAGATGTGTTGTCCCGTGGAGAGATTGTTTTCCATTTATTAAGAATTTTTTTGTAACGCCCGGAAGTTTTCAAATTTTTGAGTCCTTTATTGAACGACTCAATGAGTTTTGCAGCGAGGGGATTTTTCTTAGAAATCACCAGCCGATACTCCGAGTTTTTGATGGGATGACTGCTGTAGGTAACTCGACTCATTTCATTTGGAAAATTCTTTTTTATTAGGAAAAGTCCCACCTCAAGATCACTAGGTACCGCCCTTACGCGGTCATTGAAAAGCATATTGAAACTTTGCACGTCGGAGGGAAGTCGTTCAACTTTAAGTTGTCCCGCCTTTTCTGCATCTAAGAATTCTTGCCCCATGCCACCGAAAGCAATAGTTGATGCCATGGGAACATTCTTAAGATCTGCCAATGTATTCCACTCAAGTGGATGTTTCTTTAAATGAAAGAGGACATATTTTCCTACATAGAGCGGATCGCTGAACAAGAAATATTTTTCCCGATCGCGATTCTTCGCATAGGCGATAGTTCCATCCCATTCTCCGGATTTTGATAGCTGATCAGCTCTGCCCCAAGGAAAGAAGGCCAGTGTCATAGTGATGCCCTGATCTGCAAAAGCGGCTCGAGCTATTTCAGAAAGTAAGCCGTCGTTAGGTAACGTGTGTGAAGTATATGGAGCCCATTCGCCAGTTGTGATACGAACAGAATCGGCAGCGGCCCGCCTTAAAAAAACGGATAAGAAAATAAAGATTAAAAGAAAGACCTTTGCCATTGCACACCTTCAAAAAGTTCCGGGCGGGATGCTTTAACAATATCACCCGAAACTTGTTAGAGATCAATGAGTATGAGTTTTTGTCCAAAAACAACTCTCGCAACGTTAACAAGTGGAACTCTCAGATTTAAAGGCATCTTTGTGTTTCTTCAGTTTCGAATGCTTTTAATGAAGAAAGAATTATCAGAGTTTTAAAATATCTTGTCGATCAGAAAGGGGACCATCATGGAGGACATCGTTCACTTTAGTCCAATCATTGAAGACGGAGGTCCGCTAGAATGGGTTTCGGCTATTGGAATCGCTTGTGTTGTAGCTTTTGTACTTAAAGCGGCAATTCACTTCATCACACCTCGTTGGCGTGCGGTGAGTCTTAAAACGAAATGGAAATTTGACGATGTTTTAGTTACGTGTTTTTCAAATACGCGAATGTGGGCCATTTTTATTTGGACTTTGTATCCGCTTTCAAATTTCATCGATGATGAACCGCGAGCTCATCGCCTGATTTATATCCTATTTGTGATCATGACCACTGTTCAGGTGGGAATTTGGGGAGCACACTCACTCAAAACATGGCAGAAAGACTATCTTGCAAAAAAGGTGAGCCATGATGCTGGGGCTGCCTCTGCCATAAATCTTATTACAACTGCGACAAACGCTATTTTAATTTTGGCATTAGTTATGATCGCGCTCAGTAATTTGGGCGTGAATATCGGTGCAATGTTGGCCGGGATGGGCATCGGCGGTGTTGCTGTCGCATTGGCTGCTCAAAATATTTTAGGTGATCTTTTCGGATCACTGTCAATTGTTCTCGATAAGCCGTTTGTAGTTGGTGATTACATTGTTGTCGGCAATGATCAGGGGACAGTAGAAAATATAGGCATTAAAACCACGCGTGTTCGCAGCTTGACGGGTGAAGAGCTTATTTTCGCTAACAAGGATTTACTCGAAAGCCGCGTAAAAAATTTTAAGCGCATGTGGAAGCGGCGTGTGGCGTTAAAGTTTTCAGTGCCTTTTGATACCCCTCTTGGGAAAGTTCAAGAGGTGCCAGGTTGGATACAGGAGTTTGTTAAGTCAATACCAATTCTGATTTTTGAGAGAGCCCATCTTTCAGACATCGGAAGTTCTTCCATTAATTTTGAAACTATCTTTTGGGTAAATGATCCCGACTATTTGAAGTTCATGGATGCTCAACAGGAATTTCTTGTAAAACTCATTCAGCGCTTTAAAGAGGCAGGAATTCCATTTGCAGTGCCTATGCAGGCTTTCAAGATTTCGAATAGCTTTGAAGAATATAAAGAAGAATCTTTAACTCAAACTGCTGAACATTCTACACCTCCTCCCTCTTCCGAAACGAGTCATTAAGCCAGTGTGCGATAGCAACATAAGTACGAAAAACTATTGTCCATTCTCAGAAAATGGCCCTTTAAGACTTTTCATTCTCTGAGTGGGGACGATAATGAGGGTGAGCTTTTTCGCATCGGAGGTCGATATTAAAAAACTGCGCCATGGGTGAGTATTCCGAAGATTGGCATCATTTAAAGGAGAATTTATGGGAACCTCTCGTGAACAAAACCAAAATGAGAATCCCAAAAAAGATTCTGAATCTGAATGGGATTACGGTGTTCTGTCTGGTCAGGACCGAGAGTGGATTTCAAGGAGATCGCCGAATATCTACGAAGGTCAACCAACTGAGATGTCTAATTCAACTTACAGTCCTGAAAATGACTACGACAGTTTGGGCAGAAGAAATTTTACTAATACTCCCACGCAGAATTTCGCAGGCCTGAATCCTCGAGGAGCCCAGCCGACAGATGAGCGTATCAAGGAAGCCATCTCTGAAATGTTCGCGGTTCATCCCGGATTTGATGCTTCTAATATAGATTTTTCGGTCAGCGAGGGGCACGTCACACTAAATGGAACTGTGGCTCAGAAGCGCATGAAGATTCTTGCAGAGGATGTGGTTGCAAGCTGCATTGGAGTTAAAGATGTGAATAATCAATTGATGGTTGGGCCTGCGATAAGGGACATTACACCTTCGCCAGATTTACACTAGATAACAAGATGATTAAATGAACCAACAAGGAGGATTTTATGGCTAATCTGAAAGACAGCAAAGAGAGCACATCACATAAACTCGGCGATAAAATTGAAAAAGTAGGACAAAGAGTATCTGAAAAAGCTCCTAAAACTGGAAGAGCCATTTACGATGCTGGAGATAAAATCGAGCATTTGAATGACAAAAAATCCGGTAAGCGCTAGCTTCATCCTGTGGTTATCTTTGATGGTAACGGATATTTGAAGAACTAGCGAACAAATGGCGTTAGAGAAATCTAACGCCATTTTATTTAGATATCGATGAGAGAGCTCAGACTGTTAACTCGGAAGGCCGCCCATTTCAGAGATAATTGAACCGCTTATATAACTAGAATCTGCATCAGAGGCTAAAAAGACATAAGCAGGGGCTAACTCCTCGGGCTGTGCCGGTCGCTTGATGGGCTGCTGTGATCCAAAATTTTGAATCTTTTCTGGGGAAGATCCCTGATCAGAAGGATTTAGTGGCGTCCACACAGGGCCAGGTGCCACCGCATTCACGCGAATACCTTTTGATATAAGCATTTTCGCCAGGCTTTTTGTGAAAGTATTAATCGCGCCCTTGGTAGATGCATAATCAAGCAGATCTTCGGGGCCTAAGAAGGCTGTCTCAGAGCTAGTGGCAATAATGGAAGAGCCTGGTTGTAAATGTGGAACGGCTGCTCTGGCTAAGTAAAAATAAGCATAGATGTTGGTTTTATAAGTTCGATCCCATTCTTCATCGGTTATATCCTCAATATTTTTTTTTGCGCATTTGGTGAGCGGCATTATTCACTAAAATATCTAGGCCACCCAGATTTTCGATGGCGGTCTCAACCGCTTCTTTGCAGAAGCTTCTATCTGTTAAGTCGCCTTCAATTAGAAAACATTTTCGTCCTATTTTTTCAATTTCACTGTGAGTTTCCTCGGCATCAATACGCTCTTCAGGTAAAAATGTGATCGCCACATCAGCGCCTTCGCGAGCGTAAAGATATGCAACGGCGCGACCGATTCCAGAATCGCCACCCGTGATAAGGGCCTTCTTGCCTTGAAGCTTTCCTGCCGCTTTGTAAAGGGGAGCATGGTAGTATGGTCTTAAGTTCATATCTGCTTCAATCCCTGGAGGCCTTTGTTTCTGCTTTGGAAACGGCGGTTTTGGTTCTGTGTTGATCTGAGGTTTTTGCTCCATAAAACTCCCTTGGTCGGTGTCTTTTTTTAGGATTTAACCTTTTTAGTTACAGAACAAGATGTACTTTGCTTGGTTCAAGTCGAGCTGCTTGAGTTGTAAATAAAGAACTAGCTTAAGGGCCTGTGGTTTACCTAAACAATTATGCCGATCTAATAGACGTGCGCGTGTTTATTATTTCTGTGTTTTTAATAATGGCTTGTGGAAGATCTGAGGCTTCACCTTCAGATCTTGAATTGCTTTATACAAAGCAAATTGGCTGGACCGCTGCTAACGTGGATGACCCTAAGGTCGTTGAGTCTTTTAGGAAGTCTTTTCAATCTTTGCTATCTAATCCAAAGAAAGTTCAAGAGTTGCACTCAGTTCAAGGCAAAGTGGTTCTGCAGCAGGGGCGAAATCTTTTAGCTGCAATCTCTTTGAAAGAACATTTAGAAAAATGTGTCGTGTCCACTGCGGCTGCAAAAGGAGTTTCTGAAGCTGTTGCGAAAGCTTTAAACATTAAAGCACTCGCGCCAAGCAACTGTTTGGAATCTGTTTCCCAAAATAAAAAGCTACAACTTTTTAATAAAGATCTTCAAAACGGTGTTCAGGAAAATGCAAAAAATGAAATTTTAGAAATCGCTCAGAGCCAATTGCAGGCCACGAAAAAGTATTGGAAGGATATTGCAGCAAAAGATCCTATCGATACAGCGGCGGATTTGATGGATCGTCAACGTGATCTTAAAGCACGGACGCCACAAGAAGGTTTAGAACTTCTTTTATATACAAAGGCACTGAAAGATCGAAAAGATAAAGATCTGATTTCTAAAAATGATATCAAAACTGCATTTTCTGAAGTGCAAAGTGAATTAAAAAGAAATGAAGATTATTTAAATGGTCTTACCGGTAAATCTGCGACGGATTCTTTACAAAGTCTAATTGTGACAAACCCGGCCGCGGTCGCTGAGTTTCTTTTGAAAAATCCGGGATCTTCGGACTTGGTCTGCAAAGTTCTTCAAGGATATGACATCAAAGTAAGCCATCAACAAACGCTCGATAAAGCATTCTTTTGGGGAGGCCTTATTGTTGGGGGCGTTTTACTTGTGACAGGTGTGGGCGCTGGTGTCGGAGCTGCAGTTTTATCTGGTACGGCAGCCGCCGCAACACTATCAACGGTTGCCACCGGTGTCGCCATTGCTGGAACAGTCGCTGGTGGAGGAGAAGCCCTGTACGCCTCGTCGAAGGCATACGACTCTTTTGCGGATGCCAGTAACTTACGTTCGTCAGCATTTGGTGAAGGTCTTTCTGGTGGTTTTTCAAGGTCAGACCAAGCAAAACATCAAGCTTATTCTGATTTAGCTGAGGCGGGATTTTCGGCCGTATCGATTCTTCCTATTGGCACGGGGCTCAAGATGATGAAAGAGGCCGCGCAAGCTTCACGTTTAGGTTCATTCGCAAAAGTGGCCAGTGAAGGGGCTGCTATCGAAACTGAAAGTATTAAATCCTTGGCCGTGTCTCTCAAAGAAATCTCAGCGGATAAAGACGTCCTCAAAATTCTAGAGAAGAGCCAAAAAAATGTAAGCTCTGACGAGATGGGTGCATTTTTAGGATACTTGTCAGATCTACCACCTCAAGAGCGTGAAAAAGTATTGACGCTAATAAAGCAAAAGCCAGAGAAAGTATCTGAGGCGATCCGCGAATCTTCAGCCGGAGGAGTTTGTCGATGAAATGGTTCCTCCTTCTAAGTCTATTTTTATCAATGCAAGTTCATGCACAAACAGCGGATGAAATTCGTCGCATCATGAATCCTAAGAGTACTTATTATGATATTCTTGGAGTCAATCCGAATGCCACAGAAGACGAGATTAAGAAAGCTTATCGACGTTTGTTGAAGGCGTATCACCCAGATCGTTACGACACAGATCCCGTTAAAAAGAAAGCGGCGAATACGGTACTTGCTAGGATCAACCCAGCTCGCGATGTGCTCTCCGATGCGGTAGCTCGGAAAAAATATGACCTGAGTATCAAAGTATCTGGCAGCGCGGGCACTGGCGCTGGTCGCACATCCGGATTTACGGCATCAGAGGCCAAAAAATGGACTCCGCAAGATTTTGGTACTACGGAAAAACCTAAAAATACATCAAGTACAAAATCATCGGAAACGCCTAAGCAAGATTCTTCTTATCAGCGAAGTGCGGATAAGGCCTCATCCACGAACAGTTCTAGCTCCGACTCTCGCGCTTCTTCCTCAAATGATTCCGCGGCTTCCGATTTCTCAGAACGAGCATCAAGTCGTACTTCTGAGGCTTCGGCGAACGCATCATCATCGAAGGCTTCACCGTCAACAGCTGACACCGCAGCGAATGCTAAAAACATAAGTCCGGAGGCGCGCGCAGCTGTGAAATTTTATCAGGATACTGCTCGCTGTGGCGGAGAAGGCTTTTTCAAACGCTTCGTGGACGTCATGCTGTAGAATTATGTCGTTCTTTCTTCGAACAGCTTCCAAATTTTTCGAGCAGTTGGGCCAATAGGTCTGTGTTTTGATCTCATCAAACACAATTCAAGACTTAACGGTTCACAAAGATTCTTTTCGATACTGATAAGACCTTTCGTGTTTTCAAATTCAGTTTTAGCAATTCTTCCCCAACCCACACCTTTTTCAATCAGGCGAAGTTTCGTGAAATGATCCGGCGCAAAGATTTTATAACCACCACCATCCAGCAGCGTTTTGATGGGTAAGTCTTCGGTTTTTTGTTTAAGATCTTTGTCGTAAACCACAACTTGTGCGTGCTTTTTCAACAGGCCAGATGTGGCTTTCGTTTTTCCTTCGAGAAGTTTTTTCGAGATGACTCCCACTAAAGAAACACTTTCAATCACGATTTTTTCGATCTTACTGTTATTGCTGCCTGTGTCGGGGGCCAATGCCAAATCTACATCTTCTGAAAGCAGGGCTTCCGTGGCGCCCCCTAGAATGGTTCTTTCCATGATCAAGTTCACAGGAATCGTTGGCTTTGCGCATTCTTGAGCAATAACTTCTAAAACCTCCAGAGAAACCAGCGGATCCACAGAGATGCGAAGTTTGGTTTCGGCTTTGTTTTTACCAAGCTCAATGCCGATTCTGGCCGCTTGATTTGCAGCATCAAGAGCTGTGCGGGCTGCTTTTAGAAAAACAGCACCGGCTTCTGTCAATTTAGGTCGATACTCGTTGCGATCAAAGATCAGGATCCCAAATTCTTCCTCTAGATTTTTAATGCTGGTGCTGAGTGCGGGTTGCGAGCGATGTAAATGTTCTGCAGCAGCGCGAAAGCTTCCTTTTTCAACAATGGCATTGATCACTTCAAGCTGATCTAAATTCATAAAGCCTCGATCATTAAAAAATATCTAATTCATAATAAAATACGTCTTTTTCTTGTTGATGTTAAATATTAAAGTGATGGGATGAGGGGATTTCATGAACGCAGATAGTATTTTCTTTAATGGTCTTTTCACGACAATGGACTCACAAAAGCCGGAAGCGCAAGCGATTGCAGTGACAGGGGATCGCATCATCAAAGTCGGGACTGAAAAAGAGGTGATGGCTTTCAAATCAGCAACGACCAAAATGATTGATCTAAAAGGCAAGCGCGTGATTCCGGGACTTATTGATTCACATATTCACGTGATTCGTGGGGGACTCAACTACAACATGGAACTTCGTTGGGATGGAGTCGAGTCAGTATCAGTGGCTTTGCGCATGCTAAAAGAGCAGGCACAGCGCACACCAGCTCCGCAATGGGTTCGCGTTGTTGGGGGATTCACAGCCTATCAATTTGCCGAGCGCCGAATTCCAACATTGGAAGAAATTAACGAGGTGTCTCCTGATGTGCCTGTATTCATTTTGCATCTCTACGATCGTGCGCTCCTCAATAAGGCGGCAATGAAAGTCTGCGGTTTTACCAAAGATACGCCGAATCCTCCAGGTGGTGAGATTGTTAAAGACTCCAATGGCAATCCCACGGGATTAATTTTAGCGAAACCCAATGCAATGATTTTATATTCAACATTGGCAAAAGGCCCCAAGCTGCCGTTGGATTATCAGATCAACTCAACAAGACATTTCATGCGTGAATTGAATCGTCTTGGTGTCACGGGAGTCATCGACGCCGGTGGTGGATTTCAAAATTATCCGGAAGACTACGAGGTGATTCATAAGCTCGCCGGGGAAAAACAACTCACCTTAAGAATTGCTTACAACCTGTTTACACAAAAACCTAAAGAGGAGCTTTCAGACTTCAAACATTGGGCTGAAGTTGTAAAACCCGGGCAAGGCGATGCATATTACAAGCATAATGGCGCGGGTGAGATGTTGGTTTTCTCTGCCGCAGACTTTGAGGACTTTAGACAACCTCGTCCCGATATGCCTGAATCTATGGAGCAGGATCTTGAATCGGTCGTTAGATTCCTCGCAGAGAAACGGTGGCCCTTCCGTTTGCATGCGACTTATAACGAGACTATCGAGCGGGCTTTGAATGTCTTTGAAAAAGTAAATCGCGATGTTCCTTTCGATGGTATTCACTGGTTCTTCGATCATGCTGAAACCATCTCACAGAAAAACATTGAGCGTGTAAAAGCACTTGGTGGCGGCATCGCTGTTCAACATCGCATGGCTTATCAGGGCGAGTTCTTTGTTGAACGCTACGGGATCGATGAGGCACAGCGCACCCCGCCGATTCCTGAAATGCTGAAGGCAGGGGTTCCCGTAGGCGGGGGCACTGACGCCACTCGTGTTGCGAGCTATAACCCGTGGGTCAGTCTGTATTGGTTGGTCACTGGAAAAACAGTGGGTGGTCTAAAAATGTATCCTGATGAAAGATGTCTCAGCCGCGAACAGGCATTGAAGCTTTGGACGTTGGACAATACATGGTTCTCGAATGAAGAGGGTTTGCGAGGGCAGTTGAAAGAAAATCAACTGGCTGATTTTGTTGTTGTGAGCGACGACTATATGAAGGTTCATGACGAGCAGATTAAAGATTTGTATTCAGTTCTGACTGTTGTCGGAGGAAAAGTCGTTCACGGAGGCGGTGATTTTATAGGCCTTTCTCCGGAGCTGCCTCCCCCAATGCCAGATTGGTCTCCGGTAAAATATTTTGGGGGCTATCAAAATCGTTGGGCGAACTCGCTGACAGCCCAAAGAAAATGCTGCACCCAACACGTGGAAACCAAGACAGTTCGCTATAGCCTTGAAGAGGCGGTCCTGGATTGGAGCTTAGGCTGCTCTTGCTGGGCTTTTTAATGCGGGCCTCTAAAGATGATAAGTTATATGAATCATTATTATTAAAAACTAGTATTATCATTTATCGTCTTTAGGGCCGATACTGTGTTCATCAAAGCGATTAACAAATTAAGCTTAAAGGGGATATTATGATCACAGTTAGAAAATCATCAGACAGAGGGCTTGCAGAACACGGCTGGCTTAAATCTCGCCATACTTTTTCATTTGCAGATTATTACGACCCACGTTTTATGGGTTACAGCGTTCTTCGCGTTATCAACGAAGATCGTATTGAAGGTGGAACTGGTTTTGATACTCACGGACATCGCGATATGGAAATTATCTCTTACGTGATTGAAGGTGAATTAGAACATAAAGACTCGATGGGTACAAACACTGTCATTCGTCCAGGTGAAGTGCAAAGAATGACAGCTGGCACAGGTGTTCGTCACTCCGAATACAATCATATGCCTGATAAGGAAACACACTTTTTGCAAATCTGGATTATGCCAGAAAAACAAGGAATGAAACCAAGTTATGACCAGAAATCATTCTCAAACGATTTCGGTTGCAGCGATTTGATTCTTGTTGGTTCGAAAGATGGCAGAAATGGTTCGATCACGATCAATCAAGACGTTGATATGTATGCTGCAAAAGCGCAAGATGACGGTGAGAAAACATTGAAAACGTATGCGCATCGTCATCTCTGGGTTCAGGTGATTAAGGGTCAGGTCAGCGTTGAAGGCGAAACTCTTCAAGCCGGTGACGGAGCGGCCATCCAAGATGTGGATCATTTGAAACTTCAATGGAAAAAAGGTTCTGAATTTATCGTGTTCGATCTTCCTTAATAAGGAGTGTGAAATGAAAGATAAACTCAACGAAGTCAGTAAACGCTTAAAAGACCTCCACCGTCGCTTCTTAGAACAGGAGCGGGTGGATGCGGAGAAATACTATCAGCGTAGAATTATGCCTTTCGATTTTCTACAAATGTTGACTAATGATCGAAATTTTCGCTGGCTTCAGCCATTTTCAGCTTTGATTGCTGACATCGATGCAATGGTAGATGAAAAAGAAGCTTTAACGGACGCTGATTTGGATGGCGTTAGAATGCAAATAGACGCGGTTTTACATAAAGCGGATGGGCATTCTGCTATTTATGGAAGGTATCAGCATCATTTAGGCGAAGATCCTGAGTTTTTGCTTCTGCATTTAAAACTGCGTGAGGCTTTAAGCCAGATCGAGAATAAAGAGACCAAGAAAGACAAAGAAAGAGAGCATTTCAATGGTTCAGGGACGCCGCTTTAGTAATTTAGGTGCAAAGATCGTAGCAAACCACTTCGAAATCACGGCAGGAACGCCGGTTGATAAGGGAGGTGATGATGAAGGCCCAAGCCCTCATGAAATTCTTGAGGCGGCTTTGAGCGCTTGCACGATCATCACAGCGCAGATGTATGCAAATCGCAAACAATGGAAGTTGGAATCGACGGAAGTGAAAGTGGAAATTCTTTCTGAAAGCAAAGAGGAAACAAAAATTTCTCGCCAGGTAACTTTTAATGGAGACCTGAACGACGAACAAAGAACACGTCTCGCGGATATCATTGAAAGATGTCCGATCCATCTTATTTTGGAAAGTCATATCTCAATTGATACGAAGGTTGTCGAGCCAGTTACGGCCCAATAAGATAATTCCCAAAAGGTGATGCCAGGCAGTGACAGAGTATTTGGTGAATGCTTCAATAGATAATCACGAAGGGATGACAATGAATAAAGGACGTCTTGAGGCTTTTAGTGATGGGGTGCTCGCAATCATTATCACGATCATGGTGTTAGAACTCAAAGTTCCGCATTCGCCGGAATTATCGTCTTTGGTTCCAATGTTGCCGACGTTATTTTGCTATTTGATCAGTTTCATTTACGTCGGAATTTATTGGAGCAATCATCATCATCTTATGCACAGTGTCCGCAAGGTAAATGGGGCGATCCTGTGGGCGAATTTGCATCTTCTTTTCTGGTTGTCACTCGTTCCTTTCACGACAGCGTGGATGGGGGAAAATCATTTTCTGCTCTGGCCGGTGGTTTTTTATGGATTCAATCTGATGATGTCAGGTGTGGCTTATTATATTCTGACCAGAACGTTGCTCAGTATCGAAGGACCCGATTCGACGTTGGCTCGCGCCCTGAAATGTGATTACAAAGGAAAGATTTCGGTTGTTCTATATGCCATTGCTATCGCGGCAGCATTTTACGAATCATGGATTTCTTATTTGATCTATGTAGGGGTTGCGGGAATGTGGCTTGTTCCGGATCGTCGTATCGAAAATATTTTGGTTCACACCGAGGGCTGATTTTAAATCAGCCCAAGCTCTCGAAAGGCTTTCAGATAGGCCTCTTTTTTCCACTCAATGATCATCGCTAAAACTTCGTCGACAGAATGCCAAGTAAAGCGTGCAAACTCCTCTGTAGGACCTAGAATTTTGGGGTCTAGAGAGTTCCCGTCTAAAATATAGTAAATATGTTGTTGCCCCAAAAACTTGCTATCGAAAAGCCCTAAGGGCCATTCGTAATGAATCCAATCTGTAGTTGCTTTAAGAATTTTGATATCGGTAATGCCAACTTCTTCGAACATTTCGCGTTCTAAAGCTTGTAGGGGAGTTTCGCCAACCTCAAGTCCACCCTGAGGAAGTTGCCACTGACCTGGATCGAGAGCTCTTTCTCCCATCAGAATTTTTCCTGATTTAGAAAGAAAGATCCCACAGACGCCTTTACGAAATTTGAACGGGTTCATAACTAGTAATGAGGTGGCTTTTCGTGGCCACGGATCTCAGTACCGTCGCCCAAAGCCTCTTGAATGCGTTTACTGATAATCGTTAGAGTGCTCTGTAGCTTGTCGATGGTCTTTTGTTGTTCATAGATAACTTGGTGAAGCTCTTCGATCACGTGATCTTGATGAGCTACTTTGATTTCAATATCAGTCAGGCGTTGTTCTAGCATTCTTAAACTCCTGAAGAGTTCATCCCATTTTTGAAAGAATCTGTCCAGAAGTCTCAGGCCTTAGGGCGCCTTTCAGCCAAAAAATTACCGGTTTTTACAAGGGAAAGGTCGCTTGAATTTGATATTATAATCCAGCCAGGAGGTTTTTATATGGCTGAATCTCATAATCACAAAGAATCCCATCCGCGTTCAGACATTTGGGGATTATTCAGACCTCGTTCCCCAAAAGGCGATGACAGATTAACTGAGTCCTCACAAGAGTTAGATAATGTAAAACAAATGGAAGATAAAACGGAAACGGTGGTGCTTGATTCAGAAGGGCATCGTAATCGAATCAACCATTATTAATCGATTGTTAGGAATCAATCATTTAGTTCGAATATTCTCAAAGAACTCCGTTAGGAACGCTAATTCAAAATTTAATGAGCTTCTGTATTGTGATTTTGTTTAGTTGCTGTTAGTTTCTGCCCATTCGGAGGAAATTGGTATGGCAGAGAAGGTTCGAAATTTAGCGCAATTCCTAAAAGAGAGACGCGTTGCTGCAGGATTCTCTCAAAAGGAAGTTGCAGATCATCTTGGTTACGATACAGCCCAATTCATCTCTAACTGGGAAAGAGGCATTTCATCTCCGCCAATTTCCGTTTTAAAAAAATTGGCAGAGTTCTATCGCATTTCTGCTGAAAAACTTTTTGATGTGGTTCTTGAAGAGGAAATTCGTCAAACCACGGTCGCTCTTCAACGTAAATTCAAAACTTCGAGGTAGTCCGGCCAAGGACTACAGGCGAGGGTAGTATTCGTGCGGAACTTTGGTGCCGCGACGGACGATCTTTTCAGTCATAATTGAATTTTGCATCATCAAGGATGAAATTAGGTAAGCAACTGAGCAACAGCCAAGTAAAGGCACAAGTCCTACAGGTTGTTTTGTTGCTTCCAACGCGAAAACCACCGATGTCAAAAGAGCTCTCGATGATCCAGCAAACAACGAAGCCATGGCCACCAGGGCAAGAGCTTGTGGATCGACGTGCAACTCAGGGAAATAAGTTGCTAGCAAAGTTCCGACAATCAGTCCAAATGTTGAGCCCAAAGTCAAAAGGGGAGCAAGGGTTCCGCCGGATGTTCCACTGCCCAAAGCAATGGCCCAAGAAAGAAACTTCCAAACCAAAATACTTCCCGCGGCCGCAAGAGTCAGCTTTCCAGAAAGACTCAAGGTAATATTTCCGTAACCCACTCCAAGACTGTGTGGTTCAACCAGGCCAATCAATCCGACAGCAAGACCTCCAATAGCTGGCCACCACATCCAGTGAATAGGCAGATGCTCGAACGCATCTTCAATCCAGTAAATGGATTTCGTAACGGCCACACAAAGAACCCCCATGACCGCTCCAAATACTAGATACAAAATCAAATTTGGAATGTCCGGCGATGTAAGATCCGGCATCGCGAAGAAGGCATCTTTGGAAATAAAAATTGTATGCAGGGTCGCTGCAACCACAGTCGCTAAAGCGACAGGAATGAAGGATCTTGCTCGGAATTCAAAAAGCAAAAGTTCAATGGCAAGCAAAACTGCTGCTAACGGAGTTCCAAAGATCGCCGTCATGCCGGCCGCAGCTCCAGAAGCAAGGATAACTTTTCTTTCGTAAGAACTCATAGGAATGACCTGTCCTAACCATGAGCCCAAAGCACCGCCAGTAGCGATGATCGGTCCTTCCGCACCAAATGGTCCCCCAGATCCGATTGCGATTGCTGAAGACAGAGGTTTAAGGAATGTAATACGACGAGGGATACGACTTTCTTTTTGAAGAATGTTCTCCATCGCTTCGGGAATGCCATGGCCACGAATTGCAGCGGAACCAAAGCGCGCCATTAAACCTACGATCAACCCACCAATGACAGGAACAAATACAGCCATCCAGCCTAAGGTGTTCTCTCCAGGGGCCCGCTCTGTCAGAGAGAAAGATTGAAAATAGAAGATATTAGTAAAAAGTTGGATGCCCCAAAGAAGAAGTTGTGCGATACCCATAGCGGCTACAGCGACTCCACAGCATAAAAAACAGATAAATAAAATACGACGACGTTGAATCAATTCAGTTTCGATCACAAATTTTCTCCCGTGCATTGACCCTGTTCTGCGACGGAAAAATGGTCAATGCATTGGACCTTGCATCGAAACGGCGTGTCAAAAATCAATCGAAACCGACAAGTTCTGAGTCTCTACGCAAGGCCAAGACAAAATTTATTTTTGCAACGACAGGACAGGCTCCGCGACTTTTAGACGATGAAATTCCACAGACCATCTATTTGTGTAAGGACTTTGGAGTTAGACGTGAGATTTCCAATCAAGTTGATCTATGTCTGCTGGTGAATCTCAAAATAGAACGAAAGATTTTTTGAACGTCCATCTTTTCTCCAACATCTCTCTCTATCCTTAAATCATGAGTAACGGTGCTCATAACACCACATCCGACAAGGGAGAAAAGAATGAAACAATCTATTAAAAAAGACTTTCTGATGGTATTTGCTCTTACAGCGATGCTGGCGCCTCTTGCTGGTCGAGCACAGTCTTCAGGAAATAATGATGCTATTCGCGCTGCTTTTGAGGCATGCATTAGTGAAAACAATTTGCAGAAGCCGGAACCTGGCCAACGTCCTAGTGATGCGGATCGTGCAACAATGGACGCGTGCATGAAATCAAAGGGCTTTGACCATCCTCCACGTCCTCCACATGGGCAGCAACAACAGCAAGACTCTAGCAGTTCCTCTTCTTCTGATTCCGCAAGTTAGTTTGGTTGATTTTTTCAAATGAACTTCCATGAAGGGCAGCGTCTTAGGAGGCTGCTCTTTTTTATTTCTTACTTGTACCGAAGTGTTTGTTATAAAGATCCCACGCGCTTACGGCGGAGCCATCCTTGAACATGCAGTAGTCGAATTCTTTTTTCTGTTTATCAAAGAGTACCTGGTTGTTGGCATTGTGATCAAAACAATATCTCGCCGCGGGATTGCCGATGTATGGGGTGGCAGAGTTTTGAGGGGTCACTTTTTCTTGAAGTGCAATCCAGGCCTCGCACTTTGGCGGTTGATTCTCAAGGCAGTTCTCTGAAATTTTAAATCCTTGATAGGAGACGATATTGATATTCTCGTACTGATTTTTGGTGTTCGAGAAATACCTCATCATCACCGCCGTAGGGTCCGTAGCAGCGAGTAAGCTCACTGTCATTAAGATCACGATTAAGGCACTCACGAGAAAGATCTTCATAACTTCATTTTGAAGGCCTCAGCCGATGAGTCAAAGGCTCCGCTTGGAAAATGTCGTCTCACCATGAGATGGTAAAAAAGTTCTGCATGACGACATAAAGGGCAGAGGGGTGTTAAAAGCTTATGCAGGTGAAATGCCTCAGAACCCTTAGGATTTGTTCTACGCTTGGCAACCCTCTTGCAATTTTCATCAGTGAGCTTATCTCTAAAGAGAGGAAGAATTTATGAAAGCCTTAAAAATCACGATCATGAGCCTTATTTTCTCTTCCGCAGCTTTTGCCGCTGTTCCACAACAAGCAAAGGTATCGATGAAAATTGATTCCACTCATGCTCAAATTCAAACTAAAAATATCTCTGTAAAAGAGGGGGACCGCGTCGCTCTTTATGAAGAGGTTTGCCAAGGCCCCAAGGTAAAGCTTTGCCGTAAAGAAAAAGTCGGAACAGGTGTTGTATCACGAGTTATCAACGAAAATGCCTCCGAGATTCAAGTCGAAGGCAATGCAATCATTAAAGAAGGTCTATTGATCGTAAAGCAGTAGTTTAAGCGACCTCTGTTAAAATTAGAAATAAGCCAAAGCTCCAAGGGTGATCATATGAAGTTCTTTTGTGGCGTCACCCTTGCTGTTTGTAAGAACAGCTTGATCAGCACCATCATGACGATATTCCACGTATAAGTTGAAATGCTCTGACAGATTAAACTTGTCTACGACACTCCATACCTGAACTTTATCCGCGCCACGATAGTATGTCGGCGTTGAAAGCCCATTCAAAGCATCTAATTCGCCAGCCCCTAAAAGAGCTTCATAGCGAAGGCCCAAAGTATGCCACTGGAATGCATAAGACAATTGCCCCAAGACGGATTGGGTATAATTCATGGTGCTGCCATCTTGCTTACGTGTGCGGTTGTCATAGGAGGCAGTGAATAGGAAGTCATCAGAGAATTTATATGTGGTCCAAACGTTGCCAGAACTCTTATCGACCTTTGGATTTGGAGCCGTTCCATCGCCATCTGTGCCCCATTGATAGCCCGCGAACCAAAGGAAGCGACCAGCGACACCTGTTGCTGAGGCCTCGGTTGTTTTCGTCGTCGTATAATCGTCGCCAAAAAGGTTGTAGGTACTTCTATTGTATGTGCTCAAAGAGACCGTCAACCATTCACCAGGATTGTATCTCGCGCGAAGACCTTCGCCATAGCCGGGCAAGATTGTCTGGTAAGAGACAGAGTTACTATAAAACACATTCTCAGACTTCAAGAGAGATTCGAAACCCAGTGTCGAACACAGGCGACCAAATCCCACAGAGAATGTCGGAGTAAACTTATAATAAAGCTCTAATTGATCCAACGTGCCGATGTTGGCCTGGGATGTTCCTGCGGTTGTCTGATAGCTCGTCGGCTGATAATTAAGACGGGCTAGGAATGAAAGCTCGTCAGTTTCCTTTGTAAGTTGAAGTTGGGCCTGATTGAAACGATATTGTTCGTTCAAAGCCCCACCAACTGCGGGGTAGGTGTTTTCGCCGGACGAAAGAAAGTTATAGTCAAAGCTAGCTTCACCTTTAACTGTAAGTCCCGCAACGTCAGTCGCCGATGCATTCAAGCCCCACAAGGTAGCGATGATGGGAAGGCTGATTATTTTAAGTCTCAAGGTGTTCTCCTGATTTCTTTGACGGATCTTTGAAGATCCGTAGCAAGACAAATATCGGGAAAGCTGGATCTTCCTTAAGTCCAGGAAGTAAAATATAATCTAAACTTGAATGTCCAAATGTTAGTTTTTTTAGATTTGAAATTTATCAGTCTCAAAAAGAAATCGAACATTAAATTTTCTGCTGCCTAAACCGGGGCCCTAATTTTTCAGGCAAATCTGTCCGAAAAGAAAAGTCGAAAGAATTTTTATCGTATTACGATTGTGCGAAAGGCTTGAGCATGGCGCAGAGTTCTCTGACCCTTTGGTTTAAAGGTATTAAGGGTCGTCTTTTATTTGTTTCAGTTTTTCCGTTCCTGGCATTTGCTGTCATCTTTGGCTTTACATTTAATGGTCTCAGTCAGATCAGCGCTATCGTAAGAAGTACCCACACTGAGATTCTTCCAAACATCTCCGCAATAGATGACATGCGCATTGCTCAAAACCGTTTCGGCTATCGTATTTGGGAAGGTATCGTCAATCCCGAGGACCGTGCAAAGACTGTAAAGGAAAGTAAAGAATCCATTGCCATGTTCAAGGATGGTTTCAAAAAATATACAAATGCTTCTTTTGCACCTGAAGAGCAAAAAATGTATGAGGACGTGAAAGGCGATTTCCCTAAATTTCTAGAGAAAGCAGAAACTATTCTCGCTGATTTAGAGAAAAACACTCCCGAGTCTGTAAGTGCAGCACGCAAGGTCCTGGATGAAGAGCTTCATCCTATTGCCACTCGTCTTGAAAATTTCAACGAGAAAGTGATAGCTTACTACCATACCAGAGCCGGCATTGAGGCTAAAGCATTTGAAGTGACACGCTCTCAAATAATATATTTGATTTCTTTGGTCACTCTTTGTGTGGGCTTCGCCATTTTTGGGCTATTACTTCTTATGGCTGCAAAAATCTCAAATTCTGTAGGCGCTATCGCTGCAAACCTTTCTTCCGCAAACAGCCGCGTCGTAGATGCGGTTCACCAATTGAGTGAAGCGGGCGGCGCTCTCTCCCAAAACTCCACGCAAGCCGCAGCATCTTTAGAAGAAACCGTGGCGGCCCTTGAAGAGATGTCTTCTATGGTGCAAATGAATTCAGACAATGCCAAACAGGCGGCAGCTCTTTCAGCAGCCTCGAAAGAGGCCGCGGAAAAAGGCGAGTCTGAAATCAAAAATCTTATTCAATCTATGAATGAAATTTCTCAGTCATCTAAAAAGATCGAAGAGATCATTTCTGTTATTGATGACATTGCCTTCCAAACAAACTTATTGGCGTTGAATGCCGCAGTCGAAGCTGCTCGTGCGGGAGAGCAAGGGAAAGGTTTCGCCGTTGTTGCTGAGGCCGTTCGAGCCTTGGCGCAAAGAAGCGCATCATCCGCGAAGGATATTTCATCACTGATTAAAGACTCGGTCTCTCAAGTGGAAAGAGGCAGTGAGATTGCAGATACAAGCGGTGAAGTTCTTGCGAACATCGTGAATTCCATCAAAAAGGTATCTGACTTAAATAATGAAATTGCCGCTGCTAGCGGCGAGCAGACGACAGGGATTCAACAAATTAGTAAAGCAATGAATCAGTTGGATCAATCATCTCAATCGAATGCGGCCTCAGCAGAGGAGATCGCAGCAACCACTGGTGAAATCAATAGTCTCGCAGAGACATCTAGTCAGCTTACGATGGATCTGAATCTCAACGTGATCGGTGTGAGTTCTCAAGAGAAAAAAACTACTCCAACGACAGAGAAAAAAACGTTAATAGCTAAACCCTCTCCTACTAACTCGGGCAAATCTTCGAATGTAGTTCCGCTTAAAAAAGTAGCAAAAGCGACTATTGAGGTCGCAAAATCTGCTAAGGCTACCATTCCTTTTGATGAGGATGATGATCCAAGATCAAAAATCGGCAGCGCAGAAGGTTTCTGAAAAGCTCGAAAATAAAGCAAAAATCCGCAAAAATGCCCACTTATTAAGCATAGATGGGCATTTGCATGTCTGCGGCAAAAAGTTTTTAAAAAATGCTTGCCGAGCTCCGCGAAACTAATCTATAACCCGGTCTCCTTCGATGTTCCGTTTTTAAAACGACCTCTGACTAAGAGTTAACTCTTTGATTTGTATTCAAAGTTAATCTTCGGCAGATGAACACGAGCATTTTTCTGAATAATCTTTCAAAAAGATTTTTGAGAAAAATGATTTTAGGGTGTTGACAGGGCATTAAGCCTTCGATATAAACCTTACCTCTCAGCAACAATGCAAATTAATGCTGAGAAAAAGTTCGCTCTTTGAAAACTGAATAGCTAGAAGAAAAGATTTTTGGGCTCTTAGTTGAATAAGCAATTATTCGACACAATTTCAAAAATATTCGAACAAACAACAGCGTAAAAGCTAGCTTGTTTGGGATGAAACAGAATTTAA
>NZ_DASVLT010000027.1:0-36431 GCF_036384735.1 Bdellovibrio sp. | reverse complement strand
CCTGGCAATTCTAACGGGTGTGGTTCTAACGACCCTTATGCAAAGTTCTGGAGCACTGACATCCATGCTCGTGGGACTTGGTTCCGCACGCGTTGTGAATCTTCGCCAAGTGATGGGCGTGATCATTGGGACTGCCATTGGTACGACATTGACGGTTCAGTTGATCTCTTTAGATTTATCGCAGTATGCATTGCCTGTATTTGCGATTTCTTTCGCATTCTATTTCAAGTCAAAGAAAACCGTTTTCAAAAATCTTTCGACGACTTTCATGGGCTTTGCATTGCTATTCCTGGGGCTGAAGTTAGTCACAGTGGCAGCCAACCATTTCGCGGCAAATCCTATGCTGACAGAGTTTTTCCAGAGTGTTCGTGACAATCCTGGCTATTCTCTTTTGATTTCTATTGTGTTCTGCGCATTCGTTCAGAGCAGTGCGATCACCATCGGTCTTGCCATGAGTTTGGCCGCCGTGAAAGCCATTACGTTCTATGATGCGATGATTTGGGTTTACGGTGCGAATATCGGTACAACCTCTGTGGCACTGATCGCAGCTGCCGGCGGAAACTATGTCGGTCGCCAAGTGGCTTGGGCGAATTTCTTTTATAAAACAACCAGTGTTTTAATTTTTTATCCTTTCACGCAGCTGTTTATCGATTTTCTGCTCACCTTCGACACGACAATCCCGCGTTCTATCGCCAATGCTCACTTAATCTTTAATATTTTATCTGCGATCATCTTCTTCCCTTTCATCAACAAAGGGGCAGCTTTAATCGAAAAAATGTTCCCGAAATCAGCCTCTGAAGAATTCGGCACTGAATTTGTGAATATGGATAACTATCAAAGCTCTGCTTTAGCTGTGTCCTATGCAAATCGCGAGATCATGCGCACGGCTGATATTGTCCTGGGGATGATCAAGGACTCGATTCGTCTTTTTGAAACGAATGATCCTAAAGACTTTGATTCCATCAAAGACCGCGACAACAAAGTCGACTTCCTTTATCGTGAAACAAAAATGTTTCTTCTAGATCACGCCAATAAATCCAACACTGTGGTTCATCAAAACGTGATGAATATGATCATGTTCTTAAGCGACCTGGAACGCGCAGCGGATGCCATTGACATCAATATCCTGGCCTTGGCGATCAAGAAAAATGCATTGAAGTTGGAATTCTCTGGCGAAGGCTGGACCGAAATTCGCAATATGCATGAGCAGGTTGTAAAAGTGGCTGCTATGGCCGTCAATGCCTATCAAAATCGTGAGCTTTGCGAAAATGCGATTCAACTGAAGCGCGAGTTGGCAAAAATGGAAATCACTCTTCGCGAAAATCACATCAGTCGTTTAAACCGTGGTTTGAACACATCGATCAACACCAGTTCGATTCATTTGGATCTTTTAAGTGAATATCGTCGTATCGCCAGCCTTCTGGTGAATCATGCTTACAGCCAAGGGAGCACATAATGAACCTGACTGCATGGAGCCCTATTGCCCTTTTGTTCCTTTCAAACATTTTCATGACCTTCGCCTGGTACGGCCATCTGAAGAATCTCAAAGAATCTGCCTTATGGATCGCAATCATTATCAGCTGGAGCATTGCTTTCTTTGAATATGCCTTGCAGGTTCCTGCCAATCGCATCGGCTCAAATTATTACACGCTTCCGCAATTGAAGATCATTCAAGAGGTCATCACCATGATCGTCTTCGCAGGGTTTTCAGTTCTCTATATGAAACAGTCTTTGAAGCTTGATTTCCTTTGGGCAGGCCTCTGCCTCGTTGGGGCTGTTTATTTCATATTCAGAGGCCAGTAGGCAGTTCGCACTATCTTTTGCATCTCATTTCAGGATAAGATAAGAGCATGAAGTTTATTTACGTGCTCGAAGATGACGTGCGTATTCAGAAGGATCTTTTTGAGACCCTCAAATCGATAGATCCAAAGCTTCATATTCGCTTTTTCACTACCCTCGCAGATTTTCATGAATGGTTAAAAACAGCAGTCCACGACGGCCCCAAAGCCCTCGCCAATGGCGGTATTCGCCATCCAGCGGACACTACAGATCCTGTTGAGCCTTCAAGCGCCCATGAACTGCGCCTTGTGATCGCAAAAAACGAATTTCTGGGAACTCAAAACATGGGCTTGGTTCGCCGTGCCCGTGATTTCTTTCTAAGAAAGAAAATGTGTGCAGAGCACGAACCCACGGCTTTAATTCTAACAGCCTTTGACAGCCCCAACTTTGATATCAAACTTGCCGAAGATCGCATCATCAATAACGTGATCTTCAAACCGTTTGATAAACTTATCTTAAGGCAAGATCTGGAATACGCGTTAACGGGACATCATCCGCTAGGTTCTTCATCAACCGTGGCAACAATTAAAATCAACTCAACCATTGAAATGCTTAAAGAGGTTTCAACCAGTGCATTGAGCGAGATCGGTTTCTCAACTATCAACAATCACGAAATTGCAATAGGTGCTTTAACCAAGTATTATAGCCCTGCCTTCACAGTGAATAATAAGAAATCTGTCTATGCCTATTGCTCATCATGCAAAGAGCTTTCAGAAAAAGAATTTCTTTGCAACTTTCACTTCTTCGCTGCCGATAACGATCAAATAAGTCAGATTCGTAAACACATTCTGCAAGTGAAAGACCACCACAATGAGGGTTTTCAAAATAGTCATACCCATCCCGCGCGCATTTTAATTTTAGATGAAGATGTTCCGTTGGGATTGGATCTGAAGATTTTCTTAACAGATCGTTTCTCTAACAGCGAAGTGTTTGTGTATTCCAATTATGGACAATTCCTTTCAGATCTTGCTGACAAAGATACTCCGAATCGTCAGACGCTTCCGCAACAGTTTGATTTTATTTTTGCGAATTATGAAATCTTTGAATTCGAAAAGGAAAAGCGCTGGCAGCAAATCAGCGAATACCTGAAAGATCGCGCTAAACGAAACGGAAAAGAGCTGAGTGAATACCCAGGTCTGTTCTTGATTTCGCGCAAGAAAATCGCAGCAGATGAAGTTCACAATCTTTCAGCCTGGACGAAAGAAATTTTCTATACACCACTGGACAAACTCTATATTTCGAAAAAGCTTGTGACCGAGCATCGCGCCCTGGCGAATAAGGTCCCTGTGACAGTGGCTTCGTTGCAAGAACAGTCTGTTTTAAAGGTCGCAAACCCCGTCGAGATTTCGCAGATTTCTGAAGCAGGCCTTGTCATGAAATATTATCGCGCCATCAGTGTTGGAGCCTTCCGCGAGTTTATTCTTTGGCGCCCGGAAGAAAATGAAATCCCGGAAATCATTGGCACAGTGAACTTCACCGAGGAAGACAAAGGCGGACAGGAGTTCTTCCACAACCACTTCGTTTTCTTCGGCATGAAGGATCACTACCTGAAACACATTCGTTTGTGGTTGCGCGAGACTTACATCAAACAAAAAGAAAAAGAATAACCCCTCTCTCGCCCTAAAAGAATTTCCGGTCTAGGATATTCGTTTGCGGAGATATCTGAAATAAGACATATCTGACGGTCTACAGTGAGGCCTCGGTGAGAATTATTTTACTTTTGTTAATTTCCGCGTTTTCCTTTTCAGCATTTGCAGTTCCAACATTAGAGGAAGAAGTTCAAGCTCTGAAAAACACTCCCCGTGATTACTTCGACACCGGCGCAATTTGCGAAGAGGTCGCTCGCTTGGAATTTGAACAAGAGTTTCAAGTTCCGCAATATAAAGTTCTGACAGGTATTGCGTATGACAACGGCGACGGCACTGCTGGCGAGTTGGACGTCATTGTTTTTGATAACAATACCAACAAAGTTATCAAAATCGGTGAAGTCAAATGTTGGAATGATCTTAAAGGCGCCCTGCTCAAAGCCAGAAAACAGAAAGCACGCTTCTTTGGAAATCGGGACAATGCCAAAAACATGTCTTTCAAGATGACTCATGGAACAGAGACATTCACACGGGATCAATTTGCTTACGTGAACGAATTTATCACCATCGGCCCTCAAGGATCAAAAAGTGCGGGATTCGATTACGAGCTTGCTTACTCACTTCGCGATTTGATGAATCTGCGTGAAATGATGTTGAAATGTCAGCACGATAAAAAGTGCGCAAGTTTAAGGTAATTAAGGAACTGGACGAACCTTCTGAGTTGCCACCACGATATCCAAATATTCTTTCTTAAGAAGATGCATGAGATCCTCTGCAACCTTCCGAGGGTCTAACTTTAAGTCACCAAGACTTAAAGTCTTCACTGGGGTTCCTTCATTCGTCACATTCATTGCAAAATGCACCATCACAGATACTGGTGATTTTGTTGCAATGCTGATGCTCAGCTTACGGTCCGTAAGATAAAGGTCATCCCCTTCGCGCACCAACTGCTGACCATTCAAAGTGACAGAGGCATTCTTTTGCAAATAATCCCTTGCGATAGAAGCGAACAACCTTTGAATTGCCACTCCGGAAAATAAGTCGCGATCAAAGATCTCGATGATAAAGTGAAGCATCTCATCACTTTCAATAACAGCTTTCGCCAGCAAATCTTCTCCATCCACCATATGAGTGAACGGAATATCGCAAGCCCCTTGCCATGAAACCACGGAAGGCCCTAGAACTCCATGCTCAAGGTAAGCAAATAACGAACGAAGCTGACTGCCATCATAAGAAAATTTCTTTTCGATAAAGAGTGATTCCACAACTACCCCTTAAACAAATGAGCTACATCAATATTCGCTGAAGCAAAAGCACGCTTCGCGCGTTGGCAAGACTCACATTGACCACACCACTTATCGCCCGAGAAATAACAAGGCCAGATCAATTCCCACGGAATCTTCAAACCTTGTCCTAAACGAACAATATCAGGCTTATTCAAGTGAGCCGTGTAACAACCCACCGACACATGATTCGCAGTCGAGTACCATAAAGACTTCGTCGCTTGCTCTAGAAACTCGCGAGAGTTGTCTGGGAATGTGGCCGCCTCCTCGGCATTGAAGCCAGGAATAACCGCATCTGCACCTAGAGCTTCCGCATAAGCCGCGGCGATATTAATGAAAATCCCGTTGCGATTTGGAACCCATACAGACTTTGCGGTGTCGGCAGATTTCTGCAGATTATCGATTTCAACATCTTTACCCGTTGGGACCTCTTGATCTTCAACGATCAAAGATGATTTATTGAAATCCTTAAACCAAGTCACATCCATCACCTTGTGAGGAATGTTTAAATACTTAGCGATTTTCGCAGAGTGTTCGATTTCTTTTATCGCAGCTCTTTGTCCATAGTTGAAGGTCAAAGCCAGAACCACTTCATGGTTGTGCTTGATTGCTTCAAAGACATTCACCGTCGAGTCTAAGCCCGAAGATAAAAGAGCCACTACTTTTTTGCTTTGTCTCATGGCGCAGCCTTTAGATCACGAATAAGAATCTGAATAGATTTTTGCCCAGCAAAATAATTCCACTGAAGCTCGCCCAAGATATCATAAAATCCCGGAACTTGCTCGAGGGTTTGCAACTGCCTTGGAGTCGGCGTAAATAACAACGCCTCCATGGATGTATGCGTCTCAGGATCAGCCAATTTCAAACGGAGATGGCCGCCCTTCAATTCACGTTTTGATAAAACTTCGATTTTTCCAAAATGAATCAAAGGAATCGAGAAGCCCGTCCCGAAAGGTCCGACAAAGTCGTACCACTTCATCAGTCCTGAACTGACCTCAGGAAGTTTCGCTTCCACATCATAATAGATTTCCAAAGGTTTTGGCTTTTCACGAAGATCTGAAAAATGGATAGCCAAACGCTCGATCAATTGAGGAACTTTCGTTTCCGCAATTTCAAAACCCGCCGCAGCCGAGTGACCACCAAAACGACTCATCAACTCAGACGCTGACCCCATGGCCTCGACCAGGCAAGCTTCCTGACCTTGTGGCAAGCGAGCACTGCCCACGATCATACCATCTTCACCCAACGATCCGACAAAAGCAGGCTTGTTGTAAACCTGGGTAAGCTTAGTTGCAATCAAGCCCACGACCCCGCGGTGGAAATTTCGAGAAGCGACAAAGACAAAGTCTTTATGAGGCCACTCTTTAAGTAATTCTTGAGCTTCCGTTTCCGCATCGCTTTGCAATTGCACACGAGTCGAGTTGTTCTTCATAACCTGACGAACCATTTCGCGCGCCTGAGCCGGATCTTCTAAAAGGAAAATATCAATCGGAAGAATACCTGATTCCATGCGAGACAAAGCGTTCAACTTTGGCGCAAATCGAATTGCCACATCTTGAGAAGTTAAAGGACGACCTGTCAGATCCAACTCTTCAAGTAATGCTCGAAGTCCCGCTTTTTTTGTTTCCGCAAGCTTCACCAAGCCATGCTTCACCAGCACACGGTTGTCTTCAACCAAAGGAACCATATCAGTCAAAGTGCCGATCGTGAAATATTCAAGAACCTCTTTAAGATCCCAATTGTTTTTAGGTAGTTGCGAATTATCTTGAAAGTATCTTTTTAGGCCGCGAAGCAAATAAAATGCAACCCCTGCCCCACACAAATAACCTAAACCAGATTCACAAGTTCCTTGATTGGGATTGATCACCACATAAGCATTCGGAATTGTTTCCGCAGGCAAGTGATGATCCGTAAGAATCACATCGATACCCAATTCGCGAGCCTTATCAACCGCAGGATGAGCCGTAATGCCGACGTCCACCGTGATAATTAGACTCACACCTTGAGCTTTTAATTCCTCAACGGCATGAGCATGAAAGCCGTAACCTTCCGCCAAACGCTTTGGTTGATAGTGAATAACGTTGGGAAAACCCAAAGCGACCATGCCCGTCTTCAACAAAGCTAGACCAGAAGTTCCGTCTAAGTCGAAGTCAGCATAGATGCAGATTTTTTCTTTGTTGAGATACGCGCGCCCCAGACGCTCGAGGGCTTGAGACATCCCCTTAAGTTCAAGAGGATCTTTCAAATCAGCGAGCTTAGGAAAAAGAAGCTTATCGACTTGTTGAGATTCTGTGAATCCGCGGGCTGCGAGCAGCTTACCAATCAGAGATGGCCACTGCTGACCCTCCGCTGATGGAGGTGCAAGCACCTCTGTTTCTGATTCTCGCAGTTTCCACAATGGATTCACTGAAACCCCAATTCGAGGGCTGCCTTAACAACAACCCCCATTCAAAGAAAGCTAGGCCGCTTTCTTTCCAGACAATTTATCCATGAACAACACGATAGGTGCTGCTACGTAGATAGAAGAGTAAGTACCGAAGATGATACCGATACAGATCGCAAAAGCGATATCCGCAACAGTGCCACCAGAGAACAAGTACAAACAAAGAGCTGATGTGAACACTGTACCTGAAGTGATCAATGTACGGTGAAGCATATCGTTGATCGCTTTATTGATGATGAAGCGATAGCCCTTTTCATGGTAATGAGAGTCTGTTTCACGGATACGGTCAAATACCACGATCGTGTCATTCAGAGAGTAACCGATCAAAGTTAAGATCGCCGCCATGATCGGCACGTTCACCTCTTTACCCACAAAAACGAAGATGCCCAAAGTGATGATCGCATCGTGGAATAAGCAGAATACTGCACCCGGAGCATATTTATAGTCGAAACGAAGAGCTACGTAGATCAAGATCACAAGCAAGCAATAGAACACCGCTAGCAAACCGTTACGTTTCAACTCAGCACCCACTTGAGGTCCCACAGTATCAACACGGCGAACCTCAGGGTGATTCGCTGCAAATGTTGTTGTGATGATATCTTTAATTTTACCGATATCTTGATTCAAGATTTCGTTCGTCTCTTTATCAGAAGCGCCTTGTTTACCTTGGAAACGAATGATGAATTCATCGTTATCACCCAAAGATTGAACGCCCACTTCACCAAGTTTTAGGTCATCAACAGATTTACGAACTTGATCGATCGTAACACCTTTGTCGAACTTAACTTGGAACTCTGTTCCACCTTTGAAATCGATACCGTAGTTAATACCACGAACTGCAAGGAACACGATAGAAAGAACCACTAGGATCACAGACACAGCTGTGAAGATTCCAACCTTACCAACGAAGTCATACTTACCAGATGATTCTGTTGTGTTTTGTTTATTAGCCATTTGTGCACCCATTAAATAGACAACTTCTTAACGTTATATTTTTGGATCAATGTATCCACGATCACTTTAGAAACGAACACGTTCGCGAACAATGTCGTAGCCACACCGATCAACAAGTTGACAGCGAAACCACGCACAGGTCCTGTACCGAAGTACAAAAGAACGACAGCCGTCGCAGCAGTTGTTACGTTCGAGTCCAAGATCGCAGACATCGCACGATGATAACCCTCTTGGATTGCCACGCGAAGACTGTGTCCCATTGCCAACTCTTCCTTGATACGCTCATTAATAAGAACGTTCGCATCCACGGCAAAACCGACGGTCAATGCGATCGCAGCGATACCAGGTAAGGTCAAAGTCGCACCGAATGAGGTCAATAGAGCAAACACGCCCACGATGTTGATGATCAAAGCCACGTTCGCGATAACGCCCATGCCTTTGTAGTAGATCAACATAAATAGAACGATCAAAGCGGCACCGATGTATGCGCCCAATTTCGCTTTATGGATAGAGTCAGCACCCAAAGTTGGACCAACACGACGTTCTTCCAATTGCTCAAGAGCTGCAGGCAATGCACCCGCACGAAGAGCTGTTGAAATCATCTTAGCTTCGTCCATCATTTTGTTGCGATCACGGCCACCACCTAAAGTGATAACTGCTTGGCCACCAGCAATACGGTCACGAATGCTTGGAGCTGATTTAACAACTTTATCCAAAACGATCGCCATTTGCTTACCAACGCTTGCGCCAGTCAAATCAGCAAATTTAACCGCACCCGCAGAGTTGAAGTGCAAAGAAACTTGTGGGCCACCGTATTGGTCATAACCAACAAAAGCGTCATCCAAAGCTCCGCCGCCAAGATCTGTATCAGTTCTAAGAAGCATTGGAATTGCGCCCGCTTCCATATTCGCCGCGTTTTCAGATTTTTCGAAATAGATAACAGTCTTTTCAGGCAATTTACCTTTAAGATCTGCATTCAAGCGAGTCACATACTCAGAGTATTTCATACCCTGCATTTTGTAGTTACCTGCTTTTTCAGCGTCAGCGATCAAAGCCTGCAACTGTTGACCACTCAATTCGTTAGAAACGATCATGAAATCCAATTTCGCAGTCGTGTTGATCAACTGCTTCGCTTTTTCAGCATCGGCCATACCTGGCAATTGAACCAAGATACGATTTGAACCTTGTTGAGAGATTGAAGGCTCTGCCACACCGAATTCATCGATACGGTTACGGATTGTTTCAATCGCTTGTTGAATCACGCGGTTTTTATAATCGTTCAAGTATGAATCGAAATAACGAGCTGTGATTGTGTTGTCAGTAGAACCTACAACCTGAAGAGTTGTCGGATACTTGTCGTTCAAGATTTTTTCTACTTTTGCTTTCGCAGCCGCATTAGCCGCTGTGATTACGATCTCACCTTGCTCAGGCTTTTCAGATTTAACATCGCCGCCTTCAACTTGATCTTTTGCCAAGTCAGACTTGATCGAAGCCATCATACGAGTTGTGGATTCTTTCACCACACCGTCAACGTCAACGCCCATAACCAAGTGCAAGCCACCTTGGATATCAAGTCCGTAGTTAAGCTTTTGCTTGGATGGCCACCAAGATGATTCACTGAAATTCACGAGATTTGGCATGACCCAAACTAGGGCCAAAACAATACCCGCCGCTGCGCCGATTGTTCTCCAACGAAGTCCGTCCATTATTTCTTTTCCTCTGTAGTTGCTGCTTTCTGAGTTGTAGCGATTTGAGTACGAAGCATTTTAACCTTTACGCCATCAGCGATTTCCACTGTAACGAATTGGTCTGTGATACCTTCAATACGGCCCAAGATGCCTGAAGAAGTGATCACTTCATCGCCGCGTTTAAGCTCAGTCAAAAACTTTTGGTGTTCTTTTTGGCGTTTTGATTGAGGGCGAATGATAAGGAAATAGAAAATAACAAAGATAAAGATGAATGGAACGAACATCTCAAATGAAGAGGGTTGTCCGCCACCAGCTGCGGGAGCTGACTGTGCAAAAGCTGTCGATACAAGTAGATTTAACATTTAGATCCTCCAAAGATACTGCTTCAGCCTTCGCGACATCCGTCGCTAAGGCACTGCCCGGTCAAGCCGGCGCTTCGATGTAGTCGAAGCGTAGACCAGATCAGCATTATTCTTCGGGAGAATCAATACTTTAGTAGGTTTAACTTTACTTACTGTCTTTCTTTACGAAACGCGTTAGGCATTCGTCGCGGTACTGCGCCCAGCGGCCTTCAGCAATCGCTTCACGGGCTTTTTCCATCAGCTTCATATAGAAATGAATATTGTGGATTGTGTTCAAACGTGAACCTAAAATTTCACCACTGAGGAATAAATGGCGCAGATACGCTCGAGAATAGTTCGTACAAGTATAGCAATCACATTCAGGATCTAGCGGAGATGGATCTTCTTTATACTCACTGCGCTTGATGCTGACTTTGCCTTGCCATGTATAGATCGTTCCATTGCGTGCCACTCTTGTAGGCATGACGCAATCGAACATATCGATCCCTGCATCAATTGCAATAATCAGATCTGTTGGCGTTCCCACGCCCATCAAATAACGCGGCTTATTTTCCGGCATTTTTGGAGCTACATGAGGAAGAAGCTCATGCATCAAGTGAATCGGTTCACCCACGCTGAAACCACCCAAGGCATAGCCAGGAAGATCAACGGAAGTAACTTGCTCTAAAGACTTCAGACGATGCTTAAGGCTCAAGCCCCCTTGCACGATCCCGAACAACAAGCTTTCTTTGCGGGTCATCGCGGCCTTCGAACGAAGAAGCCAACGATACGTCAGCGCCATCGATCTTTCGATATCTTCGTCTGTGGCCGGATATTGAAGACATTCATCGAATGCCATAATGATGTCAGAGCCAAGATCCATTTGAATCTCCATGCTCTTTTCTGGAGAGATAAAATATTTAGCGCCATCAAGATGGGAACGGAATTCCACACCCTCTTCACTCATGTTGCGAAGTTGGGACAACGAGAAAACTTGGAATCCGCCGGAGTCCGTTAAGATCGGGCCATTCCAGTTCATGAACTTATGAAGGCCACCCATTTTTGCGATTGTTTTTTCACCAGGACGCAAATGCAAGTGATACGTGTTACCCAAGACAACTTGAGTCCCACATTCTTTCAACTCCTCTGGAGTCATCGCCTTTACAGTGGCTTTTGTTCCCACCGCCATGAACACCGGGGTTTGTACCGGACCGTGAGCTGTCATCAAAGTTGCCCTGCGAGCATGACCTTCAGTTTTATGAACTTTGAACTCACCAAGTTGCATATTTGAACTATCCGTTGTCATATTTTTTCCGTCTAGCATAGTTGCTCCAGCCTACACGTCAGCCGACGTTGTGGCACTGCCCGCCCCCGCGGTCCAACATGTTAAATCCCCATAAGAAAAGAGACGGAACTTTCGCTCAATCGCCCATGAGTAGCAAGCTTTTACTGTTTCCAGCGAAGAAAATGCAGCCACCAAAGCAAGCAATGTCGACTGGGGCTGATGGAAGTTTGTCAGCAAGCGATCTACGATCTTAAATTCGTATCCAGGCTGAATTAAAAGCTTTGTAAAGCCTCTAAATCCTTCAGAGGGACTGCCAGCCAATAAACCGTTCGCAGCACTCTCTAGAGATCTTGTCGAGGTCGTGCCCAAAGACCACACATTGGCACCCTCGGCCCGGGCCGCTTGAATATGAGCCCACGTTTCAGCACTGATATCGACGTATTCTTCATGCATGTCGTGATCATTTAAATCATCCGCAGTGATCGGCAAAAAAGTTCCAAGGCCCACATGCAAGGTGACCTCACAAATGCGCACACCTTTCGCACGAAGCTCTTGCATATCTGCATGAGAAAAATGAAGACTCGCTGTCGGAGCCGCAAAGCTTCCCGGATTTTTCGCCCACGCCGTTTGATACCAAGACTCGTCGGCCTCCACAGTGTGACGAGCATTACGAGCTTTTTGAATGTATGGCGGTAGCGGCAACTCTGCCACTTTCTGGAAGTAATCCTCGTGCACTTCGTCGCTCAGGCGAACAAGCTGAGGACGACCCTTTTGTACAAGGGTCATTGAAAGACCTAAAGGCAATGGCAGGGAGTCACCAATTTTATATTTTTTTGAAGGAAATAAGACTTCCCAGTCCGTGGCATTCACTTGCTTGAGAAAAAGAATTTCCACGTCACCCGCAAATACGCGGCGCTTTAGTACTTGCGTGTTATTCACGACAAGAACATCGCCTTTAGGAATGCGATTCATGAGCTCTTTCAAAGTGATCTCTGAAGGCGTGCCATTCCCGTCTACCCACATCACGCGGGACGGTCTTTGCGGGGACGTCGCAATCAATTCTTCAGGAAACTGGAAATCGAGATCAGAAACTTTCATAGGGGCTTTTTAGTCCACCCCTCTATCCCAGACAACCCTTTTATGCATTTTGGCAACGAACTTTGACTGGATTTAGGTAAAATTCGCGTAATAAACAACAGCAATAAGAACCAAGACGAATGGTAGATAAAGTTTCATAGATGCTCCGGCATTTTAGAATAGAGATGAACCTCTATGCTAGTTTTACCTCCTTTCCCTTCTCAAGAAGCCTCCCGCGGTTCTGCCAACAATCATAAAAGTGATAAAGCACAGCTTGCGAGCTTTCTTCAACGGCGCGAATCTAAACACTGATGAAAGAGGTGTCAGATGAAAAACACAGCCCACATCAGTTCCGATCCCGAAGTTAAAAAACTTGGAGATCTCATCAAAGACATTCGCATTGCCATGCTGACAACGCTCACGCCTGAGAATAAGTTGCACAGTACTCCTTTGATGACTCAGGAAATTGATTTCGACGGTGATCTTTGGTTTTTGATTTCGAAAAATTCGACCAAGATTCAAGACATTCAAAAAAATGAAGACGTCAGCGTGTCTTACGCGAGTCATGGAAAATACATTTCCATTACCGGAACTGCCGAACTTTTAGAAGACCAAGAAAAAGTCCAAGAGGTCTGGCACAAGGCTTATGAAGCCTGGTTCCCTCAAGGACCTCAGGACCCCAATATTCAACTTTTAAGAATTAGCGCAGATAAAGCAGAATACTGGGAAGGACATGCCTCCCCAGTTTACAGAATGATTGAGTTCGTAAAGATCGCCACTGGCAAGCCCGCAAATATGGGCACTCATGGCACTTTAGACTTGAAACATTAATGTCCGAAAAGACTGCCAACCTATTGAGGGACCTGGCAGCTTTCCATTGTTGGGAAGTAAACATCGAATGACCAGCTTTGGTTATAAGCGTGTCCTGTTGTTGTATCTAAAACTTGAACCGCAGTCATAAACTTACCAAAGAAGCCGCCGGCCGCTAAGCCTGAAGGACGGCAAGATTTTGTGTCTTTAGAAAGAGTCTCGGTGACCTTCACTGTCGGATTTAATTCCAAAGCATTCCAAGAGGCATAGTACTGAACAGGCATGTCACTTGGATCCGTCGCATAACAATAAGGAACGTCCTTCAAAGTACCAAGAACAGTGGATGTGCCATCAGAAGCTTGCATAACCAGTTGCTGCCCCTCCATGAACACTTGGTTTGTAGAGAAATTATTAAAACGACCGACGTGAGTTGCCGTGATGTAGTTGATCGCAGGTGTTGCATTAAGTTGCACTTGATCACCGTCACAAGGGAAAGCCACTTGCAATGTTTTTACAGAAGAAGATTGAGCCGCAAAAACATTTGCAGCAACCAAAGACAATAGAGCGAAAACGATTTTTGATTTCATGGATACTCCCACAGTTCTTAATTTTGAATGGAGTAGTATCTATTCTCATTTTTAACATTTGTTGAGTCAGGGTTTCGTCAGGAAAATTTCTTCAAAAACCGTCTCATATTCAGACACTTTCCCTGAGATTACTTCAATTTAGTGGAATTCCAGGCCCCACAGCGCGATCCTTAAAGGGTTCTAGTTCAACAATCGCAAAATGTCTGACCTAAAGGACTGCGAGGACTTGTATGGCAAGCAAAGCAAACCGCCCCTTAGACTCTCTTGAAGTTTTATTTGGTAACAACGTCCGCATGCGCAGAGAGGCTCTGTTGTTCTCACGCGAGGAACTTGCAGAACGCAGTCATTTGTCCCCACAAAATATAGCCAAGATTGAAAATGGCGATCGTTTTGTAACCACAGATTCATTGCAAAATATTTCTCGTGCCTTGAATTGCACTCCCCACGAGCTCTTTCTCTCTCCGAAAGGGGAAGATGCAGAAGCCTCGATGGCCTACGAGGATCTTTTAAATCTTTTAAAAAATCGCTCTGAAAAAGAGCTGCGCTATGCGCATAGTATTTTAGCTTTAATCTTTAAAGGCCCTTAAGATTCGACTCGCTCGTCTTTAACTAACATGCCATCTACCAAGTGAATTTGCCTCCCGGTGGCGGCCGCCAACTCTGGGTCATGAGTGACCATCACGATAGTGGTCTTCATCTCCTTATTAATGCGTTTGAAAATATCAAACACCATGACCGAGTTGGCAGAATCCAACGATCCTGTGGGCTCATCGGCAAACAAGAACTTTGGCTCCATCACAAGAGATCTTGCGATGGCGACACGTTGACACTGACCGCCTGACATTTCTCTTGGTAAATGGTGCATGCGATCTTTTAAACCTACGGATTCCAAAATGGATTCCGCAAATTCTTTTTTCTGTTCGAGCATTCCCGCTTTACGGGCTGGCATCAGAATATTTTCTAATGCCGTCAGTTCCGGTAAAAGATAATGAAATTGAAAGACAAAGCCGATATTTCTATTACGAAGTTTATGCAGCTCAGGATCACTCATTTTTGCGACATCGCGATCAAAGAAAGAAACAACTCCGCGAGTAGGCCAATCCAAAGTAGATAGAATATAAAGCAGAGTACTTTTACCTGATCCCGATTTCCCGATGAGCGAAACAAATTCCCCCTCATTCACGGAAAAATTCAAATCTTTCAAAATTAATGACTTTTGTGTGCCGAGTTCCTTTTCGAGATGTTCCACTTTCAATGCAGCCATATTATTCAGCTCCTGAACGAATGATTTCAATCGGTGTTAATTTCGATGCATTTCTTGATGGCAAGTAGCTCGCCAACAATGCCGCACCATTAGAGATCAACAAGGCTTGAAGGTAAGTATAGATATTAAAATCAATGGTCATCGTCGCTCCCGAGAACGGCCCGCCCATGTGAATATCACCTAATGCTTTACTAAAGAGGAAGCTTGCCAGACATCCTAAAAGACCGCCCGTCAAACCCAGCAATGCCCCTTGCAATAAAAACAAGCGAATGATGTCCTTAGATTCGTAACCCATCGACCGAAGAATCGCGATGTCTTTACGTTTTTGAGTCACAACCATATTCAAGATATTGTAAATACCAAATCCCGCGACAAGCATGATCACACCGGTCACTAAGTATTGAGTCATATCTTGCGTCGTAAACATTTGCAGAAGCTGTGAGTTCAATTGGTCCCAGCTTTGAACAGAATCGTAAGAAGTCGCTTTCCAACTGTCCGCTAATTTCGAAGCATCGCGGAAGTTTTTAACCTTCACCGAAATTTGTGAAATCTGTCCTGAGACATTTCCAATCTTCTGCGCATCTGTCAAAGTCGTATAGGCTTGGCTGATCTCGGCACGTCTTTCACCAGTTGAAAAGATCGCAACAATCTTAAATGGAAGCTGGCGACCATCTGTTGTCGTTAAGGTGATCGTGTCACCAACTTCTTTAGCAAAGTCGCTCGCAAGTTCTTTACCAACAACAATACTGCCTGTGCCTTTTTCAAGATCCAGATAATTGCCTTTTATAATTTTCGAGGCAATATTAGTGATCTTCACCTGCTCTGACGGTTTCGCGCCTGTGATAGAAAGCGAATAGTTAGTTCCGTTATTACTCAAAAGACCTGTGGCTGTATAAACAGAAGTTGCTGCAACAACTTCTGTATAGTCTTTAAAACGTTCGTACCAGCCTGGAGGATTCTCGATAGCAGCAGCAGCTCGACGTCCCGCCGGAGCACGCAACCATACAAAGTTTTTATATTCGGGGAAAAGAAACTTTTCGACTTCTTCTTTTATAATCAAACGCTCACGGGCTTGAATCTTGATATGTGCATCGCCCGACACCATCATATCAATCATATAATTCTGCTGAGCCGAAAAAAATCCCGAGATCATAATGAAAGCCAATGTTCCAATGAAGATACCCAACAAAGTCACAAGACTTTGCTTTTTTCGCGCCATCAGATGTTTTGCCGCCAGGAACACCATAAAATCATCCTTTAGAATGGGTCACCATGACTATTGCCAGCAGTTTTACGTAACAAAATGCGATCGCCCTCTTTCAATTGATCAGTTTCAACCACAGCATATCTGCCGTCGTTGGCTCCGACCTTCACATGAACCTCTACAGGTTTATCGGTAACCTTTGTCACTTTATCTATATCCAAAGAAGCCACCGGAACACGAAGCTTGTCTTTATGAACCGCGATTTGAATCGCTACGTCTGCCGTCATATTTGGTAATAACGTGAGATTCTTTCTATCGAAATCGACATCAATCAAAAAACCACTGTCATTTGAATACACCGCGCGCACTTTACCTAAGGAGGTCTTATCCCGCTGACCTTCGAAACTAATACGCGCTTCTTGTCCCTCGCGAACGCCACCGATGGTTCTTTCATCCATGGATAGCTGCATATAAAGATCTTCTAAACTTACAATAGTTAAAACCACAGTTTGTGAAAACACGACTTCGCCGACATCATATGAAAGTGTGGTGACGACTCCGTTGAACGGAGCATAGTAAGTTGGAAGACCATCAAGTTGAATCAAGATGTCACCTTTTTTGACTCTCTGACCTTGTCTTACATAGCGCTTTACCACCCGACTGCTAACGCCTGTTTTTATAGTATATGTCTTATCTGACTTCACTGTTCCCACCCCATAAGCCGCCTCTACCACATCGCCGCGACTGACGACATCCGTCATTCCTTGATGTGGCTTTTTCAAAGCCAAGAATCCAATAATACCGATTAAGAGCAAAGCACCGCTGCCGATCCCAAGTTTAGTCGATTTTTTCATATGCTTTCTCCTTTGAAACTCTCAAGAAGTTGATTCTCATCTGCTGACCAAACCAGGGCGCGATAGCAATCCAAATCCAATTGCAAAACGGCCTTATCGTACTGACGGATTGTCTGCTGATATGTTGTTGAGGCGGAAAGGACGTCACTGTAAGTGCTGATGCCCGACCTATGGTCTTCTTTCATGGCCTTGACGTTTTGCTCGTTTAAAATCTTGGCTTCTGCCAGGACTTTGATATTCGCAAGATCATCCAGAAGCTGACGAATCAGACCATCACGACTTTGTTGTAAATCCAAAAGACTTTTTTCTTGGTTCATTTTCGCAATGGCCAAACTTTTTGTAGCTTGAGCCACTTGCGCACGACTCTCGAATCCGAATGGAAACGGTATCGTCAACGTCAAAGCCATGTTGTAGGAACCCTGCTGACTGATGGCCTGCGAATCCGATAAAACATAACTTGTCGTAAAATCGACAGTGGGGAATTTTTTTCCTTTAGTCGCACTTAAAGTTGCATCAGCCGCATCTGTTGTCGCCCCTAAGGCCTTATAGTCTGCACGTTTTTTGGGATCCATCCTTGCGATGATCGACTGAATATTCTCTGCACCACAGCGACCTGGTTCGTATTTCAATTGCAAAGGTTCATCACCTAGATTGATTAAGCGCAAAGCCGTAAGACGCTCTTGATTTAAAGAAGACTGAGTTGCCACCATATTGATCTTATTCGTGGCAATAGTGGATTGCAGGCTGATCACCTCGGTTTTTCTTGCACCACCGTATCGAAGTTTTCTTTGCGTCTCTTTAAGACTTTGCTCGTTGATTTCGATTTCTTTTTGTTGGTTCTTTAAGTCACTCTCATACTGCAAAACCGTAAAGTAAGCTTCGATAGAGTTAGCGACTTGGGTATAACGGGCATCGGCCCAGTTTAATTGAGCGCCTGTTCTTTGGTGTTTAGCCGCCTTCAAGTTCAAAGAATCTTGCAGACCATTAAATAAATTTGCAGAGAAGTTCACCTTCGTTTGAGTGTAAGCCTGATTCAATGAGGATGATGTGATGTTTTGTCCTGTATCAGCAATTCCGTTTTCGTTACCGCTCTTATAACTTGACGCTGTTGCATTCACTGTTGGCAAAAAGGCTGAAGACTTCTCATCCACCGCAGCATCATTCTGCTCATAAGTTAATTTTTTAACTTCAACTGTCTGAGAAGACTCAACGCTTTTCTTCACAAACTCATCCAAGGTCCACGCTTTTGTTGCGGGATCTTGTGCTCTCGCCTGAAGGCCCACCACAAAACTGACCATTATAATTGCCGTACTTAATAGAGGTGTTTTCACTGCAACCGCCACCTTTCTATTTAACGATAGAAACTAAATATTTAAGACATGTGGACGTTGGACCTCTCTATTTAGATAAATTGAGGTTCTGAAAAGAAGTTCGCATTACAGAGCTAAAAAATGTCCCATTGCCTACCAATTTACAAACTTATGAAACACTGTGGAGTGAAAACCCAGGTTAAATCGAAACGATAACGTTCCAGTTCGGAACTGCTTTTGCTTTGAGTCCATTGTGAAAAGAGGAGAGCTTATGAAACCTTCTAAATTTTTGGGTCTATCGATTCTCATTATGTCAGCCGCTTTGCAGGCCAAAGCACAAAACGCGATCGAAGCGACTCCGATCCCGGTCTCTTCACGTACACAACAAGAGATGGATGATGCAGACTTCACAGAATTGACTCAAATTGAGGCGGCCAATCAAAAAGCCGCGGCAGCCCAAGCTCAACAGCAACGATTGCAACAACAGCAGCAACAACAAGCGATGCAAGTGCGCTTAAGACAAGCTCGTGCTGCTAAAGCGGCACAACAACAGCAAGCGGCTAGAGCTTCTGTGACAGACAGTGCAGACGATTCAAGTTTAAGAATCAACTCTAGCAACTCTCAATATGGGGCTGCTTCGAACTCTCAATACTTGGCAATGGGTGATGTTGCCCCAAGAAAAGAGAGCATGATCAAATGGATGCCGATAATCGGTATGACATTCTCTAAATTCAACGGCAGTGCTGATAACTACAGTTTCGGCAGCCATACAGGTTACCTTGCGGGGATCAGCGTTCTTCTAGGTAAGGGACCATGGCAAATTGAAAGCGGTCTGCAATACGCTGAACGCGGCGGTGTTGAAAACTACAATCTTCCGTACAACACATACAATAGCTGGAGCATGGAGTATAAAAACAAATACCTCGAAGTTCCATTGATGGCTCGCTACAATTATCAAACATCTGCTTCAACAAGTGTATTTGCTAAGGCCGGAGTGGTTTTGTCATCTCTAGTTGGATCTGAAGCTTCTTATAGCAGCGGTAATCCCTACACGTACTCGTACTATGCTTCAAATAACTTGAGCGATACAAAAAGTTACTTCAATTCATTTGAGACAAGATGGGCCATAGGTCTTGGAGGTCAGTACAGAATCAATTCGACAATGTCGGCGATTCTTCAAGGTGATTACCAACAAAGTATCGGCAACTCGAGTACATCCCAAGCAAATGGTCTTGTGGGTGACGTCGGTATCAACCTTACGACAATCACTTACGGATTTAATGCGGGTATTGTTTTCGATATCTAATTGAAATATTCGTTTCAAAAAGAATTTTACGCAAAAGGCACTGATCTTAGTCAGTGCCTTTTTACTTAAGAAATTAGAAATTAAAGAAGGTTGTAAACTAAGAAATACCCTTCATGGATTTCGTATTTAACGTCAGCACCCAAAAGATCAAAACCGTAACGCCCGCCCCAAGTTTTAGAATCACTCACTGGCAATTGGCGTTTTTGATAGGCCGGACGTGGATCTAATTCTAAAACTTCAACAATCAAAGCACGTAGGTTCTTATCCCCCTGTGGATCACGTTTTCTGATTTCAGTTTCAGCTTCATCTGTAAACTTCACAGGATGTCTTGGAATGGGCTCAGAGGCCCACCCCGCGTTCGCCTCGGGAATTGAATCTGCATAGGGAATATAAGGCTTAATATCTAAAACTGGAGTGCCATCTAAAAGATCCACACCGGCCACATGAATCTCGGGCCCTCCCTCAGCATCGAAATCGACTTTTTCCAAAATCACCGCCGACAAACCAATAGGATTCGGTCTGTGCGGTGACCTTGAAGCCAAGACACCGACTTTGCGATTTCCACCCAAACGCGGAGGCCGAATGCTCGGCTTCCAATTACGGCCACCGTGTTCGTGAAAAACAAAAACAATCCATAGGTGCGTGAACTCTTCAAGACTGCGCAAAGCCGTCTTAAGATCCGGATCGTTTTCAATTTTAATGATGCCTTTAGCTTGAGAAACAAGTCCGGGTTGTCTTGGAATCCCGAACTTGTCTTTGAACGGAGTCTGAATCGTACCGATAGCAGCAAACTCAAAAACTTCACCATGTTTTTTCATTCGCAGACCTTTCAGCCGATATTCCCTATCTTGGGATTGCCGTTACGCCGATCTTAAGTGTCGCGCCATCAATGTCCGTCGTCTCTGTGTGCTTACCTTTAGGATCTGCGCTGATCGCTAGAACATTCAACGTGTGAGTCAAGGTTTCTGAAGTCACCATTTCTTTGTGAGCTTGCAGCGCTTCAAGCAAAGCACCCTCACAGGCGATTTCCAAAACGATCTTATCATCAAGTTTGAAATCAGCTGACTTACGAGCAGCTTGGATCTTACGCATAATTTCGCGAGCCATACCTTCACGCTCTTGCTCTGGCGTGACCGTTGGATCTACTTCAATAGAAACAACTTGGTGCACAGACAAGTTCGCGTTATCACCCTTCGGCGCGCGGCGGATTTCAACATCAGACAACTGAATCTCTTCGCCATCAACGACGACAGCTTCGCCTTTTTCAAGTTTCAAGATCTCTGTCAATGAAAGCTTCTGAATGCCAGCACCCACAGATTTCATTTTAGGTCCAAGACGCTTACCAAGAACCGGGAAGTTTGCTTTCGCGGTGACTTGCACGAACTGATCTTCGTTTGGATTGTAAATAACTTTACGGAAATTCAACTCGTCGATGAACAGGTGCTCGAATTTTTTCAAAGTCTCAAGCAACTCAGCACTTCTATGAATGATTTTAATTTCATTCAATGGGATTTTCGCTTTCACGCCGATTTTCTCGCGGTGATTACGCCCCAATGTCACAAGTGTGTCCATCGCCTTAACAGCCTCTTCCAATTCAGGGCGAAGCATTGATAAATCAGGCAGCGGGAAACTTTCCAAGTGAACTGAATCTTTCTTGTTCGGAAGAACTTGCGAAAGATTCTTGTAAGTCACTTCTGACATGAACGGAGCAAACGGTGCCATCAAACGTGACAACGTCACAAGAACTTCATGCAAAGTCTCGTAAGCGTAACGTTTTGTTTCAGGCATGCCTTCTTGCCAGAACAAGCTTCTGTTAAAGCGGATGTAGGTGTTCGTCAAATCTTCGATGAAGAGAAGCAAATGCGGAACCACGTTGTACAAACGGTAAGCGTCCATCTCTTTATGAGTATTGGCGATCAAACCGTGCAAACGAGAAAGAACCCACTGATCCAAAATATTTGGAGATTTCTTTGCGTCACCTTTCGGCACAAAACCATCGATGTTCGCATAATTCGCAAAGAAGGAATAAGAGTTCCACCAACGAAGAAGGATCTTACGAACAATGTCGTAAACGCCTTTTTCCGAGAACTTCAGTTCCTGCGCCTTCACCACTGGTGAGTCAATCAAGTATAAACGCAAAGCATCTGCACCGTGCTGATTCAAAACTTCCATTGGGTCTGGATAGTTTTTCAAGCTCTTCGACATCTTACGACCGTCTTCAGCTAGCACCAGACCATTCACAACTACGTTCTTGAACGGAGCTTGATTGAACAATGCCGTACCAATGATTGACAATGTATAGAACCAACCGCGCGTTTGATCCAAACCTTCTGCGATGAAATCCGCAGGGAAAGCCTTTTTGAAATCTTCAACAGAAGTTTCAGGATAGCCCCACTGCGCATAAGGCATCGAGCCCGATTCAAACCAGCAATCCAAAACGCCATCCACACGCTTCAACGGAGATTTGCCAGTTGGCGATGGGATGGTGATTTTATCAACGAATTGAATGTGCAAATCATCAACCTTTTGGCCCGACAATTTTTCAAGCTCTGCGCGAGATCCTACACAGATCACTTCGCCTTCTGTGTTTCTCCAGATTGGCAATGGAGTTCCCCAGAAACGATTGCGAGAAATCGCCCAATCACGAGCGCCCTCTAACCAGTTGCCGAAACGACCATCACGAAGATGATCTGGAACCCATGTGGTGTTCTTATTGTTTGCGATCAATTCTTCTTTGATCTTTTCAACAGCGACAAACCATGAAGACACTGCACGATAAATTAATGGCGTGTCGGAACGATAACAGAATGGATAACTATGTTGAATCGTATCTTGTTTGAATAAGTGACCGCGTTTTTTAAGCTCCGCGATGATATCCTTATCTGCATCCTTCACACGCTTGCCGGCGTAATCAGGAACTTCCGAGGTGAACATACCATCGTCATCAACTGGATTAACCAACGGGATGCCTGCTTTTAAGCAAGCGTAGTAATCTTCCTCACCGAATGCAGGGGCCATATGAACAACGCCTGTACCGGAATCGGTCGTGACGTGATCAGAAGATATAATTCTGAAAGCACCTTTTTCAGCGCGATCGCCGAAGTAAGAGAATAAAGGCTCGTAAGTCAAATCAACAAGGTCTTTGCCCTTCATCATTTGCAAAACTTCAACTTCTTCATCTGGCTTCTTAAAGACAGAAGGAAGCAAAGCTTGGCCCAAAATTAATTTGCGACCCGTCGCCTTTTCTTGAACTTTTACATAGTCGATATCAAGGCCCACTGCCAACGCCAAGTTGGAAGGCAATGTCCAAGGAGTCGTTGTCCAAGCAAGCACTGACGTGTCAGGTTGATTGACCAACTTAAACATCACAGTGATCGCAGGATCCTGGACCATTTTATAATTTTGATTCGCTTCAAAGTTCGAAAGCGATGTCGAGATCCCTACAGAGTAAGGAACAACTTTGTGGCCTTCATAGATTAAGCCCTTATTGAAAAGTTGTTGAAAAACCCACCAAACACTTTGCATGAAAGACACATCCATCGTGAAGTATGGATTTTCCATATCAACCCAACGGCCTACGCGGCGAACAGTGGTCTTCCACTCTTCAGAGTAACGCTTTACGATCGAACGACAAGCGTCGTTGTAATTTTCCACGCCCATTTTGAAAACATCTTTGCGTGATTCAATTTTATGAGTCTTGTTGATTTCGTACTCAACAGGAAGACCATGACAATCCCACCCGAAACGACGAGGCACTGTGTAGCCCTTCATTGTCCAGTAACGAGGAACGACGTCTTTCAAAACACCCGCAAGCAAGTGACCATAGTGAGGCAAGCCCGTCGCAAACGGAGGACCATCGTAGAAGCTGTAAGTTTTTTTACCAGCAGGATCTAGAGTGCGTTTGAAAATTTGCTCTTGGTCCCAAAAGTTGAGAATTTGCTCTTCTTGCTTTGCAAGTTGAACATCTGGTTTTACTGCTGAATATGGAGTCGAACTTGTGCTGTTTGCGTTTGTCATAGGTCCTTAATAATTATCAGGTTTTCCTCTGACATGCATCATTTCAGGACCATTAGGAGGGCGAATGCGCCACGCGTTATCGCCCTCTCTCAAACTTAGATGTGGATTGAACTGTATGAAGACCCGATCAAACCCTCAATAGACTCTTTCAGAGCTGAATATTCGTAAGAGCCCCGATATTTTTGAGAGTTTATATAAAACGATGGCGTTCCCTCCACCCCGCTATCCTCGCCACTGACGAAGTCACTTTTGACTCGCTCTAAAAGTTTAGGACTGGCCGCATCTTCACGAAATTTGGTCATATCAAGCTTCAACACCCGACCGTATCCCAAAATGTCTGAGGTATTCAGACGACTTTGATGTTCGTACAACAAGTCGTGCATCTGCCAAAACTTTCCTTGAAGTCCAGCGGCTTCTGCTGCCAATGCCGCACTCACCGCATGTTCATGGGCCTGGGCTAATGGAAAATTTCTGAAAACAAATCGCAAATCTTTTCCGAAGTGTTCTTGCAGACGTTTGACTATTGGGTAAGCGGCGCCACAGTAAGGACATTGATAATCACCGTACTCAAGCAATGTGACCTTAGCGAATTCCACTCCTTGAATATGATCATTGTCATTCACCAGGACCTTTAACTTTCCGTCGCTCATGGGATCCTTCCTGTTTTGATCTTGCGCCTACGAATCAATCTTAAGTGAATGAGCCAAGAGATACCAATGGCAACCTCCTGTTTTCTAGCATATTGGATTCTTCAGGCAGAGTTCCTATACTTTTCTTCATCGCAAAGGACTGACCATGACTACTTCCAGTTCAAACCTCGTCATTGAATCCCGGGTGCAATTGTTCTCAACACTTGCCGAAGCCGCTGAGATCGAACACAACTTTATGTGCCTTTATCTGTATGCAATGTTTGGATTGAAGCGAGCGAAAGAAGAAGGACTGACCGACGAAGAACTTGAAGCGGTCGAGCGCTGGCGTCGAGTGATTTTAGGAATATCCCTCGAGGAAATGAATCACTTGTGTCTTGTTTCAAATTTGTTTATCGCCATGGGGTCCACACCTCACTTTGGTCGTCCAAATTTTCCGGCGTATCCAGGAATGTATCCCGCAAATATCGTGGTCGAACTTGCAAAGTTTGATATGGCAACATTGGATCATTTTATCTTTTTAGAAAGACCCCGTTCACAAGAAACACCAGATGGCGCGAACTTTATTCCAGAGAAAAATTACACTCGTGAGGCCTTTCGTGATCGCCTGATGCCTCATGCGGGCGACTACGAAACCGTGGGCGACCTTTATAATTCTCTCTTTCAAGTGATTGAAAATCTTTGTGCGAAGTTAGGTGAAAAACAGTTATTCTGCGGGAATCCCGCGCAACAGATTGGCCCATTGGATTCTCCCCTGCCGGGTCTTGTGATAGTGAAAGACAAAGCCACGGCCTTTCAGGCCTTGGAAACAATCATTAAACAAGGCGAAGGCGCTACAGAGGAAGAAAACTCGCACTTTGCTAGATTTTGCGGAATAAAAAAGGAATACACAGAACTTTTAAAGAAAAATCCAAACTTCGATCCTTCTCGTCCTGTCGTCAGAAATCCCGTGATGCGAAAACCACTGGATGCTGAACATCGCATCTTGGTCGATGAGCCGTTGGCTGCACGCTATATGGATTTAGCGAACACCCTTTATACTTTTATGCTTAAAGTATTAACGCAAATCTATTCACTTGATCACCGCGCACCAGTCGAAAAAAAGGAACTTTTAGAAATCGCCTATACATTGATGCATGGAATGGCCACCGTTGGTGAAACACTGACTCATATGCCCGCATCGGTGAAAGAAAACTGCGGCAATGCAGGAATGAGCTTTGCCATGAATAGATCCATGGCACCACTTTGCCGTGAAGGCGAACTTGTCATCATGAGTGAGCGAGTTCAACAAATTCAATCCGTGATTTCCCAACTGACAACAGAATTAACTGCCAGAGAAAAGGAAAATCCCCACATCAGAGCTTGCTTGGAACAACTCGCCTCAACCGAGGGGCAAATGCGTGATATCGCTGTTCGCGCACAACGCATGGCAAACCTCACTCATCCGGGCGTGACATTGATGTCTTCAAGTTCTGCGGGATCCCTTGCGGAAGTTGCGAAGTCTAGCAATGCTGTAGCTGGCATTGAAGTGGCCGAGTCGGATTCCATCTCCGTTTCTTTCGAAGGAAGAAAGTGCATGCATGCTCGTCATTGCGTAACACAACTCCCAGGGGTTTTCTTAGCGAATACTCCCGGGAAATGGATTCTGCCCGAGAAAGCTTTCCCCGAAGAGCTTGCCGCCGTTATTAGAGAGTGTCCTTCTGGCGCATTAAAATATAAAAGCAAGATATCAAGCCTGCATGACGAGACAGCTCCACCAGTGAACGTTCTGCGACTTCGTGAAAATGGACCCTATGCTTTACTTGGGGACCTTCAGGTCGATGGAAAACAGTGCGGGTATCGCGCGACTTTATGTCGATGCGGGAAATCGCAGAATAAACCTTTTTGTGACAGCACCCATGTTGTTGATAAATTCAAAGCCAGTGGCGAGCCTGACACCATCGACGCGACAGAACTACAAAATCGCGGAGGACCTTTGAAGATCCAAAGAACCAACAATGGTCCTTTGCAAATTGATGGAAATCTTGAGCTCTGCGCAGGAACGGGTCGCGTGGTTTTACGCACGGAAAGTATTCGCCTGTGTCGCTGCGGAAATTCGAAGTCAAAACCTGTATGCGATAGCTCTCATATCGCGGCTGGTTTTAAAGACAAGGTAGAGACACCTCCGTTAGTGACCCCGGGACTAACGCCTTCCCCTTAGGAAAGTTGGTTCTAGGATTGCATTGTTAGAAAGACATGCAATCTATTGGGTTTGGCGCCTGGGCGTCGTCTATTTTGTTTACACTCGTTAGCCTTCTGGCAGGTGCTCCATCGTGGGCTCAAACCGGCCTTGAAAGTGTAGGCGTTTATTCCAGTGATCAGGTCCCTGCAAACCCTTCCATGAAAACATCGTTTGTAAGCCCCAATGAACGAGACCCACAAGAGGCCCTCGGAATTTGGAATGAAGCCCCGGGTGGGTTGTATCTTTCCGTGGGTACCGAGCGTGGTTTTATCGGGGCATCGCTTGCGAACAACACGACTCATTTGTTGCTGGTCGATGTGGATCCTAAAGTCATGATTTATGACCGTATGAATATCGCATTGATGAAACTTTCAAAAGATCGCAAGGACTATTTGCAACTTCGCTATAAAACTTCACAGCAAGAATGGTTGCGCCGCGCCTCTTTAGATTCCCGTTTATCAAAGGACGAAATTCAAGTTTTATCCTCTGCAGAAAATTATAAATTCTGGAAACAGGCCGTGACCTTTAAGTCATGGTTTATGTATGACAACGCCCTTCCAAAGAAAGACAAAGGCGAAGGTAAAGAGTTTAATAAAGCCAACTACCTTGTCTATGACGATCAGTTCTTGCGATTGAAGTCTATGGCAGACTCTGGTCGTATTCGTTTCACAAGTTTAAATCTGAATGACCAAACGGCAGTCAGCCACTTAGTAAAACAACTCAGTGACTTGAAAATAAAAATCAGCGTTCTTGATATTAGCAATGCGTGGTGGGGAACTTATGTTGCAGAAAGCAACATTAACTATTTCGTGAAAGAGTTCGCAAAGATTTCAACCTCTGAAAGCTTACTCTTGATGACGGAAAAAGCTTATTTCAAAAAGGGTCCATCGCGATGGGACTATTTCGGATTCCGCGTGAAAGAGCTCGCTGATCAAAACGCCGCTCTTATCTTCCGCAAAAGTTCAGGTCTTCAGCCAGGTATCGTGAATGCCTTAGGTGAAAGCGCTCTGTTCTGTTCAAGAGCGCTTCTTTAAAATTTATCGATGAGCTTCGTGGAATGTCATCTCAACAAAGCTATTTACGTTGTCATCGTGATACCAAAGTTGACCTTGCTCTAAGTCGAAATACACACCATGAAGCTGCATACCACGTTCTTTCACCGCTTGTTCAATGAATGGGAAAGAACGAAGGTTTTCGATGGAGATCATGATAGATTCTTTTTCACACTCACGACACAAAGTATCGACATCCCCATGAGGGTGCTTCGCCAGAATGTTCTCGCGAGCCGGAGCTGCGATTGTCATCCACTGCTGAACGAAGCCATTGGCGCGAACATTTTCTGGACGGAACAAGGACAAGATACCGCCGCATTGTCTGTGACCAAGAACGACGATATTTTCAACCTTCAAATTCACCACTGCGAACTCGATGGCAGCACTGACCCCGTGAAAACCCGCAGAGGTTTCAAACGGCGGAACCAGATTCGCCACGTTACGAACGACGAAAATTTCCCCTGGCGAAACACCAAACAAAATTGCTGGGTCCACACGAGAGTCACTGCAAGCGATCATCAAAGTTTTTGGACTTTGACCAACGACAGCTAATTTATCGTAAATGGAATTTTCTTCATTGAAGAAGCGTTCCCGGAAGCGGCGGAAACCCGCCATCATTTTCAAGAGATCTTTTTTAACATTGGGTTCTTGATTCATGTCTTTGGATTTACCACCAACCCTGGATGGCGAAAAGTCTTTTCCTTACATTCATGAACAGAAAATTATTTCGAAATTTCGCAGACATACAGTTGTCGCAATCCGTTAAAACTGACAGGTTACTCTATAAGGATCACTTCATTCTCCGCAGAAGCGAAATTCTGTTACACCTGTTGGAGGACAGTCGCCTAACAAACACCGACCACATCTGTTCTGTCACTGAAGGCATTTGCCAATGGTTGTTTCTACATTCTAAAATTAATCATGGCATTAAGTCTGTCTTGGTTGCGAAGATTGAAATTCAAAAAACAGATCGATGATCAAATTCGCGAGCAAACAGCCGAGGCCGCTGTCCATGCTTCAAATGCTTTAATCGACACAGATGCTCTGTTGCGCCTGAAGGAATTGGACGAGGGCAAATCAGAACTCATTCAGCAAGTGACTGAGCTTTTTTATACGAACACCTATACTGAAATTAAACAAATGGAGACAAGTGCAAATCGTCAGGAACTCTTCGAAGTCCGCGAGATCGCTCATCGCATGCGCAGTTCTGCCTTAAGCCTCGGTGCAAAAGCCATGGCAGACATTTGTTCACACATTGAAAAGCATTTTGAGGATTGGGATGAGGCTCATCGCAATCGCTCGTTAAAGGAACTAGAAAATTGTTTTATCTTAAGTATGAATGAACTTCGTCGAGTGACGAAGGAGTTATCGCTTTAGGCCCCACTGACTCGCCAACAGGTGGGTAAATAATATGTCAGTTACGATGCCCGTCCGGAAATTCCCACCCGAGGTCACATGTTTTTATATATAGATCCAAACAGCGATGAGCGTAAGGATGATTGGCAAAATGAACGTCAACCCAAGGACCATTAACGCCTTTGATCGAGCTTCGGGATTTTCCTGATCTGAGTTTTGTTCTGTGCTCATCTTTCTTCCTTTGATTTTCTATTAGTGAATAAATCAGGTATGCCCGTCTTTTTCAAGGAAGCAATTTGTTGCGCCTGTAAACCGCTATAGTAAGTCAAAACTTAATGAATTTGCAGATTGCCTCACAAAGGCACTCAGATATACTACCTCCCATGATCGATCATCTCACACTTTCTTCCGCAAATTATGATGTCAGCAAGAAATTCTATCAAGCCGCTCTAGCTCCTCTTGGCTATAAACTTGTTAAAGAGTTTGGAAGCGATGTGGCTGGTTTCGGGATTGGCGATCGCCTTGATTTTTGGCTGGCAAATGATTCGAAAAAAACTCAACCCATTTTCCATTTGGCATTTGCCGCAGAAACCCGTGAACAAGTTGATCAGTTTTATAAAGCGGCACTTGCGGCTGGCGGTAAGGACAATGGGGCTCCAGGTCTACGCGAAAAGCATGGCCCAACCTACTATGCCGCCTTCGTCTATGATCCCGATGGACAAAATATCGAAGCTGTTTGTAGAAAATAGATAAATGGCACATGCGAACCCATCTTAATAAGAATCTTCAAAAAGCACTCTCAAAAAAAATCGTAAGCAATTTGCCACTCTAGTTACCATTCGAGTCAGAAAATAATACTTCTTTCTTCCCGCGTCGGTCGAGATTATGGTTATGTTATGACATCAGAAGAGAAATCTCCGAAATCACAGACTCCCCCACTAAGTCCTATCCATGCATGGCACTATGACATGCTCTTGGATCAAGACCGCAATAATTTTTACGAACGAATCATTCGCGAAAATTGTCGTGATAAAATCGTTTTGGAAATCGGCGCTGGTAGCGGACTGATGTCTGTACTTGCAATCCGGCATGGCGCGAAGCAAGTTATTTGCTGCGAGAAAAACCCCATGCTTGCCATGGCAGCGGAAGTTCTGATCAATCGCATGGGTTTAAAAGATCGTATTACCCTGATTAAGCAATACTCGACTGAAATTCCAACAGAGCAAATTCCAAAAGTAGACATTGTTTTGCACGAGCTTTTTGCTTCGGACCCTTTTGCGGAAGATGTTATTCATTCTTTGCGTGATGCTAAAAGATTTATGAAACCTGATGCCATCTTTTTGCCGGAAGGAATCCAAATCGTTTATCAAGCGGTTCATGGCCATGGTTTGCGCCAAGAATTGAAATTTGCTGGCATAGAACTCAAAGAGATGACTCAATTGCTTGGGCAGGTTTACCCAGCCCTTCGCAACAATCAAAACCCAGGTTTTCCGAACAAAACATACTATCTTCCCAAAGTGAGCATGGAAAGTCTGATTAAAAACTCTTATGATTATCTTGAAACCAATCCTGATCTTATTGGCGTGGATGCTATCGAACTCACCTACAAGATCTATCAAGGGGATGTGGAAATGCAGGCGGCTCCATTCGGTCTTCTTGCAGATAATCGTCACTGGTCGACGCTTTTCTTCTACAAGACGAATCTAAAAACAGACAAAGTGCAGTTCAGCTTAGAAGATGAAATTAAGTTGTTGGTGAATTAAGCCTGTCGAATGATCTCAAAATGAGATCATTCGAGAAAACTTCAGAAATCGGTCCGTGGCTTGCACTGACAATATTGCATGAAACAATTATGCTTAAATCTATCTGTCGTGGCCCTTTTAATTCCAACTGCTGCATACTCCGCTAATAAATGTGAAGCAATTTTTGGCCCCGAGGTTTCATCGGTCTCTGATGTGAATCTTTTTGGGACAGATGAAAAAGATCAGTGGTTCGCAGTTCGCCAGGGCCGAACCGCCGCACACATAAATTTAGACAGTAGCGACGCTCAACCCAATATCTTCTTCGCCTTCCCAGAGGGCAACTCGGGAACCGCGTTGTGGTTTGATAACCCTCAAAGTAATGCGAATTTGAAATTTTCAAACTCCCCTCGCGAGGTTTCCGGTTCTGGAAATCTGCATGGCTTCGAGGTGAATGTTCGAGCTTCAACAACTGAATTGGTTTTACAGGACGTTGTCTTGGGAACAATGCGCGACATTCGCGATAGAGAGCTCAATGCCGGTCAATGGTCCCCTGGGCATCAAATGCCAATGGCTGATAAGGTCGTTCAAGGCAGAAAAATTCTGATGCATCAAAAAAGTACCAATAGGAAATACGATTACATTTTAGAAGTCGAAGTCCTGGGTGACACTTCTATCGTTCAAAATGGCAGCGAGGTTCGCCTGACCTCTCCAAGCGAAGTAAAAATCAAAGTCACTTCGATGACAAATGAAACTCAACTGACACCAATTCCATTAGATCGCATTTTCAAACCCGAGTTCTTAGCGAAAGCCGATCCGAAACGTCTGGAAGCTTTGTCATTCTTATTCTATGAAGAAAAGTTGATGGCAGGATCGCCTCGATATTTCTCGTTATTTGGTCGGGACTCTTTAATTTCGACCACTTTGCTCATGGAGCACATGTTGCCTGAAGGAATTGAAAAAGTTCTTGGCGCGAATTTCAGCGCGATGAACCCACGAACAGGACAGGCCTCTCACGAAACCCACGAAGGCGAATTTGCGGCGAAAGAAAGACGCCAGAAGCATCAAAAGTTTATTGGCATCGATGATGCGATTCACGACTACAAAATGATCGACGATGACTTTTTGCTGGCAAACCTCATGTTGAGATATATCAAAGCTTATCCAGAGCGTTCGAAAACATTCGTTGAGCAGAAAGATGCCCGTGGCTTCGAAATTAAGTCCCTTGTTATGAAGAACTTTGATTTAGTGAATAAGAAAACTGCGGCCTTTGCGAAGAATCCAGTTTATAGCAACTTGATTCATCTGACTCCAGGACACAGCACGGGGCAGTGGCGTGATAGCGAAAATGGACTTGGCGGCGGTATTTATCCATTTGACGTCAACGTGGCTTTTGTTCCGGGCACACTTAAAAACATGCGTGATGTTTTGGCTTCGAAACAAACGCCGTTCTATGACATCGAGAAAGCAAATGAATACGATGCCGCTTTCAACGTGTGGAATTCAAAAGCCTTGCCGCTGTTCATGGTTCGCATCGAAGCAAGCCAGGCTGCAAAATACGCAGAGCCTTTCCTGAAAAGGCTGGGGCTTGATCCGGCCAACTTTGCGGCAGCACCAAAAGAGGACATTGTTTTCCCAGGGATCTCACTTGACAAAAACGGAGTGCCAGTTCCAATTATGCATTCAGACGACAGCATGATGATGAGTTTCGGGCATCCTTCGAAAGAATATTTGAAAATCGCGACTCAAAGACTCACCATGCCGTTTCCCTATGGATTAACGACTCCAGTTGGAGTCCTTGTCGCCAATCCAGTCTTCGCGCCGGTTGAATTACAAATGAAATTCGGTGCCGAACACTATCACGGCATGGTTAGCTGGGCTATGGTTGAAGATGTTTACAATGCAGGATTAAGTCGTCAATTGGCTAGACCTGATCTAGACGCTAACTTAAAACAAGATTTAGCAAGATCAAAACAAATCATCCAACACGTGCTTAATGTTAAATCTAGCTTAGGCGGCGTTGAAGTTGTCACAATCATCTACAAGAATGGCAAAGCCATCGCCCAACCTTTCAAAGGAGATGCTAAATCCAACCCGCTTCAGCTCTGGAGCTACCTGGGACTTGGCGCAGAGTAGACCTGACAATTAGAAAAAAGGCCATGGAATCACCATGGCCTTTTTATTTTTTAGTAGAGAAAAGCGATCACTTCTATTTCACCGTCTCAATCGACATGACTCGGTACAAAGGGCGATCAGACAATTTTCCTGTCGCAATCGATTCAAATCTACCGACAGAATCATAATACTCATCCCAAGGGCCTGATCTGTCGCTACCAAACCAATTAACCATATAGTAGTACGATCCAGGCATCACAATCATATCACATCCAAATACAATCGCCTGAGTTTCAGCATTTTTAAATCCAATCTTTGTAACCGCATCTCCCCATGTCATGCCCTCGGTGCCTGTATGATTCATGAATGTTGCGATTTCATTCCAGCCAGGACTTCGGATACCACCTTTTTGCTGACGACTTCTAAATTCGTCACAGTTATTCATTCCCTCATAGCCCAGAGTCCATAACAGATTTGTTTGGTGATCATAGAGCTTATTGTTATCTCTGACATCTTTCCAGTAATTGGACGTACTCTTAAAAAGAGGAGCATCAGGAAGATTAGACGCATCGTCTTTGTCGTAAGAGATAATATCGCCCTGCTTTGAATTGAACAATGCTACTCCCGAACTAGTGCCATATTTTTCTTTGTAAGCATCAATGTACAATCCTGTCGAAAGAGCCTGCAAAGCGGTATATCTGTTAACAAGAACTTGCTGATTTTCAAAATACGTTTTTCCGATCATCGTCGTATTCAAGTATTGGAACTCGTTAAAAATTTTAACTAATCCCAACGAAGAAGACGTGGCTGGCTTTACCTCAATCTTTACCTCATTCTGCATCTGAAACCCTAGAGCCAGCACTGTCTGTAATTGAACCTCTACCTGTGCTAGGTAACTTTTTTGCAAGTCAGTATCGATGATACTGCCATCCGCATTTCGATTTGCTTTTAATAAGCCATTCAGTTCAGAAATCATATTTGCCGCATCATCGTACTTCGCAAATGTTTTCAAAAGAGCATTGTCGCGATTTGTAAAATCCAACTGAGTCATCTTTACATCAAGTGATTCGATTTTTTCTTGCAGCTTTTCAATTTCTCCGGCGAGTACTGTTAAGCTATTAAAGATATTTTCGTTATCTGATGGAATTCCTACGCCTTCACGCAAATATGAAAACACCTGCGATCCGATCTCTCCACCGGCCGCCTTTAAGACCGCTGTGATAGCATCGTTCACATCCAGTTTCAAATATGACGGACGGAAGGTTCTTTTTGCTTTTTGATCTGAAGCCATTTCCTTTGCGAGCTGAGTCGTGAAACGTTCTCGCCCTCCGTTCCCAGCGGCAACGTTGTCAAATGTTCTAGAGCTAAAAAGCGGATAACTTCTTCCCTCGAAAAGAGAATTGAATTTTGCCGTCGTGGGAAGACCGAGATATTTTTTGACACGCACTTGAGCATCAATGAAATGAGTTCCCGGCTTCTCGATCATGTAAGAGTAAACGAGATAACTTCCGTAATTGACGTGAGTAAAAATATGCTCTTTATTTTTAATGAGCTTAATGGCAACAAGACTTCCTTTAAAGTTCTCCATTCCGACACTTCCGCCCGTTGCAGTCACTTGAATCGTCGAATTAATATTGATCTTATTTTCTGGCACTTGAATTCTGAAGTAGCCGTCTTTACTGGTTGCATTAGGCACGTTCGCAAGCGTTGTTCCTTGCTCGTCAATAATCTCGATGCGAGCTCCAACAACCGGGTTCGCAGCCATCACGACACCACTGATCGCCGTCATGCCATTGGGCCCCGACTTTCTCTCACTCGCTCCGGCTATCGCGCAAATGAATGCCGACAGCACCGTCAGGTACTTCGTTTTCTTTTTTATGTTCTCTAAATACTTCATAGAATCTCCTTTGTTTAAAACTTGCTGAGAACTTCAGCGAAATCTGTTGGAGATTCCCAATTGCAGCGGATATGCCATAAATAAAGAGGTGTTTTCATGCGAAAAACACCTCTTTCGCCGATAACCCGGCAAATCATCATGCCGGAAACTCGGCGCCTACCGATTTTCCGACATCAATTTCCTTTACCCGATGTGGTAATTTCGAACGCCGAGCCGCAAAGCGACTTCTTTGTCTTATGTATTAATGTCATTTGATTGATGACCGCTGATTAGTAAATGGGTATTATGTGGGGCATGGAAATTAAAAAAATTCATCGAGCTTCATGTCATTGCAAAGCGGTCGAATTTGAAGTCCATTTACCAAACGGATTAGAAAATCCAAGACGCTGTAACTGCTCGTTTTGTCGAATGCGCGGAGCCATCGTAGCTTTCGCAACTCTAGATGGTATCAAAATTTTGAAGGGTGCAGATAAGCTCACTCTTTATCAATTCAATACTAAAACTGCGAAGCACTACTTCTGTTCGGTTTGTGGAATATACACTCACCATCAGCGACGCTCCAATCCAAATCAATACGGATTCAATATTGCATGCTTGGAAGGTGTGAATCCCTATGATCTTGGTGAAGTGCCGATCATGGATGGAATCAATCATCCTGCAGATCGAAAAAAATAGGCGCTACAATTCCCTCAAACTTGATTGAGCGACTCGATCTGATCTGGCTGGTTGGCTCTGCCTTAAAAATAAGTCCTTACAATCAGTCCTCATTGATCCAATCAATCTGTCGACATCCGGAAATGTTTACTGGGCCTTGCACCATCAAATGCGGAATGCGCGCCATCACAGGCGCCCCCCCCCCACTCCCCTCGAGCCTTCCATTGATTGTAGAACTCAAGGGCTTCTGCCGGAATTTTGGTTAATATTTTATAAGTTTTTGGTGTGACCCACTCAAACATCTCTTCAGAAACACAAAACTCTTTCCCTCGTTGCTCCCAACGGTTCTAAAATCGCTCAAGGCATCAAAACCATCGAAGCAAATTTGTGTCTACAGCGAAAGTCAATAGGATCACTTTCAGTTGCGTCGAAGCCCATGTTCGTTTAAATGGAGACTGGATTTTCGAAAATGGGATTGCCGTGCGACAGATTGAAACCACAGGTTGATGATCGTTATATGGGGCAGACAATTGACGAATGTGACTACCACCCTAAATCGTACCGATAGACCGCCCGAAGGCGTTTTAGTTACTTCGGTTGCGCGATCTCGGATCGCTCACTCTGTAAGCTGTACAGAGCAATCTAACACCCCCGACACTAATTTCTAAAAAGCCTGCTACGGCGCAAGAACCTAATAACCAGAGCGGTTGAAAATATCTTTATCTCTGCCGCCTCGATTACGATATGGAATGCGGGTTCTGTCCAAAAGCGCGTTATGACCACTATCTATTTTGCTGTCACCCATGAATTTCCAGATTCTCCTTATTGAATTCGTTTGTACTGACAAATGACTTGAGAATCAGGCAAGCCCTCGTCAGACATCACTTTTATAATGAATTGCA
>NZ_DASVLT010000026.1:0-84005 GCF_036384735.1 Bdellovibrio sp. | reverse complement strand
TGTAGGCACGATAAGATGCCATCACATTCACAACGTTCGCTAGAGGCCAACGTATTGGAACTAGCATCATCTGCCGCCATCCATTCACACGGTTCACTGCGCGCATTCGCTGTCCCAAGCGAACGCACATGCCCAGAGTGTTAAAGGCAATCAATCCTTGAATCCAACGGGAATGAAAAACTTCCGGAACTTTTCCCGTAAAAGCAGCAATTCCAATAAAGCTCAATAAAACCAATGTTGCGAGCACAATTAAAACACTGCTGGCAGGACCTTTGCGATCACGCAACAAGAAATAACGATCGACCAATGAACCACTCCACTGGATGTTTTCCATTCCTTGATATGCAATTCCCAAAGTCCATCGGCTTTTCTGACGAATACTGGCCATAAAATGAGACGGAAAATATTCACGAGTCGCGATAAACTCCATCACGCCGGTTTCATTCTCCAGCTGCACACACGCAAACTGACTGCGAAAGCCCATTGGTTTGGCCATGATTCCTAAGTGGTAATCCTCGGTCAGAGTATCCTCTTTTAGAAAACGACCTTCTTGCTGCAACATCATTCCGACAACAAGATCTCGAGACATTAATGTCCCGACTCCTGCAGATGGAATCGCTGCCCCTAGTTCCTGACGTACTAAAAGATCCTTTGTGTGTGATTCACTGAATTCATCAATGTAAACGCCGCCCACCAATGACAACTTCGGCACATCAAAAGAAAAAACTGGAATTTGCACGAAGTCGGCTTCGTGACTATAAAAGTTCATCAGAGTTAAAGAATGCCGATGCAAAACATCTTCCGAATCTTGCAGCAAGAATAAATCAAAGTGCTTCTTCGTCACTTCTTCCGAAGCAATAATCTGTCGGGCAATTTCATTCAGCATCTGACCTTTCGATGTTGGTCCTGGCAGGGAGTTTACGATCACGACCACTCTGTCGGGATAAAGCTTTTCAAGTCTACTTGCCTCCTCCCAAGTGGCCGTGTCGTTTGGATAAACCCCTAAAAAAAAAGTATAGTTGTTATAGTCGACCCCCCGGATATTTCCGCGAATCATCGGTCCTAGCACTTCGGCCTCTTTCCAATTGGCGATCATGATCGCAATGTGTTTTTGCTGGGTACGCTTCATTCTTCCCAAAACAGAAGCGTTAATCACTCGGGGCTTGAGCTTCTTTGCAAAAGCGACAAAGTCGATAAAGAGATCATCTAGAGTGAACAGTGACGTCGCAATAATCACAACACAGGTGAAAAGGACGAACAGAGTTTCGAATCCAAAGCCATTTCCAAAACTCATTCCCATTAGAAAATCCCTCCGACAACTAAAAGTCCTTCAATATCTCCGTGAGTATCGTGACGATCGAATGGATGATACATCAGAGCTGCTACATTCCAGCCACCTTGCACCCATTGCGTGCGAAGTCCCAAGCGAACCTCGGTCATTGAGGGACCAAGATCTGCACTGCGGCTGTCGCGAGTGTAAAATTCAGCGTATGGATCTAGGTTCAAATGAAGAAGAGGTTGAAAGCGATATCCTTGCTTCACCCACAATGTTGAGACCGGTGTTGAATCAAGTCGCGGAACAAAGGTAGACTCACCGTAGGCTTCCGTAAAAACCTGTGGTGGACTCCATTGCCAAAAGTCCCCCGCACTTAATATTACTCGAGGGTCCCACTGCGAGCGCTCACCTGAATAGTCTTCGTTGATGATCGAACGCAGGCCCGCCTGAAATTGCAAATAGATTCTTTTAAAAAGACTTCCACGAACTCCAACATAAGGAGTGATGCTATCGTCAAAATATTTCTCTTTAGCACCAGGCGATTGATACTGAAGGTTCGCGCCAACAAAGGCATCGATCCCTGTATAAAGACTTTCAAGAAGAGGCTGATAATAACGAATGCGTGTATCCGTTACGAGATTGTATTCAGTGTAGTAACTATTTTCTGAATACAACTCTTCAAAACCCTTTTGCACAGAGCTGAAAAGAGAAGATGTTGAAGTACCCACTTGTTCATCAGCAAAAGAGTTTATACTCGAGAAAACAATGAGCATTGTCGTGGAAAAAATTTTGAACAGCAGCCTTCTTCTTCGCATGGGTCCTCGCTTCTTAGTGAAGTTAGACGTTAGCGAAAGCATGCAGCGAAGAGGAGTTAAACTATTGTAAGTATAATGTCGTTGCCATTTATTAAACGGAACTCTTAATGTCGACTTCATGAAAACCATTCTTGTTGTTTTTGGAACTCGACCTGAAGCAGTTAAATTAGCTCCATTCATTCTACTAGCAAAGAGGGATTCGCGCTTTCGTGTTATCGTCGGATCGACGGGTCAACATCGTGAAATGCTTAAACCTCTGCTGAACTTTTTTGAGATTACGCCCGATTTTGATTTAGACCTTATGAGGCCAGGCCAATCTCTTGTCGACATCTCTATGGGTGTCATGAAGGGACTTAACGAGTACCTGTTAAACAACAGGGTAGATGGTGTTGTCGTACAGGGTGACACAACCAGCTGTTTTAAAGCGAGTTTGATTGCATTCTATCACCGCGTCCCGGTTATCCATGTGGAAGCGGGTTTGCGCTCGGGCGACATCTATTCTCCTTTCCCTGAAGAGTTCAATCGCAAAGCCACAGGGCTTGTCGCGAAATTTCATTTTGCTCCGACAGAGACCTCAAAAGAAAATCTCATCCGCGAAACTTTTCATCGCGACAACATCTATGTCACCGGCAACACAGGCATTGATGCCCTATTTGAAGTAAAGAATCGTTTAGCTTCGGAAGAGCTCAATCAACAGCTCAAAGAGCGCTACAACTTTCTTTCCCCCCATCGAAAACTTGTTCTTGTCACCGTTCATCGTCGCGAGTCCTTTGGTGCCCCTATGGAAGAGGTAATGAAAGGCTTGATTGCCCTTTCACTGCGCGAAGATCTCGAGATTTTGATACCGCTTCATATGAATCCACAGGTTCGTGCCTCTGCTGAAAAAGTTTTTGGTGATAAAGCACGTTGGATTGATAAAGATCTGCAAGCAAAACCGGGGCAAAGCAAAATCTGGTTATGCGAGCCCGTGGACTATGTGCCTTTCGTTTATCTGATGGACAGAGCTCACTTGATCATTACAGATTCAGGTGGTGTGCAAGAAGAAGCGCCCTCTTTAGGAAAACCTATTCTTGTGGCTCGCGAAAAGACAGAGCGACCTGAAGCTATCGCCGCAGGAACATCTCGCCTAATTCCACTTGAAGAAAAAGCTTTCCTGAAAACTGCGGAAGAGATTTTAGATACTCCAGAGATCTATCACCGTATGGCCCAGGCAAAAAATCCCTTTGGGGACGGCAGAGCCTGCGAGCGCATCTTGAACGTTTTAGCGGAAAAGCTTTAAATATCTAGACACTTAACTCACCCTGCGGGCCTCTGTCGAGAATTTATGTTGCACCTCAGATAGATTTGACAGATCTATTTCAGAGGAGAAAGATGCCCTTATGGAAAACGGCACAAAAATCTCGATCCTCGCAAATGTCAGCGATGAAAGACGCTCACCCGGCTTCGTCTACATCGAAATCTTTAACCAAGCTCAAAGAACTCGTGTAGCTTTAAAGAAGCTCGCCATCTTCTGGGGTATTGCTCTGGTATCAGTTCTGTTGCCAGTTGTTCACTTTGTGCTTGTTCCTTTGTTTTTCTTCCTAGGTTTTTTCTTTGCATACCGTGGATTTAAATCAGAAGGGCAAGTTCTTTCCGGCGAAACGACATGCCCACATTGCGGGACAAAAGTTGTCGTAAAAAAACAAGAGCTTGCTTGGCCCATCACAGAAATTTGCCAAGGTTGCGCCCGTGTTGTCAGAATGGAACGCCAAGATCAAGCAACGTAGTCACAGACAAAGATCCAGGTAATTATAAAGACCTCTCTGCGAGTGAAAAAGAAATGCAGAAGGTCTTTTGCCTTCTTCGAAATCTGGCGTAAACTGGATTTCGATGACTCATCCAAAAGCTCTCGAAGATCAAAGTAATCTCTTAGAAAAGATCAATAAAGCTATTCCCAATAGCGTTTATATCTTTGATATTGTCGAGCACAACATGGTGTGGATGAACGAGAGAACGCAAGCTCTTTACGGATACTCTTTGGAAGAGATTCGCAGTATGGGGCCCGATTATTGGTCAACGACCATGCATCCTGACGACATTCCCGCTTTACAAAAGGGTCTTGAGAAATGTCTGCTTATGAAAGATGGCGACGTCTATGAAGCAGAATATCGTTTTAAAGACCGTAATGGCATCTATCACTGGATCAATGATCGCATCACAGTATTTTCTCGCGAAGAAAATGGCGCGGTTCGCTCCTTACTCGGTGTCACAAAAGATGTCAGCGAACGCAAAGCTTATGAAGAAACATTAAAGACAACCATCGATAAACTGAATATGTCTTTGGGCGCAGCTCACATGGGAACATGGGAGTGGAATTACCAAGAAAGCTCAGCTCATTGGGACTCGCGCATGTTTCAAATTCACGGCATTCAACCTCACCCCGGAATTGTAGTCATCGATGAGCTTCGCAAACGTATCTTTAAAGAAGACTCCGAATTCGTAAAATCAAAGATGGCCGAGTCGATCTCGCAACGTCAAGACGTGTACATGCAGTATCGAGTGACTTGGGACAACGGCGAAGTTCATCACATTCGCTGCTATGGACGATTTTTTACCGATCCGCTAGAAACTAAAATGTACGGTGTCGCTTGGGACTCAACTGAAGAAATTCAAACTGAAAGACAAATCCAAGAAGCTCGTGCAAAATTAATCGCAGGTACAAAGATGGCCGCGTTAGGCGAAATGTCTGGCGGCATCGCCCACGAGATTAACAATCCCCTCACCGTTATTCAGGCCCGTGCCTTTCAGCTGACCCAAATGGTTGATAGCCAACGCATGGACCCCGTGAAAATCAAACAAGCAGCGGAAAGTATCAGTCGAACGGCAGATAAGATTGCTCGCATCATTAAATCTTTACGTTCTTTCTCTCGCGAAGGCAGTGGCGACCCTTTTGATTTAGTTCCAGTGAAGGACATTATCACCGAGACCCTCGAATTCTGTCGCACCCGCTTTTACAATCACGGAGTGGAAATTCAAATGGGTGAAATCGATGAAGAGATTGAAATCGAATGTCGCCTGATCCAAATCGAGCAGGTTTTATTGAATCTTCTTAATAACTCGTTCGACGCGATTGCCGATCTTGAGGAAAAATGGATTCGCGTGGATGTTGAAGCTGAGGATCACTTTGTAAATATCAAAGTCATCGACTCGGGAAAAGGGATTCCCGCCGAAGCCTCCGAAAAAATCATGATGCCATTCTTTACCACCAAAGAAGTTGGCAAGGGCACTGGCTTAGGTTTGAGTATTTCCTCAGGCATTCTCAAAAGTCATGGTGGCGAACTTCTTTTAGATCGCAATGCTGCGAATACAACCTTTGTGATTCGTGTTCCTCGCTTGCAGAACCAGCTTGAGATTTAATCTATATATAGAAGGTTTAGATCCTCTTTATATAAACTTCCACAATAACTCCATAAATTCGTTTTTAAGTCCTACCTAATGTGTATAAAGACTGCTCCCGTCTAACAAAATACGCCTTACATTCTAAGGTTCCACAATTAACGGTTCAAGTGGCTTGCCGCCGATGTGGTCAGATGAATGTGGAAGCTTTGCGCTGAAGCCTTGGTATCAATCTTGTTCTTATCTCAATTCGAACAATGATTGCCGGTTTTATTCGGTTGAAAGAGAGACCCCATGGACTTCGCCAAAAAATGCCTCGCTGTTTTTTTAGTTCTTCAAACCTTTCACATCGTGCCTGCCCTTGCCGCCGACACAGATAAAGATAAATTCCCAGGCCCGCCTCCAGGAAGCGATGCGAACTTCCATGTGGTGCGTCCTTTGGATCTTCACTCGTTCTCGCTTGCTGAAGCGAAAAGCTTGATTCATGATTTTTCTGGAACTATCGACAAAGCAGCTAAGAAAGCTGTTTTGTCTGGAAATATCCCAAAAGAATGTGCAGTACACATCGCAATCAAAGCCGACCCTCAAGGTGATGAGAACGCTCTTTATTCTTTCTCGATCTTAGATAAAGACGGACAGGCCATTTCTTGTTTGGAAAAACATAAGGATGAGAAATGCAGTACGGCGACCGCGTGTGTGAGCCTGAAAGAGCTGAGCCAAGACGACAAGCTTAAGAAAGACTTCATCATCGCGATTCCTGTCGATGACAAAGATCTTGTAAAAGCTCGCGTGGGTTTGCACAGCAGTGATGCTGTTGACGTAAATGGAAAAACAGAAGCTTCTGCGGAATGCAATTGTTCTGTGAAGGTTCCTGGCGATCAGAAAAAACTAGAGAAGCTTGCTCTGGATATGGATGACATTGATTCTGCACCTAGAAAAAAAGCTCACCGCAAGCCTAAGAAAGATACTGATGATGTTGCTTTAGATGATGACGATTCTTCTTCTTCATCTAAAAAGGCCGGTGTTCCATTCCAAGGCCTTAACAACAATCAAATGGCCAACAACGGAAATATAAACATGCAGATGGGCATGAACAGCATGATGATGATGCAGCAAATGCAACAACAGCAGTATATGAACCAGATGAATCAAGCGATGATGGCCAGCTACTATCAATCCATGATGATGGCTTCTATGTATAGCAACGGAATGTCAGGAATGAATGGCATGTCTGGAATGAACGGAATGAGCGGCCTGGGAATGGGTTCTATGGGCATGGGAATGAATTCAGGGATGAACTACGGAAATCTGACTGGTGGTTACGGCTATGGCGGAATGAATGGTTTAAGTTCAATGATGTACGCGAATGGCTACCCTTACGCGAACGTGTCACCTTATTCAGGAATCGGAATGGGTTTAAACTTGAACTTAACAGCAGGAATTCGCTAAACGACTACTGACACTGAGAACACAAACCAAAAAAGTCCAAGCGGTGGGAAAGTTGCTTATATCCCATCGCTTCGACAATTTTCGTGTGAGCATCAAGATCGCACAAATGCAAAGGCTCGACCCTCTGACACTGACGACATATCACGTGATGATGATGATGACCAGACTCCAGAGTCAGCTCGAAGCGAGCAACGCCATCACCAAACTCTAAACGAGACACCAAATTTGCTTCTTCGAATTTTTTAAGAATGCGATAGATGGTAACCAAATCCATACCATCTTTTTTGCTGCCCACTTCTTTGAAGATTTCATCGGCAGAAACAGGCTCAGGATGATGAATCAAAACCTTCAACATCTGCATACGCTGCTGAGTGAGCTTCATCCCAGCCTTGCGAACTCTTTCGTTTAAAGAATCGAGATCTAAATTTTTGCGTTCATGCCCACATTTAGCCATAACAGACAAATACCGCAATCACGTCTCAAAATCCACCCAATTTGCCAGGAAGCCCTAAAAAGGCCGCGACCAAGGCGCAAGGAGAAAGGCGTACTAAAAGGGCCCGGCCATTTTAGGGTTTTCTGACGGCTTGAAGCTCGTTTAAAGCATAGTAGGAGTAACTCAGGGCCGAAACCACGGGAATAATAAAGACTGCTAAAGGTATATAGGACAAGAGCCCCAAAAGCATCCCCATCCCAAAAAGGGTGTGGGACTCATTTTTCTCGATCAACTTTCGCTCTTCCGCAGAGGCAAAATCCTGCAAAACATCGTACATGAAAACGCGCTTATTGAGCCACGCCGTCAGCAACAACGGAATCAAAAGCTGACATCCAGGCAAAAACCACAATGGCAAAGTCACAAAAAATAAAACAACGAAAAGCACCGTTGCCACCAGAGTATTCCAAAGACTGCCTAGGGTCGAACCTCCACGTTTTTTTTCCAAACCTTTAAAGTCTTTGTCTACGACCCACTTCAATGCAACGGGCATCACAAAAACAGAGGTGAAAATCACTGCTGCTAAATAGGCTAATGGGATAAAAAGTAAAACCAGGGCGATCATCGCAATGATGCTAGAAAGCTCGCTTATGCCCGTTACATTTTGCATCCAGTTCATTGGACCAAGCGCTTGGAAAAAATGAGTGAGGCCTAGACTCCATCCACTCCAAAAATAGATAAATAAAAATAAAATCACGAGGACAGCAAAAACCGGAGGAATCACCACCAGTAAAGCCATACGAAGTGACAGTAAAGATTCGAAGGATTGTCGGAATGCGCGAAGAATTTTTCCCATAGACTGATTTTTTATCTTTCCCTCTTCAGAGGCAAGTGCTTCAATAGGCCCAACATGGCAAAAATCATTCATCTTTTTAGACATGGACAAACAGACTGGAATGTTGGTCGTCGTTTGCAAGGCCACACAGATATTCCGTTAAATGACGAAGGTCGCAAACAGGCCGAAACTCTTCAAGCATTCTTTAAAGAAAATCCTGTAGATCTTTTCTTTGCCAGTGATTTATCGCGCGCCCAAGAAACAGCAAGTATTGCGAATTCTCAGATTCAAGTCCCCCTTCACACATCACCGAATTTTCGCGAGGTTTGCCTTGGTGAAATTGAAGGTCTCACCTATGAAGAGATCTTACACCTTCATGGCGAAGAAGCTTGGGCCCGCTGGCAATCCATCCGTTCTGAAGATTTTGATTTTTCATTTAAAGATGGCGAGACCGCTTTCGCAGCCATCGCAAGATTTGAAAAGGGTCTTTTGGAGATTTGTCAAAAACATGACTTCTCGGTCGCGGGGTTGTGCACTCACGGCTTGATGATTCGTCGTTATATTCATCGCTTAAGACCCGAGATCAAAGAACCGATCCCTGTCCCAAATTGTTCTGTTTTCACAATTCATTGGGACAAGGGCAAAGGTTTTTTCTACTAGAGATCGTAACGAGTTAAATCAAGATATCCAAAATCTTCCGGCGCGTGTTCTTTATAAAAAGCATTTAAGGCATCGTAGCTTTGCCAGAAGTTCTTGTTCTGACGACGAACGCCGTAAATATCCACCAACGCCTGGTAGTCTTTATCTGACTTGATGGCTGCAATCTTCTGCACGAAATCTTTCAAACTGTTGTCTGTCACGACGAAAAGCATATTCGGATAAGAAGCCCAAAAACCTTCTTTGAAAGTTAAGGTGTCCTCTTCCGGAGACATGCGCAAGGACTCTCCGGTAATCCAAGAAATGTTTTCGTGTTCTTTATTGTGAATCAAAGTGTAAACTCGGGCGCCCTTAGCACTTTGAATCGTTATATAGGCCACGTCTGGAAAAAAGCGCGCAAAGGGAGTTTTTGATTCCGCTGGAATCGAAGCGACCGTGCGAAGCTCTGCATCGTAGGGATCGAGCACGATATTTTTCATCATACGACGAGGTGGCTCGATATTTTTCCAATTTAGTAAATCCAATGAACCACGAACTTGTTCATTGAAACGATAGAACAAAACTTTTTCGACAAATTGTTTTTTGGTCTTCTGAGAGTCTGTGTAGCGAACGGCCGTTGGCTCGATGGAACCCACTGTCGGAAAAATGTAGGACATCTTTGCGCCGGCAAGTAATCCCGAGTACCACTGCCGACGATAAATGATTCTTTGTTCCGGCGGTAAGAACATCAAGAACAACTCTTCTGCTTCCATGCGAATCATGTCCATGTAAACACGAGTCATCAGCTGATGGCTCACGTTTCCAAAGACGTCAAAATTCACAACTAAGTTATAAACAAGTCTTTCAAGCAGGGGATAATCCAAAACGAAAGCTGTCTTCGACAAATCCCCCACAGCACCTTTTAAAACCACGGCATTTTGATCGTGACGGAATACTGTCAAAAGAGCGTTCGGATTTTTTCCATCACCATCCCAAATATCAGAGAGCGAATATCCTTTCGGACGAATTTTTAATAGCTCTTGCACACGAAGTTTACGATAGGCTTCTCGATGATCGACAATTTTTTTCATCAACAAGGGTGTCTTTAAAAGCTCCACATCACTGCCCCACATGCCCGGCAAAACCAACATGTCTTTGGCTTTTTCTGCATACTCTGGCGAGATCACCATGTTGTCAGACTGTGGTTGCAGGAAGAACACATAGAACTGTTCTTGGATCGAGTTCACCGCCATACTTCCATTGCACACAGGGCCCTTGATGAAGGTGCTCACTTCGTATTGAGCATCATCAAGTAAAAACTGATAACGAGCCTTTACCGGAATGTCTTTGAAAGCGATAAAGGGATTTTCGGCCACACCAGGGGCATAACTTGGCAACGATTCAACTTTCCAAGATCCTTCAGAAAATACTTTTTTATAGCGAGCAAGCTTTGCCTCATTCCACTCATAAGGAATGTGGGTTTTCATGACCATCGTACCTGGGAACTTACTTAAACAGTAAAAAAACTTTTTGGTTCCCGGATCATCATTGGGTCTACGTGTGGCAATTTCGTCCACGCCACTTTCACAAGCTGCGCGCGAACGCACCAAGCGGAAAAATTCGGATTTATTTTGAGGAAAATAAATATGGGCTAAAAACAAATGCTCATAGAGATAGCGACTGATCAATTGTTGCTTTAAGTCTGTTTGATTAAGAAAAGACTCCCATTGGCGAATTTGTTTCGCCGTTGTGGTGGAAACCTGATCGTGCTTCCTTTGTTCCTCCCGACTTGGCCCCGGAGCCCCTTTTTCAATCCACCCTTGCAAGGTTTTCAACTGATCTTGAGTGAGGGGCGGCAGGCCATAAGGCATTCCCAGCTCTGGAGAGCCTTTTTGTAAAAGCTCATATTCTTTCATATTTGCGGCACAAACTTCAGACTCGTGAACTTGTTTTGTCACGGACAAATCTGAGCGATCTGCACGCAAATTAATCATCCGAAAAAATAGATTCTCATCGGGCTTTTCAGATGTGTGCACAGTGAAGAAGGCTTTCTTACGCCACTCTGCCGTGGTTTTCGCATCGACCCAAATCCGACTTGGCTCAACAGCCTTCGTGCGTGTGCCATCATAGACGTTCAATTTATTGGCACCGCGAAGGAATCCATCATAATTTTGCAAATTCAATTGGCAAGGAGCATTGAAGCAGCTGTGACAGGCCAGGCAGCGGTTGTCAAAAATCGGCTGAATTTTGTGAGTGTAAAAGTCCAAATCAGGCTCTCCCGCGTGAGCTGACGTTACTCCCATCACTGAAATAAAACAGATTATGAATAAGTTAATAAATTGCATCGAGTTGGACTCCCCTGTATTCTCTTGTCTGCTATGTTAAACACTAATTCCGAGGAATACATGGAAAAAATCCCTTTTCAAACTGTCCAAGACTCTATCGACAAGATCTGTGGCATCACAGAAGAATCAGAATTAGAAAAGGCTTCGGAGCATCTTTTTGACGTCCAACCTGATCTTGCGAACTTCTTTATGGAGTTTATTGAAGACATGAGCGAAGGCGCTCAAGATCTGGGTTTCATGATGGCGTTGATTTTAAATCATGCTTTCGAAAACAAATATAAATCTTTGCGACCGATGACTGAAGACGAAGTTGTAAATCGTTTTGAGTCTGCAGAAGCAGAATTCGAAAAATACCTTACAATCAATGACGATATGATCGCAAATCTTCAAGAACAAGAAGCTAAATCAGGTCAGCCTGAAATTTTGAACTACATGCTTGAGGAATTGTTCATGTCTCCAGAACTCGAACCTACTCTTGAGCAAAATGAACAGGTTCATTTATTCATCATCTGCAAATTCTTTGTGGATTGCCTGAATGAACTTGTTAAAGAAACTTCCTCGGAAATTACTCGTCACTAAGGAACACCTTCATCGAGCTGGTGGAAGTCTAATCCAAGACTTCCCACCTCTCGACTGATTTCAGGCTCCGTTATCAGGCGAATCAGCCAAATTCCCACGCAAGTCATCACAAACGTAAACACTGTCACAATCAATAACCCGGCCACGTGTAATCCCAATAATTTCCAAGAACCTGTGATGAGCCCACCTTCTTGCGCAAAGATCGCGGTGGCAATCATTCCCACCATACCGCCAACGCCGTGGCAAGGAAAGACATCCAATGTGTCGTCGATACTTGCCCGAGTTCGCCAGCGAACCACATAGTAACTAATGACCGGTGTAATCACTCCAATGATCAGGCTTGAAATTACAGACACATATCCAGCCGCCGGAGTGATTGCGACCAGACCGACAACGGCGCCAATGCAGGCTCCCATGGCCGACGGTTTTCCTCGATACTTCCAATCCATAAAGACCCATGTCAGCATCGCCGCTGCAGAAGCCGTATTGGTTGTTAAGAAGGCTTGCACGGCCTGTGCATTTGCAGCCAATGATGATCCTCCGTTAAAGCCAAACCAACCGAACCACAGAAGTCCTGTCCCCATTAAGACCAAAGGGATCTGACCGGTGCTATGTTGGGATTCACCTTTTCTCTTTAACATCATAGCAGCCGCGAGCGCAGCGACGCCTGCCGTGATGTGCACAACGGTCCCGCCCGCGAAATCTAATACACCCCACTTTCTAAGAAAGCCGTCGGGATGCCATGTCCAATGGGCGACAGGACAGTAGATGAAAAGACTAAAGAAAATCGCAAAATATAAATACGCTTTAAAGCGAATGCGCTCTGAAAAGGCACCGGTGATCAAAGCGGGGGTGATAATTGCAAACTTCATCTGAAAAAGTGCAAACAGAGCAAATGGAATTGTCGCTGCGAAAGCTGGATTCGCAGTATAGGACACATTTTGAAAAGCAAAATATGTGAGCGGGCTCCCGATCACTCCCAGACTGTCGCCGAAAGCAAGACTGAAACCTACAAGAACCCACAAAACACTGATCACTGCCATGGAAATAAAACTTTGAAACATGGTTGAAAGCAAATTTCGCTTACTAACCATGCCCCCATAAAAAAGAGCCAAGCCCGGTGTCATTAAAAGAACCAGACCTGATGCCACCAACAACCACGCCGTGTCTCCTGAAGAGATCGCTGCTGCCATAAAAATTCCTTTCAATCTTTTGAGTGATTGAAAGAGTCTTCTTGATGGCATGGCAAAGCCTCAATCTCTTTTCAGAGACTGTGAAAACAAACAATTATGGGGTTTTTATTCTAGAACGTGCCGAAAGTATTTTTTAACGTGAAGAACGACGGGATTTTTTCTCAGAAAAGAATTTTTCTTTAAGATCGCGTTCCATGTCAGAGACGGAAGCAGATAAAAAAGCCTCATACACTTCATTCAAATCAATGCCGTAGATTTTTGCCAATCGTTTCAAAGTCTCGATGGGAGGATACGCAAGACCGCGCTCCCAATTCGAAACAAACTGTGGCGAGGTATAACCTAGAATCTCTGCCACTTGCCCTTGTGTTAATTTAGCATCCGTTCTTTTCCGCTTGAGAAAATCAGAAAGCTTCGCCAGTCCCATAGCGCCTCCCTTAATATTTTTTATACTCAGGCATAAACAACATCAAGTTAAACAAAAGACTGTTACATTACATTTTTTAAAATGCGTTTATTCGAATTTCCCGGCTTGATAATCACGAAAGGCTTCCATAATTTCCTCTCTTGTATTCATGACAAAGGGACCGTGAGAGACAATGGGCTCGTTAAATGGCTTTGCATGACCGAACAAAAGTACCACATCTTGGGACGTCTCAATGTGAAGCTGATCACCTTCGTTCTCGAACTTCGCAAGATGAAACTCCCCGACATTAGCTCCATTCACTTTTAAATGTCCTCGAACTACATAGAAGAAAATAGTTCTGTCCATAGGAACATCTATAGTTATATGAGCGCCTCCGGAAAATTCCATCACCATCAATGAAATATCCGTAAGGGGCTGAAACACGCCTTTGTGATTTTTAAACTCACCGGCGGCAAGATGCACTTTGATTTTGTCGTTGTCGAATTTATAGGTGGGAATTTCGTCTTTCTGCAAGCCACGGTAAGCAGGCCTTGTCATTTTCAACTTCGCAGGCAAATTTACCCACAGTTGAAGAATCTCAAGATCTCCACCATTTTGCAGAAATTCTTGTGACGAAACTTCCGCATGAACAAGTCCCTTCCCCGCTGTCATCCATTGCACTCCGCCTGCCTTGATAACACTCTCGTGCCCGCCACTATCTGAATGCATCAGATCACCCTTCAGAATAAAGGTCACAGTCTCAAAACCGCGATGAGGATGAGGGCCAAATGGCAATCCGTGATTTGGAGCAGGATAAACTTGCGGACCGTGATGATTTAGAAACAAAAACGGATCCAAGAAGCTAATATGCTGAGTTGGTAGGGCTCGACGAGTGATCAGATCATCAATATCATCTCGAACCGCAGGAACTATTTGAGCAATTTTTCTAAGGGCCATGGCAACTCCGTTTATGATTTATGCTAGCACAACCGATCTCATTCAGGTCAGACAAACATTGAATGTTGATGGAGACCATCATAGCTGTGGAAAGATTATGTTTCGCACTTACACCCCTAAGTTCGATCGACCTGTTCCAACAGCTCAAAAAGGACGGTTTCTAACCCTAAAAGACCTCATAAAGATGTCGCTAACAGAAACATACTTAAGACGATTTATCGACTGGCCGAAAAGATATATGGGACGTGCTGGGTATAAGGAGTTTTCATGGCAGCTGAGTATTACCTCACCTCGGGAAAACGCAAGATCGGACCTCTTTCAGAGCGGCAAATTCTGGAGGGAGTTCGCAGTGGTAAGATCAATCTTTTCGATATGATTCTGAATCAACAAACTGGCGAGTGGATGATGCTCATGCAACATCCCGATTTTTCAGATATTGAAACCAATTTCGATGTCCCCACTTCCGAATACGATCATGACGACTCGCAAATTATCGTGGGCCTTATTCCCGGCGACGTCTTTGAAAACACAATTCCGAATGGTCTACGTATCGAGCAACCTGTTTTTACTTCCGTTTATTGGTATGAAAAAGATCAAGTAGGTCGCAGATTAAAATATCTCGATGTCCTTTCGATGATTCATCAACACAAACTGAGCGAACAGAGTCTGATTGCCAAAAGCCCTCAAGGCCCCTGGCAACGTCTGATCGACTGGGACGAGTTTTCACCAAAGTCTCTAAAAGAGTTCAAAGAAGCCACCAATGCAGATCTTCCTGATGTTCATGTGCGCAGAAAATTTCCGCGCTATGAGTGCGGAAAAGTCTTTGTCATCATGGGGCAACAAATGGGATTTCAGGCATTCTGCCCTGACATTTCCAAATCCGGCATGGCCTTCATCGTGCGCGAAGAAAAAGCGAACTTAAACGAATCTATGATGGTGAAATTCGCTGACAATATGGGGAATGGCAAGTTTGACGCCAAGGGGCTGATAGTTTCTGCGCGGAAAGTGAGACTTCCTGGTTCCAACAACATTTATATCCGTTATGGGTTGCGCTTTACCCATCTCTCAGAGGCTGGCAAGTCCTTTATCCTAGAGATGATCAAGGAATCCTCGCGCTTAGATGACTAGTCAGGCTGCGCAATTGATTTGTAGACCCCGAGGGTGCTATGCTAGCGCCCTATGCAAAAAAATAAGATCGTAAAAATTGGCTCCATTGAAGTTGCAAACGACAAACCCTTCGTTTTGTTTGCAGGCTTAAACGTTCTTGAATCCAGAGACCTTGCCATGCAAGTGTGCGAGCACTTCGTGAAAGTCACTGACAAACTTAAGATTCCCTACGTTTTCAAGTCTTCCTTCGATAAAGCCAATCGTTCTTCGATCCATTCCTATCGCGGTCCGGGCATGGAAAAAGGTCTTAAAATTTTTGAGGAATTGAAGAAAACTTTCGGCGTTAAAGTCATCACCGATGTCCACGAAATTTTCCAAGCCAAACCAGTGGCTGAAGTTGCCGATGTGATTCAACTTCCCGCTTTTTTAGCCCGTCAAACTGATCTAGTGGAAGCCATGGCTCGCACAGGCAACGTTATCAACGTTAAAAAGCCACAATTCCTAAGCCCCAGCCAAATGGGCAACATCGTCGAAAAAATCGAAGAGTGCGGTAACGACAAAATCATCCTGTGTGATCGTGGTACCAGCTTCGGTTACGATAATTTGGTTGTTGATATGCTGGGCTTCAATATCATGAAAAAGGTTTCTAAAGGCAGCCCTGTGATTCTGGATGCAACCCATGCTTTGCAATTCCGCGATCCCATGGGGGCAGCTTCTGGGGGCCGTCGTGGTCAGGTCGCTGAGCTGTCTCGTGCAGGTCTTGGTGTGGGCCTAGCGGGTCTCTTCATTGAAAGCCATCCGAATCCAAATGAAGCTAAATGCGACGGCCCTTCGGCCCTGCCATTGGCAAAGGTTGAGCCTTTCTTGCAACAAATGAAGGCCCTGGATGATTTGGTGAAGTCATTCCCAGAGTTGAACACCGAAGCGTAAACTAGCCTTATTCGGCTTTCCAGAAAATCCGGAAGATATCCAGGGTCTGATTTTTTCATTACCCTTTGTTAATATTTTCTTGCATTGCTGCGCAATTTCTATAAAAGACCTTTCTAAATTTTTTCAAAATGGGGGATTACGACGTTGAAGATTTCAGGAGTTCTAATTGCGGTTGCAGCAGCACTTATCGCAGGCTGCGGTTCTAACACACCATCATCTTTGGTGGCATCTCACGAGAGCCATATTATCGGTGGAACTTTGGTTCCAGACAGCTCTCCACTTTCTAAGAGCATCGTAGGCATCTACGATAACAATGAAGGTTTTATTTGTTCGGGCTCGCTTTTACCAGGCAACTTGGTTGTAACAGCAGCTCACTGCATCGGTTCGAAAGCTGATGGCGTGTACATCGTTTTTGCGCCAGATATGGAAACTCTTTTGAATTCTGGCCCCGCTTTCTTGAAATCTCCTTTTGTCAGACCCGTTGTGGCTTTGAAAGCTAACGACCAATGGTCTACGAAGGTCGATCGCAATACACCAGGGAATGACATCGGCTTGATGAAGTACTCTGGCACAACTCCAGATGGTTACATTCCTGCGACTTTGTTGAACGATGCGAGTCAAATTAAAGTTGGCGCGACTGTGGTTCTTGCCGGTTATGGTGTGAGCTCTGATAAAGTTGTTCGCGTTCCATTGAATACTCCAAACCTTCAAAAGTTGATGGATGACGGCGAAGTATTCTGCGACACAGATGATGCCAAAACGGCAAAACAATGTATCAAAGAACAATTGAACGGCCCTGCTGTTTTGAAAACAACGACTGTTCAAGTAACCGAAATCGACAACGACAAAGAAACTATCCTAGATGAGGCTCACGGCCATGCAGCTTGCTCTGGCGACTCTGGCGGACCTGCTTACATCCAAGTTGGTAACCAATATCTTCTTTGGGGCGCTACTAGCCGCAGCGGTCTTGGCTGCAACAAAGATATCGTTTATACAAACGTGATCTCATACCTTGATTGGATCCAACAGACTGCGCAGTCTTTTGGCTACTAATTTAGGTTTGTACTTAGAAATAGAAAAAGGTTGCAGATTTTTTCTGCAACCTTTTTTTTAAAGGACAGGCATACCACAGTCTTTCAGCCTCAAGCCTTGCGCTGAGAACCATGTCTTCCACATACTGTTCTAACATCTCTGCGGAACTGATGTTATAGACTCTGCACATTCCCTTAAGAACTGTGATGGGAGCCTTGGACTTTCCCAATTCGATCTGGGAAATAAACTGGCAGCTAAGATCACCGATTCTTTCAGCGGCTTCTGTTTGCGTGATGGCACATTCATGCCGTCTTTCTTTGAGAAAACTCTTTAACGACATAATGACCCTCTAATTTTTCTTGTCGACATTGTCGATCCTTCGCCTCTAATTATTTAGAGACCCTATCATTTAATCGTTCTTTCGAGCATTGTTGCGTTACTTATTTAAAATGTGTCTCAAGAAATTCTGCCTAAAGCATTAGCCATGATTCAGCAGATCGCGAAGCTTCCTTTGGAGCAAAAGCTTGATTCCACTTTTCTTCTGCTTCTTGGCGTGCCATAGCAACGGAATCTATTACAAATTGAGTCTTCATTTCTTCTTCTTCAATCTCGTAAATCGCACACATTTTTTTTAAAATATCAACGGGTGGCTTACTCGCTCCCCTTTCAATATTGGAAATAAACTGATGTCTGATTCTTCCAATCTGATCAGCAACCTCTTTCTGAGAAATGGCCTTCTTCTGACGTTTTTCTTTTAAATAGGAACTGAGAGGCATGACTGATCTCCTTGAAGGGGTTGATAAGTTTCTGCCACCGATTTTCAGAAAAGCACAGTTAACTTATCCGACCGAAGATTCAATCCCACTTGGACTTGATGGTTTTCCTCTCACCGATGCGGTTCGAAACTCCATAACGCGAAACGATTTCCGCCAATTTTCCACTTTTGCGCAATTTACGAATTCCTTGATCGAAGACCTCTTTGAGTACAGCCACCTTGTTGCTTTTTTTAGAGAAGCCAACGTAAAGAGGTCCTCCGCCTAAGGTGCCCACCATCTTAAATGCTTTCGACAAATGGTTCTTAAAAACAAAATATTCAAAGACCGAGGCGTCTTCGTTGAAAGTGGTCACGCGCTTATTCAAAACCATTTGAAGTGCTCTTTCAGAAGCGTTATCGCCACTTACGATGACCACTCGGCCCGATTTTTCGTTTTCCATGAGATAATTTTGATAAGCAACACTGAGCGGAGAGTAATTATAACCCCGCACCGACACAACCTTGATGTCCTTCAGCGAAGACACACCCTTATAGGTCCATTTCTCATTCTTTGAAGTATAGAAATTCATTTCGAGATACGCCGAGGGCTCGGCAGACAAGGCAACCTTGGAAGATGTGAGTGCATTTAAATTCAAAAGAAGGTCGTATTCTCCATCTTCGACCCCTTTGATCGCTCGAGCATAAGGAGCCTCAACGAAATCAATTTTATAGCCTTCACTTTCAAAGATGATTTTTGCGACCTCGATTGCAATTCCAGGATCTTTAGAGGTGCTTTTCCTTATGCATTGCCAAGGACAAAAATCAAAAGTGACGATCTTAACAGTTTTATTTTGTCCATAGGTGACACTTACAAAACACAGCTGCAAAAGCACAAAAAGAAATCGAATCGATGCTTGCTTCATAGACTTCATATATAAGAAATAATCGATTCAATCACATTTGCAAAGGCGTCATTGCATTTTGGAGCAGATTTGAAATACGACAGGGGCCAACAATAAGTTATTTTTGGGCGCATCGCCATCTACAGATATTATGGGCTGTATCTACTTTTAATCTGGCAAATGTCCTAGGTCTTGTCCACGTCGCCCGATTCAGTGTTTTGTCCTATTGCCTCTCTTCAAAAAAAGTCCGACTCTAGAGCTTAGGAGGCACAATGAACTTCGCACATATCCATCTTATTTTGAACCACATCCCATTATTAACACTTCCTATGGCTCTGCTTTTTTTACTTTTCTCGTACCGTCGCAATGACAAGACCTTGGAACGTTTCTGCTTGATTGTTCTAATCTTGACAGCCGCAACAGCCGTGCCCGCATATTTAACCGGCGAGCCCGCGGAAAAGATCGTCAAACAGGTGCCGGGCATTATGAAATCTACAATCCATGATCACGAAGAATCCGCAGAGATTTCGTTGGTCCTGACATGCATAGCGGGTGGCTTAGCTTTTTTGACTTTGATTTTAAATCCTCAAAGCAAATTCAAAAAACTGTCATCAAAAGCATTGGTCCTTCTGTGCGCCATCGCGACGATCTCTTTAGGATACACCTCGAACCTAGGTGGACGCATTCGCCATCCAGAAGCATGGTCATCTGCCCCACCTTCCACTCAGCCTCTTGATGGAGCGAGCACACATGACGAGTGATTCCCAATATCTTTCTTCTAAGGAAAGAGTGATCCTTTCTATGATCCTGCTTTCAATCGCTATTCTGATTGCTCTCGACATTCTTTCAGATGCCAAAGAAGGAGCCAGCTTTAGCCACATGGCCGTAGAAGGAATCGCAGGACTTGCGGCAGTGATTGGTTATGGTTTGCTGCTTGGTAAGTCCATGCAAGCAGGGTCTGTCCTAAAGAAAACACAAGAGAAGCTAGAGAAATCTCGAGAAGAAGCCGCTTATTGGAAAGCGAATTCGAGACTGTTCATCGAAGGTCTGAGCAAAGCCATTGATGAGCAATTTCAAAAATGGAACTTTTCTCCTTCGGAAAAAGAAGTCGCATTGCTATTTTTAAAAGGCTTGAGTTCTAAAGAGGTTGCTGAAATTCGCGGTGTTGCCGATAAAACAATTCGTGCGCAGGCAACGACCATTTACGAAAAATCTGGGCTGGCGGGTCGTGCGGAGCTTTCGGCTTTTTTCTTGGAAGATCTTCTTGCCCCACACAAAGAACTTTAAAAAAAAGGGAGACTGAGGGACACCTCACTCTCCCTTTCCGTTAAGCCTACGGATTGTATTTGTCGTGACCTTCGTGTCTGATATCAGTAATTTTCTGCCAAACAGCTGCTGCAGAACTATTATCATTTGCCGCAAAGTCTTGAGCCAATTGAGTCGTTAAATCAATCTCTTGCTGAATCAAACTTTGAAAATCAGCCAGAGCCGCTTGCTGTTGATCTGCAGGAACATCTGCAACTCCATCAGCTGCTTGATTGTACACCACTTTAAACAAGTCGACCATTTGAGCTGCACGACTGGCATTATCTTGATTTTTCGTGGAATCGCTAATTGTCGCATTGATCAATTTCGACAAAGATCCCAATTGTTTCATATTGTCTTTCAAAGAGCCCGCTACTTCTTGAGCGAAACCAACAGTTGGCAACAAGATAGCTACTAAAGACGCGATTAAAAATTGACGCATATTATTTTCCCTCAACGTTATTGTTTTCACAACCTTCCACCTCTAATGGAGGTAGAGCTAGTTGCTGTAAATCATTTAAAGCTTGTTTTTGAATAATCACGGCTTCTGTTTCCCCTAAGCCCATGACCTCAGTGTATTCATGAGCCATCAACGCCGCCGCCTGGATCGGCAATGATTCAGGCAGGACCTTATGAGAAAGAGCATAAGAGCTCACACAGAAGCGATCCGGCTCAAGGCTTGCAACACTTGCATCTACAGGGTTCAATGAATAATCGTAGCAAGGTCCATAATCACGTACGTGAGGATGAACTGTATCCAGCACTTCCGTAACGTTGTTGTTCTCGAAAATCTTTTTATAGACAGCCATGACATCCGCTGGCGCCGTCCCTTTCAAATATTCTTCTTCGGCATTCGCGAAGAAGATATGAGCATACAGTTTTGAAGCACGGACAATGTGCTCGGCCTTTTCTGAATCTAAAATGATTTTGGGATTTTGAGGATTTAGAACATTTCCTCCGCCGCCACTGACTCCACCTTCTCGAAATGGCAGTGCTTGGGCAAAACACGATAACAATGTGATAACCGCGATAAGAGTGCTTTTAGGCATTAGAGCCTCCCATTGGCCAGAGTTTTAATTTCATCACTCTTGACTTGCAAGGATATTTAATTAAAAAAACAACGGGAAAATTTAATAAAATTAAATTTTGGAGATCCTATGTCACACCTGTCTATATTCGAATATAAAGACTATAAAGAGTTTATCCTCAGTTGGATTAACCGAGGCCCTCTCAAAGGCCGCGGACTGCGTAAACAGCTTGCCGATGCCATTGGCTGCCAAACAGCGTTTATTACACATGTTTTAGCGGGTCCCCATCACTTCAGTCTCGAGCAAGCTGAAGCTTGTGCACGATGGATGCAACTGACTGAATCTGAATCCGAGTTTCTTCTTTTACTGGTGATGCGCAAACGTGCCGGATCCAAAGGGCTTGAAAAAGTTTTCCAAAAGCAGATTTCGCAAAAGCGCGAAGAACATAGCGTCCTTAAAAAGCGTGTGAATATTTCAGATACGCTATCCCTTGAAGACCAGGCCACTTATTATTCCAGCTGGCACTTTGCCGCGATCCACATAGCTTTGCTCAATCCAGCTCTTCAATCATTAGATAATTTACAACGCTACTTTCAGCTGCCGGCTGGCACCCTGCAATCAACCTTAGAGTTTCTGCTTTCCAGAGGACTTATAAAAATGGAGCGCGGCAATTATAAAGTGCTAAAACCGGCACTGCATCTTGAGGTGTCCTCGCCTTTGGTGACACATCATCATACGCAATGGCGCTTAAAATCCATTGAAGCCTCGAGCAAAAAAAACATCGAAAATCTGCATTACTCAGGAGTGATTTCCCTTTCGCAGGATGATTTCGAGTGGGTGCGGGAAAAGCTTTCGCAACTTCTTAAAGATGTCGTGGATCGACTCGCAAACTCCCCTGACGAGAAGCTTGCGTGCTTGAATTTCGATTGGTTCCAAATTTAATAAAATTTAATTTTAACCTTATATTTTTAGTAAATAACAGTAGCCCCCTCGAAATCCACCCATTATTTTTCGTCTTGAGGGGGTATTATGAAACGCATCTATTTTCCAGTTATCACTATTCTTGTTGGACTGTCGCAGCTTGCTTTTGCAAGCACAAAACTTGTCACCCAAGATGAAAAAAGCCATCTAGAGTTTTTAGCAATCGGCAGACCTGCAATGATTCGCATTAAAGGCGAGGCAAAAGGTCCCCATGGGAACGTTGATCTGAACGACGGCAAAGTCACTGGTAAGTTCACACTTAAGTTGGATGATTTATCCACTGGCATCGACATGCGTGATCGCCATATGAAAGAGAAATATCTAGAGACTCAGAAGGCGCCCGTCGCTGAACTTTCTATTGATAACTTAAGCTTGAAGAACCTGAACAAAGTTTCTGACGTTCCATTCGAAGGCACTCTGAATCTTCATAATGTTAGCAAAAAAGTTTCCGGTATTGTCAGTATGGAAACGGAAGGTTCAAATAAACAGGTTGATGCCAATTTTAAATTGCACCTCAGTGACTTCGGAATTTCAATCCCAAGTTACGCAGGCTTAACCGTTGCTGATGAAGTTCAAGTCACTCTAAAGATTGAATTAAAACCGGAATAGTTATGAAACTCATTGCAATACTTCTAATCTTCTTGGGAACGTGCACGGCTCATGCGTTCCCTGAAATGATCCGCTATGGCTATGTGAACTGCACGGCCTGTCACGTTTCTCCCGCAGGAGGTGGGGTCCTGACACCTTATGGCCGAGGTCTTTCATCTGAAGTTCTCAGCACCTGGGGCAGTGAAAAAGAAGCTCAATTCCTACATGGGGCCTTGCCTATGGAAAAGGTGCAAGATTGGCTTCTAGTCGGCGGTGATTATCGCGGCCTTCAGTATCACTACGAAAACGACAAGGTCAAAGACGGAGAATGGATCAACATGCAAGGGTTGATCGAAGCCGCAGTCAAATTCAAAAATTGGACCTTAAATATCGCTGCGGGAAAATTTGACCAAGAAGGTGTTTGGACTCCGGAAACGACAAGATACTACGTCATGGATCAAATCAATGACTATGTCTCGGCACGAGTCGGAAGATTTATTCCTCAGTTTGGTTTAAATATCCCAGAACACATTTCACCGACGCGCGAGTTCTTGGGCTTCGGAGCCTATGACGAGCGAGACGCCGCGGAACTCCAATACGCTGATGAAAATTGGACTACCACGGCCTCTTACAGCAAAGCTCCGAGTGATCACCCGGATTCAGATGAAACCGCTGTCTCTATTAGAGTAGAAAAAGTTTTCGCCGATACCTTCAAGCCCGGCTTCAGCGCCTGGAGAGGAGAAAACAATCAGTTCTCTCGTCAGATTTATGGATTGCACGGCTTATTTGGCTTTACAAAAAAACTATTTTTACTCAGTGAAGTCGACTGGCAAGAGCAACATCTAAAGAGCTCTCATACAATTCAACACTCGGCCGTCGCCTATCAAAAGTTGGGATACGAACTCTATAAAGGAGTCGTAGGTTTATGTTTGGCCGACGGAGAACTCAGCACTCTGGAAGATCCAGCGACACAAATTTATCACTATGGTTTAGGTGTACAATTTTTTCCTCGACCTCATTTTGAAATCGAAACTGCATGGACTTTAGAACATGCGCCTCAAACAACTTCCGTGGAGAGCAATTATGCGTGGATTTTACTTCATTATTATCTTTAGTTCGATATTGCTGGGTGCCTGCAGTTATCATGAACTCAAGGGCAGCCAAACCAAAAGCTTGCAACAAACATTCAACGACACACAAATGGTTGACGCTACGACAGTTCAACAGTCCGTACTTTTTGCATGCGCACGATGCCACTCCGGCACTAATCAACCCTACCTTGGAACAACGGCGGATATAGAGCGTAATATCACGAAGGTTCAGAAGGAGGTCACCAGTAATGCCATGCCACCTTCGGACTCTGGCTATACTCCTTTAAGCAACTGTCAAAAAGACATCTTGGCAAAATGGATTGCTGACGGATTTCCGATCAACTCTTCTGTCAAAGTCCTGGATTTGCCTTCATGTGCTGCTGACAATTCTACGCCACCCGCAAATCTTCCGATCTTGTCCATGCCTCTCAATTATCAAACTTTAACAACAGAAATTTTGCAGCCGAAGTGCCTTCATTGCCACAACTCCAACAGCAGTGACCCGGATGCCTCAAAAATTTTGTTGTACCCTTTCGACAAGATGGTTGCGCATAAGAATTTATTAGGACCAGACTCGGCCCATAGTAAACTTTATCGAATTGTTTCAAGAACTGATGATGAGCGCATGCCGCCACCAGAGGATTCAGTTCCTCTATCAGCAGACCAGCAAGAGTTCATTAAAAGATGGTTGGATAAAGGACATCCTGAAAAATAAACGTCTAAAAAAAGAAAGCCACCCCAAGGTGGCTTTCTTTTTCAACTCAAACGTCATTTAAATTCAATTATAAAAACATCTGACGAACGCGACGGATGTCAGCAACAAGATCGTCAACAGCTCCGTTGACATGATCCAACTTAGTGAAAACTTGGCTCATGTCTTTTTCTTTGCGCACGTGAGCTTTCAATTCTTTCATCGCATTTCTTGCGCCTTCAATTGAAAAACGATCTCGGTGCAAAAGCTTTCTGATCAACAATGCATTTTCAACATCTTTACGAGTGTACATGCGTTGGTTGTTCGAAGCTTTTTTAGGACGAAGAACGTCGAACTCTGTCTCCCAGTAACGAAGCACGTACTGCTTGATACCTAGGATCTCAGCAACGTCCCCGATCTTGAATCCCATTTTATTTGGGATGGCATTGATCTCTTCCAGAAGTTTGTCATCACAAAGCATTGCTGGAATAGAAACCGGTGCCGTCGTTAAAGATTCTGCATTTACATCAGCATCCTCAACAAACTCAAGGTGTTGGTCGCCCAAATCAAGTTCCGTGTTATCGAAACTCATTTGTTCATCAACGACAGACACGTCCATGCTGTCGTTTTCCACCTGCGGATTATTCATCGTCGCCGTAGTCATCATCGTCGTCATCTTCATCATCCTTGAGATGCGCGTACTCTTCACCGTTCAGCATCGCTTTTAAAACTTGCGACGGACGGAACGTAAGAACACGACGGGCTGAGATTTTGATTTGTTCGCCGGTTTGCGGGTTGCGACCGATACGCTCGTTCTTCCCACGCACGACAAAGTTACCAAAACCAGAAATCTTAACCTTTTCACCATTTTGCAAAACATGCTTCAAGGTATCGAAGCAGAGTTCAACCAACTCAGATGCTTCTTTCTTCGAGAATCCGATTTTTTGATACACATTCTCGACGATATCGGCCTTCGTCACAGTTGATTTACCTAAGTTTTGGCCAGCCATAGTGATCCTTCACTCCATTAATTTTAGCGGTTCCCGCTTTCGCGGAAGTTGCTTCAGCTTGCGCGCCTACCGGCACTTCAGCTTTGCCGGCATCCGCCGACTCTTCAAGCGTAACAAGTTCCTTAATACAATCAAGAATTTATCTCACAGAAAGATCAAAATTCTTTTTCAAGCTCTCAAGGACCTTCGTAGTCACCTCGTTGATTTGATTTTCTTGCAGCGTGCCATTCTTATCCTGAAGCCACAAACGAATAGCAACAGACTTCTTCCCCGCTTCCATTTTATCGCCTTCATAAGAGTCGAACACGTCAACATTCAATAACAAACCAGAAGCGGCCTTGCGGATGTCTTTCAAAACATCGCCGACTTTCAAAGTCTTCGGCATCACAAACGCAAAGTCGCGCTCGACCACTGGGAATTTCGAAACACTTTGAATACGGTACGGACGAGGTTGACCTTTATACAATTGATCCAAGTCAAACTCGCCGATCGCGGCAGGAACACGGATCTTATTGTCATCCAAAAGAACTGGATGAAGAGTTCCGATGAAACCTACTTTCTTACCTTCAACCAAAAGTTGAGCATACTGACCTTGGTGCATGAAAGCAGGAACTTCTGAAGCTCCTGCAGCCGGCGTCACCCACGTGTAAGAAGAAATATTCAACGTTTTCAAAAGAGCTTCAACCGTTGCCTTAAGTTCAAACACAATCGGATAGTGCAAAGACTTATTCCAGAGATTGTCGTTCTTACCCCACAATGCAAAACCCAAGTGAGCACTTTCACCGTAAGCGCCGTCTTCTTTTACAGAGAACGTGCTACCGATTTCAAACAAACGCCCCATCATATTGCCATAGTGGAAGTTGGTATTCAGATTTTTGAACAAACCAAAACTCAAAGTCGATCTCATCACGTCCATTTCCTCGTTCAGAGGATTCATGATGCGAATTTCTTTCTCGCTGATCGCAAAGCCCGCCGCTTTCAATGTGCTGATGTTACCCGTAAAGGCTTTTTCAGCTTTTGAACCAACAAAGGCAAAGTTGAACGCTTGCTGATAACCTTCCGCACGAACCACATCACTTGTCGAGCGATTCAGCATGAAAACTTTGTCGTGATTTGACGGAGCTTTCGCAAATGTCGGCAACGTTTCTGGAATGTGTTCGTATCCATTCAAACGCGCATACTCTTCAACCAAGTCCATGTCTTGCTCAAGGTCAAAGCGGAATGTCGGTGGAAGGATTGAATAAGTTGCTCCAGAACCGCTGACTGCCGTCACTTGGCAGCCCAAACGCTTCATGAAGTCTACGAACTTGTCCTCTAAAGCCTCATAACCCAAGCGATCTGAGACTGTTTGCACAGAGATCGTCACGGGATTTTTCTTCACTGGGTTTGGATAGAAGTCATGAGGGTCGCCGAAGGCCTCGCCACCGGCCACTTCCAAAATCAAAGCGGTCGCACGATTTAAACCGCGCAAAGCTCCGTCCGGATCTACACCGCGAGAGAAGCGGTAAGCAGAATCAGTATCGATACCATGAGAACGAGATGTCTTACGGGCACTCATTGGAATAAAGTAAGCGCTCTCTAGGAAGATATCAGCAGTCGCTTCACTCACACCCGAGTTTTTGCCACCGACAACACCCGCCAAACAAACCGGATGAGAAGCATCACGGATTGTGAGTTCTTCACCAGTCAATTTAATTTCAGTGCCGTCCAAAGTAATGAACGATTCACCAGCAACAGCACGATCCACAACGATCTTTTTGCCGCCGATAAAATTCGCATCAAAGGCATGCAATGGCTGTCCTAATTCCATCATCACATAGTTCGTCACATCGACGATGTTATTGATGGAATTAAGTCCAACGCTTTCGATACGTTTCTTCAACCAAGCCGGAGAAGGTCCTACCTTCACACCTTTGATGAATCGGCCCGTATAACGAGGACACAAATCAAAAGCTTTCACATCAAGGGCAATGGCAGATTTCGTCGATTGCGTTGAAGTTTTTGGTGCAGATTCAGGAGCCTTTAACTCTTTGCCTGTTAAAGTTGCAACTTCACGGGCAAGACCGAAGTGACTCAAGCAATCCGCACGGTTCGGAGTCACCTTCAATTCGAAAGTGATATCGTCATAGCCTGCATACTCTGCGTAAGGTTTCCCCACAGGAGCCTCCTTCGGCAGAATCTCGATACCGTCAGATTCTTTCGCCAAGCCCAACTCTTTCAAAGAGCAAAGCATGCCTGCAGAATCCACACCACGAACCGCGGATTTTTTAATCGCGAAATTTCCTGGAAGAACCGCTCCTGGTAAAGCAACGATCACATTATCGCCCGCTTTGTGGTTTTGTGCTCCACACACGATTTGATGAACAACATCGCCTGTAGAAACCCGGCACAAGGACAGCTTGTCTGCATTAGGATGTTTATCTTTTTCTAAGATGTGACCAACCACAACGTGATTGAAATCTTTTGCTAGGTTTGTGATTTCTTCAACCTCGAGACCTGCTCGAGTCAAAGCTTCCGCGAGTTCTTCTGGCTTAGTGAAGAACTCTTTCACATCTACATAATCTTGAAGCCACTTTAAGCTAATTTTCATTTGATGAACTGCCTTAAGAAACGAACGTCATTTTCAGGGAACAAACGGATGTCTTCGATGCCGTACTTGATGATGGCCATACGCTCGACACCAAATCCGAATGCGAAACCTTGGTATTTTGGATACTCAATCTTAGCAGATTGGAACACCTTTGGATTCACAAGACCGCAACCACCGATTTCAATCCAACCAGACTGTTTACACAGACTGCACCCCTTGCCTTTACAAATTGGGCAAGAGCAATCCACTTCCGCAGAAGGTTCTGTGAATGGGAAAAAGCTTGGGCGGAAACGAGTTTTCAAACCAGGTCCGAAGTACTCGCGCACGAAGAAGCTGATGGTGCCTTTTAAATCTGCCATCGAGATTTTCTCATCCACGCACAAAGCCTCAATCTGATGGAAGTTCGGCAAGTGAGAAATATCAGAGTCACAACGGAACACTGGGCCCGTGCCGATCACACGAAGTGGCAACTCTTCAGTTTCCAACGAGTGAATTTGAATTGGCGATGTGTGAGTTCTCAAGACGTGAGTTTTATCGATGAAGAAAGTATCTTGCATATCACGCGCAGGGTGATCCGCAGGAATATTCAACGCTTCAAAGTTGTAGTAATCTTTTTCGATCACAGGTCCCGTGCGAACGCTGTAACCAATGCGCGACATGATTCCAAAGATCTCGTCGATCACCATGTGCACCGGATGTTGCGAGCCTTTGTTGCGAACAAAGCCCGGCAAAGTCATATCCAACTCTTCCGCTGCCATTTTCGCAGAGATTTCTGATTTCTTCAGAGACTCCTCAGCTTCGGTATAGGCAGCTTCAAGAACCTGCTTCACTTCATTGACCTTTTTACCAAACAGAGGTTTTTCCTCTTTTGGCAAAGAAGCCATTTCTTTCATGATCTCTGTCAGGGAACCACTTTTACCAAGATATTGAACTTTCAGATCGTAAAGTTCCTTGGTGCCCGGAGCCGCTTTAAAAGCCGCCAGGGCGCTCTCTTTGATGGAATCTAGTTTCGTTAATGACATAGGCGTTCATAGTGGCCTGAAAAGACTGGCTTTTCAAGGACTTGAGCTTTTTCACACAGCGCAAAAAAGGCTTGAGCTTTAAGGGCTTTAACTCTATCTTCGCCCCCTCTATGGCGCACAAGAACCAAAATAACTACAGTCCCTATAAAGCAAGGCAGGAAGCCCGTAAAAAAGACGGCAAATCAGCTGCCCAAGCACCTTCTAATCAGGGACGCCATAAAAAACCTGAAACTATCTATGAACTTCATGAGGCCAACGATCGCTTGGCAGATGTCTTCCGTAATCATGGCTTCGATATGGTTAGCCATGAACAACGCTTAAAACTTGCGCACTTTTATCGTTTGCTGATGCTGAATCAGGAAAAAGAGAACTTCACTCGCCTGCTAAAACTTCGTGATATTGCCATTAAGCACTTCATCGATAGCATCATCATCTTGAAGCACACCGAACTGAAATTTCCTTTGATCGACGTGGGCACAGGCCCAGGATTCCCAGGCATTCCGCTGAAAATCATGTTCCCTGAAGAGAAAATCTTATTGGGCGAGGGAGTGCAAAGACGTGTGGAGTTTTTGAAACACGTGCGCTCTGAAATGAAACTCAAAAACCTTGATATTATCGGTCGCAATATCAATAAGCACTTCGTTTACCCTGTGAATGGCGTCATCACTCGTGCGGTGGAAGATATTGGAAACACTTTAGGCAATGTGATTAGCTGTCTAAATATTGGCGGTCGGGTTTATTTCATGAAGGGTCCTGGGGTTGATCCCGAGATCGAAATGGCGAAAAAGAACTGGGGCGAGTATTACAAGCTCGTACAAAACGTTCCTTACACTTTGCCACAGACCCCTCACGAGCGTCGCTTAGTTGTTTATGAAAAAATTAAGCACATGCCATTGCCAGAAGATGACGAAGGCGAAGAGCTTTTGATGGACGAACTTTCTGGGGATGAAAAACGCCGTTGGTCTGCCTACAGGTAATATTTCTTGTAAGCCTTTTTAAGATTTGACACCCTTCGGGGCCAGGATTATCTCTGCCCCCTCACATGGCGAAAACAGACAATTCTCAACTTAAAATTGCGAAGCTTGAGTATCACAAAGGTGACTTTGTAGAGGCGTCGTTGTCTGCGAAAAAAGCCGCGCAAGAAACCCTGGCACAGGGACAATTCGCCGATTGGCTTGAGGCCTTGCGTATCCTTCTGCAATGCTGTTTTGAGCTTGATTCCTTGTGCCACTTCGAAACTTGGATGACTCCCCTTCAACAGTTTAATGACAGCACTTCGGACAATTCTTTGAAGGCTTCGGCTCATCACTTGATTGCTCACTACCAGATTTTAAAGCGCAACGAGGATGCAGAAAAAACTCTCTCCTACGCTATGGCGCTAAGCACTTTGAGCCAAAATTTGGAATGCCTTGCTCGCTGCTTTGCTTTAGCGGCGACCCTGCACGCACGCCAAGACAATATTCCAAAAGCACTGGAGTACTTGGACAAACTCGACATTATGATCAAGGAATTATCTTTAGATGATTTGCTGATCACATCCCTGGTAGTCCGCTCTTACGCACACAGCAGTCGTCGTCAATTTGATCGCGCCCAAGAGTTAATCTGGCAAGCCTACGAGCGCGCCGGTCAACATGGCCATCAGCTGGCAATTCCATCGATCCTGGCGCAAATTGCTCACCTTCATCGCGAACAAGGCGCTTTGGATTTATATCAAATGTACGCTGAACTTGCGATGCGCGGTATAAATGAACTTCGTCATCCACGGTTGCATCGCGAAATTTCTCAATACTGCACTTTCACTCCGGCAAAAGCGATCCACTCGTTTGATTTTGTTTTGGATGAGGCTCAAAACCAATTGCACGAAAAAGAAAAAGGCTATCTGGATTTCCGCAATCAGCACATTCTGCTCGAACTTGCGATTTTATTCCTAAAAAATCCAGGGACCCGTTTTAGCAAAGAAGATTTGATCGAGATCATTTGGAAGCAAGCTTATGATCCTGATATCCATGACAACTTGATTTATGTTTCCATCAAACGCTTGCGTCTTTTGCTGGAACCGAACTCTGAAAGCCCGAAATATATCCTGCGGGACCGTAAAGGTTACTACCTGACAGCGCAAACACAGGTCCAAATTAAAAATCGTGAGGAGACGAAAGCATGAAATGCTTACTGATTTTCCTAAGTCTATTCATTTTAGCCATCGCATCCATTGGCCATACTCATCCCGGTGGTCCGGTGATTCCTCCGTGGCCTGTGAGCATTTCAACTCAACCCCTGATTATTGAAGATCTGCCTGGCGAATGGATTGCCTACGATCACAACACAATTTGGTTCATCCAAATCGAACTTGATGCCAACGGCAGAGGTCTTGCTTCCATTCACATGCAAAGCAACGCCATTCGCACTCACAAAGTTGACGGCTGGTTGGCTCCGCAAGAAAACTCTCTTTCTGGAGAGCTGAACTTCGACGGCCAACATTCTGTGAAAGTTATGATCTTCCGCGACTATGAGGGGACAAAGCTTCGCATTGCAGCTGCTCACGATTCATATTACGATTTGAAACTCTATAGACGCGAACAGAACAACTAAGGATTTGCCCCGTGAACGAGATCACTTCAAAAACAAATGAACATTTTAAAAGATGGAGTGATCTTTCCTCTTCCCGTGGAATTAAGAAGCACAATGAATTTATCTTGATGGGCGAAAAGCTGATTGAAGAATTCTTGAAAAATCCGAACTTCAAGGTAAAGGCCGAGATCATTCACGAAGATCTTCGCTCTGTGACGCCTACTTCTGCAGCCGCCAAATTTGGTCGTATTCCTGTTTTCAAATTACCTAAAGGTCTATTTAATGAATTGGATGTCGTCGGCACGCACTACAATCTCTTGGTTCTTGAGCCCAAAGCTATCGAAAATTTGCCAGAAGGTCACACGGCAGAAGGTCTTGAACTGATTTGCCCATTGGGTGATCCTGGAAATTTAGGGGCCCTCGCTCGTTCGGCTTTAGCATTTAAAGTAAGCAAATTACTTTTGACTGATGAAAGCTGTTCACCTTATCACCCGAAGGCGATCAAAGCTTCTGCGGGTGCTTTGCTAAAATTACCTTTGTACAAAATTGGCAAATTAACTGACTACGTGACTGGCAATGAAAGGATTTGGGCCTTGGATATGAAGGGCGAAAATGTCGCAAACTTCAAATGGCCCAAAAACTTGCAGCTTGTTATAGGCGAAGAGGGTCCCGGCTTCAGCGGCACAAAGGGCCTCCAAAGACTTTCAGTTCCGACTCAAGGAGTTGAATCTTTGAATGCCACAGTGGCTGCTTCCATCGCCCTCTTCACTTATGCAAACTCAACCAAATAAACTAGTGACGACCGCCGCCGTTACCACCGCCTGATCCTCCGGATCCACCATTGCCTCCGCCATGATCGCCACCGCGACCACCTTCAGGACGACATGACCAACCACAACGATAGAAACCCTCGCCCCATCCTCCCCAGCAATATTTTGCTACCGGATTCATGTATGGAGGACATTGAGGCGTGTCGCCATTGTTGCAAGCTTCAGGAATGACATCTGTACTTGCAGGCTGAGGAGTCGTACCGCAATTTCTTTGAATCGGAATCAGCGTCACACTGCCGTCGTCATTCAACTGAGCGGGCCCTTCGAAAGCCATCGCCATAGAGCCTGCCATTGAAACCACAACCAATGCCGCCATCATAAGTCTTTTCATTATAACCATCCTTTAGAATTTGGGATCTGCATCCACGTTAGAAGCCGATGGTAGGCAGAACGTTCCAGAAACTCTATGGAAGAACTTTGCCGTTGTTGTAAAACACTGGACGTCGCCCCAAAACTAGGAAATGACAAACGAAGTTTTCAAATTAACAATCAACTGATGCAAGTACGTAAAGAAGTTTTAAAACTAAAGGACCCTGCCCGCGCTGTGGCTCTTCAGCGTTTTTTCAAAACGGGCCCCGGTGAATATGGTGAAGGCGATATTTTCTATGGCCTGACAACACCGCAATTGCGCGTGCTTGCTAAAAAGTTTTCGGATCTGTCCCTACCGGATATCAGTACGCTTTTGAAATCCAAAGTTCATGAAGAACGTTCCCTCGCATTAGCCATTTTGGTCGAACAATTCCGCAAAGCGAAAGATGCCAAGCTTCAAGAAAAGATTTTTAAGTTTTATATCAAACACTCTAAAAATGTGAACAACTGGGATTTGGTGGATAGCTCTGCTCCATATATCTCGGGGCCTTACCTGTTTGAGCGCGATCGCAGTTTGCTTTTTAAATATGCGAAATCAAAGAACCTGTGGCAGCGTCGAATTGCGATACTTTCGACCTTTTATTTTATTCGTCAAAAAGACTTTAAGGACAGTCTACGAATTATCGAAATTCTTGTGAAAGATGAGCACGATTTGATTCACAAAGCTTGCGGATGGATGCTTCGTGAAATTGGCAAGCGCGATGAATCGACGTTAAAAAAGTTCTTAGACAAATACGCAACGAAAATGCCACGCACTCAGTTGCGTTATGCTATCGAAAAGTTTCCACCGAAAATCCGCGAGTACTATTTGAAATTGAAGTGAGCCATTAACAGGGGACTTGCACTGTCCACATCAAGAACAGTCATGAAGTCGAAACAGTCCAGATCTGGATCAAACACAGGCTGCAAACAAACCAAAGCTCCGGCCATTAAATAAGCGCGAAGCAACCCCGGAAGCAGACGCTTTCGCATTGAAGATGTTGGTCGCTCTAGCACTAAGGACTTTTCAGAGAAATAGCCATTCCTTGCATGAATGGCATTTTGCGAGATGATGTAGTTCTGTTTTTTTAAGAAGCCGATAATATCAAGAACCTCTTCAGATCCTTGTGTCGTGATGCTGGCAAGACCGAAAACATAGCGAACTTTATGCTCTTTAAAGAAATCGCTGAGCCCTCGCCATAATAAATGGATCACTCGGCCATCGCGGTAATCTGGATGTACACAAGCCCAAGCAAGCTCAGCTTTAACTCCCGGCTTTTTTTTGAAATCCTCTAAAAGAAAATCGTCTTCTGTTTCAAAACGATCGACTTGAGTGGAAAGAGTCACTCGATAAGCGCCGATTACTATTCCCTGCTCATTTCGAACAATCAGGTGACGGGCCGTGATGTCGGCCTTTGATAAAAACTCTCTCATTGCGGGAAAGCAGATTTTGCGAAGCTTGAGCACGTCACGAAGGCTGTCTGCGTCTTTGCACCACTTCATTTGAAATTGAGGCTTACTTGCCAGTATTTCCAAAAACAAAACTCCCAGGTTTTTCGAGGACCTGAGATAAAGCGTACCCCAGTTATTGAAGTTTGCAATTTTAAAATCGCGAGCTTAGCATGGGGGCATGGAACTTCATCTTCAAGGCATTCAGACACCATTCTTTAAAGTCTCAGACTTCCGGCTCTTCCCCGGCAAGCGATTGCTTATCAAAGGCCCTAGTGGCACCGGAAAGACAACGTTCCTGCACCTCTTGGCAGGCTTGTACACGCCAAGTGCAGGGGAAATCCACTGGGATCAAAAGGCCCTGAGTTCCCTCTCAGAAAAGGAAATTTCTCATCTTCGTCGACAGAAAATGGGACTGGTTTTTCAAAACCTGAATCTGCTCAGCTATCTTACAGCCGAAGAAAATGTAGAACTTTGCGGAGCTTCCAAACCTGTAGCCCAAGAACTTTTAACGAAAGTAGGCCTGGGCGATAAGGCCGCACGCCGCACACAGCAATTAAGCTTGGGCGAGCAGCAGCGCGTCGCCGTAGCTCGAGTTTTGGCGCAAAAGCCTGAGGTGATTCTGGCCGATGAACCCACATCAAGCCTTGATGATAAAAATGCCGACCAAGTGATGAACCTTCTTGGGGGCGATCTAAAAGATCAAAGCCTGGTCATGGTCAGTCATGATCATCGCATTGAAAAATTCTTCGATGAAATCCTTCCTGTTCAGGAGTTGCTGCGATGAACGCATTTCGGCTTTCGTTTCTGTATTTGCGTCGCCATCTGTTTGCAACTTCAATCACTGTCATTGCTTTGGCGCTGGCCATTGCTGCAGTAACGATTTTACTTAAGCTGGAAATTCTATCGCATTCACGCTTTAATACTTTGGCTGAACAAAGTGACGCTATCGTAGGCGCCAAATCTGGCGGCATTGATATCTTACTTGGAGCTTTAAATTTCGAAGGTGACATCCCGGCGTACGTTCCCCAAAACCTGTACGAAACACTGAAAGCCAAAAAAGATATCCAGTTTGAAGATCAATCTACTTATCATGAATCTTTTGTGATCTCGCAAATCGCTCCCATCTTAGTGTTCGGTCGCTATCATGACTTCACACTGATCGGAACGGAACCGAGTTTCTTAAATCTGCAACCGGCGAACTCAACAGCACCGCAACTTCAAGAGGGTCTTTTCCCCACTGTTTTAAAAGAAGTCATGATAGGTTCTGATGTCGCCGAAAAAGAAAATGTTAAATTAGGCGATCGTCTTTACGTGCATGCACGTATTCATGACTCCACTCAAGAGAGCGCCGCTTTGGATTTGAAAGTCGTAGGCATCCTTAAGCACACCGGCAAAATCTGGGATAAGGGGATTTACACAAATCTAGAAACGGCCCAACAAGCTGTTATAGGAACACCCGGATATCAGACCATCTGGGGTCCCCACGTTCTGAGCTATTTTTTGATCAATATCAAACCTGGTGGTGAATCTTCATTAGCAACACTGATTAACCAAAGAACCGTATCGCAGTTGGTCTTTGTTGATAAGGAAAAGAAACATCTGGAAGAGCTTACCGGCTCTAGTAAAGAATTGCAGTTCCTGATCGTAGGAGCTCTACTTGTTCTAAGCACACTGACGGTTCTTGCTGTTTTCTTCACAAGAATTGAGGCGCGCTCCCTCGAGCTTGCGGTACTTCGCGCTTTAGGTTATGCCCGCAGCGACTTGACCCAACTTCTGTTGGTCGAAGGTTTCTGGATGGGATTAAGTTCGATTGTCTTAGCGGCTCTCATCGAATTCGTAATGAGCCCTGTGATTCTCTCCACTGCTGGAGCACAATTGCCTGCGGTGAACTCTTCGAATTGGCCGCCATGGATGATTTTTGTGACAGGCGTTCTTGCTTTGATTGCCATCGCCATCGCCAGCCTTCCTCCTCTTTGGCGCCTCTACAAGCAAGACGTTCATTCGGCGCTCCGAAATATTTCGTAGTGTTTTTTCAAAGAAGTAAAGCCCAAGCCCCTTACAACATCTTGGGTTTTACTTTTCTCGATACGTTTAGCCATTCGAAAATCTTACGAACCAATCATTAAGAAATTTTGAATCACAAATTGAAAATAGGTCGAAATTAGTTAGCAACAAGAACTTTAAAACATCGCCATGACAATGTTTTCTTATAGAGCTGATCGAACCAATGTGGCTCTTTTCGCCACTGTAAATCTATTCTAAAAGCCCTTCTCAGGGGTTTCATTGACTAACAAGGAATCAGTTCTTTAAGAACTTCAGCTGGCGGTTCATTCACCCACACAGATAAAACATAGCCACCGCCGCCGGAACCCGTTGGCTTCACAGCTATAGCCCCGTTATCACGAAGCCATTGAATATGACGAGCTGGCGCGCCTTCATTCAAGCCCCACTGCTCAAAACATTGTCCTGCTTTATTAATAGCATCAATCAACTGTCCCTGAGCTTCGGGTGAATCCCAAAGCAAAGCCTTCTGCGCAAGATCCACCGCTTCGTGCATTTCATCATCAATTCGGTGACCACGAGTTGGGTCTTTAGCGATGAAGTCCTTCACTTTATTAACCGCATCCACTGTCACGCCACGTTTGCCGGTGTAAGAGATGTACCAACGAGGCTTCCACTTCATTTCCAAAGTATGGCGCTCGCCATTTCGGACAAAACGGAGGCCTGACCCTGACAACGCGACAGCGATATCAAGACCACTGCTTTCACCGTGGAAAAGATTTTCTAGATTGCGTGCAAATTCATAATATTCAGTCTCCTGAACATAACCCAAGAAGCCCAACCAACGAGTCAGTGCCACACACAGGGCTGCGGAAGCGCCCATTCCAGCACCTACAGGAATCGTTGAACCGATAGTAAGCTTGCCCTTCAATTCGCTACGAGAAAATTTCTGCATCTCGCAGGCTTTTTCAAGAACTCCCCAAACCAGAAGTTGCAGTTCTTGACCATGATCGCCTGACAAATAAAGTTCGAGCGGTTGAGATCCCGCTTGATAGTCAAGCTCAAGGCTGCGTGAACGAATTGGCACGACCAAGGCAGGCTTTCCGCGCAAGACGGAGTGTTCTCCGACCAGAATGCATTTACCAAATGACTTGCAGGAAAAGTTAGTGGACATCGTCTTTAACCCCTTCAAAGGCTAAGACCTTAAAGTCCTTCCCAAAATGCTCACGGTATTCAGCGAAGAATTTTTTCTGATCGTTTCGGAAAAGCATGTGCACATTAGCGCCGGCATCCATTGTTACCAAAGGACCGTCTTGCCAGCGGTTCCAGAGTTTTTGACAGTCCTCTAAAACTTTCTTCGAGCCCTCTGTCATATAAGTAAACGCTGGTGTGCTCGTCTCAAACAAGCGATGCATATCAATGAACTCGTCCCAAACAATTTGGCGAGCCATATGCCAATCATTAAAACGCAAAGAGTGCACAAGATCTTTTAAGCGAATTTCGGCGCGCTCTGGACGACCGACAAAACGAGGGCTTGTCGTCACAAGTTTATGAGCGTCAGAACTAGAAACTTCCTTCTTAGAATCCTCCACAACCACTACAATGTGATGCATATGAGTGATTTCAAGTCCCATTGGCTCTGCATATTCCGCCTGCCATAATGCCCACGGCGAAAACAAAGATCTGCAAGAGGATCCCGAACCCTGACGAGAAAGTTCAGACAAAGTTTTCTTGTCTGCGCCCCATGGCTGCGGATTTATTTTTTGAAACATCTCTGCCGCAGCTAAAGTCAAAGCAGCAAAACTTGAAGCAGAACTTGCAAGACCGCAGTCCGACGGAAAATTATTCGCTGATTCGACAAGGAACGATTTTTCAATCCCCCATCTTGTTTTTAGATTCGCAAGATGCTTCAAAAATCTGTGCTGACCTTTTTCAGATAAATCCAAGGGCTGAAGATCTTCACGTACAAAGGCCCTCCATTGATCCTGGTTACCATCAATCATCGTCAAACGCACAAACGTACGCAAATTTTCAAGAGTATATGACAATGATCCATTCGTTGGCTTATTGCCAGTGCCTTCGATCTTTCCCATATACTTGATCAATGCAATATTTGAAGGAGCAGAAACTAAAACTGAATCCATGACTAACCTTTCACTCCCACCGACAAACCCGCAGAGATTTGGCTTTGGGAAGCCACGATCGCAAGACCGTGTTTCTGACAGTATGTTTTCAATTCCAAAGATTGATCTTTCGCTGTCAGCACGAAAAGAACATCGGCCCCTAAGGCTCCACAACCTTTAGCCGCCTTCACTCCAGCAAGAGAGCGAATGTCCGTTAAAAGTTTCAAAGTAGGTTCACAAGTGAAGTCTAAGGCTTTTAAATTCATTGCATACAAATTTACAGCATCGACGAACAAACTGCTTTGATGTGTTTCAAAGGATTCCTTCGCCATATTGAAGCTTTTCTCAAGGCCTGATGAATCAAATTCGCCTAAAGTTTTTAGATGCTCATGGGTCTGAACTTTATTGCCCGTGTGGATCAAATAAAACTCCAAGTCTGTGAACGGCCAACTTGCCACAGATAAATATCCACGACGTTTTTCAAAGAACGTCAAAGAGCCTTTCAACTGACCCACAAGGTCTGCACCACTTGGAGGAAGACCTTGGCCATTCCACGCGACCGAATTGTAAGTCTCAAGCATGTGTTTGATATCGAAAAGCTTTTCCATATCTCGTTGAGCATCTTCTTTATAAAGCCATAACGAATACACACCTAAAAACTGAGCGGTTGAAGCGCCGAACCCACCACGACCTTGATAAGGATCTTTAAATTCAAAATCGTATTTAGAGAAATAATCCTGGTGAGTGAAAACAAACTTCCCCGCTGGAGAGTCCGGATGAATCGTGCCCAGGTCACCCGTCCCTGACTTTACAATCAATTCAAAACACGGCTGTGTCAGCCCCAGCAATGTGGGCCCACCTTGAAGAGCGAGGTATTCGCCCAATAGAAAAGTTTTGCCGGGAATTGAAAAGACGATGGCCAAGGACGACTCCTAGTGATGATGAGTCGTCGTTGTTGCCGTCGTCGCAGGCTGACCAGCACGAAGTTCTTTGAGGACGTCGATGGCATTGCTTAATGAAATGCGCTTACGAATCGCCAAAATTTCCTCTAGTTTCTTTTGCACCATTGGAATTTCTTTTTCTTCCGCACCAGCACCCAACGCTAGGTTTTTCGTATGAAGCTTCATGTGACCTTCGATAATACCAACTGTCGTCAAGGCCTTCAGAGCACCTAAATTTTGTACCAAGCCCACAGCCGCAATCACGCGAGAAAGTTCATTCGCAGATTGAGTGCCAAGCATTTTCATACACATCATCGCTGTTGGGTGAAGAGTCGTCACACCACCGACTGTGCCCACAACTAGGGGAGCTTCAAACACACCCGTCAAACCACCGTTTTCACGGTACCAACGAGTGATCGAGCGATACTGACCATCACGACAAGCATAAGCATGAATGCCCGCCTCCACGGCGCGCCAGTCATTACCTGTCGCAACTAGAACCGGATCGATACCATTCAGTACACCTTTGTTGTTGGTCGCTGCACGGTAAGGATCCTGTTGTGCGAATAAAGAAGCTTCTTCAATTTTTTCAGCCAAATCAGCATCGATGTCTTTGACGTGCACAACAGCTCTTGTGATTTTCGTATCGACAAGATTTGAAAGAATACACATCGTTACTTTTTCACCAGTAAATTGCTCGATCGGCTCTTTCAAGAATTCGCACACTTGATTCATGATGTTGGCACCCATGGCATCGCAAGGGTCCATTAAAACGTGAACCACAGCCATGTCACTGCCGTCACCGCGAGGTACGCGACGAACTTGAATATCACGAACTCCGCCACCGCGACGAACAAGGCCGAAAGCCACTTCGCGGTTCGAGATTTCGATCATGTAGTTTTTCTGAGATAAAATTTGTTTTTCAAAATGCGTGAAGTCTTTGATTTTTGCGCACTGAATTTGACCGATGATTTCTGCACCCACAACCTCTGTTGTGATAGAACCTGATTCGCGAATCCATTTTGCACTTTTGCAAACCGCAGCCACGATAGAGGTTTCTTCTACGGCCATAGGAATCACAAAGTCTTTGCCGTCGATACGGAAATTCGTAGCAACGCCCAAAGGCATTTGGAAATAACCAATAACGTTTTCGATGAATTTTTCACCAAGAGTTGTATCGCGAAGACCACCCTTAGAAAGATATTCGATATCAGAGTCATGCAAAGCGCCCACTTCGCGCAAAGCCTTCAATCTTTCTTCACGGGAAAGTTTGGAGAAACCTTTAAAAACATCTTGCAGTTGTTTTTTCATAGAATCACCTTCTTCGTTTGCAAATCCTGAAGCGTTCGAGAACCAGTACAGAACATTGTGATCTTAAGTTCGGTCTCAAGTCTATTGAGCAATGCCTCTAGTGCTGCATCGCCTTGTAGAGCCGCTTCAAGGAAGGGCTTCGCAATTCCGACTTTTTTCGCACCCAAGGCGATCAATTTGGCCGCTTCAAGACCATTTCGAACTCCGCCAGAGGCCCATACTTCATAAGAAATCCGTGCTTCCGTGGCATTCAGCATGCTTTGCACGGTGCTGACACCCCAATTTTGGAAAGTCTGCGCCACTTGGTAAAGCATGTCGTTTTCAGAGGATCTGTAACCCTCGACACGTCCCCAATGAGTACCACCCTTCCCAGAAACATCAACCGCAAAAACGCCGGTGTTCTCTAACCGTTTCAAAGTTTCAACGGAAAAACCACAGCCGACCTCTTTGACGATGATGGGGACCCTGGAAAAACGAACTAAGTTCTCAATAGCTTCTAGGCCGTTTTTAAAAGAAGGTGTCCCCTCAGGCTGCAAAACCTCTTGAAGTGGATTTAAATGCACGAAAAGCGCGACGGCTTCTGTGGCATCAATCAACTTTTGAATCTTATCAATCGGCGTCTTAATCAACTGAGTGATTCCAATATTTCCCAAAAGACGTGCCTTAGGTGCAACTCTGCGCACCTGAGCCCACTCTTCGGCTGCATTGGAATCATCCAATTCACGACGTTGCGATCCAACACCCATTAAAATTTGACGGCGATCACTAAGACACGCCAAAGCCTCGTTGATCTGACGGCCATTTTCATGTCCCGCAGTCATTGATGAGATAAAAATCGGAGAGGAAAGCTTTAAAGAAATCGCATCCTTCTGAAGTGAAGATGCGCCAGAAAAAAAGAAAGAGGTCGAAATGTCGACCTCTTTAAAATCCAAATCAGGCAAAGCCTCATGGATTAACTCTACAGAGCCCAACCCGTTTTGTCCCTCGGCTTGTGTCCTTGGGTCCAGCGCGATTCTGATATGATCGCGCTTTCTTTGTTCAAACTGTTGATTGGACTCTTTCATAACCTTGGCACCCTTACTTCAACAACGTTGAAGTGTAAACACGACAACAAAGTTGAAGTGTAGACCTACGCCAAAGCGTGTTTGCAAAGAGCTGTGAAGCCCGCTGCATCAGTGATAGCCAAGTCAGCCAAAACTTTTCTGTCAACTTGGATACCAGCTTTGATCAAACCACCAATCAAACGAGAGTATGTAGTGCCGTTCAAACGAGCAGCTGCATTGATACGTTGATTCCACAAAGTGCGGAACGAACGTTTTTTAGCTTTACGATCACGGTAAGCGAAAGCCATACCACGGTCATTTTTCTCAACTGCGTGGATGTATGAGCGAGAACCCGCTGCATAATAACCTTTTGATCTTTTTAGAACTTTTTTGTGACGAGCACGATTTGTTTTACCACTTTTTACACGAGCCATTTTCTACCTCAGACAATATCTATAAATTAAGAGAGTTAATTACGTCAGACCAGTGCTTAGAATACCAAGCAACGGCGAGCTTGAAGCATGTTTGCATCTTCAACGTATGATGTCTTACCTAGTTGTCTTTTAGTTTTTGAGCTCATGTGTGAGTTCAAGTGACGCATGCGAGTGCTTTTCTTTTTGATTTTACCGCTTGAAAGAACTTTCATGCGTTTTTTAGCGCCAGAGTGTGTGCGCATTTTCATAATACTTACCTTCTACCGATAAGGCGTCTCTCCTGGATAGGACAGCTCTTAGTCATGCCTTAGACAGTTATAATTATGGACTCACTGTTTTAGGTGGAAGTGACGGGAAAATCAAGCTTTTTAAGGGCTTAGCCTATTTCTTAGACCAAACCCGTGGATATAACAAAAAAGCACGTAATTTCATGCATTTAGTACGCAACCACAGGACTTGTCGTATAGGTGGTTCCGTTGATGGTCACGGTTTTTCCGTAAATCGAGGTGTAGACCTGACGGCCATAGAAATAAGGCAGCCCCCAGATAAACATAGAATCCTCTTCGGCGCCGTCCGATGGATATGCGCTGTTGTTGCTTACAAAAGCTCGTCTCATATCTATGACATCAAAAGAGGTGCTATAAGAAGCCCCCCCCGTGTAGGCCTTGTGAGTTGCATTCAAGGTTACAGTCGAATCCGGGCAGTACCAACCACCGCTGCAAGTGTTTGGAGAGCTCGATGTTGCCGGAAAGAAAAAGGCATTCGATCCGCTGTCCAGCAAGGACGGAATAAAGCTGGTGCCATCGTAGGTGGTGTAGAAATATCCCTCTGAATTCGTCGTCAAAACTTTCGCAGAATTTGAAGGAGTATTGTTGGAGCGAGTTCCAATACCAAAAACTAAATAACCCGATGCCGACAAAACACCGCTATCGGGAATCGATGGCAAGATGATCGAAGAACCACCGCTATCATCAATTCCATCCACATTCGCTGTCGTATCCATCAAGGCAATTGGGTTTTCAACTTGAAGATTAAGAGCTGCCCCCGTGTCCGTGCAAGTTGAAGATCCAGACGTACAAGTGAAATACCATCCGTTATTATTAGCTTGCGTGCAATCAGCACTGCTTCCGCAATCTTGATCTCGCGTTCCTACACCTAAGATGCCATTGTAATCAGAAGGGCTGCTTTCAGCTCCATTACAGTGACTGGGCACTGTCTTATATGAAGCATCGATGACTTCAATATTGACGGATGAAACTGTCTCACCACCAATAATGACTGTGGCCTTTTTGACTGGGCCCCACTGATTGGTTCCATCGCCAAAGTTCACGCAACGAGCAATGCTATTGCCGGATCCATCTGTGACTTGAGTCAAAGACAAGCCCGTCAGGAAAGAACTAAAAACACGAAGACCACTGCTGCCCGTATCGATAAGAATATTGGGAATAGTCACGCATTGGCTAGTGTTTCCCAGACTGCACACAGTGACAGTGGCCACCGGCACATTCAGAGTGCCCGAACTTCCGATTTGCAATGGGACGACATTATTTCCCGACATGGTCGCAGCAGCGGCTGCAGTTCCGTCGTCAAAAGGGATCGCGGTCGACCCACCGCTGCCGCTACATGAAACCAGCAAAGATGAAAAAGCTAAGATGAGAAGGATTTGTTTCATTTAAGATCCTCAGCCGCAACGCCTGAAGGAAGTAAGTTAGGAATATAGGCAAAACCTTTCATCATCGAACCCATCGCTGAATTCTTAACGACGATGTCTGAGGTATTAATGGCAAGATGGTTACGAACCCGAGGTTGCGTGAGACGCGACTGAGCCAAGGCTGTTTTATATTTACTGTAGTAGTCGCCAAAAACGTCGGTAAAGTCAGGGCGGCCTTCGCCAACCCATGCCACAGCGAAAACGACTCCGTCAGCATTGACGAATTCTCTTACAGTTCTTGCGCTGGTAGTTATTTCGCGAACTGAATAAGCCGCGCCTAACGATGAAGTTTTCGCAGTGATTTTCATTTTTTGCGAAGAAGATGCCTCCGCTTTCGACTGCACCGTGACGTCGTTGATTTTTCGACCAAGTCCGGTCGCTCCCGCAGAAATAGCAACAGATAGAATCAATACGGGAAGAAAATACGGGAATCCCAAAAACTTCATCACAACCTCGATAATTTATTTTCGGCATTTTTCGCGATGAAAATAGAGGTGGCGAGTGCACTTAATAGGAAACTCACCTTGAGACACTCTTGCGTTTTGTTTTGAGACATCTTACTGGGCACTGAGCTTGCTCTCTAAAAAAAGCATGGATCTTAAGTCGATCTCAACATTTCTAGTCGTCATTTCATTGACAGCTGCGCTGCCATTTTCGGCTGTGGCTGATAGCTCTGTTTCAGCGCCGGTGAAATGTGAAAGCCTCTTCAATGTGGACGCGATCAATATCCTCTACAATTTTTCGGAACTTTCCGCGATGCCTTCCTTTCAGAATCTTATGACGGCGATTCCCCGCGTCCCCACAGCAATGTGGAAACGTTATTGGAATGACCCTGTCACTTATGAAATTCAAAGAAACCTGATGCAGAAACTGGGCGGAGAATCTCAACGTTATGAAATTTCGGGCCAAGGCGATTTCATCACGCGCACCACCCTTATGGAGGACCATCTTTTCCTTGATCTGGTACACATCCGCACTTACGAAAAAGACGGAGGCGTCGGCCTGGGCAAACGCGCCAACAGCATCAATACTTTATTTGTCAAAACAATGACAGCTTTTCTGAAGTCAGCGTCTGCACTCGCGCTGTCTCATCCCGAAGTTAAAGTTGTCATCATCAAAGGGATCAATCTTAAAAATCCGATGTTGATAGAATTCTTAAAAGAAAATGGTTTTCAACGGGCAGATTTGCATTCCTACAGCAAAGAGTTTGAAAAGATCATTCATTTGGATGCGACCTCTAAAAAGAATCCTTAATCTACAGGCCTTGGCAGAGCATCACGAGTTGAATTGAACAAAACCTAATGTCATCATCACTTCATGATGAATAACGAAGTGCTTTCAAATCTACAGGCCTTTGAAGTGACTCACTTCAAAATCGAAACTTTAAAAATCACTAGCGACGCCTTAAGGAACAATCCCCTAAAAGATCCCTTTGTCCGTTACAATCCCTTGTTGGTTCCTAAGTCTCAAGGACCGTGGCCGGTTGTTTTTGTCTTAGGAGGCTTCAGCGGCAACGCGCCATTTTATTTTAATGGCAAATTCAATGAGCAAAACGCGGTTCAAGGTATCGATCAAGCTTGCGCTCGCGGAGAAGCGCCAGAGGCTCTTTATGTTTTCGTGGATGCTTTGAGCACTTGGGGTGGCTCGCAGTTTCTGAATTCCGCGGCAGTGGGAAATTATGAAGACTACATCATTCAGGAAATCGTTCCCGCTTTGAAAAAGCATTATGATGTTTCAAAAAAATCTTCTGACTGGTGCGTGATGGGCGGCTCTAGTGGCGGCTATGGCGCCCTTCATTTGGCATCAAAGCATCCCGATATTTTTTCTGTAGTTGCAGCGGTGGCACCGGACTCATTCTTTGAAGCCAGTTTACTTCCTGATCTCTATCAAGCTCTACCCTTCTGGGAGAAATACCAATCAGGCCTTCGCGCCTTGGAAGAACTTCGCAATGGACGCCTGATGAAAAATCGCAACTGGCATTCGCTCTTAAACGCCTTCGGCATGTCAGCATGCTACGCGGCTCAAGGTGAACACGGTGATTTCAAATATCCTCTGGACACAAAGACAGGTGAAAAAATTCCTGCGATCTGGAATGAGTTTTTAGAGAAAGATCCTCTGCATTTTCTCGCGAAACGCGCAGTTCATTTGAAAAAACTGAATGCCATCTATCTGGATGTCGGCACGAAAGACAATTTTAATTTGCAGTATGGAACTCGTCAGATTTCTGCATTACTAAAGGGCCATCAAATCTCTCACGATTTTGTCGAATTTGATGGCAACCACTTTGACATTGGAGAACGCCGCCCTGAAGTGTGGAAATGGCTCACCGTTTGCTTTCGTAGATAATAAAGCGGATCTTATTTCCTGAACTTTACTATATGCGAGGTGGCCCATGCGTGGTCTGTCGTTTATTGTCACGGTGTTTAGCTTATGGCTGGGGCTCATTATTTTGGGCTTATCCGTAGCGCAGGCTTCGCAGTGCTACTGCCACGTCGATCCATATTCAAAGCAATATGCGGAAAATGGCGTCGTCAATCACTGGTGGGGCGGTAAACGCATTTGGTCTTGTGAATACACCTGCACAACCCCACGCGACGGAGAAGTTCAAATTCGCGGGCATCATCAGAAGACTTACTTTGGTAATGACACCGGTCTTTGGGGTATTTGTGATGGACTTAACTATGAGGCCCGCTTTAACGCCTACATCAACGATTATGCTTACACATTGATTAACGAAAGAGGTTTGGATCCGATCAAATCAACTTCACCAGATCTGGTAAAATTCGCGAAAGAACACTGCGAGTAGTTCTATCAGAACAGATTAGATCCAAATCTTTTGCCAGCGCCATAACCTTGGCGCTTTTAATTTTCCAGAAATTTTAAGCCCAGTATTCCGCCAAGAATCATCAGCAGACAAATTCCCTTGGTGAGCGACAGCGGCTCTTTAAAAACGATGGCTCCAATGATGATTGCACCTAGAGCACCAATCCCCGTCCACACTGTATACGACACGCCCACCGGCAGAACTTTCATCGCCAATGACAAGAGATAAAAACTGATGGCCATAGTGACCAAAGTAAAAATCGATGGGACCAATTTGGAAAAGCCTTCGGAATACTTCAAGCCTGTAGCCCATACGAATTCCAAAATTCCCGCAATCACTAATACAATCCATGCTGTCGAGTTTGTCATAGCGCGACCTTCTCACAATTTCTCAGTGGATGAAAGTCTAAAAAATCTTGCGCAGGTACTTTGACGGGAAGACACTAACCTTAAGAGGCATTTCCTATGAATAATTCAGTCTTCATCACTTTTCTTTCCCCACCTCACGTCGTAAAAAAAGCGCAAGAAAAATTCACAGCTGTGATTTCTGATCATGAATGCTCAACAGAAGAGATTTTGAAAATCGCAAACGCGAAAAAAGCTTCAGCTCTGATGGTCTCACACCGTCAAAAGATCAACGCTGAAACGATCGCGCAACTACCTGATACCGTGAAGATCATCTCCACATGCAGTGTTGGTTTTGACAATCTTGATATTCAAGCCGCCAAAGCTCGCGGTATTTATTTAACAAATACGTCAGATGTTTTGACAGATTGTACTGCGGATCTTGCAATGCTTTTGATGCTGAATGCTTGCCGCCGCGGTCGTGAATATCTAGAGATCATGCAGCAAGGTTGGGGTCATAGTTACGGTCAATCGGAAATGCTCGGCGTGCGAGTCACCGGCAAGACTTTAGGAATTTACGGCATGGGCCGCATCGGTCGCGCCGTTGCAGATCGCGCTCGTGGTTTTGGCATGAAGATTTTGTATTGCAATCGCCAACGTTTGACGACGGATTTAGAAAAAGATGCGACGTATTTTGAGAGCCTTCACGACATGCTCCCCCACTGTGACATTCTTTCTTTGAACGCACCGGGATCTGCGGAAACTAAAAATATTATGAATGATGAGGCTTTCGGAAAGTTAAAGCCAGGAGCTGTTCTTGTGAACGTCGCTCGTGGAACTTTAGTGGATGAGGACGCGTTGATTCGCGCTTTAGAGTCAAAGCATCTGTTTGCCGCCGGTCTCGATGTCTTTCAAGAAGAGCCCAACTTCAACAAACGTTTGCTTGAGTATCACAATGTGTTTTTAACTCCGCACATGGCTAGTGCAACGGTAGAGACTCGTGACGACATGGGGTATTTGTGTTTAGAAAATATCGAGCTGGTTTTAAAAGGCCACAAGCCCAAGACACCGCTTTGGTAAAAAAAGGCAGCGTTTCCGCTGCCTTTTAAGTTTCTATTCTTCGTCGTCTTCTTCAACTTCTTCAAGTTCAGCAAGTTCTTTAGTGTCCTGCTTCGACTTGTTGGGATGGGCTCTTTGATACTCTTTGATTTTTACTGGATCTGGAGCCAGCATCAAAAACATCTGTTTGCCTTCCATTTTTGGATTCGATTCGATCAAAGCTAGGTCATTTACGAAAGCGATCGCCTTTTGCATCACTTCCATACCTAGTTCCTGATGGGCCAACTCACGACCCATGAAACGCAATGACACTTTTACTTTGTCGCCATCCAAAAGGAAGCGGCGAGCGTGGTTCATCTTTGTTTCAAAGTCATGTTGATCCGTACGAGGACGCATTTGCACTTCTTTGATTGTCACAACAGTTTGCTTTTTACGAGCGGCTGTCGCTTGCTTTTTCTTCTCGTACTTCCACTTGCCGTAATCCATGATTTTACAAGTTGGAGGAGTTGCTGTCGGGGCAATCTCTAGAAGATCGAGGCCTCTATCTTCAGCAATACGTAACGCCTCAGGGACTGTCATAACTCCCAACATTGTGCCTTCGTCGTCGATGACACGGATTTGCTGGGCGCGAATCTCGCGATTCACTCTCAAAGAATCTTTAGAGTCTTTTTTGTTACGATCAAAACGACCGCCACTGTTACCACCTCTAAAATTACCTTCAAACTTGCTAATGGGAAACCTCCGTAGGTTTATTCATTCGTTGCTGCAGCCTTCGCAAGAGAGCTCTGCAGACTTCTTGTGTTAATATCTGTCGTAATCAAATTCATCACTTGATCCACAGTCAGACCTTTGTGTTCTGAACCGTCTCTCAAACGCAATGAAACCGTTTTTGTCTCAGCTTCTTTATCCCCTACGATAATCATGTATGGGATTTTTTGAAGTTGAGCTTCACGAATTTTATAATTTAATTTCTCACTTCGGCGGTCAAATTCAACGCGAACTTTGGCATCTTTTAGAGATTTCATAAGTTCTTCGCAGAAAACGTTCACGCGGTCCGTGACGTTCAAGATCGCCACCTGAGTCGGGCACAACCATGGTGGTAAGTGACCCGCTGTATGTTCCAGGTAAACTCCAATAAAGCGCTCTAAAGAACCCAAGACAGCTCTGTGAAGCATCACTGGACGATGTTCTTTATTGTCCTCGCCGGTGTATTTCAGATCGAAAGCTTCCGGAAGGTTGAAGTCCACCTGGATCGTACCTGTTTGCCAAGAGCGACCCAAGGCATCCACGAAATGCATCTCAAGTTTAGGACCATAGAAGGCCCCCTCCCCCGGAGAGTATGTGAATGGAATGTTCAACTCAGTCAAAGCCGACGCCAAAGCACCTTCAGAACGATCCCAAACTTCGTCAGAACCCATGCGGTTTTCTGGACGAGTCGCTAGCAAGATCTTGTAGTTTGGCATTCCCAAAGTGTGATAGATCTTGTTCAACATTTGAATGAAGCTTGAGATCTCAACTTTCAAAGAATCCAAAGCGCAGAAGATGTGAGCATCATCTTGGCAGAATGTTCTCACACGAGTAATCCCGTGGATGGCACCTGATTTTTCATAACGATGCAAACGACCGAAGTCAGCCATTCTTAACGGAAGCTCACGGTAAGAGTGCTTTTCCGCTGCGAACATCAAACAGTGACATGGACAGTTCATCGGTTTCAAAGCGTTGTCACGCTCATCCAGCTTCGTGAAGTACATGTTGTCTTTGTAGTTTTTGTAGTGACCAGAAGTTTTGAAAAGCTCCACATCGAAAACCTGCGGAGTGATCACTTCTTGGTAATCATATTCCATGTAAAGTTCGCGGATGTAGTTCACCAGTTGATTGTAAACAACTGTGCCCTTGCCCGTGAAGAACGGAGAAGCCGGAGCAAACTCATGGAACATGAAAAGGCCCAGCTCTTTACCCAACTTACGGTGATCGCGTTTTTTCGCTTCTTCCAAATTGTGCAGGTAAAGATCGAGGTCTTTTTTATCGCCGAAGGCTGTTGCATAGACACGTTGAAGTTGCGCGTTTTTCTCGTCGCCTCTCCAGTAGGCACCCGCCACGCTCAAAAGTTTGAACGCTTTGATTTGTCCTGTGGACTGGACGTGAGGTCCACGGCAAAGATCAAACCAGCTTGTACCATTGTAGTAGATACCGACATTTGTTTCGCCACGTTTTGCAAGATCTTCGATAAGCTCTACCTTAAAGCGCTCTTTCATTCCTTGGAATGTTTCGATAGCTTTTGCGATAGGCCAGTCTTCACGATGAATTGGCAGGTCTTGAGAAACGATCTCGCCCATTTTCTTTTCGATTTGAGCAAAGTGTTCTTCGGTAAATGCAAACGGAGAATCAAAATCGTAATAGAAGCCGTTTTCGATCACAGGACCGATCGTAACTTTAACTTCAGGCCAAATATCTTGAATCGCTTGCGCCATGATATGGGCTGCAGAGTGACGGATCACATCCACCGCTTCTGGCGATTTCGTAGTAATCAAGGCTACTTTAGTTTGATCTTTAAGTTTTGTGCGAAGGTCAGAAATTTCTTCTGAACCGTTGAGTTTCGCTCCCAACGTTTCTTTGGCCAAACGAGGACCAATAGACTGCGCCACTTCTAGCGCCGTTGGTTCGTGGTCGAACACCTTCGTAGAGTTATCAGGCAAAATAATTGTAACTTGTGACATTAGCTGTTCTGCACTCTGGCTTCACCAGAGTAGATGATATCGCTGAAGCGAATTACGTTAATCGAATATGATGAAAGAATAAGCAAATTTTGCATCACATTATTAGTAATCCGCCACCGCCAGAGGGTCAAGCATTCACCGCAAGAAATTGCACACCAATAATCTGGTTCCCAGCCACTGATGATGCTATCCAGCGAACTTGGGACTCAATCGACACCCACTTCCCTTGCTGGTCTTGGTACATGAGGCTGACAAAGTCCTTAACTGATACCGAAGCCGTGGAAATCTCGATTTGGGCTCCACCTTGCGAGAAATCCTTCATCGCCCCTTCACGCAGGAACTGGACCCCAACACCTGTTGGAGATTGAAGGGCCATCATCGACTTCTTTAACATGATTGGAGACTGAACTGGCAGGCGTTCGGCCTTGCGACTTTTCACCCCTAAACCGCTCAAGCAGCGATGAACCAATTCAGTGATACGTGAACCTTCTGATTCGTGAACGAAAAGCACGCGGGAATTTCCAAAACCCAACTGATAAACAGAGTTTTCAATAGTTTGCGCAATAAAGATGAAGGACATTCTGCCCTTAAGTTGGGCCCAGCTTAGGAAAGCTTGAACAATGCGGATGTTTAGAAATTCTGAGCGTACGATCACGCAGGTTTCTCCTTGTTGAGTATTTAGAACTTGCTTTAGCTTTTCAGTCGACTGAGCCCAGCGCCAACGCACACCACGCAACTGCGTCAAATAGTGTGGCAGCTCCTGACTCGGACTGAGATAAATGATGTCTCGAAATGAATCTTGCATCTTACCTTTAAGCTATTGCAAACCTGAGCCCACCCGTCAGCTCCAACAGATTACATCTTGCTGTTAAGCCTGTGGACACATGCAAACAAAGCTTTAAACAACATTGTCAAATTACTGATTTACCTTAGCTATCCCAAAGTCCACCATCAAAGGACAAAGAATATTCGTAAAGGAGATTTAAATGAAAGCAGTCGTTCTAACTATCGCCACGCTCATTTGCAGCTCCGTCGCTCTTGCGCAATACGATATGGATAAGCTTCAAAAACAAGCCGACGAGGGCTCAGCGAAAATGCAGCAAGGTGTTCACGACTCTTCTCAAAAGGCAGATGAATCCGGCAAAGATGCAAAGACTTCTTTGGATAAAGCCAGCCAAGATGTCAAAGCCGAGGCCAATGCAACCGGTGAAAGAGCCAAAGAGGAAACTGCTAAGGCCAAAAAGTCAGCAAAGAAGTCCTTTAAAAAAGCTAAGGGCAAAGCCAAAAAATCTTTGAAGAATATGGACAATGCCCCTGGCCAGTTGGACGACAGGGCTAACGAAGAACCAAAATAGCAGGAATTGGAGGGATTCTAAGACATCAACCTTGCGACAATATTCCTAGTGTCCTCTTTTGCCTTAACGGCATTGATCTACAATCTTGCGAAGCTTATCGAGTTCGTTGCAGTCAAAATAGGAAAGTCGCGAGCATATGTAGTCAACACAGGACATGTCGACCACTCCGCGACACATGTTGGTCACAGTGAAGAGTTCACTTTTTTCGTCGCAATCGAAATGACTCACCCGATTGCAGATCGAGTTCACACAAACCCCACTAACATTGCGGCAATTTCGTGTGATATCAGCAAGACCACTTTGCGAGTTGCAATCAAACGGACTCAAGTGATTGCAGACAGCCTCCACACAGCTTTTAGAAACAGGCCCACCCGACGGAGGACATTCTTGCGGTGGAGGCTGATGTTGCGATGGTGGTTGCGGATTTGGATAAGGATGGCCAGGGTCATCCGGCAACGGTTGAGGCCCCTGTCGAGTTAACATCTTCAAAACTTGAAAGTGTTCAAACTCCCCCACCAATTTCTGAATTCTTTCCGAACTAGCCGCCATTCCCGAACAAGAAAAAAGTAAAACAACCACCAAAGAAACAACCCTACCCATAAACCCTCCACAAATAGTTCACAGGCCTTCAACACCAGCATCAATCCCCCCTCCGAAAAAACAAAAGGTACGCCGTACCTTTTTGAGATGCATGATGTCATTTGAGGTGCAGAGGTTTTGACTGTTGAAAACTTTCGACAAGAAGAAGCGTAAAATAAAAAAGCCACCCGGTTGGGTGGCTTTTTTTATGCCCAGCATCGCAGAAAGGTACGGCGTACCTTTAGTATGTACCTTTAGTATGTGACGTGGTGGTTTAGAGCTTCGTGCATGCGTGGGTCTTTTGTTGGAACCAAGCTGTTTTTGCTCCAGAAAGAGAATAGGCAAAGCATGAACAGACCTGCAAAGCCAGCGAAGATGCCGATTTCCCAGAAGCCGAATGTGATCTGGCCGTCGAAGAAGTTTGGATATACTAACCAGTAGATGTCCAAGTATTGCATAGCCAATACTAGAACAGAAACCGCGATAACGTTGCTGTCAGAGCGTTTTGCTGCGCGAGGAAGCAATGCCAAGAAAGGAACGATGAAGCGGAATACTAGCAAGACAGTTGAAATAGACAACCAACCGCCGATAGATCTCATGATGTAGAATTCAGTTTCTTCTGGCAAGTTCGCATACCATTGAAGCATAAACTGAGAGAACGCGATGTACGCCCAAAATACTGTCATACCTTTTAGGTACTTCACGACATCATGTTGATGCTCAACAGTTACGTAGCCTTTTACCAAGCCAGAACGTCTCATCAAGACGATCACAATAGCAAGGAATGCAAGCCCCGCCTGGAACAAACCTGCAAATGTATAAATACCGAAGATTGTCGAATACCATGTTGGAAGCAATGACATGATCAAATCCACGCTGAAGAAAGAGAACATCAACGCGAAGAAGATGATGAAACCAACTGCTGGTCCTACCATTTTATTCGTCAATTCGGGATCGCCAGTTTTATCTTGTTTCAAAGAGTTACCAACGATAGCCCAACGGAACAACATGCAACCCACAACGAAAACAAGCAAACGAACAACGAAGAAACCTGCGTTCAAATAACCAGTTTTAGCGGCTACAACTGGATTTGCCGCAATAACTGCAGGGTCTGCCCAGATGTAAAGCTTTTTGAATCCAATAAGCAGAACCAAGCCACCTACGAAGATCCAAGGGATGAATGCTGTTGTCGCTTCAGCGAAACGGCGGATAGAAACAGACCAACCTGCTTTCGCAGCACTGTTGATTGCTACCCAGAAAAGACCGCTGAGGCCCAAGCAAGAGAAGAAGAAGAAAGACACCAAATAAGAAGTCCAAAGACGATCTGGATTCTTCATCAAACCGATTACGAAGGTCAAAAGACCGATCGCAATAAGTGCGAAGCTCAATGTTTTTAGCTTCGCAGGTGCTTCAAATTTAGAGACATGTAGGTCGTGATGATTGTGATCAGCCATACCAATTCCTATTTTCCATCACGCTTCTCAAGGAAGCGAATGTAGTTAACAACTTGCCAACGATATTGTTGTGGAACGTGAGATGCGTAAGGACCCATCACACCTTGTCCCATCGTGATCACGTGGAAAACGTGACCATCTGGCCAACCTTTTACCTTATCAGATAACAAAGAAGGTGGTTTCAAAGCCATTTTACCAGATACAACTGACTTCGCAGCTTCGCCGCCTTCACCTTTGAAACCGTGGCAAACTGCACAATTTGTCTCAAAGTATTTTTGGCCCACTAGCAAAGTTTCTGGATCCATCTTACCCGCGTAAGGGTTTTTCAAATTCTTCGCCGCACCTTCTGGATCAGTCGCATATCTGTAAGCTTCGAAACCTACAGGAACTGTGTGCTCAGGCGGAACTCTCATTCCGCTGTGGTGTGGAGAGGATTCATCGTACTCCTGCGCTTTAATCGCTGGAGATTCCATCATATCTTGAATAATTTCAACGTTCGGGTTGTTACCGCGGGGGCCGCAACTGGTCAGTAAGCTAACTGTCGCCAACGCCGCCAAGCCTGCTGCCGCTACACCCATGGAGATATTCACGAGGCTTCTCATTTTTAGTACTCCGTCTTCTTAACTTCAAGAGCGCCAAGCTCTTTGAACATTTTCTCAATTTTCGATTCGTCATATCCCGTGTCACCGAACGGAATGAAGATCGCAAATTTGTGAGAACTCAAATCAGGATCAATCGAAGGAGGATCGATACGCGGAATTTTAACTGCATAGAACAAAGCGCCTACAGATGAAAGTGCCGCGAAAAGGATCGTCAACTCAAACATAATTGGAATGAACGCTGGAAGAGAGAAGAACGGTTTACCACCGATATTCACAGCCCAGTCCACCGCTGAAGTCCACCAAGTCAAAAGAAGACCGCAAGTCAAACCTACGCAGCCAGCAACAAAAGTAACCCATGGAATCCATGATCTTTTGATACCGCAAGCTTCTTCCATACCGTGGATAGGATAAGGAGAAATTGCTTCGAACTTTGTGAAGCCAGATTCACGAGTTTTTGAAGCAGCCTTCACGACTTTGCTTTCGTCATCCCAGATACCGGCAATACCTTTAGTATATTGTTGAGAAGCCATTAGTGGTGCCCTCCTTTATCGTCGTAACCTACATGCAATACGGGCTTCACTTCCGCGATAGAAATCGCAGGGAACAAGCGCAAATACAACAAGAACAGAGTCAGGAACATACCGAAGGAACCAACAAGAACCCCAGTATCGAACCATGACCATTGATACATGCCCCAGTTGGCCGGCAAGAAATCACGGTGCAATGAAGTCACCGTGATAACGAAACGCTCGAACCACATACCGATGTTTACAAAGATAGAAACAACGAACATCACAGGGATTGAACGACGCATTTTCTTGAACCAGAAAACTTGTGGGATCAAAACGTTACAAGAAACCATGATCCAGTATGACCACCAGTAAGGACCAAACGCACGGTTGATGAACACGAAACGCTCGTACGGGTTGCCTGAGTACCATGCGATGAAGAATTCTGAAGCGTATGCGTAACCAACCATCATACCAGTCATCATGATGATCTTATTCATCACTTCCATATGATCTAGTGTTACGTAGTTTTGGAATTCTTTGAATCCGATACGAACCAAAGTCATCAACGTCACAACCATCGCGAAACCAGAGAAGATCGCACCGGCAACGAAGTATGGAGGGAAGATCGTTGTATGCCAACCTGGCAAGTTAGAAACCGCGAAGTCGAATGATACGATCGTATGAACTGAAAGAACTAGCGGAGTCGAAATACCTGCAAGGATCAAGTACACCATCTCGTAGTGCGACCAGTTCTTAGCAGTACCGCGCCAGCCCAATGACAAAGCACCGTACAAAGAACGACGAAGTTTGTTTTTCGCGCGGTCTTTGATTGTTGCAAAGTCAGGAACCAAACCGATGTACCAGAATACCATAGATACAGTCGCGTAAGTTGATACCGCGAACACGTCCCAAAGAAGTGGTGAACGGAAATTCACCCACAATGGACCACGTTGATTCGGATACGGGAACAACCAGTAATCAAGCCAAGGACGACCTGTGTGAAGAAGTGGGAAAAGACCCGCTGTCATAACGGCAAAGACCGTCATCGCTTCCGCAGTTCTGGCGACCGATGTTCTCCACTTCTGACGGAAGAGGAAAAGAACCGCAGAGATCAAGGTACCAGCGTGACCGATACCGATCCAGAATACGAATGTAACGATCATCGTACCCCAGAATACCGGATGAGTAACACCCAGCAAACCGATACCAACGCCGACGACACATCCAAGAATTACGATATAAAATAACAACAACGTCTTCGCACTAAGGAAAAGACCAACCCATCCTTTAGATGGGAATCTTTCCAATGGCGCGCAGATGTCATCGCTAACATCTTTCAAAGTCTTATTTCCAAGGACTAATGGATTGCGCTTAATCATGAGTGTTCACCTTGTTTCGCAGTTCCGTGACCTTCTTGGCCACCAACAGTTTCTTTATCGTTGTTACGGATCTTAGACAGATAACGAACTGAAGGTTTTGCATGCCATTCTTCTAACAATGCATAACCGCGCTCTTCTGTTTTGAAGATCTTAGCTACTTCAGAGTTTGGATCATTCACATCACCAAACACGATAGCGCTTGCAGGACATGAAGTTTGGCAGGCTGTTTTCACATCGCCATCTTTCACTTGACGTTGTTCATTGCGCGCCAATGTCTTCGCGTCGTGGATACGCTGTACACAGAATGTACATTTCTCCATCACACCGCGAGTACGAACGCCTACTGAAGGATTCAAAGCCATGTGCATTGGCTTCTCGATCAACTTCGCGTAGTTGAACCAGTTGAAACGACGTACTTTATAAGGACAGTTATTCGCGCAGTAACGAGTCCCTACGCAACGGTTGTAAACCATGTCATTCAGACCCTCATCAGAGTGAGAAGTCGCAATAACCGGACAAACAGTTTCGCAAGGAGCATTGTCACAGTGTTGGCACATAACTGGTTGGAAGACAGCTTCTGCATTCGCGATATCGCCAGTGTAGTAACGGTCGATACGCATCCAGTGCATGATACGACCTTCAAGAACATACTTCTTACCAATAACAGGGATGTTGTTTTCAGATTGGCAGGCTACAACGCAAGATGAACAGCCTGTGCAAGAGTGAAGATCAACAGCCATACCCCATTTGTGACCAGAGTATTGGTGACCTGACCAGATCGACCAAACTTCATACTTCTTAATGCCCGCTCTTGGAGATTTTTGATAATCCTTCAAAGACGCAGAGGCTACGATTTGACGGCCTTCCATCGTGAAGTTTCCAGAAGTTGTCGCCAACGGAATTGTTTTAGAAAGTTTTGTGAATGTCACTGGCATACCAGACGCAGTCACTTTTCCTTCTTTAGAAACAGTCATCAATGCGAATGTATTTTGACCAACACCGTTACCTACTTTACCCGCTTTAGTGCGGCCGTAACCTACAGCAACTGCAACGACATCGTCGTGCATGCCTGGTTGAACGTAAACTGGCAACTCAACCGTTTTGTCGCCCACTTTCAAGCTGATCACTGAACCTTGTTTCAAGTGATGCTTTTCAGCAGTCGCCAAAGAGATCGAAGCGTAGTTATCCCAAGTCACTTTAGTGATTGGATCTGGAATTTCGTACAACCAAGGTACGTTACCAAGAGATCCATCACCCATTTGGGATGTAGGGTAAAGAACAAGTTCATAACCTTCAGAAGCTTTTGCAGGCTTGATAGATGTGAATGCATCTACTTTAAATGAACGTGCTGCTGCACCTTTCACCATTTCGCCTGCGTGACCTTTTTGCAGAACTTCTTGCCAGAAGTCTTCGAAGGCCATGCCCTTAGCTACTTTTGGATGGATGTCTGTTTTCCAGTAAACTCTCAAGTAGTCATAGAATGTCTCGTAATCACGAAGACGTTGTGGACCGGCTTTCGCCATGAAGGCCCAGTTCATCAAAGACAATTGGAATGAACGAGTGTCATACATTGGACGGATCGCTGGTTGGCAGACTGTGAAGACGCCTGGAGCGATTTCCATGTCATTCCATGATTCTAGGAAATGATTGTCTGGGATGATGTAGTCAGCGCGAGCGCCTGTCTCATCAACGCGGTCGCCCGTGTAAAGAACCATTTTAACTTTTTTAACTGCATCGCCGAAACCAAACTCAGCCGGCAATACGAAGCCAGGGTTCACACCATGGATGATCAAAGTTGTTACTTTGCCATCAGCCATGTCTTTCACAAGCTGAGCCATATCTTCGTAAGAAGATTTAGTCGCTTGATTGCCCGCTTTATCAACAGTCTTACCTTCGTTCTCTAGAACAGAGTTCAGGAAGTTCACCGCGATTTGAAGATTTTTAGAATCTTCTGTCAAAGTCGCCATGCCACCTGCAACAACTAGTGATTGACCTTTATTTGCCAAAAGATCAGCCGCTACTTTCGCGAACAATTCAGGCTCGACGTTCAATTTTTTAGCTACGTCAGAATACGGAGCCAAAACTGCTTTCACAGAGCCGTTGCCAGCGTATGAAGAAGCCCCTTTCTTCACGATGATTTCATGAAGAAGACCAAGAACAACATCCAACTGTTGAGAAGGCTTGATTTTGACACGGATATCCGCGTTCGCACCTGTCAGAGAGTAAGTTGAATCGAAAGAAACCAAGCGGTTCATGTTCTTAATGTCTTTACGGCCAGCTACAAATTGATTTGTGTAAGCCGTTGGAGAACCCCAAGTACCCAAGAAGTCCGCATCAACAGAAACGATCATTTTCGCTTTGTCGAAGTGGTAAGCGGGAACAACTTCTTCACCGTAAGAAGCTTTTTGACCTAGAACAACGTCTTCATTTGAAAGTGCATTCCAAACAACGTGTTTCGCTTTGAAGCCTTGAGCGAAGTCAGAAATTACTGCGCGTGTTGAAGGAGAAGCGATTGGCCCCGTCAAGATAACAACGCCGCCTTTACCAAGTTGCTCGACAACTTTTTTGTCTAGCTCTTCCCACTTGATATCAACACCTTGAGAGTTGCTTTTCTTTTCATTGAAAAGATCGTGTCTTGGACCTTGCAATCTCTCTGGATCGTAAAGGTTCAACAATGATGCTTGAGAGCGGATGTTCAAACCTTTCCCGCTGAATGGATGACCATGGGTTGCCTCTACTTTAATAGGACGACCTTCGCGAGTTTTAATAAGAACCGCGATTGGATCCACACCGTCGAAGTAGGCCGATGTGTAGTAGTTTGGTGTACCTAAAGTTACTTCTTCAGGCATTTTGTTGTAAGGAACAATCTTTTGCACTGGACGACGAATGCAACCTGCAGTCGCCATTGCCAAAGAAGCGCCCATCAACTTCAAGAATTCACGACGAGCAAAACCATCGTTGCCATCTTCTTCGCGAAGCGGAGAAGACATGAACTCTGTTTGCGCTCTTTGTGCAAATTCAGGATTGTTATTCAATTGCTCGATCGTCTCCCAATATTCAGTGTCGTGCTCAATAGTTGGACGAAGAGCTTTTTTCATTTCTAATTCATGATCATGATGCATTTCAGACATAGTACCTTCCGAAATCCTTAGTAGTGACAAGTTGTACAGTTAAGAGGAGCTTTGTTCTCTGGCTGACGGTGGCAGTTAATACACCAGCCCATTGAAAGATCAGAGAATTGCTCAACACGCTTCATTGTTTCAATCGGGCCGTGACATGTTTGGCAGTTCACGCCTTTCGCAATATGCGCATTATGGTTGAAGTGAACGAAGTCAGGAAGCATGTGAACACGAACCCATTCTACAGAGCCGCCGCTGTCATAAGCTTCACGCAATTTCTGAATTCCTGGCTTATCAGTAGCAACCTGCAAGTGACAGTTCATGCACGTTGAAAGTGCAGGAATATTTGAGTGCTTAGAGCGCTCCACTTGGTTGTGACAGTACTGACACTGAATTTTGTTCGTTCCAACATGAAGGGAGTGGTCGAACGCAATAGGCTGCTCAGGAGCATAACCTTTGTTGTAACCCCAACCCGGCTGAAACTTACAACCTGTTAGAAGAGTTGATACCATGAGCGCGCTCAAGAAGGCCATCGCGCCCGCCGCCGTACATTTGAATACCCGATGCATAATCATCCCTTTGCCAAGCCTGGTCTACACTGCGAGTTCGTCGCAGTATCAAGTCCACTCTGACTTTCTAACACCGTTCCGATATCGCTAATATTTGAGGCCAACAATGCTGTCCTATTTTTATTTGCTCCTATTTAATGACTTAAAAGTCCAGTGGTCAATTTTCTTTTTGCAAGCCTATTGAAAAAGGAAGAGACTCCGCGCCCCTTCGCTCAAAAACTCAGCAATTCAATTTTGATTCTTAGTTCCCAAAATTCAGAGCCTGTGTTCAGCAAACAACACTTTCTCGAGGGAAATCCGCTGATTTTTCGGAGGAGCTTCGACTCTTCTGAAGCAAAAAGTCGAGATCGAAAAGACGATAAGATCTCTTTCGCGAGCGCAGCATTTGCCGGGTCCGCGAAAGAGTTCGGCAACATCGTCTAGGAAGGTTTTGCCGTATTTTTTGAGTGACGCCCCTGTCTCACAACAGCGACGTAGACACACATTAATAGATGTGCCGCTACAAATGCGGACACATACTCCACACCGCCGGCGCCAAAACCGTACGAATGAAGCCCTGCGCCAAGCACGAAATTCACTCCGTACCATGCCATAATTACTAGGGAAAATGTAACGATCCCCGTAACAACCATCCCGAAGTTTTTAATCATACCTGCGTACCGAGCATGTAGAACTGCTAAGTAACCAAGAAGCGCAATCAACGCCCAAGTCTCTTTTGGGTCCCATCCCCAGAAACGACCCCAAGAGTAATCCGCCCAAATACCGCCCAGAATAATTCCCGGCGCCAAGAAAGCGACACCGATTTGCATCGCACGATAGATAGCTGTGACGACTGAACGGATTTTTTCTTTATGCTGCTCTTCACCGCGTAAGTAATAGAACAGACCAATGTCGCCCAAGCCGAACGCCAAAAAGAAGGCCGCATAACTGATAGTGATAGTCATCACGTGAATAGTTAACCAATAATTGCTGCGCAATACCGGCTCAAGTGGCGTCAAAGTCGGATCAAGGACGGCTGGAGCAAAGTCTGCAATAACTAAAGCAAACAAGCTTGCAAGAGTCCCCGCAAATAGGATCATGCGGAACTTGTAGATCAGCTCTAAGATCGAAGCGAACAAGATCACGCCCCATGAAACCCAAATCACGGTTTCATACATATTAGAGACAGGTGCTCTATCCATAATATACATACGCAGACCGAAGCCATAGGTGTGAAGAGCAAAACCAATGACAAGCATCACCCACGCAGCCTTCATCAAGCCTTCGCGATTCAATACCCACACAATCAAAATCAGACTGGCCGCCAAGAAATAGAATACATAAGCCCAACGGAATGGATGGAAGTCGTTATAATGAACCTCCGCTTTGATTTTCACATCGTGATCATAAGCCGTTGGATTGATCATACGTGCGGCATCTTCAAATTTCTTTACCGCGTCATCAAGAGCCTTGCCTGTTTGCTCAAGAGACTCTGCAGAATCCCCTTTCGCAATAGCACCGATATGATTTACGAAAGCCTTCGTGATATCCAAGAATTTTTCCTGAAACTCTGCTGGCATGTCGCCTATGGCGATCCAAGCATTCCCTTCTTTGGGAGGAAGAATCTTCAACATACGACCCGATGCAATCTCTTGGAAAACAAAGAACTGGTTTTCAAGGCGCTGCAGAGCTTGGAAGTACGGATTTAATTTCTCTTTTGTTTCACGCTTTGACTGAAGTTCCTGGCGCAACATTTGGAAGCGATCGCTCGCAAACAACTCTTCACCAGAGAAATATCTTTGGTCTTTTGGCAGCTTCATGGCCTCTAGAACCTGATGATTGCGCACTTCAAAGATTTTCTTATTTGTCCATGCTTGAGGCGACAGCATCCACGTCAAAACAATTTCAGTTGCGGCGCGACCTTCGAATTGTGATTTGCCATAAACGATCTCGAGCATCTCGCGAGCGAAAGAGTCGTAAGGCTTAATACGTCCGCCATCTTGAACAGGCAGGTATTTCAGCGCATCACCGGCTTTTGCAAATGCAGACAATGAGATTATGGAAGTCAGAACAAGAGCTAAAAGGGATTTCATTCTTTATCTCCACTTTTTTTAGCGATTTTAAAGTCTAAGTGTTTGAACCACATCAAAAGAACAACACCCACAACAAGAATCAAAGAACCTAAATATTTTAAGAAACGACCCGGGTCCGCATTCACCGAGAAAATCGACGCCACCGGCTGTCCGTTTTCCTCTTGGAAGCTGGCTTGATAAATCGTAAGACCTTTGTATTTCAAAGGCTCATTCATTGAAATCATGTGATTTTCAATTCCGGGAACTGACACGACACTTTTGTAAGCCATCGCGCGAGTCGTGCCTTGATAGCGATCCACTTCGAAACTTTTCAGCGTCAACGGAAAACCCACGTCAATACGACGGTTTCCATATGTCAAAAGATAGACGGCATTATTGGTAAATAGCTTCACCATGTCGTTCAAAAGGACCCAGTGTTCTTTGCCTTCAAAAACAATTTTCACAGCGGAAGTTGTCAGCGGAGTTGGATGCTCTAACTCTTGCAAATCCCAGTCTTCAACTGCTGAAGGCAAGAAACGAAGAATGCGGAATTGCATACCCATCTTAAAGCCTGGATCGAAAGCGTCGCCTTCTTTCACAAAGCCCTTTTTACCTGGCTTCTCGGACTCTTTATAGAAAACCACATAGCGAAGGCCACCTTTTTCCGGGCTCAGATAAATTTCATTCTTCATCTGCCCTTTCGCCGGAATAGGTCCCAGGTGAACCTGCGCAGGTCCAAAGTTATGTGTTTCAAGAGAGTTGGATTTTCTTTGCACCAACCACTCGATCACGTTCACATTTGGATTTTGAATCTGAAAGCGAAGCCCCGCCCCTGCTTTCCCTGACTCATCCGCCACCACTTTACGAGCCGGCAAAACGTACTTCTTGTAATCGACAACTTTGATCGCGCCTTCGACAGCAGGGATCTCAAATGGCTTTTGTTCTGTCGGAGGTTTGGTGAAGAAATCCACTTCACTTTCAAATGTTTTTGAATAGCGATCTCCGTCAAAAGAGGAATACACAACAAGATCTGTGTCCCCTGTTTGCACGAAGTTGTTTTTATCACCGATCGCCACACGCATCGAGCCATCCAAACCGAATTTCATTGTGATGGAGGCACCTAAAAGCAGAATAATGATTCCAATGTGAGCCAGAACGAAGGCGATGTGACGACGCTTCCACGGCAAGCGATCCACCATCACGGCGATTAGATTGATCACAAGAAGACTCATCACCGTGTACATCATCCATGTGTCATAAACTAATTTCTTTGCGGCATAAGCGTCGTACTTGGCCTCAATAATGGTGCCCACAGCAGTCAAAGTCGCAATCGCAAGAATAATGAATACGGCCAGCTTCAAAGAAGCCAACGGTTTGTTGAGCCTTTTTAAAAGAGATTTTTTTGGCGAGCCTGGTGTAGTCAAAGCTGCATCCTTATTTAAGCATTGAAAATTTCACTGCTATCAATAATTTAGATCGCGCTTAATGACCACGACTTTCCCGCTCAACACGCGCCGTCAAACATGCAACATATAGTTGCAGACCCAACTTAACAACCAGCATCGCAAAAAGGTACGGCGTACCTTCTAGGCTGGGAGGTTTTTTTTGATGTAATCTAGGGCGAAAAAGACTTTATCTTGAACTTTCTTCGCTTCTTCAGGTTTAAGTTTTTTAGTTTTCTCGTCCATGTAAAGTTCGCGATTCATTTCCACTTGAAGAGTGTGTTGATCGCGGGATGGATTTCCATATTGCTCTGTGACACGACCGCCAAAGTAAGGCCAATTGTAAGCCACTTTGAAACCCGCAGTGACATAGGCCGCAATCACTAGATCTTTGAACTTTGGATCACAGCTTTTGCCTTTGCTGTCGCTCACTACGATATCGGCACGATGTTCACCTGGATCGCGATGCTCGCTTGTGCCGACCGACGGCATACTATGGGCATCAATGTGGAAAGTCTTTTTGAAACCTTGATTGTGCAACTCTTGATACAGATCGCGAATGCCGGCATGGAATGGTTCGTACACAAGTTTCACCAATTCGTTGTGAGCTTGCACAGTCATGGGCTTTGGCATCAATTGGTGCTTGTAAGTCGTAATCACCCAGTGAAAACCACGGTTGTGCATTCCCGCTGGATTGCTATGACCTTCCACAGAGGAAGAGTCCACATCCTCAGGCACACGGTTCATATCCGCAGCATAACGATGCCATTCTGTTTTCACGTAAGGAATTTTGAGCTTGTGCAGCGTCGGCTCATAAAGAAAATCAACATAGCGATCCACGTCACACATCAAGATCTCTTCAGGCAAAGAATTCAACCACGGAGTTTGCGGGGGAACTTTTTCTCCCGAGTGAGGAATTGTAACGATCAATGGTGCTGTGATGCTCATGAGATACCTCTTTTGTTGACGTGATTAGCGTAAATCGCGACAATTATTTTGAAAAGGGTAATTCTTATGACGACACCTCCCAAAGCAAAAATCTATACTCGTACAGGTGACAAAGGAACAACACGTCTTGTGGATGGTTCTTGTGTTGAAAAGTTCAACCCACGTGTGGAGGCCTATGGAACTGTGGATGAGCTTAATAGCTATCTGGGTGTAGTGCGAGCTTCTTTAATAAACCAAAGTACTTTCGCCAGCCTCGACCCACTGCTTGAAAAAATTCAAAACGAACTGTTCAACATTGGATCTCTTTTGGCTACAGAAAAAGAGGAAGTCTTTAAGATGTTACCTGCCATTACCGAAGACCAAATCGTTTTCATCGAATATCACATCGATGAACTTTCGACAGAGCTTCCTGAACTTCGCAATTTTATTTTGCCAGCGGGTCATCCCATAGCTGCTCACCTTCATGTGGCGCGCACTTTTTGTCGTCGCAGCGAACGTCGCTCTGCTGAAATCGCCGTGAAAGATGATCGGTATTCTTTGAGCTTGCAATATTTAAATCGTTTGAGTGATTTTCTTTTCGTGGCCGCTCGCTGGGTGAATCACAAAGCTGGAAACTCAGACGTTCTTTGGAAGAAGACTTAATGCAGTTAGAAGTCGCCAAACTTGAAGATACAGCGGCCTTAGCGGAATTCTACAAAAGTTTCCCCGTGCGCGGTTTGGTCGAAATGAAGATCGATCGCAATGGCGACTTCTTTGCTCCGTATGATATTCAAGCTGAACAACACTTGACGTATGTTTTGAAAGAAGACGAAAAACTTGAGGGCATGGCCAGTTTTATTGTGCGCGATGTTCTTCTTAATAACGAAGTGCGCCCGGTGGCTTTTGGTCGCGATTTGCGTATCTCAAACAATCGTCGTGCGATTCTTGAATGGTCTCAACACTTTTTGCCTGTGATGGAGGAAGTGTTTCATACCTTCGGATGCAAACACCTTTTTTCTATCTTGAGTATGGGCGAAGTGCAGGCTTTAAATGCCTTTGTTCGTCCTCGCACATTAAAACGTAAGTTGCCAAATTATTTCTTGTACCGTCGCTTCAATATGGTTTCCATTCACGGCAGACTTCCATGGGCCAGCAATCCTCTGCCGCATCTTAAGATTCGTCACGGCAATCAATCCAATGTCGATGCGCTGATTTACTATGTTGTGCAAAAATCCCGCGACAAAGACTTAGCGACAACCTGGGATGCCCATAGTTTCTGGGACAAGTTAGATCGCTGGAACGGCTTAAAGCTTGAAGACTTTATTATCGCTTTTGATAAAGACGACAATATCGTGGGCTGCACGGCCCCTTGGTCTTCTGGTGGACTGCAGGATTTCATCCCGATGCAATATTCTTTGAAAGCCCACAACTTCAGGCAGTTCTTAAAATTCGGAAAGATGTTGGGTTGGACTCGCACTCTGACGAAGCCGTATTCACGTCTGAAAGTTGAAGCGAGCTTGAACTTCAAATATTTGAACTTCTTGCATGCAGAAAACGGCGATATTTTCGAAGCCCTTCTGTGGAAGGCTTTTGACGATGCGAAAGAAAACGAATTCCTGGTTTATAATCAACAGCGCTCTGAATACATCTATCGTCGTCCGCGCACTTGGATTTCAGCAAAAATGCCTTTTGGGGTTTATCTTTTACAACCCCCAGAACGCCCGCTGCCTGATTTCCTTCACCCATCCAACGAAAGATCTATCGAAATAGAACCATTCTTTGCACTTTAGAAATACACTGCAATTTAAGGATCATGACCTTTCAGCAAGGAACACCTTCATTGCGCAATTGAAAGTAGCCAAGCCATGAAAGCTTCGGCTACTTCTTTGAGCCTATGAAAAAAATGATTTTGCTTTGGATGATCATAACGGTGGGTTGCAGTTGCTCTCGCAAGAACTTCGAAACCACAGACCTTTCCTCTCAAGAAACAAATGGCGTAATTTATGTCAATGACTCCCGCAAAGAGATCGCCGACATTGCTGATTCCGACATTCAAAAAATCGCGAAAGCCAGTGTCGCCTTAATTGATAAAGAAAATATTCAAGAAGATGGCAATTCCGTGAGCCTGCATGCACAAAACCTTCGTCAAGAGTTCAATCTTTGCTCGAATCAGCGCTATGCGGAACAGCAGAGTATCGCAAATTGCTCTGGCATCCTGATCTCTCCCCGACATGTGCTGACAGCCGGTCACTGCATTGACGAGGCCACTTGCGGGCAGTACAAAATGGTTTTCGATTTCCGTCACGACACACGGTTCTATTCGCCAGAGTCAGAGACATATCACATGCCTCGCTCCCATGTTTATTCATGCAAAAAAATCACAGCTCGTGTGACTGATGTGGGATGGACAGCCCAAGACTATAGCATTGTGGAATTAGATCGACCGGTGACCGATCGTGCACCAGCAACACTAAGCACCCGCTCTTTAAAATCCCAAGAGAGTGTCTTTACTTTGGGTTACCCGCTTGGAATTGCATTGAAATATGCCCACGGCAAAGTTCGTCGTGACCTGAATGCAAATACTTATTTAATGGCGATTGATACGTTCGCAGGGAACTCGGGCTCACCGATTTTTGACGAGTCAGGAAAGACATTGATCGGACTGCTCTCTGGCGGCGAGTCCGATTTCACTTATGATCCGCAATACTCATGCAATATGATTAAAATCTGCCCCTCTGAACAGTGTCTAGGCGAACGTGTATTTAAAACCTCTACGATCGCCTCGATCTTGAAGAAATTGAACTAGCTTGCCTTATCTAAGGGCAAAAGATCTTCATGGGATTGTTTTGCCACGGGTCTTACCGGAACTCTCGTCACAACTTTGGGAGCCGTGTAGGATTCACTTGCATGAACTCCTTGCGAAGGATCTATTTTAATTCCCGTTAGCATCGCCAGATTTGAAATCGTCGAAGTCAAACCTGTTGTCGATTCATCCAGCTTTCCAGCTGCGGCGGAAATAACTTCCGCAGAAGCTGCATTCGTTTGGGTCGCTTGGTCCAACTGATTCATCGCTTGAGTGATTTGCGAAACCCCTGTGCTTTGCTCTGTACTTGCTGTGGCAATTTCAGTGTTCAAGCTTGCCACTTTATTGACGGAATCAACGATCTTTTTAAGAACACCAGAACTTGCGTGTGCAACATCTTGACCTTTTTCAACTTGCTCTACACTGGCTTTGATCAAGCCGGAAATTTCCTTTGCAGACGTCGCACTACGCAGAGCCAATGCGCGGACCGCCTCTGCGACAACCGAGAACCCTTTACCCTGTTCGCCTGCACGAGCCGCCTCAACCGCTGCATTCAATGCCAACAAGTTTGTTTGGAAAGCGATATCATCGATAACCGCAATAATCTCTTCGATTTTCTTAGAGGACTTCACGATCTCTTCCATGGACGTCGTCAATGAAGTGATTTCACGTGAACCCTCTTCCGCAGCACTTTGAGAGACCAGACTTAACTCAGAAGCTGCCTTCGCATTTTCAGCATTTAATTTAATCATACTTGAAAGTTCTTCCAGAGAGGCGACCGTTTCCTCTAAAGAGGCCGCTGATTCAGTTGAAGCAGCAGAAAGATCTGAACTTGATCCAGAAAGATTTGATACAAGCTCGCGGATTTGCGCATAAGCATTTGATAAATTCTCTGCCTGCTGGCGAATTCCGGCTTTCAAAGAGAACGACGCAAAAAACATACTCAATGACAAACCGATGATCATCAATGCCACAGAAGCAAGGGCCGTATTCGCATAGCCCGTATAACGATCCACAAGTCCTTGCGTTCTTTTATTCAAAGCTTCTTCAAACTTGCCAATCGGCTCCATGATATAAGCCACGTTGTCTTGGTATTTTTGATTATGCATAAGATCGCGGGCAAGCTCGGTGTCCGCCGCTTTATGAATTGTGAACTGACCTTTTTCATCAGCGAAAATCCCCTGAGCTGCATTCATCGCGATCTCTTCCGTTTTAATTAGATCGTTAGAACGTTTTGCAGCTTCAGCTAAGAATGCAAATTCCTCATCAGAGAAACCTGCTTCTTTCATGATTTCATTGGAAGAAATTTTGCGACCGTCCGGACGTGGTTTATCACCCGCACGCATCGCGACGATATCCCAATAAATGTTCTTATATTTTTCATTGCCTGTGACTACAAAGGTTCTTGCGTTCTCTGTCAAATCGCGAGAGCTCTTGCGAAGATCATCTGCGATTCGTTGCGAGTTAAAGCGTGTTTCATGGGCTTCATTTGCTTTCTTCTGAAAATAGAAGGATGAGCCAATACAAACGTACAGGGCGGCGACAAGACACATAGACAAGAAGTTAAAGAAGCGAACTTTCGAGAATACCGACATGATAGAATTCCTCACAAGATTTGTGGGATCTCATCGGCTTTAACAAAATTTAAAAAAGACAGTGATTGTTGTTTATTTGGTCCAGAAAGTGTCGAGCTCACCCGACCTTAGACCCGACAGCACTCCCGCCCTCAGCAAAGATTGGCGCTGGAGTCGTCGAAGAACGTTTCGCGCACTTGAGGCCAGAACCAATCAAGTTGTGGATCAGAGGCGATCACATCCTTAATCAACACTTTTACATCTGTGCGAGTTGAAATCTCGCGACGCAACCAGATTTCGATCTCGTCGTAACCCGGGCCGATAATAGTGATTTCGATGTGACTCATAAAGTGAAGCAGATGAAGATCTTTAGTCTTCACATCTTTGCCATTTTGTTTTGAGCGGATAAAATTCACCACCTCGCTCTTGATATCATCAAAAGAACGATGATTGATTCTTCTCAGAATCAAATCCGCACGATGATCGCGATTGACCCATCGTTGGTGTAAGCCTCTTTGTACGAGGTTGATCAGTAGTGTGCGTAAAACGCTTGGCACCTGACGAAATTCATCGTCAGGAAGTGCCATTACCTGCATCAAGTCGACGTAGCGAGCCTGTTCCTGGCCGCGACGAAGAGAGGTAAGCACTTCAGGGATTCGCAAAAGGGACTCACGAATTCCTGATAGATCAATTCCTGCTCCATCCGTGAAGTAGAGAATTCTCATACTTCTATCATGACGTAAGTTTTGAAAATGTGTGCATAAAATTTCAGCGTTAGGACCATGGTCTAGTATGTATTTTTTGATGCACCCCCCTCGCCTTTTTGATAGGATGATTGGAGGCCCAAGGACTAGGGTCTTAACGCACTTATTGAATGCCAAACAGGCTCGAAGTTGAAGTGGAAAACAGCTCGAAATCAAAGTGCAGATAAGCAAAGGATTGTGATCGTGAGTAAAAACCCCAATCAACGCCCGCCATTTGAAAAGTGGTATTCCTATTTGTTGTTTGCATTTGTGGGTTATTGCATCGCGGACTTAGCGATTCTTTCTTATCGCGATCGCATGCTTCCTCAGTCTGCTCCACCCGCTCATCCTAAAGCTCCAGCAGCAGAAAATTTTGTCAGCAGCGGCGCCTACAATGGCATTGCTACTCGCAATATTTTCGCAGCGAATGGTGTGATTCCAGATGCCCTTGTCGATAAATCAAAGGGCACAGAACAAAAGGAAGCCGAACCAGTTCCATCCCAACTTCCTTTGACTTTGATTGGTACCTTGGTGCATTCGAATCCCGCGAAATCCATAGCTGCTATTGAAGTTCGCGGAAAAAATCAGGTAATCTCATACTCCCCTGGTAAAGACATCGAAAACATGGCGAATATCATTCGCGTCGAACGACAAAAAGTTATTTTCAGAAATTTAAATTCAAATCGTCTTGAATATCTAGAGATGAAAAAAGAAGGCAATAAAGTTGCTTTTGGCAGCAGCCCTAAGGTGGGCGCTGGCGGCGGAAAAGAAGTACAGAAAACCGGCGACAATACTTTCGCCATCAAACGTGCTGATTTGTTGAAATATACAAACGACCTTTCCAGCATCTTGATGCAAGCCCGTGCCGTTCCAAATCGCGAACCAGGTACAGGTGCGATCAATGGCTTCCGCATTCTTGATATGCAACCTGGAAGTATTTATGAGCAATTGGGAATTCAACGTATGGACGTCATTAAATCTGTAGACGGTCAGCCTGTCGACAGTCCGGCGAAAGCTATGGAGCTTTACAACACGTTGAAGAATTCCCCGAAGGTCAGCATCCAAGTCGAGCGTAACGGTAAAAGCGAAACGATGACTTACAACATCCAGTAAAGCGCGGATGCGCGCAGCACTGGAGCGACGGCAGTCGCGGAAGCTGAAGCAGCTTCCAACATTTGAACTAGTACGTTTAACTCCTCAGGAGGAGAGAGAAAAATGAAAAAACCGGTCAGCATAGGACTTGCTTCATTGATGGCGGCTCAGTTAGTTGGGCCCGCGGCGAAAGCGCAGTTTGAGGATTTCCCTCCTCCTCCGCCACCACCGGATTTCAGCAGCAATGCAAACACCGACAAGAATGCGGCCGACGCATTCCCGGCTCCTTCAGCGGGAGGCACACGCAGTGGCTCGCCTAAATCTGCTGCGTCGAATACCAGTGGTGTTCTCTCTAAAAAAGAAAAGGACCGCTTCGCCAATGCTCCGATCGAGGACATTACGAGCGAAAACTTCCCAGAGACAATTGAGTCTTTCGACTTCCCGAACGTGGAAATCGGCGATCTTATCAAAGCTGTTTCTGAATTGACCGGCAAGAACTTGATCGTGGATCCAGGTGTGCGTGGTAAAATCACAATCATCGCTCCGTCGAAAATCACTGTGGCAGAGGCTTACAAAGCATTCTTGTCTGCTTTGGCTATCAACGGCTTCACAGTGGTTCCATCAGGCGCTTTCTTGAAAGTTAAATCCGCAAGAAATGCACAACGTGATAATATCGAAACTTATTCTGGCGCTTACTATCCTAACAGCGATCAGATGATCACTCGTATCATTCACTTGAAACATATCTCTGCTTCTCAAGTAAATCGTGATCTTCGTATCTTACCTTCGAAAGATGGTGAGATGAACATTTATGAACCAACAAACTCGATCATCATTTCCGACTACGGCTCAAACATTGACCGCGTCATGAAAATCATCAGTCAGTTGGACGTTCCAGGCTTCGAAGAGCAACTCGAAGTTGTACCTATCAAGTACGCAAAAGCCAAAGACCTTGCGGACCTTGTTGATAAAATTGTCAACAAAGGTCAAAAATCCACCGGAGGCGCTCCGGGCACATTTACTGCGGGTGTTCCTCGTTTCTCTCGTACGACGGGTGCTTCATCTCAACAAGGTGCAAGCTTCTTTATGGCGATTCCCGACGACAGAACAAACTCGATCATCGTTGTTGGTAATAAATCAGGCATCGTTCGCGTAAAAAAACTTATTAGCCAATTGGATTTTAAAATCCATGGTGAAGGTTCTGGCGGCGTTTACGTTTACTACGTGAAAAACGGTGATGCAGAGAAAATTGCACAGACTTTGACTGGCGTGACGAAAGATGCGACTCCGAAACCAGCAACAGGCGGAAGCTTGCTTTCTCCTCTAGGTCCGATGGGTCAAATGTCAGCTCCACAAGAAATTTTCGGCGGAGACGTAAAAATCACGGCTGATAAAACAACAAACAGCCTTGTTATCGTAGCTAGCAAACAAGACTACGAAACTGTTTTGACGATCCTGGAAAAAATCGATTCCCCACGCGACCAAGTTTACGTTGAAGCGATCATCATGGAGATGAGTGCTAATGACGGTAACACTTGGGGCGTTGGTTACTATCAATACGGTTCGAATGGTTACGGTAAAGCGGGTTTCAACAGCTTCACTTCGAATCCTTCTTTGACTGACTTGTTGAATCCGGTGGGTGGCACAACGGGTGGTATCTTGGGCTTTGGCTCGGGTAAAACTGTGACTGTGACTCCTCCAGGTTCTTCAACTTCGATCACGATTCCTTCTTTGATTGGTTTCATCAACTTCTTGAAAACAACGAAAAAGGCAAACATCTTATCGACTCCACAAATCATGGCTCTGGATAACCAAGAAGCTGAAATCGAAGTGGGTGATAAAGTTGTAACTGGTCAACAACAAACAACAACCGGTACATCAGGTGCTGTGATCACGACGCCAACATTTGACGATGCAACTATCAAGTTGAACATTAAGCCGTTCATCTCTCCTGCTTCGAATTCCATCCGTATGGAAATCAAACAACAGGTATCGCAATTGTCGACGGCTTCAACTCCAAAGGCGTTCCAAGATTCAACTCAACCGATTGCGAAACGTTCGATCAAAACAATGATCAATGTTAACAACGGTGACACGGCAATTCTGGGTGGTTTGATCAAAGAAGATGACACTGAGTCCGTATTGAAAGTTCCTTTGCTTGGCGATATTCCAATCATTGGTTGGTTGTTCAAGTCTTCGACTCGTGTGAAGAACAAAACGAACATGGTTGTATTCTTGACACCGACAATTGTGAGAAACAGTGCAGATTCCAACCAAATCATCTCGAAAAAGCTGGATGAACGTTTAGACTACATCAAGTCCGAAGGCGGAAAAGATCCATTTGGCAGTAGACTGAACGACATTACTCAGAAGGTTCAGGGCAAAGCTGCTATACCAGACTCTGATACAGAAAAGGAATAGAAATAAATGGCCTCCGTGGATGTCGTAACAATTCTTTCGAAAGCAACCTCACTGACTCAAGATCAAATCAAGTCGGTGCTTAACAACCCTTCGGTGGTGAGACCCGTCACCGTAGGCGAAGCTTTGAACGCGAAAGAATTCTCCACGGCGGACGAAGTGGTCGCAGATCTTTGCAAAGAATTGGGTTTGGATTTTATCAAAGACATTCCTGTTGCAGATATCTCCGCCGACTTGGTCCGCGATGTTCCTATCAATTACGCAAAACAACAACAAGTTCTTCCCTACAAAGAGGATTCTGAAACGTTGACGGCATTGACAAGCAATCCCGTCAATTTGAAGGCTTTGGATGACTTGAAAGTTTTGTTCGGCAAAAAAGTGCGCCCCCTTGTGACAACGACAGGTCGCATTCAAGATGCCATCAATAGAGTTTATGAAAAAAGCACCTCCAATCTTCAAGGCCTCGATGAAATCGACGAAGAAGATTATGATTTGGACGACCCTATCGTCGACTTGCTTGAAGCCGGCGAAGACGACGCTCCGGTCATCAAGCTTGTGAATAGTATTTTGTTCCGCGCAGTGAAAGAAAAAGCATCCGATATTCATATTGAGCCCTACGAAAAAGACATGGTTGTGCGTTTTCGTACGGACGGTGTTTTGAATGACGTGATCAAACCTCCTAAGAAATTACAAAATGCCATTACGTCTCGTATCAAAGTTATGGCGAACTTAAACATCGCGGAAAAACGTTTGCCACAAGACGGTCGTATCCCTCTAAAAATCGGTGGCAAAGATATCGATATTCGTCTTTCGACAGTTCCGACGGCTCACGGTGAACGCTTGGTGATGCGTATTCAAGATAGATCCACTGTTGTGCTTGAACTTGAACAACTCGGTTTCTCGAGAGAAAACTTGGATCGTCTTGATGATTTATTATCACGCAACGACGGCATCTTGCTTGTCACGGGTCCTACGGGCTCTGGTAAATCCACAACTTTGTACGGCGCTTTAACGAAATTAAATAAACCTGACGTCAACATTCTGACAGTAGAAGATCCCGTGGAGCAACGTATTCACGGTTTAGGCCAAGTACAAACGAACGCCAAAATCGGTCTGACTTTCGCTGCGGGTTTGAGATCATTCCTTCGTCAAGACCCTGACATCATCATGGTGGGTGAGATTCGTGACTTGGAAACGGCCGAACTTGCGATCCAAGCATCACTAACAGGTCACTTGGTTTTATCTACACTGCATACGAATGACTCGGCTGGTGCTTTCCCGCGTTTGATTGATTTCGGGGTTGAACCCTTCTTGATTGCAACATCTGTGATGGGTGTTGTGGCTCAGCGTCTTGTGCGTGTTTTGTGTCCTCATTGCAAAGCTCCTCACGTCCCTTCTGACTTTGAATTAAGTTTGTTAGGCATTACTCGTGCAGAAGCGCAATCTCATCACATTTGCAAAGCAATGGGCTGTACCCAGTGTGGGCAGAAAGGATATTCAGGTCGTACGACAATCAGCGAGTTGTTGGTTGTGACAGATGATATCCGTACTTTGATCATGCAAAGAAAAGACGGTAATACGATCAAGAAGCAATCTGTGACAAACGGTATGAAAACATTCCGCGACCACGGCATTGCGAAAGTTCTTGCGGGTATTACAACAATTGAACAGTTAACAACAAATACTCAGCTGGATATCTAATTTATGCCTATTTTTGAGTATAAAGGTTTAACCCGGGACGGAAAAAACACTAAGGGAACGATCGACGCTGAAAACCAGCGCGCGGCTCGTGCTCGCCTCAAAAAAGATGGCGTCTTCGTCGTTGATATTAAAGATAAAAAGAAAGTGGATCCCAAAAAATCAAAAGGTCCACGCAAAACTGCAAATGTCGGCGTAAAAGATTTGGCTTTGATGACTCGTCAGTTGGCGACTTTAATTAAAGCCAACATCCCTCTTGTGGATGCCTTGGCTGCCGTTTCTGAACAGGTTGAAAATCCAACTTTGGCAGAGGCTGTTGCGGACTGTAAAAACATGGTCAACGAGGGCTCTCCTTTCCATAAAGCTTTGCAAAAGTATCCAAACATCTTTACCAAAATCTTTATTTCGATGGTTGAAGCCGGCGAGATGTCAGGTAGCTTAGATGTTCTTTTGTTACGTTTGGCCGAGTTCACAGAAGCTCAAGCAGAACTTCGTGCGAAAGTTTCCAGCGCCATGATGTATCCAATCATCATGCTTGTCGTTACAGGCGGCCTGCTGTCGTTCCTCTTTATTTTCTTGATTCCAAAAATGGTGACGGTGTTTGAGTCTGCTCCGAATCTAGTTCTTCCGTGGTACACGATAGCTTTGGTTAACCTGAGTACGATCATGGTGAATTATTGGTATATCATTTTTGGTAGTATCTTTTTGGTTGTGGTTTTATTCAGAAACTGGAAATCGACTCCGGCGGGCAAAGATCAATGGGATGCGATCTCTTTGAAATTGCCTTTGATGGGCCCTACTGTGCGCATGGTGGCTGTGTCTCGTTTCACAAGAACTTTAGGAACATTGCTAAGTGGTGGCGTGCCGATGTTGACGGCACTTGATATCGTTCGTAACGTCGTTGACAACCATGTTCTTGCCGTCGCGATTGATGAAGCAAGAAGCAATATCTCTGAGGGTGAAACGATTTCGGGTCCACTTAAAAAATCAGGTCAATTTCCACCTATCGTTATCCACATGGTGAATATCGGTGAAAAGACCGGCGATCTAGAAAACATGTTGATGCAGGTTTCTGAAGCCTATGATTTCCAAGTGAAAAATAAATTGGAAGCTTTGACGGGTTTGATGGGGCCGGTGGTTATCGTTATCATGGGTTTCGCTATTGCAGCGATCGTATTCGCCGTTATGATTCCAATGTTTGAAATGACTAACTTGGCTGGTTAGTTCCATTCCCCGTCTTTCCAAGTTCGGGGGAATCCAAGAGCATAAAAGTAGTTTAGGTTTTGCGCTACGTCGGCACGCCATCCGGGCTCGACTGTCGCCGCAGCTTTGCTGCGGTTCGCGCCATCGTGGCGCCGACAGAGGCCGTCTTCGGCAAACCCTAAACTACTTTTATGCTCTTGGATTCAGCGTTGGAAGTGGGATTAGAAAAAAGGAAGTTAGATTTTTTGAATTGGACTGCGTTGAGTGGAAGCGAAACTCTGCCTTTGTGATTCAACACCAAAGTCCATCCTTAATTCGCTAGGCTACTCAAAACACTTAAAGTAACTTCGCAACCCCTACTCACTCTTGTAAATCAATTACCTCATTTTGCGCACACGCTCGAAGCTGCGAATTTTTTAGGATTTAGTGAGTGCTTCGTCGCCGAAATGAGGCCTTTGCCGGCGCCACGATGGCGCGAACCGCGACGCAGTCGCGGCGGCAACGAGCCCGGAAGGCGTGCCTCATGTAGCGCGATGAAGCACTCACTAAATCCTAAAAAATTCCCCCGCAGCAAGACTTTACGACATACAAGGACGGTGATATTGTACCTTCTTGTTAACAAGGAGAATTTAATGTCACCTATCAGCAACCGTCGAGGTATGACCCTGATCGAGATCATGATCGTTCTTGCGATCTTGGGCGGTATCATGGCGCTACTGTTACCAAGACTTACGGGCCAGTTGGATAAAGCCAAAGCAAAAGAAGCACGCATTCAGATGGGTCAGATCGTCAACGCGATTTCCATGTACTATACAGATTGCGGTAAAAATCCTTCTTCTCTAGAAAATCTAGTGAAAGCTGATGCGAATTGCAGCAACTGGGGTCCAGAGCCTTATTTGAAAAAAGATCCTAAAGATCCTTGGGGCCACGATTTCGTTTACGAATTGAACGGCAACGAGTACCAATTAAAATGCTTGGGTAAAGACGGTCGCGAGGGCGGTTCAGGCTTCGACGCTGATATTACTCTAGAAGATATTCAGTAATTTATGAATCGCAGGGGCTTCACCCTCATCGAAGTGATGATCGTTTTGGCTATACTTGGAGCCATCGTTGGTTTGGGCGCCCCTCGCCTCTTTAAAAAACAAAACAATATCAAGTCCGTCGCACGTCACTTTATTGTTTTGAGTCGCGAAATCCGCAATAAAGCGCGCCTTTCAAACTCTACCTACCGTCTTGTCATCCAGATGGAACCTAACAATGAAAAATATTGGGTTGAAAGAGCCAATGGCCCTCTTCCAATCGACGTAGAAGCTCAAGAGAAAGAGCGTGAAGAAGGCAAAAATAAAGACAAAAAAGAGGATGCTCCACCCCCTCTTTTTCAGATCGATAAATCTCTCACAAAAAAAGAGCAAACTCTTCCTGATGGCCTTCATTTTGGCCAAGTGGAAACCGTCAATTCCAAAGCGCCACTAAGTACTGGAAATGCTTATATTCACTTCTTTCCAGAGGGATTTGTGGAAGCCTCAACTATCCAAATTACAGACGGAAATAAATTAACTTGGACTCTTGTTTTTAATCCTTTAACGGGTCAAGCTGATATCATAGAGAAAGCTCAGTCGTTAAAGGACACTCAACGTTGATTAGAAACCGCATAAAGAACCTCAAAGGTTTTACTCTTATCGAAACCATGCTTGCTATGGTGATCCTGTCTTCAGGAATCTTGTTGTTAACAAGTTCCTGGGGTGGAAGTTTTATGCGCGTTAAAAAGACTCAGCTTTCTACCGAAGTCGCGGCCCTACTCGAAAGAAAAATGGCCGAAGTTGAAATGGAGTACGCAGGCAAACCCCTGGATTCCATTCCCGAAGAAAAGGAAGACGACTTCGGCTCAGACTATCCTCAATACTCGTGGAAGATGACCGCGAAAGAATTTGAAATTCCTGACATCTCTGCCTCTTTAACTGCAAACAGCAAAGATGGCGTCAATGAACTGCAACTGACAATGATGAAGACTTTGACTGAACACATCAAGAAAACAGTCAAAGAAGTTAAAGTCACCATCATCTACAAAGGCAGCAAGAAAAAACCTTTGGAATTTTCTGCCACTCAATATTTCGTCGACTTCGATAAAGAAATTCCAATGCCTTCTGTTGGAGGAACCGGCCCATGAAGAAAGAAGCTGCCGGTTTTACTTTGATCGAAGTGATGATTGTTGTTGCCATCTTGGGCACACTGACGGTGCTCGCTGCGCAAGCTATTCAACAGGCCATCAAAGCAAAGACCAAATTGCAGGGACAAATCGACGATGTATCGCGCATGCGTGATGCTGTTCGTCTGATGGAAAGAGACATCAATCTCGCTTATCACTACCGCGACATCGAAAAAGAGATGGCAGCTTTAGTGAAAAAAACAGGAACGACACCGCAGACAAATCCGCAAACTCCAGGTGCCGTCGTTCCACCGACTCAACAAGATATTCAGGCAGCACCGGGAACCATTTCTCAGTCCGATGCGACATTAGGTCTTGGCGCAGGATTAAGCCAACGCGAGGTTCCTCGTGTTGATCCGGAAACTCAATGGGTTGGCTCCAACGATGCTGTCAATTTCGTGACGATGAACAACGCTCGCACTGTTCGCAACAGTCAGCAAGGTGACTTTATTGAAGTCGGCTATTCTTTGAAAGACTGCAAGAACCTTCGCGATGATCGCTCTTCTTCAAAATGTCTCTGGAGACGCAGCACTCCTTACGTTGACATTGATGTCACTAAAGGTGGCGACGAAGTCGTTTTGCTCGAAAATATTTCTGAATTTAAGCTTCGCTACATTGGTAAAGGAAAACAAGATTGGGTGAATGATTGGCGCTCAGACCAACAAGGTGATGCGGCGACAAAAGGAAAATTCCCCTTGGCCGTGGAGATCTCTATCACTGTCAGCAAGAAAGAAGGAACAAAAAATAAAAAATACTCTATGCAAGTCGTAGTCCCTATTCACTTCCCTAATAACCCTGAGGATACATCCAGTGCGCAATCTTCTTCGCCGACTTCGTTCGGCCAGCCTAGCGGCCCCACTCAATAATAATCGTGGTATCGCATTGATGATCGCCGTCGCTTGCGTGATGTTGATCATGTATTTCGCGATGGAAGTGTCTTACGACTCGAATGTCGAGTATTTGGTGAACTCCCAAGGATTGAATCGCGTGAAAGCTTATTATGCGGCAAAATCTGGAGTTCAATTAAGTCTTTTGCGCATTAAAATCTATCAACAGGCCCAAGCTAAATTCGGTTCAACTTTAGGCGCCAACAATCCGATGCTAGATCAAATCTGGCAATTTCCATTTGCCTGGCCCTTCCCTGTGCCTGACGAAATGAGCGCTGTCGATAAAGACAGTTTCAAGAAGCTCGTCAAGGAATCTTCGATGGATGCGAGTTACATCGTCACTATCGAAGACGAAGGTTCAAAAATTGACATCAATGACTTGAATGCATCGTCAAAAACTTTACAAGATGTCACGAGACAACAGTTGCTTAATATCTTCACTCAAAAGATGAAAGACGATGAAGACTTTGCTCGCCGTAACTCGAACGTTCGTTTTGATGAACTGATTGGCACGATTGCGGATTGGATGAGTGCGAAATCACAGTCCATGAATGGTGGCGATAAAAAATCTCGCTTCGCAGAATTAAATCGCGAGTCTCAAGGGGACAACTACCCACCCAATCGTGCTTTCCGCAGCCTCGGCGAGTTGCATATGATTCCGGGGATGACTGACGAATTTTATGATCTGCTGGCTCCCCGTATTACTATTTATGGGATGAAAGGGATCAATCCCAATATCGCCAACAAAGATGTTTTGAAATCCTTGGATCCTGGGATGACGGATGATGCCGTGGCAGAAATCATGAAGCGCCGTAACGATCCTAATCTAGGTGGTCCTTTTAAAAACGCTGAAGACTTCTGGACCTTTGTTCAACAAAAAAATGTTCGCCTTGAAGGAAGAACGGATCAAGTTCCCCTTGTTTTCGACTCTGTTTTCAATTTTAAGATTCGCAGCACCGGTGAGTTTGCAGGCGCCACTCGCGAAATCACGGCGATAGTTATGGATTTTAACAAAACTGCCGCAAAACTTAAAAGCTATGCCGACAAAGATAAGCAAGGCAGTGGTGCAGATCAGCCTAAAACAGGCTCATCAGGAGCAACTTCGGGCTCAGCCGCTGCCAACAATCAATCTACGACGATCGACAAGGGTCCGCCTCGCGTTGTGTATTGGAATGAAAGATAACAATTGGCGAGCAATTTCTCTCTCTAGCTTTACTGTGGACTCCTGCCGCCGAAGGTCTAGCTATCTTACTTAACTATTTGAAAACTGAAGATTAAAAGTGGACCTCGCCGGGACATCATTCTATACTTAGACCATCATCTCGTTCATGGAGGAACGGTGAAATCAGTCGGTATAGATATTGGTTCTAGCAGTATCAAAATTGTCGAAGTGCAATCCACTTCTAAAGGCTTTGCAGTCAGCCATTTCTTCGAACATGTTTTGAGTACTATTCAAGGCTCAGATCAGGAACTCGAAGTTATCGAGTATCTTCGTGATCTGACTTCGAAGTATGACGAAGGCACTCGCTTTATCGTGGGTCTTCGCCAAGATCGCGTGGCCATCCGTAATAAATTCTTCCCGTTCAATGATCGCATTAAAATCGCGAAGAGCTTGGCTTTCGAGCTTGAAGAAGATCTTCCGTTCTCTTCAGAAAATGCGATCTTTGACGCAAAAGTCATTCGTACAGTGGGTGGCGGAGCAGAGGTTCTTGCCTGTGCCGCTCCAAAAAGTCATGTTCAAAACTGCATTCAACGTGCTCAGGACTCAGGCTTTGAACCATTCTTGGTTTCGGCTGAAGGAACGGCATTTGCGAATGTTTTCGAACGTTGGAATGAAGCGCCTCCCGCACAAGTTGCTTCAGCTCCCGTATTTGACGAAATGGAGAAGCCCGTTCGGCACCTCCAACTTATTTTGAATTTGGGTCATACGCGCACGATTGTAAGTGCTTTCGAAGGTCACTCTTTGATTGGGGTCCGCTCGGTCTTGTGGGGCGGTAAAAATATCGCCGAAGCTATCTCTAAGAAATATGAAATTCCTTACGTTGAAGCCTTGAAAGAGCTGCAAACGAAAGCCTTCATTTTAACGAACAAACAAGGCGCTACATTTGACCAGGTGACTTTCTCTGAAACAATTGGCAAAAGCGTGCGCGAGATGGCTCGCGACTTACAGTTGTCCATTCTTGAATTCAAAAGCGAGTTCAACGCACAGATCGACAGCATCAGTTTAACAGGTGGAACTTCGCAAATTCAAAATTTAGGACCTTTCCTGACTCAGATCCTGGAAGTTCCAGTCAACCGCGTATCCACTTTGGATCAAATTCCTAACGTGCAATTCGAACGCTCCCCTCGCGCAGGTGCAATCGTGGGCGTGGCATTAGGTCTCGCGATTGAAGGTTTCAAAAAACCTCGCAATCCTCCAATCAATTTCATGCGTGGAGAATTCGCTCGCGAAAACCACCAAATGAAAATGTTTTGGGAGAAATGGGGCCATACGGCGAAAGTTGCGACAGCCGCGTTGGTTGTCTTTTTCGTCTATGCCTCTCTTCGTGCTGATTTTGCGGCAAGTCTTTCAGAAAGATCGCAAGAGACTTTGAAAATCCAAGCTAAAACGGTGGCAAACCTTAAAGGTAAAAGTGCTTCTGAAGCTGGCATTAAAAAATACATCCGTGAAAATAAAAAACGCGCCGCCGACCTAAAGACATTGGCAAGTGTCGCAAATATGAATTCAGCCTTGGATGTTTTGAAAAAAGTGACTGATGCCGCTCCACCTAAAACAGCCGTGACTTTGGATGTTCGCTCCTTCGACGTTCATGATGCTTTGGTGAAAATGCAGGGGTATGCGAACTCTCAGCAAGAGGTGAGCCTTTTGCAGAAATCTTTGACGAATATCACAACTGACGGAAAAGTAACTGCTGACCGCACGACATTAAGCCCGATTGCTGGTCGCACCGCTTTTGCTTTCAGCTTTAACGTGGACCGCGGCGTTCAAAAGGCGACGAACCGATGAATTTAGACGATTTAAAGGATAGATTTATTACTGAGGGCCGTGCAACGTGGGAACGCATTCAAGAGAGTGCTGCTTTCAACCAATTGCGTGATCGCTATGAAAACCTCAGCCCAGGAATGCAGAGACTAGCTATCGCTGGAACTGTAGGTGTGATTGCGTTGTTAATACTTTCTGTTCCCTACTCGAACTTGACTCAGTCTTCAGACTCTGTGACAGAGTTTGAAGGGCAGCGCATGACAATTCGCGAGCTTCTTAAAGTCAGCCGTGAGTCCGCAGACGTTCCAGCAATTGCGCAAGCCCCCTCATTGGATATGATTCGTGCGAATATTGATAACCAAATCAAAAGCGCGAATCTTTTGCCTGAGCAGATCAAAGGAACGAATACGTCCTCGGGAACCTCCACATTGATTCCCACCAACTTAATGGAAGGGGGCCTTGATATTAGCTTAGCGAAATTGAACCTTCGCCAAGTGATGGATCTCGGTTATAAGTTCCAAAGCATTAATCCTAGCGTGAAGATGAAAGACATGGTTATCACAGCGAACCGCGAAGACAGTCGTTATTTTGACGTTGTCTACAAAGTCGTAGCTTTGGCTGTGCCCGCGCCGCCCGCTCCTCCGATGGAAGAGCCACCCTCAAAGGGCAAAGGTCGTTCTAAGAAAACCCAAACGGAAGATTAATCGATGGAAAATGTCGCGAAGTTTTTCAAGCTGCTAAAGGAAAACAAAGGAAAGATCGCCGTGATGATCTTTTCTGCTTTTGTTTTTCTTTTCGTTCTTTTCCCGTTTGATGATTTGAGTGATTTGATTTCATCCCAAGTGTCAAAACTTTCGAATAACACTTTGTACGTGCAATTTGAGCGCTTGAAAATGAGCCTCTTTCCCACACCGGGGGTTGCGATGGATCAAGTGTACATCGAGTCTTTGAGCACTCCGGCTCTTTCCGCGCAAGAACTCGTGATCACTCCATCAGTATCTGGTTTGATCGCACAAAAGCCATACGGCCATGTATCGGCCAAAGGTTTTTTAAAGGGCAACGTGGATCTTTCCGTTGGCAAAGGCGCGCGCACTGAAAATGGCGTTGAAAGACAGCGTATTGAAGTCAGCGCTAAGAAAATCTCTTTGAATGATATTCGTGAGCTTGCAAATCTTCCGATCATGTTAAAGGGGCAGTTGAACTTGCAAACCACAGCCCTCGCGGATCTGACTTTCCAAGAGCAACCAGACATGGATTTGGATTTAACAATCAATCAGTTTGAATTGCCTCCGTCGAACGTGAATACACCGATGGGGCCTTTGACTTTGCCCGATTTGCGCTTAAGCACGGTCGAACTGAAAGGTCGTTTGTCTGCGGGC
>NZ_DASVLT010000025.1:0-10585 GCF_036384735.1 Bdellovibrio sp. | reverse complement strand
CCAGCCATAATGCAGCCACTGAAATAGCGATCACCACAAAACTATGAGTGATAGCTACAGAAAGACCCAATAACAAAGCATCACGCTTCGTTCCCTTTATGCCGATAAGATAAGCTGCGGTTAGCGTCTTTGCATGTCCTGGTTCAAGCGCATGCAAAGCCCCTAAAGCCAAAGCTGTTGGAAAATAAAGCCAGGTAAATGGATTCTCAATCATAGGATTCATCTTTTACTTTCTTATTTAATAAAACTTTTCAAAACATCAATCAGCTCTTCACCTGACTCAGCCGCACCTTTTTTGCTTTCTGAATCAACGATATGTTCGCGGATATGATCCTCGATCACTTCAAGCAAAAGTCCATTGATGGCGCCTCTGCATGAAGAGAGTATATTCACGTTCTGATAGCACTCGTCACCCGCCTCAAGACCCTTCTTAAATGCCTCGAGCTGGCCAATAATTCGATTCACCCGAGAGGTGATCTTTACTTTATTCTTTAGCGTGTGACTCATGCTTACTCCTTATAAGGTAGGGGTATACCCTATATTTTGAAATCTGCAATAGAAATAAACGTCGTGCTTGCTCTTTCACGAAGAGCAGGACGTCATTTTAGAAAATAAAAAGGCGAACCCTAGGGAGGTTCGCCTTTTCTTGTGGTTCAAGTAAAAATTTACTGACCTCTATTGACCGACATGAATTTGGCCATATTGCGGATGTTATAATCGCGGAAGGCGCAGATTCTATCCGAGTGATTCAAAGATTGTTTCATTTGCGCTGAAATACCCTTGTCATTTAAGTGCGACACCAAGCGTTCATCATATGATACATTCATCAACTTGTTATCACCCAGTGGACTTTTCAAAATCACGCCTTTGCAAAGCGACTGGATTGGACCCTGATTATTGAAAGCCAAAGCCTGGATGCAAAGTTGTGCCTCAACGGCAGAAGCATCATCGAACTCACTTTGTGGACTCGTGCTGCTATCCTTCGAAGTTAGCGGATAACGGTCTGAGTGTTTAAACCAGTACCATGCTGCTTTTGGATAAAACACAAATGGATTCGTTAAGTAATCTGCTTGAATCAAAGCCTTCACTGCTGGGTTGCCTTTAGATTCCTCTTCCGTTTGATCGTGCATCAAACGCTTTAAAGAACTCCAAGCCAGAGAACCTTGTCCGCCACGTTTTACTTGATCAAGTTCTGCGATCGAGTGAATCACGTTGTCTTTCAAAAGCTCTTCAAGAGCTTCGATATTCCCTTTATTGATTCTTAAAGCCATATTCAAATCCGTCTGAACATTGGCAGGATTTCCATTGTACATTTGCAGCATCTTATCCATGGCCGCCATACCCGTGGAGGTATACAGATCTTGTTGATACGGAGTAAAATCCACCTTGTTTTTGATCATCAAAACATAGTCGTCATACACAAAGTTCACCATACGATTCGCCAGGAATCCCGAGCGAGACTGCATCACATTGAACTGTTCATATACAGTCGTGATCAGTTTTTCGTAAGTATCCGCCGTTTTTTGAACTTGCTCTGCCGTTTCCTCAAGGTTTGCTTTGTTAGCCAAAGTCGATTGACCTAGATTATGAAGCGTTTTGTAAGCAGCTAAGATCGTTCTAATGCGAATTTGCGTATCAACGATGGTCGGAACAATCGTCGAATTGCCATTGTATTTGGCAATGCGGCCTTTTTCAGATTCTAAATATTGATCAATCGCTTGCAGACTGTCTTCAACGGTGTAGTTAATATCAATCGTCGATTCGTTCACAAGGGCCGCTTTATCTACAATGTACCACTTATTGAAATACTCGATCGCCGAGACGTTTGCACCGTGAATTACGTCTTGCATATTACGGCCAATCGTTTCAGCCAAAGCCACCGGATCTTTGAATTGTGGAAGATCAGCCATATTTGCCTGGAACCATTCATCGTAACTTAGCTTCGGCATCACTTTACCAGATACTTGGTCTGGTACTGGAATACCCACAAGGTCGAACGGAATTCTTAAGGAGTTGATACTCATCGTGAAGAAATTCGTTTTATCAGAATCTCCGCCATAACCGGTACCGCCACCGGACGCCATTGAGTCTGTCATTTTAAAAAGAAGCTTTAACACCGCATTTTGTTTCGCTTGGGTATTGGGCAAGGTCTTGATTGTGGCAAGAGCTGAGTTGTAATCGCCCAAAAGGGTTTTAACTCCCTTATAGAAATCCACAACCTCTTGTTGAATTTTATTTTGGAAAGTCGCATCCGTTGGAAGCTTTGGATCCACACCGATTTGAATCTTTTGCAGCCACTTTGTGATATTTGGTACGTGAGTATTTAGGATATAGTAGCCCACGAATGGATTGTTTGACGTCATTTGATTTTGTTTGTCCTGACGGAACTTTAAATCTTCCATGCCTTTTTGGAATAAACGCATGCCATCACGTGCCTGACAGTAAGACTCGCTAGTCACTTCCATCAAGCATGACATTGAGGCCATGAACTCCTGTTGATTCAATTTACGCAAAACTTTTGCATATTTCTTTTCACGAACAAGACTTGAAAGTTTAGAAATTGTCGTCGCCAATTGACTTCCAGTCATATCTTGACCTGAAGAAGCAAAGGAAGACGCCACTTGAACCGCAGTGCTGATATAAGCACCCAGAGCTGCCTGCCCATCACCTGTCAGACACTGATTTAATTGAGGAATTGAATCAACGACTTGATTTAGCATCGAAAGGCCTGTTTGAGTCGTCGCTTGCAAACGAGAACCGAAATCCAAAATACCGCTGCCCATAAAGTTCGCGCTGTCGCCGACTTGAGCTGACAATGTGGCACTTTCAATCGAGCGATCCATCATTGCTTTTAGAACCTGTTGCTTCATATCAGGAGCACTCGTGATAAATCCACGCAACGCTGTGATTTCTTGAGGCAGTTGAGCCAAACGGCTTACTCGGGCTGGCGTATCGGAAGCTGACTTTAATGAAGACTCCAAGTTATTGATAGAACTCTGAACAGAAGCTCCCAGAGCTTTACAATTTGGATCATCTTTTAGCTGCAAAGTAACTTTACGAAGATTCTGGGTAGCTGATAAAGCGGCCTGAGTCCACACGCCCTGAGAGGCACAAGCTCCTCCAAAAGAATACGCCGAAGACATGCTTTCCTGGGCATAGGCACCTTGCGCAACCAATAGGAGTAATACGGCGAATGTAGACTTCATAAGACCACCATCAATAAAAGTATTGTTAAAAGAAGAACAGCAAGCGCCATACCGTCTAAATAGAGATCAAGACATTTTAAATTACGAATGGCACAGGTCAGTCCTATCAGCGCCGTTTTTTGTTAAACAGCCTCTTCAAAGAACGACGTCTCATTTTGAGATTGCAGATGCCTAAGATTACAGAACAAGAGGGGGGCGTTCACCATGTAACCTTTTGCCTGAAAGATGAACTCAACCTTGACTTCCCTTCGAGGATTGTTGATCTTGCAAACACGAGGAGACAAGAGTTGAACGTACCAGCACGTGCCTTACTTCTGTTCGTAACTTTGGTCACGTTGACGGCTTCCGCCGCAGCGATCTCTACAGCTACACCAAAAAGCTCAAAAACCATTGTCTTGATTACGGCCGAGACCACACCATTCATGTCTCCGAATATGAAAGATGATGGCGCCGCGATCTACGCCCTTCGTAAAATTCTAGGTAAAATTGGCTACAAAGTGGAAATGCGTTATGCTCCGTGGACTCGGGCAAAAATGGTGGCCGATAAGGATGACACCATTGATGGCTTCTTTCCTTATGCAGCTCGTGACATGGATAATTTTATTTATTCACGTCCTCTTTCCGAAACCCCTTGGATTATTGTTCAACGCAAAGATCATCCCATTCATTGGACCAAACTCGAAGACTTAACGAAATACGTTGCCGGTAATGTCACCGGCATCGAACTTCGACCCGGCATTAAGGAACTGGTTGAGCAGAAAAAACTACAAGTGGAATCAACAACCACAGATACTTACAACCTTCTGAAGCTTGCGACCAAACGTGTGGATCTTGTCTTCATGGATCCCAACGTCTTCCGCTTTCACATGGCGACAGTTCCTGAACTTCAGGCCTATAAAAATATTTTAGAGATAAATCCGAAGCCAGTACACATTGATAAATACGGACTAGCTCTTAAAAAGAACGCAAAAAACGAAGTCTTCCTAAAAGAATTTAATAAAGTTGCATCCATCGAAGAAAACACGAAGAATATTGAGTATTATCTCAAGCATATGAGCAAGGAACCCCAAAAATAAGGCGGCCTTTATGTTCAGATTCTTCATCCCTCTTTTCTTGCTGTTTGGAGGAAGTTCTTTTGCGGCGGAATTGCAGACGAATTCTACCTACTCTGCTGACTCCCCGAAATGGGTGACCAAAGGTCGCATCGACAAAACCACGGAACGCATTCAAAGTTTTATGGAGTGGGACATTCATCGAGTGACACTGACTTGGTATTCCAGTCAGGAAAAATTTGAACAAGCTCACAAACTTGGTCCTTCTGTTTTAGCGGTGTCACGCAAGGGCGACAACACAGTCTTGCTGGGACCTCGTGTGAACGCCGATAACTTTGATCGCATCTTTGGTCATGAACTTGTCCATGTCATCTCTTATCAAAAATATAAAGAGGCCATTCCCAAATGGCTCGAAGAAGGTCTTGCCAATTTTGTCGCTAAAAATGGAGCCGTTGACTACAAGTGGCTTGCTAATCGACCTTTTCCCAAGGACGTTCGAGAACTTACGCATCCTTTTAACGGCAATCAAGAAACACTTCGCTATCATTACGAAGCCTCCCAAGCTTTAGCAGAAATGATTTCCGCAAAGTGTGACCTGCGAAATCTTTTGCGCTTAAGTGTAGGTCAAAAAATGGAAAGTTATTTAGATACTTACTGCAATATCAAAGACCTGAACTCGAGCTATCAGCAATGGATCAAAAATAAATCGAAATAAGAATGCCAATTCATCGAGAAAAATCTTTCGATGAATTGTGAACAAAAATTTCCTCCATTTAAATAATTATTTATATACTTTCTTATCCCTTTTTTGAGTTTTTCATTTACATAATTCGAATGCTCAAGAAGGGACATCTAGGACACGAGTTAATCCTTCATTGACCCCTTTTATTTCCACTGCACATTGCCGATGCGCAATTATAATTAGTTTTCTATTTACTAGAACGGATGCAGCACGTGACCACTACAAAATCTCTTTCGAATTCAAGATCAACCACTAGACCTACTGAAGAAAATTTCTCTCGCGATGAGGCCTGCGAAGTCGTGCGAAAGAAACTCGAGAATTTACTGCAACTTATCGTCGATCATCCGGCGGAAGTGAAGGTTTCCACACATCACGGAGAACGCACAACCGTCTTTACTGTGGACTGTTCACAAAGAAATTTTAGTAAAGTTCTTGGCTGCAAAGGTAAGATGATCTCATCTCTTCGAACGATCACAATCGCGATGACAGCTCGTTATGGCATTCGCTCTATCGTCGAAATTCCTTACTTCTCTCCTCAAAGCTCTGGCGAGCAGAACTCCGAAACTGCAGCGTCGTAAATCCTAGACTCCCGCAGGAAAGCCGGTAGGTTATGCTTAGCCATATGAGTAGCGAACTGATTGAGATCGACCCGAACGCTCTGCGCGCGTTGCTGCGTGCACGTGGACTGACCAGATACGATCTCGCTAAAAAATTAGATATGTCCACGAAAACAGTCCAGCGCTGGTTGAATGAATCTGTTCGCCGCATTCGTCTCGATACACTGGAAAAACTTGCTGCAGCTCTTGATACAAATCCAGATCAACTCAAAAAGTCCTCAACATCCATTGCTCAACGCACGACGAACAGAGCCCTTGAAGAACTCACCTCTCGAGATTTCGTAAAAAAAATTCGCACCACAGGAGACTGGCAAAACTACCTCAACATCCTGAAATCTTTCGCACCACATACCTTATCTTCAGAGCAGCGTTTGAGTTTATATAAATACATTGGAATTTCCTCGTACCATCTTCGCAAATTTCGCGCATGTCGTATGTATCTCAATCAGGCAATACAAATCGCCGATACCTTGGAAATTCCCACAGAACAACTTGATATCATGAACTGGCAGGCCCTTCGCGAAGAAACCACAGGAAACTTCGCTGAAGCCCAAAGATATTTCGACAAAGCCGAGCAGCTTCTGACTGAGATTGATGATCCCTGTTGTCATGCGCTTTTTTATTACAAAAAATCTCGCCTGTTTCATCAGATGGAAAGATATGAGGAGGCTTTGATCTGCGCAAAAAAATCGATCCTGCTGGAGTATTCAAACCCCGACGCACCTCCAATGCTGAACATTGCACTCAACTATTTGCAAATGGGAACAACGTATTTGCATTTAAGAAACTATGCAAAAGCCCGTGTCATGTTTCTACGAAATATTCAAACCGCTGAAAAAGCAGGTTGGGTCCGCGGAATTTTTTTTGCACATTTCTATTTGGGTCTTCTTCAAGCCATTAAAGAGTCTCGTCTCACCAATAGCCATTTCGGCAAAGCTCGGATGATTTTGAAACTTGGCGCAAACAAGCGCTACGATCATCGAATTGCACAATTTGAATTCATTTATTTGGTACTACAAAAACGCTACGACGAAGCGAAACACAATATTGCCGTACGCCTTAAAAAAAATCGCAACAGCCGTTTACACTTTTCTTACACGGTATTAGATGCTCTGCTCTTGGAAAAGCTGAAACCTGAACTCTTGCACGTTCGTCGCAGCTATGTAGAGGTGGCCATCGAATTCTTTAAACGCAATCACACTTTCCAAGCCCTCGAGCTTACAAAGAAGCTCACGGACTCTCCTCGTCTTGAAATTTCTCAATTCCTTGAACTCTATCCTTTTTAGGGCTCTAAAGAATCTGCCAAATTTTCCAAAGCCTGCTTCCACCTCAACCGTAACTCGTTGCGAAGTCTTCCGGTTTTCAGTTTTTCATGGGTGAAGACGACAATGCATTTTTCTTCTGTACGCGGAACTAGATGAACTTGCAGGTAAGAGTGACTTTCACCATCACTCTCACTCCAGCGCAAACGAATCCTGCGACCGGCAAGCATTGTTCGCACTTCTCCATAGGCTCCATCTTCGGTCTCAAAAATCGCTTTATTTTTTAATTTAAAAGGCCCTAATGGCTTCAACCATAATGCCAGTCCCCGAGAAGATACTAAGTACGTCCACATCTTCTTGGAATTCAATGGCATCACTTTTGTCGCAGTCATTGAATATTCGCCCTTGATATTTTGACCTTCTACTCTGCGACCAAGATGAATTTCATAACCACCAGCTACAATATGTTGCCACCATGCTGTGAGTTTATATTTTTTCTTCAAAAAAGCGGCGATATCTTTGTGAATCCACTTCGAAGCGCCCGATTCATTTAAAATCGAAACCCACTGATCCCAATTATTTCCGGTGTGCTTTTTCACTGAAGCCGCAGAAACGCGACCAAGGGTTTTTATTGAATGATTCATTCCCTCTACAATAAGAAAATATTCGCCTTAGCGCAAATTTAAATCAGCGGCTGACGACTTTGGCGCATAGGACATTCCGATCTCTTCACTGAAATCTTCGAATGTCCTTGGCTCGCGCTTCATCAAATCCTTGAAAGTCTTAGTAACCTCGGCTGTGGCCCCTTCACGAACAGCTTGATGTCGACTCATCATAAAATCAATCCACCAGTCGCTCGCATGATTTTTCATCATGGCCTTTCGCGCGGCCTCTACCGTGATCGGCACATAAGAGATTCTTTTTCTTGCATGCAAAGATAAAATCGCCAAAGCCTCGGCATTGGAAAGAGCACGCCTGCCGGTGATAGAATAGACTTTTCCGAGGTGTGTGAACGGGTTGACTAAAATTTCAGCAATGACACAGGCCATGTCCCCAGCATCAAGAAAAGCTGTGCGCCCTTCTCCTTCTGGCAAAAATAAAGCACCATGCTCCAGAGCACTTCCATAATGACGTTCAAAGTTTTGCATAAAACTTTGCCCTTGCACAAGAACAGAAGGAACACCGCTACTTAAGAGGAGGTCATTGATCTCTCCTTCAGACCTAAGAAACAAATAGGGAGAGTTTGCATCGGCCCCCACAATGGAGGATCGAACAATCAATTGAACACCCGCCCGGCGCGCTGCACCTATTGCATTAGCGGCATGAGAGACCATGGACTCCGAAAAAGGAATCAGTAAAAATAGGACGTCAACATCTCGGAAAGCTTGCTCCAATGAAGCGGGCTCTGCGTAGTCGATGGTCAAAAGCTTAATATCATCGGGAAAAGTCCTTTCCTGACGACAAGCCGCAACAAACTCAACCTCACGATGATGAAGTCTGCGCATGATTTCATGTCCAAGACAGCCGGTAGCGCCTGTAATTAGTATTTTCCATGTCATAGGGACATTATCGCTCTAGAGTTAAGGCTCGGACGAGGTGTTTCTTGGCAGTTGAACACTCCCCTTGACCGGCCATTTCTTCTGAGGTCTATTTATCGAGTGAATTTCTTTGCCGAAAACCTGAAGGTTTTTAAAAAAGCAGCGTTGCCTCTGTTCGTCCTTGTTGTTGTGTCGAACAACATCGACCAGTACCTAAACATGGAGGTCGAAACGGCTCTGCAGAACCCACTCGGCGCCTCATCTCAAGTTTATTTCTTTGGCTTTCTTTCAATCGTCAGCAGCGTGATCTTTCCGGTTCTTTTAATGAGCACCGCTTTGTTTGCGCTGGCAAAGACAGAATCTGGAAAATCTCTGACGATTTTTCTCGGCCACTATATCAATCAAATTTTTATCGAAACTTTGCGCGCTTGGGGAAAAACCTTGATGTGGTCTTTACTTTTCATTGTCCCTGGCATTTGGAAATACCTGGAACTGATTTTAGTTCCATTCGTTGTCACAAGTTCTGACAGATACAATGCCGGCGAAGTCGATGCACTGAAGGCCTCTAGTTATGTTTTCCGCCAACACTGGTTTAAAATTCTAGGTATCATTATTTTCTTCCACTTGTTTATTCCATTGGTTCTAACAAGTTTCTTCGACTCTTATCGCTTGATTTGGAAAACTCCGATTGCAAGCCTGGTTTTGAGTTTGATTGATACCTACATCATTTTAGTTTCAACACAGTTATTGTTTAATGTTTTTCAAAGCGAGGTAAGAAAACATGACTCTCATGTTTAATTGGAAAGATATCAAAAATCGCGGCAAGGGTCTCACTTTCGATGACGTTTTGATTGTGCCAGCACGTTCAGACGTTCGTTCTCGTCGTGATCCACAGTTAACTTCTAAACTTACCCGCAACGTGACGATTGAAACTCCGATCATCAGCGCCAACATGGATATGGTCACCGAGTACGACATGGCCTTGGCTATGAATAAGCTAGGCGGTATCGGCATCCTTCACCGCTTCCTTTCTATCGAAGCACAAGCTGCACAAGCTCGTTTGCTTAAAGAAAATGGCGTGAAAAACATTTCAGCCAGCGTAGGTGTGGGGGAAGAATTCAAAACCCGCGCAAAGGCTTTGGTTGAAGCCGGTGTGAATGTCATCACAATCGATATTGCTCATGGTCACTCGGTACAAATGATGGAGACAATGAAGTGGTTGAAAGATCACTATCCGCAAGTGGATTTGATCGCTGGTAATATGGCAACTCCAGATGCGGCTCACGATTTAATCTCTGCCGGTGCAGATGCGATCAAGGTAGGTATCGGTCCTGGTTCGATGTGTACGACTCGTATCATTACGGGTTGTGGTGTTCCCCAATTGACGGCAGTTGCATTGTGCGCAGAAGTCGCGGCAGAGCATGGCGTGCCCGTGATTGCCGACGGTGGTCTTCGTACGTCTGGCGATATGGTGAAAGCGTTCGCTGCTGGTGCGAGCACAGTTATGTTGGGTAGCATGCTTTCGGGAACTATTGAAAGCCCGGGCGAAATCAAAAACGGTAAGAAACAATATCGTGGTATGGCTTCGCGTGCAGCTCAAGATTCTTGGCGTGGTGGTGTTCCAGAGGGCATGGCTCCAGAAGGAGAATCCACTCAAGTGAACGTGAAAGGTCATGTGAGTGACGTGATTCACGAAGTCACTGGCGGCATCCGCAGTGGTATGAGCTACATCAATGCAACAAGCATTGCTGAAATAAAAGAGAAAGCCCTCTTTATGGAAATGTCTGCAAATGGTATTGCTGAATCTCGCGCTCACGGAGTAAAGAGCTAGAGGCAATATGAATCACGATTCACGACCCATAGGAGTGTTTGACTCAGGCATCGGCGGGCTCACTGTTTTAAAAGAGCTCGCACTGCAATTCCCTCAGGAAAGTTTCCTTTACCTGGGGGATACGGCACGCCTGCCCTATGGTTCGAAGTCTCAGCAGACAATCCGCAAATATTCCGAACAGAATATTGATCATCTTCGCAAGCAAGACGTGAAAGCTATCGTCATTGCTTGCAACACGGCTTCGACACAAGTTCCTGAACAAGAATTTCACGGCCTTCCCGTTTACAATGTGATCGGGCCCGGTTCACAAAAAGCCTTGGAAGTTTCTGAAGGTTTG
>NZ_DASVLT010000024.1:0-83986 GCF_036384735.1 Bdellovibrio sp. | reverse complement strand
TAAATCGTGCTAGTCTTTCACCTGAAGACATAGTCCTTTTCTCCTCTTAAAATTTAGCTCGTAACCAAATCTTAATTGGAAATTAGGGCTTATGCCTTCATTTTTGACTCACTGTCTCCCACCATAAAGGGGGAAGAACCTCATTAACTGCAATCTTGCGGTTTTTTTATTTTCAATCGAACAGAGCAGAAAATATGCCTTATGCGGGAAGAGGCGAGGTTGACCTCCTTTATAAATGCTCTTCAGATAGTGCTGGAAGCAAATAAGTCTTCTTTGCTTCTGCGGCTCCTTCTTATGTAATTAAAATGTCAAAAATTTCGAAACAGAAAAATCACGAGGTATATTCTAAAGATTGAGTAGGGAAATACCCCGTGATAGCACGGCTGATCATAAACACATACATTGGGGTGGAAATGAAAAGTCGTCTTAAGCTATTTTTAATTTTGATGATAAGCACTTTAGCTTCGCAATCATTTGGTCAAAGAGTGATTACGAATGGAACTGTTTTGGATATTCGTTGTGACGTCACTCTTCACGTAAAACAGGAAGTCATGAAATTAGTTAATATGTCGGCGCGGGATGTAATTATCTATGACGAACTCGCACGCACGAAAGTTTCCGATCTTCCTAATGGAAAACTCTATAGCTTTCCGTCTGAGGAAGGGGAAAAAGATCAAACAGTGATGAGTAACGGCTGCTTAAGTCTGACCCTTACCTATAAGGCGCTGGCTACAAAGGCGGAGGCTAATCAGCTGATTCGCTTGGATGACGGTCGATATTTGGATGTGTGTTGGTGGATTGCTGATGGAATCCATGACAATAACGCGGGTGATGATGTGCCAGGTTTTATCAACATTAAACTTTTTGGTCGAAGACTAGATGCTGATGGCTATCTTTCATTGAGTCTAGGCGATCAACTGCAGTGGGATGCACCTAATTTTCAAGTCACGGGTCAGACATCAGTGAATTCGGAAATAGCAGGGCTTCCTGTTGAGGTATCCTGTCACTATAAATAAACAAGGATTAGGATGAGCCCAACTTCAGTTGGGCTCATCCCGATGACTAGTTCCAAGCATCTGTTCTAAACGAAGCAAACGATTTTTGATCTCACGATTTTCTTTCTCTGCTTTGTCCGCGCGAGCCTTTAATTCTTCGTTTTCAGCCTTCACCGATGCGATCTCGCGGCTTTGTTGTTGGATCATTTGATCGTGGCCTGACCATCTTACCGAAAGTTCTTTCACCGCCTCAATGAGCGGAGCAATCAACATAGAATAAGCGACAGATTTAATTCCGGTTCCTGAGTCTTGACTGACAGCTTGAGGAAATATTTTTTCAACTTCCTGAGCAATGACACCCATTTCTTGTCTATCGCCTAATTTCAACTCTGGATGAACTTGGTGATCCCAATCAAAGGTGACACCGCGAATAGATGCAATTTTTCTCAAAGCATCCGGAATATTTTCGATATTTTTTTTAAGGCGCTTATCAGACAAGTTGTTGTAAGCGGAAGTACCAGCCACAGAGCCATTCACATGCAAGGTGTAGGAGGGACTTGTTGTGCCGATGCCGACAGAGCCGCTTCCTGATTGAAGAATTAAATTTCCTCCCGCAAAACCTCCGGACGTAAAGGAATTTATCGTCGAATATGTGTTGCCTGAAGTTGCTCCCAGCATAATACGCAATGTCGATCCGGTAGATCCAAGAACATAATCGGAATTTGTTAAATAAAGCGATCCCTGACTCGTGCTACTTCCCTGAATATGAAGCCATGCCGCTGGATGAGTCGTACCAATCCCGACGGATCCACCCGCATTAATTCTCATGCGCTCGGTACTATCAGATCCACCAATGGCCGTCGTATTAAATGTCAAAGCACCAGGAACAGAGCCAGAGGACACCGTGGAGTCAACCACGGACGCTATATAAGACGCTCGCTGCAAAGCTGTTCCATCGCTTCCATAAAAGGAGAAAAATCCTAATGTGTCTCCACTCTGGACTGCGCCGTAATTGCGACTCTTCCAGAAACTGAAGCTGGACGCTGCAGAGCTGTTTGCATTGTTCTCAAAAGCCGCAGACCCCACGACATCTAAATTCGTCGACGGAGAAGAGGTGCCAATTCCGACATTACCAGAATTAGAAATCGTCATTCTTAAATAAGAGGGAAGAGCTGAGTCGGCAATGGTATTGTTGGCAGTAGGAGTTCCAGAATTTGGAATTGTATAGAAACGAAGATCCCCGTTGTTCACAGACGAAGCAATCATCGCGGCGCCATTATTTATGTTGTCTGTCGTTTGAGTCCAATTGCTGCCGTCGCCAGCCGCTGCCAAACGAAATCCGATCGCAGATTCTAAGTAACCATTTGCAGAACTGCTGAAGGCATTCATATACAGATTTGAAAAACGTGCTGTTGTTGAGTTTGTTGAATTAGTTTGCACATCTAATTTATAAGAGGGGCTCGAGGTGCCAACTCCCACATACCCGCTGGTGGCTGAAGTTGTATTCAAAATAACGTTATTACCCAGGGAGTTTATATATAACGGTTTTGCTCCCCATGACTGAAGATAGGCGTAGTTTGCATCTGCACCCAAGGTCATGCGACCGGCCCCCTGATCCGCTAGAAGGAAGCCGTAAGTTGACGAGGTCGCAGCTGTGCTGTCTGCCGCTTGATTGACAGTCAATAGGTTGCCAGGATTTGTAGAGCCGATGCCAACGTTGCCTGCCAGATAATTTTTAGCAGAACTGTTCCCTTGATATATGCCGTAGTGATTCGCGATATTGCTTTCTGTTCCAACAGTTGTCCCAAGATAAAGATCATAACCCGTCGTGATGGTACCCGAACTCGCATAAGGAGTGATTTTCATACCGTAGGCTGCCGTTGTTATCGGGGTGGCTGATGTGTTCACATTCTGATGACCATAAGAAAGGCTTGCCGTATAAAGACCAGCCAGAGTTCCGCTGTCATCTGTAGATGTGCCGACATTATTTCTTAAAGAACTGATTGAGAGACCGGCTTGAGCTCCCGAGTTGGTTACACAAGTTGCCGTAGCAGGATTGTTCCAAATCTGCGCAGAATAGTTATTGTAAGTTCCCGTTGTCGTGATTGAAGGATAAACCACAGAGTTGAATTCCGTAGTGCCTGTATTTACCGGAGTTCCTGAGACCGTCAAAGGAAAACTTGGGTTGGTCGTTCCGATACCGACGTTTCCACTGGAGTTGACTCTAAGACGCTCGCTGCCTGCTGTTGAGACGGCCCAAACACCTGCACTCGGTGAAAAGTCACCTGTTGTTGTATCGCTTGTATATGTATACGACGGAGCCGCCGCCGTTCCATAGGCAGCTTTATAGACACCGCCGCTGGTGATGTTTCCGTTCGATGATATCGTGGTGCCGACGTTCAAAGCGCCAGAGATTCCAGCGCCTCCGCTGACAACCAGAGCTCCGGTGTTGGACGATGTTGAAGCCGCGCCGGAATTTGCAGATATTTGCCCCGCACTTGTGATGCTACCGGTCCCAGTCGTTGATATATTTCCAGAGGTCGAGTAATTGCCCGTTGCGGTTGTGTTTCCAGAGACTGTTGTGGTTCCTGAATAAATGATATTACCAACGGCATCGATTCTGAATTTAGAAGCTCCGGCTACCTGATAGTTGACGAGATCTCCGTTATAACCCGAAGCTGTGTTGATACCGATGACAGTCCCATTCACGTTTCCGACAAAGTAACCTGTAGTACTTCCATCAAAAGGACCATTCCCCAGAGCAAATCGCGGAAAGTTGCCCGTCGCAGTAGGAGCCACACCGATATGCAATTTCGCTGCAGGTGAGGAGGTTCCGATACCGACATTCGAGCTGTTATAGAACATTGAGGTGTTGGCCAAGGTTGAAGCCGCAGTGTAATAAGGAATGACTCCGGCAGTTCCTGAGCCCGACAGGGTTCCCGCGGGCAAATCAGTGGAAGCAATGGCTCTAAATGTTGGAGTTCCTGTGCTTCCATCGGGTGCTGCAAAGAATGTGTTTGCAGTTTGCGATGGGAAAGTAACTTGTGAGCTTGAGACTGCGATATCTGTACAAGACAAGTTATCAGTCGCTGCAATCCAAGTAAGAGTTTGGCCTGCGGTACAACCAACACCACCAAAAGCTTGTGCTCCTGTGATGGTAGATCTTAGATCAAACATGCTGACAAAGTTTGGTGTCCAGCTAGTGCCATTCCATCTTAAAACTTGGCCTGTGGATGATGGAGCTGTGGCGCTGACTGCAACTCCCTGAATTTTACTGACCGTCGGAGAGGGCAGAGTGCCAGTTAGATCTCCTCCTGCGGAGGTTCCGGTTTGAAGAGCATTGGTGATGCGGCTGTCATTACCGGCAGCCACAGTATTCGCAGTTTGCCCCACATTGAGAGTTACCGTCGGGACGGAGGTGCCGTTAACAATACTTATATAAGAATTGCCAGAGGTCACATTTGTCACAGTTCCGCCGCCAGCTCCGCTCACTGAAGAGCAAGAAAGACTTGTTCCGTCCCAAGTGAGGAAAGTTCCAGAGGAACATGTTGGAAGTCCTGCCTTAGTAAGGAAATCGCTCGCAATATTATTACCAAGTTTTTGTGCCGAAAGGGCATATCCCGCGAAAGGCACCGAGCGAATCACGCTATCAGGAGAAATCATTTTCCAACCAGTGCCATCATAAAATTGCACTTTTAATTTGCGTAGATCGCCTCCAGAGGCAGTATAAGTGCTGCCACTGTCTGAACATGTGTATCCGGAACAAGTTCCGCAATTAAAAAGAGATGTATTGTTGAAGGCGTCTAAAATTGCAAAATTACCAGTTGTCGGATAGTTGACGGTGCCTGTACCGATAGGCACATCGAACATTCCTCCAGAGTTGGTCATATTAATTCCAGAAATCTTTTCTTGATAGATCACGCATTGACCCAGAGGATCTGTGATTTGAAAAATAAATGAAACGTTGCTGTATTCTAGAGGAGTCCCATCCTCTTTAAGAATGCGTCCTTGATAGGTGAGTTGGCTCGGAGAAGCCATGGCATTAATAACTCCAAAACCTAACAGAGCAAAGCTCAGCCAGCGCAAGGGAAGAACGTTCAGAATGAGACTTGAAGTAGTCATGATTCTTACTCGGAATAACTATAATATTATTTAATAGGTCATTACTAATTCGAAATGAACTATTCGCAGAATGGCTTAGAAAGTGTTGCTTATTTCTTGAAATAGACTTTCTGAGATATTGATTATGCTTAAAAGGCGCCTACCAGAAATAAGCTCGGCGAATTTATAGCAAATAGTAAATGGTAACAACCAAAAAGAGGTCATCTGGACTACTGAAAACTGGTGACTCCTCGAATGAAGAAGTTCCTCTATGACGATAAGCCAGGATGGAAATGTCCCTTATGATTTCAATTCAAAAAAATGCAAAGGAATTTATAATTTAACAATTGGTAAATTCAAAAGGCGGAGTCGATCATGCTTGTTTTTCTAATGAGCCTTCTTATATCCACGGCTCAAGCAGGGGGCCTCTCTAGTGAGGAAAAAGCTCTGCAACTTCTCAATCGCTTAAGTTACGGTCCTCGTCCTACAGAAGTGCAAGCTCTTGCAAAACAGGGAAACAACGGAATCCAACATTGGATTGAGGAACAATTGCATCCAGAGAAAATTGACGATCGCCATCTCGAGGGAAAAATCTCGCAGTTGCCGATAACAGGTTTGGATACGTTGCAGTTGATGGCGCAGTATCAAGACCTTAATAAATTCATTGAGCGAGACATGGGCGCCTCAAAGAAGGATCTTCCAGAGGAAGAGCTTAAACAACTGCGCAAGAAATATGAAGATCATCTGATTCCAAGAATTTTAGAGGACATGCAAGCACAGCGTCTGATTCGCGCCGTAGAAAGTCGTCGTCAACTGGAAGAGGTGCTGTTTGATTTTTGGTGGAACCACTTCAATGTTGATTGGTCGAAAGGACCTGTACGTTGGATGGCTCCAAGTTACGAGCGGGAAGCTATTCGACATCACATCTTTGGTTCTTTTATAGATTTGCTTCGAGCGACGGCTCATCATCCAGCGATGTTGGTTTATTTAGATAACCACGTTAGCCGTGTGGCTCCGCCAGCGAAGAATGGCAAGAAACCTAACGGTGGATTGAATGAAAACTACGCCCGCGAGCTGATGGAACTTCACACTTTGGGTGTCGATGGTGGCTATACACAAAAAGACGTCACAGAGCTTGCGCGCATTTTAACTGGCTGGAGTGTCGAGAACACAAATGATGATCCTGTTTTTGCTTTCAAGGAAAAGAATCATGATAAAGAGGCAAAGGTTTTTCTAAATCACACTTTTCCCGCCGGTGGTGGGTTGGACGAGGGTGAGCGAGCCCTGGAAATGCTGGCGGAAAATCCTAATACCGCAAAATTTATCAGCCTTAAGCTGGCGCGATATTTTGTCTCTGACAATCCCCCGGAAAGTTTAGTGCTAAGACTACAAAAAGAATTTTTGAAAACACACGGCAATTTGACAGCGGTTTATCGTGCTCTGTTCAATAGCCCAGAGTTCTGGTCGCGCACGAGTTATCAAGCGAAAGTCAAACGACCTCTGCAATTTGTCGCTTCAAGTATTCGTGCCTTGGGAGGGGAGTTGGATATAAAAACGCCACTACCCAAAATTCTTGCTGATCTCGGAGAAGAACTTTATAAGTGTGCTCCTCCGACAGGTTACAAAGATGATGCAAGCACATGGGTTAATCCAGGGGCTTTGGTTTCAAGATTGGATTTCAGTTTGAAGTTGGCAGCCAATCGCATGGATGGCGTCTTTGTGACTCTTCCACAAAAAGTAAAGCCCACCGAGGATCTTAAATCTTTAGTTAACGACATCTCAAAAAAACTTCTAGGACAGCCACTATCCAAGGGCAGTGCAGAGGTTGTTATGAAAGAGCTGTCTGACGAATCTAGAACATTCGCGAATGGTGAATTGCGCCCCATTAGCTTGGCGAAAGCTACGGCATTGATTCTTGGATCTCCAGAATTTCAAAAGAGGTAAGTCATGGATCGACGTTTTTTTCTCAAATCGGGTTCATTGCTTTTAGGATCTTCTCTTTTGCCGCGTTGGGTGTGGGCCGCAGCACAAAGCTCGACCGAGACACTCAAGGGGCAAGAGCCTATTTTTGTTTTCATTGTTCAAAGAGGCGCAATGGACGGGTTGTCGTTGTTGGCACCGGTTGCCGATCCAGAATATTTCAAATTGCGCCCGAATATCGCTATTAAAACAGTGGGCACGAAAGATCATTTTGCTATTGATTCGCACTTTGCATTGCACCCGGCGGCGGCGGCCCTTCAGCCCATTTGGAAAGAGGGAACATTGTCGTTTGTGGTGCAGTCGGGTTCTATGGATGGAACTCGCTCGCATTTCGATGCTCAGGACTATCTAGAAAATGGAGTGCCAGGATCCAAAACTGTGACCGATGGATTTTTAAGTAGGGCTTTGCCAGAGCTTTCTCATCCCGGAGCCCTCAGTGCAGTGGCGATGCAACTGTTCATGCCAAAGGTCCTTCAAGGAAACTCCCTGGCGATTTCTATGAACAGTCTTAAAGATTATTCACTGAAAGCGCCCTTCGAAAATACGGAACATGCGGTTGGAAATTTCGAGGCCATGTACCAATCGGCCACCAATAAAGTGCTACGAGAAACGGGTATTTCTGCATTTCATTCGATGCATGATATTCAGGACTCTACAGCGGGCAAAGGTTTTAACGAGTATTTAAAGCAATTTCCTAAAAGTACTACGGGACGACGTCTTGGCGAAATAGCCTGGATGATTACTACCGGCATGGGAGTGCAAATTGCTGTCACTGACATCGGTGGCTGGGACACCCATGTGTATCAGGGATCTAACGAGGGAAGACTTGCAGATCGAATCCGTGAACTTAGCGAAGCCATGGCTGCATTTAAAACTGTTTTAGGTGCTCACTGGTCTCGTGTGGTGATGGTGACAGCGACAGAGTTTGGTCGCACTGTTGCGGAAAACGGGACTCAAGGCACCGATCATGGTCATGGATCTGTGATGATGATTTCCGGAGGACGCGTTCATGGAGGACGAGTTCTTGGAAGTTGGAGCGAGTTAAAAAAGCAAAATCTTTATGAAGAGCGTGATGTTCCAGTGACGACAGATTTCAGACAGGTTTTCTCGGAAGTTCTGAAATCGCATCTAGGTATTAAAGACATGGCCAAGGTGTTTCCTCATTGGAACAACTCTCATGGCGACTTAAGGATTTTTCGCTCTTGATCCCGAGGACTCGTGAGAGCGCAGGCAAGAGCTTCATATCATCGCAGTCTCATTTTGAGATCTATTAAAAGTCGTCGCAGGTTGGAGCCCAACTTGCTTATTTAATCCCACGAAGCAACTTCTGTTGTGGGAGACTTTCAAATGGATTTTAAGAACAGAATAAACATTTCTTCTGTATGCCTTTTAGTCGGTGTTGGGCTCTTTACGGCAATGGCTTCTGCCCGTACATTGGAGCAGCAGCAGTCCTTGGAGGACAAGCTGACAAATTCCTCCAACGCCATTGCATTGTCGGCGGATGTTGCAAAAAAAATGAATCAACTAAAGGCTTCGAGTCAGCCCTGGGATCCGGTTCGAAAATCATTTGATTTAGGTGGTGATTGGAAGAACCGTCTTCGTTCATTAAAGTCTGGCGGCGGCGGTGGAGTTGATGGCGGCGGTGGCAATATTTCTGGCGGTGAGATTTTCGATTCTTATCAGAATAGCGGTCTGGTAAAACTTTATTCAGGAACTCTTCGCGGAATGGCCGAGCAATTCTACGGAGAGCGCTTGCAAAGCCTTGAACAAAATCTGCCAGGATTTAAGCAGTGGCTCTACTCGGGTTTTTCTATCGCTTGGTATGCAGATGATAAGCCATTTGCTGAAGATGTCTGTTTGAATCAAAGTGTTTATAAAGCTTCTCATCAGATTGTTGCTTGTCAAACTTGGACCAGCGTTAAATTGCAGAAGTCCTGGTTAGCAGCACCTATTCCTCGTCAGTCAAGTTATGCGATGGGATTGGTTTACGAATCCCTTTATGGTTCGTCATCTGAGGTGAGCACCGAAGACTCAGGCTCGGTGGAGAATATTTTCGAAAATCCTACCTCAAGCGCCATTATCATTCACGAGCTTATACGTTTTCAGGTGATTCGCCTGGCACGTGAGCTCAACCTGTCCAGACTTGATCAAGATGATATGGTAGCCCAGGTGACTGCGGCGATTTTGAATCCGTCTGTGTCAGCTCAGGACGTATATGAGTTGTTAGTCCGAACAAGCTTGTTGCCTTCAGTTGACCAGGTTGAGCAGCAAAGGCATTCAGAGATGGAGAAGATTCAGCAAGATATGTATCAGAACCTTAAGCAGCTTCAGGGTGTTATTCAAGAATGTGCGCGCGGCGGTATGGAACCGAATGGCTATCAATATCTTATGAGTCGATATGTTGAGGACGGTAAAAGCTGTTCTCAGATGGCTGCAACAGCGGATGAGAAATCTTTGTGCGTGATTCAACCCAACTTACGTCTGCTTCAAGAGCAGCATCAGAAATATTGTCATAAAAAGTAATAGAATTTAATTACCTAAAAGTTATGATTAGGTAATGAAGTCAGTATTTACTTTTTCAGCGAGTCGCGAATTTCTAAGAACTTACATCGAGTCCCTACCCAAGAAAGGGTGGGGTGAGATTCAAAGATGGGCTGATCACCTAGGGGTGCAGACCTCTTATGTCAGTCAGGTGCTTTCTGGAATGAAAAACTTCAACGTGGAGTACTCTGTTCGCCTGGCCAAGTACATCGGTCTTAGTGGGCTTGAACTGGATTATTTTGTTCTTCTTACCGAGAAAGAACGCGCGGGGACTGTTGAAGCTCAGGAATACTTCGATGAAAAGCTTCAGCGTTTAAAGAAAGACTCACGCAACATTGCAGACCGCGTGACCAAAGATAAAACCTTATCTGAAGAGGAAAAAGCCGAGTTCTATTCCAGCTGGATTTATTCAGCGATTCGTCTGTATTGCTCTATAGGCAGCGGCAAAACTCTTTTCCAAATCAGCGAACATTTCGGAATTACGAAAGAGGCTTGTTCTACGATACTTCATTTCTTAGTGCAAAGCGGATTGTGCGCTCAGAAAGGTGATAAGTACCTGATGGGTGTGCAGAAGACTCATGTTGATAAGAAGTCCGCGCACGTGCGCCGCCATTGGTTGAACTGGCATATTCAGGCATTAAGCCGCCTTGAAACCGTTGATGAATCCGAGTTGATCTACTCGGCTCCTTTTTCCATCAGCAAAAAAGATTTTGAATCTTTGCAAGAGGAGCTGACGGCATTTATCGCTGACTTCGTCAAAAAGGTGCAGAAGACCGAGCCCCAACAGGTCGCATTTCTAAATATCGACCTGTTGCGACTCAAGGAGCCTTAAACAGGAACTTTGAAAACAATCAGGTAAAGTCCCACTGGCTCGGTTTGGATAGACTTTTCTGCAAGAGTTTTTCCGACAAAGGCTTCAATCTCTGGCAGATGTCGGCCAATCTCATTATTCTCTAGTTTGAGAGAAAGTGTAGCCAAACTCGGCATATAAAGAGCCGGGTGAACGGCATCCACGGCCAAACGTTTTTTCACCGCTTTTTTCATCTCAATGCTCTTTAAATAAAAATCAAGTTCCTCTGTCGACATTGTCAGACGCTCTGAAACTCTAAGCAGAATCTTTTTTGTGTACGGAATTTTTCCGTTCAAAACTCTGGATAGAATCGAGAAATCAATATGCAAATCTCTGCTAAATGCTCGCAGGGAATAAAGCGGATTTGATTCCTGTCTTATCTGCAGCTCTTTGCGCAGACGATCTGGAAATGTTTCCATATTATTGTGCTTTGCACGCGAATCTGATTTCACTGAAGTCTTCGCCGCTTTCTCTAAGCTTGGCTAGGCCGCTGCCTTTTTGAACCAAAGCGCTATCGAGAAGAAGAGAGAAGCTTTCGTTGCCCTCAGAACTTAAGTCGTAAACGAAATACTTCGAACCATTACGTGCCGTAAGCGGTCTTAGATAACGATAAGTACCCGCGTTCAGATCTGTCGTATTATTAGAGATTTGAATGGTGCCCGCATTGATTGTTAGGTCAAAGCGTGACCCTTTGTCTGCTCCGATGCTATTGCAGGAAAAAGAAAGAGATTGAGCGAATGTAAACTGCGAGAGGAACAGTAAAGAAAGTAAAAGATATTTCGCCATTGAGGCCTCCTTATAGAGAGGCACTATAAAGCTGCCGCGCGTTAGTTTCCTTATTTAATTAGTTAAAAGTTAATCAAATTCTTTATCAAAAAGTTAAATATTTTTAAGGACAATTTCTAAATGAGTGTAGTAAGAAAATTGAAACCCAGAGCTGTCGATTCAGCTCTGGGTTCAGGTGCGGTTAGTTCGTGCAAGCCTGCGCTGCTTGAGAAATCTTAGCCAGTTCTTTTTTCGCAAGAAGAGCTTGGCGATGATATTCCTGAGCATCGCTTTTACTCAAATAGGAATAGTATTTGTTGTCGCCATAGTGGCAGCTATCAAGATACATCTGCCAATAGTTTTCAGCGATCTGAGAGTGAACTTTTTCAGATTGTGTAGAGAACGAAGCGACGCGAGTCCAAAGCTGGTTGTAAAGTGCATACTTAGCTTTGCAAGATGTTTCTGCTTCCGCTTTTGCCTGAAGTTCGGCGACTTTTGCTTGATGAACTTTAAGACGAGCGATTTGAGCATCTTTCGCAACGATGATGTCGTGGCGATAGTCACTGCATGAGTTTTCATTAACGTCCAATTTTGCGAATGCTGTTCCCGCTGTGAAAACGGACGCAATAACGATCAGTTTCAAAAATGCGTTCATTGTGTTCTCCTATTTAGGAGAAAGCTCTAACAGTCGAAAAATCGGATGTAAACATTTTTGCAGTTCATGTTTATGACAAAGAGATCACGATGAAGTTCAAAATGTTCTATATTGTGTTGTATATATTGAACAGGACAGTGGGCCGGCAGTAAATCACCAATCAATGAAAACGGGTTGGCCCCAGCCGCCTTGGCCATCAGACTCTAAGGCGATGTTGTCGGCGCGAAAATCCACTTCGAGGTTGCGATAATAAGGTCGCATGTTTTTAAGCCAGTCTTTGAAGTCTTTATTCATTTCAAGTGCCACGACCTGCCTCATCAGTAAACCCCAAAACGGTTGAGTACGAATGTCAGAAATTTGAGCGGCGATCTGAGGATGGTAATCCTGCAAAACGGTCCCGAAATGAATAGCCGTTGACTCTATTTGTAACCGAGCCGTTTGTATATTCATCAGAGGTAGAACTTCACCCATCAGATAATCGCGCTGCAAAGTTTGATTCAACTTTTCAATGGAAGAGGCTTTGTAAACCTTGGCAACCTTCACTTTCCCATGCCAGTCGACCAAATAGACGTCTTTTAAAGGGGATTCTTTAAGAAGTTTGAGCGGAGTTGCGCCGATTTGTTCAAGACGCTCTAAGGAATTTAATTCCAAGCTTATGCCGTCTGCCGTTGGCAAAGGCCAGTGATGATTTTGCCATGAAAACGTCGGCTGGGCAGAAAAAGAGAAGACGGCATGGCAAGAGGGACCTTGAGCCGGGGACAAGGTAGGTCCTAAAAGGAAGGCTGCCGCCACGGCAAATTTTAAGGCTGTCGTTTTCATTCTGTCCTCGTCCCAAATTGAGACATGTTCCTTCAGCTGATGAATTGTCAGACAACTGAAAAAGATCTGAAGTTTAAAATCAATCAACGTGCTCATTGTCCTTGGTGCGTTGATTGAAAGAATGAAATGCAAAGGGTTTTCCAGGGCACCCAGAGAAGGTTGTTGAGCAGGAGCTGTAAGTAGATAGGTGTTCTATTTTAAGGATATCACGTTATATCGTCTCGTCTTGAGACGCCCTTCAAGGCACTTAGCTTGCACTAACAATTGGTATGGTGAAGATCCCGTTGTTAATGATTCTGATGATTTGCAGCCTCCCGTTTGTAGTATACGCGCAAACGACGTGCGAAAGCGTTTTTAGCGCATCAGAAACAGTTGAAGTTGCGACTGAGGAAATGGATTTCACCAGACAGATCTGGCAAACTTATGAACAACCGGCTCAGACAAATGTCACCATTGAAGGCCCTGCCACCTCGTTGGGTGAGCGTCTTGCTCTGTCATGGAAATCCCTTAAAGGATGGTCCATCACAGATTTGTTTTTTAATGACAAGGAAACACGTGCACGATTGAGTGAATATCATTTGGCCGAGGCTTTGGGGAGAGGCTTTTCCGGCGTTGTTTATCGCGGCATTTTGCCCTCCGATGGTAAAACGGAAGTTGCGGTGAAAGTGGCCAAAGGCGGAAAGACAGCTCAAGCCAGTCTGCGCTTTGAATCTTCGATGAGTGATAAACTTTCCCAAGCCGATCACGAAAATCTATTTTTGAGATATAATTTTGACGAGAAAAATCAGGTGTTGATTTCCTCGTATGAAAAGGACTGGATAGGCATGAATTCATGGCTTGCTTCACAGAAATCAGGAGTGGCTCCTGCCGGCATTGCTAAGATTGCCATGCAATTGCAAAAGGCCCTTCAGATTTTGAAAGCAGCCAATCTTGTGCATTCAGATTTGGGATTGCAGAATATTCTTATCAATCCACAGACTTTGCAGATCAAAATTATCGATTATGGAATCATGACAGAGGTAGGTCATTACAATCCAGCTCGGGCGAATCTTAGATTCAATCGTCGCGGTGGACGTTTCAAAAGCCTTAATCAACAAAAAGATCTTCCTGGGCAGCTGGCGGATGATGAATTTGCTGTGATCAAAATCATCGAAATTCTTCAACATCGAAAAAACCCACTGGCCTTTGCGGGTTCTTTGGAAACTCGCCCGGCGAAGAATCATGAGATCACGGCACTATCACCAGAGTCTTCTCAGTGGCTTTATTTGACGACGCGGAATGGGAAGATTTCTGACAAAGGTTATCCAGTTCGTATGCACGATAGCATGCGCTTGGTATTCGAGCCTTTTGTTGATGATGTTTTGGCGGGGCGTGAGCGTGACTTTGAAGAGATGTTGCGTACTCAGCATCGCATCGTTGCCGCTGGCATTGACGGAAATAGCAAATACTGGGGCTCAAGCATTGGATTTTGGAATTATATATTCTTAAACAAAGCAGTTCCTGGAAAATTCAGAAATGAAGTTTTCAACTTGGGAAAACTAAATTTTCGTTTGCGGCTGGTGATTTCAGTAGATAAAACTTTAGACAGAGATTTCAAGGCGAACACAACAGGCGTGACAGAGTTCGTAAAGATTGCTGGCGTTCCCGCGGATCTGTTACCTTCGCGTAAATCGAGCGAAGATAGCGTGTATTACGTTTATCCTCCGGTGGATGGTATTCCCACATTTTTGAATTTGATGGAAAAAAATCTGCTAACGGCGTTGAAGCTGATGCGTGAAGGAGAGCCTCGCGAACGGGTGCTACCTTATCTTGCAGACTATGTACAGTTGGGTGTCAGTGGGCACATCTTCAACCTGGCGAATTATTCAATTTATATGACTCAGGTGAATAGCATCTTGCGCCGACTTGGCTATGAAGGGATTTCACCGGCGAATCTGGATTATCATGCGCTGGTGGAGGACTCGGAAGTCTTCAGACAGCGCTTTGCTCGCGAGGTCGAGAGGAAGCACTAAGCTCCTTACCTCTGTTCATCGGCACCTATAGAATACGGATTGTTCGCAGAATGAAAGTTTGCTTTCAGAAACGGCAAGTCCGCATATGAATTGAAACTAATTGGAAGAAAGAAATTATCCAATCCGAGGTCTTTTAATTTCTTATAATTTTCTGGAACGCCCGAAACGGTTTTTGAGTCCAAAGACACAATCATTTTGGGATCCTGAAACTCATGAACCGTTTTCACAAGCTTGGATTTTGAAGAGTTCCATGAAAAATCCTCTATGACATATTTGAAGGGGCTTGTTCCGATCGAGAAACGTGGACCAATGAATCCATAGTTCCAGAACGGTCGAATTTCCGAACCAGCCTTCATCGCTTGTTCAACGAGCTTTTCCATTTTCTTTGCATCGACGCCAGCACCGCGAGAATCAAAGAAGATACCATCGACATCGTTGTAAAGGGCCAGGTCATGAATCAAAAGCTGTGTATTCAGTTCGTTTTTTAGATACTGCAAAGGAACCGTTGCATAAACCTTGTCTACTCGCGATCGATTCTGCAAAACGTGAGCAACACGGCCAAAGAAATTAGCCTTCACCGTTAATTGTGATGTCGGAAAATAAGCCTCGCCTTGAGCGCTAAAGGCCTGGATCAGGGCTAAGTTTGGTCTTATATCTGCGGCCTTATCATTTAATTTTCCAAGAGTGATATTCGACGCATCTTCGGAGCCAACCCACAAAGAATCCAAATCGACAGAGATACCTCTTATCGGGGCCTCATAAGCAAATGATGTTTTGATGCCTTCTGTAAAAGTAGAAATAGAGAAATGAGATAGAACCATGGTTCTATTCACTAAGGTGAGATGGCTGGTGTTGTTCATTCCTCGCTCAACCGAAAACTGCATCGGCATTCCCAATTCGGTGGCGGCCTTTTGTGATAGGCCATTGTAGGTGCCATAAGGCCATACGATCAGAGGATAGTTTTTTCCGATGTGCTTGCTAATAAGTCTTTCATTTTCTGCCAGGTCCGCTTTTACTCTGGCAAAAAAATCTTTCTCACTTTCATAGGACTTTGAATCAAGATTGAACTTTAAGAATCCCGCAGAGGCCTGCTCATTACCCTGCGGATTAAAAATATGGCCATGATGCATGTCATACGTGTGGGAAACAACGGCCACCAACCCAGAGTCCGACATCTCTTTTAGCTGGGCCCAGGAAACCATTGGGGGATTGACGTTAACGTATCCATAATCGGGAGCTTTACCGTCTTCGACCCACTTTCCAACAACGGCAAAGACAGCTGGAAACTTGTAGCGCTTCAAAAGTGGGTAAGCCAGATCGTAAAAAGAAGCCAGTCCGTCATCAAAGGTGATAAGGACAGCTTTGGGTGGCAGGGTCTTTTTCCCCTTCGAAGCCAAAATAACGTCGTCTATGCTCACCACAGAATAGTTTTTTTGCAAATATTCGAATTGCTCTTCCAGTTGGGTCAGGGTGACACCATAGGCATCACCAGGGTGGGTTTTAGTCACGTCATGATAGCATAAGACGTCGAAATCATTAGTACTTCCCAGGCTCTTTAATGGAGTCGAAGCAATGAGCAGGGCCACTGCAAAACTAAACGCACTAGTAACACCTTTTAATAAATTCATATGACCCTACGATTCGCACTTTGATTTGAAATTTGTTCTTCATATTCGAGAGATGAATTCGGGTCAAGAAAGACCCCTTAATATCTTCATTTTGCTCAGGATTCTGAGAGCTTTTATAGGATTTGAAATAACCGCAGAATTAAATTCTTACTTTAATGAAATTGGTCTATAAGAGGAGCAATTAATCCCTAAGGTCTTGAAATGAGTAAATTGCGATTTATCCCAGAGGTAGAAGGTTTGAGAGGCATTGCTGTCCTTTCGGTCTTGCTATTCCACTTAAATAAAAGCTTCTTGCCTGGCGGCTATCTCGGTGTAGACATCTTTTTTGTTATTTCAGGGTTTCTTATCACCAGTATTTCTCTTTCTGAATTCGCCGCGACCGGATCTATTTCTATTTCAGAGTTCTATCGTAAAAGAATCAAACGCATCCTTCCGTTATTTTGCCTAGTCGTTTTAGTGACTTTGGTCGCTGGTTATTTGCTGTTTTTGCCTGATTACTTTTTGCTATTGGGACGAAGTATAGCGGCTTCGCTGACGTTTACTTCAAATTTCTTTTTTAGCCAAAGTCTGGATTACTTTGCTAATAACTCAAACGAATACCCACTGCTTCATACGTGGTCCCTTTCGATCGAAGAGCAGTTCTATTTTATTTGGCCTCTGCTTCTCACGCTTTCTTTGCGAAAGTTTGAATTGAAAAATGTTTTTAAGGGACTCATTGTCGGGATCATTGCAAGTCTGATCTTTGCCGATGTCCTGCGCTTACTTGATGCCTCCTCGACAGGGATTTACTTCAACTCGGTGCCTCGCTTTGGGGAAATCGCTATTGGAGCTGGTTTAGCTTTTCTGTTTAAATTGACCGATGCTGACTGGAATAAGAAATTCCATCGCCATGCAGGTATTTTGGGGCTTTTGTTGCTTGCCGTATCGGTCGTCGTCATCAATGACTCTTTCTGGTTTCCGGGACTTCTTTGCTTGATTCCTTGTGGAGGTGCCGCTCTGGTCATCTGGGCAAGCAGATCTCAGGAGTCGCATTGGGGCGCGCGTTTTTTAAAGAACAAATACTTAAGAAAAGTGGGGGATTTCTCTTACTCTTTGTATCTGTGGCATTGGCCTGTGTTGGCTTACACAAGATATTTAACGGGATCTTACGAGATTCCTCTGTATCTTTTGATTATTGATCTGGCTTTAATATTCTCTTTGTCCTACGTGACGCGATACTTTTTTGAGAATAAGTTTATCTCTCTTAAATGGAATTTATCTAAGTCGTTCGCGATCCTTTTGCTATTGCCATTCGGTTTATTTTGGTTAGCGACTTCATCTATTGAGAAAAACGATGGAATGCCGCAACGGATTTCGAAGATCGAACAATTTGAAACGGAAACTTCATTTATTGATGATAAATATTGTCATAACTTAGAAAATGACGATTGTGACTTTGGGAATTTGAAATCCCATCGTCGAATCTATCTTGTCGGAGATTCCAACGCGGGACATTTCACTCCGTTTATCGTATCGGCATTAGGCAAATCCTATCGTATCGAGGCAAAAACAGTCGACACTTGCCCGCCGCTATTGAGCATCACCAACAATACCAAAACCGATATTCAAAATGTGTCCAATGCCCATTGCTTAGCGCTCTTAGATCAATTTAAAGAGGATATCGACGACCAAGATATCATTGTTCTTGCAGCCAACTGGGGAAATTATATTTCCAGCTTCAGGGATTTCGAAAAAGATTTTAGAGAAACTCTGAAGTTATTGGCGGGACACAAGGTCGTGGTGATTGGTCGTATTCCAGGTGTTGAAAGCTCTCAATACAATCAATATTTGCGCGAGACATACAGTCCTCTTTATCAAAAGTTTGAATTGAAGAGCCATGTCAGCAAATTGGATCTGCACCATGTATTGAAGCCGGAAACTGACACGAACGCTAAAATTAAAGCGATTGTTTCAGAATTCAGTTACGTCAAATTTTTGGATCCGTTAGAAATCAATTCTGACTTTTGGAAGACAGCGCCTTTCTCTAACGAAAATATTCTTGTGTACAAGGATGGCGGGCATCTTAATCAATATGGCTCTGACTTGTGGGGAAAACAGTCTTCCGTAAAGGTCCAACATATTTTCCGCGAAGTTTCGAAAATGAAAGAAAATAGCGAATCCATCAACTAAGGCTACTTGGAGCTTGATATGAAGAAAATTTTATTTTTAGCGGTATGTTTGTGGGGAGTGGCAGCCCCTGCTTTGGTTGTTAAGATTGAGAATCAAACAGAGGCTGTGATTAAAGCGTCAGTTGTCGTTTTGGATACAAATCAGAACTTTATTAAGGATCTGGGCACAATGGATGTGGGATCGCATCAGACATTCGTTCAAGATCTTGGTGCTGCTGCTGCGACGGAAAGGTTCTTGTTCCGTTGGGCTGTTGTTGGTGCAAATGGTTTGCCCCTTTGCTATGAAGGACAATTTCCAGCTTATGGGAATGAGACTTTTGCTATCCAAGTCAGCGGCACTCAAGAACACAATATCATCAACTGCGCAGCCGCAAGGTTTTAAGAAAAAGCTATTTTACAATGAACAAGCACGTCCCGCGTAAGCGAAAAACCATAGATCCCTGTCCGACGTGCTTTCTTCATCGGCAACGCTGTATCTGTGACTCGATTCCAAAGCATGATCTAAAGACTCGCGTTAGTTTGATCATTCATGCGAAAGAACTTAAACGAACAACAAACACCGGACGTCTGGCACTTCATGCTCTGACCAATTCAGAAATGTATATTCGCGGCAAAACAACAGAGCGCTTGGATCTAAGTTCTTTGCTCGTGCCAGAATATGAAACTTATGTGCTATTTCCTTCGGAAGACGCGATTTCTTTAGAAGAGATTCAACCTCTAAAGCCGATTCAACTTATTGTGACCGATGGAAATTGGCGACAGGCAAGTAAGTTGAACACCCGGCACCCAGAGTTAAGTCATCTTCCACGTGTAAAAATCGGGGCGGCAAACACAGCCCAATATCATTTGCGCAAAGAACATTTCAGTGAAGGTCTTTCAACGCTCGAGGCGATCGCCTTGGCTATTCGAATTATCGAAGGGGCAGAGGTGGGTGACAGCCTACTGGCTTTGTATCACAAAAAGCTCAAAGCCACCTTGCAGGGCCGCGGAGTTCAAGAGCATTCACTAAACGAAAGCTCCTGCGTTGGCGAGGGCTTGCAAAGAACTTAGATCTTTCTTAGCAGTGGCTCCTTTAATGAAGTCGCTGATCAAGCAAGTTTCGCCGGCATTCAATGCTTTCACCAGTTTTAAAAAGCCACTGGCCTTTGTGCTTTCCACTAAGGCTCCGCCGAAACTAAAGAAGAACCGATCTTTTGATGTCAGTCCCTGTTGCCACAGGATCATGGATTTATCGCTGCGTAATTGAATTCGAGATTTCGCAGACAACTTCACCGCAATATGTGGAATGGTTTTAAATCCCTGCAGGGAAATATGTGTCATCCAGGACTTTAAGAAAGTCTCTTGCAGCTCTTTAGCTGTTAGGCTTTGCAATGCTTGGATCGATGTTTTGTAAGCTTCGGGCAACTCTGTCACTTCGCCGGCTTTGCTATGAAGACTTTTGAACGGCGTTGTCACCGTCTTGCCAGTGGGACCCAGTTTTTGTTCAAGCAAGCTATTGAAAGCTTGTGCGACCATTTCCTTATGAGGGTGATCAACCCATACGCCTAAGCTCCAAGTCGCACTGAACGAACCGTCGGATTCAGCGATATGCCAAGCGGATGAAGGCCAATAGGTCATATCGCCGGGACCAACCTCTAAAAGGAGAGAATCTTTTTTATATTTGTCGTATTTGAAGGCGCGATCCAATGCTGGATTTTTCTTTGCGTATTCTGAAGTCCAGATACGGAATCTTTTTGTTCCGACCACAGGAAAGCTGAAAACTCCGCAAGAGTCCACGTGAACCCCAAATGGGGTTTTACGATAATTTCCTAGGTAAAGACCCATCTCGGAAAAACGATTTGGGAAGCCAACATGACGATAAAGCTCATCTGTGAATTCAGCTAGCAAGTGTTGTTTTTTTAGGTTCACTTGCAAAAGTTCATCACAGACCAGGCAATAATCTGGGAACAAGGCCTTCATGCGGGCATGATATCCAAGCAATGACTTGTCACTTTTTTCAGGCAGAACTTGCAGAACATCTTCCGCATCGGCCTTAAAGCCGTCGATATAAAATTTAAACCCTGTAGGATCGTTCAACTTGCGGCATTGATTTGCGTAAAGAACCAAAAGATCAAAGATCTCGACATTGCCCAGCTCGAGCAAACCTGATTTCACGTTCTTTAAAACCAGAGGCTTTTTTTCCCAAATATTCTTTGCGAAATTATCCCAAAATTTCTGATCTAAGAAAACGGGTTTGGCTGGTGAAGGCGCTGATTTTTTAGTCAAAAGGGGACTCCAAAATAGGGTAGGAAATTGATTCTCCAGAGACTCGTTGAGATTGATCTACGAGTCAAATAGAGTGCTTAAAACCACTCTGAGCGGCATAGGGCCTTGTAAATTTACCAAGCCGTTTCTTGGGCCCTCTTAACCCTTGTGGCCGAAGGGGATTTAGCATAAATATTCTGTCCTCTGGAGCCCCAATGAATTCAGCAGCTATTACATTTCAAGATCCTCAAACCATCGAACTCAAAAGGGATGTGACCAAGCACCTTAAGCAAGGACACCGCTGGATTTTCGCCAATTGTTTCGATGAGGGCCGCTCATTCAAATCAGGCATTCATCTTTTGAACTACAAGGGTGAAATTTTGGCCTTGGGAATCTGGCAGGCCGATACTCAATTGCGGTTCCGGGTCCTGGTTCTTACTGAAGAGCCTATCTTCAGACGCAATAACATGAAGCGCACTCTTGAACTGTACTTTGAAAACCAGTGGCGTAAAGCCGTAGAAATTCGCCAAACATTCGATCTTTCAGTTACGAACTCTTTCCGCCTTATCAACGGTGAAGGGGATGGCCTTCCAGGCTTGATCGTTGACGTTTACAACGACACAGCTGTGATTAAGCATGACCACGCTATCATGGAGAAAACTTGGAATGCCCAAGTGATTGCCGAGAAAATTCAAGCGGCATTCCCGCAGATCAAATGTGTTTATTTAAAACGTCGTAACGATGTTGAAGAAAAGGGAGTGAACATTGTAGGGACTCTAGCCCCTGAAGTTCAGTTTCTGGAAAATGGTGTATTGTTCGCCTCCAATATCCGCGATGCTGCGAAGACAGGCTTCTTTTTGGATCAACGCGATAATAGAAAAATGATCCAGCATTTTGCGAAAGACAAAACGGTTTTGAATCTTTTCAGCTATACCGGTGGTTTCTCGATCTTCGCGGCTAAAGGTGGCGCGAAAGAAGTGACTAGCGTTGATATCGCAAAAGTGGCGATTCAAGCCGTGGATCGCAATTTTGAGATCAACGGCTTAAAAACAGTTCATCACGATATCGCGACAGATGCGTTTGCCTACCTTGAACAGTTGAATACTGAAAAGAAAAAATACGATCTTGTTATTACGGACCCGCCAAGTTTTGCTCCGAATGAAAAATCGGTCGAGCAAGCCAAGGCGGCCTACACGAAAGTCTTCTCGAATTCGATCAAACTTGTGAATAACGAGGGACTTTTCGCAGCAAGCTCTTGCTCAAGCCATATCTCTTCAAAAGAGTTCATGGAGATCTGTCAGGAAGCGTTTTCCCGCGTTCGTAAAAAGGCGACGTTGGTTTATATCGGAGGACAGCCAGTGGATCATCCCTATCCTCTGGCTATGTCGGAATTGCGTTACTTGAAGTTTGCGCTATTCCGTTTAGATTAAATTTGATTCAAAAAGGTAAACACATTGGAAACGATTTCAAGCCTTCGCCAAGAAATAGATGACATTCATAAAGAGCTGCACGGATTACTTTTGCGTCGCCGTGATTTAACGATGGCCATCTGGAAAATAAAACAAGAGCAAGGTTTGCCATTCTTCAATACCCAACGTGAAAATCAAATTCTAGCAGACTTTGTAAAGCTTGGTGGTCAGGAAGGACAAGATCCCCAATTCGATGAACTTTTAAGGGGAGTAATGAACTCTATCTTAAGAGAATACGAAAAGTACTTGAAGTCCAAATACTCTTCGCAATCTTAATCGACTTTTCCTGAATCGTTGATAGTAATAAGGCCGAAGCTTCGGCCTTATTTTTTTCTGCTTTGATATTCTTTTTCGCGTTGAAAGTGGCTTTCAGAAAGGCCATAGCTTTCCACATCGCCAAGCTCTTTAATCAATGAAGCTAAATCTTTTTGACCACCAATAAAGTCCAAATGGGCTTGGATTTTTGAAATCAGCTCTGCACCTTTTTCTTTCAAGGCTTCGTAGCGGATGAAGCCAAGGCCGAAAGATTCCCACTCTTTTACATAGCGAGCTGCGGACTGGGATGTTCCGTTGTACATCGTATTACGGCATTCTTGGTCAGGTTTAATTTGGTGCCAGTTGCCGAATTGGTCCTTCAATTTCACTTCGTGTTTTTCGCACGGTTTGCCGCAGTCTTTGAAGCTAGAACCCTTGCTTAAGAACGCAGCGAAAACACAGTGTTCCATGTGGAAGCTTGGCATGTATTGATATGCAGTGACTTCAAAGCGCTCTGCTTGGCCAGATTGGATCAATTCGCTGACTTGAAGGTGATTCAAGTCATAGCCCAAACAAACGCTAGAAAGGCCTTTGTTGAGCAAGTATTGAGCTGTGAGGTGGTTTGCCACGTTCAAGCTGAAATCTCCAAGGATTTGTCCCTGGTAGTTGTTTTCTTGCAGGTATTGGACGGCACCTAAGTTTCTGGCAAGGATCGCATCTGGATTTAAATTTAACAGATGCTTTACATTGCGGTGTTCATTTGGTTTCAAAATACGAGTTGTCGCAATAGCAACTTTTAAATTTTGATCTTTTAGAACTTTCAAGCTTGGCTCGAAATCCAGACCGAATTCAAAATCTAAAATGACAAGATTGATTCGCGAAGTGTTCAGTTGTCCAGACTTCACAGCTTGTGCAATGTCCTCGACTTGTCCCTTATCACGTAATAGCAAGTTCAGTTTCAAACCTGGAATTTTTCTGTCCGTGACTTTTTTGCTCCCAATCCAATCCATCGTTTGTGCTTGAGGTGCTATCGTAGGAGCTTGGCCATTTTGAATACGCAACTCTGTCAGTTCCTTCACCAATTGTTGGCGAAGTTCTTTGACCTGTCGATTCGGCAAAAAGAGTGGGGTATTGGAATCCAAGATTGCTTCAAAGCTTTCGCCGCGGAAAGGACTTCCCATTAAAGCAGAGAGCTCCTCTTGAAGATCTTGAGCGTTTAAGCCTTTATTCTTCGCGGCCTCACAAATATTTTCAGAATATGCACAGACAGTGTAAGTGCCGTCTGTGTATTCAACTTTAAGAGGTTTTCCTAAAGAGGCTTCTGCACGGATAGAAACGGGAAGACGTTTTTTTCTTTGTTTGTCCTCGACGCTCAAGGTGACGTCTTTTTTAAGATCTTTATCATGGTTATAGAAAACGCGGGCACCAAGGTAAGCACTGTCCATCGCGATCTCTTTCGAGAATTCCAGCTCGAAGCGGCGAGGTGAAAGGCTTTTCACTGCGAAGACGAATCCGCCTTTTTCTACACTTTGACCATTGCGATCTTTGTAAACCCAAAGAACGCCGTCCCCGGGTTTAATGAAGTCGGCTTTCAAACCTTGAAGAAGTGTCATGTCAGTCAAATCAACTTCCAAGGAGGTGCTGTTCACACGCTGAATTTTTCCGAACTCGAAACCGCGGTGCGAACTGAATGTGCCTTCAACCAATTCTTGATGGTTTACGCCATGAAACCAACCACTATAAAAACCACGAGAGAAGGCAGAGGCCATTTTCTTTTTCATAAGAATAGGGCTTGAAAGTGTCTGACCGGCTTGGGCTGACGTAATCGCTTCGTCAAAGCTTCTAGCGGCAGTGGCAACATATTCAGGAGTTTTAAGGCGACCTTCAATTTTAAAGCAATCAACCCCAGCTTGAAGAAGGCTGGGAACTTCGTTAATGCCACAAAGATCTTGGGGCGATACAAGGAACGACTTTCCTTGCAGGTCACGCTTTTCACCATCCACATGCATTTCGTAAGTGAAGCGACAGCTTTGTGCACACTGACCGCGATTGGCAGAGCGGCCGCCAATACCCTCAGAAGTAAAACATTGTCCTGAGTAACTGACACACAAAGCGCCATGAACAAAGACTTCGATTTCTTTTGTCGTGTTTTGTTTGATGGCTTGAATTTCTTTGATAGAATTTTCGCGGGCCAAAACGAAACGTTGGATGCCCAAGTCATCAAGCCATTTGATGGCTTCTGCATTAGTCACGCTCATTTGCGTTGAAGCATGAATGCGTTGCCATGGGGCCATCTTGCGAATCAATTGTACCAGACCTAAATCCTGAACGATGAAGGCGTCCGGTTTTAAAGGAAGAATTTTTTCTAGAACTTCCACTGCACTTCGCAATTCATTTTGAAAGATCAGAATATTAAACGCGAGATTCACTTTCACGCCATGCAAGTGGCAGGTGTCGATGATCTCTTTGACCTCTTCGATTTGGAAATCATGACTTCTGCCGCGGGCATTAAAACCAGGAACCCCCATAAAGATGGCGTCAGCGCCATTGTGGATAGCGGCCAAAGCCATATCCTTAGTTCCTACGGGAAGCAAAAGTTCGGGACGTTTTAATGTTTGAATTTCCATGGGCCTTTTTTACCAGACCGTAGGAGGGCCGCAAGGGTAAAATAAAAACGGTCTTTTTACGGGCGGTTTTTTCATGGCTTTTTGTGAACAATATCGACAGATATTTCAATAGCTTGGACAGAGCCTTTATTCTCCAGCCAGTGCAAAGTTTTATGATCCTCGGGCCAACCCACGCCAGGGCCATATTCTGTGGCAATGCCGTTGCGATGATCGGTGATTGTCCCTTGAAGGATGTAGACGATTCCAGGTCTATCTTTGTGGTCGTGAAGGGGGCCAAAGACAGCCCCTGGCTCCATGATCACAAGGCGCATGCGAAGCTCCCGGCCTTCCATGCCCTCGATCTCGGGTCCCAAGTCCACAGTTGAAAGTAGTTTCACTGACACACCTTGAGTTTCTGGGGATTGGCGCTCGATCTCCATCGAAGGCTCCTTTTTTTGGTCTTTTAAGGGGCCTTTAGAATATCGGATCTATGAAAAGGTTTTTAGAACTTCAAGAAGCGGTGACGAATTCGATGACGGTTAACAATGACGAATGGCCTTTTATGCGTTTCTTCAGATGTTAACCAATCCATGTCTTGGGAGTCATGCGCTGTTGTTGTTTGCGAAGCCAGACTTATGATTCCGACTAAAAATTTGACGAAAAATTAAACCTCATCAAACATTAGGATATTGTCTTTGAATTTAGTGAGGCAAATCATGACTCATTTCCGGCAAATATCTCTTAAGACTATCGAGTTTCTGAGGGAAATCACCGAAGATAAAAATAAGAGCTTTTTTGGGAGTCTTCAAAAATGAAAAGATCAAGGGTCAAAGGCTTTCTCGCCATGTCGATCGTTTACCTGATTCTATGTCTATTCTATTCGAACTGTGCAGTTCGAGAGGATTCTCGCACACTTTCGTCTTTTAATGGACTTCAAAAATAGCTAATAAGTCTCCTAAGTGAACGGGAATAATAAAGCCCACGCCAAATACGATATCTTCTTCGCGCTTTTGCGATCTTTTTTGCCTTGTTCTTGCATTGCTGGAATCACGAAATAATCATTCGGCTTCTATGAAGCCCTAATCATTCTGGAGACGTCCATGAAGATCTTTTCGCGTTTTGCGGTTACAGTTTTTGTTACAGCGTCCATTCCATTAGCAGTCTGGGCTCAGGCGAGTTCTGTGAGGGATGGTATTTATAGCGTGCAGGGAACCAATACTTCTTTTGGAGAGTACTCTGGAAAGGTCTGGATTCATGGCTCGCAAGTGCAAAGACTTATTCACTTCAAGACTTTCCGACAACAGGATTTGGAGGTGGAGTCCATTTGGTCCGGAGTTGCTCAGGGACAAGAGTTCGATTTTTCGTTGAAACGCTCTAACGTTTTGACGGCTTTTAATGGTTATACTCCAACTGATGATGAAATTAAAAATTCTATGAAGATCGCATTGTCCGCTGCGGAAGTGGGACAAGCAATGTCATTCACTGTTCAGGATGAGGGGACTTACAACGAAACATGGCAGCGTCAAGGGGACGCTTCCGAAAAGCCTCTTTGGATGGATCTTCGTACCAGCGTCGTGGGCCTCGGAGATGAAGGATCCAAGTTAATTAAAATCGCTCGTTGGGCAGGGCTTGATGCCGTGATGGATTGGTATCGCAATCTTCCTGAATCGCAAGTGTATAAAGATCGCGTTGAATTCCAACAGGGAAAGCAAATTTTCATCAGTGATAAAACCGATGCTGATTTCTACGCTAAAAATAAAACCACTTTGCGTATCACAAATAAAACAGTCAATCCGTTATCTTTAGCTGAAGCGATGATGAGAAGAAATGCCTATGGCAAAACTTTGGCCCAAAAAGCGGAATATCTTGGAAAGCAGACAACATCTGAAAATTTAAACGCGGCGGGAATTCTAGAAATTTCTGTTTTGGATCAAAATGGAAATAAAGTAGGACGGGCTACAGAGTATGATTCGGCTCTATGGACATCTTTGTATGGTCTTTCTGAAGTGATGCGCTATCAAGCGACAAAGGACCCACAGGCTTTGCATAACTTCCGCCGAGTTCTTGATGGTATTCTGACTTTGACAGAGATCACGAACAGCCAAACTGAATTTGCCAGATCCTTGGCTGTATCGCCTCCAGAAGAAAATTTAGGTGATGGCTGGATTCAAGGGACAGGCAAGTTTGCAAATCTAAAGTGGCGCGCGGGCGGTAACAATGACATGGCTAAGGGTCTTTTCATTACATTGGCCTTAGCCCATAAATATGTTCATCCAAGTGAGACGGCCTTGATTGCTCGTATTCAAAGGGCCGTACAAGCATTAACGGGTTTCCAAGCCATTCGCGAGCGCGCTTTCAATAACGGAATTGCCCACGGCCTGGTCGCTTTGTGGAATAAAGATCAGTCCGAGTTGAATGTGTTCACTCAAAGTATGATCAACGGTATTGAACAAATTGGTGATGCGACGAAGTTGGATGTTGGTTTCTATGTCGGTGGAGTCGCGGACTGGTCAGGCATTAATTTAACAATGACTTCAAATTTGGCGCAGATTTTTGTTTCGGAAGAACTTCTTAAGGTTTTCACGACGAATGATACAAGTCACTATTTGATTGCGACATCTTTAAAGCAGTCTCAGAGCAAACTGAAAGAGATGCATGATGTTTATAAAGAAGCTCACCGTGATTTCTTGACGGTGATGGCTTATGCATTCTCGCCACAGGCACGAGAGGACAAGACTTTTAAAGCAGAAGCTCGTCAGGCTTTGTGGACATTGAGAGAGATTCCAGCTCCTCGCAATATCGGTTCGGGCAGTGTGGATCTTTCTAAAATTCCAGAGTGGAGTTTGTCTTCATGGCCGCGTGTTCCTTGGAAGGCATTGGCAGGATTCAAAAAAGTAAAATCAGACAGAACATTCCTAGATCATGCACAGGGCGTGTACTCTTATCCAAATTTCGAGACATTGGCTTGGTCGACAACTTTCTTCTGGAAGGATTCGCCATTTTACTTAACCTTTCAAGGTAATGGACAAACGCGTTCTTTCTCTTCCGACTATTTGATGGTTTACTGGTCTGCTCGTGCGGCAGGTTTAATCTCTGATAAAGAATAAATTCCTCAACCCGTTTCACTTTGAAAGTGGAACGGGAATGTTTGCCGCTTTGCAAATTACCTCAATGAAAATTGAATAAGTGCGCCACTGGGAAAAGGATGGGTTCATCTACACAAGGATGAATTCATGAATACAGAAACGATGTCCCTTAACAGCGCGCAGGAATTTGTAACTCAGCTTTTCGGTCGCGCCGGAATCACCGTCAATGGCCGGGCGGCTCACGATATTAAAGTACATAATTCTAAATTTTATCATCGTATTCTTGCTCACAGCTCGTTGGGATTAGGCGAATCCTATATGGAGGGATGGTGGGACTGCGAAGATTTAAGTCAGTTCTTCTTTTTACTTCTTCGATCACGCATAGACGAATTAGTGAATCCAGCAACTTTGGCTTTGCAAGCATTAAGATCCAAGGTTTTAACCTTGGGAAAAAGTGATCCCTATAAAATTGGCGAATTTCACTATGATATTGATGAGGATCTTTATCGGGCCATGCTTGATAAACGTATGATTTATACCTGTGGTTATTGGAAGGACGCTTTAAGTTTAGACGAGGCTCAGGAAAACAAACTGCAACTTATTTGCGACAAAATTTATCTAGAGCCGGGAATGCGTGTTTTAGATATCGGATGCGGATGGGGTGGTTTTCTTAAATATGCAGCGGAAAAATACGGAATCAAAGGTGTAGGCGTAACTGTTTCGAAAGAGCAGGCCGAGGTCGCAAAACAAAATTGCAAGGGCCTGGATATTGAAATTCTCTTGGAGGACTATCGTGAAATGAGTGGTAAGTACGATCGAATAGTGTCCATCGGTATGTTCGAGCACGTTTGTAAGAAGAACTATCACACGTTCTTTGATGTGGCAGCGGACTGTCTCGAGGACAATGGCATGTTCTTGCTCCACACCATCGGCAATAGTCAAAGTGCGGGTGGGGGAACAGATCCCTGGATCGAGAAGTATATTTTTCCGAACTCGATGATTCCGTCGATTTCTCAGGTGGCCACAGCTATTGAAGACTTCTTTGTGATGGAGGACTGGCATAACTTCGGTCCCGATTATGATAAGACATTGCTGAGCTGGTTTGAGAATTTCGACAGAAATTGGCCTCAATTGCAAAATGGCTTTGATAAGGTCTTTTATCGTAAGTGGAAGTATTATCTTTTAAGTTGCGCAGGATCTTTCCGCGCACGTCGCACTCAACTTTGGCAGATTGTTCTGACAAAACGGGGACTGGTGAACGGTTATCAAAGCATTAGATAAATACAAAAAAGATGAGGCGAGACTAACAAAGAATGCCCTGTGGGGACAAAATAATGGACGCTTTGTATTCAGAAGTTGATTGCAGAAAATTAAATCAGAGATAGATCAAGCAGAATTGACGGGTAAGACGTGACTGAGGAGAGGGCCTAAGATATATCTCGTCAGAAGATATGAAAGAGATCAGACCGTCGGTTCTTCAAAGTTTAAATCTAGATATGTGTCGTCGCAGCCTGGCGGCGGCGGTCGGCTTTGCGCTGGTCTTTTGCGCTGTACTTTATCAACCTATCGTAACGACAGTCTCATTCTTTCCATGGCTTCGAGTTTTTGCATCTCTGGCGCTGGTCGCAGCCATCGTTCGCTTCGTTGTTGCAAAACGAATTATCAATCGAGGGCCTGAAGGACTGCGTCGTTGGGGCACTCTTCATGAAACCGCGATTATGATCAGCACAACCTTTTTAGGGGTGATCTGCTGTATGAGTTTTGGTGATCCGGAAAACTCAGACGCAAAGATCTTTTTGACGTCGTTCATCATTAGTGCAGTAATGGCGGGATCGACATCGTCGATTGCTTTAGCTCCACGTATTCATAAATATTTCCTGATTATGGTCGGTGTCATACCAGGTATCGTAATGGGATTTTCTAGCCATAAAGGAGAGTTGCCCTATACTTTATGGAGCTTCTACATTTTCACGTTCGTTTTATACGTGTACGGCAACTCGAAGCAGTTTTATCAAAATATGGTTTTGCGTTACGAATCGGAAGAGGCCTTGATCACAGAAAAGGAAACTCTGACTCAGACCGTGCAAAAACTTGAACAAACTCAGGAAGAATTGCTGTATCAAAAAGCTCGTGCAGAATATGCAGCAAAATTGGCTTCTTTGGGTGAGATGGCCGGTGGTATCGCTCATGAAATCAATACTCCTCTCAATGTGATTTTGCTTTTAGCGGAACAGCAAATGGATATTTTAGGTTCTGAGAAAGTAGATGTTCCAGCTATGAAACAAGCCATTGAAAAGGTGACAGCAACAACTCAACGAATTGAAAAGATCGTTCGAGGTCTTCGCACTTTTGCCCGTGAGGGTGGAAAGGATCCTGTTGAAACGGTTTTACTAGGTACTATTGTCGATAACACTCTTTCGTTGTGCTACGAGAAATTTAAGATTAACAATATTGATCTTCGCGTTCCAAGTCCGTTTCCTGATATTTATTTAGAGTGTCGTCCAGTGCAAATTTCCCAAGTTCTTTTGAATTTGCTCAACAATGCTTTTGAAGCTATTCAAGGTCTTCCTCAGAAGTGGATTTCCATTGATGCACAAGATTTTGGTGACGAGATTGAAATTCGCATCACTGATAGTGGACCAGGCATTCCGCCAGAGTTGCATAGTGAGATTTTCCGTCCCTTCTTTACAACGAAAGAAATTGGTAAGGGAACAGGACTGGGCTTGAGTATTTCCCGCGGCTTGGTCGAAGCTCATCACGGTCAGATGTATATTGATTCACACAGCAAGAATACGTCGTTTGTGATTCGCCTGCCGCGCTAAACGTTGTGTGGATTTTTCTTTTCAACCTCTTTAACGATGCGTACGAGGTCTGCTTTGTTGACAGGTTTTGAGATAAAGCCTAAGCAGTGAGTACTTTTCTTTAAAGTCTCTTCGTCGCCTCCGACATATCCCGAAATAAATAAAATGGGAACTTCCGAGTTTGGAAGTTTTTCGACACGCTTGATTAACTCAAAGCCATCCCAAACTGGCATGCGTATATCACTGATAACAAGCTGAGGGTTCCATGTTTGAATTTTATCAAAGGCCTCTTTGCCATTTTCAGCTGTGAGGACCTCGTAATTTTCACGCGTCAAAAAATAACTAATAAGATCCCGTAAGTCTTTCTCGTCATCGACGACTAGAATTTTAAAAGCCATTTTAACACCCCGAGATATTAATAGGCCTAACATACTTTCGGCGGAAAATACCAGCGAGAAGTGGCAAGCAAGGGCAGGAATCGAAATTGAACGCTCTGTAATTTAATTTTTATTTAGAATTGTGGACTTGATGAAATGAAATTCGTAACAACAGTTCTTGCAAAAAGAAAGAGGGGCTCGTGACCCCTCCTTAGAAACTACATAATACTTTTCAAAGCCGCAGCGTAGTTTGGTTCGTCGACGATTTCGCCAACTTGTTCTGTGTAAAGAACCTTGTTGTCCGGAGAAAGAACGACGACAGCGCGAGAAAGAAGACCTGCCAAAGGAGAATCTTGAATCGCCAAGCCCCATTCTTTGCCGAAGTTAGCGCGGAATGAAGAAAGTGTTTCGCAGTTTTTAATGCCTTCGGCACCGCAAAAGCGAGCTTGAGCAAATGGAAGATCTGCGGAGATATTCAAAACGACGGCGTTTTTCAAATTCGCCGCTTCTTTATTAAAATTGCGAACTGAAGCCGCGCAGGTGCCTGTATCAACGCTTGGAAAGATATTCAAAACTTTGAATTTTCCTGCGAAATTTTCTAAAGACACTTCTGAAAGATCGTTGCGAACAAGTTTAAAGTTTGGAGCTGTAGAGCCAACAGCTGGCAATGTGCCAGAAGTATGAACAGCGTTTCCTTTAAGAGTGATTGTAGCCATTGAGGACCTCGTTGAATGGGTTTTAATGAACCCACTTAGTGTGATCCCATGGTCATGTTCCCACAACATTTTTTTGCGTTTGGTGCGGCGCTAGCTGGCCTTTTCGCGCATCAGAGTTTCGCAGCGGTCCAAGAGGGTCGCGCGAATATTATCTTTGTGTTTTAAAAACTCGGGCAAGCGGCTTGTTTGCACGATGTTATAAAGACGGATTGTGCGTTCTAACTCCATCAGACGCGGTTTCTGAGGCCCGCGGGACAAGGGGAATTTGGGAATCGGCAGGTCTTCAAGAACTGCCTTTTGAACAGCCAAAGTCCAATCGATCTCTGTTTGAGTTAGATAAATTGTTGGGAAATGACGTTCGCGAAGTTCAGAAGAATCACTTCTTAGCTCGGCGTTCAACCACTGAAGTTCTTTAAGGATATGATTGAATTCGTTGTCATGAGTTTTGCCGAAAAGTTTAAAGACGGTTTTCTTCCAGGCATCACAGAAATCTTCAAAGGTGATATTTTCTTCTTTTTCAAAAAGAGGGGGATGAGTGATGTAATTCAATGTCTTTTGCAAAACATCTGTCGAAATCACCACACTGGCCGATTTATAACTGACACGCATAAAGTGATGGGCCCAGCTTGCGATATTTAAAACCGCAGAAGGGTCCACCACAGAATTTCTAAAAGTTAAATGAAAGCTTTCAAAAAGATGGCTGCTTAACGGGCGATCTAAAACAGCATCAAGATCGCTTTTACGACGCTCGGTCTTTGGCACCGAAAAAAATCGTTCGAGATGAGTTTGAAACTTCTCAAATGTGTCTTGCCAAAGATTTTCGCTTTGGCAAGTTTTATAAAGCTGGAAGGCCTTCATTTCGGTCGGCTCTGCCGTATCCAATAAGGCATTGATCTTCTGCTCCATAAGACGTGGGAAAAGATGTTTAACTTCACCAATCATTCTTAAATCCTACCATGGTCTAGCGAAATCTAAGAATGAAGATAGAGGGAAAATGGAGATTCTTGGATTTACCTTTCCGAAGTTTGAAAAACTGTCGAACTACTTTACAAAGGACCCCTGGGGACTTTCCAGATTTAGAAGATAGTTCTTGAATTCCAATCCCCCCGCAAATCCAGTCAGAGTGCCATTGCTTCCAATCACTCGATGGCAGGGAACAATAATAGATAACGGATTCTTTCCATTGGCAGCTCCTACGGCTCTGCATGCAGAAGGATTGCCAATGGCAACGGCCAAGTCTTTGTAAGAGCGAGTTTCGCCATAAGGAATTTTGCGAAGCTGCATCCATACTGATTTTTGAAAGTCAGTTCCATGAGGATTCAAAGGCACTGAAAAACGTGTGCGTGTCCCTGCAAAGTATTCATTCAGTTCGTCTTCAGCTTGTACCAAAACCGGATGATTTTTATCGTGTGCAGCTTCATCCAAAGGAACACGCATTGGAGGATCATTTTCCCAAAGAACGGCAACTAGAGCGTGATCATCAGAAATCAATTTCAATCGACCCACTGGAGATTTCATTTCTTTATAGAAGTAGTTCATTTTTTCACCTTCTTTTGAGGTTTAGAGCTGGCTTGGTTGGCCATAAAATCCTTCCAAAGATAGAAGGCTACATAAGAGCGCCAAGGACGAACATCATCAAGATTTATTTTTGGATAAGTGTCTAAAGCTTTTTTTAAAACCAGGTCCGTGTGTGGAAATGAATCTGTGTCACCTAAAGCACGCAGCGCAGTGTACTCTGTGGACCACGGACCAATTCCAGGAACTGCCAAAAGATTTTTGCGAAACTCTTCGGGGTCTTGTTCGGAAGATAGAATCAGTTTTTCCAAGTGAACCAGCTTAGCAATTTCACGGATGGTTTTCTTTCGCTTTTCAGTGGTACTGACCTCTTTCAAAGATGCTTTAGATAAGACCTCGGCCGTGGGAAATAGATAAGCCTCTTCTTGGGTCAAGGGATGGACTACTTTTTCTCCGTAGCCTTTTACCAGCTGACCGACCAAACGAGTGGCTTGCTCTACAGACACCAGTTGCCCTAGGACTGTGGTAATAGTCGCCTCGAAAGAGTCCCAGGCCTTGGGAATGCGCAGGCCCGGATACTTTTTCCAGAGCTGATCTAAATGTCTGTCTGTGGAAAATGAATTCGCAATTAATAGAGGATCTGAATCCAAGTCAAACATCTGACGGACTTTTTGAATCACAGGCAAAAGACATTTCACATCAGAGCAGTGTATCTGAACTAACAAAGATGACTTTTCTGGTTCGACAGAGACCTGCAAAACTCCCACGGTGACATCGAAACGAAAAATACGCTCGTAAGTTGTTTCTGTCACTTTTTCAAGCCCCCAGATGCAATGACGACGATAATAGCCGAGCAAGGTCTCCCAATCATAAGGGGGGCGATAGGAAAGAGATAGCGTCACACCATTTTCATTGGCCGAGGAGTTTTCTTTGCGGCGAACTTGTGATGGAGATTTATGGAAACGTTTTTTGAAGGCATCATTGAAACGGCGTAAAGACGCAAAGCCGGCGGTCATAGCTACGGTGACAATAGGAAGTTTCGTTTCTACTAAAAGCTTTCGTGCAAAGTTCAAACGAGTGATGTCAGAAAGCTGCTTTGGAGTTTGGCCGATTTCTTCTTCAAAAAGGCGACGAAGGTGACGGGCGCTCACGCCAAATTGTTCTGCAAATTTGTCTTCTGAAAGAAGAATCGGACCTTTATTTGCGATGATCTTTAAAGCTCGCTGCACTACCGATGAGGTTCCATACCACGCCGGAGATAATGGAGCTGCTTCGGGACGACAACGCAAGCAGGGACGATAACCCGCATGTTCTGCTTTATGTGCAGAAGAAAAGAACTCGACATTTTCGCGCTTGGGTTTTGCTGGACAGATCGGACGGCAATAGATTCCGGTGGTTTTGACTCCGACAAAAAACTTCCCGTCAAAACGATAATCGCGGGCAAGCATGGCTTGATAGAAAACATCATCTTTCTTCATGGAGTCAATTTAACAGATAAATTCATTCGTAGCTCGCCATTTTCGGACAAGGTCATTTTATCGTGCTTTAGCAGCATTACAGGATGTAATTTGAAGCTTTCTCAGGCTGCTCCTAGAATTAAGTTTCTAGAAGCGGAGGTTTTTATGGCAGACGTAAGAATTGGCATCTCGGGTTGGCGATACGAGCCTTGGCGCGGTGATTTCTATCCGACAGAGCTTACTCAAAAAAACGAGCTGTATTACGCAAGCCGACAGGTCTCTTCCATTGAGATCAATGGGTCTTTTTATGCGACCCAATCGCCAAAAAGTTATAAAACTTGGGCCGCGGCAACTCCTGATGATTTCGTTTTTTCGGTGAAGTGTCCGCGTTACATCACCCACATTCGGAGGCTAAAAGATGTGCGGGAACCTTTGTCCAATTTTTTTGCCTCAGGGGTTTTGCATTTAGATAAAAAACTAGGTGCATTTCTTTGGCAGTTTCCTCCAAGCTTTCGTTTCGACGAAGAACGCGTCGAAGAGTTTTTTAAAATGCTACCGACACATTTTAAAAAAGCCGTGGCGTTGGCAAAGGAGTCGGAACGCTACGATGCCGAGTATCCGAAAGAATTTGCAAGATCGAATCGACCGCTTCATCATGCGATGGAGGTGCGCAATCACTCTTTTGAAAATCCTGATTTTATTAAACTGCTTCGTAAGTACAATGTCGCGTTGGTTCTTGCTGACACTGCGGGAAAGTGGCCATACATGGAGGATATCACCGCCGACTTTATGTATTTGCGCTTGCATGGTGATGAAGAGCTGTATGCTAGCGGTTATGATAAATCCACCTTGCGTTGGTGGGCTGATCGCATTGAACTTTGGGAGGCGGGAAGGCAAGCGTCCGATGCATTGACCATCTCCGAAGACAAACCTCCCGCAGCCAAGAGTCGCAATATCTATGTTTATTTTGATAACGATATGAAGGTGCGTGCTCCCTATGATGCAAGGACTTTGATGGGGCTTCTTGGGCAAAAGCGAGTGAATACTGAGGGACCAACTCCTGTTCCAGAGCTGGGGTTGTAGGGCAAAAAGCGCCCGTGTTCTTTCGTTCTACAAAGAGGCAGGATTGAGCAGAGCCGTAAGCTAGATAAGGACCATAATCTCGAAATGAGACAGGCACCGGCATTGCTAAAAACAAAGACATGATCAAAAGCAAGGTGCCTTATTTTCTGTCTGTAGTCCTCATGATGCTAACTCCTATGCATGCACAAGCTCAGACTCTTGAGGATCTTGTGGGGCTTATGCAAAAGACCTATTCTGCGGATGTTCAAGAGAAGAACTTGCAATTGCAAATGACGTTGGATCATGACGAGCCTGGATATTTTGGTGGTGGCAGCGTGGATCAAAATATTTTCTCGATCAGTATTGGCGCAGATATTATGAAATTAAAAGCCATGAATTCGGATGCAACGGCCTTTATTCTTTGCCATGAAATGGGACACCTTCTAGGTGGCGAACCCAGGAAAACCACCAGCACATGGGCCTCGACCGAAGGGCAAGCTGACTATTTTGCAGCGACCTCATGTTTAAGAAGAATTTTCTCATTGCCTGAGATGGCTTCTACAGAAAGATCTTACATAGATCCGCGAATCACAGCTTTATGTGAACAAAGTCAAAAAGAGGCTACTGAAGTTGCGATGTGCTCGCGAATTATGGCGGCAGGGCAAAGCTTATTTGCCGCAATTTATTTTTTTATCGATGTACCACAAATGATTCATCCAGACCTGGGCACGCCCGAAAAACCATTGGGACCGGATCAAAATGTCAACTATCCGACTCTGCAATGTCGTCTCGACACTGTTGTGGCCGGGGCCCAATTGTTAGAGCGTCCTGCTTGTTGGTATAAAAAATAGAAAGTTGGGGAAACCAGCGAGTAGAACCATTCCACTCGCTGGCTCAGGAGCAAATTATAGAGTGATGCTTGCAGGGTCAAAGCTGACAGAGATCGAAGCACCTTGAGATGGAACCGCTGTACCATGGAACGTGATTGAGTTCGTTGTTGACGAATAAGTCCACCCGTTCGTCGCATCATTTGGAACTGATACGTTATTCACAACAACTTTGATACTGCTTTCTACCGGAGTGCGACTAAGCACGAACTGAGTACTCAGTTCGATCACACGTTGCTGAATCAACTGAATTGAGTTCGCATAGTTCGAGTCGCAAATACTTCCCAGGATACCGTTCGTGCTATTGGCAAAAGAGATGTATCTTTGACCAATGATCGATGACGGAGCTTGGGCACTGTGACTGGCAAGACATGCGCTATCCAAAACTGTGATGGCATTCACGTTATAGCGTCGATTTGTTGACGTCGATGAAGTCAGAGTATCCATATATGAAACGTAGCTTGCCACAGTTTCTAGATTTGGATCAGAGTAATCATGATCGGGAATTCCACCGCTGTAGCCCCAGCTGTCTTCAGGACGTGTTGGGTCACTGAAGTCATCTTCATCTGATAGAATGATGACCGCCAAGAAGGAATCGGATCTTAAGAATCCAGAATTCAATGAACTATCCAAAGAGGCTTTCATGCTCGAGAAAGCACGTTCGTCACCACTTCCAGTTTGTCCTAGTGAGCCGTTAGCCACGAAAGTGGTAACTAGATTTGGGGTGTTATTGTCGAGCATAAATACGCCCGTTTCAGCACCAGGTGCGCCGTCTTTGAATTTTGCCAGAGACGGATCATTTCTAAAGGCCGCTCCTGAAAGATAAGCGTCTGTTGAAGTCACGGCGATGTGAAAGTCATAACCTTTACTTTGGAAGTTGTTAATAAAGGTATTGAAGTTAGCCACCAGGTTTTGTTGAAGGGGAGTCATTGATGAAGAGTTATCAACAACCCACAAGATGTCGATCTTGTTATTCACCTGATAGGTACTTTGAGAGAATGTCTGACCAGTTGGCAACGTGCTATAGCTCGAAGTACCATGACTGCATCCTGTCATAAATGACCAAGTCATTGCACCAGCGAGTAAGAGTGATTTATTTCCGCGCCCCATAGAGCCTCCGTATGCAAGAAACAGTAGCACGGGCCTCAAATCCGTCTTTTTATCAATTTTTCGATAAAACTTTTGACGAAAGGCTCGCTGAGCAATGGATTCGTTTTTAAAAGCGATATATTTAACAATTGTTAAATGCGTCAAAACCCTAGCTGAAAACCCTGAAAATAAAGGCTCCAAGGCATTTTTCTTCAAGAAATCTTTTTGGATGAAAGTGGAGCGAGTTTGTGAGTTTTAAAGTCATTCCGCGACGGAGCAAACGCCGTCAGAGTATAAAACATGGACAAAAAACTGGAATTAGCCGATACTAACTGATGCCCAAATCCGAATTACCAAGGATCAAATCGTGTTTTTAGCTCCCATGACATTGCAGAATATCGCGCAACTTCGCCACCCCAGCGAACGTGTGCCTTTGGGAGAAACTATTCCTTTCAATGAAGGCACTCATTTGATTGAGGACGGTGCATTTCAAAGACATGAAATCTTGGCGACTCCGCTAGGATTCATGCAGTTGAAGATGTTCCTTCATGACCCTGATTACAGCAAAGGTTGCACGGTTTTAGTTTCTCAGACAGAAAACGACGGAAGTTTGAATTTTGACTGTGACGTTTGCGGAACTTCAAATAGCTCTCGTCATACGTGTTCTCATCAGTGGGCCGCTTACGTCACTTTGTGGCAAGCGCTGTCTCAAGGAAAGGAAGCGAGTGAAGCCAAAATCGCAAAGCTTTCCCAAGACATTCAAAATGGTGAGTTTCTTCTGCGTTCAGGCCCAGAGGATGAGAAAGGCTCCGCCATGGCAGGAGCTGTTCTGGATTCCTTGAGTTTATTTTTAGAAGATCCGTCGATTCTTAACGGATCAGCTTTAAGTGCTTTGCTGACGCTGCAATTTGGAAAATATAAATTCCAAGAGGTCACAAAGGATCAAGAACTTCTATCACCGATGCTGTGGAATATGCCGGAAGTATTCCGTCGTAAACTCACTGCTTACTCTGAGTTTTATTTTAATGAAGTGAATGAGCAAAACCGTATCGCGGGAATGATTCGCTATAACTTCAGTAACGGTATGCAAATAAGCGCGAAAGAAATTCTTCGTCACCCATTGCAAAAGCAAGTTCCTCGCGAACTTTTGCCGCAACCTAAAATGCCAAATTCGGTCTTTGCTCAGTGGCCGTTGACTCAGCAGAAAGAAAATCTTTTTGTCAGTCAGTCTCTACGTGAGCTTGAAGAAATCGCTCAAGCCTTGCTTGGCAGTATTTCAACGAACGTTGCTCGCAAAAAGATTGAACTGTATTTGCAAACCAAAGCTCAGCCTTCAATGGCCATGAAGGTGACTTCGATTGAATTCGATCCGGTCAACGAAATGGACTGGCGAGTCGAGTTCCGAGAGAAAAAAGATCTTGAAGCGGATTTCACATTGATGAGTTTCCGAAAAAAGCCATGGCACTTCTATGAGTCTTTCGCGGTGGAACCAGAGGATGGAATCATCCTTGTTCATCCGTGGCTTCGCGAATTAAGTCAGCTAGAGACTTTAAGCAAAATCCTGCCGGATGATGCCGTTTTTTCTTTCGAACCGGGAAAGATGCCTGCTATTTCAGTCATAGGTGAACTTGAAGCGAAAACTGTTTTAAAATATCTGCGCAATCGCTCTATCCCTGCGAAAATTGAAGGCGGGTCAAAAACTCTGGATGCGGATAAAAGTGTCACTGAAATTCATTTGGCAGAAAGTGGTGAGTTCTTTATTCAGCATCATGCCCGTGTGAAAGATCAGAAAGATTTATCTCGTAAGGGTTGGACACCTAAGTCGATCCTTTACATGCAGACTTTATCCCAAGGTCTTCCGTATTTGCTTAATAGCGATGCGAAGGATGTGGCAACACGCGCTCGCGGAAAAAGAGATTGGGACCTAAAGCTTCTAAAGCATTTGGGCGTCTTACAATATCTGATGCTGGAGGCTTTGTCTTTGCACTTCAATGGAGAATTAACGGACGGTCGCATTGTATTGCCTGAGGAAATTTTCCCTGCAGTCTCTGAAAACATCCAATCCATTCTGGTCAGTGGCGCTGGCGTTGTTTTAGCACGGGATCTGACTTTGGCAGAACTGTGCTCGAAATCTGTTCTTGTGCACTTCCAAGATTTTGTGATGAAGACTTTTGAGGCTATGAAGGGAACAGAGTCGTATTATTCCGAATACGGTGAAGTTATTCTTGAGGGAGTGGTCGAACGCGAATTCCGACTGATCTATGAGATTCTGAAAAAGATGGCCATGTCATCGGGCGGAGAATCATTTAAGAAGTCCCGCACTCCGTTCTTATCAAGAGTTTATACTGGAGATCCGGAACAAGATGGGGAGCTGTTACAAGGTCTTTTCCATTTCCCGAAGGTGCGTAAAGATGCTTCAGTCTTGATGGAAACTTTGGACAGTCTTCAGTCCCTAGTTCCATTCGGATTTCAGATCTTCTTTAAAGGCCAGGCTTTGCAAGAGCTGGAAGAAGATGAATTCAAAGTCGACTTCGTTCTTGAAAGTGATGCCGCTCAAAAATATTTCAATTGGTTTGAGCTCAATCCGCGCTTTTTCTTGCGCGGGGAAGAGATCGACCCGGATCAAATGGGCAGCTTCGGCGGGGGAGGAGTGATCGAATATGCAGGAAAGCTGTATATGGTTCCACGCAAACAAATGCCATCACTTCGTCGACTGGAAAATTTCTGGTTGAAGCTGCAAAAAGGAAAAGTTGACTCTATCAAACGTAAAGGCGGCGAAAAGGTTTATCAATTGCCTCGTCATCAGGTTTTGGAGCTCTTAGCTTTAAGAGCTTCCGGTGTCGGTATCCGCGGCGATGAAAATTGGAAAAAAATCTGCCAATTCTATGACAACATGGGGTCCGCAGATCGCAAGCTGACATTGCCAAAGACCGTGACGGCTGAATTGAAGCCTTATCAGGAAACAGGTGTGCAATGGCTGCAAGATCTTTACAATCTTCGTCTTGGAGCCCTTCTTGCTGACGACATGGGATTGGGTAAAACGCTGCAAACGCTTTGCTTCCTTGAAGACTTGCGTGAAAAAGACGAGTTAGGTCAAGTCCTAGTCGTTGTGCCTTCGTCATTAATTTTCAATTGGCAAAGCGAAGTGGAAAAATTCACTCCGAAATTGCCGCTGATGGTATTTTCGAATAAAGATCGTGATCGCGTTGGCAAAAAACTCGAAGCTCAGGAGCCATTGGTCGTTATAACAACCTACGGTCTTTTGATGGAGCATGAAGATTTTCTTCAGCAATACAAGTGGACAGTTCTGATCTTTGATGAGGCTCAAAATTTAAAAAACATCACCACCAAACGTACAAGCTCTGCCAGATCGTTGACAGCACAATTCAAGATCTGTCTGACTGGTACACCGATGGAAAATCACTATGGTGAGTTCTATTCATTGGTGGATTTGCTTGTGCCTGGCAGTTTGGGGCGCATTGAAGATTTTCGTCGTCAATTTGTGAATACAGAAATGGTGACTCGTGAAGAAATGGATGATTTGAAGCTAAAAATCAAACCATTGCTTTTGCGCCGAACAAAAAAAGAAATTTTAGATCAGTTGCCTGAAAAGCAAGAGACAAAGGTCAGTATCGCTTTCGAAGATCGTCAAAAAGAGATCTATCGCGACATTGCTTTATCTTATAACCAAAAAGTGCAGGAAACTATGCAGGTCCAAGGCGAAGCCAGTGTACAACTGCAAATGTTGACGGCTCTTTTGCGACTGCGCCAGGCTTGTTCTGATCCAGCAGCGTTGCCAAATGTTCGCTATGAAAAGGTGCCACCGAAATTAGAAACCCTATTAGATTCCTTACAAGAAATCGTCGAATCTGGGGAAAGTGCATTGGTCTTTACGCAGTTCTTGCAAACCCTGGAACACACGGCAGATATTTTAAAAAAGGCCAACATTCCGGTTTTTGTTTTGCATGGTGGAATTCCAACCAAACAAAGGCAGAAAGTTCTAGCGGATTTCAATCAAATCGAAGGTGGCGCTATTCTTGTGATGACATTAAAAACCGGCGGTGTAGGTTTGAACCTAACGAAGGCCAGCTATGTTTTCCATTTGGAACCATGGTGGAATCCATCGGTGGAAAATCAAGCCACGGACCGGGCCCATCGTTTGGGTCAAAATAAAGCGGTGCAAGTCTTCCGCTATATCATGCATGAGTCTTTGGAAGAAAAGATTGAGGTCTTAAAAGATCGTAAAGACAAAAAGTTTCAGACGCTATTCTCGACAACCGAAAAGGATGTCGAGGTCGGAGCAGGGTCCAATGCTTTGTCGAAGGAAGATTTCGATATTTTATTAGGATTAAAGTAAGTGTATTGAAAAAGCCGATCGAAATATCGGCTTTCTTATTTTACCAGTCTGGCTTGGAACTTTTGTCCTTTGATTTTTCCCGTGCGAAGCTTCTCGAGGGCCGTATCAACCATAGAAGATGAAATTGCCACATAGGAAATATGATCGTGGATTTCGATCTTGCCAATGTCAGCCCCTGTCAATGTGCTACCTTCTTTATTGGTTAAAGCACCAAGGATATCGCCGGGGCGAAGCTTATCTTTACGTCCTCCTGAAATCGACAATGTTTTCATGGCCGATTGATGGGCAAAAGGATTAAGTCCATGTTGGTTTTTAAATCCCAAAGTGGGGCGAAGGAATGCGCCTCCCGACAGTTTTTCGAACTCGAGCAATTTCATCGTATCGACAGGGCTGGCGATAGTAATCGCACGCCCCTCACGTCCCGCGCGGCCTGTACGGCCAATGCGATGAACATAGGTTTCTGCCTGAGCAGGTAAATCAAAATTAATAACTTGTTCAAGATGATCGATATCAAGTCCGCGAGCTGCAACATCTGTTGCAACTAAGATCGCGGTGCTGCCGTTACGGAATGTGGCCATGACTCTGTCGCGTTCACGTTGTTCAAGATCTCCGTGTAATGCTGCAACACTGACTTTGTATTCGGCAATACGCTCGGCCAATTCATTCACGGCAGCTTTTGTGTTGCAGAAGATGATTGTTGATTTAGCGGGGTGTTGTTGTAACACGCGCATCAAAGTATCGGATTTTTGACTCTCTGAAGAATCATAAACGATTTGTTCGATGCTAGTTCCAGTTTCAGCCGCATCTTCGACGATAATCTTTAGAGGATTTTTTTGATAACGACGGCTGAGATCTTGAATTTCTTCAGGGAACGTTGCAGAGAAGAACAACGTCTGTCTTTTCGTTGGAAGCTGCTTCAAGATCGCTTTGATCTCTGCGGCAAATCCCATATCGAACATTTTATCAGCTTCATCTAAAACTAATGTCGCAATGTCGTTCAGATCCATGCGCTCGCGGTTCAAGTGATCAAGCACTCGACCAGGAGTGCCCACGGCAATGTGAACTCCGCGTTCCATAGCTTGAGCTTGTTCGCGACCTGTTTGTCCGCCAGTTAAAGAAAGAATTTGTAGGCCCTCGTACCGACGCCCCAGTTTTCTAAACTCGCCGACAACTTGAGTGGCAAGTTCACGGGTAGGGCACAGGATCAGAGCTTGAATATTGCGATTTTCAAGATCCAAAGTATTGAGGATTGGTAGGGCGAAAGCCGCCGTTTTTCCGCTACCAGTTTTAGATTGGCCGATAATGTCTTTACCATCCAAGATAAGTGGAATGCTGGCTGCTTGGATCGGTGTCATCTCTTCATAGCCTAATTCTTGAACTACTTGCAAAAGTTCAGGAGCTAAATCTAATGAAGAAAAATCGGTAGTTTCCACGGGGACCTCAAGTTTCGAATTCGAGGAAGTTCTAGCAGAAAAGTAAGGCTTCTCTTAGGAAAAAATTATTAGTTTTGCCTCTTTGGGCAGTTTTTTCAGCTCGAAAAAAGGGAAATTTGTGCTAGTCGCAGAGAGATTCCTCCATGGCCAGAGAAAGCGGATTTATTTACACTTAAAGCCAAGGAGCAACCTATGAGCCCAGAAGCCTGGATTGTCGGCGGAATTATCGTGATCTCTCTATTTAGTATCCTTGTATACGGCGCGCTGGCTGTATTCTTTCCTGAGTGGGTGGGAATTACAGGTAAGGTCGCTCTGGGGGCGGAAAGCAGTCATCGTGAGGGCGAAGTAGCCCCCGTACATCCGATGGATAAGTTTTAGTTCGGTTTCTTTTGAGCTTGGGCCCGGAACTGTTGAGCGCTGGTTTTCATATGTTGTTTCAAGAAACGACTGAAGTAGTTTGGATCGTCAAACCCGAGCTCGTAACCAATTTCTGATATCGTCAGTGATGAGTACGCCAGCAAACGCTTTGCCTCAAGTAAGCATCGTTCCGAAATGACTTCCTTTGCAGGTTTTCCTAGGGCCTTAAGAATTTTCGCAGACAACGTCTTTGGCGAAACATTCAGTGTGCCAGCATAGAACTCTAAAGAATGCTGTTTTCTGAAGTGCAATTCTACCAAATCTAAAAAATTTGATACGATGTCTTGTTTCGAGGCTTCGGCAACAGTTTGAGTGCCGGTGACTCTTAAAAGATGCCATAGAAAGATGCTCAGATAATTTTGCAAGACGTTTGATGCGAAGGCTTTCTGATGACGGAACTCTGCCTCCATAAGTTTTAAAAACTCAAGGCTGAGCGAGTCCTCAGGCCTGAACTTCACCTGGTCTGGAAGCGCGCGACTGCGACGGCTCAGTTGATCTTGTTCAGTGTAGGCTTTCGAGAAGGAAGCATCGGTATATTCAATCACAAAGCCCTTAGTCTTTGTTGCAAGCTTCCAAGAATGAACCTGGCCTGGTTTAATCACGAACAGCTGTTGTTTTGAAACTTTATAAGAGGTGAAGTCAATCTCATGCCAACCGGTGCCGGAGAAAATAATAACGATTTGATAGAAGTCATGCTTGTGAGGAAAGGGCACGCGAGGAGTCAGGCGATCCTGTAAAAGTTCGACCCGAATATCAGAAGGTATTGCGTGCTTCACGCCAAGTGAAGAGATGGAGTGACGTTTCATACTCTGAAAGAATATATAAAAAAGCCCACTATGTCGTGGGCTTTTTTGCTTCTAAATATTCGTCATAGGTGCAATTCATATCTTCGACCACTGTCGTATCAAGTTCGATAATACGATTGGCCACGGTTTGCACAAACTCGTGGTCATGGGACGTGAATAATACCGTTCCTTTAAAGCGCTTTACGCCTTCATTCACGGCAGAGATACTTTCTAAATCCAAGTGCGCCGTCGGTCCATCTAGCAAAAGAACATTCGCCCCCGAGAGCATCATTTTCGCAAACATACAGCGAACCTTTTCGCCCCCAGAAAGAACGCTTGGTTTTTTCAAAGCATCTTCGCCACTGAAAAGCATTTTGCCTAAGAAACCGCGAAGGAAAGACTCATCTTTATCTTCAGAGTATGCACGCAACCAATCTACAAGAGTCGCCGCATCTACGTTGAAGTATTTTGAGTTATCGGTTGGGAAATAGCTTCGAGTGGTTGTTACACCCCAAGTATAACTTCCAGAATCCGGTTCAACCTCGCCAGCAAGGATGTCCAACAACAATGTCTTTGCAACGTCATTACGACCTACAAGGGCGACCTTATCACCTTTTTTGATCGTGAAATTGATGTTCTTTAGGATCTGTTCACCGTTCACAGATTTATTCAACCCTGTGACTGTCAAAAGATCGTTACCGGCCTCGCGCTTTGGATCAAAGCCCACAAACGGTTGACGACGTGAAGACACTGGCAAGTCTGCCAAGTCCAGCTTGTCCAATTGCTTTTGACGAGAAGAGGCCTGCCGGGATTTTGAAGCATTCGCACTGAATCGCGCGATGAAATTCTTAAGATCTTCCGCTTTTTCCGCATTCTTTCTTTGTTGGTCCGCGCGAAGGCGTTGATTCAACTCGGTCGCTTGACGCCAGAACTCGTAGTTGCCTGTGTAGATAGTCACTTTGCTGAAATCAATATCAGCCATGTGAGTGCAGACCTTATTCAAGAAGTGACGATCATGGGATACGACAATGACGGTGTTTTCAAAATTGAAAAGGAATTCTTCCAGCCATTGAATCGCATAAATATCCAAGTGATTCGTCGGCTCATCCAGAAGCAAAATATCGGGCTGGCCGAATAAGGCTTGGGCAAGTAAGACTTTCACTTTATCGCCGGATTCAAGCTCGCTCATCAGTTTGCCATGAAGATCGTCGGCGATGCCCAGGCCTGCCAGCATGACGCCAGCCTCTGATTCAGCTTCCCAACCGTTCAGCTCAGCAAACTCGGTCTCAAGCAAAGAGGCCCGTTCGCCATCTGCTTCCGAGAAATCAGGTTTTGCATAAAGATCGTCTTTTTCCTGCATGACTCTAAACAACCGGTCATTGCCCATCAAAACAGTTTTTAATACCGTCATAGAATCATAGGCGTAGTGATCCTGTTTCAAAACGGACAAACGCAAGTTGCCAGGAATGATAACTTCACCTGTATTGGGTTCTAACTCTTTAGAGAGGATTTTTAGGAAAGTGGATTTGCCTGCACCATTGGCGCCGATCAGGCCATAACAGTTGCCCGGAGTGAATTTCACATTCACATCTTCAAATAGTTTCTTGCCACCGAATCTAAGACTGACATTGGAAGTGCTGATCATGGGACTTTAATACACTGTCAGCGCGAAGGGGGCAATAGGGAAGCCCCTTTTAAAAGAGAAATGTCTACACTCGAGGCTCGCCAGAGTAAAAATACCCCGGAAAGTCGAGTACAAAGCCAGGTTGGCAGTCGAATGAGCTGGTTTCTAGAATTTAGAATTATTTTGATGGAGAGAAAATAAAAAGGCACTGATCGTCAGTGCCTCTTTATAGAAAACTTTAAAAAAGCTAAAATTATTTTTTAGCTACAAGTTTCAAGCTCAAAGTGAAATCGTCGTTGATGATTTTATCTTGAGTTAACTCTTTGAAGAAGTTGCCTGAACCGTATTTAAGACCCCATTGAGTGCGATCTAGCTTCAAAGTCGCTTCGCTAGTCATAACACCTTTGTCAGTTGTTACTTTAGCAGGGAATTCAACCGGTTTTGTTGTGCCGATGATTGTCAAATCACCTTTGATCACAACTTCGTGTGCAGATTTTGGTGTTACGCTTGTCACTTTGAAAGTTGAAGTCGGGAATTTAGAAACTTTGAAGAAGTCATCAGAAGAAAGATGGCCTACAAGTTTCTTTTGATATTCCGGATTACTTTTTAAATCTTCATCAGAAATTGTCGTCATGTCGATGTTAACAGTGCCGCCAGTGATAGCACCTTTAGCGTCCGTTTGAACTTCGCCATCTTTCACAGCAATTTTACCAGTGTGAGTTGCGCCTACTTTATGAGAAGCCGTCCAACCAACTGTACTAGCCTTTGTATCCAATTTATAAACATCTGCGTGAGCAGCTGAAGCTACTACCAGAACCAATGCTGCGAATACTGTCTTAATCATGATATCTCCTTCATTCATGAATCATGTTGTTAAATAGTAAAAGACTATTAAGGAGATTCAAAGAGATCAATCATGCATCGCAGCTTTGGACTTTAGTTTTTCACTATGCTTTCAATAAAGCCGAAGGTCCAGCAACTAAGGGGACGCGAGAGGGTACTGACGTTCATTAGTTAAAATTTTGGCCTCCAAACTGACCTGAGCATCCATCAGTTTTGAAATAGGACATTCTCTTTTTGCATGTTCTGCGATGGGAGTAAATTGAGCTGTATCCAGACCAGGCACAACGGCTTCGACACACAAATGAGAAGCGGAGATGCGATAAACAGGGCCTTCTTTGAGTAATGTGACGCGAGCTTCAGTGTGAATAGACTTTGGAATAAAACCTATCTCTTGAAGGGCCACAGTAAGTGCCATCGCATAGCAACTCGCATGGGCTGCAGCGATCAATTCTTCGGGATTGGTTCCGGGTTTTCCTTCAAATCGAGTCGAGAATCCATAACCAACTTTTTCAAGAACATGGCTTTGAGTGGAAATAAATCCCTGACCTTCTTTCAGATTCCCGCTCCACTGAACATCGGCGCTTCTTTCCATGACACCCCCAGATTTCAGCATGAAAGAAAAGCTATGCAACGTGAACTAGGAACGGCATTCCTTGCAGAGAACCAATTCTTGCTTCCTGGTTTTGTCCTTTGTAGGATGAGCACATTGTTGTTTTTCAGTGGAGTGACCATGAACAAAGTCAGCCTGATATTGGCAGTCCTTATCCTTTCGACGCAGGCCCATGCGATGGATCTTCCATTCGACAACATGAACGGGTTCCCATCTAATAAAATCAAAATCGATTATTCTGGATTTACTGAGCCCGTTGAGCCCGTGAACAACAACCGCTTCTCTTTGCAAATTCCTTTGTACTATGGAGCAAACGATATTTTGAATATGTCTTTGCGAGGCAGCAATCTGACGGTGCCCAAAGGGATTGAAATTCCAGGAAGCACTTTGATTGAAGTTCCTGAGTCCCTGGCCACAGCAGAGCTTGGCCTGCAATACACTCACAAAATGGATGGGGAAAGAACAATTGGTGGAAGCGTGAGTTATGGTTCTGCCAGTGATCGTATGTTTTCATCAAATGAATCGATCACGTTAGGGGCGAGTCTTTTTTATTCTTTTCCTTCTGAAAATAATGATCGTTGGATTTGGGCTTTATTCTATACAAATAACAGTCCGGTCTTTAGAAACATTCCGATCCCGGCTGTGGCCTATTACTTTAAACGCTCGACAGTACTTGGTGCCGTAGGGGTGCCGTTTATCTTCCTTCGTTACACTCCGTTTGAGGCGCCCTGGGCATTCACTCTGTTTGACTTGGTGACAATTGTAAAAGCAGAAGTGTCTTATGGTCCGCCAATTTCTTCTTATTTTGTGGGCTTTGATTGGAATCAACAGACTTGGTTACGTCATGACGTGCAGGATACCGATAATAAATTGTACTTCGATGAAAAGAAAGTTTTTGTCGGTACCAGATTTTTGCTGGCAAAAATGATTTTTACTGAATTGGACGTGGGACAATCCTTTGATCGCTCTTTCTATGAAGGCCAGGGGCTAGGAAAGAAAGAAACGGGGACCGCCTTCCTTCCTAGCTCATGGTTTGCTGCGTGGAATTTGAAATTTGAATACTAGTTATCTCCGTTGCCCCCACCGCTGCTGTCAGTAAATCCAGAACCAGTAAGATTAAAGATATAATCACCGGCATCGGTGTTCACAGTTAAGCTTCCTGTGTAGTCTCCTTCAGCAGTTGGTTCAAAGATCACAAAGATATGGCAATCTTTGCCCGGATCTAAGCTTGCTGGACAGTTGTGGGCCATCGAAAACATATCTCCAGTGATTGCGATATTGGATAGAGCCAATGCTTTGTCGCTGGCGTGCACATAAACTTCTTCATAGGTGTAGTCACCCACGTAAACTTCGCCGAAGTCGATGTCAGTTGTTGTTGTATCCATTGGAATCAGATAAGTCCCTTTCGCCATCGATGTGTGAGAGAAAAGGGAAATCGAACTTACCATCAAGAGAACTGCCAGTGCTTTCATGCGTGCCTCCATTATTGGTTTGTGCATAGAAAATCTGATCTCATTCTGATGCTAGAAATTTACGCAGGATACTCGGCCCGAAAAAATGCACAGATTGCTCTCGACGTTTTGCAGAGGACATGTCTCAAGGTGAGAAAGTCCTCTGTGAAATTTGGTCTGATGTGTGTCTAGAAAATTAAAGACCGGTCAAAAATAATCCTATGGTCCCGTGAAAAACCTTCGGGCGTTCCCGAAAAGTCTGCATCTCAAGGTTTGAGATGTTGGCTCGGACGCCAACGACAACACACAAGGAGGCTTGCGCTATGAATATGAAACATTAACGGAGATTGTCATGGGAATGAGAATTAACACAAATCTGGCAGCGCTCAACGCTCAGAGAAATCTGATCGGAACACAGCGAATCGTGAACGATTCGATGGCAAAGCTCGCTTCAGGAAGTCGCATTAATAAGGCGGCCGACGATGCTGCAGGGTTGGCGATCTCTGAAAGATTAAAAGCACAAATTCGTTCCGCGGCTCAAGCGCAAAGAAATGCTAACGATGGTATTTCAATGATTCAAACAGCCGAAGGCGGATTGAATGAAATTGGCAATATCGTTGTACGTTTGCGTGAGTTGGGTGTTCAAGCCTCTTCAGACACCATTGGTGATAAAGAGCGCGGAATGCTTAACAAAGAGGTTGTTCAATTGCGCGATGAAATCGATCGTATTGCAAACACAACAACATGGGGCACGACGAAACTTCTTGATGGGTCCGCACCGAAATTTGATTTTCAAGTTGGTATTGGGAACAATCCAGATGCAGATCGTATTTCGTTTGAAGCCGGTCAGAGCTCAGCGACACTTGCGTCGTTGGGACTTAGCGGTTTGGACTTTTCATCGAAAGAGGCTGCGCAACAGTCCTTGCAAAAACTCGATGACGCACAAACCAGTGTCAACGGAACCAGAGCCTATATGGGAGCTTTGCAAAACCGTCTGACATCCACGGCAGACAACTTAGGCGTCATGCAGGAAAATCTTTCTGCGGCCAACAGTCGTATCCGTGATACAGACGTTGCATCGGCATCTTCCGAGATGGCCCGCAACAACATCTTGATGCAAGCAGCAACGTCAACGCTTGCACAGGCAAATCAATCGAATCAATTGGCACTCAAGCTTATTGGCTAGTGCCGCATTCCACTCTCATGTCGATCCGACTGGGAGTGGACTTCTTAATTTTGCACAATAACACCTTCAAAAATTCCAAGACTTTTTAGACAATCTTCAGGTAGGCTTTCTGTTAGAAGGGATGAGCTATGAAGGTTGTTGGATATTTAGAGTCTCATGAAATTTCGAACGAAAATTCTTTGATTGAGTCAGAAATGTCGATTCCAGCGCCGGGACCGAATGATATTTTAGTCAAAGTGAAGGCTGTATCAGTCAACCCTGTCGACACAAAGGTTCGAAAAAATACCAAACCAAATCCTGGCGAAACAAAAATTCTTGGTTGGGATGCTTCCGGTGTCGTTGAAAAGATCGGCAGCAAAGTGGATCTCTTCAAAGTCGGTGATGAAGTTTTCTATGCGGGAAGCTTGACTCGTCCAGGAACGAACAGTGAATACCATCTAGTGGACGAGCGAATCGCTGCAAAAAAACCAACCTCCCTTTCCTTTGAAGAGGCTGCGGCTTTACCACTGACAAGCATTACAGCATGGGAAGCATTGTTTGATCGCCTCAAGGTTTTAGTGAACGAAAAAGATCCATTACTTATTATCGGCGGAGCAGGTGGTGTTGGTTCTATCGCTATTCAACTTGCCAAAAGATTGACTCATTTAAAGATCATCGCGACGGCCTCCCGCGGGGCTTCGCAAGAATGGTGTAAGAAACTTGGCGCCGATATCGTTATTGATCACAGCAAGGATATGCATGAGCAACTTCGCGCCCATGGTCTCGATAATGTTCGTTATGTTTTGAGTTTGACCCAGACGGGAGCACACAAAGAATTCATCGAGAAGATCATCGCTCCTCAAGGGGATCTGTGTCTGATTGACGATCCAGGTCCTTTCGATATCAGCGGGTTTAAACGCAAAAGCGTCGCTATTCACTGGGAGTTCATGTTCACACGTTCCATGTTTGAAACCCACGACATGATCAAGCAGCACGAGCTTTTAACGAAAGTCGCAGATTTAGTCGATGCAAGACAGCTGAAGACCACGATCAATCATGTCTTCGAAGGCTTGACGGCCGCAAATTTTAAGAAAGCCCACGAGATGTTAGAGTCAGGGAAGACCATTGGAAAAATTGTGATCAAATATTAGAAATAAAAAAGGGAGTCAAAAGACTCCCTTTTTGCTCTTTTTAAATCTATTCAAACCTTAGTTCAAAGTTTGAGGACCGCAAATTTCATCCAAAGTCACTTGGTCCTTTGTTGGGTGGAAGATACGACCTAGACGACCGCCGATACCGCCAGAGCTTTTGCGTTTGATTTCGCACGCACCTACTTGAGAGAATTTTTCGTCAAGCATAACACGATTTAAGCTCACACGAAGAGTGTCAAGATCCGCTTGTGCTTTCACTTTGTTCGTCAATGCCGTCGTCAAAGAGTTCGCAGCTGAAAGAACATGCAACAGATCCGTCATACCAGCACGGAACTTATCAAGTTCGCCGTTGTAGACCTGTTGAAGGTTATTTTGCGCCAAAGTCGCCATCTCAACCTGCTTTTGTGCCTCTGTCAAAGAACCGACGGTAGATTCGATCAATTGGGCGTTGTCGTAAGTGATCTGAGTTTTCTCAAGCTTCAATTCGTCGATATTGTAATCACTCAGTTTCAAAGTCGGGAAGTAGCCAAAGCCTAAGCCGACAGTGCCTGATGCCGTCAGCCCGCCGAAAGCAGATTCGCCACCGCTACGAGATCTTCCCAAAGACGCGCCTGTCAACCAGCTGAAAGCTGCACTCCATTTAGCCGTGTTCGCGGCAGAGATCATAGAAGTCATTTGAGAAATCTCTGGAGAGTTTTTCAAGGAACGATCTACAAGAGTTTGCAAAGGCAAAGTCTCGTTTGCAGAAGGAGCCACGTGGTTTTTCTCGAAGGCGATTTCAGTCGACAATGGAAGTGCCAACATCTCGCGAATCGAAGCTTTCTCTTGTTTCAAGAGTTCATCAACTTGCGAAACCTGGATGAATGCCAGTTGAGATTGAGCTTGCGCCTGCAACAAGTCAGATTGTTGCATCATGCCTGCATCAACAGCCAACTGGATCAATTCTTCGATTTGTTTGTAATTCAAGTATTGAGAGTACAATACATCACGCAATTCCAAATCACCCACAACAGTCATGTATAGTGCATACGCTGACGAGTAGGTGTTCAATTGAGCGATGTAATAAGAAGTCGCCTGTGCATTCAAAAGGTATTGGCTTTGTTTTAAATCAAACCAGTTTGAAGGCATTAAGAATGGAAGCAAACTTGAAATCGTCGTCAACGCGAAGCTTGGTCCACTAGAGATGATTCCGCCCAAATTGATAGATGGAAGAAGGTCTGCGCGTTTAATATTGATTTGCTGTTTTGCTTGATAAACTTTGTTCATTTGGATCAGCAAACCAATATTTTGCTCAAGCAACATTTTTTTAAGTGTATCAGCATTGATCGTCACGCTTGTTGGTGGCGCTTGAACTTTTGAAGTCCCGGCAAAGGCACTCATTGCGATAAAAAAGCTCGCGATACCTAGTGAGATTGTTTTTTTGAGTGCGGTCCAAGTCATGGTCGTTTCCCCCTCTGAGAAAACGAGAATTATTCCGGCTGGCCATGCTTGTCAAACCCTTGTTTTCAACAAGAAATTCGGCTTCCGAAATAGGTGATAAAAATCCTTAACAAGTTAAGTCCTCGAACTGATTCATAGAGAAACAATTTGATGCCAAAAGTTTAATTCGGGCGTGGCTTTTGTTACCATAAAGCCATCGCAAATATTCGATTTCTAGGAGTTGTACGTTGGATGCGCAGAAGTCGTTTAACTATACGCTGAGTCATAAGAATAAGATGCTGGTGGTATCTTTCACCGGAGAGTTAAGCCCAGGGGTGGTCCCGGGACTAGAAGCTTGCCGCCTTGAAGTTCTTGCAAAAAAGGACGACGTGAAATGCATCGTCTTGTATTTTCAAGGGGTGAGCTCTGTTTCACCGGATGCCATCACTGTCCTTGCGCAAATGCAGAGGGAATTTCGCTCTTCGGGAATGGATCTGCGGCTCTGTGCTTTAAAAGAAGCCTTGCGAGATAAACTCATCCGTATGGGAATTGTTCGCGGCATGGAATGCACGGAAGATTTGAAGACGGCCCTTCTGTCATTTGGACGCCAGGCCGCTTAAATAGTTAGTGGCACAACGGAAATGATTTGATCGCATTTTGAATTTTAATCGATTTTTTCGAGCGAGCCTGAGGACGAAGAACATCCCAGTAAGATTTACGACTGAACAAAGGCTCGCCTCTTTCAAGCTGAGAATTCAACATCGATAGAGCACAACGAAAGGTTCCCGCAGGTGTACTTCCGTCACCTTTTTTACAGTTCGGAGCATACTTGTCTTCTTTACCCCGGTGAAGTTGCAATAGACCAATCAAGGAACCATTCGGTCCTTGTGCCTTACTACGTTGGTTGCACGAGCTTTCATAGAAAGCCATGGCATTCACGATGAGAACCCACACATTTTGACGGCCCTCTAAATTCAAGGATTGATAGCCAGGGCAGAGCTTCATCAAGTCATCAGATCCTTTGATCAAAGAGTCATTTTCACCACTCTTCATTTCCTTCATCACAAGATTGGCCCACTTACCAAATTCATCATCGGAAACGAAGTTGTCACAGGCGTCGCCCCAGTTCATCTGGTCGCTGATGGCAGAAATCTGCTCAGCCGTCGCATTGGCAGTAAGAGTATTGCGGATATCGCGCAAAGATCCAGCCGTAGCAGCCATCGCTCGCATGTCAGAGCACTCTCTGCAAGGGGCGCCAGCTTCGAAGTGACCTGAGGTTGCACTCGCATCTTGAAGTCTATTGAAGTCGCGAATACTGGCCGACGCCAATAGCGGTAAAAGGCAAAACGAGAATGCGAGAACTTTTATATTCGAGATCATAGTGATTTTAAAAGCAGGAATGATGCCTGTCTCAAAATGCACTCATTTTTATCTCTGGATAATTTGGGTGTCTAAAAACGAAACAGGGGCGACATAATGTCACCCCTGCAAGGAAATAAACGAATTTTGTTCCAGATTCTTCTAGTCGCGGAAGCGACGGCCACCAGAGCTAGAAGAGCTGTTGCGAACACGTTTGATGCCACGGTGTTCACCACGGTCATTGCGCTCGCCACGATCTGAAGAAGAGTCTTCGCGTTTACGGAAGCCACGAGGAGCAGTACCTTCGTTGAAGCTGCCACGTTGTTCGCGGTCTGAGCGTTGTTCACCGCCATCGCGATTGAATTCACGACGCTCAGAACGCTCGCCACCGCCGAAATTGTTATCGCGACTGCGGAATGAACGACGTTCGCCGCCGCCATTGCTACCTTCTGCGTTTGTGCTACGATCCGCTCTGTAACCACCACGGTCGTTGTTGCTGCTATAGCCACCACGATCACCGCCGCGATCGCTGCTGTAGCCACGATTTCCACCACGGTAGCCGCCACCGCGATTGCCACGGTAACCACCACGATCACCGCCACCTTCACGGTTGCGAGTGAAGCGGTTGTCGTTTGGATCGCGAGGAAGAAGTTCACGAGGGATACGATCGCCCATGTAATCAAGCATTAGATCTTTCTTCACGAATACATTCGGGAAGTAAGCCGCGATGAAGCGAGCCAAAAGATCTTCTTTAGAGAACGCCGACAAATCAGCATCACCAGAAGTCACCAATACGCGCAACAAATCGTTAGCAAGTTGCACTGTAACGTCGTCTTCTTTCATAGCGCTAACTTTATCGAAAACGTCTTTGATTTTAAGACCAGCAACTTCATCAGCTGAAGGCACAACGCCTTTAGTAAGAGTCGCTTTTGTCGTCTGCATAACACGACGAAGAAGGTTCAATTGCTCTGGATTGACCAAAGTGATTGCAGTACCGCTTTGACCGTTACGACCTGTACGACCGATACGGTGAACGTAAGATTCTACGTCCCATGGCAAAGAGTGATTGATCACGTGAGTAAGATCTTTGATGTCCAAACCACGAGCAGCAACGTCCGTTGCTACAACAACTTTGATTTGGCGTTGTTTGAACTTTTTCAAAGTCGCTTCACGTTCTTGTTGAGACTTATCACCGTGCAAAGAATCCGCTGGGAATCCACGTTGAGTCAAAAGCTCTGCAAGCTCTGCCACTTCCATTTTAGTTTGGCAGAAGATGATACCGTAGAATTCTGGAGCTGTTTGCAATAGACGGCTGATAACTTCCATTTTGTAGGAGTTTTTAACCGTGTAGTAAACTTGCTCGATAGTAGATGCAGTTGAGCCTACTTTGTTAGCCTGAACAGTCTCTGGATTTTCCAAATACTTTTCAGACAAACGACGAACTTCGCTGCTCATAGTTGCAGAGAACAACCAAGTACGGCAAGCCGCACGCTCTGATTGAGCGTCTTCTGGGTGAGTCGCAGAAAGAATGAAATCTAGAGGCTCTTTAAAGCCCATAGAAAGCATCTCATCCGCTTCGTCCAAAACAACTGTTTGAACGCTTTGAAGCTTGATCATTTTTTGCTCAAGGAAATCAACCAAGCGGCCCGGAGTCGCGACTACGATGTGAGCGCCACGGCGGATACCGTCGATTTGTGTGCGGTAGCTAGAGCCACCATAAATTGTAACAACACGAAGACCCTTCTTTTTGCCAAGAAGAGTTAATTGCTCTGCTACTTGCAAAGCGAGTTCACGTGTTGGGCTTAATACAAGGGCTTGTGTGTCTTTGCTAGTCGTATCGATATTCTCTACAAGAGGAATACCAAAGGCTGCTGTTTTACCAGTACCGGTAGATGCCAGACCGATAAAATCGTTAGCTCCAGCTAATAGGATCGGAAGCGCTTGTTGTTGGATGGGCGTTGGTGTCGAGAAGCCCATGTCTTTCATCGCGTCCATAAGGGGAGCGCTAAGACCAAAGCTTTCGAAACTATCAACAGTAGTTAAAGGGGGAGTCATGAATGCCTTTCAGAAAATAGTGACCGGAAGATAAACGATCGGGCAGTTAAAAGCCCGTAATATTTTGGAGTCGCCATAATAATGAACTATTTACCGGAGGCAAGTCTCGTATGGCCAAGACTCTGGCAGGCTAAGAATGGGGCTTTTTCGTCACAGAATGTGTGGAATTGTTTAGTTCCAGGAATGTGAACAGGGCTTTTCGATAGATTTTTTACTCAGATGGCACTGGCGGGTATTGAGAAGGGGCGAGGCTCGTGAAGTGCTGAATAATAGGGCACAATATTTAAAAATTTTCCGCGCATCCGGCGGCGATTCGAGCTATATAAGGGACCTATGATTCACTTATCGAATATCACAAAGCAACAGGGTAATAAGATTCTTTATCGCAATGGCTCTTTCCAGATCAACGCTGGCGAGAAGATCGGTCTTGTCGGACCGAACGGTGCAGGAAAGACGACGATCTTTCGCATCATCACAGGCGAAGAGGGAATTGATGAAGGGACGGTCTCTAAATCAGATCGCACAGTCATAGGTTATTTCTCGCAAAACATCGAAGACATGCGCGGCCGCTCTGCTTTGGAAGAAGTGAAATCAGCCATCGGCAATATCGGTGACATGCAAAAACGCATGCAAGAATATGAAGTCAAACTTTGCGATCCAGATTTGGACGCCGACGAGATGACAAAAATCTTGGAAGTCTACGGTGAACTTCAGGCGGACTTTGAACGCTTGGGTGGCTATGACTTGGAGTCTCGCGCAGCTGAAATTCTGACGGGTCTTGGTATCGGTCCAGATGATTATCATCGTCCCACGGAAAGTTTCTCGGGTGGTTGGAAAATGCGTATCGCTTTGGCGAAAATTCTGGTTTTGAATCCGGAAGTTTTGCTGATGGACGAGCCGACGAATCACTTGGACGTTGAATCGATCATCTGGCTTGAAGAGTGGCTTGTGAATTTTAAGGGCGCCATCCTGATGACAAGCCATGATCGCGATTTCATGAATCGTCTAGTAGGCAAAATTGTTGAGATCGCTAATAAGACAATCACAGTTTATGGTGGCAATTACGATTTCTATGAAAAAGAGCGTGATATCCGCAAGGAACAATTGATCGCAGCAGCAAAACGTCAAGAAGATATGCTTGCCAAGGAAGAAGAATTCATCGCTCGCTTTGCAGCGCGTGCTTCCCATGCGGCGCAAGTTCAGTCTCGCGTGAAGAAACTAGAAAAAATTGATCGTATCGAAATTCCTGAAGAGGAAACAGAAATCAAATTTGAATGGCCGGTGCCACCACGTGGTGGGGAAGAGGTTGTGAAATTTGAAGGCCTTTCTAAAATTTGGAAGCGTGATGATGGAAAAGAAAAACTAGTTTTCTCTGGTGCCAATGCCTTGGTGAAACGTTTAGACCGCGTTGCAGTTGTGGGCGTGAACGGAGCTGGTAAATCTACATTGCTTAAGATCATCGCTGGCGAGGCGGACGCTTCCGAAGGAAAATGCTCTTTGGGAGCTTCTATCAACGTGGGGTATTTCAGTCAGAACTCTTTGGATGTCTTAGATCCTAAGATGACGATCATTGATGAAGTTCATTCGCGCATGCCGACGGCGGGGCTGGGAACTGTTCGCAGTCTTTTGGGGGCGTTTAAATTTTCCGGTGAAGAGGCTGATAAAAAGATTTCTATTTTATCGGGCGGTGAAAAGTCACGTGTGGTTCTTGCGACGATTCTAGCTCAGCCCGTGAATCTTTTGATTCTGGATGAGCCGACGAATCACTTGGATATTAAATCTCGCGAGATTTTGCTGGATGCTATCAAGAATTTCCCTGGAACAGTTTTGATTGTATCGCATGATCGTCACTTCTTGCGTGAAGTAACGACTCGTGTGTTCGAAGTGGATAAAAACCAACTTCGCATCTATGAAGGTGACTACGATTACTACGTTCATAAAAAGCAACAAGAGGCGAAAACCTAATGAGCCAAGCCTCAATGGACTTACGTGAGTTCAAGATTCCTTTGGGTAAGCTAGCCCCTCTGGAGACTTTCATCACACGCCAAGGAGCGAAGTTGTCTTATCGCTTCTATTCTGCTTGGTCCGAGGATCTGATTGTTCTGTATCATGGATCTGGCAGTGATTCTCGTTATATGTGCGTACTGGCCTCGGCCTTAGCTGAAAAAGGTATCGCTAATGTCGTGACTCCGGATTTCCGCTGCCATGGTGTCAGTCTAAATGCCAGCGATGAAATTCCAATGAATCAACTTGAAATTGATCTTGAAGAATTGTTGATTCATATCAAAATGCAAAAGGCCGTTCAGTGCGTGACTCTTGCCGGGCATTCAATGGGTGGCGGGTTTGCTTTGCGAATTGCCGTTTCTGATTTGCGCAACCAGTTTGTGAAATTTGTGGGGATTGCGCCGCATCTTCCAGATCCTTTGGAAACATCTCGGCCCCATTATGGCGGATGGATTACCGAGGACGAAACGGGATTTAATGTGAATTTTCCAGAGCGTTTCCGAACGGGACAAGAAAAACTTCATTATAGCAGGGCGTTCCTGCGCGCTGTTCATGCTCCATTAAACCTTGTGGATTTGATTCAGAAGATGCATCCATCGTTGGCGGCGGTCACAGGTCGTTTTGACGAGGTGGTGGATGCTGAGAAACAGAAGGCCGTCTTTGATCAATTGGGGGTCCCCATGCTGATCACTGAAGCGAATCACCTTACTGTTGTCTCAAAAGTGGACAGCTACTTATCGCTTTTTGAAAGATAACTTTATTTCAGAGATTCCTCGAAAAACCTATCAAGTAGGCGAAAGTCCTGCCGATAAGTTTTACGAATATAACCAAATTCTTGAACGTAGGCGGGGTTATGAATTCAGAAATGGGAGAGTTTGCTCTCCGACAGATTATTTCTTCCTTAGTGGTTGTTGGGCCCTTGTTAATCATTATAGCGGCCTTCAACTTAGTCTTTAACCAAAGCAAAAGAGTGGTGATGTTTTATTTGGTGTCGGGGGTCGTTTTGACCATTGTCGGCGCGATCAGCCTTTATCATCAATTCAGTTTGCGAGGGGATCGAGGCTATCCGCAAAATGAGCAGCCTCAAGCGGTGAGGGCTGCTCAGGCGAACGAAACTTAATGAGTTTTAACTTCCGTCCAAATATCTTCGAAGAGCTTATTACCTTCGCCGAGATTGTGGATGTACTCTAAGTTTTTGATGGCACTGGCATCAGGGAATAGAGCTTTATTCTCTTGAAGATCTTTCGCCAGTTTGGAGCGGGTGTCTTTGAGCACCGGAGTCGCACGAATGTTTTGCACGCGGTTCATGTCAGCGCCTTCACTTAAGAGGAAGTTAATAAGCTTGTGAGCAGCTTCAATGTGCTTGGCGCCCTTGACGATGGCTAAATTATCAATGGCCATTGTCGAGCCCTCGGACGGAATAATATATTCAATATCCGGAGCCTGGGCGATGGCTTGAAGTGCATCCGATGAATATGTTTGTGCAGCGACGACTTCTTTGTTTTTCAAGATGTCGATCGTATCAGAAGCGAACATCTTCACGTTCTTTTTTGCTTCAAGCAAAGCGTTTTTAGCCTTAAGTAGCTCTTCGGGCTTTGTCGAGTTCACGCTGTAGCCGTTCATCTTCAACGCCGCGCTCATTGTTTCGCGCACATCATCTAAAAGCGCAATCTTGCCTTTTAATTCTGGATTGCTCAGCAAATCCTTCCAACTTTTCATTGCGCCCTTATAAAGGCTTCGGTTCACCGCGATACCCATTGTCGTCCACGCATAAGGCACAGAGTATTCATTCTTAGGATCGAAATCTAAACCCATGAATTGAGGATTGATGAATGCTTTGTTCGGAATCTTTGCATTCTGCAAGGGCTCGAGCAAATTCATCTTAGCCATGATCTGAACCATGTAGTCTGTTGGAACAGCCACGTCGATTCCTGATGAGCCCATTTGGACCTTGGCTAAAAGCTCTTCGCTGGAGGAATAATTCGAGATATGAATTTTGATGCCGGTTTCTTTTTCGAACTTCGCTTGGGTTTCTGGGGAAATATAATTCCCCCAAATCGACAAATTTACTTCGTTGTCGGTTTGAGTCTTTTTAGTACAGGCGCTCAAAAGCGCGCAGCTAGCGAAAAGGGCGATCAATATTCTCGACATTTTTTGAAATCCTCTTTATGGTAAAGCCATGCTTGAACTTCTGAATATCGGCAAAAGTTTTGCGAGTCAAACGGCGCTTCGTTCCGTGAACCTTTCTATTGCCGAAGGGGAGTTCTTTTCCCTGCTCGGCCCCAGCGGTTGCGGCAAAACCACTTTGCTAAGAATCATCGCCGGTCTTGAGAACGCCACTGAAGGAAAAATCATTCTGAACAGTGAGCGTGTCGATCAGCTTTCTGCGTCCCAGCGTCCGTTCAACATGGTTTTTCAAAAGTACGCGCTTTTTCCTCACCTGACCGTAGAGGAAAATATCGCTTACGGGCTCAAACTTAAGAAGTTGTCCAAAGATGAAATCGAGGGTCGTGTCGCTGAAGTATTAGCTTTAGTCGAGATGTCAGAGTTCCGAGATCGCCGTCCTGAAACGTTGTCAGGGGGACAGGCGCAACGTATTGCCATTGCTCGAGCCTTGGTCAATCGCCCGAAAGTTCTTTTATTGGACGAACCGTTGTCGGCCTTGGATCAAAAGCTTCGCGAGCATATGCAAAGAGAGCTGCGCGCTCTTCAGCGGAAACTAAAGCTGACCTTTATTTATGTGACCCATGATCAGGAAGAGGCTCTAGTGATGTCGGATCGTATCGGCATCATGAATAAGGGCGAGTTGGTGCAAGTCAGTTCGCCGCGAGAGATCTATGAAAATCCTGAATCTATTTTCGCCGCTCAATTTTTAGGAACCACAAGTCTTTTGCAAGGGGAGCTCGTTGAAATCAGCCAGGATCTTGCGACGATTCGTTTAGGTGATGGCACTTTGGTCAAAGCCAAATGCAATATTCCGTCTGATCAGATTCGCCTAGGCATGAGCTTGGATGCTTACGTTCGGAAAGCGATGGTATTCAACCGTCTTGATACGCAAGTGTTTGGGACTCAAGGGCAATGAAGTCAAAGGTCTTAGCTATTCCAGCCTTGGTATGGTTTGGATTTTTTGTATTAGCACCGTTAATAATTGTAATTGCTGTTAGTTTTGCGACTCAAGGAACCTATGGAGGCCTTGAGTGGTCTGTGACCTTTGAAAACTATGTGCGGGCTTTTTCCACCACCTATCTTGGAATTTTTTTTGAAAGTCTGAAGTTGGCATTACTCACCACGATCAGCTGTGGCGTTCTGGGCACATTGATGGCCTGGGCCATGAGCACCTCTTCCCCGCAGCATCGCCATCTGTATGTATGTGCTGTGGCTTTGCCTTTTTTGACGAATTTAATCATTCGCATTTATGCCCTTCGCTTGTTTGTCGGATATGGCGGTCCTTTGCAAGGAACTCTGCAATTTTTAGGAATTCCATTTGATCCATTCGTTTTAAGTCAGAATAAAGTTTTAGTTTTTTATGGCATGGTGACGACTTACTTGCCTTTCATGGTTCTGCCCTTATACGGGGCCTTCGAAAAATTTGATTTTACATGGGTCGAAGCGGCCCAAGATCTCGGAGCGGGACCATGGAAAATTCTTTTCTCGGTCATTTTGCCGAATCTAAAAAAGGCTTTGGGCAGTGGAGCATTGCTGGTTTTTATCCCGTCGCTTGGTGAGTACGTGATTCCTGATCTTTTGGGGGGCGCCAAAAATATGCTCTATGGAAACTTGATCACAGAGGAGTTTTTAAAATCCCGTCATTGGCCCTTCGGATCGGCTCTTTCGGTCTTGCTGATCGTTTTGCTTTTAACCGTAGCGTGGATCTATTCTAGAAGGGCAGCGAAACATGGCTCATGAATGTGTTCGCCCTAAAGCTCCAAAAGCTGCTAAGATTGTTTTATGGGCCGTACTGATTCTACTATATTTACCAATTGCGGTCATGCTTTTGAGTTCCGTTTTTAGTGTTCACGGTGGACATGTGCAAGCGACGTTAAATTGGTTTATCGAAGTTCTTTCAGATAGTAACTTGATGTCGGCCTTAGGAAATAGTTTGCTCGTGGGAATCTCTTCGAGCGTGCTTGCGACAGTTTTTGGAACGGCGGCGGCTATTGCTCTTCATCGCGGGTCTTCGAAGTTAAAGACAGTGATGGATTCATTATCCATGGTGTCTTTGATTTTTCCTGAAATTGTTTTTGCTCTGTCGCTGCTTGCCTGGTTCTTTATTTTGCAATTGGATTTAGGGCTGCAAACAGTGGTAATCGCTCATGTGAGTTTCTCGTTGTCCTATGTGATTATGACGGTGAATTCCAGACTGGTGACTTTAGATCCGGCCCTAGAGGATGCAGCCCGGGATCTCGGGGCTGGAGAGTGGACAGTTTTACGCACGATCATCGTTCCGCTTCTAGCACCTGCGATTTTGGGTGGATTTATTTTAAGTTTCCTTCTGTCCTTTGATGACTTCCTCATTACATATTTTGTAAATGGGGTTGGGCAAGATACCTTGCCGGTAAAGCTCTACACGGCGATGAAGATGGGTGTCAGTCCCAAGTTGAATGCGCTTTCCAGTCTGATGTTTTTAATGACTTTGTCAGTGCTTATTTTCCTCTTCCGTTCTTCTGCGTTCCGTGTTCTCTTTGAAGGAAGCACGGAAGGTAGGGACTTGGATGGACGCCAAGAAAAAGAAAATCTATAGCTGGGCCATGTACGATTGGGCGAATAGCACATACTCCACCACGGTAATGGCGGGTTTTTTTCCTGTTTTCTTTAAAAACTTTTGGAGTCATGGAACTGATCCGGTTATTACGACGGCACGTTTAGGGACGACGATCTCTGTCTCAAGTCTGATCATCGCGATGCTAAGCCCTACTTTGGGTGTGATCGCGGACCTTAAAGGATTTAAAAAATTATTGTGTCTGATTTTTATGGTCATCGGTGTTTTGGCCTGCGGTTGGATGGCCTTCATCCCTTCAGGTGATTGGTGGAATGCCATTCTTGCTTATGGCATTGCGATGATGGCATTCAATGCCAGCTGCGTATTCTATGAGGCTTTGTTGCCATTTGTGGCTGACGAACACGACATGGACTATGTCTCTTCACTAGGATATGCGTTGGGATATCTTGGTGGCGGAATTTTATTTCTTTTAAATGTTTTGATGTATATGTTCCCGGCCTTCTTTGGTTTGAAAGATGGTGTGCAGGGCGTGCAGGTTTCTTTCCTAAGCGTGGCTTTGTGGTGGTTTGTATTCTCGTACCCGCTGGCGAAGAATGTCCCCGAGCCGATAGGGGCTGTCTCTAAAGACAACATCTGGAAGCTGACAATGCAAAGCATTCGTACGTTAGTGAATACGGGTATCAAGCTTTATGAAGAGAAAAATCTTTTGCTCTTTATCGTGGCTTATTGGCTTTATATCGATGGTGTTTACACGGTGATGACAATGGCCGTGGATTTTGGAATCTCTATCGGCTTTGAGGCGAAAGATCTGATTGCTGCCTTGTTGATCACACAGTTCATCGGTTTCCCAGCGGCTTATTATTTTGGAACGATCACGAAACGCTGGGGAGCGAAGGGGCCAATTCTTTTCTGCATTGGCATTTATGGTATCACTGTGATTCTTGCAACGATGATGAGTCAGGCTTGGCATTTCTATTTGCTTGCCGTGGTCATCGGGCTTGTTCAAGGTGGCGTGCAGGCATTAAGTCGTTCACTTTTTGCGCGTATGGCTCCGAAAGAGCAAAGCGGTGAGTACTTCGGTTTGTTCAATCTGGTAGGACGTTTTGCTTCGATTCTGGGGCCGTTATTGGTTGCAATTGGCGTGATGGTGACGGGCAGTTCACGCTTAGGAATGATTGGCTTACTAGTTTTATTTATTTCAGGTGGTTGGTTGTTAGCCCTTGTGAAAGAGCCAAAAACGAAGACTGTGTAGGCGTCAAATCAAGACGTCCTCAGGCAGTTAGTGTTGATCTTGCGACTTTTCATCGTGATCAGCCGGGTGCTTTTCTTCCTGCTGCATTTCAATGATCTTTTTTGCTTTTTTGCCAGTGATGCCCATCCACTCGGGCAATAGCACCGCGATGGCTACGAAAATCATAGTGACGATCACAAAAAAGATGCTCATAGCTAGAACGATATCCAAATTGGCCTCCGAGAATGAATCTTTTCTAGTATAAATAGGCTCAAAAGTGAATTAAAACTTTGTATTGGACTTTGCCAGCGGAACACGACATAAACCCCGGATATGACTTACAATCCCCGCGATAGATACTTTCATAAAGCTAAGGAAGAGGGCTTTGCGGCCCGCTCTGTTTTCAAGCTTGAGGAAATCGACAAGAAATACAAAATCTTTAGACCAGGCCAAACGGTTTTGGATCTGGGAGCTTCTCCCGGATCATGGTCGCAATATTCTTCACAACGTGTGGGCTCTGCGGGCCGTGTTTTGGGTGTTGATTTAAGCCCAGTGACTGTGAAGTTGAACAATGCCGTTTTCATTCAAGCCGATCTTCGTGATTTGAATTTAGAAGAAATTTTTAAAGAGCACGGCTTTAATCCTCCCTTTGACTTGGTTTTGTCGGACATGGCGCCAAAGACGACGGGCATTCGTATGACTGACCAGGCTCGTTCTCTTGAGCTGTGCGAGTTGGCCTTAGATGTGGCTCGTCGCTTTCTGAAAAAAGAGGGTCATTTTGTTTGTAAGCTGTTTCACAGTGATGACTTTGGTAAGCTTCGCGATGAAATCAAAAAAAGCTTTCAAAAGTGCGAAGCGGTCAAGCCCGACTCAACCCGTAAAATTTCTAAAGAGATTTTCTTGGTGGGAATCAGCAAGAAATGATCGAGATTGTTTTCGAGAATCTGCATTTTGTTATCTGTGACAAACCGAGCGGAGTTCTCTCCACCCCGAGTCGATTTGAGGAAGATGATCCTCGTCGTTGTCTTGGAACGGCTTTGCAACAACAATTGAAGATTCAAATCTATCCTGTGCATCGCTTGGACTTTGAAGTGTCGGGGCTGGTGATGTATGCGAAAAATGCAGAGGCACATCGAAAGGCCAATGCTTGGTTTGAAACGAAGCATGTGCAAAAGACATATCGTGCCCTTACGACAGGTCAGGACTTCTCGCATATCCCTACAAATGTTCCAAATGAACGTGAGAAAATCGAACTTATTTCCAGATCCTCTTTCGAATGGAGAAGTCGCATTCTGCGTGGGAAGCGACGGGCATTTGAAAGTCCCCAGGGTAAGCCAAGTTTGACTCTGGCGAATTACTTGAGCATTGACGAGCGCGGTTATCAACAATGGGATTTGCATCCCGTGACGGGACGATCTCATCAATTGCGTTTCGATTTGAGTCGACATGGATTTCCCATTGTCGGAGATAAACTTTACGGCTCAAAAAGCGAATGGATAAATGAGAACGCGATCGCACTTCGTTCGTTCGAAATTGATTTTTCAAATGCGCCTGGAGCTGCTGCTCTAGGGTTGCCTGAGAAGATTGTTGTTCCAGCCCTTTAAAGAAAACTCATGCTCACATTATGATTTCTCGCGGAGCAATTTTTGCGGAAGGTTTCTCTGCATGTATGCGAGCGCATGTAAAATGCTGTTGATTGTGTTTAGCGATTGGTACTTAATAAGTAGTGATGAATAACAAAACCTCTGTCGTAGACCACAGACCTGAAGTTGGGGAAGTGATGGATTATATCCGTCACATATTTAAAGCGTTGCGTGTAGCATCCAGCCAATTTGAAAAAGATCTGGGATTAAGTGCTGCCCAGGTTTTTGTCATGAAGAAGTTGAAAGATGAACCGGGTCTTTCAATCAATGAACTGGCGAATCGCACAGTCACTCATCAAAGCTCCGTCTCTGTTGTCGTGAAGAAACTTGAAGAGCAAAAAATTGTTATACGCTCAACTTCAAAAGAAGACTCACGCAAAGTTGTCGTGGCGCTAACACCAGAAGGCGAACAGCGCTTGGCAAATATTCCAAGGGCTTTGCAAGAAGACATGATTGAGACTCTTCAAAATATGCATCCAGAAAAAACCGCGATGCTGGCTCAACTGATGAAGGAATTCGTACAAGGAGCAGGAATTGTCGAAGGAATTTCCGCTCCAATGTTCGACGAAGACAAAGGCTAAATTTCTCTTTTAATCTGATCTAAATAGGTTTTGATGAAGGCGATGCGATGCTCGCCTTCTTTTTTTGCGCTTTCAGTATTCAAATGATCCATGAGCTTAAAAAGTTTAATATAGAAGTGATCGATGCCGTAACTCTTGTCGTCTAATTCTCGATTCTCGGCCCAAGGATCTTCTTCTGAATAAAAAGGTCGGCTCATTAAGCTTGACGTGGCAAAACAGCGGGCAATGCCAATGGCTCCTAAGCTATCCAATCGATCTGCATCTTGAACGATCTTTGCTTCTAAAGTTTCCGGTTTGATGTTGGCGCTGTATGAGTGTGCTTCAATGGCGTGACGAATGCCATCGAAGTATTGTTCTGGGTAGTGGATTGAGCGCAGATATTCAATGGCAGCTTCTGCGGAAAGGCGTGAAGCGTAAGGTCTGCGTGGATCGCCTTTGGGAACGTTGATGAAATCATGAAAGAAAGCTGCTGGCATCACGACGGCCCAGTCTGCATGTTCGGCTGCACATAAAGTTTTTGCCGTATTTACAACACGCATGATGTGTAGATAATCGTGAGCTGGATCGGAACTAGGATAGATGACACGAGCTTTTTTGCTAAAAAGTTCGTACCATTTGTGTTGATCGAAATGCTTGGCTTCTGTCATGAGGCTCATAGCATATTATTCGGCTTCACCTAGATCAATGGGGTTGTAGAAAATAGGGCGGGGCTCCCAAAGCTCGATCTTATTTCCTTCTGAATCATAGACCCAGGCGAATTTGCCAAACTCACTTTCTTCTAAATGATCGTCAATACGTACGCCATTTCCCGCCAATGACGAAATGACGGGGGCAAGTTCATCGACTTGGAAATTCAGCATGCAAGGTTGTCTGGCTGGAGAGAAATAACTTGTGTCCACAGGTGTGAAACTAATGAGAGTATAATCAGGAAGCATGCGTTCCACGGGAATAACAAAATTCCCTTGGGCGTCGCGATGCAGACCCAAATTGTTCTCGTACCACTGATAAAGTTTTTCGGGATTTTGTGCCTTGATAAAGACACCTCCCAAGCCGTTTATTTGCATATTTTTATTATCGAAAGCCTTTACAGACCTCGCAAGTCACAGAGAAGTCCTATGTCGCAATACACCCGGCTTAAGATTTAAAGATCGTGAAAGTATCAAAGACCTGAGGCTCGTTGATGGACGACAACCAAGGATGAGCTTGGTAAATGCGATGACGAATATAGCGACCGCGTGCCACGACATGGATCGATTTGCTTTGAGCAATTTGGCGCAAATCTTCCAATGTCTTGTCGACAGCGGCAGCACTGCCGAAATCAAAAATAAAATAGTGTTCAGCCATGGCGGGAATAAACGCTGGATTTGTGAGGTCTTGAGTTAGAATATGGGCGTGAGTGTAATCGAATTTTTCTAAAATACGATTGCCTTCATTGACTCGCTCGGCGACCAATTCGTAGCCGATGAAGTTTACTTCAGGATAGTGGGCCCCTATGACGAAGGCCATGCGCCCGTAACCACATCCTAGGTCTACAACAGTTTCCCCTTTTTTCGGCTCTAGAAGACTTAAGATCCAGCGAATTTCTGTGTAAGGAGTTTGTAAAGCTTGAACGGGAAGTCCACGCCAAAATTGCACCGGAATTCCAGGATCTGCCTGCACATTATAGTCTTCAGAATGAAGAAGCGCTTTTTCAATTTCCTCTGTACGGAATCCCAACCAATCATCTACGGCAACTGCGTGCAGTTGTGCTTGAAGATAGCTATGATCGTCACTGTAGGTTAGTAAAGGAAAAGGCCCCTTCGGGTCAAACTTGAGAGTGCTCAAGTTTTTTTTATAGGCCGTCCCCCAGGCCTTGTAAAGCGGAAATACGCACCTGAGATTTTGTCTTATCTGTCAAGGCAAGATCGTGCACTCCTTCCTTTTCCAGCAGACGTTTGACCTCTTCAGGAACATACGTTTTCTTTTGCAACATCAGACTTGCTGCCAACCCGCTCACCCAAGCAGTTGCTTGCGAGGTCCCTGTCATGTATCCGTATTGCCCCCCTGGCAAAGAGGATAAGATTCGTTTTCCTGGAGCTGCAAGGTCCACGGTGTGAGTGCCGAAGTTGCTGCTTGCAATCAAGCGCTTTTGCGAGTCGATAGCCGCCACAGAGATGATATTACTTAACTGATAACTTGCTGGATAATACCCGAAGCGATCGGTGTTAAGTCCACCATTACCGGCAGCTGCGACAAAAAGAATGCCTTGGGCTTGAGCCTCGCGAATGGCGGCCTCTTCCTGAGGATTGCGATCGTAACCACCTCCGGAGTAATTAATAATATCAACTTTCATTTTGGTGGCATAACGAATGGCCGCAATTGTGGCAGAGACATTATCTTCATCTTTGCCGGTGTCGTAGTATTTCAGAATCATATATTTCACGTGAGCACTTTGCGTGCGTTGTTGAATAATTCCCGCAATGTGAGTCCCATGTCCGTTATTATCTGAGAGATCTTTATTATGACCGACGAAATTCCATCCATGGATGTCGTCGACAAATCCATTGCCATCATCATCAATGCCATTCACAACTTCTTTAGGATTTGTCCAAACATTATCCTGAATCAATGGATGGTGAGTGTCGGCTCCCGTATCGATGATCGCAATCACGATATCTTTATCCTTATCATTCTGCGCAGGCGCGGTGAACGATGAAGAGAGGAGAAGAAAAGCCGCAAGATATTTTGTAGTTTTGAAGTATTGATTCATGCCTAAGCTACAAAGCAAAGGCAGGACCAACTTGAGAAAAGATTTACGGCACTCTCGACTGAAAAATCTCTAAGACTGTTCAATGAAAGTTAGACATTAAAAAAGCCCGAACGAGTGTTCAGGCTTTTCTAGTCACTACTGTTGATTTGACAGCTGTCTAAAAAATGATCAGGCCACATTCTTCGTAGAGTTTGCCCCAGCCACCGTATATTTGTTACGGCCGGTTGTCTTAGATTCGTAAAGAGCCGCGTCAGCACGCTTATACCAGTTGTCTGCGCTTTCCCCAGGAATCAGCGGCGCGATACCCATGGAGACTGTGAAACGAATTTGGTGATCTCCGTGAATGAAGACCTCTTTACGGATACGAGCCATGGCGCCTTCTACAATTTTAACTGCTGAGTTAGCATCGCAGCCCGGCAAGATAATAGCGAATTCTTCACCGCCGAGACGGGCAATGAAGTCCTCTTCACGAGCAAAGCTTTCTTGCAGCATGCGCACGCATTCTTGCAGGATAAAATCACCGATGTCGTGACCGTAGTTATCGTTGATCTTTTTAAAGAAGTCGATATCGAGCATCACCAGCGTGATAGGGTCTTTATCGAGCTCATTCAATTGTAGATAACGCTTGATTTGCTCATCGTAGCTGCGACGGTTGTGAGCACCTGTGAGGTGGTCGCGACGCATCGTTTGGTTTGCTTCCATCAACTGGCGCTTCACGCTGTTGAGGTTTTTCTTGACCGACTCCATACGTTTCGAGCGACGCTCATGGGATACGGATTGGTTCTTAACATAAAGATCGATAAACTCACGAGACTTCGCACGTAACTCCTCGACAGAGTTTGATTCGACAGCCTCTCGCAATTGCGCAAGACTTGCATCAATTTCCCCTTGGGAGGCCTGTTCCGAATGGGCTTCTTCGCTGAGATTGTCAGCAAAGTCCCAAATAATACGCTTGAAATCATCAATCGTGTTTTGAACGAACGAATACTCATCGATACGATAGCTAGAAATAAACTGACGTAAGCGGAAAAGAGTATCATTCAAAGAATCAGCATTTTTAGCGTGCACGATCTCTTTTGCGAATGTGTCCATTTTCGCGCGAACTTTGCGCACAGAATGGTTTTGAATCTCGAACAGATTCTTATTGTAAACGTCGAGAAAATAAACCAACGTCGCGCGCTCTTCTGAAAGAGGCGGTGTTTCGCTTTTCTTCTCGTGTGGAGAAGATGACGAATTCCAATCCATATCCAATTGGTCGACGAGTTTTTTTACCCACTGTTTCAACTTCAGCCTCCGGATTATTCGCACTAGATGCAGAAAACTTTTCGGAATATGAGGGGTGAACATTGAGGTTAAGTTGGTGTCTAATTGCCAATCTCAAAATGAGACGTGGCTTTTTCGCAAAAGGTCCAGGGAAGTGATGTTTTTTTGCATAGCTCTTGGTCACTTCTGCAGTCCTTAAATGAATAAAACTAGAATGTTCTTTGTAGGGGGGCTTTATGGGCATCAGTGCGCAAGTGACCGGTCCCGATTTTTCTCAAGGTGTTTCTATCGATCTTATCAAATCTGGCGAGAACCTTCTGGGCCATGTTGGCGACAAGGCTGTGATGCTAGTTAATCTCGAAGGTGAATTCTACGCCGTGGGGGCTCACTGTTCGCACTATGGCGGACCATTGAATGAAGGCTTGATCGAAGGCGAGACTGTTCACTGTCCATGGCATCATGGAGTTTTCAACCTGAAAACGGGCGAGGCCTTGAAGGCTCCTCCCTTAAATCCCATATCTTGTTGGCATACCGAAGTTCGCGATGGAAAAGTATTTATCACTGGCAAAAAGAAACGCACGATCGACGTCAAACAGGCAACGGCGTCTCAGAGTGTGATTATAATAGGTGGTGGTGCGGCTGGAACAGCTTCAGCCGTGATGCTTCGTCGACAGGGATTTGCCGGCAGAATTCAAATTATCAGCGAAGATGAAGCGTATCCCTATGATCGTACCAATCTTTCAAAAGATTATCTGGCAGGAAAAGCTCCGGATGAATGGCTGCCTTTATGGAATAAGGATTTTTATGATCGTCATGCCATCGAAATCTTCCTAGCCAGCAAGGTGATGAAACTGGATCCTCAAATGAAGACGATTTTCTTAGCTGATGGACGATCTTTTCAATTCGATTTCTGTCTTTTAGCGACCGGAGGGACTCCGGTAAAACCGCCAATTATGGGGATTGACCAATCCCATGTGTGCTTGCTTCGATCCCTCAAGGATTGCCATCGCATTTTGGAAAGAGTGCGCACGGCACAGAAAGTTGTGATTATTGGTGCCGGCTTTATCGGTCTTGAGGTGGCCGCCTCATTGCGCGAAAGAAATTTGGAAGTTCATGTGGTTGCTCCCGAAGAATTGCCGTTGATGAAAGTAGTTGGCGTGCATGTCGCGAGTTTTTTAAAAAAATATCACGAACAGCATGGTGTGCATTTTCATTTGGGCCATCAAGTGAAAGAGATCCGTTTGAAGCACGTTGTTTTGGAAGATAAAACCAGCATTCCTTGTGACTTTGTTGTTGTCGGTGCGGGAATCCGTCCTAATACTTTACTGGCTGAACAGGCTGGAATAAAGGTTGATAAAGGTGTTCTCGTGAATGAATTTCTGGAAACCTCGGCTCCGGGAGTTTTTGCGGCGGGTGATATTGCTCGCTGGCCTGATCCCCATTCTAAAAATCATATTCGGGTTGAACACTGGGAGGTGGCAGAGCGGCAAGGTCAAATTGCTGCGTTTAATATCTTAGGTCGAAACGTTAAATTTCAAGAGATTCCGTTTTTCTGGACACAGCACTTCGATCTCAATATTGGCTATATCGGCAATTCAGAAATTTTTGATCGCATGGATGTCTTGGGGGATATGGAAAAGCAAGATTTTGCCGTGGTCTATTATGATGACAACCGTGTGGCGGCTTTACTAACTGTGGGCCGCGATCAAGAAAGTCTCATGGTGGAAGAGGCCCTAAATCACTTCGATAACGAAAAGGCCCGCAATGTGATTGCTGACTTCGAGCGAAGATTGCATAGTAAGCCTTCACCTCCACCGAATTTTTGGGAACCAAGTCCCTAGCAAAAAAGTGTGCAGAGGCGAAGTTAACATTTGTCTATCAACAAGGATTGAACTCATAATAAATGAACATGGAGGGGATTTAGAATGAGATCACTTGTTCTTTTAGCGGTGCTTTGTTTTGTCCAGACCGCTTACTCTGGCGGAGCCGGAGTACAAACAGGACATGCAGAGTTTTTGAATGTACAGCAACTCAATCACAAACTTCAGCAAAACGGGAGTGACTGGTACGCCAAAGAAAACTCTTTGACGGCTCTTTCGAAAACCGAAGCAAAACATCGCATGGGTCTTCGTCGTGAGCAAGCGGGCGACGTTCAGTTCATCGCGCCTAAGTCATCTATTCGCGCAAATCTTCCGTCGCAATTGGACTGGAGAAATAAAGATGGACAAAACTGGGTGTCACCAATTCTGGATCAGGCGAACTGCGGAAGCTGTGTCGCGTTTGCCTCTATCGGAGTTCTTGAAACTCAATATAAAATTTCATCACTTCTTCCGAGCTTCAATGCGAAGTTTTCTCCGCAACATATTTTCTCTTGCGGCGGCGGAGCCTGCAACTGGGGTTGGATGCCTGAAAATGCTGCTCGCTATTTGCAACGTTCTGGTGCACCTGACGAGGCCTGCATGCCTTATCAATCTGGTGCTACGGGGCAGGATGTTGCTTGCAGTGCCAGCTGCCCAGACGCAAGTCAGCGCAGTGTTAAAATCGCAAGTTATTCCACACCCACTCGTGGTTCAACCGACGTAAATGCTGTGAAGCAAGCTTTGCAAAACGGTCCTCTTGTCACAACATTGACAGTCTATGCAGACTTCATGGCTTATGCTGGTGGGGTTTATAAGCACACAACGGGCGACTACATGGGGGGCCACGCGGTCTCTATCATTGGCTATGATGATAGCAAGAATGCGTTCATCATTCGTAATAGCTGGGGTGAAGAGTGGGGTGAAAACGGTTTCGGGTACGTTTCTTATGACGATGAATCTGGTGTCGGCGATGAAACTTGGGGTTATACAATGCCTTCTATAGCCGGCGGTGTTTCGGTAGAGTCACCAACGGACTATTCCTACTTCACAAATTCAGTTCCTGTGAAAGCCGTCTCATCATACGGGTCAACAGACTCTATGACACTGGCTGTTTACAACTCACAAAACCAAGCGGTAACAAGTTTGAACTGTCCAGCGACAGGCTGCGCGCAAGATCTTGATGTCAGCGGTCTTGCAGATGGGCGTTACGAAGTCCAAGTGATGGCGATGAACAATCGCGGCGAAAAGATCGGGACCTCTGAACGACATTTCTTCTATGTCGTGAATCAAGCACCCAAAATGGCTATCACATATAAAGGCTCTGGCAACACAGACCTCGCTCAAGATTTGAAAGAGCGTATCGAAGTTGATGTGACAACAACGTCAAGCTCGGTTCCCATGAGCTCGATCGAGTTCCACCATCGCGGTCCAGATGGCAAAGACGATGTAAGAACGGCATCGATTGTTCCCGGTCAGCTTACAATGGGTTGGAGAACAAATCTTGTTCCAAACGGAACTTATGAAATCTGGTTCGTGGGTCATTTGAAGTCAAATGGACTTGATGTCGCTGTAGAAAGCGCTCATCAAAAGGTGAACGTGAAAAATTAAAAAAGAAAAGGAGGGGAAACCCTCCTTTTTTTATTTCAATAAGCGATCGGCCTCGGCCTTCGCTTTTTTAATAATCTTTGGATCTATATCAGGAAAATCGGGTTTTAATTTTTCAAGTCGATCCACTAAAATCTTCACAATCAAATAGTCGCGAATGCGCTTATCATCACCAGGAATGATGTCCCACGGAGCCTCGCTTTGATGCGTATAACGAAAAGCCTTTGTATAGGCCTCATGGTATTCATCCCAGTATTCTCGTTCTGTCAGGTCACTAAGTGAAAATTTCCAATGTTTTTTTTGATTATCAAGGCGTTCGAGCAATCGTTTTGCCTGTTCCTTACGACTGATGTGAAGGAAGAACTTAAAGATCGTCACACCTTCACGGATCAACATGCTTTCGAAAGCCAGTATGTCGTCAAGACGGGATTGAACTTGCTTGTGCGGAAAAGTTTTGTGAACGGTGGGAACGATGTAATCCTCGTAGTGGCTGCGATTGAAAATTACAAACTCTCCGTGAGACGGAGTTTCTTTGTGAATTCTCCATAAATAGTCTTTCGACTTTTCCTCTTCGGTGGGCGCCTTAAAAGAAACAACGCGAATGCCCTGAGGATTGGTCGCCGAGAAAACGTGCTTCACCGTGCTGTCTTTTCCGGAGGTATCCATGCCTTGCAGGATGATCAGAACTTTATGTTTTCTTTCGGCGAAGATCATCTCTTGCAAAGTGCTTAAGCGCTCTCCCAAAAGATTGATCTCGAAATCAAGATGATCTTTATTCAACTTGCAGAAATTTTCGCCCTTCGTAGAAAAGGCGGAAAGATGTTTTTTTCCTAAATAAAAATTCTTTTCCTTAGGCATGACTGACATCTCTCCTTCGTTGTATGTTCTATTTTTTCACAGGAGTCAGTTTTTGCAAGTTTGTACTCAAACTTTTAAAAACTGTTGTGAGGCCCATCTCATAAGCTTGAGATATGTTACTTCCCATAGTCACTGTGCTCACTGGACTTTTTGTCTCTACACAAGAGACCGCGTCCGAGTAAAGATTCGCAACTTTTGGAATTGCGAGCATGGCGTTCATTTTCACGCAGCCTTCTTTGTCTTCACCAACTTGCTGATCTTGCACCGAAAATAATAAATTCGTCGGATTTTCCTTCACCACGGTGATGCCTTGAGATCTCAAGATCGCGGTCAATGCTCGCTGCAGCTCCTTTTGTAATTCCGCAGTGTTTTCTCTTAAACTATTGTCACGATTGTCCATAATCGTAAGACTGAGAGTGTTCGCGGGGATATTTCTTAACGGTAATGATTTCACATTAGCAACGTTAATCTTCGGAACCTCAGTGATTCCGTGAGAGGAAAAAGTAGCACAGGCGGGCAGGGTCAAAAATAGGATTGAGGTAAACAAGTTAACAATGTTGTTTGCGGCGGTTCTATTCATCAAAACTCCTATGATGCTATTATGCTAGAGTGAAACAGAAGGAGGCTGCAATGAAAATCGGTTTTATGGGGCTCGGTCACATGGGTTCGAAGATGGCCGCACGACTTCTTGATGCGGGCTTTGATCTTCATATTTATAACAGAACGCCTGAAAAAGCGGATGACTTAGTGAAGCGCGGTGCCGTATTTGCTAATACCCCGGCAGAGCTTGGTGATTGTCACATTATTATCTCGATGTTGTCTGATGATAAAGCCGTCGAAAATGTTGTCTACGGAGACAAAGGCATTCTCCGTTTCATGGAGCCAGGGACAATTCATATCTCGATGAGTACCATCAGTCCTTCCTTGGCTGAACATCTTGAAGCCGATCATAATCTTGTGAACTGTTTCCTTGTGGGTGCTCCTGTATTTGGTCGTCCTGAAACTGCAGAACAAGGAAAGCTCTTCATCATGGCAGGCGGTGAGGATCAAGCCATCGAAGGCTGTAAGGAAGTTTTTGATGTTCTTGCGGAAAAAGTTTTCCATATCAGTGAAAGCCCGGCCCATGCGCATCTTTCAAAAGTTTTAGGTAATTTCATGTTGATCTCTAGCATTCAGGCTTTGTCTGAATCGTTAGCATTGGCCGAAAAGTCAGGCTTGGATCAAAAGGTTTTCCTGGATGCGATGACCGAGTCCTTGCTGTCAGCACCGTTTTATAAGAACTACGGCAAAATGATCGTCGAGAAAAACTATGATAAGGCGGTGGGCTTCGCATTGCCTTTAGCATTGAAAGATTTAAGGCTTGCACAAAAGACCGCTGAAGAGGCAGGCATTCCTCTTCCAACAGCAAGCTTGGTGCATGATCAAGTTCTAACGGCGATGGCCAGAGGCTTAGGCGAGATGGACCTCGGCGCTTTGGGAAAATTGGCAGCTGATAACGCCGGGGTCACTCTTCATCACTAAAACAAAACTAAACGGCGGAGCTTTGAGCTCCGTTGGAGGGTTTTGTTGAAGTTGTCGGATTTGCAGCCCCTTCCAGGCGAGAATCAAGAGTGATCTCTGCATTTAAAAGTTTTGAGACAGGGCAATTCTTTTTCGCATCTTCGGCGATGGCATTGAATTTATCAATTTCGATACCAGGAACTTGGGCACGCAGTTTTAATTTGGAAGAACGAATTGTGAAGCCCGCTGGTTCTTTAATAAGTTCAACTGTGGCAGAGACATCCAACGCTTTAGGTTCAAAGCCTGCGCTTCCCAATGCCGCAGAAAGGGCCATTGAAAAACAACTGGCATGAGCCGCCGCAATTAATTCCTCTGGGTTTGTGCCCGGCGCATTTTCAAAGCGGGTTGAATAAGAGTAGGGAATGTTTTTTAAAACTCCGCTGGCTGTTGTCACGTCACCGCGACCGCGTTGCAGAGATCCTCGCCAATAGGCTGTTGCCTTGCGTTCCATAGGAGCCTCCTAGAATATCCCCTACATCGTGAGACATTTAAGAAGGCTTGGACATGAAAAATAAAATGCTGTGCCTAATTGCAGAAGCCCTCAGACCGAGGGCTTAAATCACCTGACAATTATGCAAGAGGAGTGATCCAGTTATGCGTGTCTGGCAACTTACCGCTTTGGATCGCAGTGACCTCGGCATAAATAGTTTTGCTCAAATCACCTGTTTGACCATTGTTGATCAACCAGTCTTTACCGCGATAGTGCAATTCGCCAATCGGAGAAATAACTGCCGCAGTTCCTGTACCAAACGCTTCAAGCAATTCGCCTTTTTGTAGACCTTCAATCACTTCAGTGATTGTGATGCGCCTTTCAACGATTGGAAGTTTTTTATCCTTCAAAAGTTGTACAACAGCGTCGCGAGTTCCACCGTTCAAGATGCTGCCGTTCAATGCTGGTGTTACGATTTCGTTTTTGAAAACGAAGAATACGTTCATAGTGCCAACTTCTTCGATGCCCTGATGTTCAACATCCAACCAAAGAACTTGTGCGTAACCTTTTTTCTTCGCTTCAAGAGCCGCCTTCAAGCTAGACGCGTAGTTCGCACCCGCCTTTACTGCGCCCAAGCCACCCGGAGCAGCACGAAGATAAGTCTCCTCCGTCCAAATCTTCACAGGTTTAGAGCCTTCACCGTAATAAGAACCTACTGGAGAAAGAATAATAAAGAACATTGTCTCTTTAGAGGGGCGAACACCCAAGAAACCCTCAGTACCAATTAAAGTAGGGCGGATGTAAAGAGCCGTGTTGGGCTCACTAGGAATCCAGCGCTCGTCAACTTTCACAAGCTGTTGCATGCCCTCCATGAAAAGATCCAAGGGTGGAGCTTCCAGGCACATACGTGCAGCGCCCTCAACCATGCGGTTGTGATTAAATTCTGGGCGGAAGAAAACGACTTTTCCGTCAGCCTGGCGAAACGCCTTCATGCCCTCAAAAAGAGCTTGGCCGTAATGGAAAACAGAAGCCCCTGGGTCCATAGGAATTGGCGAGTAGGGCAAGATCTGAGCATCATACCAACCCTTACCTTCAGCGAACTTAGCTACAAACATATGATCGGTAAAGTAATTACCAAATCCAAGCTTATCGGAAGGGGGAAGGGCCTTTGGCGTCTTTGTCAGGGTCGTTTGAATGTCAGTCATGAGGGCTTAGTATCCGATTCTGGGGGCAATGTCATTCCTTATTTGCCCCCTAGAATGATTACTTATCTTCGAATTGATTTGTACGAAGCAAGACCAGTGTGCAGGCTTCGAGTGTTTTAATGCCCGCATTTTCAAGTTTTTGCTCAATCTCTTTTGACTCTGTACCAGGATTGAAAATAACTCTGCGTGGCTTAAGGTGAATCAGTCTTTCAACCTGTTCAACCAAACGCTGGGGATTCATATACAAAGTGACAGTATCGACATCGCTCACTTCTTCAAGAGTTTTGCTAACTTTCACACCTTCGATTTCATCGAAGGCAGGATTCACTGGAATAGGTGTGTGCCCGTACTCTTGCAACATTTTGAACGCTTTGTAAGCATATCGTTCTGGTTTATTGCTGGCGCCAAGAATTACGACTTTTTCTTTCATTGTGAGCTCCTTGAATAGAAGCTTAACGACACACTTCAACTTACACAAGACCCATGGACCTAAAGAATTTCTTTGAGATCCTACACAGATTAAAAACTCGATGTAGTGAGCAGCCTGGAACCGCATTAATCTAAAAGAAATTCTCATAAAGGCGGAGGAAAAATATGGACCTCGACATTCGCAATGATGCACAAAGAAGAAGATTCACCACGAACGTTGAAGGCGGAGAAGCATTTATTGCTTACCGCAAAGGCAACAATAATATTTACGAGCTTGTGGCAACGGAAGTGCCAGTCGCATCTCGAGGTCAAAATATTGGCGATGCCCTGGTCCGAGAAGCTTTGAAGACCGCGAAATTAGAAATGGCTCAGGTTATTGCCACATGCCCGTTTGTGAAGCGCTGGTTTGTAAAGCATCCGGATGAGCAATCTATTTTGGCGAAACCTATGGAAGAGGCCTGTCAGCAGCAACATCCTCACATGTGAATTAAGAAAGACCCTTTTGGGCAATTTCATTCCATTCTTTCAGTGAATGGATGTACACCATTTTATTTTTCAATGTGTCCCGTGCGAAAATTCTTAATAGTTCGGGGCGCATTCGTTTATGAATGCCCCAAATTGTCTTATAAAGTTTTTTGGTGTGTTCCCAAGTCGCCTCATTGCAACCCTCGGGAAGCTCGCTGCGTTTCGAAAATAGATTAAGAAATTGTCTTTTGGTACACCACCAAAGATGACGCCAAATTGGAAAATCAATAAAGACAATACGATCAGCTTTTAAAAAGCGCTTTTCGATAATATCCAAAGGACCATATCCATCAATGATCCATGCATCGTGGTTTTCAATTTCAGTCAGAATAGAAATGGATTCTTTATAGGGGCGGATTTTCATTCCCGGCAGGAACTGAATGGAATCCACATGTGTGACGGGGAGGCCATGAATCCTTGCAAGCTTGCGGGTTAAAGTACTTTTGCCTCCACCCGCATTTCCTACAACGACAATTTTTTTAATGGTCTCATTCATTTTATATTCCAGCGCTTACGGTTGGTAAGCGGCAGGAACGATTTGTGATTGAGTGTCTTCAAGAAGAACATCACGCACAGATTTATTCTGTGGAGCATACAAGATCAAATCACGAGAGTCATAACCTTTCACAAAAGGTACTGTCACAGTGTCATGACCTTTTAGGTCAATCTGTTCAGGCAATTGTGAATAGCTTTGTCCCATGTCGCTTAAAGAGATCTTTTCCCATTTTGTATCGTCTTTGCCAAGATAATCATCGTATTCAACAGCACCAGAATCCTGGAGAGTTGTCGAAACTTTGATATTCAACTCTTGAGTGTCTGAAACTTCTAATTGTGACACGTCAGCTTCGATGATCGCCAAAGTCGAGCCATCGAAAACGCCCATCTTACGAATGTCCATCACCGCTTGAGAATAATCTTCCTTCGCCTTGTCTGGATTTGTCGCAAAATCCGTTTCGTATTTCTTGCGCATTTGACGGGCTTTCGTTCCGTCTAATAATAAGCTGATGAAATTATCTCCGGTCAGACCAGGCAAACTTGACTGTGGAAGGCCTGCGATTTCCTGGTCAGTGATGCCGTCGCCATCAGCGTCGATTTGCACGTTCACTTCACAAGTATTCCAAGTCGTCATGCCTTCATAAAGTTTCAAAGCCACTTGTAAGATGCGTTGACCATCTTTTTGCACAATACGGTAGCCCGCAGACTGAAGGTCACAGTTCAAGTTGTGAATCAAATCTGGCTTGCTATCTTTCTTACGACCATCTTTACCAAGAAGATTGAACAAGTAGGCCGAACCAGGATTAACGCCCTTATTTTGCAGTGTCACTTCGCCGGCACTACCAGCGGCATCAGCCTCTGAAGTGGAATGAACCACATTTGAAGTCACGGAAATTTGTGAAATTTGGCGCGCGACTACAAGGCCGGGAAGTTGAGCTACCATCTCTTTGTCGCTAGAGAATTTGAAGAAGCCATCAAGCTCGTCGTTAGCACTCGCCATCAACGTCGCATTGATTTTTGCAGTCACAGGAACTGTTTTGGATTCACCCGCAGCCAACGTCACAGATGGAGCTGACACCTGCAAAGCGGCAGAGCCATTCCATTGGCCAGAAACAGTCAAAGCTTTGTCGCTGATATTTTTCAACGTAATCTGTTGAGTCAAAGTTTTCGCCGTCTCGATGTCAGTCAAACCGAATGACAATGTCGATGGGATTGTCACAAGTTTTGATTCCAACGAGTCCGCGATTTGCACGCGACCCGCACCTTGGCGGCTCACGGTGTATTGTTTCTTATTGGCGTCAGAGATCACTTTTCCATGAGCCAAAAGAACAGATTTAAGTTCGTAAGGATCAAGCTTGTTAAATTTCTGTTTCAGCAAGGCCATAACGCCCGTGATGTGAGGACCGGCCATTGATGTTCCAGACATCAGCACACCTTTATCACCCTGACCGCGACCGGCAGAGATAATATTAGAACCTGGAGCTGCAATTTCTGGTTTGATCAAACCATCTTCTGAGCGAGGGCCACGGGAAGAGAATGGTGAAATCGTGTCTGCCAACCAAGGCTTTTCGACTTTCGTTGCTGGCTTTAAATCCACTGTGACAGGACCGGCTTGAAGTTTTGATTTCAAAACATCCGCATCTTTTTTTGAAATCATCACACTTGGAATGTCGAATTTGCCATCACCGCCCATCACAATTGGATCTTCATCTTGATTGTCAGCAACGATGATTGCTATAGCCCCGGCATCTTGCGCACGTTTGATTTTATCGGCAAACGAAACAACTCCGCGATCGATGAACGCAATTTTTCCTTTCGTTTGGTCTTTGGTAGCTTGATCGAAATCAGTCGCTGCATTTCCAAGGGCAATCAACTCGCCTTTCATGGAATCAAATGTCGAAAGTTTTTTAGTGATAGAGCCTTCAATAGCTTGCGCCGTCAAAGACTCAGAGCCAAATGTGAACAAAGCGGAAGGGAATTCAATATTTTGATTTTGATCATCGACACTTGAAGCCACAGAGATCGCATCATCAGATACACTCGGTGCGCCTACGATAAATTTCTGATCTCCCTCGTTACCGGCAGAAGCCACGACAACAGTACCGCCATGAACCAAGTTTTTGATTGCGGTGTTGTACATGATATGAGGACCGCCATAAGCCGAACCCAAAGAAAGATTCACGACGTCCAATTGGTCATTGAACTGCATATCACCCGACGGATTTACTGCATATTCGAGGGCGGCGATAACAACCTCATCACTTGTCGAACCTTGTGCGCCGAAAACTTTGATTGCATAAAGATCTGCGGCAGGAGCAACGCCACTGTAAGTGTTCACTCCATCACCGACACCCGCAACAGTTCCCGCCACGTGAGTCCCGTGACCAGCTTCGTCCAAAGGATTGGAATCTGGAAGCGGAATGCGTTTTTTAAAATCAGGAGAAGCCGAGTTGTAGTCCGTGCCGACTAAGTCGATGCCACCGACGACTTTTTTATTTGGAAAGGCCGCGTTGGCTTTGGAAGGATCGTTATTTTTGTAAGCTTCAACAGTGCCTTCGCCCCCCAGCATTTTGTGGGTGTAATCGATGCCCGTATCGATGATTCCTACGCGAACGCCCTCACCATGGATGTTCTGTTGATAAGCGGCATCGGCACCAATGAACTTCACCGACGTTTCAGCGCCTACGGTTGTGGTCCCATCATTGTCATCATCCATTGGCTTTGGACGGGCGAATGACGATGTCTTTTCTGACATCGTCACATTTGGAATGGATTTAATTTTATCCGTTAGATTCGCTGGCGTCCAAACGGCCATACCGTTCAGAACCATTTTATAGCGAATCAAAACACGAATATCCGGAGAGATTTTTTGAAGTGCATCAATCGTGGCGGCTTGTTCTGCTTCGATGGCTTTCAATTGGTCTTGATCGACAGTCAGTTTGCCGTCTTTACGAGCCGATGTTTCAAGTAAAGCAGGTGTTTGAAGTTTTAAGATCGCAATAACAGGATCATCCACAGTTGGGCGAGTCGTAAATAAACCATCGAGGAATTCAGAATTGGCACTGCCACTCATTGGGGACTTTGCCGAAGGGCTGCAGGCTGCGATTGCCATGGAAAGCAAAACTAAAAACTTCATCTTGTTGTGCATAAGGACCCTTTCCGCAAAGAATTTAGTGTCGAATTGCCACCAAACTCAGGCCAAACTTCAGCCACAGCGGGCATATTCCAAGAAACATGCCTGATTTCATAGGGTCAGAAAGGATCGATGTAAATTCGTATCTGTTGCACAGGGATTTGACAGCTCAGCTGAAAATTAAAGGCTGCTCGAGTCCATGGGTTTCTCGGAGGGTCTTTCTGTAGATTTTTCGCATGCCGAAGATTCACTTCGTTGGGCAAGCTCCTCAAGCACAAGGCGCAGCTCTTTTTCTAAGGAGTTAATCAGTAATAACATTTGTTCCTGCGAGGCTTCATTTTTAGTTCGCTCGATTCGGTCCGCAAGTTCATTCAATCGCAGGGCTCCCAGATTTGCCGCTGATGACTTCAGTGAGTGAGCGACAGATGAAAGGCCTTCGAAGTTTCTATCGCTTAAATAAGTACGCATCTTGGAAATGGCGGGAAGAGAATCTTGAGCAAAAAGATCCACCAGCTCTTTAAGCAAAGGTCTTCCAATTTTTTTGCCCAATTGAATCGTTCGCTGTAGAGCTTCTTCGTCCACAACATTTTTTCCCTGGTTCAGCCATTTTTCAATTTTAAGTGCCAGATCCGAATAGGAAATGGGTTTGCTAATATAATCATTCATTCCGGCATCAAGGCAGCGTTCGATATCGCCTTTGATCGCGTTGGCGGTCGTCGCAAGAATCGGGATGAGGCGATTGTGAACTCCGGCCTTCCCGGCACGAATTTGGCGGGTGGCTTCGTAGCCATCCATAAGAGGCATCTGTCCATCCATTAAAACCAAATTGAAATCCTCGCGTCGTAGAGCTTCCAAAGCCTGTTCACCGTTTTCGACAACTTTGGTGCGACAGCCAAGAAGCTTTACCATTTCTACAACAACTTTTTGGTTCACGCGGTTGTCTTCCGCG
>NZ_DASVLT010000023.1:0-12144 GCF_036384735.1 Bdellovibrio sp. | reverse complement strand
CACCATCGCGCGAAGTTCCGCGTCGTTGGCAATTTTTTCTACGATGATATCTTGTGCACCTTTAAGCGCATCTTCGTATGTTTGGATTTTTGCAGTTGGATTCAAGAAAGCTTTCGCTTTCATTTCCATGGTGGCGTCGTCTTTCAACGTGCCGTGCCCCATGTCCCAGATCCAGTTTGCCAAAGGCTCCAAGCCAGCTTCGCGGGCAATAGTCGCTTTGGTCTTTTTCTTTTTCTTGAATGGTTTGTAGATTTCTTCCAACTCACCCAAGTCCCAAGACATCTCGATGCGTTTTTGAAGTTCGGCAGTCAGATTGTTCTGCTCGCCGATCTCTTTGATCAAGAATGCTTTACGCTTGACGATTTCGTTGTAAGTTTCGTGACCTTCGATCACAGCGCGGATTTGAACTTCGTCCAAATTGCCTGTTTTCTCTTTACGGTAACGAGCGATGAAGGGAACTGTCGCGCCCTCAGCCGCAAGTTCAATCACTGCTTGTGCTGACTTTGCCGGAACTGTTGGGACAATACGAGCCAAATAACTCTGAAGAGCCTGATCCATAGAACCTCTAGATTTATTGGAAATATTAGAAATTAAATCTTATTTGTGACGGAACATGATCAGACCATGAGTTGGATCGTAAGGTGATACCCCTACGCTCACTCGGTCTCCCACAACCACACGAATATTAAAACGTCTCATTTTTCCGCAAAGTTTTGCGTTAATGATCGCCTTATTTTCGAGTTCGATCTTGTAAAGACCCCCCGCTAGGGCGTCGATCACTTTTCCGTCAATTTGTACTAAATCGTCTTTTGCCATGCACGTAAATTTCTAGGTCAGTTTGGCGGACCTTGCAATAGAATTCTGCGTTATGTAGCAGGTTGATAGCTGTCCATCGTACTGCGCTGACGCAGCAACACAGTAGAATCTGAACTAGCAGCCCGCTATGACAATTTTCTATTGCTGATCAGCATACGTTTTCCGTCTTCAAATAAAACCTCAAGGCGGTCATATTCGTTAGACAGAATAAAGCCCCATCCGAAAGTCTTATGCTCGATCGGAGTTTTCGCTTCATATTGAGAACCAATATTGTATGGTGGAGCTTTCATGGATTTATATTTCTCATGAAGATCGACCCACTTTGCTTGGTCTTCAGACATTCCTGACTTATCAACCTTAGTCTTCTTCTCTTTTTTAGGAGCTTCGACTTCAGCTTCAACAACTTTCGCGGCTTTTTTATCAGCCTTTGCAGGTGCTGGAGCTTTTTCTTCCGCAATAGGTTTTGCAACCTTCGCTTCTTTAGCAGGTTTGACTGGTTCCGCTTTCGCAGCCTTCACAGCAGGAGCTTTAACAGGAGCCGGTTTTTTAGCCGCAGCCTTTGGAGCTGCCGCTTTCGGAGCGGGTTTCGCTGGAGCTTTCGCCGCAGGTTTTGCCGCCGCCTTAGGAGCAGGTTTCGCCGCTACCTTTGCCGGTGCCTTTTTTGCTTTTGCCGCAGGTGCTTCCTTTTTCGCAGCCTTCTTAGCCATCTCAATTCCTCTCTTCACGATAAGGTGAGAAATGATCGAAAAGTTATATAAACCAGATCTAACCTATTACACAGTGTCTTGACAGCAAAAAAATAATGGGAAAGTGTTAGCGCGAGGCATCACTATGATAACAGCTGAAGTAATTGTCGATCTAATTAAGAATCTTCCAACCCCAGATCTCACTCACACATCGGGATCTTTGCAAGCGGTGGCGACGAAAGTTCTTCCACCAGAACTTGCTGATAAAGAAACTTTAGTCTTTGTTTCTAAGATGGAACAACTCGAGACTGCTTTGAAGGCACAAGCTCCGATCATCGTGGCCCATAAGTCTTTAAGCATCCCACAAGATGTTCCAGCAACAATGTTTTCAACTCCGAACGTTCAGCTGGCGATGGCCGCGATTTTGCCTCTTTTCGATGGTAAAATGAATCGCTTCAATCAAGAGCAAAAAATCCACCCAACGGCATGCATCCACGAAACGGCTCATTTGGGCGAAAACGTGTGCGTGGGTCCATTTGCCGTGATTGGCGAGCACGCGCGCGTCGGAAATTACGCAACGATCGGCTCTCACGCGGTGATTGAGCCTTTTGCACAAATCGGCGATCACACATTGATTCACCCTCAAGTGTTTGTAGGTGCTCACTGTGAGGTTGGAGCACACTGTGAGCTTCACCCCCATGTGACTATTGGAGCTGACGGTTTTGCCTTCGCCCCTACTCGCGAGGGTGTCCACAAGAAAATCCCACAAATTGGCAAAGTCGTTTTGGGAGACTGGGTCGAGCTTGGCGCCAGTGTCACCGTAGACCGTGCCGCTTTGACTGAAACACGCATCGGCAAAGGCACTAAGATCGACAATCTCAGCCACGTCGCGCACAACGTCGTAATCGGAGAGCATTGTGTGATGGCGGCAGGCTTTAAAGTTGCTGGTTCGACTAAGATTGGCAATCACTGTATGTTCGGTGGCGACTGCGTGGTCACAGATCATGTTACCATCTGTGATAAGGTCATGGTGGGCGGACGCAGCGGCGTTTCCAACGACATCACAACTCCTGGCGCTTACGCTGGTTATCCGCTAGAACCTCTTCGTGACAACATGAAGACTCTTGTTTCCATGCGCCATATCACTCGCATGAAAAAAGAAATTTCTCGAATCGCTAAACATTTGGGAATGAAAGAAGAAGAATAGACCGTTCGTTACGAACATTTTCTAGGAGACACCATGACTTATGAATTTTATAAAATCCTTCACCTATCTGGCTTGATTTGCTTGTTCTTTGGCTTCGGCGGCCTTCTGGTTGCAACATACGCAAAGGTTCAGCTGACAGGTCCTGCACGTGCAATGGCCTTCGCCACTCATGGTATCGGTCTTTTATTCCTTCTTTTCGGCGGCTTCGGCATGCTTGCGAAATTAGGCATCATGGCTCATTTGCCGGGTTGGGTGATCGCTAAAGTCGTGATCTGGATTTTCATGGCGGCAGCAATCTCTATCGTGAAGCGTAAAGGCTACATTGGCTGGCCTATCGCCATCTTGCTAATCGTTTTGGGCGCAACAGCCGCGACTCTTGCGATCAACAAACCGTTCTAATTTTTAGATTTGAAATTTTAAAAATTAAAAAGCCCACTTCATCGGTGGGCTTTTTTTTATTTCTTAGCCGCTGGAGCTGACGCAGGTGTCGCGGGTCCCATACTTGAAGACTGACAATAACGATATTGCTTCATCAGTTCGCGAGTTTTCTTAGCACCTTGAATATCGCCACCACGTTTCTTATTCCAATCATCACTGCGAATCGTTCCCCAGTAAGTTCCCTCTTGGCCCTTTGAAGTGGGAGTCATCAACGTGTCGCGATTTTCCAATTCTTTGGCAAGTAAGTTCACAGCACACGAGATGTTTTCATTCGGATTATGCAGATCACGGGCACTTGGGCACACACGACCTTCTAGCTGGAACAAACCAATCGCCGTTCCATTCGGAGCATTCGGATTGTCACTCTTTGGATTACAAGTCGATTCGGAAGAAGCCATGGACATCATCGTCCACACCCAGAAAAGCTCGCGCTGATTTTTATTCATCTTGGGATAATTTGGACACCACTTAGTGATGTCATCAGGAACTTTTTGACCAAAGGATTCTGGTTTGTCTTTGATCAATTGCAAAGCCCAAGAGCCCCAAGGGCCCATCTTACCATCTTTGTTCATGAACTGATCACAGCCTTGAGCAAATTTGCCACTGGCATCTTTACCGATTTCTTTTGAAAGATCCAAGTCCACGTCTTTTTCGTAAACATAGCCTTCATCTTCACGGGCTTTCCAAGCCGCATCCATCACTTGATAAGAAGTCTTCTTAAGCTTCGGAGCTTGCGGCATCGGTGCCACCTGTTGCTTCAACATCAATGGGCAATATTGGAAAAGCAATTGAATCGCCATTTGCGCTTGCAGCTGCTTCTGCAAAGTCGCCTGAGCCGCCTCTTGTTGAGCTGCGATATTCGCCGTCTGCGCCTGCATTTGAGCCACATAAGCATTGAAGTTCGCCGTCGCTGCATCAATCGACAATTGCGCCGATGCCGGAAGAGCCAGAATCGACAGAGATAGAATGACAATGCTATAGAAGTGTCTCATTGGAAGACTTATCGGGGTTCCCTCAGATTTCTAAAAGAATTCCAAGGGGAATCGACTCCATAATTGGTCGGGCACGAGGAAGGCGGCGAAAATCTAGACTTAAAACTGGAAATACTTTGCCAGACTGGGTTTCGTGAATCCAGGTAAAGAATGACCAGTTCCATAAAAGAAAAAAGCCCTCGATAATGAGGGCTTTTTTTGGGGTTTATATTTCGACTTCGCCAAAGCATCAAGAGTTGCCTCAGTCGGCACTCCCATCGAAGCTGCCACTCTGTCAACTTTCACCGTCTAGAACATCGAGTATTTCAAGAAACGACACTCGATATTACCATTGAAGACAAAGAACTTACGAGTCGATTTCAATTTCAAATCAGCGATCAACTCTTTGTTGCCTGAAAGAATCCAAGCATCCCAACCTTTGAATCTGTGCTTCAAAGTGAAGCTTAAATCGCGATACACATCGCGAAGATTGTCTTCATCACCGATACGCGCACCATACGGAGGATTCAAGATGATCAAACCTTTTTCAACCGGTGGCTCAACAGTCGCCACAGATTCTTTTTTGAATTCAATCACGTCATCGACGCCAGCGCTTTTCGCATTGTCTTTCGCACTTTTCAAAACGCGATTGTCGATATCGAAACCATAGAATTTAAATGGAAGCTCTTCTTTTTCAGCGTCCATCGCCTCTTGAACTAGGTTTTCCCAAGTCTCTTTTTCATAAGACATCCAGTTCATGAATGCGAATCTCTTACGATGAATACCAGGGGCTACGTTCTTTGCCATCATCGCAGCTTCAATCAAGAAAGTTCCTGAACCGCACATGAAATCAACCAACGGAGTTTGGCCATCCCAGTCAGCAAGTTTGATCAAACCCGCAGCCAAGTTTTCTTTCAACGGAGCTTCCCCTGTTTCTTTGCGATAACCGCGCATAAACAAAGAATCACCCGAAGTATCGATCGCTACGTTGAATTGATTTTTTACTGCGCGAACATGGATGCGCAAAGCAGGACGTTCATTATCAACGTCAGGGCGCACACCAAATTTTTCGCGGAATTGGTCAACAACAGCATCTTTGATTTTCATCGCAACGAAACGTTGATCGCGCATTTTCGATTCCTTGATCGTAACGTCGATAGAAATCGTCTGTGTTGGTTTAATATATTTCGTGTAATCGTGACGAAGAATCTGTGTGTACAACTCTTCCGGCTGATAAGCTGTGAAATCCAAAATAGGTTTCAAGATACGACTTGCCAAGCGCGATTGAAGATTCGCTTTGTAGCAACCTTCCCAGTTGCTTTCAAAGTAAACGCCACCGTTTGTTTTATCGGTAACTTTCAATCCTAGATCTTTAAGTTCTTTTTCTAGAGGTTCAACAAGACCGCGTGCAGTCGACGCAAAAAATTCAGGCATGGGCTTTCCTTTCTGTTTTTAAGAAAGCCCAGTCCCAACCGCCGGGCTTCCTATACCGCCCGGCTTAAGTTGCTTCAGCTTCTGCCCCTGCGGGCGTCAGCTCTGCCAGCTTGCGCTGCTTAAACTTCGCGATATTGTGGTCCACCGCCCCCTTCAGGAACGGTCCACTCGATGTTTTCGAATGGGCACTTAATATCACAAGTCTTACAGTGAATACAGTTTGTATAATTGATTTGTAGGTCTTTCTTACCAGGCTCTTTTGTAGACGGAACCATCTCATAAACAGAGGCTGGGCAGAAATGATTACAAGGTGATTTGTAATTTGGCTCACATACCGAGCGACAGATATCGCCATCTTTCAAGATAAGGTGATTCGGGGAATCCTCGTCGTGCATAGTGCCCGTCAAATAAACACTCGAAAGCTTATCAAAGAAAAGCTGACCATCAGCCTTAGGCAACTGACCCAGTTGTTCTTCAAAGCCGTTGGGTCCCCAAACATCGATAACCTTCTCAGTCGTCTCAGCATCCGTATGTGCGATTGGCATAGGATCTTGAAGACCGCGGCCACCCGTAAGCTCTTGCAACGCCAGTTCAGGCATAGAAGCCACAATGCCCTTGCTAAGCGCTTGGTGGAAGTTGCGGACTTTGTAGAGCTCTTCCTTCACATAGCTGCCATGCAAACGAGTTTCATAGCCTTTTGTGATTTCTTCGTTGAACTCGGCACCTTTTGTTAGACCATCCATGATAGTCTCTGCCGCTTGCATCCCTGACTTCATGGCCAAGTGAATGCCTTTAAGCTTTTGCACGTCAACCATGCTTGCCGAGTCACCGCAAACCATGAAGCCATCGCCATAAAGTTTCGGCATTGAATACCAACCACCCGCAGGCAATGTCTTACCACCGTAAGCAATAACTTTTCCGCCCTTAAGCATTTTTTGAAGGAACGGATGAGTTTTCAATTTTTGCAATTCACGGTGTGGATCAAGCAATGGATCTTCAGAATCAAGATACGCCACCAAACCCACGATGATTTTATCGCCCGGCAAAGTGTAGATGAAAGTACCACCGATAGATTTAGAAAGAGGGAAACCCATTGTATGGATCACTTGTCCCGCTTCCACAGTGCCCGCAGGCATTTGGATGATCTCTTTCACGCCTTCTTCAAAAACTTCTTTATTTTTGCCAGCGCGAAGATTCAATTTTTCAGAAACTTTTTTGAACAAAGAACCGCGAGTTCCTTCTGCAAAAATAGTAACTTTAGATTTCAAGATCAAACCAGGCTCGAAGTTGCCTTTTGGATTGCCGTTTTTATCACGACCTTTATCGCCCGTACGAACTCCAACGATTTTATTGCCTTCATACAAGGCCTCTACAGCCGCAAAGCCCGGGAAGATGTTGATTCCCTTTTCTTCACACTTGGAACCCAACCAGCGATTGAATTTGCTAATTGAAGTGATGTAGTTGCCTTCGTTATGGAATGGCGGCGGAGTGATTGGAAGTTTGAAAGAATAATCAGAACCTAGATAATAAACCGCATCTTTTTTAACTTCAGTATCAAGAGGCGCGCCCTCTTCCTTGAAGTTTGGAATAAGCTCGCGCAATGCCTTTGGATTCAAAACCGCACCTGAAAGACTGTGTGCGCCGACTTCAGAGGCTTTTTCGATCACAACGATCATTTGCTCAGGAATCGGCTGGCCCTGTTTTTTTCCAGAGGCAACGTCTTCATTATGTTGTTGAATTTGGTTTTGCAAATGAAGGGCGCAAGAAAGACCCGCAGAGCCACCGCCAACGATCAAAACATCGACGTCCATAGTTTCACGAGTTACACCTTCAGGTAGTTGATCATAAGACATTACGTAATTCTCCTAAGTAACAATTCTATCTACACTTCTGCTTCGCAGAAGTAGTTGCTTCAGCTACCGCTCTGCCCGCGTCTGCGGAGTTGCTCCAGCTTGCGCGACTGCCGTCGCTCCAGCACTGCCCGCCCGGCGGGCTATTCCTCCGCTGGCTCTTCGTTGCCTTTGACTTCGGCTTGCGGAGCCAACTTACGCACTGGGGTTGCAACTTGAGCTTGAACCTTCAAGTCACCTTCATCACGACCACCAGGATACGCGCGCTTTTTCACGATTTGCGCGATCTCTGCTTCTTTCGCCTCATCGTACTGACTGCCCGCTAGGACCTCGTCCGCCGCAAAGGCTTTGAATCCTACAGAGGATAACACAAGCAAAACTAAGAAAATTCGCTTCATATAAATCTCCCGGCCTATCAGTAAGGCCGAATATAAAAACCAAATGAGAATGTGTCATTGAAATAGTGCAAAAGTTTTAGGTATTAGGCAACCAGCCATTAGCCAATAGGAAGACGTCTGTGATCTTTCATCGGAATCTGACGACGAACGCTGTCAATACGCTCACGAGACAGCGTCGTAACAGCAAAACCCACCGTGCGTTTTTCTACCTGACCAACGACGACTCCCCACGGATCGACGATCATCGTGTGACCATAGGTTTCCCTCATTGCTCCAAGATTGCTTTGGTGCGTTCCACCTTGGGCGCTGGCCAGCAAATAAGACTGACTCTCAATCGCGCGGGCTCGAAGCAAAATTTCCCAGTGAGCCTCGCCTGTTTTTACCAGAAAAGCGGAAGGCACTAGGATCACATCAACTTCTTTTCGCGCATATTGCGAGAACAATTCGGCAAAGCGTACGTCATAACAGATCGTCTCGCCGATACGCCAACCATCGACATCTATGATGCTGGGTTTTTGCCCGTGACGAAACACATCGGATTCTCTAATGGCCTTTTGCCCTTCGAGCTGGATATCGAACAAATGCATTTTTTGATAAGTCGGTTTCACGTCTCCAGTCGGTGAAATCAAAACTGATGAATTATAAAGATGCCCCCCGACAAACAAGGGAACAGAACCTAAATGCAGATAGGTATCGTATTTTTTTGCTTGTTCAGCCAGACGGGAAAACGCTTTGTGCGAAAGGGAAAATCCTTCGATCTTCTCGCCCTCTTTGATTCGCATGTAGAGACAGTTTTCAGGAAAGCCCACGAAACGGGGCTTCTTCGCAGATTTGAAAATTTCCTCGAGTAGAGCCTCGATCTGCATCAGATTGGCGTCGACATCATCGACAGAAGTCATTTGCGCGACCGCAACCACCAATTCTGAATTCATAGAAGCTCCTCGACTCGATCCTTGTTGCAAGCTCGGCAGGAATTATTCGTCAGAAATCACAGTGGATGTACGCGCTTCTTTTACTTCACGACAAGTCCACTTTGCTTCTTCTAATGTCTTTCTTACGCCTGCAATATACTCTTCACAGGAGTTTTGATTTTGGCTTAAGCCGATCGTCTGATCAATACCCTGTTTTGTATAAACAGCTTTGCATCTTTGATCAGCGGCCTTCTCGATGCGCAATGTTCGGACTATTTTATTGTGCTTACACAATACGAGTGAGTCGCCAATGTCAGCGAACGATACAGACGAAAAAAAAAGCACTGTCATCGCCGAGGCGAACAGTGCTTTTTTAGTTTTATCTACAGAGATTTGGTCTCTTTTCAAGCTGCTCTCCTGTTTTCAAATGGGGTTTACGTTAAGTCCATAAACCCTCTTTGATTTTACGCAGCTACGATCGAGACTAAAATGAAGAGATCACCTGTGAGACCAAATTTAGACTTTATCTTAGGAAGATATTGCCTAGGTCTTCTGCGCCCTTAATTCTTCAGCACAAAGTCTGTGCTAAAGCCGAGGACTAAGCAGATTTAGACTTAGATGCTTTCTTAGAAGTCTTTTTCTCTTTAGAAGCTGCTTCAACCAATTTCACATTTGAATAATCGATGAAGCCCTCTTTTTTCAAGAGACCGTCTTTTTTATCGTAGTGTGTTTGTACTTTCACACCTTGAACTTGGACTTTCATAGCAGTAGCGTTAACCGCCAAAACTGCACCTTTTTTACCTTTGTCAGCGCCAGAGATAACTTGAACTGTCGCGCCTTTTTTGATTTTAAGTTTCATCTGAAAGCCTCTTATTTCTTAGTGCTGATTTTCTTTTTGATTCTCAATTTAACAGCAGCAGCTCTTTTAGAAAGTTTTGAATCATCCGCGTTAAGGATGTAGTTATCAAAACCGCCCATGTGCTCCATGTCACGGATCGCGCTAGTCGCGATTTGCAATCTAACCATTGCGTTCAAAGTACGGCTAAATAGGCGTTTCTTTTGAACATTTGGTTGAGCTGTTGATTTTGTTTTAATGTTGGAGTGAGACACCAAGTTCTTAACAACAGGGCCTTTTCCAGTAATTTCGCATCTGCTCATTCTAAGCTCCTCTAGCTCTCGTCTTTATACTTTAACGGCGGACCTTATATTAGGCCCTGGATACAAGTCTGGGAGACCCGCTTCCAAAGCTTTTCCAAGCTTCAAAATCAATATGGACGCCGCAAACAAGAAACAACCATATAAAGTAAAAAGACACTTGCTGGCAACTCTTTTTTCTTGTACACACAATAACTCGCTAACCAAAAGGAAATCAAAAAGGGAAATACCTATGAAAAAGACAACTCGTAGCAAATACAGACAAGAATTCTCTGGCGACCACGTTTTCGATTATAAAGATCCAGCATCTTTGACTCGTTTCATCGGCGATGGTGGCAAAATCACTCCTTCTCGCATCTCTAAACTTTCAGTAGCTCAACAAAAACGCGTTGCTGCTGCAGTTAAGAAAGCTCGTAACTTGGCTTTGCTACCTTCTGGTACAGACTCTTACGACACTTTCTCTCGCGCTGAAGCTATTTCTCCAGTTCCATTCGAGATCTAATTAGATCTGATTCGAATAGGATTTCCTTCTGGGGAAGCAGCTACAGGTGAAGAGCCCGTAGAAACAAAAAAAGCCGGTCCAAAGCCGGCTTTTTTATTTTGTTCGATGGATCCTTTAATTCCAAGCTACTTTTGAGCTCTCGAATTTCTCCACCAAGCCCAAGCCGTGGCAAACATCATCACCAGGTAACTTTTGCTCGAATATAAATGCAGAACGGGCCCTGGGATTCCAATAAAAGCCAACTGATCAAAGGGCACTCCCCAGTTGAAGATTCTTAAGCCCAATATAGGTAATGCAAACAGGGTCCAAAACTGAAGAACCCCCACAAACCAGACTGTCTCCTCAAAGCCCTTACGACGGATTTCTAACGCCATCATAACAACCGGCAAACCTACAAATAGGCACCCAGCAATAGTGGCTGCGACCTGACGGTCTGGAATAAATTTAAAAATAAACATCACCGCAATGATCACGATGAGTTCCGCAAGTAGATATCCAAGATAGACGTTTCGTCTCATATCCAGGAAGTTAGTCTAACCAAGGGGACAACTCAAGACGAGGAGCGCCTCAAACCCTATCAATTCATTCTTGCCCGCAAAACATCCGGCCGCCGCCTTGCAATAGCGGCTTTCCATCAAAACAACCACTTCGAAAGATCGAAGAAAATCACAAGGGGCCGTTATGAAAAAAGAAATGCAATTGATCGAACAACTGAAGCACTTTGGCTTGAACTCTTCAGAGTGGACTTTGGAGCGTATCCACTCTTTAGGATATGTGATTCGCAATAAGATGGATCAGAGTTTTTCGTTTTATGGAAAATTGGAATTTAAAAACAAACGCCCGGTTTGGAAGTCTCTCGAGCTTGTTTCTATCTAATAATTGTCACAACGAAGGGAAAAGATACTGCGATTGAAAATGTCTAACTCACTCATGACCACCGTGGCTTTTCTTGGCTCGACGGCCGCCACGGTTGGATCTGTAGAAACAGGAACCTCTTCCCCTGGAAGCTTTCCAAAAATTTTGCCACGAAGATTATTCCATGCCTCTTCACCGTTCGCGCGAATATAAATTCCCTTCACACGACAGAAAACCGCAAGATCACTTTCTTGCATCCATCCAAATTTCTCTGGTCCTGGCTCTGGAGGTTTTACGCCCCAAGCAAGACGGGCCATCAATTCAATACCGTCATTCAATGTCGAAGCTATCTCTTTGACCGAGTAAAGTTGGGTCACACATTCCGAAGATCCCTTGCCTACATCTTCAGCAACTTGCTTTAGAATCGAAAAGTACTCGAAACAAGATCCTGCGCTGTTACCAATTTGACAGGATTCCTTTGCTCGAGAAAGTGCTGGCGGCATCACGTTCTTATTCACCTTCGACGGAAAAATGCTCCCCTTTTCGGTTTCGCGAAGCGCCTCTTCTTGAGTGTCACACACCGTGTGCGGCGGGCTTGAAAGCATGAAGACACCAATCGCTACGAGAATTGCCAATAATGCGAGCACCGGTTTAGGAAGCGATTCAATTAGTTTTTCCATGATGTAAAAAAGGATACTTATGTTCTGCGTTAGAATCTACTAGTTTGACAAAACGACCTTTAATTATTAATTTCCTGATCTCTGTCGGGGAGTAGCGCAGTCTGGTAGCGCATCTGGTTTGGGACCAGAGGGTCGTAGGTTCGAATCCTATCTCCCCGACCAATTTATTTTTTAAATCAAAACCCAGTGGAAACACTGGGTTTTTTGGGTTCTACGGTTCTACGGTTCTACGGTTCTACGG
>NZ_DASVLT010000022.1:0-48911 GCF_036384735.1 Bdellovibrio sp. | reverse complement strand
ATCCAGGCGGGCTTTGATGTATTTCTTGAAAACATTAAAGTCCATAAAGTAGCCGCCAGAGTGAAGCTCTTCTTCCGTAGGAGCCACGATATCGACTTTCACTTGGTAGTTATGACCATGCAGGCGCTCCGCATGCTTTTCATCAAAAATGAGGAAATGGGCTGCCGAAAATTTGAAATTTTGCTTCGCCAAATGCAATGTGGTCATGGACATACTCACCCCTAGTGGTTATATCTGTAGCATGAAATTCGAACTGAAGCAGCATTTTCAAATTGAATCCGCCCGTTTCCTACCTCACTTGCCAGCAAGCCACCCTTGCTCAAGAATGCATGGTCACAGCTTTAAAATTATTCTGACTCTGGTGGGCGACCTGGATCCAAAAATTGGTTGGGTTATCGACTATAACGATATCCAGGCCCACATGAAGCCGCTGATTGAAAAGATTGATCACAGAGTTTTAAACGAGGTGGAAGGCCTTGAAAATCCCACTTCCGAACTTCTTGCAAAGTGGATCTTTGATCGCGCAAGCAAAAACCTTCCAATGCTCACACGAGTGTCTGTGGCAGAAACTCCCTCGACAGAGTGTTCCTATCCCGCATAACGACGGACGTCGACAAAGCTGGTGGTCCGTTAGAACTACCAGCTGAAATCACTATTGACCTGAAGAGCAGTAAGTTTCTTTTCCATGAACAAAATAAGAATACGAACCGTCGCCGTTGTAGCCCATTACTTTCCCTGAGATTGGGTTGTAAACTGTGCCTACAGCGTTGTCGCCTGGGTAGCTATAGACTTCAACGTGCTTCTCTCCTGAGACTTTAGAAGTGCGGTACTCAAGATAAAGCTCGTTATGACTTTCTTGACCTTGTGGTCCAAATAGATCTTGGATCTCTGCAAGGGACAGGGCCTTCGAAGTCATCTGGTTATAAATTAAATAATCATTCACAAGAGCCAACTCTTGCGCCGTGATTGATTTTGCCTGAACGACATCGATTCGAACAATATCGAAGTTTTTTTGAGCGAAGTTTTGGTCTGTAGTGATGAAACCCATTTTGCAGAATTCTGGTTCGTGAACAACTGCGAACGCAGAAGAAGCTGCCAAAACCAGAAACACGGAAGCGATAAGTGCTTTCATCGGGAATCTCCTTTAAGTTTGATGGAGATGCTTATAGGCAGATTCCCGAAAAATGAGCAGTGCATGTTTTTAAACTAATCATGCATAGATTGAATATTAATACGACGCTATTTGAGTAGCGGAGCATTCACGCGGACATTGGGGCCTAAGTTCATATGCCCTTCGAACTTCTGACGGAACATAGGCGGATAAATGACCACCACTGTAGACCCCATACGGAACATACCAAGTTCACTCCCCTTGTGGGTAGGAATCTCTGGGGAATAGATTTTGTGTTCAAAGATATGCGGCCCTTTTTGGTTGCCTTGCATCTTCTCGTCAAAGCTGAGGCAAATATGTCCAACGTTCGTGGCACCAACAAAGACAACGCCCACCGGGCCTAAATCTGTTTCAATCTCCACAAGCATGCGCTCGTTGATCGAGAATAGATTTGGAATATTTGTGGTACTCCACTCGTTCACGGGCCACAGTTGACCTGGCATATAACGAGACGACACGATTTCACCGTCCACTGGAGAGTGCACACGATGATAATCCGTAGGACAAAGATAATAAGTCAGGAAGAAACCGCCTGCCCATTTCTTATCGCAATCAGGGTCCTGAGTGAACTCGCTGAGTTTATAGGTGTGCCCTTTGGCTTGAATCAAGGTGCCATCGTCAATCGGTGCTGCTTGAGTGATCACACTGTCTGCGGGGTGCACAGCCCATGTCTCCCCAATGGGACGGATGCCCGGTTTGAGGCGACGAACAAAGAACTCCCCAATAGAGGGATATTCGGTGTAAGGCTTTTCTGACTCTTCCAAATTGATCTTATAGAAAGAGGCGAAGGTTTTTACTGAAAAGTGCGCCCACCACTGAGGCCCACGGTAATGCATAATTTTCCCGGCCAAGCGGCTCAGGCGACGTTTTGGAAGAATTCTTGTAATTGCAGACATATTATTTACTTACCTGAGGGTTCGGGCTTTGTCACGGGTTGTGAATTAGTATATAAAATCGGCGCGGAACTGCTTCAACCTACGCGACTGCCGTCGCTGCGGCTCTGCGCTCTACCGCGCATTGGCACCTAACAAGTGCCCAGGGAGAAATTATGGCAAAGATATTTAATAATATCGAGATTCCTATTGATCAGGATCTGGAAGAGAAACTTCAATGGCTTGTTCCAGAGCATGGCCCTTATCGCATTCTTCGTCAAAGTGTTGATGCAAGAAGAGCACACTCCCCTCATTTCGTTTATTCCATCGAGGTCGCTGAAAAAGGTGAAACTTTAAGCCTGCCTCAATTTGATTTAGAGAAAATTTCGAATCCAAAAGAAAAACCGCTGATTGTGGGAACGGGACCTGCGGGTCTTTTCGCAGCTCTTCGTTTTGTCGAGCGCGGAGTTCCCTGTGTTTTGTTCGAGCGCGGCTCAGACAGCGGCGAACGAATGAAAGGTATCAATCAATACTGGCGTTATGGCAAACTCGATACTCGCAATAATGTTTGCTTCGGTGAAGGTGGTGCGGGGCTTTACTCGGACGGAAAACTGATCACACGCATTAAATCTCCACACATTCCTTATGTGATGAATCGCTTAGTGAAGTTTGGTGCTCCTGAAGAAATTCAATGGCTCTCGAATCCTCATGTGGGATCAGATCGCATTCGACGTGTGATTCCGAAACTGCGTGAATTTTTAAAAGCCAACGGTTGCGAGATTCATTTCAATACCCAAGTCACTGAAATTTTAATGGAGGGCAAACAAACCGTGGGCCTTCGCACAGAACGTGGTGATGAATTTAAATCTCCGTATGTGATCTTGGCGACGGGCCATTCCGCTGAAGACATGATCAATCATTTGAATGACATAGGTGTTCATCTGGATGGAAAGTCTTTTGCCATGGGTTTACGTATTGAACATTCCCAAGCAGAGATTAATAAAATCCAATATCGTCAATTCTCAGAGCATCCAAAATTAGGCGCTGCGAACTATAAACTGGCAGATCATGACGATAAAACCGGTATCGGTGTTTATTCGTTCTGTATGTGTCCAGGAGGATACGTTCTATCTGCTGGGACGGAGGCAGATGGTATCGTTTGTAACGGGATGAGTAACTACAATCGCAACTCGCCTTATGCCAATGCTGCAATTGTTGTCAGTATTGATCACAACAAACTTTTCGGAAATGACGTTTTTGGTGGCATGAAACTTCGCAGAGAACTTGAAACGTCTGCTTACAAGGCAGTACAAGCTGCTGGTGGCACCAAAGAATTACCTGCGCAGAACCTGATGGACTTCATCGGTGGGACTTCTAAAAAAGGACCTCGCGCCTTGCGTCCTGGTTCATCGCCATCGGGGGCGTTGAATATCCGCTTGGATGAGCTTCTTCCGAAACATATGACAACGAGAATTCGTGATGGCTTGCAAAACTTCAATCGCAGTATGAAAGGCTTTGTGATCGAAGACGCACAACTTTACGGAATTGAGTCGCGCACAAGCTGCCCCGTTCGTGTGACCCGTGACAATGAATCTCTAGAAAGCATTTCTCATGCGGGACTTTATCCGGCAGGTGAAGGTGCTGGATATGCCGGTGGTATCACTTCCGCCGCTTGCGATGGGATTCGAATCGCAGAAAAAATCATCACGAAGCTTTCTTAAGGCTTCGTGACTCAGGCGTCAACCGCATCCCCGATTTACTCTTGTTCAAAAACCAACAGCTTGTAAGTACCCGCAACAGGTCTAGGACGATGCTCCCCTTTTTTAAGTGGCTCTAACTGTGCTGTTGGCAAATACAAGCGTTGGGTCTTTGTATTCAAAGCAATCGTTCTGGCACCTACTTCCGAAGGAACTGTCGAGATCACTTTCATAGAATTCTTTTCTACCTGGGCGACGGTCAATGTTCCTTCTCCGTTAGCACTGATTGCTAAGTTGCGATTGGCATCAAATACAACTCCGTCTGGTCCTGAACCGATGTGCACCGTCGATAAGATTTTTCCATCGCGACCACTGGTCATAACCATCACATTGTTTTCACACACACTGAAAAGTTCGCTTTTTGCTTTATTGATGGCCAAGCCCGATGGCGATTCGCAGCCCTTCAGCGGATATTGCGAAAGAACTTTGTTTGATTTCGCGTCGATTTTTACCAATAGGTTCCTATCCTCAATATTAACAAAAACCGCTTTCAGTTGCGGATCGTAAACCGAAAATTCTGGCTTTCCGGGAAGCTCGATAGGTGCAGACACAGTCAACGTCTTGGCATCTATCACTGACATCGAATTCGATTTTCCATTAAAGACAAACACCTTCGCAACATCCTTCACATATAAAATAGCATCAGGATTTTTTCCCACAGAAATTTTCGAAATGGGCGTCAACGTTTTTAATTCAAAAACGGTGACAGAATTGTCTTGTCCGTTGCTGGTAAAACCCTTTTTTAAATCATCTGCTATCGCAATTCCATGAACACCTTTCGTATCCGGAATCATGCCGATGATCTTGTGTGTGTTCAGGTCTACCACATCGACTTTTTCGGCATGACTCATAAAAAGTCTTTCGCCGTCCTCATCGATGGTAATGTAATCCCAGCCACCCTGACCTCCGATCTTAATATCGGGGGCGCGCTTGTAAGTGCTTTTATTGGCTGCGGAACTGTGAAGCCCCATCAGGACTATTGTTGCAAAAATAATCTTGTTCATTGCTGTTTCCTCGTAGAATTATTCAGGATTCAAAGGACTGATAGAACCATCGGGAAGAATTACTTGAACTGTTGGGTAACTATTTGCATTCATTTCTTTTGGATTTGCAAATACCAAGACAGAGCCAGGGTGGCTGCCCGCCTCTGGGGCCATACCATTATCGATTTTAATCAGGCGTCCTTCCGCCTTCGCAGCAGAGCGACCCTGAATCCCGAAGGCCCCCGGCTGATGCCCAAAAACTTCTCCGTAAAGGGCTAGACTGTCCAGGCGAGACAGGAGCACTTGCAACGTGTCCGGAGATTTCTCCCAGTCCTTTGCTTCTAAAATCGAGTCGTCTCCAATAAGTAAAGGGTCCGAATAGGCTCCTCTTGCGATAACGTCACTTGCTTTGATTGAGAAATCACTCCATGACATTTGCGGATAGAATCCTGAGTGCGAAAACAACCAACGCCCCACGATCAATGCAACAGGTTCATCGTGAATAAACGTTCCACGATCTGATGTGCGTCCTGTTAAATCTGTCAGCGGCAGGCCTTTACTTTTCATTTCATTCAAAAGAGCCTGTGCTTTTTTATCATCGGCAGGATCCGCCAAAAACTCTGCTTCGTGATTGCCCAAAGTATGAATCAAGTCTCCTTGCGCGAGACGGGCTTGCCCTTGAAGTTTAACCCAAAGACTTAAAACCTCGATACTTTGAGGACCCTTATCGATAGAGTCACCCGCAATAACCAGTAAAGAGTTTGCGGCAATCCAATCCCCATTGCCATCAACAATCTGCGCGGCCTTGAGCAACGCCAGAAGATTGTCATACATGCCATGAACGTCACTGATGACATAAACTTTTTTAAAGATGCCGGGGTCAGAAACCACATTGACACCTTGAGCACTCGTCACAAAACGATTGTGTGATCGGTTTTGTTTTTTTGCGATAAAGAACGCACTTGCGAATGTAGCCACTAAAAGCACACCAATAGTAGCCGCAAATGTCCGTTTTAGATTTGTAACCGTCATGGTTTCCCCCAGATATGTCTCAGACGCTATCAAGGTTTCATTACATGACCATTGCTACAATCTTACTATTTTATTGATCGACTTCATTGTATTTTTCGAAAATTCATTTCGCTTAATGAGCACGTAATCCCTCGGCAATCAATTGCTGTTAGAACTTGCAGACCGCTAAGGAGAACATCATGAATAAGCACCTTGTAACGATTGGTTTGGCAACTTTTCTTTCCTTCACTGCTCGCGCGGAAGTTCCCTCTCATCTGAAATGTCTTTGGTCGGCTTATCGTAACTTTAAGATTTCAGCAGACCATCAAAAGATTGTCTTCCCGTCGGGAAAAATTCTTCCCTATTCTGATGGGAACACTGATATCAGTAAAATTGATCCACTCAACCTAACCTCTATCGAGCAAATGTTTTTGATTCCTTACCCTGTAGGAAAAAAATATTCTATCCCGCGAAGACAAGAACGTCTTCGTTCCAGTCGTTATGGTCGATTCTTTAAAGCACTCTACGGAAGCTCCCCGGCCTCTGTTGAAAAAGATCTTGTCTTTGTAAAATGGGTTGATGGCAGTTATGTCGAGTTCAATAAAAATCATGGCGCCGCAAAAGCCCTGTCCTTGGTGGTAAAAGATTTAGTTCTGCTTTTGAAAGATCATCCCGAATATAGAAAATATCTGAAATCTCCACTCGGTGGAACCTATAACTGGCGTCATATCTCCCAAGAACAAAATTTGAGCATGCACTCTTTTGGAATCGCCATCGATATTAATTTGAATTACGCTGACTATTGGTTATGGGACGGTGGCCCCGGGGCCTATCGCAACCGGATCCCATTAGATATTGTAACCACTTTTGAAAAGCATGGATTTGTTTGGGGTGGAAAGTGGTACCACTTCGATACGATGCATTTCGAATACAGACCTGAACTTCTATATTCAGACGGTCAATGCCAGACCTTGTTTTCTGACTACAAAGATTGAATTGCCTAAATTGGCAACAACATTACATGGTATGTAATGTCCATGTAAGATTTCAGAAAAAGCTGTTTGATAGGCTGAGGGAGAAATTTCAGAAGGATGGCCTTTGTGAACCACACCCTCGTTTCCCTATTGCTTTTGGTATTTGCCGCTCCACAGATTTCATTGGGACAAACTTTAAAGCCCGGCCTTCGCGGTTTGATTGAAGCAGGTTTGGAAAAATCGCCTGATACCAAAGTTTCCCAATCCGAAGAGGATTTGCAAAAAGAAAATGCCACATTAGCCCGAGTGCAAAAATTTACGCCACAGTTGGATTTAGCCGCAAGTTATCAGAATTTCAAATTCTCTCAGCCTTACGTTGGCATCAACGGTCCTACTTCGAATAATGGCGATAACCCAAATATTTCTTTAACATTGACCTATGATTTGCAAAAGGTCTTTGGGCCCGAGTCTGCCCTGGCGGCCGAAGGTCTCTATTTCTCAAAAATTCAAAAGAAGCTTGTACAAAGAGACATCATTCGCAATATCAAGAAAACCTATTTTGCTATTTTAGAGATCGAAAAAGAGAAAACGGAACTCAACGCAATGATCTCACAGTTTGATAAAACAGACGGTATTTTAAAGCGACAAAAAGCTTTGGGCCTAAATAACTCTCTGGAAATGGAGCAATTCAATATTCAAAGAAATATTTTGTCTTCAGACCTGGAGGGAAGAGTTGCTGAAGAGGAAGGCCTCTATTTGACTCTCTCTAATCTGACAACGTTGGATGTAAAGACTCTTAAAAACCAAGTGACAACAGCCGATAGTGACTCTGGAAATTTAAATTCCATTCCTCAGATCTCTGACGTGGATTCTTATAGTGATAAGGCGATCCTAGATAGTTTAAGTCATGACTACAACTCTGCAAAATTAGAATATGACGGCTTTATCGGCTTTCCCCTTCCGCAAGTTTTCGTGCGCGAACAACGTCAATGGCCCACATTTCCTTCTTCAGATGGCCCTAACACAATGGATGAGGTTGGGATTTCCATCCCCTTAGGAGATTTCCTAGTTCGCGGCCAGACTAAATCACAATTGAAATCAAAAACACTTAAGGCACAAAGTCAGATGGAGAAAAGCATTGCAGATTATAAAACGATGTTGAAGACCGCTATTACAAATCGCACTCTTTTAAAAAGCCAGGAAAAGGGTCTTCTATCAACAGAAGATCAATCTAAAAAACTTATGGATAAAGCCTTCAAACTTTATTCGCAAAAACGCATTGATTCACTGGGCACTCTGGACATCTTTCAAAAATATCTGCAATCAAGTCGTGCCGTTCTTGCTAATCATCTTTTAATTCAGAATGCGGAAGCCGATCTCGAATATTTAAGCGGAAACCCTAGCCATGAATAATTTTTTAAAACAAATTCTCCAACGTCATACGGCCCTACTTGTTCTTGCGATCTTCGTTGGAATTCTTGGCATTAAAGTATTTCTGACCATGCCTCGCAGTCTGTTTCCCGAGGTCAACTATCCCCGTGTCGTGGTTGAAGTGAATATGGGCTATACGCCCTTGCAAAATATGGAATGGGGAATCACTTCCATTTTAGAAAAAGAGCTTAGATCTGTTCCCGGCGTTCGTTTAGTTAAATCCACAAGCAGTCGCGGTCTATCCACCATTGATATCTTTTTAAATGAGGATCAAGAAATCACAAGCGCTGTGCAAAGAGTGAATGCTAAAATCGCCGAGGCCCGAGCTTTAATCCCAGCGGCTGCACAAATTTCCGTCAGACCCATCACAGCAGCGGCCTTCCCTTCAGCGGAATACTGTTTTACTTCAAAAACAAAAAGCACCCGAGATCTTCGCAAATTTGTTGAGTACACCGTCAAGCCTCAAATCTTGGTGATTCCCGGAATCTATAATGTCAATGTCATCGGAGGTGATACTCCAGAGTACAGTGTGATGCTGGATCCCAAAAAGATGGCAGCACATAACATCACTGTCACGGAAATCAGCGACCGCCTTAAGAACTCAAATAACGTCGATTTCCTAGGGCCCGTTCAAGGGTCTGAATCTGAGGTCTTAGCTTTTGGCGGGAAGTTCGCAAAAAATACCGATGATCTTTCTTCGATCGTTGTGGATTCGAACTTAGGAAAACAAGTCACTCTTCGCGATCTTTCTAAAATTGAGCTACGTGACGCATGGAAAACTCAACAGCTCACACTGAGCGGACAAGAATGCGTAGCCCTTGATATATTTTATCAAACCAATATCAACCAACAGACGACGTCTCGAGCGATCAAAGCTTCGATCGCCAACATTATCGACGAAAACAAGGGCGACTACACTTTTCGCAGTTGGGATTTGAACGATTTTACGGACACGGCAACAAATGCTGTCCTGATCGACCTTCTTGTCGGAATGGTTATCATTGGACTTGTGACTTTTATTTTCCTCAAAAACTTACGTTACAGTGCCTTCGCCTTAATTGTGATGCCCTTAGCTGCAACATTCACCTTCCTTGCAATGAAAGGACTTCATCTCACGATCAACTTAATGACCTTGGGCGGCTTAACTGCCGCCATTGGTTTAGTGGTTGATAACACCGTCATCATTCTTGAGATGTATCATCATCGCAAATCTTTACATCCAGAGCTTTCCTCTTCAGATATCTTGCTTGCAGTTTTAAAGTCTGTGATTAAACCGATGATCTTTGGCACCCTGACGATTGCCTTTGTCTTCACCCCGATCGGATATCTGTCAGGGGTTTCAGGAATGTTCTTTGAACCCATGGCATCAGTTCATGGCTCTTCATTGATCATTTCGATCATTCTAGCTATTCTGGTTGTACCCGGTCTCATTTTGCTGTTCGGAAAAGCGCGCCATCAATTAAAGTATCAAGACACTCTTGCCGCAGACTCAAACCGCTATGAAGGTTATACTCGACTTTTAAAATGTCTGCTCGAAAAGCCAAAAATGTTTGCGCTCGTCTTACTTGTGGCACCTCTGTTAGGCCTGGTCACTTTGCCATGGGCTAAATCGGGATTCTTGCCAGAATGGGATGAAGGAGATCTTGTCATCGACTTCCGCGCCGAATCGCCTATGAATCTAAAGGCGACTATTCAAAAATTAAAACCTCTCGAGGATTATCTCCATACTGTTCCCGAGGTGGATTTCTTTATTCGCAAAATTGGTACGGCTCTCGGCGAAGCAAACAAGCCCCCTTATCTTGGCGAGTTTGTCGTAAAACTAAAAAAAGACAGAAAGAAAGACGTCTTCACTTTGCGTGATCAACTAAATAGCCAAATAGGAAATCTTGTTAAAGGTTTCGAATTTGATCTCTTCCAAATTCTTCCTGATCGTTTGAATGACTTGAGCGGAAATTCAAAACCTATCGTTCTGTACTTGCATGGTGACGATGAAGAGGCCTTACAAAAAGCGGCTGATGACTATAAAGAAGCTTTATCGGGAATAAAAGGCCTTGATTCCCTTCGCATTGAAGAGCCTGAAAAATCCATGGAGTTTATTTACTCTATCGACGAGCGAAAAAGCCGTCTTCTTGAGCTGAACCCTTCCGATATTAATAATGATGCCCGATTTGCTTTGTTTTCGATTGATTCCAGTACAATTCAGATGGGCCCCCAATCCATTCCGGTGCGCTTGCGCATTCAAGATGACTATCAAAGAAATAATTTGGCGGATTTGCCGATTTATACAAACAAAGGGGGGCTTGAAAAATTAGGCACTTTAGGCAAAGTCGAACAATCGCTGGCCCGAGTGGAAAGCACTCATCTTGATGGAAATCCGGTCCAAGTGTTAACTGCGGAAATTGCAGGTCGTGATTTGGGAAGTGTTGTGAATGACATTCAAACGGTTCTTAAAAAGCTTGCGAACAAAGACATCACTGCCGAACTTGCCGGTGAATATCAGAATCAACAGCGATCTTTTCATGAACTAATTTTGGCTTTCCTGACGGGTCTTGGAATTATTTTTGTGATGTCCTTGTTCTTCTCAAATAGTTTGCGTACATCCCTTGCGTTGACTATCTGTGCGCTCATCCCACCGACCGTAGGTCTTGTGGGACTTGTGGTGATGCAAATTCCTTTAGACGTTTCGTCATTCTCGGGGCTTATATCTGTGACAGGAATTGCTGTCGCAAATAGCTTTATGGCTCTCTCTGCCATTGAAGAATTGAATAAAACCCATGACTTTAGATATTCGCTGATTGAAGGAATGCGCCATAGAATCAGACCTATCTTAATGACAAACCTTGCCGCCATGGCGGGATTTATTCCTATTGCCATTGGACTTGCTAACGGAGACGAGATTTTAAGACCATTTTCTATTGCAATTATCGCGGGACTTTTCGGAGCAATCTACACCACCATTTTGGTGATGCCTTTATGCTATTCAGTTTTAAAAAAAGAAAAAAGGCCCGCGTAATGCGGGCCTTTTAAAAATCAAGGAATTGAAGCCGTAAACTTTATCCCTGTCACCTTTTGAATCTCAGCAACCGTAGTTTTATAAACTTCCCAGTCACTGGTATTATAAGAGCGAGCCGGCGTCTCAGTTAAGCAATGCCCCGCGGCTGGTTTACTGCCATCCTGGAACACATTCGGCATCATCACTGCAATCAACTCCGTCTGTGGATTTATATCTGCAGCGGTTTGATTTGCATCAAGGACTAAGATGATTTTAAAGTTTTTCGAAGGAACTGGTATGTCGTGATGAGGTCCGATAAATCCGAAATCCTCGTCATAAACAGGCCCTGCGATGACAAAAACCTTCTTATTATTTTTCTGTACAAGATCTCTGGTGTATTGCTCAAGATGCTCCCAAATCACCCGATTCAAATACGCCGTTTGTGGCAGCATATTACTCATCATGAATGTTTGAGCGTTATTTTTTGCACTACTAGAGCGATCTTTCGACGGAATCTGATGCCCACGATCAAAGCAACTATCTAAATACTCAGACGGATCCACAGGAGTATCCTTACTTCCTGAATCCACCAAATATTTTTGCAAATCGGGATCCACGGCAAAAATATCAGTTCGTGGTGTTGAACCAATATCTTTTGCTTCCAACTGCCACTCGACCCAGTTGGGCGAGCGCCGTGTTTTATTATAAGAAATCACATATTGATCACGAGAGATAATAACTTCGTCGTCACTGACCTCAGGAATGAAGCCCGCAACATTCAAGTTGCTTTTTAAAGCCACCGGACCAATCACCGCTTCAATTTTTGCTTCTGCCATCCCGGCCGAAGCAAAAATTAAAGCACTTAATAAAAACAGTTTCGCATTTTTCATAAGACTTCCTTCTTGAATTCTTAAAATGAAACTATTTAATTATCTTCGTGATCCGTGTCGCCGTAGACAACGCCGTTCAAATAAACATAACCATCGGGGCGTGTATGTCTAGGGTCATCATGAAGCCAGTGAATCAAACCCGTACTTCCCGTTTGAATATACTGACCACCTACACCAAACTTATCGCCAACTTTAACCGGAACACGCGTGCCCATATCTGAATTATAAATAACTTGAATTGTCGAACCATTTGACAACTGCGCGACCCACTTTTGATGCGGCAACCCCGTCGTATCATCTGGAAGAATCTGCGTTACAGTCAGATTTCCTGCTTCCACATAGAACACGTTATGACGGCTTTGTACCGCTGCCACCAATGCCGAATCATCAGTGATCTTTCCTGGATGATCCGTAGTTTGCGCAAAGCTGTAGCTTGTTCCCGATAATACTAGAAACACAATACTCATGAACTTGAAGTTCATACTTCCCCCTCTTCGTAGACGGGCATTCTGGTGCCCGGTAGAAACGCTTCGCCTATTCGAAGCATATACGCGGGGCCATACGATCATTTTTGCAAGTTGTCTGTCACGTCAGAACTCGGTCAGATCGGGACATTTAATTGTGGTGCAATCATTCAGTAATGGCGCATGGCAACGTAATTACAAACGTAGAACCCTCATTGAGGTGAGAATCCACGGCGATGGCACCATGGTGAGCTTCAATAATGGCCTTCACCAGACTAAGCCCTAATCCCAACCCTGGCTCATGGCGGCTTTTATCCGCGCGGTACAGACGCTCCCAGATACGTGGAAGGTCGGAATCACTGATTCCTACTCCCTGATCTTTGATTTTTATGATCGCATTCTTTCCCTCGTGCATAAGGGTGATGGAAACGTCTCGGCCCTCCGAAGAATACTTCAAAGCATTATCTAATAGATTGGCAATCGCCTGTTTGATTAAAACGCGATCTCCTTCAAACATTAAAGAATCAACGCCGGCAAAGTGAACAGAAATTGATTTACTCTCGGCTACAAAGAAATAAACTTCGATCACCTCTGCAATTACTTGCTGCAAATCAAAACGTTCTTTTTGTAAGCGGGCCGTATTTGCGCTGATTTCCGACACGGCCATGATAGTGCGAATTAGTTTCTGAATCTCTTCTGAATTTTCAATGGCTTCAACCAAGGCGTTCTTGATCTCTGCTTGGTTATTACTTTTTAGCGCCAACTCCCCGGAGGCCTTTAAACGTGTGATCGGAGTTTTTAAGTCGTGAGCCACGTTATCCAAAGTATCCTTCATCGCATTCACAAGGCCTTCAAGACGTTCGATCATTTCATTAAAGAGCGAACCCAACTCATAAAGCTCATCCTCTGCTTCATGCAGAGGGACCCGGGAAGACAGTTCGCCATTTTTAATTTTTGTCACAGTGTCCACTAAGTTGCGCACAGGTCTGAGTGACCGCTTCGCAATAAAGAAGGCTCCCCAGATTGCAAGCCCCAGGAATGGCAAAAGCATCAATGTAAGAATTTGAATAATGCGCTCAATGACTTCGTCACGACTGTCCGTTCTTGAACCGACATGAAGATAGTAGCCACTATCAAGCTTGGCACCACGAACTTCCATGGCATCTTCATCCCCATCTTTTGATGCCACATTAAACCAAGTCGGTTTTTGAGGTAGAGGCCTGTCTCGGAGGGCCTTTTCTAAATCTGCGACCACGAAATTCTCGATCTCTTCAGGCAAATGTAAAAAGACCGGCTTCCCCTGTGGATCTTTAAGATAGATTAAAAAGCGTGCTGACTGAGTTCTTAAAGTTGTATCAGTATTAATTTTTTTTAGGGCAGAAAGACCGTCCCGCTCGTACAATTGTTGATATTGTTGGAAGCGAGCCTCGATAATATCGTGATCTTTTTGCTCAAGAAAGTCTTCGGTTAAAAAAACCAAAACTCCAAAAATAAGGGACGTACTGATCAGGAAAAAAATCAAATAAGAAAAGGCAAGTCTGCTACTCAGACTTTTAAAGGCGATATTAATCCTTTTTAAGGACATAGCCCATGCCTCGGATCGTATGAATGGTCTTATCGTCAAAGTCTTTATCGATTTTATTGCGAAGTCGGCAAACTAAAACATCGACGACATTGGTCTGCGGATCGAAGTCGTAGCTCCAGACTTTTTCAAGAATTTGTGTTTTAGATAAGACCTGGCCGGGATTTCTTAGGAAGTACTCGAGCAATGAAAATTCTTTGGCGTGAAGTTCAATACGCTTATTGCTTCTTGTGACCTCTTTGGTTTTTAGATCCAAAACCAAATCTTCAAACTGAAGTTTTGAAACATCCAAACTTTTAGGTGATCTTCTTAGAAGTGCTTCTACACGGGCGAGAAGCTCTGTGAAAGCAAATGGCTTCACCATGTAATCATCACCACCACTTTGCAATCCTGAGACACGATCATCCACCGAGTGCTTTGCACTTAAGATCAAAACCGGAGCCATGATTTTTTGCGAGCGTATCTTTTGCAATAGATCTAGACCGGATAACTTTGGCAGCATCAAATCCAGAATAACAAGGTCAAAGGAAAGACCCACAGCTTTCGCTAACCCCTCTTCGCCATCAGAGGCGTGCTCGATCAGATAGCCAGCCTCTTTAAGGCCCTTCGCCAAAAATTCCGAAATCTTTTTATCGTCTTCGACAATAAGAATCTTCATGAAATGCTCCCGATCCGCTTTGCCAGGAATAGCATGAAACCCCTCACAAGTATCTAATTTTATGAATTTTTTGCGATTTTAGGGGCATTTAATTGTGGCGTAATCCTTATGTAATGCTAAACCCGTATAGTGCCTCACATCCCGCTGTGGGACGAGGTGTTTAATGGACGTTCTAGCTATCGCTTTATTGTCTCTCTTTTTAAGCTTCCCGACCTACGCACAAACCACTCAAACTCCGCCCATCGTAAATTTTCATACATTCGGTGAAGGACTCTATCGCGGAGCTCGCCCAGATGCCGCGGGCCTGACTTACCTTAAAAATCTTGGCGTAAAAACCGTTATCAATCTTCAAGGAGGAGACCTTAACAACGCCTCTCTTCGTTGGATTGTCTCACGCATGGAACCAGGTGAAGCGCCTGCAATGATTCAAGCAGAAAAAGAAAATGTTGAACACCTGGGAATGAACTTCATCAATGTCCCTTTGGACTCCCTAAGCGACGTCACGACGCTTGAAGCACAACAAATTAACTTTCTTGTGAAGTTCATCCAAGACCCGAAAAATCAGCCACTTTATATTCACTGCGAACATGGTGCTGATCGCACAGGTTTAGTCGTAGCTTTGTATCAAGTCTTTATCCAAGGTTGGACACCACAGGCCGCCTATGAGCAAATGGAAGAATTCGGCCACGATACGATCCATGCGATCTTCACTCACGAGCTGAATGAATTCTATTGGGATGAAACAAAAAATTACTAAGTTTAATTAGTCGACACCAGGTATAAGTTTTGAAATAGCTCTCCTCATGACCTATTCAAAACGATTTAAAGCCGCGACTTGGTTTCTGGCTGTCGCGCTTTTACTCAATGGGATGACATTTTCTGTTTCTGCAGAGGCCGCCCTTCAGTGCTCGCAAGTATTTTCTCAAAATGAAACAACCCCTCTGGAGATGTACAATCTTGTTCGCAAGTTCAATAACGCCTATTTGGACTTTTATCAGGATGTTGCCGGTCGCTCACGTCTTGTCAGCAAAAGAGATCTTCAACAACGTCTGCAAAACCTGGAACTCGTCACTGACGAGTATTTCGACAAAGCTGGCATAACTTACGTAAAAATAGAAAAAAAAGTCCCCTCCAATCCAGACTCAGCTCATTGGGACGGGGCAACCTATTCGCTCTACACTGTCACCGTAGATCAAGCTCGCGATACGAATGCGAAACTCTTAAAAGGTTTTGAACTTAAAACCCGTAAGCAAGTTCGCCTGATCTTCGATCCATTACTGAATTTATCTCAAGGACAAACCGGAGGTTTTTTCAATCCCCTCAACAATTCGATCACTTTCAGTTATTCGGCAATTTCTTTTCGCTATTTAGGCTTGTCCGATATCCTTCGCCATGAAATGCAGCACGCGTTTGAATATCAAAAGGTCTTAGGTGGCGAACATTCTCTGTCTCGCTTTACGTTGAAATCGGAGGCCACGAATAAAGAGCCTTATTCTGACTTTGCCAGCATGGATGAGCTAGAATCTTATCTGCGGGAAATCCGTCTGATGCAAAATCCAACGAAGACCCTTAACGAAACTCTGGAAACCGCTGGCACGAGCAAACCCGCTTTAGAATCCTATCGTCAAAAAGAATTGCTATGGAAAGTTCAGTTCCTAAAGTCCTTCGCGGTAAAATCTCAGATTGTTTTAAAGAACCTTCGCGAATCTATAGAAAAAGAAGAAATTGAAAAGGCCAACTTTGACCTCGATGGAACTTTCAAGATTACATACAAAGTAAAGCAAGCTGCTTATTCGAAAGCATCGCTCGCTCTGTCAGGCCTGGATGCTGATGGCAATATTCGTACGCAAATAAAAACGAAGGCTCTCGAGGAAATCTCTTGGGCAGAACAACGAATTCAAATGCTTCTAAACGACCCTGCTTTAAATTAGGTTAGCGAGCTAGCATCTTTGCAAATAGCAAAACGATCATGGCTCCGAAAACAGAGGCGATAAATCCTGCTGTCTCGCCTGGCTGATACCAACCGAGCCACTGACCGATATAAGTTCCTACAAAAGCGCCGATGATTCCAAGAAGAGTGGTGATGATAATGCCGCCGCCATTTTTACCAGGCATAAAAAATTTCGCAACCACACCCACGATAAAACCGATAAGAAGAGTCCACAACAAATGCACTACAGCCTCCCTGAAAGATTATCCTAAACAAAAGGACCCCGACGGTCCCTTTGTCTTTTATCACCATTTAACATCAAGCATCGCAAAAAGGTACGGCGTACCTTTTATAGATTTCGGCGGTACTGGCCGCCTACTTCGTAGAGGGCTTGGGTCATTTGATACAGGCTGCAGTGTCTTGCTGCGCTCATCAGAGCTGCGAAGATGTTGCCGCCGTTTAAAACTGTATCTTTCAACTTTTTCAGTTCGCGTTCGCCATCTGTGTGATGGTTTTCCTGGAACTTATGAACATTATCAAGTTGCTGGTTTTTCTCTTCGTAAGAGGCGCGAGCCAACTCAATTTTCGGAGGCACATAGTCCGCCGCCATTGTTTTCGGATCGATGAATGTATTCACACCAATGATTGGCAAAGTGCCGTCATGCTTGAGGCGTTCATAATACAAAGATTCTTCCTGGATTTTAGATCTTTGATATTGAGTTTCCATCGCGCCAAGAACACCGCCGCGCTCGTTGATTTTTTTAAATTCATTCAAAACGGCTTCTTCAACCAAGTCTGTCAGCTCATCCATGAAGTAAGATCCCTGCATTGGGTTTTCATTCATGGTCATACCGAATTCGCGGTTAATAATCAGCTGAATCGCCATAGCACGACGAACAGATTCTTCTGTCGGAGTCGTGATCGCTTCGTCATACGCGTTCGTGTGCAAGCTGTTGCAGTTATCATAAAGTGCAATCAATGCCTGCAAAGTGGTGCGGATGTCATTGAAATCAATTTCTTGAGCATGCAATGAGCGACCTGATGTTTGAATGTGGTATTTCAGCTTTTGCGAGCGATCGTTTGCTTTATAAAGATCGCGCATCGCCACAGCCCAGATACGACGAGCCACACGTCCTAGGACTGAGTACTCAGGGTCTAGACCGTTACTGAAGAAGAAGCTCAAGTTCGGAGCAAAATCGTCCACTTTCAAGCCACGTGATAGATAGTATTCTACGAACGTGAAACCATTCGACAACGTAAATGCTAATTGAGAAATCGGATTCGCACCCGCTTCCGCAATGTGGTAGCCAGAAATTGAAACGGAATAGAAGTTACGGATTTTTTGCTTCACAAAGAATTCCGCAATATCACCCATCATTTTCAATGCAAAATTAATAGAGAAGATGCAAGTATTCTGTCCTTGGTCTTCCTTCAAGATATCCGCTTGAACTGTTCCGCGCACTTGCTGAAGAGTCCAGATCGCAACATCTGTCCATTCTTCTTCAGTCAATTTTCGACCTAGCTCTGCTTCTTTCTTGCCAACTTGCTGATCGATAGCTGTATTGAAATAGAAGGCCAGGATCATCGGAGCCGGCCCGTTGATTGTCATACTGACAGATGTATTTGGATTTACCAAATCAAAGCCCGCATAAAGCTTTTTCATGTCATCCAAGGTACAGATGCTAACGCCCGACTCGCCCACTTTACCGAAGATATCTGGACGCTGATCAGGGTCTTGACCATACAAAGTTACAGAGTCAAAAGCTGTCGACAAGCGATGTGCTGTTTCGCCTTTTGTAAGATAATGGAAGCGACGATTTGTACGCTCCGGTGTTCCCTCGCCCGCAAACATACGCTTAGGATCTTCATCGGCGCGCTTCAACGGGAATACACCCGCCGTAAACGGGAATTCACCTGGAACGTTTTCAAGCTTCAAGTATCTGAAGCGATCGCCCCAGTCTTTCATCTTTGGAACGACCACGCGGCGGATCTTGGTTCCGCTTAGAGATTCACGAGTCAATGGCTGACGAAGTTCTTTATCACGAACTTGGAACACAAGCTCGTCACCAGAATATCTTTTTACAAGATCATCGTAGTTCTTAAGTGATTCAAGTTCTTCAGCTGTGAATTCAGATTCCAATTGAGCTTGAATTTTCTTCACCTGTTCCGGAGATGTTCCAAGCATCGGCGCTACTTTATGTAGGCCACCCAATTTTGAAGCCTCTTCAGCCAAAACTTCGGTGCGTTTTTTGTATTTATGAATCGTGGAAACGATTTCTGCCAAATAGTTTTGACGATCCGCTGGGATAATTCCGTGCTCTTCCGCCGACAAGATGTTTGCCTTGTGAGCCGCATCCACAATCCAGTGGCCTTTCTGCTTTTCTTCTAAAATGTCGGCAAGCTTAAAGAACAATCTGTTCACGCCGCCATCGTTGAATTGAGACGCTTGAGTCAAATAAACAGGCACTTCAACTTTCTCGTCAAAGATCTTACGAGAGCGTTTGTACTGTTTCGTGACGTCACGAAGAGCGTCCAAAGCACCGCGACGGTCTGCTTTATTCACAGCAATCAAATCCGCGAAATCGATCATGTCGATTTTCTCAAGCTGTGATTGAGCACCGAAGTCCGATGTCATCACATACATAGACAAATCACTGACTTCCGTGATCGCCATATTGCCCTGACCGATCCCCGATGTTTCAGCGATGATCAAATCAAAATCCAGTTGTTTTACGAATTTCAAGATTTCAGGCAGGGAGGACGCGATTTCGCGACCTGAACCACGAGACGCCACCGAACGCATGTAGACACGATTGCGTGACAACGAGTTCATACGAATACGATCGCCTAGAAGCGATCCGCCGGTTTTGCGCTTTGATGGATCTACGCAGACGACGGCGATTTTTTTCGTTGGATACGCGTTCAAATAACGTTGAACCATCTCGTCAATCAAAGAGGACTTACCGGCCCCACCCGTTCCAGTAATACCCAAAACCAGAGGTTGATTTTTCGCTTTGAAAGACTCCAGACCGAAGGCGTTCAAAGAGACATCTTTGTGACCATTTTCAATGGCTGTCAACGCGACACCCAACTCCACGGAAGGAACTGTGTCACCTTTGAAGATGTTTGCTTTTGTCTTAAATTCTTTTTGTTTTTCAAGAACGTCGAAATCGCAACCGCGCACAACCATTTCAATCATGCCTTCCAAACCCAAACGACGGCCGTCGTCGGGATGGAAAATTTGTGCAATACCATAGGCTTCAAGTTCACGCTTTTCATCATGAACGATGACACCACCGCCACCGCCGTAGATTTTTACATAGCCAGCGCCCGCTTCTTTCAAAAGGTCATGCATGTACTTGAAGTACTCCATATGACCGCCTTGATATGAGCTGATGCAAATACCTTGAGCGCCTTCTTGCAAAGCCGCTTTCACAACATCACTTACAGAGCGATTGTGACCAAGGTGAATAACTTCCGCGCCCATATCTTGAAGAATTCGGCGCATGATATTAATTGCAGCGTCGTGGCCATCAAAAAGAGCTGCTGCAGTTACAATTCTAACGGGATGCTTTGGTGTATATGCCATAAAAATACCGAGGCCTATTCGCCTTTAAAGTTCGCTTTGCGTTTTTCAATAAAGGCACCAGTGCCTTCTTTGACATCTTCAGAGTTGAATAGTTCCGCAAAGATTTTTGCTTCGTTCTTTTGCGCTTCTTCAACATCCATATCCCATGCCTGGTTGATAGATACTTTTGAAGAGGTCACAGCTAATGGAGCTTTGGACAAAATCGCTTCAACTGTCTTCATAACAGCAGCCATCAACTCTGCCGCAGGGACGACTTTATTCACAAGTCCCGCATCCAGAGCTTCTGCCGCAGTGATCATACCACCCGTGTACGTCAATTCGCGAGCCTTGCGCTGCCCCACCGCACGTGACATGCGAACCGTTCCACCGAAGCCAGGAATTAGACCTAGACTTACTTCAGGCAAACCGAATTTTGCGTTTTCAGAAGCATAAATAAAGTCACAACCTAAAGCCAACTCACATCCGCCACCCAACGCGAAACCGTTTACGGCGGCAATTACTGGAATTTTAAGCAATGAAAGTTCATGGAAAATACTTTGGCCACGTTGTGCGAACGTAAATGCCTTTTCTTCATCTAGATCGTGAATTTCTTTGATATCAGCGCCAGCAACAAAAGCCTTTTCACCGGCGCCTGTGATAACTAGTGCCCGAGCATCTGCATAGGCCATTTCGCCAATCTGACGAAGGGCATCCGCCATCTCGTTCAACACAGTCGAATTCAACGCATTCAAAGCCTCAGGACGGTTGATGGTTAAAACCCACACACCACCGGCTTTTTGTTCAAGAAGAAGAGTTTTAAAAGAAAGATTCATTTCAATATCCTTTGTTTCAGCTCAAACACCTTCCAGCGTTTCAGCTTTATCAGTCGCTGCCGATCTAAAATCTATAAGACACACCAAGATTGTTCGTCCACATTTCCCAGAACGTTGTAGAGCCGTTGTATTTCTCTGTCGTATTCATCCAACGAGTTAAATAGAAAAGCTTCCAATGATCATTCAACACGTAATGAACTTGGCCGCTCCAATAAAATGTCCCAAACGTGCGAGAGTTATCAGATGGATCATCTCCGTTCACGCTGACGTTGGCAAAACCAACACCGATACCAATATTCCATGCATCCGATGGATGGAACAAAATATTTGGACCAATCCCCACGATGCCGATTTTGATGTCTTTACCTTCTGGCAACGAGAAATCAGAACCCGCTTCCGTCTTAGTTCCTGCGATAAAAATCTCCCAGAAACCGCGATCCCCTGGAGTGTAATAATGCAGAGACAAATCGAAATCTCCAGATGTTCTTTTATCTGAAAGATAACCCGAGTGGCGAGTACTTCCCACGCCCAAAGCCACTTCCAGAAAATGCCAGCGAGATGGATTCGCTTCAGGCGCAGTTTCCTGCGCGTGGGCTGAAAGACCAAGAAGCATCAAAAAAGCAAAAAAGAGATTCTTCATATCAGTCCTCTAAAATTATTTTTGAGAATAGTCGTAGAAACCACGACCTGATTTACGACCCAACCAGCCTGCTTCAACGTATTTCACAAGCAATGGACATGGACGGTATTTAGAATCACCCAAACCATCATGAAGCACGTTCATGATCGCAAGGCATGTATCAAGACCGATGAAGTCCGCCAACGTCAATGGTCCCATAGGTTGGTTTGTTCCCAATTTCATCGCGCTGTCGATAGACTCTACTGAAGCGATACCTTCATGAAGAGTGTACACAGCTTCGTTGATCATTGGCATCAAGATGCGGTTTACAATAAAGCCTGGCATGTCTTTCACAGACTCTACGAAAACTTTGTCCATTTTTTCTGCCAACGCTTTTACCGCTTTGAAAGTTTCATCTGAAGTTTGCAAACCGCGGATACCTTCCACAAGTTTCATCAAAGGAACTGGATTCATGAAGTGCATGCCAGCTACTTTATCTGGACGTTTCGTCACAGCGGCGATTTTAGTGATCGAGATTGAAGACGTGTTAGATACCAACAAAGCACCTGGTTTCACGTTCGCATCTAGATCTTTGAAGATTTTCAATTTCAGATCGATGTTCTCGGTGGCAGCTTCGATCACGATATCGCAATCTTTCAACGCGGCTGCCTCTTGAGCCGTTTTAATACGACCGAGAAGAGCGGCCTTATCAGCCTCTGTCATTCCATTTTTTTTAATAATGCGATCGCAACTTCCAGAGATTGTCGCCATGCCTTTTTCAAGAGCAGTGCCGTTTACGTCCATCATGATAACGTTGAAACCGAAATTAGCCGCTACTTGAGCGATGCCGTTACCCATTTGACCTGCGCCAACGATGCCGATTAGTTTGATATCCACTTTACCCTCCGTGTCATGCGTGTTTTAAATTATTAGCTCTAGAGTCGTATCTAACTTTAGGCCTGAGGTCAAAAGTTCTGGTCTTGAGAGCACCTTGGCGAAGCCCTCAAAATAGAGAAATGCGTTCTTTGTTTTTGGGTGTTTCGACTCTTTTACTTCTGAGCCCCCTGGGCCACGCGGCTTTGGGCACCGATGCCAGCTCTGCGCTGTCGTTTTTTCGTTCCAAGCAGTCCCTTTTCCCTTCTGGCCAGGCGAGTCGAACTGAGCTTGAAAGCAAGATGGTACACACAGAAATCGAATTCTCGTACCAAGTGAATTGGGATCGCAAAACCTACAATCTGGAAAGCGATCAAATCCTTCGCGACATTCAAACGGCCCGTTTTGTCGACACCAAAACTGCCTGCGAAATCTTAGCCGACAACCGCCGTGATGCTAAATCCGTAAAGTCTTTATCGCCAAAGTCCACTTTGGAAATTCTTGAAACGGATTCTTACTGGGCTCGTGTCAAAGAAAAAAACGGCAAAGCTCAGGGGTGGGTTCCTCTTCACCTTCTGCAGGCTCGTCACGAAGATACGGGCGTGTTCGTAAATGTCATCGATACTTATCTGCGCAAGCGCCCCGAAATTCCGTCTGGCATTGTGACCACCCTCCCTCGCCTACGACGTGTGATTCCTCTTGCTATTGAAAAAGGATTTTTAAAAATCCAATTCGAAAATCAAATTGGATACGCGGATATCAATAACTTTGTATCTCGTGCTGACTTTGCGAACCTTGCATACTCGGTGAAAAGCAATTGGATCACGGTCAACTATCGTAACGGAGACATGCTTGTCACCACGACAGGACAACAAATTCCACTGAAAGATATTTTAGGCTTTGCCCCCAACCAACATCGCGGCATCGTCATCAGAACTTCTCGTGCCACGGGACCACAGATCCACTCACGAGTCGAAATCATCAAGCCGGAAGCCAATGTCTGGGCTATCAGCCGCCTTGATGGTCACGGCGAGGTGTGGTGGAAAAAAAGCAATCTTTTAGTCGAAGAAGAACCAAAATCCGCGACGACCATCACCACTGATGAACTCATGAAACGCGAAATCTATTCCCTGGCATTCGAGAATAAAAACTCATTGCGCGGTCTGGTTTCTTCCGAAGGGGTTTATCGCACGGAAGATGGTTTGACCTGGACGCTGATTCCGCAATTTGGAAAGAAAAATTATCCAGTGAACATTCATCCGAATGGGACCTGGTTCGTGGGCTCTTACAAGTCTAATAACGAAGGTAAAAGCTTCGATCCCTTCATTCGCTGGGATCAAATCGCAAGCGCTATCGAAGGCGCTTATCACCGCAATTCACGCCTGTTACGTTTGACACAAATCGAAGCTTTGCCAAACTCGCAAGTTCAGATTTATGTCGACACTGGAATTTCAAAAGTGAAACTCAGAAGCTCGCTCGAAGGCGGCTCTTGGAGCGTTATCAAAAACTAATCGGCAAACCGCGAATTAACGCCAGAGTTTTCCCTGCAACATCAGATAAAACATTTTGAAGTCGCCGATCAAACTCCATAAAGGGTGTTTGAAGGTCGCTGGACGATTTTTTTCAATGATAAAATGGCCCACCCAGGCAAAACCATACCCCACGATTGGCAAGGCCCATGCGAGAAACCATTGCTGAGTCATAAGTAAATAGACCACGATAAGATGAACCAATAAGGTTCCGCAGAAATGCAAGCGACGATTTATCGGATTAGAATGCTCTGAAAGATAAAATGGCCAAAATTCTGCGAATGTTTTCATGGTCAAATTCCTTTCCTACGTCAGCGATCAGACCGGCTCTTGGAAATAAGGCGCCATCATATTGCGGACCCTCTCTTGAAGCTGTGGTCTACTCTCTATAGCATATCCTTCTGTCTGCACAGCAGGCAATACTTCCAGTGTAATTGTGCGACTCCAGACGCCCCAGTTTGGAATCCAGTAGCCTTTCGGCATAATTGCCGCAGCCCCTTTAACAATCACCGGAACAATGGGGGCCTTGGCGTTGATAGCAAAAATAAATGGTCCCGATTTAAACGAACCTAAACGCTCTGTCTTTTGACGAGTTCCCTCGGGGGCAAGGGCGAATCGCTCCCCCGCTTTGATGCGCGCCTCCGCTGCCTGGTAGACCTTAAAGACCTCTTCGCGGCGATCGCGAGCAATGGGCAAAATCCCTGCCCGTCTCATGCCGGCACCGAAAACAGGAATTTTGAAAAGCTCAATCTTCGCACCAAAACGGAAGCTTCCCAACCAGCCGTTCATAGCGAAGATATCGAAGAAGCTTGTGTGATTAAACACATACAAAAAACCACCCGCAGGACGATTTTCCAAGCCCTTCACTTGGACCTTCACACCGAACATACGACAGCAGTTACGAGTCCAAAATTCAACAATGTGGTCTTCCCACTTGCGATTGTTAAAAATTAAATTCACTAAAATCATCGCCGTTGCGCAAAGGCATGTATGGATCGGCAAAAGAATCACACCAATCAAAGAACGTGGATAAGATAATAACTTTAAAAACATGGTTGAACTCTATTCAGGAAAAAGACGCTTGCGGGCCGCAGCTCTCTGTCTTTCTTTATAGGCCTGGTGTTGGGACGGGCCCGAAAGAATTCTTTGATGAGCGGCCTGATCCATAATCTGCACTTCGTAAGGATAGAAAAAGCTAAACGCCTCTTTGCCACCCTGAGGTTTAATATGGATCAATTTGCGGGAAATAAATTTAATAAAACGATAATCCTCACCCGAGAAAAAATTCTCTTTGCGAAGGTACTGAACTTTATCACCAAGCTCGATGAGCTTTTGGTCAAAAGCCTCTTGAATGGTTTTTTCATCCAAAATATCCAAACGATGAGCCAAATCATCACAGACCTGTATAAAAACGTCGACAGGATAAAGATTGTTCGAACTTTGATCCGGCATAATGTGCGGAAAGCTGATCACGTTTTCGCGAATCAAAAACCTAACGACTTGAAACGTATCAAATAAATTGCGAGTCACAAAACGCACGCCCAATTTATCAAAAATCTTCATCGCTAGCGCGTCTGGCTTCGCCAGAAGTTTGATCACAGTACTAGAAGAAGTCTTGAAAGGCTTCACCTCAAAACCCAAAAGCTCGACAGGTTCAAGACCACTGGTTTCGTGCTTAAGAAATGTTCTATGAGTGTTGCCGTCGTGAAGAATGCAATCTTGAAATGGAGTTAGAATCTGCGACTGAATCTCTTCCGAGAATGAACTAAACAAATCGTTCTCGGCATGCACGAAAACGTGCATACAACGAAGAATCGCACAGGCCCAGCGTTGCATTTCCAATTGATCTGGGTCCGAAGAACTTGCGTAAATTAAAAGTTTGCGAACGTCCCCGAGCTGTCGCAAATCACGGAAGACTTCCGGGATTTCCTCTTCTTTAAAGCCCAACTTTTCCACCATCAAAACCAATGCGCGGCGATGATAGTAGCCTAGTTTTTCAACTTCTGATTGAGACTGTGTATCGAAGCCATAGGAAAGAAGAAAAGAACTGGCAGCCTCAAGGGAATGAATAGAGAGTTTTGGAATATCAATGGCCGAACGGCCACCAACAACTGAACTCAGAATAGAAGAATCGAAAATGAAACGTTGAGGCATGCCCCTATCTTCAAACTCGACAGGGGCTGAAGCAAGACGCGGCGCCTTACTTCATCAATGTCGACGTAGGGATTGTGAATGTACCCAATTGACCACCAACAGGAGAATATCCATCAACTGCTACTGTATTTTGGAAGTAAACGCTGCCTGATGCTGTTGCACCACTCACTGTCCCAGTTAAGATAAAGCTGCCGTAAGCATCCGCGAAAGTTGCTTGGAATGCACCTGATGCGCGGTTGTAGACACCGCTGGAAGCATTCGTAAACTCAATTTCATACGGAGCAATGGTCTTACCATTAAGAACTTGCCCAACCCAGTCATCTACGATTTGAATCAATACTGTGGAGCCTGAAGCAACGATATTGCCCGCGCTATCATATTGAAGAACCGCACTGAAGTTGACCTTACAGATATTGCCAAAACTTTGCGGACTGATGGTCGCAGATACAAGAGCCAAAACTGCATTTGTTGTCGCACTTAAAGTGCCCGTGCCTGTTTGGCCGTTAGAGCAAGTAGCTGTGTTATCAGGAAGGCTGCTGCCGCTACCCGAAACGATGGCGCCACCACGATTTGCCACACGCACTGATGACCCATCCTGCTTCGCACAAGCAGTCATCATCACTGATGCCGCCACTAGCGAGCCGAAGAGCATTTTTGAAAGGATTGATTGTTTCATGGTAGCCTCCTGCCAATGTACTAAGGCAAGGCTTAGACCAACAAAGAATCAATATAGCGGACTTGGCACACTCAATATGTTTCGCCCTGAAACACAGTTCCCAGAAGTGACAATTCCGGTGCGCGAGTGCTCACAAGTCAGACATTTCAAGACTGCGAGGTTGCTTTAGCTGGTGAGGTGATTGCCGTGTGAACTCCACCCGCAATCAAGAACAATAAAAAAGCCCCTGATTTCTCAGAGGCTTTTATCCTTCTCAAATTGAGACGCCCTATAAGGCAAGACCATGACCGGCCTACTTAACTGCATCCAAAACGTTGATGATCGCTATCTCGGAATCAAGCCATGTTTTAGCGCTGGCATCAATCAAACCTTTGTTCAAAAGATCTGCCGTTGCGTTCGTTCTTTGATCTGCAGTCAAAACACTCACATCAATATTCAATGGAGCAAGAATTGAATTCACACTCGTCATCAAAGCCGCTTTCACTTTCGCCTTATTCACTTCTTGTGAAAAGCTCAAACCCTGAGTCGAAAGAAGTTTCAGCATCATCGTGCGCTCTTCAACTGTAAGGAAACGGGCTGGCAATGTGACGGACACACCATTGACTTTGCCAGTCACTTGGCTGTCGCTAGCTGACATCAGATCCAAAGACAGTTGTCCCAAAGCCTCACCTTGAGCTTGATCCACAAGACCGTAAGCTAAAACTGAAGTCACTTTGGAAGTCGTGCCATCATCTGCTTGCACGTCTTCATTGATTTTCGGCAGAAGAGCCGAGATGTTCGTATAAACGATTTTTTTGTTGTACTTAGCAATCGCACGATAAAACGCGATGATTTTATTTTGTTGTTCTGTCGTCAATTGATAGTCACGACCAGAAAGAGTTTTACCATGATCCAAGTATCCACTTGCAACCAGAGCATCAACTTCTTTATCAAACCAGTTCATCTCGATATTGCCACCTGAATCTCGCAGAAGACCATTCAAGATACCAACGTAACCACCAATGGCAGCCAGGTCTTTTTGACGAGTCGCTTGAAACACCTGGTCTTGACCAAATTTAGCATAAAGGACTTTTCCACCTTTAACGTAATCCAAAGATGCGAAGCTGCCCGCAGGAGTTCCGTCTTTTGTGGAATCAAATAACACCTGCCCTACAAATCCAAGTGGAGACAGGTCGGCCTTCGCCCATTTCAAAGTATCTTTAAGAACTTGATCTAGGTTCACTACGACGTCTGGTTGATCCCCTGGATACATACGACCGATGATAGACGCAAAAAGAACGTTTACAAGGTTGCCCTTTTCATCTTTTGCATCCAAGAATTTTCTTTGCAATGGATTGTTACCGTTATCAAAACGCTCACAACCATAAATATTCAAACCCTGGCTGTTCGCCAAAGCAATGTCTTCGTCAGTGCAGTATTTCGAAATAGAATCATCAAGAGCTGCATCGCCATCCGCATACGCCCAAGTCATAGCCATTTTATCATAAGACAACGCAGCGACCTTAATACGCGCCGACATCAAGATATTATCGATACCACTTACGTAGTCCATGATACTTGTCGAGGTTTCAAGGCCTGGATGCTTCAAATCTTTCAAATATGTTTTTGCCGCATTGTTGATGTCATCAACAGAGACCTTGGCAGAGTAGGAACCTGCGAAGTTATGGCGAAGGCCAAAGGCATGTCCCAATTCGTGGGCTACCGTAGAGCGAACACTATCTTGAGCCAAACGCAAACGCTGAGAGCTCGAAGCCTCACGAGCGATCTTAGCAAGTTCTTTTAAATTTTTAGTTACGTCACAAGCAATCGCACCATTGACGATCACTGGAGCTTTGCCATTCAAGTCCGTCAAGTCAGCGGAACCCACTTTAGTAAATACGGAAGGTAAAAACACTTGTCCGCGCAAGATTTCGCCTGTCAATGGATCTGATTGGCTGATTGCATAAGCAGCGCCCGCATCCAACCAGTCAATCCAACGGATCATGATACTGCGATCTTGAGGGCTTGCATCCTCAGGTTTTACACCTGTTTCGATTTCAATCACATTGCGACCGAATACGATATTCCAGTACTGCGCGCCCTCGATCACGGATTGGACATAATCTGCCGGAACTGTCGCAGAAATTCTGATTTTAATAGGGCCCCGCTCTGGATTCAAATCCCAGTGTGAGATCAAATTCACAACATTATTGCTATAACCATCTTGCTTAACTTTATTAACGAAGAAACCAACTCGACGAGTGGCATCGTAAGCTTTTGGTTTAAATGCAGAGTCCAAGTTGTAGGAACGGATCTGCACATTCATCACCAAAGTCTCTTCGCGGTTTTCAACTGTCAGAGCATTTTTGTCAGAACCTTGTTTGATATTTGAACTTGGAACTTTAGAAACTTGCTCAAGCTCGATATTCTTATCGTCGAATTTGATATTGCGAACAAAAGAGTCCACAACCGGGATGGATGTGTAAGAGCTCTCTGTCAGATCGCCTGATGGTCCATCTGTGTCGTAAGCATTTTGCGCGATGAAGCTGCGAAGACCGCGTCCCCAATTGAAAGTGATCGTCTTATCGTCTTCAGAAACGATCGAGAACGTTTGAATCAGATTAACAGATTGAATCTCTTTATAGATGCTGTTGTAGTTTTGCCCTAGAATCGCAATGCGATCGCCAGAACGTTCAAAGCTAACAACCTGCGGCTTTAAATCGTACCACTGCGGCGTCGATCCGCCGGTTTTTCCCGACGCGATAAGCAAAAATATTTTACCTAAAGAGTCTTTTTGAATTGTGATGCAGGAAACTTCTGCACAGGTTTGTGGATCCGCTTTCGAGAAGACTTTCGTCATCTGTGCGGGAGCTTGCTTCTCCTGAACTTTGTTTTCTTTGACTGTGCAGCCAGAGAAAAGCAGTGCTGAGGCCAAGGCGCTAATAACAAGTACGTTCTTTTCAAATGCCACGAGAAGACCCTCCGGTGCGATTTTTCAGGTGCATTTATGCCAAATTTTGGCCAAGATCTAAAGGCCCGTGAAAATTAGTTAATTACTATAAAGATACTGAACAGGAGCCCCATGGCAGAAGCGGCGAAACAGACGAAGCCAACAGAGAAAACCTTCTTTGGACACCCCCGAGCCCTCTTTACGTTGTTTCTGACGGAGATGTGGGAAAGATTCTCGTATTACGGCATGAGAGCACTTTTGGTGCTTTATATGACTCAATATTTGTTCATCGAAGTTTCCCATGGCAAAGAGATCTGGGGTTATTCTGCATTTAAAGGTGTTTTGGAGTACTTCTTCGGCACACTGAGCACGCAGGCCATGTCTTCACAAATTTACGGTCTCTATACTGGCTTTGCATATTTTACACCTTTCTTTGGTGGAATCATCGCCGATAGGTTCTGGGGACAACGACGTTCTGTCTATGTGGGCGCGGTTTTGATGGCTATCGGTCACTTCGTCATGGCCATCGAAAGTGCCTTCTTCCCCGCTTTGATTTTGCTTATTCTTGGAAATGGATTCTTTAAGCCCAATATCTCTACCCAAGTGGGGGGATTGTATCCACAAGGTGACGAGCGCCGCGACCGTGCCTATACTTTGTTTTACATGGGCATCAACCTGGGGGCCTTCTTCTCGCCACTCGTATGCGGAACCCTAGGACAAAAAGTAGGATGGCACTGGGGCTTTGGCGCTGCTGGTGTCGGTATGGTGATCGGCCTGATCACTTATCACTTTGGAGGAAGAAACCTTCCACAAGCTGTGCATAAGGAAAGCATTCAAGAGATCGAAGCGAAGGCCCATCAACCTTTGTCAAAATCCGATTGGACTCGCACGTGGGCTTTAACGTTCCTTTGCTTGGTGACGATCTTCTTCTGGGCTGTCTACGAGCAACAGGGAAATACTTTGCAGCTGTGGGCTGATCAGAGCACAGATTGGAATTTCTTCGGATGGAACATGCCTTCCACTTGGTATCAAAGCTTCAATCCCATGGTGATCTTTATTTTTGCTCCATTGCTGGATCGTTTCTGGGCCTGGCAGTCCCGTCGTAGCAGCGAGCCTTCCACTGCGATGAAAATGGCCATTGGCTGCTTCCTTGCGGCGATCGCTTTATTCACAATGTCCTACGCTGCGAGAATTGTGGGACCAGGCAAAGGCTCTGTGCTTTGGCTGTTGGGATCTACTTTCATGCTCACTATTGCCGAGCTTTATATTTCTCCGATTGGTCTTTCTTTGGTGACGAAGGTGTCTCCGGCGAAAATTGTTTCGATGATGATGGGTGTTTGGTTCTTGGCAACCTTCTTCGGGAACTATCTTGCAGGTTATGTGGGTTCTTATTACGAGGTCATCACGAAGCAGCAGTTTTTCTTGGTGCTGACAGTTCTTTCAATTATCCCTGGACTGTTGTTCTTATTCGGTTCTAAAGTTTTGACCAAACACCTGGCCAAGGACGCTTAATTTTTATGATCATTCGCGAGTTCGAATTGAAAGACATCACTGCGGTTAAGAAGTTCACCGATGAAGCTATTGGTTTGAACTATTATTCCGAAGATGAACTTCGCGAATGCCATCAGAAATCAATCTCCAACGATGTTCTGTGCTCGTTTGTTTTAGTTGCCGATGATGGCGAAATCTTAGGACTTCGCCTGGCTTACCCACCTGGCAAATGGAATAAAGGTAAAGGTTCGCGCCTGCGTGAGGATCTTTGGAATATTCCTTTGGAAAAAACGGCTTACTTTCAAAGCCTGTTTTTGTCTAACAAAGTTCAAGGTCAGGGCTGGGGGCCTCGCTTGTCTGAAAAATCCATCGAGGCTTTCCGCAAAGTGGGCGCCCGCGGAATTGTGACCCATGCGTGGAAAGAATCTCCGAATAATTCCTCCATTCGTTATTTATCTAAACTTGGTTTTCAAAGCGTTGCGACTCATCCTGAATATTGGATCGATGTGGATTATGAATGTGTGCGTGACGGAAACCCCTGCCGTTGTACGGCTGAAGAAATGATTTTGTATATCTAAGGTGAGTTATGAGTATTTCGTTCTGGCTTGATCAATCTTCGTCTGCTTCCAAAAACTATGACTTCGTTATTGTTGGAGGAGGCATCGCAGGACTTTCCACAGCTTTCTGGCTTCAGAAAAAAGATCCAACGCTGAAAATCGCCATCATCGAAAAACACCGCGTAGGTTTTGGCGCCTCTGGAAGAAACGCCGGGTTTGTAACGGCGGGATCCACTGAACACTACATCAAATTAAATGAAACCTACGGTACAGAGAAAGCCACAAATATCTGGAGATTTTCTGAGATCAATCGTCACTTGCTTTTAGAACATGTCATTGAAGATGCTGCCGACGAACTGGATTTCCGCCACACCGGCTCTTGCACGGTAGCCCCAAGCGAACAGCACTGGGAAAAATACAAAACCACTGCCAAGCTTATGCGCGAACAAGGTATCGATGTTCATGAAGTCAGCCCTGCAGAGATGGAAGCTGACTACGGAATCACAGGTTTTATCGGTGGCATTCAATACACAGGGGACGGCTACATTCATCCTTTCAAACTTTTGCAACGTCTTCGTTCAAAATTGAAGGTTGATTTTATCGAGGGGCAAGAAGTTTTCGATATTGATGATTCGAGTTCACAAGTAAAAATCAGAACAGATCGCGATACATTCACTGCAGGAAAATTACTTGTCACTGTGAATGCGTATCTTCCGTTGGTGCTCAAAAAATTCCAAGGCGTTGTGGTCCCCGGTCGCGGACAAATTCTTGTGACCGAACCTTTGCCTTTTTTCGTGAAAGGCCCTTGTTATCTGACTAAACATCTTTGCTATTTCCGCCAACTTCCAACGGGACATTTGTTGATCGGTGGATTTAGAAATCTGGCGACCCAGCAAGAAGAAACTTACGCCGACAATACAACTCCTGTCATTCAAGAGGCTTTGTTGAATTTTGTGCGTTCTCATTTCCGTTTAGGAAAAGAAGCCCGTGTTGCTTATCAATGGTCAGGAATTATGGGTTACTCCCCCGATGGACAAATGATAATTGGCGAGGTTCCTGAGCGCAAAAATATCCATGTGATTGCAGGATGTTCGGGCCATGGAATGGGACTGAGTTTTCATGCGGCGAAAACTTTGGTTGATTCCGTCTATGGCACAAAGGTTCCAGATCACTTGAGCATTGCCAGAATAAAATTTTAAAATTCTTTAGTTCGTAGCACTTCGCAATTAGAGTAAATCTCCTACGGCAGCAGCCGGCAGATCTTTTGGCCCAGCAGGGCCGAAGGCTGAATCATCAATCTCAAGGAAAGAGGACTCTATGCGTATCGCATTTATACTTGCGCCGCTTGTTTCGGTACTTGGCTTTTCATGGACTGCGAAAGCCGCACCTCAAGCCATCGATGATCTGTTAAATCAATCAGAGAATGTTGCAACCTGTCTTCTTAACGAAGATAGAACAACATCCGTGGATTTTTACGTTCACAAAGTTAACGAAACCGTAGTGGCGCAATTTAAGGGCCCCTCAGAGCATTTCTATGCCCTTGATATGATCGAGTCGAAGTCAAAGGTCACCTTGATCGGAAATCGTGAAATTATGGCGCTTAATTACGACCTTTATTTTAAGACCTTAGAGAATCCATTCACTATCGTTTTAGATCAAAACACGGTTCGTGATCCTGCGATGGAAAGCTTTACGACATCCATGAGGTATGCCAGTGGGCAGCGAGTGATGATGACTTGTCAGAGACTTAAGCATTAAGGCAAAACAACTGATGAAAATAAAAAAGCCAGAGGGTCACTCTGGCTTTTTTTAAGTTACTAGGGAAGCTGCTTCAGCCGACACGCCAGGCGGCGCACTTCCGCGTTACTTATAGAACTTGCTGTTGTTTTTTGCCAAATTTGTAAGCGGCGTTGCTGGTTTCAGACGAGCTGCTTTTCTGCTGGCTGCGTATGTCGCCAACTGATCAGCGATGTACTGAGTTCCAAGAGAGTCTGCATACTTCAGCAAACCACCGCGGAATGGAGGGAAACCGGTTCCCATAATCATCGCCAAATCCACTTCTTGAGGAATTTCCACGATATGATCTTCAAGCAACGCCAAAGAACATTCGTTCACCATGGCGAACACCCCACGTTCGATGCACTCTTTAGAATCATAGGGATTTGTTCTTCCACCCAAACCAAGTGCGGCGTAAACAGTTTGATCCACCTCACCCCTCTTGCCGTCTTCAGTGTAAGTATAAAAACCTTTGCCATTCTTTTTACCCAAACGACCGCTATTACCAAGAGCTTCCATGCACGGAGCCAGCTCAATACGATCGCCGAACGCTTTTTTGAAGATTTTTAGAACCTTCAAACACACATCAAGACCGACTTCGTCCATCAACTCGAATGGGCCCATTGGCATACCGAACTCTTTGACATAGGCTTTATCTACAACTGCGATATCCATGCCTTCTTGAAGCAAGAACGCCGCTTCAGCCATGTAGGGAAGAAGCAAACGGTTTACCAAGAAACCAGGACCGTCTTTAACGACAACAGGCATTTTGCCCATTTTTTTCGTCAATTCGTAGATTGTCGCAATTGTTTCGTCCGATGTTTTTTCACCGCGAATAACTTCAACCAATGGCATTTTATTCACTGGATTGAAGAAGTGCATACCGGCGAAATACTCTGGGCGAGGATGACCTTTAGACATCTCTGTCACAGACAATGAACTTGTATTCGTTGCGATGATCGCATCAGAGCGCATTTGACCTGCGCACTCACCGATAACTTTCTGTTTGATGCCCATGTCTTCGACGATGGCCTCTACAACCACATCCAAATTTTTGAAACCCGAGTAGTCAGTTGAAACTGATACGCGGTCCATTTTTTGTTGAAATTGGTATTTATCGATAGATTTACGTTTTACCAACTTCATCCATAGGTCGCTGGCGTGTTTCAAACCTTTGCCCAAAGCATCTGTATTCAAGTCCTTCATGCGAACTTGGATACCTTTGTCAGCAGCTACGTAAGCAATACCGCCACCCATCGTTCCTGCACCAAGGATACCCATAGCTTGAACATCTTTAGGTTTCACATTTACACCAGACACACCATTTTGTTTTTTGACCATTTCAGTCAAATAGAAAACGTGAATCAGGTTTTTCGAAATGTCAGTCACACCAAGTTTGCAGAAACCTTCACGCTCGATGCGAAGACCTGCTTCACGATCGCTCATCCCGTATGTCTTTTCGATCACAGATAAAGCTTCAAGAGGCGCTGGATAGAAACCTTTTGTTGCTTTCATCACGCCCTCACGGGCTTTCTTGAATACGATACCTTTTGCGATACCTTCAAGAATCACATTCACAGCGCCTTTTGGCTGGAATTTTTTGCGACGTTTTTTACCGCCAGCAGCGATGACTTCCTTCGCCCACTTCATTGCTTGATCGTCCAAAAGATTTGGATGAACAACTTTATCAACAAGACCGATTTTCAAAGCCTTTTTTGCGTTCACCGCTTTACCAGCAAGGATAATATCCAAGGCTGCTTGCAAACCAATGATACGAGGCATACGTTGAGTTCCGCCGAACCCCGGCAAGATACCCAATTGAATTTCTGGAAGACCAATTTTAGTAGAAGAATCTTCAGAAGCGATACGGTAGTCACATGACATGATGAACTCACAACCACCGCCCATGCAGGCGCCGTTCACAGCTGCAAACGTTGGCATTGGAAGATCTTCCACCATATTCATGATGTCCTGCCCGCCTTTTACGGCTGCGTCGAATTGATCTTTTGTCGTCATGCTTTTGATTTCTTCGATATCAGCGCCCGCGATAAAAATCTTTGGCTTATTTGATTTGAAAATCACCGCTTTGTAAGAAGACTTTTTCAAATCTTCCAAAACTTCTTTGAATCTCATCATCACTGGAGTTGAAAATTTATTAACTTTCTCTCCGACAAGATCAAACTCAACTACTGCAACATCACCTTGAGGTACAATCTTAATACTTTCTTGAATAGACATCTTCTGAAACTCCTAAGCTGCAAATAACTAAAACTTCAAAACTACAAAATAAAATTCGTACTACATCCCTCGGGCAACTCGAACCGATCAAAATGGTTCGAGCGCAAGGCGGAGGGTTATCCCCGCAGCGCAGGCGTGCTATTAGCACGTCGGAGCGAGGAGATGACCCGACAACGCCGTCGATCGGGCCATTTTCATCGGTTCTAAGCTTCGTTTTCGAGAATCATCGCGCCGCCTTGACCGCCGCCGATGCACAAAGTAGCCAAACCGAATTGCGTATTTCTACGTTTCATCTCTTTAGCCAAAGTGAGAACGATGCGAGTGCCTGTGGCACCCACTGGATGTCCAAGAGCAATCGCGCCACCGTTAACATTCAAGATATCATCATGGATCTCACCCACTTTGGAAGAAAGACCGAGTTTTTCTTGAGCGAATTTGTCAGAATCCATAGCTTTTTGGCAGGCCATAACTTGTGCCGCAAATGCTTCGTTCAACTCCACCAAGCCGATGTCCTTCAAAGACAGACCCGCACGTTTTAATGCCAACGGAGTTGCGTATGCTGGGCCAAGTCCCATGCGCTCTGGCTCAAGACCCGCGAAACCGTATGAACGAATTGTCGCAAGTGGTTTGTAACCTTGTGCTTCCGCTTTTTCACGAGACATCAAAAGCACCATCGCCGCCCCGTCTGTGATCGGGCATGAATTCCCTGCAGTGATAGAACCGGTTGCTTTATCAAAGAACGGTTTCAATTTCGCAAGAGCTTCAATTGTTTGACCTTCACGGGGGCCGATATCTTCAGAAATAACTTCTTTGTATTCAGGTGCAAGATAAACTGGAGTCATCTCTTCACGCATGCGGCCTTCTTTAGTGGCTTTTGCTGCAAGCAAATGCGAACGAAGAGAAAACTTATCTTGCATCTCGCGAGTCAAACCCCACTCTTTCGCCAAGATCTCTGCCGTTTGCCCCATGTTGATTCCAACAAAAGGATCTGTCAGACCTAGCATCACGGCGATTTGCGGGAAGTATTCATCACGCATATTGCCTTGAAGAAGAGCTTTGATTTGATTCATGTCTGCTTTGAAAAGAGCCCACAACAAAGGCAATGCCTGTTTCGGACCTTTCGCTGCGAAAAGTTTTTCGTAGATATCCTGAAATTTCTTAGGTTGAAGCGTCGGCATTTGCGACATGCTTTCTGTACCACCCGCCAAAACAACATCCATCGTGCCCGATTTGATTTTTTCAAAACCGTTCGAAATAGATTCCATCGCTGAAGCACAGTTTCTGTGAACTGTGTAAGCAGATGTTTTCAACGGGATACCCGCATTCAAAGCCACAACACGAGAGATGTTAACAGAGTCGACAGGATTTCCCGTGTTACCGATGATCACTTCATCAACGGCATTCACATCCAAATTTGTCTGAGCAATCAACTGCTTCAGAGCAACTTTACCCAAATCAGCAGGATGAACTTTTTTAAGTTTTGTTCCTGATTTTGCAAATGGGGTGCGCACGCCTTCGACGAGAACGACGTCACGTGGTGATTTCATAAACTCTCCTGTCTTCAATAATGCTAAAATGCAAAGTTGTGTAAACACTGAAAATCGTAGCACTTTTCGGCAGGTTCACAAATTAAATGAGAGAGGAAAATGAGAACCTAGCCCGCAGTGTTTTCGGCATCACTATGGTCTAGGTTTTCTATCTCATTAAAATTTTATGTGTATTTGAGTGAATTAGAAATAGAGCTCTATTTATGAGGGATATTCGCGCTAAGGAGTCCTACGTAATATTACGTCGCAGAAGAGCATTTCTCTAGGGACAAGACAGAGAATAAATCATAATCCCCTTCGCACGAGAAGCGTCGTCGAGAGGAACCGTTTTGAATTTCGCTACACGCCCCATGAAGTAGATCCCAAAATCTCCACCCCAGGTGAAACCTTCTTTACTTGAACCCAATAGGTGAAAGCTTTCAGACTGCGTAAAGGTCGTAAGAATTTTACGCGTCTCCCCTTTGGGAATGTTCACCCACTGACTCGATGTCACCCATTGCATATCCAAGGACAAGTACGAGAACGCCACACTCACACTCTCCGAGTTCACACACTGGTTACGAATGTAGACTTCAACAGCTTGAACATTGTTGTTTTGATAAGTCACTGTGTCTGCGTCAGGAGCGTCAGCTATCCATGATTTGATCTGCGCTAAGATGGCATCATCAATGACAACACCACCATTGACACCATCCTTGTTCTCTTGAACCCAGTCAAAAACGCCCAGAATTTTTTCCTCACCATTGGCGTTCGCAGCGTGCAAAGCACTTCCCGACATTCCTTGAAAGGCGTCACACTGAAACATCCATTGATTCCCCTGCACGACCATAGGACATGCAACACTCCATAAAGTGGCACGCTCTTTATCCGACGGATATCCTGACATGCCTCCTGAAACGGCAAGACTAGAATCCGTGACTGAAGCCACACCCATCCAACCTAATCGATCACCGATTTTGTCCTTTAAAACTATAACTGCGTAATCATGTTCATACGACCGAGATGAATTCGAAGCGGCCGTGCTTTCGAAATAGGCGCGATGAATGTAGACCTTGTCCCAACTGGCAATTCCAAAGGGCATCTGTTTATCTTTTGTCTGCCCTGGGATAAATCTAAAATCGTTAGGCCACGATTTTTTTTCGATGTTGTAAACACAATGAGCTGCGGTCAGAAGATATCGATTCCCAATCAAAGTCGCAGTACATGTTCCCAAGGAATCACTCTGGGTAGAGACCAACCGCCCCACCACCCGATTTGCAAAAGCTGAAGAATCAGTGATTTGTTTGCGTAAATATTTTCCAGGAAGCGCCTGCGAGTCCGTCGGTACCACAGAAAAACTTCCCATGGTTCCATGGAAAGACTTTGTCTCAAGTGAAGCCGCAAAAGCACTCGATTGAAAGGAGATGGCTAGGACCAGAAGACTCAGAATTTTAAGAGGTTTCATAGGTACTCCGCGGAAAATCACAGAGTAGTTATAAGGGGTCTTGAAAGCTCTTTAAAGGTTGGGCACAAGGGGTTCCAAAAGTTTCCCGCATGTACACAATTTAGACGCCAATCAGCATTGCTCTGCGCGCCAATGGACCTTTTATTGACCCCTAAAAAGGGCCTCCGGTAGAGTTAGAGCACTGGTTTTTTCTGAGGTCTTAACCCCGTAAAAGGTTTGAATAAATTTCGAAAAAGACGCCGCAGTAAAAACCAGGGCATTCCATAGGATCGGGGTCTCGTCCCCACATCCACAGGAACCGGAATGCAAGAATTTAAAAGGAGTTTTTTTGGAATCAAAAACCGAAACTAAAGCCGGCAACAATCTAGATCAAGAGGCCTTGGCCTATCACCAACGCGGCAAGCCCGGTAAGATTGAAGTCATCTCTTCAAAGCCTTGTAACTCTGAAAAAGATCTCTCCCTTGCGTACTCACCAGGGGTGGCAGCTCCATGTAAAGAGATCGCTAAAGACGCTTCGAAAATATACGACTACACTGCGAAGGGAAATTTAGTTGCCGTTATCTCTAACGGCACGGCCGTTTTAGGGCTGGGAAATATCGGTCCTCACGCTTCAAAACCTGTGATGGAAGGTAAGGGAATTCTGTTCAAGCAATTCGCCGGCATCGATGTTTTCGACATCGAAGTGGCTGCGAACGACGTAGACACTTTCTGCAATGCTGTTCGCACCTTGGAACCAACATTCGGTGGTATCAATTTAGAAGACATCAAAGCGCCAGAGTGTTTTGAAATTGAAGAGCGCCTAAAAAAGGAAATGAAGATCCCTGTTTTCCACGATGACCAACACGGAACAGCGATCGTATCTGGAGCGGCTTTGATGAATGCTGTTTCTATCACCAATCGCAAAATGCAGGACATCCGCATCGTTGTGAATGGTGCTGGTGCTTCTGCAAATTCGTGTGCGAAGATTTTCATCTCTTTAGGTGCTCGTCGTGAAAACATCATTATGTGTGACTCTCAAGGTGTGATCTATAAAGGTCGCACTGCGGGCATGAACAAATACAAAGAACACTTCGCAGCTGATACAGAAGCTCGGACATTGTCTGAAGCTTTGCGTGGTGCTGATGTGTTCGTGGGTCTTTCTGTTGCGGGTGCACTGACTCCGGAAATGCTAAAAGATATGGCAAAAGATCCTATTATTTTTGCCATGGCTAATCCAGAGCCAGAAATCCTTCCAGATAAAGCGCGCGCGGCACGTCCCGATGCGATTATCGCGACAGGCCGCTCTGACTATCCAAACCAAGTGAATAACGTTCTAGGTTTCCCTTCTATTTTCCGCGGAGCTTTAGATACACGTTCTACTCAGATCAATGAAGAAATGAAATTGGCGGCAGTTCACGCGCTGGCAAAACTTGCTCGTGAAGATGTTCCGGATAAAGTTTCTGACACCTATGGTGGCAAAAGCTTTAAATTCGGTCGCGAATATTTGATTCCTAAACCATTCGATACGCGCGTTCTTTTATGGGTGGCTCCAGCAGTTGCCAAAGCTGCGATGGAAACCGGCGTTGCCACTCGCCCTATCGAAGATTGGCACTTGTATCGCGAAAGCTTGGAAGCTCTACAAGGACCTTCAAAAGTTTTCATTCGTTCTGCAATCAACCGCGTTCATTCAAATGCACAAGCTCCCGGCGGAATTCTTCCGCGCATCGTGTTCCCGGAAGGAACAAGCACAAAGGTTTTAAAAGCCTTGGCGACTTTGGTGGACGAGAAAATCTGCCAACCGATCTTGCTTGGTTACCCTGAGCGCGTAAAAGAAAAAATCGCGGCCTTGGATATTCCATCACTGAAAGATGTGCCAGTGATTCATCCATCCGCGTATCCAAAATATTTCTCTTATGTTGAGAAGCTTTATTCCCTTCGTCAACGCAAGGGCGTGAACATGCGCGAGGCCGAGCGCCTGATGGCAGATCCAAGCTATTTTGCTGCCATGATGGTGATGATGGGTGATGCCGATGGGGTTGTAAATGGCGCCTCTATCAATTACGCCGATGCCGTTCGTCCTATTTTACAAACTGTGGGTGTTTATCAAGGCGGAGTTCCTGCGGGTTTAAACTTCATCTTGCTTGAAGATAAGTTCTTGGTTCTTGCTGATACCACAGTGAACTTCAACCCGACAGCTGAACAATGCGCGCAAATCGCTTTGCAAGCATCAAAGATTGTCGAGTACTTCGGTATCGAACCAAAAGTTGCAATGTTAAGTTACTCAAACTTCAGCGGCTCTGAAGGTACTCCATGCAAAATGAAGAAAGCGGCCGAGCTTGTGCGCAAACTTCGTCCTGGTTTGATGGTTGATGGTGACATGCAGGCAGACACGGCTGTAAATCCGGAAATCATGGAGCGCTTGTTCCCGTTCTCTGATCTTAAAGGCGGTGCAAACGTTTTGATCTTCCCGAATTTGGAAGCGGCCAACATCTGCTATAAGTTGATCCAACAAGTGGGCAAAGTCGAAGTTATCGGACCCTTCCTAACAGGGGTTCGCAGATCGTCGAATGTTTTACAACGCACAACCACCGTCGATGGCATTGTGAATTCAGTCGTATTTACGGCTTTGGAAGCACAATTCATTTCCAGTGTTTTAAAAGCACGACAAAAGAAATAATCGGTATGCAAGCAGCAGGTCCTTCACAGGGGCCTGCTTCTAAAGCAATCTGCATGCGTCCCTATATCTTTGCAGAAAAATAACAGAGATAGCCTACTCTGACGGAACAGGGTGCAGAAAAGCCTTTGACCGCCCCTACGACGGTGCTACAATAAGACTAATGGAGGGTTGCTAGATTTGACTAATCAAGCCCAAGTTAAAGCCCACGATAGAACCATTGTCATCGGTGTTGGTCTGAAGACCGAGCCTCTTACTGAAATCAAAGAAAACTTGTTGGAACTTGAAGAACTTGTGTCTGCCGCTGGCGGAGAAGTTGTCGGTTCTATTATTCAAGTTCTTCCCACCTGGAATCCGGCGACCTTGATCGGTTCTGGAAAAGTGGAGGAAGTGGCCGAGATGGTTCGTGATAGCGGTGCAAACTTAGTCATCATGGATCACCAACTTTCCGGCGTTCAACAAAGAAACTTACAGCAAATTGTGAAAGCTCGTGTGATCGATCGCAATCAGCTGATTTTAGATATCTTCGCTCAACGTGCGCAAACATTTGAGGGAAAACTTCAAGTGGAACTTGCACAACTTCTAGATCAAATGCCCCGCATGGTTGGCGCTTGGCTTGAATCCTTATCCCGTCAAGGTGGTGGTATCGGCACCAGAGGTCCTGGCGAAACAGCCCTCGAGAATGACCGTCGTCGAATCCGTGAACGCGTGGCCTTGATTAAAGAAAAACTTGAAGGTGTTCGCAAAAACCGCGCGCAACATAGACAATCCCGTCGCCGTCACGAAATCCCATCGTTTGCTCTGATTGGTTATACGAACTCTGGAAAAAGTTCGCTTTTAAATAAACTCACTGGCGCCCAAGTCATGGCGAAGAACCAAGTCTTTGCAACCTTGGATCCTACTACTCGTAAAATCTTTTTGCCCGACGGACCACCTGCCGTTGTAACAGATACGGTTGGATTCATCAGAAAATTGCCGACTCAATTGATTGAAGCCTTTAAAGCAACACTTGAAGAGTCAGCGGAAGCCGATGTCCTTCTTCACGTAGTTGATTTGTCTTCACCAAATATGGAACGACAAATTGAAGTCGTTGAAGAGCTGATTCGCGAATTCAACTGGCAAGATAAGAAAATCATCCATGTCTTTAACAAGAGCGATATCGCACCTTTAGAAAGACAATTTAGAGTGAAACAGTATCCTCGTGTATTTGTCAGCGCATTGACTGGTCAAGGCATCGAACAACTCAAACGTTTGATGGCGCAGATCGTGAGCGAAATGCAAACCGATGTACAACTGTACTTTCCACGTGCTGAAGAATACAAAATCTTTGATTTGGGTCGTGAAGCGCAAATCATTCGTAAAGAAACAGCCACCGAGGGAACCGTTTGTTACACGCAGATGACTCCATCGCTGTTGACTCGGTGGAAAGATTATCTTGTTAAATAGATCGGTTTTCACTTTTGCGAAGTCGATTTGACTCACAAAGAAACGAAGCTGCTTTATGGAACACAAAGCAGCTGGACCTTTATCTAAAATCCATCCTAACTTTTTAAGAAGCTCGACCAAGAGACCGATAGGCCTCTTGATGCAGATCTTCGCGTTTTTGTCTTATATTGTTTTAGCCATCCTTTTTGCAAATCCTAGCTTTGCTCAGGTGGCTTGCGTGAATGATCCGGATGGATCTCGAGGCATTGCTCAAAACCAAGGGATCAATAATGCCCTGCTCATGGCTCACGATCCATTAACCAAGGCTTACCTTGCGTCCCTGGGAAAGAATGGCTGCCCACCTGTTGATAACTCTAAGAAGACAGCCGCAGATCTTTCAAAGGTCACCAACAACGTCTTAGCTATTTCCAAAATCAAACCGGAGTGCATCAAAGCATCACTTCAACGTGAGGTCGGAAGCACGGGCTATACATGCCCCAAAGGCAAACCTGTGCCGTTTGATAATTCTAAAGATGGCGCTGCTTGTATCAACGAAAAAACTTTTGGTTTTATTCAGTTTGCAGTGAACCAAGCCATGAGCTGCATGTCGCCTCCGGAAGATCCTATTGATCCGCGTTTCATTCTAAAAAAAATCAATAATGAAACAGGCTTTAACTTTTACCTGGGCTATATCGGCGGCGTGGGCATTGGCCAGCTTACGTCGGACCCAGTGAATGAAATTGCAGGTTGGACTGAGACCACAAAGTTTAAAAATGGCCGAGTTAGATATACCTACAATCAAGGCAATGCCCACTATATTTTGGACAACCTTATGACAAGCACAAATCCTGCCTGTGCACCCTTCAAAAAAGTGATCGAGAAAGAGTTGAAAGAACCCCCACCAGCACCAGGCTCTCGCAAAAACTATTGCTCTTGGGTGTCTGTTGGTGACGGCGTCGCGCGAAGTTTAGTTTATGGTTTAGGCTATTATATCTATGCCCGCGATCATTTTATCAAAGACACTTTAAAAGATCGCAACGCAGAACAACTTATGAAAAATAAAGAGTTGGTCAATACTCTGACATTGGTGGCTTACGGCCCCGGCGGACCGGTTCAAGCAAAGACTTTGATTAAAATTCTTCGTCTGAACAACAATACAAATCCGGCCAAAGCCATTCAACAGATTTCCAACAGCAGCAACTATGTGGGTCAAACGAACACGAAAATGAGCGAACTGCTACAAAAGCTAAATCGTCCTAAGCCTGCCACAGCCAATGACTTACGAGGTGATTTATGCGTAAGTCATTAATTCTTACCCTTATTCTCTCAATTTCACCAATGATCTACGCGGCGAAGTTAAAGACAGTGGATGATTTTTATACCGAATCAGAAACGCTTTTAAACTCAAAAAAAACTTCAGCAATTCAAGACCTCGAGAAATCCTTGAAGTCCACTATGGATCAATACGAAAAACAGGATCCTCTTCAAGGCGGAAAAGCCGAGCACGAAGTGACGGTTCTGTACTATACGTTAGAACCGGTTTTCAAACTTTCCCATGATAAAAAAATCACCACTGAAAATTGCGCAAAAGTACGACAAGAAATAAAAACGAGTGATAGCATGGGGCGCCCCGAAGGCAGCTCCCTGACAAAACAAGCTGATGTTGCCATGAAGTGGCTCGAAAACATCTGCCCTACACTTAAAGAATAAAATTAAGTTGTTGGCTTATTGCGATTCTTCAAACGACCCGCGCGGCGCACTTGCGCTTCTTCATAACGACGCTTCTCATCCTCAGTTTCTAAGAGTAAACCAGGAATTTCAGTCGGCTTGCCATTAGAACCCAACGCAACGAAAGTTGTGTAGGCGGAAGCAGTGTGGAATGTCTCCCCTGTTTTTGGATTTTCCGCATCGACGCGAACACCGACTTCCATCGATGTTTTAGAGACGAAATTAACACTGGCATGAAGATTCACAACCCAGCCCTTGTAGACCGGAGCCACGAAATCCAGGCGATCAATACTGGCCGTGACCACCTCTTTGTTCGAGTGGCGTTGAGCAGCGATGGCAGCAGCGATATCGATCCATGACATGATCGTTCCGCCGAAGACAGACCCCAAGGCGTTCGTGTGGGAGGGAAGCACCAATTCAGTCATAACAACTTGAGATGCAGAAACAGGTTTTGAAATCTTAGTTGCCATTCAGCGGTCCCATTCATTTGTCTATAACTAAAAACACCAGATAGACTTCAATACTCCGACGAAGTCGAAGTGCAAAAAGTAAAGGCACAGTCTTTCAACTGTGCCTTCATTAAACCCCTTATGAGGAGATCCAGTCAACCTGTCTACACTCTGACTTCGTCAGAGCAGAGGCGGACTTAGATACCACCCATACCGATGTCGGAGTTACCATTACGGTTCATACCGCCACCTGGAAGAGTTGTTGCGCCTGCAACTGTCGCAGATCCCGCTGGGATTGTCTGAGTTGCATTGTTATTGAATGCAGTCGTAGCAGCTGCACTTTGGTTGTTGTTTTCAGCGCGAATTTCGCTTTCAACGAAACCAAGGTGAGGCAAGCACCATACGATCAATTGTGCACGCGACTTCACATTCATTTTTTTGTAGATATTAGTGAGGTGAAATTTAACTGTTTTCTCAGTTACAAAAAGCTGGTTCGCAACTTCCTTGTTGGACAAGCCTTTAGACACAAGTTCAGCAACTTCTGCCTCTCTATTTGAAAGACCTTTTTGAATGAGGACATCTCTGAGCATCCTTGCTCCCTCCCGCTAAAATGTTTTTAGTTTTTTATCCTAAACCTTCACTGCTACCCAGGACTCATGTCCAAAAGTAGCACGACCACCTGTAATAAAGTCTGACATAATTTCCGCATTTCGCAATAGCTTTGGACTCTAGTTTTAAAAAACTAGACCGATAAGCATGAGGATTTTACATATCGATAACTTTTCAGGAGATATTATGTTTCCAAATACAACGAAGTTTTTAGTAGTGGATGACTTCGCAACTATGCGAAAGATCATTAAAAAAGTCCTAAATGAGCTAGGCTATACTAACGTAGAAGAGGCGGATGACGGTAAAACAGCTTTACCAATGATCCAAGCCGCTCATGACGCAGGTAAGCCTTACGAATTTATCATCTCTGACTGGAATATGCCGGGCATGCAAGGTATCGACCTTCTAAAGGCCTGCAAGGCAGACCCTCGCTTTAAATCCACTCCATTCATGTTGGTGACAGCTGAATCTGAGCAAAAACACATTTTAGAAGCGGCAAAAGCTGGCGTTTCTGACTACGTGGTAAAGCCATTCAACTCCCCAACATTGAAAGGCAAGATGGAACGCGTATGGGCTAAGCACAATCCATCGGCACAATCTAAAGCGTCTTAATAATTCTTAGGAGAAGACAATGTCAGCTGCACCCAAAGTGGAAGCACTCAATCCCCTATTCGACAAGCGTTTGATTAACGCCTTCGTAGATGGGGTTATTAAGACCTTAAAAACAATGGCTCAAACTGACGCCACTCCGGGCAAACCCTTCATCGAACCTCAGTTCGTATTAAAAGGTGAAATCGCGGGTATGGTTGGTATGGTTGCGCCACCTCTTAAAGGCACTCTTTTGATCTCTTATGGTAAAGACAGCATCTTCCATATTCTGGAAAATATGCTGGGCGAAAAATACACCGAGATTAACGGTGAAGTGTCTGATGCCGTCGGAGAAATGACTAATATGATTTACGGCTCTGCAAAGACGACGTTAAATCAGCTTGGTTATAACTTTGAAATGGCTATCCCGACTGTCATCGCCGGGGATTTCAAGATCACTCAGGCAGATAAAGGCGCCACTCTGGTGATTCCTTTTAATTTGCCGAATAGCTCCACCTTTTATGTGGAGATCACGGTGCAATAATGTCATCGACTTCAGGAAAGACTGTTGATGTGATCATCGGAAGCTCTCGAGAGAGCTTCCTTGAAACCATCAAGTTGATCCTGAAGGGCTATTACCCATATAAACTTCAGTTTTTTTCTTCTGCCGACGCGATCATCGAAAACACTTCCAACGGCGATTTTAAACCTATCCTGGCTCTTATTGACGGTCTTGATGGCACACAGAAAACCAATGAGTGGGTTCAGTCTACCAAGATGAACTATCCTGATTGCCCTGTGATCGTACTGCATTCTTCCGAAACGCCCTTGGATTTTAGTGTCGTCAAAAAAAATGGTGCTGATGAAGTCATGCACATCAACTTCGACCGCGAGTTCATCTCGGACATGGTTCTACAATTAGCACCCATCGAGATGGAAGGTGACAACATCCCTATCACGGCTTTAATGCCGGTAGATCTGCGCGACATTGAAGCTGATATCAATATTAATTTTGATGTCTATGTACACCTGCCCGCCAACCATCGTTCGGTGGTTTTACGTCGCGCCGGTGATGTGATCGATCAACGCCAAGTTGAAAAGTTCAAAAACCTGCGCCAGCAAATGTACGTGAAGAAAACCCAAATGAAGGAATTCTTCGAGTACGCACGCACGGTGATGAGTATGCGCAATGTTCCATTTCCAATTTCCATGACTGAAAAGTTTCATCGTTCGATGAAAACGATCTATGAATTCATGGGACAGTTCCTAAATGGAGCCTCGACAGATTATTCTGAAGGCAAAGTGATTTACGAAAAGTGTAAATCCATTATCACAGACCTCGAACTAAATAAGACATTAGAACCGACCGCAATCTATGATGAGGTCTGCCGTTATGCCGGCAACACCCGCAGCTATTATCATGATTGCATTTGTGTCGCGGCTTATGCGGCTTACTTTGCGCAATTGCTTGATTGGCCCGCAGAAAAGCGCGAAGCCATGGCCGTCGCAGGACTGCTTCACAACATTGGCTTGGCTCAACTTCCCGTTTCTGCCGGGGCAAAACATTTCAAAGATTTAAACCCCGAAGAGCTGATTGAATACAAACGCTATCCCGATCGTTCGATCGTGATGGTAAAAGCCAAGAAAGTTCCCATCTCGCAAGAGATCTCGGATGCCATTGGTCAACATCGTGAAAATTTACGCGGCAAAGGGTTTCCAAAGGGCTTGGTCGCGGCCGATTTGACTCCAGCAGGAAAACTTTTGGCTATCGCCTATCAATTCCACGAGGCAACTGCCTTACAAGACAGTCGTGCGGCCGTCATGCCCAAGGTTGCTATTGAACATCTTCGCGACAACGCCTTGGCTGGCGAAGCCGATGTGGATCTTGTGATGATGACAACCCTGTTTAAGCGCTTTAAAGCTTAAAGATCCTCATCCCCTTCGAACTGAATATCCGCCATATTGGAAACTTCCATCAAAGAACGAAGCTCAACCTGTTTTTTCGACCAATCAATGCTTTGCAAAATCACCGTCGAATAATCCAGCCCTTCATAAACATAGCAGACGATAAGAAAACTTCCCAAGATCCAACGAATTTTAGGCCGTGAATCCCTTGGAATAAACTGAATCAAGCGCGTTTCAGCAACCCAGTCAGCCAAGTGCGTGCGATCATATCGGAAGAATGCCAACGCATAAATTGCCCAACTAAAAAAGAACGTCAGACGCCCCACTAACGGACGAAGAATACAAGATGAAACTGGCAACTCTTGATAAGGGTTGTTTGAGGGAACCACTTTCATGTTTAAAAGCCATTTCCCCGGTGTTGCTTGCAGGATCATCAAGAACACAAACTCGTACAACGCTGGAACTAAGAACAATACAAGTAATTTTGGCAAAGAGATCATCACTTCTTCATCTGAAAAAAACACATCTAAAAATGTCTTCGCGAATGGCAAATAGAAAAATAGGATGAAGACTTGATCAATCAGAAATGCAAAAATTCTTCTCCA